>NZ_JAQZAT010000012.1 GCF_028736925.1 Flavivirga sp. 57AJ16 | reverse complement strand
GGTTTAGTATCACAATTTAAGATCAAAGAGAAAAGATTGGGCAATACCATGCTGTTCAGCCCACGGGGGCGTTTGGCCCTCATGTTCTTAAAACACTATGCAGGCTGCTCGGACCAAAAACTTATAGAGCAGCTCAACGGTAACCTGGACTATCAGTTTTTTTGCGATATTTCCTTAGGCTACGGGCGCCTCACCAATTTTAAGATAGTGAGCCAGATAAGGAGCGAACTGGCTTCCAATCTGGACATTGACGCTACGGAAGCGCTGTTTTACGGGCACTGGAAGCCTTATGTCTCCACACCGGACCAGGTCACGGTAGATGCCACCTGTTACGAAAGTTCAGTGCGTTATCCAACCAACCAGAAGCTCTTATGGGAAGCAGTAAACTGGCTCTATGGCCAGTTGAAAAAGACCTGCAGGGCCTTAGGGGTGAAAATGGTGCGCAGTAAATATATAAAGTGGAAACGTCGCTATATCGGCTTTAGCAAAATGCGGCGCAAAACAGTGCCCAAGCGCAAATCCCTAACAAGAGCCTTGCTGTTGCTCCTAAAAAAGTTTATCGATTTTGAAACCAAATTACAAAAGCATCACAGCATTAGTTTTACAGCCCAATATTACCGTAGGGTGGCTACCATAAAACAAGTGTATAAGCAACAAAGCAACCATTTTAAAACAGGTCAAAAAATAAAAGACCGCATCGTAAGCATTGCCAAAGGCTACCTGCGCCCCATAGTAAGGGGCAAAGAAATAAAAGCAGTGGAGTTTGGGGCCAAGGTCAATAAATTACAGGTGGACGGCATCAGCTTTATAGAACATATAAGCTTCAATGCTTTTAATGAAGGTGCCCGTTTACAATCCAGTATTTACAAAGCACAGAGCCTTACCCATAAAAAACTTCAGGTTATAGGGGCAGATGCTATTTATGCCACCAACAAGAACCGAAACTTTGTCAGCAAGCACAAGATAAAGACCGATTTTAAGCGCAAGGGAAAACTGCCCAAAGATTATCAGGAAGAGAAAAACTAAAAGCAGCCATAACCAAGGAAAGGGCATCACGGCTGGAAGGCAGTTTTGGCAAAGAAAAGGAACATTACCACCTCAAGAAAATAAAGGCGAAAACAAAACCAAATGAAATATTATGGATTTTCTTTGGCATACATACCGCTAATGCACTGGAAATAGGCAGGCGAATGCTAAACTCCAAAAAACAGGTCGCTTAAAAAAACATCGAGATCTACTAATGGGAACGTGCGTCACGTTGTTAAAAAATAAATGCCTTTTGTTCTTTTTATTATCTCAAACAACTGAAAATGGTCAAATGAAAGTATTAAAAACAAAAAATAGCATCAAAATATGATTAATGATCCTATTTTCTGAATACGCCTCTTTATTAAAATATTTTAAATACCAGATTACCAATTCGTAATATGTCGAACAGATGTTATTTATTAAATGAACAGACTCTCGCGTTGTAATTTTAGTGCTCCTCAAAATGGCATATCATGAAGCTTTTTAGAAACCCTGTATATTTTTAACCTATCCAAGAACTCCAAGGAATTCGCGATAAAAACAATACTAAGGCGATGGTATAAAAAACAGCTATTGTTTTTAATTTGGATTTAGAGGTTAGTTTCTTTTTATGCTTAGAATAGCCAATGGTTATTAAAGCTACTGCTACTATGTTTACAAAAGGATGTTCTACAAGATACAATCTTGCCAAGGAATTGCCCATAACGCCACCTCCCAATTCGCTCCATAGCTCAAATCTGGGGGACACAAAGTACAATATCAACCCTATTAATAATTGTATATGCGATACTATTAAAGTAAATAGTGATTTTCTAAAATCTTTAGCTTCGTATTCTTTATCTCCAAATGTTTTTATTAAAGCATTTGCAGTGGCTATGATTAATATTAAAAGCACTAAATATGCCCAATAAGAATGTAGCATTTTTACAATATCATACATATGTCAAATATTTAAATTCATTACAACAAATGTAATAATTAAAAGCATAAAAAACCGCTTCAACTTGAAGCGGTTTAAAATTATATAATTTTGTTCGGGTTATACCAGTTCTTATTTAAAATTACTCAAGTAAAACACAGTGATTTTTTATATAGGCAAATTTTAATGAGTAATTTTAAGCTGGGAATGGTATTAAAAATTAAAACGCATGCTAAAATTCCACGTTCTACCATAACCAAACCTTACACCATTTTCAACGTTAACACCTTTCCATGCTGTATCTCCTGCATCTACATGTTCATTGTCTCTGGCATTTTCAATATAAACTTCATCAAAAACATTATAAATATTAACCCTGAACTGTAATGAGTTTTCGTCATCCTTTCCTAAAGGCCACTTATAAGAGACTCCAGTATCTACTGTATCGTATGATGGTAGTTTAATGGTTCCTCTATTATTCGCTGTCGAAAATTCACTGCCTCCAAAATCGGCATTTCCATATAGATTATCATATTGGTTCCAGTTCGCCCCTATCTTTAAGCGCGGACAAATTTCATAATCGGCACTAACCCCTGCAGTAAATTGGGCCGCTTGCCCTATTTTTGCCCCATCAATGTAGCTCGTTGCTCCATTTGATATTAGGGCTCCGGTATCATCAGTTGTTCTCGTGGTAATATTACCATCATATTCCCAATTACCGACAGATACAAATCCATTAATATTTAATCCATTTGTTGGACGTGTAAATAGTTCTAATTCCACGCCCATATGTACTTGCTTTAAAGGGCTTGTTTGTGTAAACTCATCATCAAGCCCATCGTTATCTGTATCATCAGAACTATAATCAATCCTATCGTTCCAAGTGGTATGGTAGATATTCAAATTAGCCGATACAACATCTCCCAAGAATCGATAACCAGCTTCTAACCCTGTGATTTTTTGATTTCCTTTTACTAAAGGGTTTAATTGATTTGAGTTTCTATCATCCACAAATAAATCACTATGAAATGGTTGACGTGAATAATACCCTACATTAGCAAAAACAACATTAGAAGGGTTAAGGTTATAAGAAGCACCTGCTTTTACGTTAAAACCAGTATTATTTACCTTTTCAGATTCTTCAGGCTGTCCAGCTACCTGAACTTCTTTATACTCTGTCCTTAAATGGGACTGCGTGGAAGCAGACCCCTGAAAGAATGCAGAAAACGCATCGTTAGAGTATTCTAATTGACCAAAGACTCCTAAATAGTTAATGTCTTCTTCATAATCATAACCGAAACGTTGCGAATGGTCATCATTAGGGTTAAATGTAAGGTTCCATGGATTAATACCCCCAAAAGTATTGGTGAGTACGTTTACATTACTATTACTATCATTAAATCCTTGGACAGAACTTACAGATAGGAATTCGTTCACGCTTCTAAAGTGAATTCCATTGTACAGACGTACATCTGCTCCAACATTAAGGCTTAAGTTTTCGTTTAATTTAGTATTGAAATTTGATACCAATCCGTACCAGTTGTGGTTATTATTAGACCCTCTCGCATAAGTTGGAACACCTCCTGATGTTATAGTTGATGCAAAAGCACCTCTACCTACTGAAGCGTATAATACAGATGATAATGAAGATTCATCACTAATGGTCAAATCCCAACTCAAGTTAGCTACAGGTTTATGGTAAATATTTCTACCACTTGGGTATTTCCCGCTTTGCAATAAGTTTGGACTGTCTACATTAGAGTATGCATTATTATATCTCCTGCCATTAGCTAATAAATCATCCAAATCAAAAAAACCGGATGTTGCATGCCATTGGGGAGCACCAGTTATCATGAAGTTAAAAATATTATTCTCATTTGGTTTATAGCCTAAAGAAATAAAATAAGTTTGCCCTTGCCCATCCGTATCATCAACATAACCGTCTCCTTGCCAATGACCTAACAGTGCAGAGAATGCCCAACCGCTTTCCATTAAACCAGTTGAGTAAGATGCTGTTGTTTTAGTATAGTTGTCGTTAGCAACCATTTGTTGCACAAAACCACCTTCTCTTTTGTCAATGGTTTTAGTTACAATATTAACGGTCCCTCCAACAGATGAAATAGCTAACTTTGAAGATCCCAAACCACGCTGTACCTGAACTGCTTGGGCAACATCCAGGACACCAGACCAGTTCGACCAAAACATTCTGCCGTCTTCTGGGCTATTAATTGGCTGTCCATTGAGCATGAATGCTGTATTAGTTTGATCAAACCCTCTTAAAAATAATTGACCTTCACCAAAACCACCACCTTGAACAGATTGTACAGAAGGCGTAGATTTTAATACTTCAGGTAAATCTGAATTTCCTGTTTTTTCTTGAATTTGATTGGCTTTAATGGTAGAAACCGCTATGGGGGTTTTTCTGCCTTCTGCCAAATCAATGACACCAGACCCAATAATCAAAATCTCGCTTAAAGAATTGTCTGGAGTTAATTTAATGTCCCCTAAGTTTGTATCACCGTTAAATGATATGGTTACAGGACCATACCCTACATAAGAAATCACAACGCTTCCTGAAGAGGCTTCAGTGGTTAAGGTAAAATTACCATCAAAATCTGAAGAAATACCATTAGTGGTTCCTTTTTCAACAATATTAGCGCCTGGTAATGGAGCGTTAAGCTCGGCATCTATTATTGTACCTTTAATAGTGCTTTGTGCCATAATGACTGTAGAAAATAAGCACGCCACAGTCATTAATAAAAAATGAATAGTTTTTTTCATAATTTAAAAAGAATTAATTATTTGAAATTAGTCAGGACAAAAATACGGATAATTGAAACACAACGATTAAGCTTGTGTTAAATTTCTTAACATTTATGACAAACAAAAAAGGCACTGATATTAGTACATCAGTGCCTTTTTTGTTAATTACGTTAAGAATTTCACATTTTTTATACCTTATTTTTGTAGTAATTCAATAGATTATTGGTAGAAGAATCATGATTGCTCAGACTGCTATTGTTAAATTCCTGTAAAATTTTTGTTGCTAATTGCTTACCCAACTCTACGCCAAATTGATCGTAGCTAAAAATATTCCAAATGATACCTTGAACAAATATTTTATGTTCGTACATAGCTATAAGCTTCCCTAAACTCTCTGGCGTTAATTTATTTATAAAAATGGTATTGGTTGGCTTATTACCTTTAAAAACTTTAAAAGGAATAATATCAGAAGGCGTACCTTCGGCAATGACCTCTTTTTCTGTTTTACCATTTAAGAGCGCTTCGGTTTGCGCTAAAAAATTAGAAATAAGCTTATCTTGGTGATCTTGATTACCGTGCAAGGATTTGGTAAAACCAATAAAATCTGCTGGAATCAACTTAGTGCCCTGATGTATTAATTGAAAAAATGCATGTTGCGAATTCGTTCCTGGTTCTCCCCAAATTAAAGTGCCGGTTTCATAATCAATAGGGTTGCCATTTCTGTCCACACTTTTGCCATTACTCTCCATAATACCTTGCTGTAAATACGTTGCAAATTGGTTTAAATATTGAGAATAAGGAATGACAGCTTCACTTTCTGCCTTAAAAAAGTTATTATACCATATACTTATTAAAGCTAATACTACAGGGATATTGGACTTAAAATCTTCAGTTTTAAAATGATCGTCCATTTTGTTGGCACCACGAAGCAAACTTTCAAAATTATGATATCCAACGGCTAGACTTATGGTCAAACCAACGGCGCTCCATAATGAAAAACGGCCACCAACCCAATCCCACATTGGAAAAACATTATTTTCATCTATCCCAAATGACTTGACACTTGGAATGTTTGTAGATACTGCTACAAAATGTTTTGCAATAGCTTCTTCGCTAGCTGTTTTTAAAAACCACGCTTTAATGGTATTTGCATTAGATAGTGTTTCTTGTGTCGTAAATGTTTTTGAAACAACAACGAAGAGCGTTGTTTCCGGGTTTAGTTTTTTAATAATTTCATTGACATGATCGCCATCTACGTTGCTTACAAAGTGCGTTGTCAAATGATTTTTATAATACTGTAAAGAGTCTACCACCATGGCCGGTCCTAAATCCGACCCTCCAATACCAATATTTACAATATCTGTAAAGGCTTTTCCTGTAAAGCCTTTTCTTTCGCCATTTACAATGTCATCTGTAAATTGCTGTATTTTCTGCTTTACCTCATATACTTCTGGTATCACGTTAACACCATCAACGTGACATTCTGAAGTTTCTGGGGCACGTAAGGCCGTATGTAAAACAGCTCTTCCTTCTGTTTTATTTATGGTTTCTCCAGAAAATTGACTATTAATAGCGTTTTTTAATTTAGCCTCATCGGCTAATTCCAGTAAATAGTTAAAGGTCTCTTCTGTGATTCTGTTTTTTGAAAAATCCACATAAAAATCGTCCCATTTTATGGTGAATTTATTTGCTCGCTCTTTGTCTTGAGCAAATAAATCTTTCATATGAACATTCTTTACCGTCTTAAAATGTTCTTGTAATCGTTTCCATGAATCTGTAGTCGTAGGGTTTATATTTGGTAGTGCCATTAATCTTTAAATGAAATTAGATTATCCTTATTTTATAATACTTCTTCTAATCCCGATATACCCCTTTTAAAAGGGATGCTATCTAACTGTTTTTTTATAGGTGCTATAAAATCTAAATACTTTACTTTTAGGGAGTCTGATATCGGTTTAGCTTCTGGTAATTTTTGTTTAAATGGATCTACTTGTCTTCCATTTTTCCAAAAACGATAGCAGACATGCGGACCTCCTGTATTTCCTGTCATACCTACCCAGCCTATAACGTCTCCTTGCTTGACAAACTGACCAACTTTAGCATTTCGTCTGCTCATATGAAGGTATTGGGTTTCGTAAGTGGCATTATGTCTTATTTTCACATAATTGCCATTACCTCTTGTATAACTGGATTTTGTAACGGTCCCGTTTGCCGTAGCCATAATTGGCGTACCAATGGCCGCAGCAAAGTCGGTACCTTTATGTGGACGGACTTTATAGCCATAAACCGCAATTCTCCTTTTTAAATTATATCTCGAAGAGATACGTTTAAATTTTACGGGGGCTTTTAAAAAGGCACGTCGTAAATTTTTAGCCTCATCGTTAAAATAGTCAATAATACCTTTTACTGAATCCGTTTCAAACTCAAAGGCATAGAAAGGCTCTTTATTATGCTCAAAAAAGGCCGCTTTTATATTATGGACTCCAGTATAAATGGTATCGTCTATATACTTATCTGTATAAATGACTTTGAATCGATCTCCTTTTTGAAGGCGTCTAAAATCTATGGTCCAGGCATAAATTTCATCTGCCATTTTATATGCTAATCGCTGACTGAGGCCTTGCTGTTCTAAAGTTTCCGAAATATTATTGTTAATGACCCCAGTCGCTGTTTTTTCAACATATTTAATAGGTTTCTTGCTAGTATACGCATGAATGGAGTCATGAAAATTAATAACGACGTATTCTTCCTGCGTTGGCTGATAAATAAAGCATTTTGGAAGCTCCAACGAATCTTTAGAGCATAATAGCGTATATGGTTTTCCTAGTTGAAGACCTCTAACTATATCGAACGAATCTTTTGCTTTTTCCGCTATATGGAATATTCTAGGATACCCTATTCTATGACGTTCTAAAATTTGCCCAAAGCTGTCCCCACTTTTAATGGTATCTCGCTTAACGGTATAGTCGTTTAAGTTAAACCCAAATTCATAAACCTCTTCAGGGACTTCTTCTACTATCGCTAATTCTTCTTCTAAAAAAACTGGTTTAGGATCGTCTTTACACGCAATAAAAGATATTGTTAATAGTATCGCTATTAAATATTTGTACCCCACTCTTGTATTTCTTTTTCTGACCATAACTCTGGAAAAAATATTCTTTTTTGATATTTTGGAAGCATGTATTTTTGCCAATCACTTCCTCCTGTGGCTTCTCCATCACCATCTTTTCCTAATATATAATGTTTAGCAGCATTATAATGTGCCATGACCCATTTTATATTTACAGTATAATCAAAATGACGCATGGCTTTAACTAAGTCTTCATCTTTTTGATCTGCTTTTGGTAATTCTTTAAATCTTGACCATAGATTTTTCGTATTATATACTTTCATAAAAGTAATAAACTCTTCTTTATAGCGGTTTTCAAAATTTTTAAGTAGAATGGATTTTTTACCCGTTTTATAGTCTTTACCTGCTGCTTGCCAATATAAATGCTCGAAAGCATGCTCAAAAGGGGTATTTCTATCGATGGATGCTCTAAATCTAATATCAATTAAGTTTATAAGTTCTGTTGAAGCAAATTCTATTAGGCGATACTGTGCACTCTGAAATCCACTTGCTGGAGTAAGTGTGTGTCTAAACTTATTATACTGTTCTACATCCATGCCTTCCCTCATAATATTGAATGAAGTTGTTAGCATATCAAAATAGCGGCTAATACGCATTATTTTTTCTTCAAAAAAAACAGTACTTAGTTTTTCACATTCAGCTACTTGTTTAATTTCCCAAAGAATCATTTTAAAAATGAGCTCATTAATTTGATGGTATCCTATAAATACCATCTCATCTGGCAGTGTAGTTCTCTGTATTTGTAGTCCTAATAAGGCATCTGTATGGATATAATCCCAATAGGTTATAGGTTTACTATGTAGTAGCCCTTCTAAATGAGTTTCTAACCCTTGACCTATTGCCTCGTATTTTTCTTTTAGTTGGGCGGTTATTTCTGAATTCAAAATCTATAATTATCTAACAACAATTCTAAAAGGATGTTTTAACCCTTTAAAAGCTTCAAGGTCTGCTCTTAGAGAGCCAACCGCTAAATCTGCTTTAATCCTCAAAGGTACTTTATTTTTATCTTTTGACACCCATAGTGTTAAACTTTCTTCCTCCTTAAAAACACGACCAGCCATAACATATGGCCTAAATTTTAAAGACTCTATTTCTCCAAACTCGGTATCGATGGTTTCCTCTCCTAGGTATTGTAGTTTAAATCCGTAATTTTCTTCATCAAAAAACATATCGACCCTTACTTCATCACCTGGATTTAACTTGGTAATATCCAAATTATTACGTAAATAGTAAAATGTTGATACCATATCCTGAATATTAGGTTTGGTATCAATGACTGTTTTTTTATTGTGCTTTTTATTGTTTACGTACGCTTTATTATTTGCTTGATCAAAATCTATTTCAAGATCTTTGGTATGCCCACCTTCGTCTATATTTCTAATAAACTTATAAGGCATAATAGTCTTTTTATCAAAGTAACTTTCATATCTGTCCTTTACTTTAAAAAACCATTTGATCATACCTGTAGTCCAGCCTTTGCCAACTACATGATAAACATCTTTGTTGTTTAGTTTAGAGTCTTTTACAGTAAGTGTTGCATTTCCTGCTTTTAAAAAACCACTATAACTCATTTTAAACTTAAACCATTCGCCATTTCCAAATGCAGATTCTTGTTGAGAAAAAGACATTTGTATGGCTAATATTGCGATTATTATAAGTGGTATTCTTTTCATGTGTTCTGGGTCATTAATAATGTAACTTCTTTATGTACATTTTATTGCTATATCCTTGAAATTACAATTACTGTTCCAAAAATAAAAAATTTCTTTAAACTCCTTGTTATTATTAGAAGCCCTTAACGTTAATTTGTTACAAAAAACAAAAACGCCAACATGTAAGTGATGGCGTTTTTGCTTAAAGTTTACGCACTTATTTTTTATAACGTACCCCTATTGGCCTGTTCTCTTTCAATAGACTCGAAAAGAGCTTTAAAGTTTCCTGCTCCAAAACCACGAGCTCCCATACGCTGAATAATTTCGAAAAATAGTGTTGGTCGATCCTCAACCGGTTTGGTGAAAATCTGTAATAAATAACCTTCTTCATCGGCATCAATCATGATCCCTAGGTTTTTTAATGTCTCTATATCTTCTTTTAATTCATGACTATGTTCTTCTAATCTTCCTGGTACGGCTTTATAATATGCTTCTGGTGGTGTGGATAAAAACTCAATACCTCTGGCTCTTAAACTAGAAACCGTAGAAATAATATCATCGGTAGCAACTGCTATATGTTGGACACCAGGGCCTTCATAAAAATCCAGATATTCTTCTATTTGTGATTTTTTCTTTCCTTCTGCGGGTTCATTTATTGGAAATTTTATACGTCCATTCCCGTTACTCATCACTTTACTCATTAAGGCCGAATACTCGGTATGGATCTGTTTATCATCGAAGGATAAGAAATTTTCGAAGCCCATAACATCTTCATACCATTTTACCCAAGTATTCATTTCTCCCCAACCTACATTGCCTACCATATGATCTATATATTTAAGTCCTACAGGTTGTGGATTATAATCTGATTTCCATTCACTAAAACCTGGTAAAAACGAACCTTTATAATTTTTGCGTTCTACGAACATATGTACCGTTTCACCATAGGTGTATATTCCAGCTCTAACAACTTCGCCATGTTCATCTTTCTCTACAACGGGTTCCATGTATGATTTTGCACCACGACTCGTAGTCTCCTGATATGCTTTTCTGGCATCTTCAACCCAAAGCGCTATGACCTTTACGCCATCACCATGTTTTACAATATGGTCATTTATTGGTGATCTACTGTTTAATGGTGTGGTTAAAACCAAACGTATTTTATCTTGTTTAAGCACATAGCTTACAGAGTCCTTAGATCCTGTTTCTAAACCTTGGTAAGCATAAGATTGAAACCCGAATGCTGTTTTGTAAAAGTGAGCAGATTGCTTTGCGTTACCTACGTAGAATTCTACATAATCTGTTCCTAAAAGAGGCAAAAAGTCTTGCGCCCCTTCAAATATTTTTTCTAAACCGTAGTTTACTGATTTTATGTCTTTACTCATTGTTTATTTTTTGTTATTCCTGCCTTTCGTCTACGCTCAAGATAAACTTCGGTGGGAATCTTATTGTTTGAAATTAAATTTTAATAAAGTGGGTTTCCGCCTTCGCGGGAATGACAAATTACTCCAACCAGGATTTATGATAGTCCTCATCGGCTATTTTCATAGCTTCTTCGGTAACCATTAACGGTTTAAAAGTATCCACCATCACAGCAAGTTCATCGGTTTTTGTTTTGCCAATGCTTCTTTCTGTGGCTCCCGGATGTGGTCCATGCGGGATGCCCGCTGGGTGCAATGATATATGACCTGCATCAATATCATTTCTGCTCATAAAATCACCATCTACATAATATAATACCTCATCGCTATCTATATTACTATGATTATAGGGAGCTGGAATAGACTGTGGATGGTAATCGTACAAACGTGGTACAAAACTGCATACTACAAAAGCATCGGTTTCGAAAGTTTGATGTACAGGGGGCGGCTGATGAATACGTCCTGTTATAGGCTCAAAATCGTGTATTGAAAAAGCATACGGGTAATTATAGCCATCATATCCAACCACATCGAAAGGATGTGATGCATACACCATTTCTATAATGTCTCCTTGCTTCTTTACTTTTATTAAAAAATCCCCAGATTCGTTATAGGTTTCCAATGTTTCGGGTCTGCGGATATCCCGCTCGCAAAACGGTGCATGCTCTAATAACTGCCCAAACCAATTTCTATAACGTTTTGGCGTGTATATGGGCCTGTGGGACTCCACGATGAATAATCTATTATCTTCCGTATCGAAATCTATTTTATAAATAACACCTCTTGGAACCAAGAGATAATCTCCGTATTTAAAATCGAGATTGCCCAACATGGTTCTTAATTTCCCAGTGCCTTTATGAATAAAAATAAGCTCATCGGCATCTGTGTTTTTATAAAAATAATCGTTTGTAGATTTTTTTGGTGCTGCTAATATAATAGCGCAATCGCTATTTACAAGTACCGTTTTTCTGCTTTCTAAAAAGTCCTGCACCGGTTTTATTTGAAAACCTTTTAAGCGATACGATTTAATATTGTTTTTTAAAGCAATTTTTGGAGCTACGCTATACTGCTTTTTTATTTCTTTTACTTGCGTGGGGCGTTGCTCGTGATAACTATTGGTAGACATGCCATCAAACCCAATAGTGCCAAATAACTGTTCGTAATACAAGCTGCCATCTGGTTTCCTAAACTGTATATGACGCTTATGCGGAATATTTCCTAATTTATGGTAAAAAGGCATTGTTTCTAAAATTAAAGATTAAAAAAAGGTAAAGTTATAGACCTAAAAGGCTAAACTTCAAAATGATAAATTTAAAGATACAATAAAACCTGCTCACTCAGGATTTCTCTTGATGAGATAGTGTAGGAATACTAAAAGTTCTTGCCAAAAGATTTGCATAACTATACAAATATCGTAAAAATTTACGACTTTGTGAAAAAGAAATGGAACCTTGGATATTTAGAATTACTAGTCCACGTGTGTTCCGCGGCAGGCCATCCCGCATCATGTGCAGAACAGGTTTCAGTATTTAGTGGGAACCCCATGGTTTAATGCCACGACCCGAGGGTCGATTTTTAGGATCCAGGGCTTGCCCTAGGGGGTTTACCTTTTTTACTTATACCAAACGAATTTTAAAATGATTGATAATAAATTTGAAGTTTATTGAGGTATCTTAACTCTATGATAGGTTAATGTTGGTTTCTAAAAAGTTTATGCTGAGCCTTCTTATGTTCAAGATAAGCAAAGTATAAATAATCACCAGACAAAGTAAATCTAGCATGATTTTTCAGATAATTCCCTCTGTTAAAATTTACTCAAAAAGGGCTTTTAATTCAGTAGCTTCATTGGGTTTTATTTTTCCGGCCAATAATAAACTTAATTGTTTCCGGCGCAATGCAGCATCAAAGCGTTCTTTTTCTAAATCGGTTTCAGGAATTAATTCGGGGACAGTAACAGGACGTGCGGTTTCATCTACCGCCACAAACGTGTAAATCGCTTCATTTGCTTTCGTTTTATCACCAGACTCCCTATCTTCTACCCAGACATCAATAAACACTTCCATTGAGGTTTTAAAAGCACGAGATACCTTCGCTTCAACAGTTACTACACTGCCTAGGGGAATGGCTCTATTAAAAGCAACGTGATTAACCGAAGCGGTTACAACAATACGTCTTGAATGGCGTCTTGCTGCAATACTTGCTGCACGATCCATTCTTGCTAGTAGCTCACCTCCAAATAAATTATTTATGGGGTTTGTTTCGCCAGGTAAAACCATATCTGTGTGTATGGTTCTCGATTGTTTAGGAGTTTTTGCTTGCATCAAAATAAGTTTAAGATGCGGCAAAGTTAAGTATTAAAGCAGTAAAATATGAATGAATCTGTAAAAACTAATCCAGTTTTCTAACATCCAACCAAGCATCTTGGTTATGTGTTCTCTTGATGGTTCTTAACGCTTTCAAAGCCTCGAGTCTGTCTTCGTAACTTGCATAAACAACTTGGTGTAAACCATATTTGTTAACACCAATTTTTCTGGCACTAAAACCATCTGCTTTAAGTTGTTTTATTTTTTTATCACAATTTTCTTCAATTCTAAAAGCACCAGCAATTATATGATAATTACCTGTTTGCTTGGTAACATTTAGTGTAATGGCAGGAAACGGATTTAAATTGAATGTTGCCTGTTGTATTTTAGCATCTAATTGTTGTGTTGCTTCCTCTTGTGCTAATTGATTATGTTGCTCGATTTGATTTATATAATAATTAGATCCTGCAAAACCACCAAGTGTTAAGGCCATTACGGCAATGGCTGCATATTTTAAATATGGTCTGGTTTTACGCTTTTCTGGAGTAATGGTAATAGGAATTACTTTTTCAATGTTTTCAGCTTCTTCCTTGTAAACCTCACGCGTTACAGCAGGGGATACAAATTGAGATAGACCAAAAGCATCTGTTAAGTAGTTAAGGTGATAAGAAGGTTCGAACAGAATCTTACCTTCACTATTAAAAACAATGTCTCCAATATTTTTAAAAGTAAGTGTTTCCCCTTGCGTTAAATAAGCCTTTAATATTTTTACTCGCTTTGCAATTTTTTTATTGGCAATTTCAAAAGGGATCTTTTCTACATCAGCAATATAATGCGCTAACAAACCGTCATTCTTTTGAATTTGCTCATTAAATGACACTGTTTTGTTAGGTGGATAAAAAGCATTGGTGCTTTCATGAATGGTCGCAGATACGCGTTGTGTTAAAAAAGCACCAAATTCAGGAATGGTAACACACTCATATCTATATAATAAATCACTTATGTAGGTTTCTAATTGCATAGAAACAAAGTTAAAAAATTATGCTTTCAGATAAAATTTCGAGATAACTATTTATTAACAGTTTAAAAATTCTTTTCTTGTAATACCGATTTAGCTATAAAATAACATATATAAAAGGTTTCTTTTCCGTCATCATCTCGTTAAAAAAGTAAAACGTAACTATGACTATGTTTTGTTTTTTGCCTTAGAGTTCGTCTTGATTTTTTCTAACTTAAAATAATTCAATTTATTTATGCAACATTTTATAACTAAATTGGTATAATTTCAAAACCAAATAAGTAACATGACAGAAAATGATTTGCTTTATACTTTGGCCTTGCAGCATGTGCCAAACATCGGTGATATAACTGCTAAGCGTCTTATCTCACATTGTGGCTCTGCCGAGGCTGTTTTAGAGGAAAAAAGACAAAATCTGCTTAAAATTGGTGGTATAGGGCGTATGGCTTTGAGTGATTTATTTAAAACGGATCATTTAAAAGCGGCTGAAAAAGAAATGGATTTTATAAAATCGAATAAGATTAAGGTATCTTATTTTATGGGAGAAGGTTACCCTGAAAAATTAAAACATTGTATTGATGGCCCTATTTTATTGTTTCAATCGGGGCATATTAATTTAAAACAACAACATATTATTAGTGTTGTTGGAGCTCGAAAAATAACAACTAATGGGATAGCGTTTTGTGAAGCGCTAGTGGAAACTTTAGCTTCTTATAATCCTATTATTGTTTCTGGTTTTGCTTATGGAACGGATATAACAGCACATAAAGCGGCCATTAAAAACAATTTGCAGACTATAGGTTGCTTGGCACATGGATTGAATCAAATTTACCCCAAAGTGCATAAAAAGTATATGGTCGATATGGAGAGCAATGGAGGCTTTTTTACCGATTTTTGGAGTAGTGACAAATTTGACAGGAATAATTTTTTAAAAAGAAATAGGATCATTGCAGGTTTAAGTGAAGCGACCATCGTTATAGAATCTGCCGAAAAAGGCGGGAGCCTGGTTACTGCAGATATTGCAAATTCTTATAACAGGGATGTATTTGCTGTTCCAGGAAGGACCACGGATATGCAGAGCATGGGATGTAATAATTTAATAAAACACCAAAAAGCGCACATGCTTACTACACCACTGGATGTCCCTTATATTCTCAATTGGCAATTAGAAGAAACTAAAAAACCAGCTATACAAAAACAATTATTTGTTGAACTGGATCCTACAGAAAAATCAATTTATGCCTATTTAAAGGAACATGAAAAGCAACAACTGGATGTCATAGCGATTCATTGCAATATGCCTATTTTTAAAGCAGCGAGTGTATTGCTTACTATGGAGCTTAAAGGTGTGATTAGACCTTTACCCGGTAAGTTATTTGAGGTTGCTTAATTCCTGCGAAGGCAGGAATCTTATTAAATAAAACTTAAATTCTTCGTCGGTGATTCTTGCCTTTATGCTCAATATCGTGGTGATTTCCCCTTGAACCCCTATGTTTATTAGGTTTTTAGTTTTACGAACACCCCTGTAGGAATGGATAAAGTATTTGTTTTTTTAAAGTAACGAGAGTTCGATTTAAAACCTGTCTGCCGACAGGCAGGCAAGGGAGTTTTTAACAATAAATTCACTAATAAAACGATTTGTCGCCTTGAGCCTTTCGACTTCGCTCAAGATAAACTAAAGTCGAAAGGTTATTAAAACCAGCTATTTAAATGGGTTTCGACAGAGCCTGTGCTGAGTTTACCGAAGTACTCAACCTGACAATTAATATTAAATTATTGATAGTCAGCTCAATAGCATTATGTTTACATCGAACTCACGTTAAAGTATAGTCCGATTGATAAGATTCTTGCCTGTGCAGGAATTTTAGTACCCAACCTTTTCCCGTACCCTATTCAAAACGGCATCGGCTACTATTTTTGCTTTTTCAGCACCTAAAGCCAAAGCTTTATCAATCTCGTTAAGATGATTCATATAGTAGTTATAGCGCTCACGCTGTGTAGCAAATTTTTCGACAATTAATTCAAACAAGGCTTGTTTTGCATGTCCGTAACCATAGCCGCCATTTTCATAATTAGCTTTCATGGATTTTATTTGCTCGTCGTTGGCCAACAAACTATAGATCGCAAAACAATTACAGGTTTTCCAATCTTTTGGATCTTCCAATGGTGTGCTATCCGTTTGAATGGTCATTATTTGCTTGCGCAGTTTTTTATCATCTAAAAAAATATTGATGATATTATTTCTGCTCTTACTCATTTTTTCACCATCGGTTCCAGGAATAAGCTTTGTGTTTTCTTGTATTTTTCCTTTTGGTAACACAAAGGTGTCACCAACTTTGGCGTGGAAACGAGAGGCGACATCGCGCGTCATTTCGATATGTTGTAGCTGATCTTTTCCAACGGGAATAATTTCAGCATCATATAACAAAATGTCGGCAGCCATAAGCATTGGGTAGGTAAATAAGCCAGAGTTTACATCCTCTAACCTGTCGGCCTTATCCTTAAAGCTATGTGCTAATGTTAAACGTTGGAAAGGAAAGAAGCAGCTTAAATACCAAGTTAACTCAGTAACTTGCGGAATATCGCTTTGCCTGTAAAATACTGTTTTTTCTATGTCTAAACCAAATGCTAACCAGGTAGCTGCAGTAGAATACGTGTTAGAGCGCAATGTCTCTGCATCTTTAATTTGAGTTAAAGTATGCATATTTGCGATAAATAAATAAGAATCATTTTCAGGCCTATTGGCCATTTCAATTGCTGGCATAATAGCCCCTAAAATATTTCCTAAATGTGGTGTTCCAGTACTTTGTATACCTGTAAGTATTCTTGCCATGTGTACTTTCCGCAAAAACGGAAATCTTAATTAGTTAAACAATGCTGCGAAAATACATATTTGTTTAACAATAAAAAAAGCGGGCCATGCCACTTTTTTATGAAAAATAAGGCATTTTATTTTTTAAATAAGCCTGCAACAAATAATATTACCGAAGCACCAATGGCTCCCGTTAAAATATCGCCAATGACGCCACTTGAAAGCGAGATGTTGAGTTTGGCAAAAAGCCAATGACCAACAATGCCACCAATAATACCAATTACTATATTAAAAAGCAGTCCAAAACCACCACCTTTCATTAGTTTTCCGGCTAACCAGCCAGCTATACCTCCAATTAAAAGCGAATACAGTAAACCCATGATTTTAGTTGTTGAAGTGGTTTAAACTTTTTTGATTGAAGCGAAAAATAGTGATTTTATTCCCAAATGAATGCTTTTTTGCACTGCATAGCATCGCTACGGAGTAATAAAAAGATAAAATATGGGGATAAAAGGACATTTTGCAGCCAATTATAAAAAGTTTAAACCACTTCATTAAGTTATTATGATTTAAATATAATCAATTTATAATAGTATTTTTGGGGCTTATGAGAATTTTTAAATACATTTTTTGGATATTATATCGTATCTGGTTTTACATATTGGTAGGGCTGCCAATACTTATTATGTTTCCAGTACTCTTAATTTCCATTTCAAGGGAATCATGGTATCCGTTCTTTTTTAAGATTGCCAGGGTTTGGGCAAAAGTGATTTTAATTGGTATGGGGTTTGACTACCATATTGATCGGGAGCAAACGCCTGAAAAAGATAAAAGCTATATGTTTATAGCTAATCACACTTCCATGACGGATATTATGCTTATGCTGGTTTCGGTTAAAAATCCATTTGTATTTGTTGGGAAAAAGGAACTTGCTAAAATTCCGCTTTTTGGCTTTTTTTATAAACGTACTTGTATTTTGGTCGACAGAAATTCACCTAAAAGCAGGCAGGCCGTTTTTTTAAGGGCCCAACGCAGATTACAATCTGGTTTAAGTATCTGTATTTTCCCCGAAGGAGGCGTGCCAGAAGAACACATAGATTTAGACACATTTAAAGACGGTGCTTTTAGATTGGCGATAAACCATCAAATACCTATAGTGCCGTTAACTTTTGCCGATAATAAAAAACGGTTTTCATATACATTTTTTAGTGGTGGCCCAGGAAGAATGCGTGTTAAGGTCCATAAATTTTTATCTACGAAAAATTTAACGGCCAATGACACGAAGTCTTTAAATGAAATAGCTAGGAATATTATCTTGAAACAATTACAGGCCTTTAATCCCATTTCCACATCAAAGTTACCACAATAAAACGCCTCCCTTTACAATATTTCAAATAAAAGAGGCTGTCTGAAAAGTGTCAATCAGAATATTACCGAGAAACAAAATATATTTTGTTTAGAAGGTAGCAGCGAAGCTATGAAGAATCTCTTAAAAACATAATATATAGAATTACAAAACAATAAGATTCTTCGCTATAGCTTGTACTGAGCGGAGTCGAAGTACTCTGAACGACAAAACATATTACTTTTCAGACTGTCCCTCTAATAAATAAAAAACTGCTCAGGGGATGAGCAGTTTTTTTTCGATATTGATTTTCGAGCTTAAAGAAAATCAATACCCAGATCTAACCAAAAACCTAGAACTTAATGGAAAATCCAGTGTAAACCCCTATAAAGAAAGGTTTAAAATCACCAGAAGTATTATTAAATGTATTAATTTGATATTTAAACATGGGCTCTAAATTCAAGTCTATCTTTTTAGATACTTGATAATTTAGCCCTAATCCCAAATTAGCACTATAACTTACCTTGTTTATATTATTCGCTTTACCTAAAAGTGTTCTTGTGCCACCTTCTGGTTCGGAAAATATTTTATTGTTATTTAGAAAGAATGAGCTAAATCCGCCAATAAGATTAACGCCTAATTTTTTGTTTGACAGCGCATATTGAATTTCCAACGGCACTTCGATATAACTTAAATCTTGATTAATAGAGGTCCTTGATGTTGAAAATGTTTCTGGAATGTCATCCGCATTAAAGCTCTCACCGCTAACAAGAGACACATTATCTAGCGGACTATTACTAGTATTGTCTTTGTTAATAGCGTTGACATTTTGAAGCGAACGACTACTTGATGAGACCCCTACAACTTGAAAAGAAACTACATTATTGGTGTTATACCCCAAATTAACTTTATTAATACCAGAACGGACACTTAACTTTTTGTTAATGGCGTAACTGGCAGAAATACCATAACTCATATTAAGTTTGCCACTTTTGGAATTATTATTGAATTGAGGGTCTATTGAAGAACCTTCTCCTAAAGTATTAAAATAAACAGGCGCAGCATTTGGGGCAATACTCCACCTATTTACGTTTTCTTCCTCTTCAATAATATTTTTGGCTTCATCTAGAGCTTCCTCTATAGTAAGATTATTGTCTGCCACTTTAGTTACAGTTTCCTTATTTTCTCCTTTAGCTTCTGCAAAAGCATGGTTGTTTTTTGAAGTGCTATTAATAATCTCTTTTGCTCGTTCTTTATTAATTAATGAGGCTTTACTTTGTTGATTGATCTGATTCTTTTTTTCAGAACCTGAATCCGAAACAATAGCAGAACCATTTTTTATGCTATTTTGAAGTTTATTGGTGTTTTTCTTTTCTTCGGAATTATCTGCAATAGCATGGTTGTTTTTGGACTTATTAAGCGTTTTGTCGTGGGCGCTTTTTTCTTCAAGATTCTTTGCAACAACATGATTGCTTTTGGTATTTAATAATTTGTTGCTGGCATTCTGCCCTTTGTTAGTGGAAAAATTAGAAGTTTCTTTACGCTCGCCATTATTATTTAAAGTAGGGTTTTTTGCAATTGAAGCTTCTTTTGAGGGCGTTATTCCCTTAGATGAAGGATCTGTTTCGATTTGTGGTGGCGTATCGTTTAAATTTCCATTTTCATTAGAATCAGTGTCTGCAATAGCCTCATTTATACCACCCAAATTAGCAGAATTATCCTTTTTAGGGTTTGAAGGTGTTGTGCTTTCTGTATCGGATATTTCATTGGTTGGCGGTTTATCTGTATTATTAAAATAAATACCACCAATAGTTAAAAAAAGTAACAATAGTGCAGCAACACCAGCGTAGCGCCACCAAATAGGGATCATACGGCGCTTTTTGTTTTTTTCATTAAGTTTAGCTTCTATATTCTTCCAAACCGCATCACTAGGTATAGCTTCAAAATCTTTAAACCCCTCTTGAAACAACCTGTCTATATGTTTTTTATCACTCATTATAATGATTGTAAACTTTGTACTGTCTTGTAATTTTCAATAGTTTCCTTCAAGCTTTGTCTGGCACGAGCCAAATTGGATTTTGAAGTTCCTACATTTATACCTAGCATGTCTGCTATATCTTTATGTGAATAACCATCCAATACATACAGGTTAAAAACCAATCTATACCTGTCTGGTAATTCTTGAATGATTTGTAATAGATAATCAATGGATACAGTATCGTCATCAACTTCTAATTCAACATCTTCAATTATATTTTCATTTATTATATCAAAAACCTTTTCGTTTCTGTATCGTTGCAATACTGTATTTATAGTAATGCGTTTTAACCAGCCTTCAAAAGAGCCCTTATTCTTATATTGTTCAATTTTTTTGAAAATTGTTAAAAACGCGTCTTGCAGGTTGTCTTCAGCTTCGGCACGGTTTCGCGAATACTTTAAGCATACAGAGAATAGCTTACTCGAAAAGAGCTTATATAATTCTCCTTGTGCTTTAGTATCATCAATTTTACAATTTTCTATGAGTTGGCTTAAACTCAAAATTAAACATGTATTTAATTAATACTTAAATTTTTTAGTCAACTACAGGCACTTCTATTGTTAAAAATTGATCTTCTCCATCAGTATCTTCACCTTGCCAGAATTTAAAGATATAAGAGCCATTGCTTGTCACTATAAAGTTGAAAGTCGCTTCTACTAACTCATTTTCCAGCGTTTCGCAATCATCCCTAATAAAATCATAGTTTATAGGGGCCACAGTACGCACATTGTTTTCTTTTAAATAATAAAACTCCTTAAACGCATGACAAGTTGAGGGTCTAAAGTAAGAAACGGTGATTGGGTATGTTTCTCCTAAAGTGAATTCATTAGGAATATCAACACTCTCAACTGGTAAAATTTCATAACCAAATCTTGGACCATCATCATCAATACTACATGAGGCAAATAATAGCACTGTAAAACAAAAAACGAAAAACTTTTTCATAGCAAATAAATTTAGGGTTTAAATCGATTGTTTGCTCTCTGTAGATGCGCTAGCAATAAAAAGGTTGCGTATAAAATTAAAAAATCCCGAATTAACGGGATTTTTTATCTATTCTGCTACAATTTTTCTAACTTTTCCTTCAAGTTCGTCCATGAGCTCGGGGTTGTCTTTAATGAGTGCTTTTACAGCATCTCGCCCTTGCCCTAGTTTGGTGTCATCATAACTAAACCAGGATCCACTTTTCTTTACAATTTCATATGCAACGGCAAAATCTAATATTTCACCTACTTTAGAGACCCCTTCTCCATACATGATATCAAATTCTGCCATTTTAAAAGGAGGGGCTACTTTATTTTTAACCACTTTTACCCGGGTTTTGTTCCCTGCGACACTCCCGTCGGTTTCTTTAATTTGGGTGGAACGTCTTATATCCAATCTAACAGAAGCGTAGAATTTTAAAGCATTCCCCCCTGTTGTTGTTTCTGGATTACCGAACATCACACCAATTTTTTCACGCAATTGGTTAATGAATATAACGGTACAATTGGTTTTACTAATAGAAGCAGTAAGTTTTCTCAAAGCTTGAGACATTAAACGAGCATGTAGGCCCATTTTGGAGTCTCCCATTTCACCTTCGATTTCACTTTTAGGTGTTAATGCTGCCACAGAATCGATTACCACAATGTCAATAGCTCCCGAACGGATTAAATTATCTGTAATCTCAAGTGCCTGTTCTCCATTATCCGGTTGGGATATAATTAAGTTATCAATATCTACTCCAAGTTTTTCGGCATAAAATCTATCAAAAGCATGCTCAGCGTCTATAAAAGCAGCAATACCACCAGCTTTTTGAGCTTCAGCAATAGCATGTAATGTCAGTGTGGTTTTTCCAGAAGACTCTGGGCCATATATTTCTATAACACGTCCACGAGGATAGCCACCAACGCCTAAAGCGATATCCAAACCTAAAGAACCAGATGAAATAGCTTCTACATCTTGTACGGCTGCATCACTCATTTTCATTACTGTCCCTTTTCCGTAGGCTTTGTCTAATTTATCTAATGTAAGTTTAAGTGCTTTTAATTTAGCTTCTTTTTCGCTGCTCATTTATAATTGTTTTATCTCTAGTTGTGCCTGCTAAAATACTACATCTTTTGTCACAATACAATTTTATCACGCAACCTTTTTTAACATTTTGCATCTACTAATTAAAGTGGAAAATTTTGCTATGAAAAAGAATTAAATGAAATTTTTCAAACGAACCGTTTTAATAAATGCATTAGGTGTTTCAGTTACTGTTATTGTAAACAGTAACTGTAAAGCCGATGGTGGCTAAAACCGTGACATATTCCTTAGAAAAATTAAAGTAATATTAACCACGGATTAGTCAAGAAAAAGCACTTTACATTTACTAAAGTGCTTTTTTTATTAGTGAAACTCAAGTTTGAGGAGTTTTTAAACGAACTCAAACTTGTAAGTTGAACTAACCCCGCTTTTTCAGCGGGGTCTTAAGACTGATACCTCAGAACTTGCTTTGATACCCAAATTTACAAATTGAACTAACCCACTTCCTGTGCTGAACGTTTTTCAGTATCTAACGAGGTCTCAACCTTGATATCTTAAACTTACTATAGAGGGCAAAAGTCTCAAAATTTACTCCAAAGAATTTTACTTCCCCACTTCTAGATAATAATTGTACTTTTGCACTTTTAAAATAGTCTTTAACCTTATAAATTAGTATAGCATGCAACTGTACAATAAACTAAGCGCAAAAGAAAGAGCCGAATTAATCGATAAAACCGGAAAAAATCGATTGACACTTTCTTTTTACCAATATGCCAAAATTGGCAACCCACAGATTTTTAGAGATCATTTGTTTATTACTTGGAACGCATTAGATGTTTTAGGTAGAATCTATGTCGCTCACGAAGGGATCAATGGTCAATTATCATTACCGGCCGACCGCTTTAATGAATTTAAAGCACATTTGGATACGATTTCATTTTTAAAGGATATCCGATTGAATGTAGCGGTAGAACAAGATAATAAATCGTTTTTAAAGCTTAAAATAAAGGTGCGCAACAAAATTGTTGCCGATGGTTTAAACGATGATACGTTTGATGTTACCAATAAAGGCATTCATGTAGGGGCAGAACAGTTTAACAATCTTATAGAAGACAAAAAAACGGTTTTGGTCGATATGCGTAACCATTACGAAAGTGAGATAGGGCATTTTAAAAATGCCGTAACACCAGACGTAGACACCTTTAGGGAATCTTTAGATCTTATTGAGGATGATTTAAAAAACCATAAGGAAGATAAAAACCTTGTGATGTATTGTACAGGGGGCATTCGTTGCGAAAAGGCAAGTGCCTATTTTAAACACAAAGGATTTAAAAATGTATATCAGTTAGAAGGCGGGATTATTGAATATACCAGACAGGTAAAAGAAAAAAACCTTGAAAATAAATTTTTAGGTCAGAACTTTGTTTTTGATGATCGAAGAGCAGAACGTATAAGTGATGATGTTATAGCTAATTGCCACCAATGCGGAACGCCGTTTGATGTGCATACCAATTGTGCCAATGCCGCTTGTCATTTACTATTTATTCAATGCGATTCCTGTAAAGAAGCCATGGAAAACTGCTGTTCTACAGAATGTATGGAAATAAATAGGTTGCCTTATGAAAAACAAAAAGAACTGCGCAAGGGGCAAGGAAACAGTAACGATATTTTTAAAAAAGGAAGGTCTGAAGCTTTAAAGTTTAAATAGTATGCAGCAAATAGAACTAATGGCTCCTGCGGGAAACTTTGAGTCGCTTCAAGCTGCTTTAGATAATGGAGCAGACTCCGTATATTTTGGTGTCGAACAGTTAAATATGAGGGCCAGGGCATCTATAAACTTTACTTTAGGTGACTTACCTGAAATTTCAAGACGGTGTCAAGCAAAAAATGTAAGGACGTATTTAACATTAAACACCATCATTTACGATCATGATTTATCCATTGTAAAAACACTTATAGACAAGGCGAAGGAAGCAGATATTACAGCGGTCATAGCTATGGATCAAGCCGTAATAGTGGCTGCTAGAGAAGTAGGTATGGAGGTGCATATTTCTACACAAATTAATATTACCAATATTGAAACGGTTAAGTTTTATGCATTGTTTGCAGATACGATGGTGCTAAGCAGAGAATTAAGCTTGCGTCAGGTAAAGAAAATAACCGAAGGCATTGAAAAAGAACAGATAAAAGGCCCTTCGGGTAAGCTTGTAGAGATTGAAGTATTTGGGCACGGGGCACTTTGTATGGCTGTTTCTGGGAAATGCTATATGAGTTTGCACTCCCAAAACTCATCAGCTAACAGAGGAGCTTGCAAGCAAAATTGTAGAAAGAAATATACTGTAATCGACCAGGAAACTGGCTTCGAAATGGAGCTTGATAATGAATATATTATGTCTCCTAAAGACCTGTGTACTATAGATATTTTAGATCAGGTAGTCGCATCGGGAATTAAAGTATTAAAAATAGAAGGAAGAGGCAGAGCTCCAGAATATGTTGCCAAGGTTATAAAATGTTATAGAGATGCCATTGATAGCCTTGAGAATAATACCTATAATAAAGAAAAGGTTGTTTCTTGGATGCAAGAGTTGGAGAAAGTTTATAATCGTGGCTTTTGGAATGGTTATTACTTAGGGCAAAAATTAGGAGAATGGAGTAAGGGCTCTGGGTCTCATGCTACACAAAAAAAGGTATATATTGGTAAAGGTGTACACTTTTATACCAAAGCCAAAATAGGTGAGTTTAAAATTGATGCTTATAATGTTGCCCTTGGGGACACTATTTTAATAACAGGCTCTACAACGGGAGCGAGAGAAATGGAAGTCAATGAGATGCTGGTAAACGATGAAAAATTAACAGTAGGATCCAAAGGGGATACCATAACCATACCGTTAGAATTTAGAATAAGACCCTCGGATAAATTATATAAAATTGTTAAAAATAAAGTAGAGGCTTAATGGTTGTTATTACGTTACAGCGGAATAAGTGTATAGGTTGCAACTACTGTGTGGAGTTAGCTCCCAGTCAATTTCAAATGTCCAAGAAGGATGGTAAATCGGTTCTTTTGTACTCAAAAGATAAAAAAGGGTTTTTTACTGTAAAATCCAATAATGATATTATTTTTGAGGTTTGTGATCAGGCATCTAAGGCCTGCCCTGTAAACATAATTGACGTAAAACATGTTTAAAAAAATATGGTTTTTTAAAGTCGACATAATAATCATATCTTTACATTTCAAAAAGAATTATTAATCTTCTTCCAACAGAACCTTGTTCTAGTCGGAATCAATATATAACGAATATGGCTTGCGCAAGCTGCTCAACTAAAGATGGTCAACCTAAAGGCTGCAAAAATAATGGTACTTGTGGTACAGATAGCTGCAATAAATTAACTGTTTTTGACTGGTTGTCAAACATGTCATTGCCTAATGGTGAAAAACCCTTCGATTGGGTTGAGGTGCGTTATAAAAACGGTAGAAAAGAATATTACAAGAATACCGAAAACTTAACATTAAGTATTGGAGACATTGTGGCTACGCAAGCAAAGGCAGGGCATGATATTGGTATGGTTACTCTTACAGGAGAACTTGTACGTATTCAGATGAAGCGTAAAAACATATCATATAATGAAGAAGATACCTTAAAAATTTATCGAAAAGCAAGCCAAAAGGATATTGATATTTGGTCGTCAGCCCGCGATAAGGAAGAGCCTATGAAGGTAAGGGCTCGTCAGTTTGCAATTGATTTGAAATTGCAAATGAAAATTTCAGATATAGAATTTCAGGGAGATGCCAGTAAAGCGACTTTTTATTATACAGCCGAAGATCGTGTAGATTTTAGAGAGCTTATAAAAGTTTTTGCTCGTGAGTTTAGAACTCGTATAGAAATGAAGCAAGTTGGCTTTCGTCAAGAAGCGTCAAGACTTGGAGGCATTGGGTCGTGTGGTCGTGAGTTATGCTGTTCAACATGGTTAACAGATTTCCGATCTGTAAGTACATCGGCAGCAAGATATCAACAACTTTCATTAAATCCTCAAAAGTTAGCAGGACAATGTGGAAAATTAAAGTGTTGTTTAAACTATGAGCTTGATACGTATCTTGATGCCTTAAAAAACTTTCCTAAAACCGACACAAAAATACACACGGAAAAAGGTACTGCGGTATGTCAAAAAACGGATATTTTTAAAGGACATATGTGGTATGCCTATGAAGGAGAATGGAATCATTGGCATAAAATAACAGCAAGCCAAGCCAATGAAATTATCGATTTAAACAAAAAGAATAAAAAAATAGCAAGTCTTGAAGAGTATGCTTCAGAATTGATGGAAGATACTAAAGTTGAGTTTGAAAACGTTGTAGGTCAAGACAGTTTAACGCGGTTCGATAGTCTAAAATCGAATAATAAACGTAAAAACAATAAGAGGAAAAACAACAAGAACAACCGGAATAGTAAAAGGAAAAGAAAACCTCAAAACAGTAAAAATGCGACAAAGTAATGTATTGTTTTTTCTTTTAATTTTTTCTATAATATTTGTGTCCTGCGATTCTAATCGGGTTTTCGATACCTATAAATCGGTACCTAACAAATGGCATAAAGACTCTATTGTTAGTTTTAAGGTGACGCCTCCAGATTCTACGAATATGTACAATCTATTTGTTAACTTAAGAAACACAAATGATTATAAATACAATAATTTGTTTTTAATAGTAGAAATGGGTTTTCCTCATGGTAAAACTATTAAAGATACATTAGAATATAGAATGGCAGACCCTAGTGGGAAACTTTTAGGTACTGGTCTTACAGGTGTAAAAGAGAATAAGCTTTGGTATAAAGAACAAGTTGTTTTTAAAGAAAAAGGCGATTATACAGTTAAGATACAACATGCTATGAGAGAAAACGGAAAGGTTAATGGCGTTATAGAACTTGAAGGCATTACAGACATTGGTTTTAGAATTGAAAAACCTCAAAACAAATAAATAAAGTTCCCTATAATTCTGGATTTTCTTAGAATTATACCTAGTAAATATCGATAAAGTTAAATGGCAAGAAAAAAGCAAGAAACAACCACAGAAGATTTTTCAAAATATATACGTTGGTTTTGGATGTTATTTTTAGGAGGCGTACTTTTTGTATTGCTTCTTTTTTTATTAGCCTCATGGGGTGTTTTTGGTGACATGCCAGATCACACACAATTAGAAAATCCTAAAACACATCTGGCAACCGAGGTGATTTCTTCTGATGGAAAAACTTTAGGAAAGTTTTATTTGAACGATAATAGAACACCTGTAAGCTACGATGAATTATCACAAAATTTGGTAGATGCTTTAATTGCCACTGAAGATGCTCGTTTTCATGATCATTCAGGTATTGATGCTAGAGGAACTTTAAGAGCTTTCTTTTTCTTGGGAGGAAGAGGTGGTGCAAGTACGATTTCTCAACAGTTGGCCAGGCAATTATTTGTTGGAGTTAGATCTAAAAATAAATTGGAAACAGCAATACAAAAAATAAAAGAATGGGTTATTGCTAT
The DNA here is from genome assembly GCF_028736925.1 of Flavivirga sp. 57AJ16. Taxonomy (GTDB): domain Bacteria; phylum Bacteroidota; class Bacteroidia; order Flavobacteriales; family Flavobacteriaceae; genus Flavivirga. Next base: position 148,846 of record NZ_JAQZAT010000012.1, on the reverse strand, counting down.
ACGTCTAGAGCGCCAATATACCAAAGAAGAAATTATTGCGCAATATTTTAATATTTATGATTTTGGTAACAATGCGGATGGTATCCGTAGTGCAGCAGCTATTTATTTTGATAAGGAACCAGGAGAATTAAGCATGAAAGAATCAGCTATGCTGGTTGGGATGTTTAAAAATTCTGCGTTATATAACCCAAGAAGAAACCCCGTAGGGGTTAAAAACAGACGTAATGTTGTTTTGTACCAATTGGAAAAATATGACTATATTACTGAAGCTGTAAAAGATTCACTTCAAAAAACAGCGTTGGACTTACGTTATACGCCACAGTCACATCGTGATGGTATAGCTACCTATTTTAGAGGCTATTTAGATGGTTTTATGAAAGATTGGATTAAGAAAAACCCGAAGCCTGATGGGACTAAATATAATTTATATAATGATGGTTTAAAGATTTATACAACGATCGATTCACGGATGCAGAGATACGCAGAAATTGCAGTACAACAGCATATGTCCAGATTGCAAGCCGAGTTCTTTAACCAAAATACGCCAAAAAGGAATCCAACAGCGCCATTTTTAGAACTTACACAGCAGGAAATAAAAACTTTAATGAAGCGTTCGATGCGGCAAGGTGAACGATGGAGAATATTAAAAAAAGAAGGTAAGTCCGATAAAGAGATTGAAGCCTCTTTTTATAAGCCAACTAAAATGACTGTTTTTGAATGGAAGGAAGGTAAAGCTTCGGAGGTAGATACTATTATGAAACCTATAGACTCGATGCGATATTATAAATCGTTTTTAAAACCAGGTATGATGTCTATGGATCCTTTAACTGGGCATGTAAAAGCATGGGTAGGCGGTATGAATTATAGGCATTTTCAGTACGATATGGTAAAACAAGGAAAACGTCAAATAGGATCTACATTTAAACCACTTGTTTATGCAACAGCCATAGATCAATTGCATTATTCGCCTTGTGATGAATTTCCAGACACCCCTTTTTGTATAGAAAAAGGAAAATATGGGAATCCAGAAGAATGGTGCCCTAAGAACTCTGGCGGAGAAGATGATTATGGTGGTACCCGAACCTTAAAGAATGCTTTAGCAAATTCTGTAAATACCATAACAGCGAGATTAATAGATAAAGTAGGGCCACAACCAGTTGTGGATTTAGCGAAAAAATTGGGAGTCGAATCGGATATCCCCGCAGTGCCATCCATAGCTTTGGGGACGCCGGACATAAGCCTCTATGAAATGGTAGGGGCGTATGCTGCATTTGCTAATAAAGGAGTATACACAAAACCAGTAATGGTAACTACTATTGAGGATAAGAATGGCACAATTTTATATCAGTTCAAACCAAAAACACGCGATGTTCTAAATGAAGAAACTGCTTATGTTGTAGTGAAACTTTTGGAAGGTGTTACCGAAGGCGGATCAGGATCAAGATTAAAGCATAAATTTGCAGCTAGTAGAACAGAATATAAAGAAGTTATTACAGGTTACCCTTATGGGTTTACCAATCCGATAGCAGGAAAGACCGGGACCACTCAAAACCAAAGTGATGGTTGGTTTATGGGCATGGTGCCTAATTTAGTTACGGGTGTTTGGGTAGGCGCAGAAGACAGGGCCGCACATTTTAGAACCATAACTTACGGGCAAGGTGCTTCTATGGCATTGCCTATTTGGGGCTTATATATGAAAAGTTGTTATGCAGATGAAACATTGAATGTTTCTAAAGAAGCATTTGAAAAACCAACAAACTTATCCATCAATGTAGATTGTTCCAAAGCGTCCGATACTATTGATGATGATCCGGGTGATGATATTCCTGATGATTTAGATGGGTTTTAATAGATATATTCTTAATTTGATTTGACACCCATGTAATGAATCAATAAGGTTAGACACGAATGACACAAATTTTCACTAATTTAATCTGTCTATAGAGAGGTTTCAAGTCTGTACAGACTTGGTTGATTTGTGCTCATGTTTAGTCCATTACTACGGAACCATAAGGTCATAGATTCGTACAAATTTGTGTCTTTTTCAAAAAATATGCTTTTGTACAGGGTTTTTTGGCGATGGGTTTTAATAAATATTCTTGAAAAATAAATGGAAGGGCGAATTCTTTGGGTTTTAACTTAGAATTCGCCCTCTTTTTATTGCTTTATTCGATAAACAAAATCCTGCATTAACGGTTAAATTTTATTGATAAATAACTTATTGGGTAATTATTTTAAAAATAATTCATTTATACGTAAATTTATGCGGTAAAAATTTAATAAAATGATTAATAAAAAGGTTGCTAATGTTCAAGATGCCCTAAAAGGCGTATCCGATAACATGACACTTATGCTTGGAGGTTTTGGACTTAGTGGCATTCCGGAAAATGCTATTTCAGAATTGGTGAAACTTGGAGTAAAGGGGTTAACATGTATATCCAATAATGCAGGAGTTGATGATTTTGGACTGGGTTTACTTCTTCAAAAAAAACAAATAAAAAAAATGGTTTCATCTTATGTGGGAGAGAACGATGAATTTGAACGTCAGATGCTTTCCGGCGAATTGGATGTCGAACTGATTCCTCAGGGAACTCTAGCAGAGCGTTGTCGGGCTGCTCAAGCTGGTTTTCCGGCTATTTATACACCTGCAGGTTATGGAACAGAAGTGGCAGAAGGAAAAGAAACCAGACATTTTGAAGGAAAAATGTATGTGTTGGAACATGCTTTTAAAGCCGATTTTGCGTTTGTAAAAGCTTGGAAAGGGGATGCTGCCGGTAACTTGATTTTTAAAGGTACTTCCAGGAATTTTAATCCTAATATGTGCGGCGCTGCAAGAATAACGGTAGCTGAAGTTGAAGAGTTAGTGCCTTTAGGGGATTTAGATCCTAATCAAATTCATATTCCCGGCATTTTTGTGCAGCGTATTTTTAAAGGAGAAAAATATGAGAAAAGAATAGAACAGCGGACGGTGAGGCAAAGAGGTTAAAAATGAAGTTAAAAGTTATAAGTACTTAAAATGCGCTTAAGTTATTGTTTGTATCGAAAGCGAAATATTGAGAAACTTTAGGCACTTAAAACTTTAGACACTTAAAACTTTAAAAATGTTAGATAAAATAGGAATAGCAAAGCGAATAGCAAAAGAAGTAAAGGATGGTTATTATGTAAACTTAGGGATAGGGATTCCAACTATGGTCGCTAATTATGTAAGAAACGATATGGAGGTAGAGTTTCAAAGTGAGAATGGTGTTTTGGGAATGGGCCCATTTCCGTTTGAGGGCGAAGAAGATGCCGATGTTATAAATGCAGGGAAACAAACCATAACAACATTGCCGGGAGCAAGCTTTTTTGATTCGGCTCTAAGTTTTTCTATGATACGAGGACAGCATGTAGACCTAACCATTTTGGGAGCTATGGAAGTTGCAGAAAATGGTGATATAGCGAATTGGAAAATACCGGGTAAAATGGTAAAAGGCATGGGAGGCGCCATGGATTTAGTTGCTAGTGCTGAAAATATTATCGTGGCTATGATGCATACAAATAAAAGAGGCGAATCTAAACTTTTAAAACGATGCTCATTGCCATTAACTGGTGTAAACTGTGTAAAAAAAATAGTCACTAATATGGCTGTAATCGAAGTCACAGATCAAGGTTTTAAGTTATTAGAACGCGCACCAGGTGTTTCTATAGAAGATATAAAAAATGCCACCGAAGGTACTCTAATTGTTGATGGCGAAATTCCTGAAATGGCCATCTAATTTATGCCAGGTAAAAAGCGAGCTACCAATTAAATTTTAATAAGCTTTCTTTTTTTAATAATGAACTCATTTAAGCTTTTTGGATTTTAGCGAAAATGAACTCCCATACGAGTTTTACGTTAATTGAGGGTGTCTAAAAAGTCTTTGATTTCCCTTGTCAGGTTGAGTACTTCGATAAACTCAGCACAGGCTCTGTTAAAACTGTTTATTGATTATCAGTGATTTAAAACATTTCGACTGCGCTAAATGTGACATTACCTTTACTTTTTAGACACCCTCTCAAGTCTGCAAAGGCTTGGTGACTCGTGTTCATGTTTAACTTAGCTATGTATTTATTATAATACTAAATAAACTTTAAAATGAAGCTAATAATTCATTTCTATCGCGCACATATTTCATAATAAAACCATGTGCTCAGCTTGATTGGGTATAGAACCGTAGCTTAGGCTATACTTAGATTTTATTATTCATAAGAGCACGCTATATTCTAAATTATTTTACCCTCATTTTAAAATCCATTTGGTATAAGGTATTGATTCGTGTAAATCTGTGTCATTCGTGTCCTTCTTAAAAGTGTACACACATACGGTAGAGTAAACGGTCATTTTTAGCCAGTTGAAAAACATGTGCTCAGCTTGACTGGGTAGTTTAAATGGGTTCAACACATACTTTGCTCGGTAAATATAAAAGTAATGTTATGGTTTTATTACCGTACGCCTTTATGGCCTTTTGTGATAACCATTTTTCCATTAAAGTATATTAATATGTGGTATGCACTACCATTTAAAATTCTTTGATTATCGATAAAAATGTTAAAAATAAATGCATTTCGTCGATTTTATATGTTTTTAATCTATTTAATTGAAAAAAAATATCATATTTGTTGTCCCCAAAATTATCAACTAATATAGATTTCCTCAAATCTACCATAAATTGAAAAACTTATGAAATTTGCAACAAATCTACCTGAACAACCTACATTAAACGAAAGTAAATTTAAAGAAACACTTAGAGAAAATTTACAATTTTTAAAAAGCCTACTATACTTAACAAAAAAAATATTTATGCTATAACCCTTTAGGTATAGCTTCAATTAATTTCTTGGTATATTCTTTTTTTGGTGCATTATAGATGGTATCTGCATCATCCAGTTCTTCTATCATGCCTTTATTCATTACCAATAATTGGTCGGACATATATTTTACCACAGCCAAGTCGTGTGAAATAAAAATATAGGTAAAACCAAAAGTTTCCTTGAGCTCATTCAAGAGGTTTAAAACTTGTGCTTGAACGGAGATATCCAAAGCAGAAACAGATTCATCACACACAATTAATTTGGGCTGTAATGCGATTGTTCTCGCGATCCCAATACGCTGTCTTTGTCCTCCAGAAAACTCATGTGGATAACGATTAAAATAGTCCTCAGATAAACCAACACGGTTTAAAATATCTATCGTCTTTTCTTTTCGTTCCCTGTCCGAATTAAAAAGATTGTGAACCTTCATAGGTTCTATAATAGCTTCGCCAATAGGCATTCTAGGGTTTAATGAAGCGTATGGGTCCTGAAAAATAATTTGAATGTCCTTTCGAAGTTTTTTAATTTCAGAATGGGATAGTTTTGTAATATCAATGCCTTTATATAATATGTGCCCAGCTGTTGCCTTGTCTAGTTGAAGAATGGCATTTCCCAATGTAGATTTGCCACAACCGGATTCTCCTACCAAACCTAATGTTTCTCCTTCGTATAATTTGAAACTAATACCGTTTACCGCCTTAAATGATTGCGGTTTAGTAAACCAACCAGATTTGGAGATATATTCTTTTTCAACATTTATAACCTCTAGTAGAGGTTCTTGGTTGTATAGTTTTTCGTGTTGCAGTTGCCGCTGCTTAGTAGTGATAACTTCGTTTGACGTTGTACCGTTTAAATAGTCATTGATGGTTGGTAAGGTCTTTAATCGTATACCCAGTGAGGGCCGCGAGTTAATAAGTGCTTTTGTATAAGCATGTTTGGGTGTTTTAAAAATAGTTGAAACACCCCCTTGTTCAACAATATCCCCTTTGTACATCACCAGAACCCTATCTGCTATTTCAGAAATTAAAGCCAGATCATGAGTAATGAAAATAACACTCAGTTTTGTTTCAACCTGCAATACTTTTAGTAATTTAATAATTTCTTTTTGAACCGTAACATCGAGTGCAGTGGTAGGTTCGTCTGCAATTAAGATATCAGGTTTACAAGCAATGGCCATAGCGATCATAACACGTTGTTTCTGTCCACCGGAAATCTCATGTGGATAAGAATTATAAACCCTTATGGTGTTAGGGAGTTTCACTTTTTCAAACAATAAAAGGGTTTCGTCTTTGGCTGCCTGTTTAGAAAGTGATGTATGTTGCAATAAAATTTCCTGAACTTGCTTTCCGCAGCTCATAGATGGGTTTAAAGAACTCATGGGTTCTTGAAAAATCATGGCAATTTTTTTTCCTCGAATTTTTTGAAATGCTTTTGAGGCAAGTGTGGTTAAATTTTCGTTATTATAATGAATGCTTCCTGAAGTGATTTTTGAAATCTTTTTTGGCAATAAACCCAAAATAGCTAAAGATGACACAGATTTTCCCGAACCAGATTCTCCCACAATACCTAATATTTCATTTTTATTTAGATGATAAGAGATCTTATGGATCACTTCGTTTTTTCCAAATGAAATGGAAAGGTCTTTAACGTTTAGAATCGTGTTTTCCTTCATTATATGCTAATTAGAAGTTTAATGGTATCAAATATGGATAATTTCATCATCAACTAAAAGATTGTCACCGCGTAATCTTAAGAATATTTGAGCCACGGCAATGGTATCTTTTTCACAATAAATAATAATGCGGTCAATGTCATTTTCCTCATAATATACGCGATACACTTCGCTACCATCTATATCGTCTTTTGGTGATGGGATTCCTAAAACATGAGTTAATAATTTTAGTGATGTATAACTTTTGTAATCTCCAAATTTCCATAATTCTAAAGTATCCAAATGAGGCACTTCCCAAGGTTTTTTTCCAAAGAGATTTAGCTTATAAGGTAATTCAATATTGTTAATTATCATGCGACGTGCTATATATGGAAAGTCGAATTCCTTACCATTATGTGCGCAGAGCAGATGTTTCGTTTCACTAAAATGTGATATTAATAAGTTTTTAAAATCTTTTAAAATTTTAACTTCATCACCATAAAATGAAGTGACCCTAAAGGTACGCACATCATTTAAAATATTAAAATACCCAACCGAAATACAAACTATTTTTCCAAATTCGGCCCAAATACCTGCACGATCGTAAAATGCTTCGGCCGTAAATTCGTCTTTGCGCTGGTACTGGGATTTTTTGTCCCAAAGAGCTTGTTTAGTGTCATCTAAATCGGAAAAATATTGGGACTCTGGAACTGTTTCAATATCCAGAAATAAGATGTTTTCTAAATGAAGTTTAGAAATCATTGATTAAAACCTTTTATTAAAACTAAGCTTTGCTTTCCAAAAACCGCAGTTACTCCAGCAGCAAGCCCTCCAATAAACCCTGTTAAAAGGAGTAACAAATAAGGGTTTCCATTTAAGGGTAACAATACAGCAATTTTATTGGCCAAAATAAAATCGTTGGCGTTGCTCAACCAAAAAGCATGGGCGATCCATAAAAGAGTTATGGCTAAAAATGGCATGAAAAAAACGGCACTACGTTTTAAACTAAAAAACAGACTTGTTATGAAAGCAGCCACCATGACAGACCACCATGGTAAAAACAGGGATAGTATAAGGGCTAAAACAATAGTTGCTATAAAATTTAGAATATTTTTTTTCATTGTCTTGATTTTAAAGTTTGGGTAGCAATAATACCGTTGTTATTATTTTGATCTTGCATAAATAATATGTCGAAGTACTCTCCATGAGCCCATTTATCTATGAAATTATCGTAATATTTACTGCCTGGATTGCCCGATTGCCCGCCTGGATATATCCCTAATGCTTTTGGAGGGGAGCTCATTTCCACAATCATGCGCCATGAAGGGCCGTGGTTTACATCTGCTGCATTAACCGTATTGCGATCTCCTCCAATAGGTAAATCCAATCTGGAAAAAGCAGGGAGCGCTTGAAGTAAATGACCAACAAATGTCCCTTTGTACCCTCGCCAATTGTAGTTTCCGTGTTCTGCTTTCCAATCTGTGAGTTCTTTTATGGCCTCTTTAAATGCTATTAAAAACAAGTCGTTTGCTGTTTCTTTTTCAGGTGTTTCTACAATGTCCATAAATGGATCGTTTGGGTAGTTCTTTAGCATATTTATTGTTCGATAAGTAAAAGGTGGTTTTAGGGCTACATTGTCACTATTGAATTCGTCCCATACCAAAGCGTATAATTTTGTCCACCAGGCATCCCAAATACTAGGGGCTATTTGATCGGTTTCACTATAGAAGTTCCAACTTTTAATGATATTTAAAACGTCTAATTCATCTGGTGTTAGTTGCGACGTATCCATATGTTTAATCATATGGGGAAGTAATTCTGAAGCTTTTAAATTGAAGTTGTTGTTTTGTAGGTCTTTAAAATCTTGAATCGTAATTTTTTCTTTCGATTCAAGAAAATTATTAATGATCCTATTTCTGTAAATTTCATAACCATCGTTAAAAACATAAAAAGGATAAGATGCATCAACGGGATGTTGATTGGCAGAACTAACAAAGCCCCGATCTGGATTTTTAACATGTGCGTTAAGTTTTTGAGGAATAAAACTTTGCCAGTCATGTTCGGGTTTACTCCCATCCATTAAAAACTTGCCTTGGCCTTTCCATTTATTTGGGAACTGTCCTTGTACCCATATAGCGATATCGCCATCTGTTGAAGCAAATGCGAAATTTTGGGCGGGTGCCACATGGGAGGCAATCGCATTTAAATAATCATCGTAATTCTTCCCGTTATTGAGTTTATAAAATAAACGCGTAAAATTATGGCCTATATGCCCTGCCCATTTCATGGCATAGCCCATTTTTTCGTCATCACTTTTAAAGGTATGATCATAACTTACCGGGCCATGATGTGTATAGACCACAGAATCTAGAAATGTTTCTTTATTTCTAATTTTAATTTCTTCTATTCTAACCTGGGTGTCTTTCCATTGATTGTTGTATTTATAAGCTTGCCTGCTGGCATCCTTAAATGCTATTTTATACCAATCTTTAACATCGCGAGTGGCATTGGTTACCGCCCAGGAAATATGATTATTAAACCCTATAATAACACCTAAGGCGCCTGGGAGTGTGGCTCCGTATGTGTTTTGGGTCGGGGAAGATAATTGCATGACAAACCATATGGAAGGCAGGTTAAGCCCTAAATGGGGATCACTTGCCAACATAGGATTCCCAGAGTACGATTTATTACCAGAAACCGCCCAATTATTACTGCCGTTGTTAGGGTGTGGTTTTTCCATGGTTTCAGAAATAGAATCCAAGGGCAATTCGCTTTGAGGAATTTCACTCATTTCCGTATCAATGAAGCTCCAGTCTGTTTCTTTCGGAATAATAGGGTCGTTAACATCAAAAAAATCTGGAAAAAGTAAATCAAAACGTTCTTGACCTAATTTTCTTAGCAGGTTGGTATATTCTAAATCCGAATCCCCGCCACATAGCATATCGGTCATATACATTAATAAATGCGTTGTTTTTTCAATCGACCATGCTTCGGGCTTATAGTCAAGAAGCTTATATTCCACAGGGTAATCTTTAGGATCTAATTCATTGATAAATGCATTGACACCGTCACTGTATGCTTGCAAGTAGGCTAAGGATGCTTCATCAGCCTTAATAACCTCTAAGCTTTTTTCGGCGCCATAAATCATGCCTTTTCTACGTTGGGCCCTATCGTAATTTAATGCCTTCTCCCCGATTATTTCAGATAACCTTCCGGCGGCGGCAAGGGTTTGAAATTCCATTTGCCATAAGCGATGTTTTGCTGTTATGTAACCTTGAGCTTTATATAAATCAATATCATTTTTAGCGAATATGTGAGGTATAAGTTGTTCGTCGTATTTTACGGTCACATCTTTTGAAAGACCTTCAATTTCAACATTACCAGTAATAGATTCATCTTTGTCATTTTGCCAAATTCCTTGAGACGGGCTCAGGAATTTGCCAATAGGAGGAATAGCGCCAAGCTTTGTGTTAAAAGCATAAAAAACCACTACTGTTAGAAGTAGTGATGCCATGAATTTGAGTAATTTCATTTATATGAGTTTATTGAAACTAAAGATAAGAAAATTCTATACGAAAAAAATAAGCTTATTTTTTATTTGCCTTTAACTGCCGTTTTTCTTTATAAAAAGTTTTGTCTGCCACATAAATGGTTTTAATGACCTCTGCAAAAACAACACCATCCTTATTTGTTATATGAACAGTTTTTGTCAAATTTAATTCACCATTTTGAGCAACTTGAACTTTAATGTTCTCGATCTCTTCAGATGAAAAAGAGAACGCTGCATAAACATTTTCTTTAGCAGGGCGTTTATATCTTATGGTAGCGTCTTTATCCCAAACAATATAATGATCCCCTAAAATGTTTATAAGTTGAATCATATAGATAGGGTCGGTAGCAGAAAAGAGACTGCCTCCAAATATGGAGCCTACGTAGTTTTTGTTTTTTATACTTAATGGAATAGCTATTTTAACATACAATAAATTACTGGAAACCTTAATTACTTTAGCAGTTGTACGTCTATACATAGGCGACCAATTAAATCCATATTTATAGATTTGAGCATCCGTTAAAAAGGTTTTTAAGATTTTAGTAAGCGTTCTGTACATTTTTAAAAAAGGGATTGTTGTTTGTAAGGGCTTTCATGTTCTAGCAACCATTTTTTACGATGCAAGCCGCCAGCATATCCTGTTAAACTACCATCGCTACCTATAACACGATGACAAGGCACAATAATCCAAAGTGGATTTTTCCCATTGGCGTTTGCTACAGCACGAATGGCTTTTACATCACCTAGTTGTTTTGATAATTCTAAATAAGAAAGTGTTTTACCATAGGGAATTTGTTCAAGCTGTTTCCATACTTTTTTTTGAAATTCGGTGCCTTGAGGATTCAACTTTAGATTGAATTGGCTACGCTTGCCTTCAAAATATTCTTTGAGCTGGCATACACAGTCTTCTAATTCTACAGGGATAATATCCGTTAAATTTTCTTTTGATTTTTGCTGAAGTTTATCTTGAGCGCCCGCCTGCCGGACGGGCAGGAAGTCGAAAGGCAGGAAGGACAATTTATTCGATTCTTCTTCGGAGAAGTTTATATTATTTAAAACATTTACAGAAGTGATACCGTTAATATCTCCTTCTATTTTTGTGTAACCTAAAGGTGATCGAATGATGCAGGTTTCCATTGTTTTTCATTATTATTCATCTAAAATACCTAATTTTTTAGCTCTGGCTTCCCAGCTTTTACGTGCAAGATGTTGAAGGTCGGAAACGTTATCGCTTTCATCCATAATCTCTAAGCCTAAAAGTGTTTCAATAACATCTTCCATAGTTACTAAACCACTTACAGAGCCATATTCGTCAACAACTAAAGCCATATGGTTTCTGCTATCAACTAACTGCTCAAACAAGTTAGGAATGGGGAGATTACGGTTAACAATAATAATATGTCGTTTTAGATCAGATAATTTTTTGTCTCCATGACTCAGTGCCATTTCTTTAAAAACTTCGTCCTTAAGCACTAATCCTATGATGTTATCTGGGTCGTTTGAGTAAATAGGGATTCTTGAAAAACGAAGGTTTATATTTTCATTAAAAAAATCTTCGACAGTTGTATTTTGATCTACTGTTAGCATAACGGTTCTGGGAGTCATGATATCTTTCGCTAAAACCTCCTTGAAAGTCAATAAATTTTTAATAATCGTACTTTCATTTTCTTGAAACACGCCTTCTTCATGAGCCATATCCGCCATGGCATGAAAATCCTCGCGACTTAAAACACTTCCATGGCTTTTACCTCCAATAAGCTTGGTGGTGAGTTGCAAAAGCCATAAAATACCTGTCCATTTTAAAGGAAAAATTAAAAGAGTTAATGCTTTTGAAGTGAAATTGGCCAAGTTTTTCCAATAAGTTGCCCCAATGGTTTTTGGAATAATTTCTGAAGCAACTAAAATTAATAAAGTCATAATAGCCGAAACAACCCCAACAGTATTAATGCCAGCTAGTTCTATTTTATAGGGTAGTTTTTCTGCTTGAATACCAACCATCATGGCTCCCAGCGTGTGCGCAATCGTATTTAAAGTGAGTATGGCAATTAAAGGCTTGTCGACATCTTTTTTTAAGCGTTCTAAAGTAAATGCATATTCTTTTCCTTCTTGCTTTTTAACGTTTATAAATGTTGGAGTAACAGTTAACAGAACAGCTTCGAGTATAGAACATAAAAAAGAGAAGAAGATAGAAATTGTGGCCCAAAAAATTAATGCACTCATTAAAAATTAATTTAATTGCTAAAATAGTCAAAATTTATTTTGTAAATTGTGTAAGGAAATACTGTTGGTTGGTATAGTCCTTTTCTTTTAATTTTTTTTTTTGATTTAATAGCATAATTTAAAAAAGTAAATTTATGACAACCAAAAAACCATCTTATGAGCTTGTAGAAGTTATTTGTGCAAAAAATGATTGTAATGAAACATTTAGTGTTATTATTTCTTCAATATATACTGTTGTTAGTAGACCAGTTGGAGAAATAGAATTTAATCTCTCTAAACATAATGATATAGCTAAAACCAATATAATTGATGACTATATAGTTATTAAATGTGCTTGTGGACATAGCCAAAGAGTGTATTTAAAGAAGAAGTAAAATGAGAGACTTAAAAGATTTTGATAGTTTTTGGCTTGCCAAAGGCCAAGATATCGTTAATAATACATTTATCAATCTCAATCGTCATTTAACAAACTATAGTGTTTATTTAAAAGCTTTAGTGGGGTTTTACACCATTATTGGCTTGACTGCCAATTTAATCACCTCAACTACTAATGTTAAGGTTTATTTAGTTTTTGTTTTACCATACATTATCCTTTTTTTAGCGATGTTTAAAATATCCGTAGGACAAAATGCACAATTAGAGGAGCTGGATTTAAGAAGCCCATTACAAATTAATAATGCTTACGGAAAATTAGTCTTAGGTTTAAAAAAAGATATCATTGAAGCTAAAAGATGGGTTGCTTTGGCAACTATAACTATTTTAATTGGAGGGACTTTGGCTCTATATCATATTAATATAGAAAAAAAAGAGCGGGAAAGGCAAGAAAAAATTGAGAAACGAGCGGATAAAATTTTAAGCTATGAGGATGAGAATTTAAAAGCATATAAGAAAACGCAAAAACTTAAAGTGACTAAAATAAAAGGAGAAGATAAGATCACGCTTGAGGCTAAATTTGCAGAGAATAAAACAGTTATTTTAAAACTAATTTCCCATAAAGAAGATACAGTGACTAAATCAATTAATATTCCAAAGCTTTATGACTATAAAGTTGATATTGGAAATGCGAAGGAGCTATTGGCTGCTGAGGTAAAATAGAATAAACCAATCTACCATATTTAGTAGATTGGTTTGTCTCTTTTATTTAAGAACCTCTTTAGCATCTCTCGGGCAGCAAGGAAGTCATTAAGTATTTAAAATTTTAACTACATCTTTAGCAAAGTATGAGGCTATGATGTCGGCACCGGCACGTTTTATAGCAGTAATTTGTTCCATCATGACGGCATCATGTTCTAGCCAGCCTTTTTCCGCAGCAGCTTTTAACATGGCATATTCACCAGAAACTTGATATACGGCAACAGGAACATCGACGTCATTTTTAATTTCTCTTACGATGTCTAAATAGCATAATCCAGGTTTTACCATAACAATATCTGCACCTTCATCTATATCCATTTCGGTTTCTCTAATAGCTTCAAAGCGATTAGTATAATCCATTTGATAGGTTTTTTTGTCTTTGGGAATATTGATTAAGTCCACAGGGGCAGAATCCAATGCATCTCGAAATGGTCCGTAAAATGCTGAGGCATATTTTGCTGAGTAGCTCATAATACCTGTATCTGTAAAACCTTCATCTTCCAGGGCTTCACGAATAGAAAGGATCCGACCGTCCATCATATCGCTTGGCGCTACAAAATCAGCACCAGCTTGGGCGTGTGAGACACTCATTTCACTTAAAACATCAACGGTTTTATCATTTAAGATTTTTCCGTTCTCAATAATGCCGTCGTGCCCGTAAGCCGAATAAGGGTCTAGTGCCACATCGGTCATCACAAGCATTCCCGGGCATACATTTTTAACCGTTTTAATAGCACGTTGCATCAATCCATTTGGATTTAAAGCTTCTAGGCCTTTGTTGTCTTTTAGGTTATCTGGTACTTTTACGAACAGTAGCACCGATTTTAACCCTAACGACCATAATTCTTTTACTTCATTTTCGAGTAAGTCTAGACTATATCTGTAATAATTTGGCATTGAAGTGATTTCTTCTTTAACACCTTTACCTTCAACGATAAAAAGGGGTACTAAAAAATCATTAGGCGTTATAATAGTTTCTCTAACTAAGGAGCGAATGGCTTCGTTGGTTCTTAATCTGCGGTTTCTTTTTAGTGGGAACATGTTTTTTTAATTTTACGGACTAGACAGGTCTAAATATTTATTAATTAAACCCAGTCTTTAGGGTTTTGTAGTATTTCAATTAATTTTTCTTCGTCACTTCCAGCTTCAGGTTGATGGTCATAAACCCATTGTACATGAGGGGGTAAGCTCATTAGAATGCTTTCTATACGGCCGTTGGTTTTTAGCCCAAAAAGAGTTCCTTTATCGTGCACCAAATTAAACTCGACATAACGTCCGCGACGAATTTCTTGCCAATTTCGTTGTGCTTCTGTATATTCTAATGCTTGTCTTTTTTCAACAATGGGCACATAAGCATGCAAGAAGCTATCTCCAACTTCGGTTACAAAATGATACCAATTTTCCATGGTCATGGTTTCTGAAGCTTTGCAATAGTCGAAAAATAAACCACCAATACCCCTACCTTCATTACGATGTGCATTATAAAAATAGTCGTCACAACGTGCTTTGTATTTTGGATAAAATTCGGGATTGTGTTTGTCGCAAGCCGATTTACAGGTTTGATGAAAATGTTTGGCATCGTCTTCAAACAAATAATAAGGGGTTAAATCTTGTCCGCCCCCAAACCAACTATCAATTATGTCCCCTTGCTTATCATACATTTCAAAATAGCGCCAGTTAGCATGCACTGTAGGTACCATGGGACTTTTAGGATGTAAAACCAAACTTAATCCGCAGGCGAAAAAGTCGACATCACCTACTTTAAAATAAGATTGCATTGATTTTGGAAGTTTACCATGAACACCAGAAATATTTACACCGCCTTTTTCAAAAACACGTCCGTTTTCAATAACTCGGGTACGTCCACCGCCACCTTCTGTTCGTTTCCATAGGTCTTCTTTAAATGTGGCTTTGCCATCAATGGTTTCAAGTTTTGATGTGATGCGGTCCTGTAAACCTTGTATGTATTTATAAAATTTGGACTTGATTGTTTTTGGTTTGATTGTGTCATTAATACCTGTCAGATTTTCGAAATCTGACAGGTCTGAGTTATGAGCATATTTAAAATTTTCCAAATCGTTAAAAAGATTTAAAATATATGATTTATTTGTAACAATAGTATTATTATCATTGAGGTAGTTTTTATATGATGAGAATTCATAGTTTTCAAAACGTTTAACTATATGATGATTCTCTGGATTTTTATGGACATAAAGAATAAGCCTTTTTAAATAGTCTTCATTTTGAATGTGAATCCTTTTATATGGTCTTTCAAAAAGCGTTCCCGTTCTATTCTGTTGTTTATTATATGTTTTAGCGTAAGCATTGAAAAGATTAGAAAAAGCTTGCGTAACGATTGATTCTTCTTCAAGAATTTTAACAACCAAATGAAAATGATTATCCATTAAACAATAAGCCAGAATATTCACTTTACCCGTTAAGTGTTTTTTAATTAACTTTAAGAAATAAGACTTATTATCTTCGTTTTGAAAAATAATACCGCTATTAATTCCTCTATTGAAGATATGGTAATAATAGTCTTTTTCTATTTTTTCTTGTTTCATTTGTTGATTTTATGCGACCTGTTGAGACCTGTCAGGTTTTCAAAACCTGACAGGTCTCTACGGGATAATTCGTATAATTCCATGTTTAATGGATTTTCTCCGGGAGGAGTAAATGCATTATTCAAGGTTCTTTTCCAAATAAAATGACATTTTTCGGCAATTTTCACACTTGCTATATTGTCTTTATGAACAATAATTTGAAGTGTTTCCAGACCTAAGTTAATAAAGGCATATTCTGATAATGTACTAATAGCCTTAGTGATGATTCCTTTTCTTTCATAAGGGTATCCAATGCAATAGGCAAACTCACCTTGCTTTTTATTCCAGTTGAGTTCTTTTATATAGACCAGACCAACTAATTCACCAGACTTATTTTCTTTAATGGTAAACAATAATTCTTCTTTTAAATTAAATTGTTTTACTTTTTTTTGAACAAAGAATTTGGATAAATCGGGGGTTAAATTTTGTTCTAATGTTTTGGGGAAATAGCGTTTTAATCGATCTTCATTTGCAACAATAAAATGACATAAATTCCAAGCGTCTTGTGGTTGAATAGGTTCTAAGCTATATCCATTAAAACTAAGCATTTTGAAGTTTGGTTTTTAATTGAAGTGCCTCTACTGTTTTTGTTGTTGCTGCTGTTACAGATAGTGGCAATACGAATATAACACCAATAACAGGTATTAATAAAAATAAGATAAATACCATGCCGTTACCGATGGCCAAACCGCGATTTTTTCTAACAAAAGAAGTGCTTTCCTGATATTTAAAATGGCGCTCTAGTGTATAATCCATATTGCCAAAACCAGCATAATAAGCCTGAACTAAAAAGAGCAATAGGGTTGAAAATATATTGATAACAGGTATAAACTTTAAAAGCAGTATGGGGATGGTCAATGATAATTCCATAAACAAGTTCCTTCCATTAATTCTTATACCGCGCCAAAGTTGTTGTGTAAATGTTGTGTTTCTATGTGTGTGTTGCGTATGTCCTGTTAAATGGGCCTCTATTTTTTCGGATACGGGGCTCATAAATGGCGCCGATAATGCCATAATGATATGTTTGAAAAGGATTAATCCAATAACAATAATAAAGAGCCCTCCAATAAAAGTGCTAATTGATGAAAAGGTTTCCTTTCCCCAATCCCAAATCCAAATTTTTGAAATGAATACGCCAACGTTATCGGATAGCCCATAAGCTGAAGCAAAAATAATGATGGCTGTTATAAAACTTATAAGCATAGGAATTGCAAAATATTTCCATAGTTTTAGTTTAGAAATTAAACTAAAAGCGCCGAAATAGGCCTTTATTCCTAATATTATGTTTTTAATCATCCTCTCCCTAGCCCTCTCCAAAGGAGAAGGGGTTTAAATCGTTATTAATTAAGCATAAATTTACAAATACATATTTAGAATTTCCAAGAATGTTGGTTCCTTCCCTTTGGGAAGGTTAGGATGGGAATTCTTTTACCGCATCTATAAATGCTTTGGCGTGACCTAACGGAATGTTAGGTAAAATACCATGACCTAAATTTACAATGTATTTGTCTTTACCAAATTCATTAATCATTTGGTGTACCATTTTCTTTATTTCTGAAGGTGGTGATAGCAAACGGGATGGATCGAAATTACCCTGAAGAGTCACGTTCCCACCTGTTAAATAACGCGCATTTCTGGCTGAACATGTCCAGTCTATACCTAAAGCAGATGCATTACTTTTTGCCATGTCGCCCAGTGCAAACCAACAGCCTTTACCAAAAGCAATTACTGGAGCCTCATCTTTTAAGGCTTCAATGATTTGATCGATATATTGCCAGGAGAACTCTTGATAATCAACAGGGGATAACATGCCGCCCCAAGAATCGAATATTTGAACGGCATTAACACCTGCTTTTACCTTTTCTTTTAGATAAGCAATGGTGGTGTCGGTTATTTTTTGAAGTAATTGGTGTGCTGCCATTGGATTGGTAAAACAAAATTCTTTAGCTTTATCAAAAGTTTTGCTTCCCTGGCCTTGTACGCAATAGCATAAAATAGTCCACGGCGAGCCTGCAAATCCAATTAAGGGAATCTCATCATTAAGCAATTCTTTCGTTGCTTTTATGGCTTGATATACATAGTCTAGTTCTACGGTTACATCTGGAACAATAACATGATCGACATCTTTTTGAGTCCGTACAGGGTTTGGTAAATACGGGCCAAAATTAGGTTTCATCTGTACCTCAATATTCATAGCTTGTGGAATGACCAAAATATCACTGAATAAAATGGCTGCATCCATGCCATAACGGCGAATAGGTTGTACCGTAATTTCGCTGGCCAATTCTGGGGTTCTACAGCGTGTAAAGAAATCGTATTTCTCGCGAATAGCAATAAATTCCGGTAGATAACGCCCCGCTTGACGCATCATCCAAACGGGTGGACGATTAACGGTTTCTCCTTTTAATGCTCTTAAAAATAAATCGTTCTTTATCATATTTTTGTCATTCCCGCCTTTCGTCTACACTCAAGATAAACTTTGGCGGAATCTTTTTAATTGAAACTTAAATTTTATATTATGGATTCCTATTTGGGCACTGCGCTCAGTGTGACAAACAAGAATGACAGTTGACTTTAAACATAATGTTCATTCACCAACTCGATCACACTTTCTACGGTTGGTACTTTTGCTACCCTAACATCCTTAAAATGCTTTTTTGCTTCTTTTGCAGTGGTATCTCCTATGCAAAAGGCAATAATTTCTGCATCGTTTTTTTGTACAAAACTTTGTACGGTAGATGGACTGTAAAACATAACACATTCAACAGAGTCGTCTATTTTTTTACTATCAAACTTCGTTTGGTAAGCTTCTACTTCGTTTACCTTTATGTTGCTTTCGGTTAGTATTATTGGTAAATCGTCTAATCTTAAATTGCTGCAAAAATATGTGACTTCTACACCTTCCATGTATTCAACTAAATACTCTGCTAGTTTTTTTGCGCTTTTTTCGTAATGTGTTACTTTACCAATTCTATTCTCTACCAAACGTTTTGTGCGCCTACCAACACAGTAAATGTTTTTAAACTGTAATGCTGTTGAATCATAATTAGTGATTAGAGACTCTACCGCATTTTTACTGGTGATAACTACATTCTGGATCTCGTTTTTCAGGAATCTGGGATGGATTCTATTCAAGCTTATTTTTATAAGATCGGTGCTTTCCGGAACAATTTTTTCATGAAACAAAAGGCGTTGGTCTTCCGTGAACGATTTTGTTGAATAGACATTTGTTTTTTTACCAGCATTCTTAATTGTGTCCATTAAACGCTTGCCACCTCGTTCTATAATAAAATCGGCACAAAACGAAGCCATATCATTATGTTCACCTAGTTTTTTTACGCGGGTAACATCAATTCTTTTGGTGCCATCTGTACTTAGTAAGACGCCTTTAAAATTGATTTCTTCGTTTTTTATATAAGCGAGCGCGCCAATAGGAGCTGTACAACCGCCTTCTAACTTATTTAAAAACTCACGTTCGATCGTGGTACAGATTTCGGTTTCTTCATGATTTAATTCGGCACAGGCGTTTCTAACAAAATCATCTTCCTCTAAAGCTGTTATCATAATAGCACCTTGTGCTGGAGCAGGAATCATCCAATCTAAATTAATGGCATCTTCTGGTCTTATGCCGATGCGGCCAATACCCGCAGCTGCAAAAATAGCACCATTCCAATCGGTATTATCTTCCAGTTTTTGTAAACGCGAATTCACATTGCCCCGTAAATCAACAATTTTATGTGTTGGAAATCTATTGAGCCATTGGGCACGTCTGCGTAAGCTTCCTGTAGCTATAATAGCCTCTTTAGAACTTAAAAACTCTTCATTATTTTTAAATACCAACGTGTCATTTGTATTACCACGTTTTAAAACAGCTGCCTGTATAATACCTTTAGGTAAAATGGTTGGTACGTCTTTTAGAGAATGAACGGCAATATCAATGTCATGATTTAACATGGCGATATCTAAGGTTCTGGTAAAAATACCCGTAATTCCTAACTCGTACAAAGGCTTATCCAGTACTAAATCGCCAGTGGATTTTACAGGAACTAATTGTGTTTTATGACCTAAGTTTTCGAGTTGTTGTTGTACTATTTTGGCTTGCCATAGTGCTAATTCACTATCGCGTGTGCCAATTCTAATGGTTTTAGACATGCGTTGTTGGTTCTAACTGAAACACTTTTTTTATAAGTTCCAGACTCTCATCGGTAGAGATATTGTCATCTTTTAAATGATGCGCAAAATGGTTGGTGATTTTTTGAATAATGTTGCTGCTAATTAACGCTGCCTGAACTTCATTGAAATCAGCATTTTTCTTGCGTTGCGTTTCTAATTCTGCTGTGGCAAAATCAGCCAGTTTATGTTTTAATGCTTTTATGATTGGAGCAAATTTTCTGGTTTCTAACCACTCGTTAAACTCCATTTTTACTTCTTCTATAATAGATTCGGCAATAGGGATATGCTTTTTTCTTTCTTCTAAGGTTTTATCTGTAATTTTAGATAAGTGATCTAAATGCACTAACGACACATTTTCTAATGTTTCAACATTTTCATTCACGTTTTTTGGGATAGATAAATCTAAAATTAAAAGAGGCTTTTTAGATTGGATAAGGTGCTTGTCAATTGTTGGCCTGTGTGCACCAGTAGCAACAATTAAAATATCTGATTTGCTAATCTCTTCTTGTAAATTGGCATAATCTTTAACCACTAGATTAAACTTTCCGGCAATTTGTTCTGCTTTATCTTTGGTTCTATTTATTAAAGTGATATGTTCATTTTTAGTATGCTTTACAAGGTTTTCGCAGGTATTCCTGCCAATTTTTCCAGTTCCGAACAGTAAAATATTTTTATTCGAAACATCTTCGACCGAATTAAAAATATACTGAACAGATGCAAAAGACACTGATGTTGCTCCAGACGAAATATTGGTTTCAGTTTTTATACGTTTACTAGCCTGGATTACCGCATTGACCAATCGTTCTGTAAAGTGATTGAGTAATCCGTGCTTTTTTGAAACGCGGGCACTGGTTTTTAACTGACTTATAATTTCAAAATCTCCAAGAATCTGACTATCTAGACCAGAGCCTACGCGAAACATATGTGAAATGGCTTCTTTATTTTTGTATATGTATGCTACCTTTTGAAATTCTTCAACGGTACCTCTCGTATTATCACAGAGTAACTGAATTAATTGAAAAGGGTGTTGTGCAAATCCGTAAATTTCAGTTCGGTTACAAGTAGATGTAACTACCAAACTTTCAATATCATTTTCTTTAGCCTGATTGAGTAAAGCTAATTTACCATCCTCATCTAAACTAAAATGCCC
The DNA here is from genome assembly GCF_028736925.1 of Flavivirga sp. 57AJ16. Classification (GTDB taxonomy): domain Bacteria; phylum Bacteroidota; class Bacteroidia; order Flavobacteriales; family Flavobacteriaceae; genus Flavivirga. The sequence goes on along the minus strand of NZ_JAQZAT010000012.1, from coordinate 127,535 downwards.
TCTTATATCCGCATCGGCTTTTTTATAGCTCAAACCAATGGCATAAAAGTAGTTACTTCTTGATATGTTATATTTTTGCATGCTGATACCTGATATTTCAAAGCAAATGTATAGTGGATAGGGATAAAAAAATAACGCTTAAAGAACTTTTAATATCGTTTGTGGTTTTTTAAGGATGTTTTTCCTAAAAATATGATAAATGTCATATTTTTGTAGAGAATTAGGCTCTTTTTACCTAATTTATTTAGAACGAATCTAAATAAAGTTGTTATGAAAGATGAAATGAACAATCAGAAAAGTGTCGCTCAAAGTTCTTTTGATGAAACAAAAGTAGATGATGGTGCTTTAGTGCTTACCTTTAAAAATGAATCGAACCAAGTGCAATCTCTTGCTAAAGAAATAGATAGTGATTATATTCAATTTCATTTTTGCGTCAAGGGGACAAGTCGGTTTGTATTTAATGAAGGAAGGTATACATTGAATATTTTAGAAGAGAATTCATTGTTATTATATAATCCGCAGCGCGATTTGCCAATAAATCTGCAAATAGACCCTAATTCCTGGATGGTTTCTATTTTAATATCTATTAAAAATTTTCATGGCTTATTTTCTCAGGAAGCTGGTTACATTACTTTTTTAAGTGATGGTAATAAGGATAAAAAATATTATAAAGATGGTGTTATTTCGCCTTCAATGGCTATCGTTTTAAATCAATTGATAAACTACAACTTTAATCAATCTATTAAGAATCTTTATTTTAAAGGAAAGGCATACGAGCTTTTAAGTTTATATTTTAATAGAAGTGAAGATGCCGATATTGAGCAATGCCCATTTTTAGTAGATGAAACAAATGTTATTAAAATTAGAAAGGCCAAAGAAATTGTTATTGCTCGTATGGCAGAACCCCCTAGTTTACAGGAGTTAGCTGACGAGATAGGGTTAAATCTTAAAAAACTAAAAGAAGGTTTTAAGCAAATTTATGGTGATTCGGTATTTAGTTTTTTATTTGATTATAAAATGGAATTTGCTAGAAAATTATTAGAATCGGGCGATAATAATGTTAATGAAGTAGGGCTTAAAGTGGGCTATAGTACTTCTAGTCATTTTATTGCAGCTTTTAAAAAGAAATACGGTACCACACCAAAAAAATATGTAATGTCATTATCTTCGTAAAAAACTATTGATGAAAAAAGGAGTTTTACTAGTCAACCTTGGTTCCCCGGATAGCCCAGAACCAAAAGATGTAAAAAAGTATTTAGGTGAGTTTTTAATGGATGAGCGGGTTATTGATATTCCGTTTGCAGCAAGGACGTTATTAGTTAAAGGGATTATTTTAAAGACGCGACCTAAGGCATCGGCAGCAGCTTATAAAAAGATATGGTGGGAAGAGGGTTCGCCCTTAATTGTATTGTCTGAAAGACTTCAAAATAAGATTCAAAAACAAGTAGATGTTCCTGTTGCATTGGCCATGCGTTATGGGAGTATGACCATTAAAAAAGGGCTACAGGAATTGGTAGATAAAGGGGTCGATGAGGTTTTGTTGTTTCCTTTATATCCCCAGTTTGCTATGGCAACTACGGAAACCATTACAGTGTTGACCGAAGAGCTGCGTCAACAATACTTTCCGAATTTAAAAATAGAATCGGTTCCCGCTTTTTATAATAAACCTGATTATATCGAGGTGCTTTCCAACTCAATAAAAAATCATTTACAAGGTAAAAATTATGAGCATTTATTATTTTCATATCATGGTGTTCCAGAACGTCATATTAGAAAAAGTGATGTTACAAAATCGCATTGTAAAATAGACGGTAGTTGTTGTATCACCCCATCAGAAGCCCATAAGTTTTGTTACAGGCACCAATGTTATGAAGTGACCAGATTGGTTGCCGAAAAATTGGAGCTTGAAAAAGATAGGTACTCCACGTCTTTTCAGTCACGTTTAGGCTTCGACCCTTGGTTACTGCCTTATACAGACAGAACTATTGAGCGTTTGGGTAAGCAAGGTGTAAAAAACATGGCCATTGTGACACCTGCATTTGTTAGTGATTGTCTGGAAACCCTTGAAGAAATAGCCATGGAAGGACAAGCCATTTTTCATGAAATGGGAGGGGAAAATTTTACAACGGTTCCTTGCTTGAATGACGATGATGAGTTTGTTAATCTGCTTTCAAAGTGGATTACAGCATGGACCAAAACACTTATTGAAATTAGTTAACCTATGGAATATTACTTTTATATAAAATCGTTCCATCTTATTTTTGTTATCACTTGGTTTGCTGGGTTGTTTTATATTCCCAGATTATTTGTATATCAAATAGAGGCCTTTCATAAACCATCACCAGAAAAAGAAATCCTTGGTAAACAACTAAAACTAATGGCAAAAAGGTTGTGGTTTATTATTACGTGGCCATCGGGCATTTTAGCTTTATTTTTTGGGCTGATACTATTTTATTTAAACCCTACACTTGTTTATCAAGATTGGATGCAAGTAAAACTAGTCTTTGTTGTGTTACTATTTATGTATCATTTTAAAACGCACCAGTATTATAAACAGCTTCAAAACGATGTGGTTGAAAAAACGTCAAGTTTTATGCGCATTTGGAACGAAGGTGCTACATTTATTCTTTTTGCTGTTGTGTTTTTGGTTATTTTGAAAAGTGCTATTAATTGGATTTGGGGTATTGTTGGAATTATTGTTTTAGGAATTCTTATTATGTTAGGATTTAAAATTTATAAAAATATAAGAGCTAAAAACCCAGATGCCTAAATTCAAAAATTGAATTCGAAGTTGAACTTCAATTTCAACTTCGACTTCGACTTCAACTTCGACTTTGAGTATCACCACGTAGCCTGTCGAAAATGTAGTAAAACGGTATATTTTACAATAGTTTCAAGTTGTTATGGCATTTTTTATGGTATAATTATGGCATAAGTCATATTTGGTTTGATTATTGCTATATTTATGGAACTTTAAAAGGCACAGTAATTATTAATGAAACTAAAAAAACTCTCTTTACGTACCCGTATTTTTTTAGCAATGATATTGCTGGTTTTATTAGCATCCATTCTTATTTCGGCCGTAGCGATCTATCAATATAAGGAAGAACGACAGGATTACCATAAAGAGCGCTTAGAGCGTAAAGAGGAAAACATTCAAACACATCTTAAGCGTGTTTTAAATGGCAGGCAAAATAGTTGGGAAGTAAAAACAGAGAACATCCCGTTAATTTATAAAGAAGAAATATATAATGTAGCAGATATTCATAAGCTTCAAATTAATTTATATGATTTGGAGGGGGTCTTGTTAATATCATCTAAATCCGAACTGCAAAATAATTCAGCTCCTGAATGTATTAACGCCGAGGTTTTAAATGCTATTTCTAATACTGCGGTACATAGATTTGTAGATAAACATGTGGAAAATGGAGAAACATTTCAATCTTCATATACCTATCTTACAGATCAAAAATCTAAACCTATAGCCATATTAAATTTACCTTATTTAGAAAAAGACGATTTCCTTTCGAGAGAGCTTGAGGAATTTTTAAAACGGATAGGGTACGCATACATGTTTATTTTATTTATGGCTATTGGGATTGCGTTTTTATTATCTAAATACATTACAAAGTCCTTAAAAACAATTAGTGATAAAATTAATACGACAAGATTAGAAAAGAGTAATGAGAAAATAGAGGTAAATGATACGAGCGAGGAAATTTCCACTTTGGTAAATTCGTATAATAGCATGATTGACGAACTTGAGGAAAGTGCTGTGCAATTAGCCAAGAGTGAGCGTGAACAAGCCTGGAGAGAAATGGCAAAGCAAGTAGCGCACGAAATTAAAAACCCGCTTACGCCCATGCGCTTAACAGTACAGAACTTTCAGCGTAAATTTGATTCTAATGATGAAAATATTCACTCAAAATTAGATGAGTTCAGTAAAACATTGATTCAGCAAATAGATACTATGAGCTCTATTGCATCGGCATTCTCGAACTTTGCTAAGATGCCGGCACAACAAAGTGAAACTTTAAATGTCGTAGAAATTGTTAAACTGGCACTGGATATTTTTAATGAAGATTATATTTTTTTTACTGCTGAATCTGAAGATATTATTGCGAAATTTGATAGAACACAATTAATTCGAGTCGTTACTAACTTGGTTAAAAATGGTATTCAGGCCATGCCGGAAAATCAAACACCTAAAATCGTTATTAATGTAGGTACAAAGGACAATGATGTTGTTGTTACAGTTTCAGACAATGGTTTGGGTATTTCAGAAGAAAATAAGGATAGGGTTTTTGAGCCTAAGTTTACGACAAAAACAAGTGGTATGGGACTTGGTTTGGCGATGGTGAAAAATATAGTGGAAACTTATAATGGCACGATAACATTCAAATCAGAAAAAGATAAAGGCACGATGTTTAATGTGACTTTTCCTAAAGAGTAACAGAAAGATAATTTATGAGATATATAATATTATTTTTTTATTTCAATGATTGGATTTTATGATTGGACTCATCTTGAGCTTTTTGAAATTAAAGAATTAGAACTAACTATTTAAGAAGGATATTTAAACTTATAAACACAATGAGCTATAATAATATAATTTCCAAAGAAAACAATGGTATAGCCACCATCACTATTAATCGTCCAAAAAAGTTAAATGCACTTAATAAAGAAACTATTAATGAGCTGCACGAGGCTTTTAAAGAAGCAGATCTAGACAAAAATACAAAAGTTATTATTGTTACAGGTAGTGGGGAAAAAGCGTTTGTTGCAGGTGCAGATATTAGTGAGTTTGCAGATTACAGTATTGAAGAAGGTAAAATGTTGGCAGCTAAAGGACAAGAGTTACTTTTTAATTTTATCGAAAATCTATCGACACCAACTATAGCTGCAATAAATGGTTTTGCGCTTGGTGGCGGATTAGAATTGGGCATGGCGTGTCATTTTAGAGTGGCGAGCGATAATGCAAAAATGGGATTGCCAGAAGTGTCGCTTGGTGTGATTCCAGGTTATGGCGGTACGCAGCGTTTACCACAATTAGTAGGGAAAGGGCGTGCTATGGAACTTATCATGACCGCAGGTATGATCGATGCTAATGCCGCTTTAAACTATGGTTTGGTGAATCATGTCACGGCACTGGATGAATTACTTCCTTTTTGCGAGAAAATTGCCAGTAAAATAATGCGTAATTCATCAGTGGCCATTAGTGCTGCTATTAGAGCTATAAACGCCAACTTTAAAGATGGGGTTGATGGCTTTGCTACCGAAATTCAAGAATTCGGTAATTGTTTTGGTAGCGAGGATTTTGCTGAAGGTACCACAGCGTTTTTAGAAAAACGAAAAGCAGATTTCCCTGGGAGATAGGGTTTTGTTTTTAAAATGGAATTTTACTTTGTTTTTGGAGGGTTCGTTTAACGTTTGTGTATATACTTTGTTATACTATGTTATTATTTTAGTTTATTGTTCACGAATGTCGAATCATTCTTTGCAAAAACTTCCAATAGCTTTGGGATATAATCTTTCCACATTGGATATTTTCGTCGATTGCTCTCAAATTCTAATATGGATTGTTCCAATTGAGGTAAAAAAATAAAATATTCAGTTTCAGTATGATATTTTCGAAGTCTTTTTTCTCTTTCAACATCTTTTTGAATGGCTGCAATTCTAATTTCTCCTAATCTGACAAAACTTTCAATAACATACGTATACCAATTCCCGACTCCTTTTGAGTCCATTTTTTTCTTAAGAGTCTCAGTGAATAAAGTTGACGATAGTTCGATTTGGGTTCTGTAATCTTCTAAAGACGGATTGACGAAAGAATGGCTAAATTCGTGTACTGTAAGAAATCTGGCCGTGGGTTCATAATTGAAACCATAGGAATTATAAGTGTTTGATTCATTGATGGGTACCTGAACATAGGGGCTCATAATTTCATTAACGATTTGTTTGCCATCGATTTCAACAGTAGCACTTATGCCCCTACCTTCATTTTCTTCAATGGGCCAGATTTCCATTGGACTGACCAATGCTACATATTTGTAACGTTTTTCGCCATAATAGCTTTCCATAGCATTAGTAAAATCAGATGGGATGAGAGTGTTCAGTTCATTGATTGCACCTTCATAAAAATAAATATGCTCTTTAAAAAAAAGTTCAACCTGTTGATTTAAATAGAATTGGTAGAGAACATCCAGGTATTTGGAAATAATTTGCTCCAATTCCATCTTCTTTTTAGTACCAATAGGCAAATCAGGCAGTTTAAAAGTTTCAGGTTTTTGATGTTGATTAAATTCGGGTATTTGCAACAGTATGGGCATCATAATGTCATTACCATACCCAAAACTGACTAGGCTATCACAGAACTTTGCAGTTTGCTTGGCAAATTCGGCATTGTCGTCCGTTTCAAATTTATCAAGTGCGAACTTTACAATTGGCTGATATTTCTGACAAGTTGCCAATTTATAATTCTCCCATTGTGCATTTGTTTTTCTGTGTTTGACAGCCAGTAATTCGGCAAGAAAATAGGTTTCCGTATTTTGGTTATAAGTGGCGTCGAAATTAGAGAGTTGTTTTTTAGAAGTTTTACAGGAACAGAAGGCCAATAATAATAAAGCTATAATCAATTTTTCATTCATAATTATAAGGAATGTTTAACTTAAAGACAAACTAATGGTCAAGATGTTACATTAGAATTGGTTTAATATGGTATAATGCAAAGATAAAGCTCCGTTTTAATGAACTTTATCGGTTGTTAAACGAAGTTAGCTGAAAAGTTTTACAAAGGCAAGTGTGATTCACACCTTTTAATGATCGAATCTAGATGTATCGAGTTTGTTAATAACCCATTTTTACTTTAACACTTTTGAATAGAATTTATAAGTAATTTTAAAGAGCTACACAAAAAGCATATACCAATTTAACCTTTATTAGTGAAACTCGATTTTGAGATTCCGCCAAAGGTGGAGAACTCAAAATTGTAAGTAGAACTAATCCCGCTTTTTGAGCGGGATCCCAGACCTAACATCTCGAAGCTAGCTTCGGAAATTTAAAATAATTTTTTTGTTGAATGCCTTGTGGGCTTGCTCCAAGGATGATTTATTTTTACTATAATGAACCCAAAAACAGCCATAAAAGGACGTGGTGCGCAAGTTAACGTCCACAATCGTTTTTTTGAATTAAGCCATGAAATGCGTGACGATTTTCTCGAATTCTGTCGTAAAGAAGGCGAAGTAAGCGATAAAAATAAAACACAATACCTAGAAGTATTCCCCAAAACGATAGTCAATAAAGTGGAGAGCCCGGATATAGGTATGATGTACTCTATGAATTCGTACCAAGGTTGTGAGCACGGTTGCATTTATTGTTACGCGCGTAATAGTCATGAGTATTGGGGCTATAGTGCGGGTTTGGATTTTGAAAGGCGGATTATGGTAAAGAAAGAGGCTCCCAAATTATTAGAAATACAGTTAAAGAAGAAAAGTTGGAAAGCACACCCTATAGTTATGTCGGGAAATACGGATTGCTACCAGCCCGCCGAAAAACAATTTGAAATTACCAGACAATGTTTAGGGGTGTTTTTAAAATACAAACACCCAGTAGCTATCATTACAAAAAACGCATTGATCCTTAGGGATTTGGATCTTTTAAAAGCATTGGCAAAAGATAATTTAATCGGTGTGAACATGTCCATTACCTCATTATCGGAAAATACGAGACGTATCTTAGAACCCCGAACCACTACGATTAAAAAACGCCTAGAAACCGTTAAGGTTTTAAGTGAAAATGGGATTCCTGTAAATGTGATGTTAGCACCTATTATTCCGTCTATAAATAGTCATGAAATATTACCTTTGGCAAAAGCAGCAGCAGAACACGGCGCCTTGTCTATAGCTCATACCATTGTGAGACTAAATGGGGCTATTGGAGAGATTTTTAAAGATTGGATCCATAAAACGCTTCCAGATCGCGCCGAAAAAGTATTGCATCAAATAGAAAGTTGTCATGGAGGCCATTTATACGATTCTCGGTATGGAACTAGAATGCGGGGTGAAGGAAAAATAGCAGAACAAATTAATAATCTTGTAAAACTAGCTAGACTAAGGTATTTTAATAATAAGGCGATGCCAAAGCTTAACCTGAATTTGCATGAACAATATAAAGATGGGCAATTAAAGCTATTTTAGATGGTTTGTGCATCATTTTTGAAATTCAATGTTACCTTGACTTTTTATTACATTGTAAAGATGCTAGAATACTCAAAATAATATCGGAAATACACGAGACTGGCAAGAAAACACGACTTTTGCTTAAATGAATAAAGTCGGGATGAGTTCAATAAAAAGTGGGCCATTACAGCCCACTTTTAAAACTAAACTAAACTTACTAAACTAATAATTGATGAGCTTTATATACTCTTTGTTATTCGAATTGAGTACTACTTTATAACTTCCTTTTGTTAACTTATATATTTTTTCTATTACTTGAACACCTTCAATCTTTTCTGAATGCATTAATTTATATATGCCCTCATTGTTTCCATAAATTTTTACTTCCAAAGGCTCAAGGTTTAAAGCAAGTTTTGTTAAATAAACGATACCCTTATTTTCTCTCAGATGAGGCTTAAAAATAACAGTCTCTTTATCTTTATCGAAAGTTACTTTGTTGTTTTCTACAACAAAAGGAATGGTTTTGACTTCAAGATCTTTGTCTACCTCAAAAAAATAATTTCCGTTAGGTAACTCGGTTAAATCAAACCCTTTATTGTATATGCCAGATGATTGAATAAGCTCTTTATATATGATGATACCTTTGTAATTTTTAATAGATAGAAGATCGCCTTCTTTTACATTATTAATTGTTAATGTAGTCCCTTTAAGATCTCCTTCAATTTTGAAAGAAGAAATTTCATTGGCATTACCTATTATTACAGTAAGCAACATGGTTACTAATAATAGGTTTTTTTTGATTTTTTTAATTACATTTTTCATGATTTGGATTTTACATCGTTTTATGAGACAAAGATACCTTGGAATAAGGAACTCCAAAACATCAAATTTGACCAGTTTGTATGCTATTTTATCTGTTAAATGAATGTTAAATCCATGTAAAGTTAAAATAGCATATAATTATGATAATTGAATACAGGTTTTAAAAATAATATATAGTATTTTTGATACTTAATTGTTCCATTTATGATTAATAAAAAACCTACTTTAGAAAAACTTAGCCCTAGTTTTGGAAGTTCTATATTGGTTAAGCAGCATATGTTTAAGGTTGATAAGGATAATGCTTTTTGGCATTTTCATCCAGAATTAGAACTTGTTTATGTAAATAAAGGTCAAGGAAAAACCCATATAGGCACTCATTTATCTTATTTTAACAATAGTCAACTTATATTAATAGGATCTAATTTACCGCACAATGGTTTTGCAGATCGATTAACAGCAAATGGTACTGAAACGACAGTTCAATTTAAATCTAATTTTTTAGGAGATGATTTTGTTAATATTCCCGAGATGTCATTAATCGTGTCATTATTTGATAGAGCGAAAAAAGGGATTCGATTTAGTGTGGAGACAAAAAAGGTTATTGGGCCTAAAATTGATAGACTTCTGGATTATGAAGGTTTGGATAGGGTTTTAAAATTTCTAGAAATTTTAAATTATTTAGCAAAAACAGACGACTATATTATTTTAAATGCTGACGGTTTTGCTTTTGAGGCAGAACCACAGGACAGTGGTAAAATTGATTTGATCTATAAATACATTAACAGAAACTTTCAAAATCACATTAGTTTAGATGAAATAGCCGATAAGGTAAGCATGACGGTCCCTGCATTTTGTAGATATTTTAAACGTATTACAGGTAAAACATTTACTAAATTGGTTAATGAATATAGGGTAGTCCATGCAACAAAACTGTTAAACGAAAGTAAAATGAGTATTGCAGATGTTTGTTTTGAATGTGGATTTAATAACTTTTCGCATTTTAATAAACAGTTTAATGAAATAACAGGAAAAAGCGCCTCACAGTACAGAAAAGAGATAAAGCACATCATCCAATAGTAGATTAACTTGAGGTAAGCAAAATCACTTTGTTACTAATGATCATTTAAAATTTAGGGATGTGCTTCCACGAGTACTTCGACTGTGCTCGACCCGAGAATACTTTAAGCATTTCCATCCCATTCATTATAAAACTGTTTAAGATACAGTTCCATAAATGAGTGTCTATTTGAAGCTATTTTTTTTCCTGTTTTAGTATTCATTTTATCTTTTAAAAGCAGTAATTTTTCGTAAAAATGATTGATAGTTGGAGCCGTTGATGCTTTATATTCTGCTTTACTCATACGAAGGTTTGGCTTTATATTTGGGTTATAAATGGCCCTGTTTTTAAAGCCTCCATAATTAAAACACCGGGCTATACCTATAGCCCCAATAGCATCCAGTCTATCGGCATCTTGTACGACATCTAATTCTGGCGAACGAAATTTTTGTACTTCTTTTCCGCCTTTAAAAGAAATGTTTTCAATAATGCTTATAACATGCTCTATGACTGTGGAGTCTACATTCAGTTTAAATAAAAATTTTCGGGCTATTTTTGGTCCAACAGTTTCATCACCATTATGAAATTTACTATCGGCAATATCATGTAATAAAGCACCAAGAGCTACAGTAAAAGTATCTACATGTTCACTTTTAGAAATTAGCTGGGCATTTTTGTAAACACGTTCTATATGAAACCAATCGTGCCCTCCTTCAGCATTGATTAATTGCTCCTTTACAAAGGCTATGGTTTTTTGTATAATTTTTTCTGAAGACATCATGAGTTATAAATAAAATTCTGTCTAGAAAGGGGTAAAACAGCTTGTCATTACGAAGCCTACCTATCGACAGACAGGGAGATACGACTGTAGCAACAATCTGTTTAATTAAAATTCAAAAGATCCTCACATCACACTTTTGGTGCTCCTGAAGATGACAGGTCATTTTTCTAATTTCTAGAGAAGCGCTAATTTACAAATCAATTTTTTATTCAATGGGAATATGTAAATCAACTATACATTTGTTTTCAAGGTGTTCACGAAAGTCGTTATGATATATTTCAAAAGGATTCCCTTCGGCTTTTTTAAAGCCATTTTCGTTCATCCAGATGAACAGGCTGCTCCAGGATTTTTCAAAATCATGAGGTGTTATCTCAAAACGACCAACCATGCATTTATTTTTTTTGATGCTTCCCGAAGCGATCTCTCCTTCTAAAACAAATGGTCTATCGGTTAATAAACAAATACTCATACGAACCTTATCGGGATCTGTTATTTTAAAGCTATCATGAAAAATTCTTGCCATTTTGGTTTCAGAATTTGCCATCAAACCTTTTGCCTGTCCCCATTTTATTAATTTATCGAATACATTTTCAATACCATGCACTCCAAAATGGGTCATACTGGCAAATTTTAATTCAGGAACTTCTTTAATTTCAATGTTTGCATTCATTTTAATCCAATTTAAATGGTTATTAATGTTGCAAATATATTTTTCAAAAATCGGACTTTCTTGACCATTCTTGCTTTCGACTTGACTTATCTTGCTATATTTATTTGGGCTTTCTTTTCTAAATGCAGAAGGGCTTACACCATAAAATTTTTTAAAGGCACGCGTAAAAGAAGCGTTGCTGCTAAAACCATATTGTAGCGAAAGCTCTGTAATACTTATATGTTTTTTGTGTATTAATATGGAAGCTGTTTTTTCAATACGCTTTCTAATGATATAAGCATAGAGTGTTTCACCAATCAGGGCTTTAAAAATTCTGTGAAAATGAAAAGGTGAATAAAGTGCTATATTAGAAATAGATTCTAATGATAGTTCAGAATCAAGATTATTGTCTATGTATTTTAAGGCCAAATTAACCCGATTGGTATAATCTTTTTCTATGAACTCATCTTGACTTTTACTATTTCCTAAAAAATGACTAAAATCCGTCCTTATTTCGTTACTTTTATTATCCATAGCGATGCTATGCCTTTCTAAAAGTGCCTCATCTGGACAAATTTTATCTCATTTTCGGTTAAACACAAAAAGTCAAGATGAGTTCTATGTCATTTTTAGAAACCAACCTTGTTGTAAAATGATTTTCGGTTATTTTATAATGGCAGGCTCAACCCATTTAAATTGAAACGAATTTTCTGGTATTTTAATACGATCTGCTAAACGATACATCCTATCGGGAAGTTTCATTAAGTAATCCCTGGCTTTTTCGGCTTCGTCGGTCAGGTTTGTTATTTTATCAATTTCCCAACGGGCAATTAATTTTTCTAAAATTTCAATATAGTCGTTCGATGTGTAAACACCAATACGTTGCGCGGTATTAGAAAATTCTTCAAAAGCAGTACTGATTTTATTTCCAGACTCTCTTAAAAAATGCGCGGGCATGGTTATTTTTTGTTTCATCATATAATGAAACGCCATCATCATCTGACTTGGGTCCACTTTAAAAATACGCTCGACAAATTCAGAATAAGCATTGTGGTGGCGCATTTCATCCCCAGCAACAATTTTACACATTTTGGCAAGTTGTTTATTATCACTTTTTCTAGCAATTTTAGCAACACGATTGTGTGAAACATAGGTGGCTAACTCTTGAAAGCTGGTATAGACAAAGTTTTTATAGGGGTCTCTATCGGTTCCAATATCAAAACCGTCCGCAATAAGATATTGTGTGGTCTTTTCAATTTCACGCATATTTACACGTCCGGAAAGGTATAAGTACTTATTAAGCACATCACCATGGCGATTCTCTTCGGCCGTCCAATGGCGTACCCATTTGGCCCAAGGATTTTCTCCATCTATTTGATCAACACCTTCAACGTCCATTAGCCAGGATTCGTAGGTAGGCAATGCTTCTTCTGTAATCATATCGCCAACTAAAACCACCCAAAAATCATAAGGTAGTTCTTTAGAAAGTTCTCTTATTTCACGTACTTCCTCAAAAAAAGTATCTCCTTCAGAATTTGGTAAAAAATCGGTTGGCTGCCAAATTTTTTCAATAGGAATTAAGTATTTTTCAATTAAGGATTCAATGTCTTTTTCCAAAAACTTCATCACTTCTAATCTAACATTCTTTAACGACATTTGTAGTTTTTTATGGGTGTATATGTTCTTTTATAGTGGTTTCAATACTATATATAAGCTCTTGCTTATTGGCAAAGGTACTAACTTTTAAAGGCTTGTGTACAGTAAAAGTGATATGAGTTCCCAAACCCATAGGAAATTTTCCGTAACGAACTGTTTTCCAAGAGTTATTTATAGAAACAGGAACGACCAAAGCCGACGGTGCTTTTTTGAATAGAATTTCCAGGCCTTTCGTTTGAAAGGGCTTTGGGCGACCATCTTTGCTTCTTGTTCCTTCTGGGAAAATGACTGCAGCCCGTTTGTTCTTTTCAATGTATTCTCCAAATTTCATAAGGACAGGCAAAGATTGTCGCGGGTTTTTTCTATCGATTAAAACAGAGCCTCCGTGGCGTAAATTATAAGACACGCTAGGAATACCTTTACCTAATTCTATTTTACTAATAAATTTAGGATGGCATTTTCTTAAAAAAACAGCCAGCGGGGAGATATCATACATGCTTTGATGATTGCAAACAACAATGAGTGGCTGATTTGTTTCAATATCATGTGCATTGTTAAATGTAAATCGAGTGCCTAAAATATGAAGGCATCGCATTAAACACATGTTCATTAAATCGACACTTTTTTTATGCCCTTTATAGCCGAAAACATTGAGACCTATCCATTGGATTGGATGAAATATGAGCAATGTTATTAAAAAACAAAGAAAATAAATAATGGTTAATGGGTACGACAACAATTTTTGCATGCGCAAAAATAAGTAAAAACTAAGTCTTAATACATAAGTACGCAGGTGTTATTTTCGCAACTGGCACTTACTGGTCGTAAAGTGAATGTGCAATCTGAAGTGATGCCCCATTTTAAATTAAAGGCGGCTTCCTTTGTATTGTAATCTTTAACAGCTGCTTTTAATTGTTCTACATCAATAGAAGTTGTATATAGTAAATAAGACCATGGTCCTCCACAAGGTTTGCTCCCCAATGCAATGAATTTGCATTCGGTAGTATCATTACAAACAGATGCCTTGGCCAAACCTTCAATATCTGCCTTTAATAAACTAAGTTGTTCTAATTCAATTTTGTATGTAGATGCGTCATTATCGTTAGAGGAGCAGCTAGTAGCAACTAATAAAATAAGATAGGAGAAAACCAATATCATTCTTAAATACAGATTCATATGTCTTTTTTTTATTAAGATGAAGAATTGTTGAATAGGTTGCGTAAATTAGGAATAAAAAAACCACGTATAATCCGTAGATCCGTGGTTTAATTTTAATGGTTATTTCTTGTTGTATAATATGCTAACAATGCTCGTTATAAGCATCTATTAAATTTTCTGCAATAAGCTCTGCCGGGCGGCCTTCGATATGGTGACGTTCTAGCATATGTACTAGTTCCCCATCTTTAAATAATGCCATACTTGGAGAGCTTGGAGGAAATGGTACCATATAACCACGGGCGGTATCGACTGCTTCTTTATCTACACCTGCAAAAACGGTTACAATATTTGTAGGGCGCTTTTCATTTTGCAAACTCATTCTTGCTCCTGGGCGTGCATTGGCTGCTGCACAGCCGCAAACCGAATTTACAACCACTAAAGTTGTTCCTTCTTTCGCTAAAGCAGCATCAACAGCTTCGGGAGTATGCAATTCTTCAAAACCAACATTTGTTAAATCTTCGCGCATTGGTTTTACTAATTCTGCTGGATACATATTTTTAAATTTTTATAATTAACTATTTTATAGTGCAAAGATACCAATTGTGTAACAAAATAGGGAATCAATCAACTAACAAATATTATATTTACTCGGATTATTTTTATTTTAAAAAAAATAGATCAGAGCGAACCCACTTAATATAATTTCTTCTTTCAAAAGAATGAATTTATATGTAGGTTTGGTCATAATTAAAATCTAGAACTTACATGAGTTTTTCAAAATGGATAGGTGGTGCTTTAGGTTGGGCTTTTGGTGGTCCGATAGGAGCTATTATTGGAGTAGCATTAGGGGGCGTTGTTGATTCTTTATCAAACGGAAAAAGCAGTCCTTTTATAGAAGAAGGACAGCCGCAACGCGGTAGAGGAACTACCTATAGAACAGCGTCCAGACAGCGTCCGCAAACACAATCAGGTGATTTTGAAGTGAGCTTGCTCATATTAGCATCTATCATTATAAAAGCGGATGGTATACAAGATCAAAGGGAGTTGGATTTTGTGCGGCAACAGTTTGTGAGTATGTATGGTAAAGAACGCGCCAATCATGCCTTCAAACTATTCAAAAACATTAGTAATCAAAATAATATTCCAACCAGGCAGGTTTGTTTACAGATAAAACAAATGATGGACCATCCATCACGCTTGCAGCTCATACATTTCTTGTTTGGTATTGCCAAGGCAGATGGCATGGTAACGACAGACGAGGAACGACAAATTTATACCATGGCAGGGTATTTGGGGATTAGTTCACGTGATTATGATAGTATTAAAGCCATGTTTTATAACAGTAGTGATAATGCTTATAAAGTTCTTGAGATAGATAAAAGTGCAACGGTCGACGACATTAAAAAAGCGTATCGAAAAATGGCCAAGAAGTATCACCCAGATAAAGTCATTCACTTAGGAAAAGAACACCAAAAGGGTGCAGAAGAAAAGTTTAGGCAGGTGCAAATGGCTTACGAGCAGTTGCAGAAGGAGTTGAGGTTTTAGGCTATTCATTCCTGCGACCTGTGCTGAACTTGTTTCAGTAAGAAAGGAATCTAATTGCTTACAGATAAACAGTGGTGTATCAATCATGCCTCATTATAGATATGGCGGCTTATGTAAACATTAAAATGAGTTTAAATCCACCTTTCTTGATTAGGGCTACCGTGTGTGTATCTTTAAAAAGACACGAATGACACAAATTTTCACTAATTATTCTTTCTATCGACAGATTTTAAGCCTATAAAGCATAAAGATTCAGTTTAAGAATCCCATTTTAACTAACTTCTAACTTCTAACTTATAACCCACGCCATGTACATTCTCAATGTTTATAGAGGGATCGTCTTTAAATTTTTTTCTAAGTTTTGATATAAATGTATCTAAGCTTCTATTTACAAAAACACCATGGTCCTCCCATATTTCTTTTACAAGGATCTCCCGTTTTACTACTTGATTTTGGTTTACACTAAGTATAGACATGAGCTCACATTCCTTAGTAGATAGTTTTATTTCAAGAGCTTCTTTAATGAGCTTGTTTTGGTCTTTATAGAATTTATAATCACCAATTTTTGAATAGGGAATGCCTCCTTCACTAGTTGTCTTCCTTTTTTTAAGATAGAAAAAGCCAAAAATAAATATACAGGCAAAGAGCATAAAAAGCGTCACGTACATTTTAGTGGCTAATCTCCAGTTATCCTCAAAAAACAGGACCTGGATCGTGTAACAATCTGTGGGTAGCTTTCTGCCTAAGCACGGAACAATATTCCTTTCTGTGGTTCCTTTAATCTGGAAACTGTAAAATACTTCGTCATTATTGCAATTAATAACCTCTACAATATATTGTTTTGGGAGGTTGGCCTTTTTTAAACGACTACTTATAGTGGTCACCAAACTATCGGGAGTTATAGATAGTTTATTTTGAAAAGCAAGTTCGTATCTGTTCTCACTTAATTTGGTAATTGGTAGAATCAATGATGTAGAATCATTATTAGCGGTTAAAAGTGTATGGCCTGCATCTCGCAAGGCTACTTTTACTGTTTCAGAAAAATGATTCTGGGGCATATTATCTTTACACCCTGAGTGTGTAAGGAGCCATATGGCCAATAAAGGAAAAACAAGTTTTTTCATTATGGATTTAAAAACGGTTAAATAAGTGAAAATTTTCAACTTTTTGCACCCGTTTCACACTTCTTTCACATTTTTTTTACAAAAATGACATGCCATGTGTTTAGTTTTACTGAAAAATATTAATCATGAGAAAAATCATTTTATTGGTAATAATTGGATGCTTTACGAGCCTTACAAATGCTCAAAAAAAGGTCGAGATAGATACAACTAAGAGTGTTGTAAAATGGACAGGCTCCAATCTATTTAAATTTAGCAAGCATTTTGGGACTGTGAATTTTATAAAAGGACATATCATTAAATCCAATGATGTTATTTTGGGGGGGTATTTCGAAGTAGATATGAATTCCATTATAAATACAGATGGAAAATATAACGAGCAGCTAGTATCACACTTAAAAAATGAGGACTTTTTTGATGTGGAAAAATATCCTATTGCTAAAATAAGGTTTGTTGAAGTTGTTGATAAAAATGTAAATACCATTAAGGTAAAAGCGAATCTCACTATTAAGGATATCACCAATGCCATTGAATTTGATATAACATTTAAAGTTGTGGATGGTCAATATGAAATGAATTCAAAATTTATTATTGATAGAACCAGATGGGGTATTGACTATAAATCGAAAGGTATGTTTGGAAGTGTTAAAGATGGTATTATTTCTGATGCTATTGAATTTGAGGTTGACTTGAAATTAGTAAAGTAAACTGGTTGTTAGTTTTCGAAAATGATCGAAGTCTGATTATTACCTACCGTCAATTTAACAGTTCTCCCCAAAATCATGGCCCGATTGTCCTTTTCGTGCCCTGCAGGCATATTAAATGCAATGGGGAAGCCATAATCGGATAAAGCATCTAAAATAAGCTGTTCAATAGAAGAGCCCCAAAGTGTGGTGTTCTTTCTAAGTTTGGTCATATCGCCAACAATTACCCCTTTACAGTTGTTAAAATAACCAGCACGCTTTAAACTTTGTAGCATACGATCTATATGGTATTTGTATTCGCCAATTTCTTCAATAAACAAGATTTTCCCGGAAGTATCGATGCTTGTTTTAGAGCCTAACATGGTATGTAACATGGTTAAGTTGCCGCCAACAATAGGGCCAGACGCACTACCCGTTTTATTGTATTTAGAACCTGGTAACGTATAGTTTAAAGGGGTTCCGAAAATAGCATCTTTAAATGTTGAAAGTGTCTCTTTAATCGTTCTTAAATCGTCTTGTAGACTAGTGCACATCATCGCATGAATAGATTGCACACCTTGATTATGGACCTGGTTATGGAGTGCCGTGATATCAGAATAACCAATAAGCCATTTTGGATGTTGCTTAAATTTGGTATAATCTAATTTATCCAGGATTCTAACGGTTCCGTAGCCGCCGCGGGCACACCAGATAGCACTTATTTTAGGATTGTCTAAAGCATTTTGAAAATCTTCACAACGTGCATCGTCCGTTCCGGCAAAATGATTGGCCTGATTAAATACATGTTTGCCAACAATGGCATGTAACCCCCAACTTTTTAAAAGCTGTTTGGCTTGTTCTACTTCTTTAGTTCGGTTTTTTAAAACACCCGAAGGCGCCACTATGGCAACCGTATCGCCCGCTTTTAAGTATGGTGGTTGTATCAATGTATTCGTTTTAGTTGCCAATGTATTTTGAGCTGAAAACTGTTTTTCCCAAAAGAAAAAAACAGCACAACATAATGCGGTAATTAATGAGATTTTCGACATAATGTAAATGTACATTTTTTTTCTAAATCGTAGTCAAAATGTGTACTTTTACAGCTTATTAAAAAACAAAACGTCATTCTGGACTTTTTTGGAAAAAAGCGTAAGAATCTGTAAAATTCTAATTGATATTAACAGATTGTCACGTCACTTCTCTCCTCACAATGACAAATATAAAAGCGGATGAACAAACCAAAACGATATACCATTACCACAGCGCTTCCCTATACAAATGGCCCTATTCATATTGGGCATTTGGCAGGCGTTTATGTTCCGGCAGATATTTATGCGCGTTATTTGCGATTAACGGGAAATGACGTTATACTAATTGGTGGAAGTGACGAGCATGGTGTGCCAATCACCATTAAAGCTAAAAATGAGGGCGTGACGCCACAGGATATTGTAGATAAATATCATGCCATTATTAAAAAATCGTTTGAAGATTTTGGAATTACCTTTGATAATTATTCGCGCACTTCTGCGGAGGTTCATCATAAAACAGCTTCAGAATTTTTTACCACTTTAAACGATAAAGGTGAATTTATTGAAGAGGTGACCGAGCAATTGTATGATACCGAGGCCAATCAGTTTTTAGCAGATCGCTTTGTCGTAGGGACTTGCCCTAAATGCGGCAATGAAGAAAGTTACGGCGACCAATGTGAAAACTGTGGCACAAGCCATAATGCCACAGATTTGATAAACCCGAAGTCTGCTTTAACAGGGAATAAACCTACTTTAAAACAAACAAAACACTGGTTTTTACCATTAGATAAGCACGAAGCTTTTTTAAAAGAATGGATTCTTGAAGGGCATAAAAAGGATTGGAAACCTAATGTTTACGGGCAATGTAAATCTTGGATCGACGACGGCTTACGTCCGCGTGCAGTAACCAGGGATTTAAATTGGGGCATTCCTGTACCAGCAAAAGGCGGCGAAGGGAAAGTGCTCTATGTTTGGTTTGATGCTCCCATAGGTTATATTTCATCTACCATAGAATGGGCAGAACGGGAAGGGAAAGATTGGAGGCCCTATTGGAAGGATCAAGACACTAAACTGATCCATTTTATAGGAAAAGATAATATAGTGTTTCACTGTATTATTTTTCCAGCCATGTTAAAAGCCGAAGGTTCTTATATCTTACCAGAAAACGTACCGGCCAATGAGTTTTTAAATTTGGAAGGCAATAAATTATCGACCTCAAAAAATTGGGCGGTTTGGTTACCGGAATATTTAAAGGAATTTCCAGATCAGCAAGATGTGTTACGTTACGCTTTAACAGCTAATGCCCCAGAGACTAAGGATAATGATTTTACCTGGAAAGATTTTCAGGCAAGAAACAATAATGAATTGGTAGCTATTTTTGGGAATTTCATTAATCGTGTTGTGGTACTAACAAACAAGTATTACGATGGTGTGGTTCCTACTCCAAATGCATTATCTCAAGTAGACGAAGAAACATTGGCTGCAGTAAAAGCCTACCCAGATGTCATATCTAGTTCTATTGAACGCTACCGCTTTAGAGAAGCGCAGCAAGAACTTATGAATTTAGCACGACTGGGAAATAAATATTTAGCGGACGAAGAACCTTGGAAAGTTATTAAAATAGATGAAGCACGTACACAAACTATTATGTATGTAGCCCTCCAAATAGCATCGGCCCTGGCTACTTTAAGCGAACCTTTTTTGCCGTTTACTTCTGAAAAATTAAAAAAGATGCTTTGCTTCACTCTGAATGACAAAGGCGAAAATGAATATCATGCTGAGCTTGTCGAAGCATCTCATTGGAACGAAATAACTTCAAAAGAAGTCTTACTTCCAGCTGGTCATAAAATAGGGAAAGCGGAATTGTTATTCTCTAAGATAGAAGACATAACCATCCAAGCACAACTTGATAAATTAGAAGCTAATAAAAAAGCCAATGAAACAGCCAACGCTGTTGCAGAACCACAAAAGGATACCATCACTTTTGAAGATTTTACGAAACTGGATATTCGCGTTGGGACCATTTTGGAAGCAGAAAAAATGCCAAAAGCAAAAAAACTATTAGTTTTAAAAGTCGATACAGGTATTGATGTACGAACGATAGTTTCGGGTATTGCAGAAAGTTTTACAGCCGAAGAGGTCATTGGAAAGCGTGTCACCGTTTTAGTAAATCTGGCACCAAGAGTATTAAGAGGTATTGAAAGTGAAGGTATGATTTTAATGACGGAAACACCTGATGGGAAGTTGGTATTTGTGAATCCAGATAATATTAATGTAGAAAATGGATTACAGATAAGTTAAAATTTAATTATATTTGGTTAATGTATTATAGAAGAAAAATAGTTTTGTCTCTTTTGCAGGTGTTTAATAATGAACTTGATAAAATACAGGTTCAGAAATTATTATTTCTATTTAGTAGATATAAAACAAAGAGAAAAACTTATGATTTTGTTCCTTATAAGTATGGATGCTTTTCTTTTCATGCTAATGCTGATTTATATACGTTAAAAAAATACGGAATTGTTTCAGAATCATCAAAGTCATGGAAAAAGTTAGATGAAACAAATTATTTAATTCAATTAGATAAAGAGGATAAAAAAATAATCTCTGATTTTGGCATTATTTATAAGAATAAGACAAATGACGATTTAATTGATTTGACTTATAAGCGATATCCATATTATGCTATAAATAGTATAATATCAGACAAGTATCTTTCTAATGAAGAAATGAAAAATTTGAACAATTACAGGTCTTTTGAAGATGAAACTATATTGTTTACTATTGGTTATGAAGGGATATCTTTAGAGCATTATCTAAATAAACTTATAAAGAATAACATAAAAGTTTTATGCGATGTTAGGAAGAATGCGTTAAGTATGAAATATGGTTTTAGCAAGAGTCAACTTAATAATGCATGTGAAGGAGTTGGTATTATATATATACATATTCCAGAGGTTGGTATTAATTCAGATAAACGGCGAGAATTAAATACTCAAAAAGATTATGATAAACTATTTCAAGAATATGTTTCTAATGATTTATCTAAAACAAAAAATTATCAAAAAGAGATTCTGAATTTGTTAAAACAAAATAAGCGTGTTGCATTAACTTGTTTTGAAGCAGATGAATGTCAATGTCATAGAGCACATTTAGCTAAAGCTATTTCGAATTTTAAAGAATTTGAATATAAAGTTGAACATTTATAATTTATGGCTGTTAAAAAGATTCTAATTACAGTCACTACTTATCCTCTTCCTTCTAGAAGTTATGATGAACTAGTTTGTACTGCTGGAATCTTAGAAGACGGTTCTTGGATTAGAGTTTATCCAATTCCATTAAGTTTTTTGAATCAGATTAAAAAAGACACAGGTTTTAAAAAGTATACTTGGATTGAATTAGATGTTAAGCCAAGGAATGATGATTTTAGACCAGAAAGCCATTCACCAAATAATTATAATGTTAAGATTATTAGTACTCTTGGCACAAAAGACTATTGGAAAGAGCGAAAATCAATTTGTTTAAAAAATGTTTATACAAGTAAAACTAAATTGCTCAACGACTCCAAAGACCCATTAAATGTATCGTTAGTAACATTTAAACCTACAAAGATTATAAATTTTATTGTAGAAGATGATGAAGAAGAATGGAAAGACGAATGGAAAGAGTTAAGAAAACAGACTGATTTATTTGAAGAAATAGAAAGTGATCCCGAAAAGTTAATCCCAAAAGTCCCTTATAAATTTTCTTATACTTTTGAAGATGAAGAGGGAATACCAAGTACTTTAATGATAGAGGACTGGGAAATATTTCAACTTTATTGGAATTGTCTTCGAAATGCAAAAGGAAATAAAGAAGTAGCTATTCAAAAAGTAAAGGAAAAATATTTTAATATATTTATAAGTAAACACGATGTTTATCTTTTTCTAGGAACAACTATGCAATGGCATAGAAGAAGGGCAAATAACCCTTTTGTTATAATTGGTACTTTTCATCCTTTAATCGAAGAACAATACAGTTTAAATTTATAGAGATTTCATTGACGTGGATTTTAATAATTATGTAACTTTACATAAAAAGAAACATCATGTTATCAAAAACCATAGAAGAAGCATTAAATAACCAAATAAGAATAGAAGCGGAGTCTTCTCAAATTTATTTGGCAATGGCATGTTGGGCAGAGGTGAAGGGCTTAGAAGGGGTCTCTAATTTCATGTATGCACAATCTGATGAAGAACGCGAGCATATGTTAAAATTGGTAAAATTTATTAATGAGCGTGGCGGACATGCAAAAATCTCCCAATTGGCAGCACCAAACGTCACCTTTAAATCCTTTAAGGAAATGTTCGAAAAATTATTTGAGCATGAAGTATACGTATCTCAAAGCATTAACGAATTAGTACACATTAGTTTACAGGAAAAAGATTATGCAACACATAACTTTTTACAATGGTATGTTGCCGAACAAATTGAGGAAGAAGCCGTAGCGCGTACCATTCTTGATAAAATTAATATGATTGGTGACGACAAAGGAGGTCTATATTTATTCGATAGGGATATTGAAAATTTAACCGTTACCACTGCAGCAACCAAAGCTACTGAATAATTTTAACAATTAAACTTATTTAGATTTAATAAAAATAAGCTATTTTTGCCACATTATCTAAATCTTAGATTCTGTTTTGGGCAAAAAAAAGAAGAAAAAGGCAATAAAAAAATTACAGCAACAGGGTATTATTACCACCAATAAGGTGAAAACCAGTTGTTGCAAGAAATTCAAAAAAGGCGAAAATAAGCGTTGTAAAAAATGCCCTTGTTTCGATCTGCTCAAAAAAGTGGCTTAGCTTATTTTTTAACTTCCAGTTTATCTTTTCATTTTATATTTTTATAAGATTGAATTCACTTCTTAAGTGACTCGTTCAATTAATCGGTGTCTAAATAATAACTGAAAACATTTTCAGAAAAATCACATAAAAACATCTGGATACCATAGAAATCCGTAAATACTGTTAGACATTAATTAAATTTTAATCCTATGAAACACACACTTCTTTTTTTAATTGCAATTAGTTTAATATCCTGCGGAACACCAAAAACCGTAAGGGCTTCAAAAAAAGTCATCAAAGGCAATTGGGAGCTAAATTCCATAACCTACAGTGAAAGAGGAACGTATCATGTTAATTTGCTTAATGAAGAGTCGAAAGAATGCTTTGAGGGGAGTACCTGGCAATTTGTTCCTAACAATAATACGGGGACATACAACATTAGTGGTGTAGGTTGTTCAAGTGGCATTCGTAATTTCGTTTTTACGATTCAAGAAATTGATCCACAAACTGGGCTTTATGATTTTCTACTTAAGCCAACCAATGAGAAACATAAATCTGATACCAATCAAGGTTTTAGGTTGAGGTTAACTTCATTGTCCGATACAGTGATGCAATGGGAACAAACTGTTACAGTTAACGGCAACCCTTTTACAATAACAATGAACTTTAATAAACAATAAAATAATGAGGACACTTTTAAATAAAATCGGATTAACCTTTTTAGCACTTGTATTGATTGCAAATCTAACAAATTGTAAAGCAGTGCAAAATGCAAATAACAAACAAAAAGGCGCAGTTATTGGAGCAACAGGTGGTGCTATTTTAGGTGCCATTATAGGCAATAATATAGGCAAAGGCGGTAATGGCGAATTAGGAGCTGTTATTGGTGGAGTTGTTGGAGGAACTGCAGGTGTGCTTATTGGAAATAAAATGGACAAACAGGCCCAGAAAATAGAAGAAGAAATTCCAGGAGCACAAGTAGAGCGTGTAGATGATGGCATTGTAGTGACGTTTGATGAAGGTAGTGGTGTTTATTTTGATACAAATAAATATAATATTAATGCAGCCTCACAAGAGACATTAAACAAATTAACAGGTGTTTTTAGAGAATATCCAGATACAAATATTTTGGTTGTAGGTCACACTGATAATACGGGTGATGCGGACTATAACATGACTTTATCCAAAAACAGGGCTTACGCTGTTACCAATTACCTTAAAAATAAAGGTCTTAGTTCTGGCAGGTTTACTACAAATTGGTTTGGAGAAACACAGCCAATAAACGATAACTCCACGGCAACAGGTAGAGCAAAAAACCGACGTGTTAATGTCGCTATTTTGCCAAATGAAAAAATGATCGAAGAAGCCAAAGCAGAAGCGAATAATTAATCGAAAAGAATTCCTCGACGCTTTGCGTCGGGCCTAAGAGCTGGCAAAGGCAGGGTTTCCGTTTCCGACATAAATTTGCTTATAAGGAAATTTAAATCAGAACTGGAATAAAAGAGCCATTAAACTTGCATAAATCTCGTTTTCAATGTTATTTTTGAAAACGGGATTTTTTTTGCCTCTCAATTAATTAGAACAGATAAATGATAGATATTTTAAAGTTTATAACTTCACAGACACAACTCCCAGAGCAATCTGTAAAAAACACGATAGAATTGCTCAACGAAGATTGTACTATTCCGTTTATTTCACGCTACCGAAAGGAACGAACAGGTAATTTGGATGAGGTACAAATAGGAGACATCGTAAAATATAAAGAACAATTTGAAAGCTTAGAAAAGAGAAAAGAAGCCATTTTAAAAGCTTTGGAAGAACAAGCTGTTTTAACGCCCGAATTAAAACAAAAAATAGCATCCGCCCAAGATTTAACAACGCTTGAGGATATATACTTGCCCTACAAAAAAAGCAGAAAGACCAAAGCGGAAACGGCGCGCAAAAACGGATTGGAGCCTTTGGCAAAAATCATCATGAGCCAGCAAGCAAATGATGTGGAATCGATTGCATTCAAATATATAAAAGGCGACGTTAACTCTGTTGAAGAAGCTTTAGAGGGCGCCAGGCATATTATTGCCGAATGGGTAAACGAACGTGCCGATGTTAGAAATAATATCCGTTATCAATTAGAGCGCTTTGCAATGATTTCCACGAAAGTGGTAAAAGCAAAAGCAGATGATGAAACAGCTCAAAAATTCAGGGATTATTTTGATTGGTCCGAGAGTTTAAGCAGAATCCCGTCACATAGATTATTGGCTATATTAAGAGCGGAAAAAGAAGGCTTTATTCGGGTTAAAATAGAAATTGATAACGATAGGGCTTTAGATAAAATAGAAAGTAGAATAATTCGTAGCAATAATGAGTGTGCAGATCAAATAGAGCTAGCTATTAAAGATGCTTACAAGCGTTTATTACTACCATCGTTAAGTAACGAAGCCTTACAAATAGCTAAAGACAAAGCAGACGAATCTGCTATTCATGTATTTACAAAAAATTTAAAGCAGTTATTACTAGGGTCACCATTGGGTGAAAAACGGGTTTTGGCTATCGATCCTGGATTTAGAACGGGTTGTAAAGTGGTATGCTTAGATGCACAGGGACAATTAAAATATAATGAAACCATTTATCCGCATCCACCAAAAAACGATGCAACGGGCGCTATGAAAAAAATAAGCTCATTGGCAGATGCTTATAAAATTGAAGCTATCGCCATTGGTAATGGAACAGCATCACGAGAAACGGAAGCATTGATTAGAAAGATCCATTTTAAAAATGACATTCAGGTTTTTGTAGTAAGCGAAGCAGGCGCGAGTATTTATTCGGCATCCAAAATTGCACGTGAAGAATTCCCCGATTATGATGTTACAGTAAGGGGTTCGGTGTCTATTGGCCGTCGTTTACAGGATCCCTTAGCGGAATTGGTTAAAATTGATGCAAAATCCATTGGAGTAGGACAATATCAACATGATGTCGACCAAACAAAACTTCAAAAATCGTTGGATGGTGTCGTAGAGCACTGTGTGAACTCCGTTGGCGTAAATATAAATACGGCAAGTAAAAGTTTATTGAGCTATGTGTCTGGGATCGGTCCAAAACTAGCAGAAAACATTTTTAATTTCCGTAATGAAAATGGGGTGTTTACATCAAGAAACGATATTAAAAAAGTACCGCGTTTAGGGGGCAAGGCTTTTGAGCAAGGTGCTGCTTTTTTAAGAATTAAAGGCGCAAAAAACCCGTTAGACGATTCTGCCGTGCATCCGGAAAGTTATACCGTGATTACAAAAATGGCTAAAGATTTAGGAAAAAGCATTCAAGATTTAATAGGTAATGCCGAACTTCTTAAAAAAATAGATTTAAAAAAGTACTGTACAGAATCTGTTGGATTATTAACACTTGAAGATATTATTAAAGAGCTTGAAAAACCAGGGCTGGATATTAGAGAGCAGGCCAAAGTATTCACCTTTAATCAGCATATAAAAACGATATCAGATTTAAAAACAGGTCAATTGCTTCCCGGTATTGTTAACAATATTACCAATTTTGGCTGTTTTGTAGATATTGGGATTAAAGAAAGTGGATTGATTCATGTATCAAACCTGTCGGACGCCTTTGTAAAAGACGTTAATGAGCACGTAAGTTTACATCAACAAATTATAGTCAAAGTGTTAGAGGTCGATATTACGCGAAAGCGTATTCAGTTAAAATTGCATAAATAATTATTTACAGCTCAGTTTGTAATGTTATTGTTTTCTATGAGACCTAGTAAGCATGACACATTTATTTTCTGAATTTTCTACCAATGCTATCTTAAAAGTTGGTAACGAGTCGCTTTTAGAATCCTACAAACACTCTAAACAAGTAGCATTGTTTACATTTATAAGAACCAAAGTTTCGAAAGCAGAAATTATTGTAGACAGTATGCCCTTTACCATGGCGCCCCATAGTGTTTTGGCATTGACCAACATTCAATATTTGCAATTCATTCAGGGCGAAGATTTAGTTGTATATCAATTTAACAGGGAGTTTTATTGCATTAAGGACCACGATCAGGAAGTAGGCTGTGCAGGGTTGCTTTTTTTTGGAAATGAACACCTGTCCCTTATTCATTTAGATGAAAAAGAGCAGGATAAATTTAATACACTCCACGAGGTATTTGTAGATGAATTAGAGACTAAGGATAACATTCAGGCAGAAATGTTGCGGATGCTTATGGCCAGGTTTATTATAAAGAGCACACGCATACTTAAGGCTAAAGGCCGTACAGAAGATGAGACCTTCGCTATTGCAGATTCCAAAATAGACTTATTAAGGAGTTTTAATATGCTGGTAGAATCGCATTTTAGACAAGAGCACAGTGTCCGTTTTTATGCGGATAAGCTCTTTAAATCGCCAAAAACCTTATCCAATACATTTGCCAAATTAAATACCAGTCCGTTAAAAATAATTCACGAACGTTTAGTCCTTGAATCAAAACGCCTCCTAATTTATACCGATAAGACAGCCAAAGAAATTGCTTTTGAAATTGGCTTTGAAGACGCTTCACATTTAAGCAGATTGTTTAAAAAACACACTTCCATATCTCCTTCAGATTTTAAAAAGCAGCTTAAATCCACTTCTTAAACCAAATAGATTTTAAAATAATTTAGAATATAGCGTGCATAGATGAATAATAAAATTTAAGCAAGCCTAAGCTCAATGTCATTAAGTTAAGGCCGTAATGTCAGTCTGAGCGCAGTCGAAGACCTATTGGAGTTCTAGTTTTTATTAGCATTTCGACTGCGCTCAATGTGACAAATAAAGAACAAATTTCCTTAACTTAATGACATTGGCCTAAGCTACGGTTCTATACCCAGTCAAGCTGAGCATATGGTTTTATTATGAAATATGTGCGCGATAGAAATGAATTATTAGTGTTATTTTAAAGTTTATTTGGTATGAGGCAAAATTGACAAGCTTTAGGGAAATACATTCATTTTACAATACCTTCTTGTAACGCATCTTTGTACTGTATAATTTAAACAGTAAAAGTTATGAGATTAAAGCATATATCCATTTTCAACTTAATTGAAATATTTAGGTATAATAGAAACAGGACACTTCACACCATTAGTCCTAAAACGCATTGCGAACAAAAACATATTCACGATTTCTATTGTGATGCAGAGAGACCCCATATTGATGATAATATTTTACCCTAGAAATATAAAAGGGAAAAATTGACAATCATTAAGGAAGAACCTACATGGTATAACCTTTTATATGGTCGCACCTTTGTACCAGAATTACAAACAACAAAATTTAAGAATAATAAATATTAAAAAATTTAAAATTATGAGCACATTTAATGTACCAACAAGAGAAGACGTTAGCGAAAACAATCAAACCATTTTCGATCATTTAAATAAGTCGTTAGGGTTTGTGCCAAATTTATATGCCACTTATGCGCATAGCGATACAGCATTAGAAAATTACTTAAACTTTTCGAATGCAAAAACATCACTATCAATAAAAGAAAAAGAGGTTGTTAGTTTAGCTGTAAGTGAAGTCAATGCATGTGTTTATTGTTTATCCGCACATACTGCTATTGGAAAAATGAATGGATTTACAGACGAACAAATCTTGGAATTAAGAGCTGGTCAAGCTTCATTCGACCCTAAATTAGATGCTTTGGCGCAATTAGCTAAAAATATAACAGAAAACAGAGGAAATACAGAAGAAGCTGTTTTAGAAAATTTCTTTAAGGCAGGATATACCAAAGGGAACTTAATTGATACTATTTCTTTAGTAGGAGACAAAACAATTACTAATTATATACACAAAACAACGCAAGTACCGGTAGATTTTCCAGTGGCGCAACCATTAGAAACTGTAGCTGTATAACAGGTAATAATTAATAGATAATCACAATAATAAATTTTTTAAATATCATGAAAAAAATCATTTCAATTTTAGTAATCACATTAGCATTTACATTGAACACGAATGCTCAAGATGCCATGAACCATGTAAAAACAGTATCCCTGGAGCAAACTAAAGGGGAGTTTACCCAAAAAGCATTAACATTAAGTGAAGGGTCTTATGTTTTTGAAGTAGCAAACAACCATGCTGCCAAAGAAGTAGGCTTGGTACTGGTACCTAAAGGGAAAGATGCAAGCAAGCCAGAAAACCATATTAAAACAGCATACGTAACCACAGTGGTTAAAGAAGGTAAGGTCGAAAAAACAAATGTTACCAAGTTAACAAAAGGAGCGTATGTTTATTTTTGTCCGTTAAACCCAACACCCCAATACACACTTACGGTTAAGTAAGTCGTTTTTTTGATTGATTGATGGTAAAAAAGGTTGCTCATTTGAGTAACCTTTTTTACGTTTATAAAAATTTAACATTTAAAATTTGGATTTACTAGACGAGTGGTCATATTTTTGCACTGAACTTTTAATTTATGCTTAAAACCGTAAAACATGACGCCAAAGCAGATTTCCTTTTAGAAAAGGGAATGGAGATTTTATGGAGTAAAGGGTATAATGGCACGAGTGTAAATGACATTGTTAAGGCAGCCGATGTACCAAAAGGTTCTTTTTATTTTTATTTCGAATCTAAAGAAGATTTTGCGGTAAAGGCCATAGATAAGTATTTTGAAGCACATTTTGCACCTTCTATAGCTATATTAGAAGATAAATCTATAGTGCCCAAAGAACGTCTTTTGGGTTTTTATGAATATAGAGCAGATATTTTAAAAAATGAGATGGCATGTAAACTGGGTTGTTTGGCTTCTAATCTTGGAAGTGAAATGGCAGAACACAATGAAAAGATAAGACATGCTATTTTGGTAAAAGAACAATCAGTTTTATCATTAATAACGAGTGTCATTAAAGAAGCTCAAGAATTAGGAGAAATTAAGAAAACTATAAAAGCAGAAGTTATTGCTGCTTTTATTGAGGATGCAGGAAAGGGGTCTATGATTAGTATGAAAGAAATGAAAAGCTCGGTTCCTATTGATAATTTTATGGTTATGGTTAAAGACATACTTTCATCGTAATTTTTTTTGATGTATTAATAGTTGACTGGTCAACTATTGAGACTGTTAACTTTTTGTCCCCTATATAGATATATAAATCGTCTTAATATTAAAGATCAATTATTAACCACAGACCAGTTCAATATATAATTGACCGGTCAACTTTTATTAAATTACTATATGAATGCAATTAAAAAGGCAGGAAATGCTGCCAATGTTTTTACCAGAAGTTGGGCCAACTTCGTAATTAAATTTAAATGGCCCGTACTATTGGTTACGTTAATATTAGCCATAGGATTAGGTTCTCAAGGGGGTATGGAGTTTGATGGCGACTATCATGTTTTCTTCAGTAAGTCGAATCCAGAGTTGGAAGCCTTTGATGCTTTACAAGAAAAGTATACCAAAGACGATAATGTTATTATTGTGCTTTCCCCATTAAATGGTAATATATTCACCAAAGAGAATCTTACTGCTATAGAAGAATTAACGGCAGAATCATGGAATACACCATATTCGTCTAGGGTCGATGCAGTAACTAATTTCCAACATACAAGTGCCGTTGGCGATGATTTGTATGTGGATGACCTATCTTATGAAACATCTTTAAAAACCGATGCTGAGATTTTAGAGATCAAGGAAAAAGCTTTAAAAGAACCATTGTTGGTCAACAGAATTCTTAATAAGGAAGGCAGCGTGACGGCTATAAACATAACTGTTAGGCTTCCTGGAGAGAATTTAAACGAAATTCCTGGAGAAGTGACCCCTTTTGTTAGAAATATGATTTCCGACTTTAAGGAAAAGCACCCAAATTTTGAAGTACATACTTCTGGTTTAATACCGATGAATACCGCTTTCTTTGAATCTTCAATGAACGATATGGGACTAACTATGATTATGTTGATTATAGTTATTATAACAACATTTATATTGACCAGAAACATTTGGAGTACTTTGGCAACTTTAATTATAGTGATATTTTCTATAATGAGTGCCATTGGTTTTGTTGGGTTAATGGGCATTAAATTAACACCGCCATCCTCCGTATTTCCAACCATGATTCTTACGTTAGCTGTTGCAGATAGTATTCATATACTTGTCACCATGCTTCAAAAAATGCGTAAAGATGGGCTTAATAAAATAGATGCCTTAAAAGAGGCTATACGGTTAAATTTCATGCCCGTATTTATTACAAGCTTAACAACAGTGATCGGGTTTTTAACCATGAACTTTGGAGATGTCCCGCCATTTTGGGATTTAGGAAATATTACAGCTTTTGGTATGGCCATGGCTTTCCTCTACTCTACCACAACGTTACCTGCATTAATGGCTGTTTTACCAGTGAAGTCCAAGGCCAGAAAAGAAGCCACCAAAGCAGGTAAAAATTGGTATGTCGGCTTAGGTAATTACGTCGTGGAACAACCTGTAAGATTAACAATCATCTCTTTTTTAGTTATAGGCGGGCTTACGTATCTAGCTACTAAAAATACATTTAACGATGAGTTTGTAAATTATTTTGATGAAACGGTGCCATTTAGAACAGATACCGATTATATAAGGGATAACCTAACAGGTATTTATAATATAGAATACTCCATAGGAAGTGGTGAAAGTGGCGGCATCAACAATCCAGAATACCTTAAAAATTTAAATGCCTTTGAAGACTGGCTAAATGAACAACCAGAAGTGATACATGTCAATGCCTTTAGTGAAGTAGCCCGACGCGTCAATAGATCGATGCACGGAGACAACGAAAGTTTTTATCGTGTACCGGATAATAGAGATGAGGCAGCGCAATATTTACTGCTCTATGAATTGTCTTTGCCTTTCGGGTTGGATCTAAACAATCAAATTAACGTAGATAAATCTGAAACTCGTGTAACGGTAACAGTCGATAATATTACAAGTGCCGATATGATCGCTTTTTCAAACAAGGGAGAAACCTGGTTAAGAAATAATACACCAGAGGCTATGCATGCCATTGGCGTAAGTCCAACATTAATGTTTTCTAAATTAGGATTTAGACAAGCAGATAGTATGTTTAAAGGTAATATCGTTGCCCTTATATTAATCTCTATAGTGCTCATGTTAGCTTTAAGGAATTTTAAATTGGGCTTGCTAAGTATCATCCCGAATGTTACGCCTGTTTTGGTTGGTTTCGGTATTTGGGCATTATATAAAGCACAAATAAATACGGGAATGGTCATTGTATTTGGGATGACACTAGGGATTATAGTGGACGACACCGTGCATTTTATGAGCAAGTTTTTAAGAGCCAGACGCGAGTTAGGTTACGATGCTAAACAAGCTGTGGTATATGCTTTTGAAACCGTTGGTAAAGCACTTGTAACGACAACCATTGTTTTGCTGGCTGGTTTCTCAGTGCTCTCTACATCATCATTTGCCTTGAATAGCTATATGGCCAGAATAACGGTTATCATCATTTTAGCAGCCTTAATAATAGATTTTATCTTATTACCATCATTATTGATTCTTACAAGCAAAAAAGAAGCAGTCGCAGTAGAAAAAGTAAAAGAAGCACAAATAGCCTTCGATAAATAAATCAATTAAAAACATAAAAAAATGAAAAAAACAATTTTTGTAATAACAGCATTAATCACTTTAGGTATCCAGGCACAAACGCCAGAAGAACTCGGGTTAGAAATTGCTAAAGCTGCAGAACAAGCAGATTTGGGATTTAATAGCTCTACAGTGAACTTAAAAATGACACTTAAAAATAAAAACGGACAAACCAGTGAACGTTCGCTCACAACAAAAACATTAGAACTTCATGAAGATGGTGATAAATCCCTTATCGTTTTTAATAGTCCTAAAGATGTTAAGGGAACATCCACACTCACATTTACACATAAGGTTGGTTCGGACGACCAATGGTTGTTTTTACCATCTATTAAACGAGTGAAAAGAATTTCATCTAACAATAAATCAGGGCCTTTTGTAGGGAGCGAATTCGCATATGAAGATTTATCGTCGCAAGAAGTTGAAAAATATAAATACAAGTTTATTGAAGAAAAAGGAAGCCTTGTCGTTGTTGAGCAAGACCCAGTAGATCCAAAGTCTGGATACACAAGACGCTTAGTAACCTATAATAAAGACAAAGGATATCGTTTTGAAAAAGTGGAGTTTTACGACAGAAAAAATGCACTATTAAAAACATTGGTTTACAGTAATTATAAAATTTATAAGAACAAATTTTGGAGAGCTGGTACGTTTGTTATGAAAAATCACCAAAGTAATAAAGAAACGATCCTCGAGTTTAGCGACTATGATTTTAATGTAAATCTTTCTGACGAAGATTTCACCCAGGTCGCACTAAAAAGAATAGGAGGTTAGACTAACTCAAGTAAAGCAACACCATATAGACTAACTTTTCCCAATGTTCTTTGTTAGTTAGTTGGTTAAAACAGGATTAGCGATTGTCTTTTGGTGTTGCTTTTTTAATGAAACAGAATGAATCAAAAAATAATACTCAATACCATTATTTTCATTTTTTTTACGGGCATTGATATATTACATGCTCAAAATGAAGAAAATAAAATAAATCAGGATTTCGAATTAGAAATTGAGGCAGAATACAGATACTTTTATGATGATGCAGCATTTAATGGTCAAAAACAACATTTTCCTTCTGTAGCTTTTACACCAGAATATTCATTAGATTGGAATAAAGGTTATGAGCAGTTTAATATGACTGGATTTTTTAGATTGGATGTTGATGATGAGCGAACACATTGGGACATTAGGGAACTATATTATCAAAAAGCAAAAAAATCATGGGAATTAAGTATAGGTCTTAAAAAAATATATTGGGGTGTTGCTGAGAGTAACCATTTGGTAGATATTATAAATCAAACGGATGCTGTCGAATCTTTTGATGGCGAAGATAAATTAGGACAGCCAATGGTTCAGTTTACTTATACAACCAAGAATCTAGGTAGTTTCAATTTCTTTTACTTGCCATATCATAGAAAGCGAACCTTTTCTGGAATAAAGGGACGATTAAGGTTTCCAGTAGTTATAGACAAAGATGATCTGCAATACGAAAGCAGTGCCAAGGAATGGCGTCAGGATGTGGCCCTTAGATGGAAACACTATTTTGGAGCTTTTGATGTGGGATTGACCCATTTTTATGGAAACGGAAGAGAACCTTTATTCACTTTTGACCCATTAGGTCATGTTAACGCATTTTATCCAGTAATTAATCAAACCGGGTTAGATTTACAGATTACCCACAATGCTTTTTTATGGAAATTGGAGTCTATTTACAGGTCGTCTAAAGCACAGGATTTCTTTGCCTTGGTGGCAGGTTTAGAGTTTACCTTCAGTAATATTGATGGCAATGGGCTGGATATTGGATTACTAGGAGAATATCTTTATGACGAACGCGACGAATGGGCCTTAAATGCCTTACAGAACGATGTGTTTTTTGGAAGTAGAATTGCTTTTAATGATACGCAGGACACGGCTATTTTAATCGGCGGTATTTTAGATTTAGAATCGAGCAGTAAAATTTTTAGTATCGAAGCGTCCAGACGTTTTGGAAGTAGTTGGACCGCTGAGGTAGAGGCAAGGGTTTTTAGTACTATTGATGCAAACGAATTTATACTATCTAATTTTAAAGAAGATAGTTTTTTAAGATTTAGCTTGTCTAAGTATTTTTGATAATGAGTACAATAAGGGGCCCTAAAAGAAAAACTTTGCCTCTGCGAAATTTCATAAAAAATGCGTTAGTTTTAAACTAACGCATTTTTTTATTATTGAACTCATCTTGACTTTTACTATTTCCTAAAAAATGGCTAAAATCCGTCCATATTTCGTTACTTTTCTTAACCGTAGCGATACTATGCCTTTCAAAAAGTGCCTCATCTGAACAAATTTTATCTCATTTTCGGTTAAACACAAAAAGTCAAGATGAGTTCATTGAGTAGAATAGAATTATTATCTATTCATATGTTTCATTTCATGAATAAAAGTATCTAAGTCTGTACCATTATTTACTAGGGTTAAAGCCTTGTCTATAATATATTTTACATTAACAGCATGAAAACCAAGACCTACACCAATTTTTTTCAACAGTAAATTTTCAGAATCCCCTTTAATCGTATCTACATGTACCATACGTACTAAATCATATAAACGTTCTAAACGGATATCGTAAGATACGGGCGGGTTTATAGGGTGCGATTTATAATTCTTTAAAATAGTTTTATAATCTCCTTCGCCAATCTCTAGCCTCTGTGCTAATCTATCCAAAAAAGCTTGTTCCTCTGGGGTAATAATACCATCATCCATGGCAACTCTTACAATAGCAGCGAAATGGGCCTCATTACGCTTTTTAAATCCACTATCAAATAAATCTGAAAACGACATATCTTGTTCTTTTTGTTTTAAAGTCGTGCAAACCTACATATTTTTTATATAAAATGAAATGAAAATAGCATAAAGTAGATGCTACTTTACTCAATATTAACAAATAAAAATGGACAGAGAAACTATAAATAAAACACAGGTTCTTTTTTAAATTAAAACACAGGGTTTTTTTACATGGCCTCAATATCTTTTTAAACCTTATAAAGAGGAGCGTGCAACGCGATTACCTGTCGATTTTTGGGTCTTGTTATTTCGTAGGGATCTGCAATATTTGCACTTAACTTTATATACATGACATGTGTATAATAGGTATGTGTACATTATAGTTTTTAATAGGCAAGTCCCATGCGAAATCATGATTTATAAAATCTTTTAAATTTCATTTAGATTTAACTTATAAAAAAAACAGTAAATCCTATATTTGTACTATTAAACCATAAAAATTAGGTGAGTAAAATCATGCTTGAACAAACCTACGCACAGACTTTGCAAATGCAAAATCTGCAAACCACTATTGCCCAACCCCAACCTTATGACCCAACTTATTTAGAGAAAAACCGAAAGATTGAAGATAAACCAAAGGTACATTTAACAGGACTCGTAGGATCCTCCTTTTCATTTGTAATTTCTAGCATTTTTAAACAAGCCGACAAGCCCTTTTTAATTGTTTTTAACGACAAAGAAGAAGCGGCATTTTATTTAAATGACTTAGAGCAGCTGTGTAGTGATAAGGATGTATTGTTCTACCCGGGAAGCTACCGCAGACCTTATCAAATAGAAGAAACGGATAATGCCAATGTATTACTACGTGCCGAGGTCTTAAATCGTATTAATTCACGAAAAAAACCAGCTATAATAGTTACCTATCCCGATGCCCTTTTCGAAAAAGTAGTGACTAGAAAAGAACTGGAACGTAATACCTTAAAAGTATCCATTGGCGAAAAGTTGTCTATAGATTTTGTGAACGAAGTATTGTTCGAGTACCAATTTAAACGGGTTGATTTTGTGACCGAACCAGGCGAGTTTTCAGTACGTGGTGGTATTGTAGATGTGTTTTCATTTTCGCATGACGAACCCTATAGGATAGAGTTTTTTGGAGATGAAGTAGATAGCATAAGAACCTTCGATGTAGAAACACAACTCTCGGTAGAACAGATTAAGAAAATTAGTATCATCCCTAATGTTGCCAATAAATTTTTAGAAGAAAAAAGGCAAAGTTTTCTTAAGTACATAGCCCAAAAAACAGTGGTTTGTTTAAAGAATGCCGACTTATTGTTTTCAAGAATTGATGATTTTTACCATAAAGCAGAAGACGCATTTAAAACGCTTTCAACAGCCGTTAAACATGCCGAACCAAGCGAATTGTTTTGTAATTCGGTATTATTGAAAAAGCAATTATTGGATTTTTCAATTATTGAGTTTGGTACACAGAATATCTTTTGCCATTCTGAACATAGTGAAGCCTCTCAAACCATTCAGTATAACACCACACCACAACCATCATTTAATAAACAGTTCCATCTTTTAATAGAAGATCTAAACACCAATTATAACAAAGGCTTTACTAACTATATTGCCTGTGTAAGTGAGCAACAGGCAAAACGTTTTAAGGATATTTTTGATGATGTTGAAGAAGAGGTCTCTTATAAAACTATTGTACTTTCTTTACACCAGGGATTTATTGATCATGATAATAAAATAGTATGCTATACAGACCATCAGATTTTTGAACGTTATCATAAATTTCATCTTAAAAACGGTTATGCGAAGAAGCAGGCCATTACCTTAAAAGAACTCACTAATTTAGATATTGGCGATTATGTTACACATATCGATCATGGTATTGGCCGTTTTGGCGGCTTGCAGAAAATAGATGTAGAGGGTAAAAAGCAAGAGGCTATCAAGTTGGTTTATGGAGAACGTGATGTATTATATTTAAGTATTCACTCGCTGCATAAAATTACCAAGTTTAATGGTAAAGATGGAAAGCCACCTAAAATATATAAACTTGGCAGTACGGCTTGGAAAACCTTAAAACAAAAAACCAAGGCCCGTGTAAAGCACGTGGCATTTAACCTAATAAAGCTTTACGCAAAACGTAAAACAGAAAAGGGCTATCAATACAATCCAGATAGTTATATGCAGCACGAGTTGGAAGCCTCTTTTATTTATGAAGATACGCCAGACCAAAGCACGGCAACTGCAGATATTAAGGCAGATATGGAAAGCGAACGCCCCATGGATAGATTGATCTGTGGTGATGTTGGTTTTGGAAAGACCGAAGTCGCCATTCGAGCAGCATTTAAAGCCGTAGATAATGGTAAACAAGTAGCCGTTTTAGTGCCGACTACTATTTTGGCATACCAACATTACAGAACATTTAGGGAACGATTAAAAGATTTCCCTGTTACTGTCGATTATATAAATCGTTTTAGAACAGCTAAAGAAAAACGTGAAACCCTTGAAGGCTTAGAAAAAGGACATGTAGATATTATTATAGGCACGCATCAACTTGTTAATAAAAATGTAAAATTTAACGATTTAGGGTTATTGATTGTGGATGAAGAGCAAAAATTTGGCGTCGCAGTAAAGGAAAAATTAAAAACATTAAAAGAGAATGTTGATGTATTGACGCTCACGGCAACGCCAATACCCAGAACGCTTCAGTTTAGTTTAATGGCAGCGCGTGATTTATCGGTTATTACAACACCACCACCAAATCGTTACCCTATTGAAAGCCATGTGATTCGTTTTAGTGAAGACACGATTAGGGATGCGGTGAGCTATGAAATTGAACGCGGCGGACAGATATTTTTCATTCATAACCGTATTGAAAATATTAAGGAAGTCGCGGGGATGATTCAACGTTTAGTACCAGATGCTAAAATTGGTATTGGACATGGGCAGATGGATGGAAAAAAACTAGAACAGCTTATGTTGGCATTTATGGATGGTGCGTTTGATGTTTTGGTAAGCACTACTATTGTTGAAAGTGGCCTTGATGTGCCAAATGCGAATACCATTTTTATCAATAATGCCAATAACTTTGGATTGAGTGATTTACACCAAATGCGAGGCCGCGTAGGGAGAAGTAATAAAAAAGCGTTCTGTTATTTTATTACACCGGAATATTCTGCCATGACAGATGATGCACGAAAGCGTATCACGGCCTTAGAGCAGTTTACAGAGCTAGGAAGTGGTTTTAATATAGCTATGAAAGATCTAGAAATTCGTGGTGCTGGTGATTTGTTAGGAGGGGAACAAAGTGGTTTTATAAATGAAATAGGCTTCGATACCTACCAAAAAATATTAAATGAGGCCATTGAAGAACTTAAAGAGAATGAATTTAAAGATTTGTACAGTGACCCTGGCGAAGATAAAGTTTATGTAAAAGAAGTGACTATCGATACCGATTTCGAATTGCTTTTTCCAGATAATTATGTTAATAATATTGCAGAGCGATTAAGTCTATACACACAGCTTAATAACTTAAAAACCGAAGAAGAATTAAGTGCTTTCGAGGCCGAATTATTGGATCGTTTTGGAGCATTGCCAGAACAAGTGACCGACTTGTTAAGTAGTGTCCAAGTTAAGTGGTTGGCTACCAAGATAGGTTTTGAAAAAGTGATCATGAAAAAAGGAAAATTTATTGGTTATTTTATTAACGATCAACAAAGTAATTTCTACCAAAGTAGTAACTTTACAAAAGTATTGCAGTTTGTACAAACACATTCAAATAATTGTAAAATGAAAGAAAAACAAACTCGGAACGGATTGCGTTTAATGCTTACATTCGATAATATAAAATCCGTAAAACAAGCATTAAAAGCATTGAAGCCTATTATTGTGGCTTAATTATTGTTTAATTAAAAAGAGCCTTGATGTAAAGTTTCAAGGTTTATTTAAAAATACTATTCTCGCACCTGTGCTGAGTTTGCCTGTGCTGAATTTGTTTCAGTATCTCAGTATTTCAGTAACAAGTGGAAATCTAAATAAGTATAATGTTGAACCGCTTATTCTTTTTAATAGTTTTATTACCTAGTATTCTTATTGCCCAACATGCCATTAATGGTAAGTTTTCACCAGCAGAAGATTACAATGTTGCTTTGTTGTATAAAGTGACTCCAACACTGTCTAAGTATATTGCGAATGCCGAAGTAAAAGAGGATGGGAGCTTTCAATTTAAATTAGACTCTTCTGCGACTAAAGGAATGTACCGAGTGGTGTATGCAGTACCACAAGAAGATTATAATTTTGATGTTATCTACAATGGGAAAGAAGATATAGACCTAACTTTTAATTCTGAAACAGGGGTCACTTTTCAAAACTCAATAGAGAATAAATTATTAGCAGCCTACACCAATAGTATGTCTATGGTTACTCAAAGCCTTGGGAATTATTTCAAACAAAAAAACGAAGATATATTGGCGTTAAAGGCTATTTTTAAAGCCCAAGCAGAAACCCAGTCTAGTTTTGAGGCTGCTGGAAAAAATACGATTGCACTTTCTTTTATTAAGGCCAACAAACCGTACATCCCTAAAAAATTTATAGATGTTAACACTTACGTTGATAGTTTAAAGGCCCACTATTTTGATTTTGTGGATTTTAGTAATAAAACACTTCAAAGCTCTAGCTTTTTAGAAGAGCGTATGTTAAATTACGTGTTTGGAATGTCGTTTAAATCGGAAGACGAAATAACTGGTTATAAGAATAATATTGATGTGTTTTGCGAGGCTATGAAGCATGCTCCAATAAAAGTTAAAAGAATTTTGTTGGTCGATTTATGGCAGCAGATGGTAGACTTAAACCATGAGAGTGTCGCTAATTATATTGCTGAAACCTATTTAATGGATATTGCAGTATCGTTAAATGACCAAGAACTTTTACATGGGTTAATTTTATTTAAAAATCTTTCTATAGGTAGCGTAGCTCCCGATTTTTCTCTTGAAATAGTAAAAGATAAAAAGACGATCACTAAAAAGTTAAGTAAGTTGGACGGCGCCGAGCATTATGTTGTTTTATTTTGGAGTAGTACGTGTTCGCATTGTTTAGATGAAGTGCCGCAACTATACACCTACATGCAATCTAAAGAAAAAGGTCAAGTAAAAGTTGTTGCTGTTGCCTTGGAAAAAGATGC
The DNA here is from genome assembly GCF_028736925.1 of Flavivirga sp. 57AJ16. Classification (GTDB taxonomy): domain Bacteria; phylum Bacteroidota; class Bacteroidia; order Flavobacteriales; family Flavobacteriaceae; genus Flavivirga. The sequence goes on along the minus strand of NZ_JAQZAT010000012.1, from coordinate 86,489 downwards.
TACTGAGTGGAAAGGCTTAATATCCAGTTATCCAGAATTCATACATGTTTATGGGGCAGGGAAATGGGATAATGAGATTGGCAATGATTATGGAGTCACTGCAACACCAACCTATTTTGTATTAGACAAAGAGAAACATATCGTTTCAAAACCCGAAAATTTTGAAGCTTTAAAGCTGTTTTTTGAAAAAGAATAGCTTATGTCATAATGAGGAGTATTACGATATGGTTGTTTGTTGAATTGATAATGCCATCTTGAATATTGCCGAGAAATAAAATATGTTTTGTTTCGAAGGTAGAAGCGAAGCTATAAAGAACCTTATCATGTTTTAAGTTTTATTTCCTAAGATTCCCTCCTTCGAGGGCATTAGAAATGATAAAAAGCATTTTCTAAATGCTCAATGTAAAAACCTTCTTTTTCTTTTACGATGGCTATAATATCAAAACGGACTTCAACATCTAAACTATTTTCATTTACGTAGTGGTCAACGGCTTTTACTAAACGCTGAATTTGTTTTGGTTTTAAAAAATCTTGCGGATTTCCAAAATCGGTTGTCGAACGGGTCTTTACTTCAATAATGGCCAGTGTCTCTTTTTGTTGCGCCATAATATCGACTTCAGCTTTATCATAACGATAATTGCGTGCTATAATGCCGTAACCGTTCTTTAGTAGAAAATCGACTGCTAGTTGTTCCCCTTTTTTTCCGAGTTCGTTATGTTTTGCCATACATACTTCCTGCACAGGCAGGAATCTTATCAGGTTAAGGTTACAATTTAATTAATCGAATTGACTTTCAAGCCAAAAAAGGAATTATTCTTCTTAACTATAGTATTATTACCTCCTAAACGAAAAGAAGTCGCTATGTCATTCAGAAGGAGGAACGACTGAAGAATCTTTATATCTTTTCATTTAAAAACGACCATGAAGTATTAAAGCTATTTATAATTTTCTTTTTTAGCTCTACTCCAACCCTTAATTTGTTCTTCTCTTGCTATCGCATCTTCAATTTCGAAAAAGTGCTCATAATAGATCAAATAATAACATCTATATTTAGCTGTAAATGTTTTAGAAAAGGGTGTCGGATTTTTATGAAAGTACAATCTTTCTTTAAGGTTATTTGTAACTCCAGTATAAAGAACGGTTTTCCCTTTATACCAAATAAACTTCAAAACAACTGGTTAAATCCGTTTAGCTCACTATCATTTATTTTTATAATAAGGAGTTCATGAATCTTCGATTACTATTTCCTTTATATTTCAATAAAAAACATAACCATAACTAGGCTATGCATATGTTTTTTATCACATCTAAAGAAAAAATAATTCAAATTTATTACCAATCATTTTAAAATTCATTTGGTATTATTGGTTAATATATAAACATAATAGTTATGATTACCAATTGATTTCACATGATGAATTTAATGAAAAAAATAAAGATAGATTCTTCGCTGCGCTCTGAATGACATGCTGCGCTCTGAATGACATGCTGCGCTCTGAATGACATGCTTCGTTTGAAGCAAAATAGACATCATGTCATTCAGAAGCCTGCCTGTCAGCAGCTACGGAGTACCCACAAATCATGATCTTCTGTCGCGGCCACAGATAAAAAGAACTCGCCCTATGTCCCTTGCTTTCAGTATAGGTTTGCCGTACCAGCCTCGCATACCGCTTTTTATAGAGCGCTCAGGTCTCTCTGCTAGCTGTTGGAAAAATACCATAGGGCTGTCCCCGACCTTTCGGAAGGGGACCGAGCGTTTAAAAATAGTCCGGGGGACTATTTTAGCGTAGGTGCCAGACTGCGCGAAGGACTAAAAAGCTTCGAGGAACAGGAGCATTGGCGTTGGACATTGCGGTGGAGCGACGCGAAGTTTTGGGCCCGGTTCTTCTCTGGCGATAGCATGAGAAGAAATCCCTCTCGAAAGGGCGTCTTTTCTCCTGCCTGCCGGCAGGCAGGTTTGTTACTTTTCTTTGGACGGGCAAAGAAATCGAAGATTCACGAACACCTATTTATCAAATAAGATCAGTGAGCTAAATCGAAGATTCACGAACACCTATTTATCAAATAAAATCAGTGAGCTAAAAGTAAGTAAAAAAGGAAATAAGCTTTTGTTCTTTATATTGAAAAAAGATGTGGGTAACACCGTAGCTGTCAGCAGACAGGCGGGAACGACAGAAGAATCTAAAAAACGTATTATTAATAAGTAAACGTCTAGTATAAATATATAGAGATTCTTCACTATAGCCTGTACTGAACGTAGGCGAAGTATTCTGAATGACACTAGCCCCTAAACAAAAAGAAGTCGTCTTTCATATGTTCTATTTTGGAATCTTCATTGGTAATAATATAATCAATAGCTTGGGAAGTGAAATCTTCTCCTTTTTCCGTTAATGACACAATCTTATTTTCAATAACGATCATATTATTTTTAAGTGCTAATTCCAAAACAGTTTTACTCCGTACTTTTTGCCAATTAATATGTTCGTTAAGGTGGTTTACATGGCGTTCTTCTTCTTCGATATGATTTCTTAAATGCAGTAAAAAGGTGAGTAACGAAACTTCTGTACGTTGTTGTTTTTCTCTGTAAAGCACTGCAATAACACCTTTGTTGGGAGCAAACAAATAAATGACTAAAAATAATAGGCCTAACATGGTCGTAATAGAGCCTGCAATGGAGGCATCTAACCAATGGGCCAGCCAATAACCGGATATGGCACTAAATACGCCAAAACAAATAGCGTATACAAGCATACGTTTTAAGTTGGTAGTAAGCAAATAAGCGGTAGCAGCAGGGGCAATCATTAAAGCGACTACTAAAATAGCGCCAACGGCATCAAAAGCGCCTACAGTGGTGATAGAAGAAACCGTCATAAGACCGTAATGAATAACGGCAGGCGAAAACCCTAAAGATGCTGCTAAACCTGCATCAAATGTGCTTATTTTCAGTTCTTTAAAAAACGCAAATAATAACCCAATCGTAATCAATAAAATACTACCAATAACCCATAACGATTTTGGGCCAACATCCACTCCTGAAATTAATAACCTATCAAAAGGCGCAAAGGCCAATTCACCCAATAAAACAGCATCTACATCTAAATGGACATCGTTGGCATTTTTAGCAATTAAGATAACACCAATACTAAACAGTATCGGGAAAACCAAACCAATGGCCGTATCTTCTTTTACTAAGCCCGTTTTTTGAATGTATTCAACCAAAATGACCGTGATAATACCTGTTATTGCTGCTAAAAGAATCAATAAAGGAGAGTTTAAGTCCTGAGTGATAAAAAAACCAATAACAATGCCAGGTAAAATAGAGTGACTTATGGCATCGCTGATCATTGCCATTTTACGAAGCACTAAAAAAGTGCCCGGAATGGCGCAAGCGATAGCAACCAAACTGGCTATAAGCTGTATTTCTATTTGAGCACTACCCATTATTTTCGGTTTGTTGGTTGTACAAATTAGAAGCCGTTTTAAAACCTTCTTCTGTTAAGCTCCACATACTACCATTAAGGTTTACGTAATTTTTTCGAACTAATTTTTGAAGGGTCCCTTTTGTATACCCTTGAAAATTATTTAAGATCTTAATAGCGTGAGGGTGCGAAATATTTTCATGTGTTTTAGCAATGTGGTACATAAACGACAATGTTTTGTGAAGCTGTAAATCACGACGGTTTTTGATGAATCGTATTTGTTTAAAAAGTAATCCGCGATTTGGAGAAAAAATAAAGGAAATGAGTACAAATATACCGGCAACGATAACGATTACCGGTCCCGTTGACAGGTTGTTCTGACTTGCACTAATGGCTGTTCCAAAAACACCTGAAAATGCTCCGAACGTGGCAGCCAGGAGAACCATAATCCCCAGGTTATTGGTCCACTGTCTTGCTGCTGCGGCAGGCGCTAATAACATAGCGCTCATAAGAACAACACCTACGGTTTGTAAACCTAGCACAATAGCTAGCACAATAAAAGTGGTAATTAAAATATCTATGAACCTCGTATTGAATCCAAGTGTTTTTGTATAGTCGGCATCAAAAAGAAGGATTTTAAACTCTTTCCAAAAAAGTAGTAAAACAATAAGGCAAATACCAGTTACAATAGCCATAAGCCAAACATCACTTTCAACTAAAGTGGCGGCCTGCCCGAATAAATATTTATCCAAACCCGCCTGATTGGCATTGGGCTGTTTTTGAATAAAAGTTAAGAGGAGCATTCCGAAACCAAAAAACAGGGACAAAATAAGGCCCAAAGCGGTATCTGATTTTAAATGTGTTTTACTAATAATGCCGCGTATCCAAAAAGTACCAATAAGCCCACTTATTAAAGCCCCTAATAATAATACATTACTGTCTTTTGCGCCTGTAATTAAAAAGGCAATGGCAATCCCAGGGAGTGCCGCATGTGAAATAGCATCGCCCAAAAGGCTTTGTTTTCGCAATACAGCAAAGCTTCCCAACATACCGGTTACAGCACCTAGAATTGCCGTACCAAGGGTGATGGTTCTTAAGGTGTAATCTGTAAAGACGAGTTGTATGTATTCCTGTAAGTCTATGATTGCCTTTATTTATCTATTAGTGTTATTGCTGATTTTGTGAAATAATTATCTTTTTTCCAAAACCTAAGAAGAAAATCTAAATCGTCTAAATAGCTTTTGTACGGTTCTTTTTTAAAAAAAGACAATTTATTTTTGTAAGTCTCCACAAAATATAAAACCAATTCTACAGAATAATCTGGAGATATTAGTAAATGCATAATGTCGTCATTATCTTCATGAGTGAAAAATGGATTGTTTTCATCTGGAAAAGCATTTATAATATCAAAATAAATTTCCACCCCTTTTTTTGAATTGAAAAAGATGATAGCTTCTTCCTCTGAATTAAAATCTTCAGGGTTATTTTTATTGTAAGAATAGCCATCATCTTTTATTCGTTGTAAAGCTTCTTTTTGTTGTTTGTTAGAAAGATTAAGGGTTTTTATATAATGAGAAATATAGTTTGATAGAAACGTTTCAACTTCATTAGCTTTTAAAAAAGCAATTGGACTATTATTGTTGAAGCTTAAAAATGCTTTTTCCTTTTTTCTTAGAATATCATCTATTTTTTTAGGGTCATTTAAAAAGTTAACTTCAGACCTTGCCTCTAATGAGTTTTTTTGATCTAAAATAACATCTGCATCAAAATCAGAAATACTAAAATTTCCAGAAAACCACCATTCTTTATTCCATTTTACTAATCCAATATATAAAATATCATTCTCGTCTAGATTTTCATAATGGTCAAAAGATTTCTTGGTCATTTCAAAAGTCATGCCCGAAGCAATATGTTCTATATTAACATTATTTTCATTCTGACTTTTATAAAAAAATAAGCCAAAAATTTTATCGGAAATACTTTCTATTCTTTCATATTCAGAATGTGTTTTTTCTAAAAGATTTTTTGCCCAGTCTTTTGCATTTAAAGCTAAAAGCGAACTGGTTGTGTTAAAGGTGAAATCTTCTGTAATTTCTCGAATATAGCCCATTACCATACTTGGGTCTTCTTCTTTGTTTTCTTCTATAATATCTAAAACATTAAGATCTAATTGCAGTTTAATATCGGTATAAAATAAGTAGGACTCGAAGAAGACAAATTGTAAAAACGTTCTTGTTTGGTAAAAATCCACATTAGTATCTTCAAATGCATATAGTTTTTTTAGTTTTTCGTTTTCTGGAGCATATTCATATTCGTCATCAAATATTTGCATGGTTGTTGTTGCAATATCTAGAATAAAATCATTGTAAGGATTTATAAATTTATCCTGCTGAATGGTGTTTAAAAAATACCAAGTTAAAAAAGCGACGTCTTCGAAATTAATTTCTTCATCAATGTAGTCATCTTCAATAATATAAAAAGGAAGCTTTTTATTATAAAGATCTTTATACATTGATTTGAAAGTGTACCATATATTGGTTTGTGAAATAACATCTTCAAAATAACAAGTTAAAAAACAGCTTAGTAATAATATATCTTCTTTTTCGATAAATTGAGAAAGCATAAAACTTGATGACGGTATGAAGTTTGAATGAACGTTATTAGCTACTTTAAGATAGTATAAATCTGTGTTTGCACTATAATTTTCAGGTTTTAATGCCAACCAATGTTTCAAATATATTTTACTTTTCATTTTAATATTTGCTTTGTTCTAAATGTAAACTGCCACTGCAAACCGTTAACTTTTTCTATTCCTGTATACTCACTTTATAATTAATACCATAGGTCTTTGTTAAATTATCATCATTAAAAATATCCTTGACCGGGCCTGTTGCGATTTTCTTTACATTTAAAAAGGTGACCCAGTCGAAATATTCTGGAACCGTTTGTAAATCGTGATGTACAACGATAACCGTTTTATTTGCTTTTCTTAATTCTTTTAAAATATTGATGATGGCAATTTCGGTAGTGGCATCAACCCCTTGAAACGGTTCGTCCATAAAATAGATGGATGCATCTTGCACCAAAGCTCTTGCCAGAAAAATACGTTGCTGCTGTCCGCCGGAAAGCTGACTTATTTGCCTATTCTTAAAAGGCAGCATGCCTACCTTCTCTAAGGCTTCAAGAGCCATTTTCTTTTCTTTTTGACCTGGGCGCTTTATCCAGCCCAGACTGCCATATGTTCCCATCATGACAACGTCTAAAGCTGTTGTTGGGAAATCCCAGTCTACACTTCCTTTTTGTGGTACGTAGGCAACTAACGCCCGTTGTTTTTCATAAGATTTACCATAAATACTAACACTGCCCGCAATGGGGTTTAAAATACCAAGAATTGATTTTATAAGGGTCGATTTTCCCGCACCATTGGGGCCAACAATAGCCATAAGGACCCCTTCGGGTATTTCTAAATCGATATCCCAAAGCACGGGTTTGTAGTTATATGCTACGGTTAAATCGTCTACTTTTACGGCAATGCTTCCTGCGAAGGCAGGAGTCTCATCGTTATTTTTATCTTGGGTCATCATTTTATTTAAGCGCATTAACAATCGTGTTTACATTATACTCAAACATACCAATATATGTGCCTTCCGCAGTACCTGCGTTTCCCAAAGCATCAGAGTATAAAGAACCTCCAATAATAACGTCATGTCCTTTAGATTTTACAGCAGCTTGTAGTGCTTCAATGGTACGTTTAGGTACTGAACTCTCTACAAAAATAGCTTTTACATTTTTCTCTATAATAAACGCCGATAATTTTTGAACATCTTGTACGCCTGCTTCTGTAGCGGTCGATAGCCCTTGTAAACCAACTACTTCGAAATGAAATGATTTTCCGAAATAATTAAAGGCGTCGTGTGCTGTTACCAAAATACGTTTTTCTTCTGGAAGGGTATCAATAATCGAGGTTAATTTGATTTTTAATGCTTCCAATTGTTTCATGTAATTTGCACCATGTGCTTCGAATGTTGTTTTTTGTTCTGGAATGGCTTCTGAAAGTTTATCAACTATAAATTGAGTGGCTTGCATCCAGTAGTCTACATTAAACCAAATATGGGGATCGTAATTGGAGGCAAAATACTCAGAGCCAATCAATGTTTTTTCATCTAAAGCATCAGAAATGGCAATCGTTTTGGTTTTTTGATTGTGCATTTTTTCGAATACTTCTACCAGTTTTCCTTCTAGATGAAGTCCGTTGTAAAAAATAATATCGGCATTGGCTAATTTAGTGACATCGCCTTCACTGGCTTTGTATAAATGTGGATCGACACCGCTTCCCATTAAGCCTTGTAAGTTAATATGCTCTCCACCTATATGCTTTACCAGATCGGTAATCATGGTCGTTGTAGTGACGACATTTAATTTGTTGTTGGCCTTTTTTTCGTTTTTACAATTTAAGAAAACTAAAGCGATAACGATTATATAGAGTTGTTTTTGCATATATTTAATTTGTTGCGAAATTACTAAAAAGCACTTAAATTATTTAAAAGAATACCTCATACCAAAAAAGGCACGAATCCCTTGGTTTGGTCCATATACATAGGATGGGTCGAATGGTAAATCTGTGGGGTCGTTCTCATCCAGAGTTTTGTCAAAGGGATCATAGGTCCTTGAAATAATAAAAGGGTTTCCTTTATTTGGGGTCCAGTTTAACAGATTTTTCACGCCTCCGTAAATTTCAAAATTGGTTAACCCATCATAGGTTAGTTGTATATTTTGTATACTCCATACGGGCGAATTTTCTTTTCGGGGGTCAAATTCCCCTAAAGTAGGTAGCCTCATGGGACCGTATATATTGCCAGTATAATCCAGGGTTAAATTGTATTTATAACTTTTATAAGAGGCAGCCCATGTCCCTGTAAAGCGCTCTGTTAAAATTTGACGCTGTTTTATACCATTTTCAGTTTGGGACACATCTTGAAACGTTCCCCCTATTAAAACTTTAACGCCGCTGGCAATAATAGCATCTAAATTTACGCTTACCCCTTTTGTAATGGCTTTGCCATTTAAATTATCGTATATAATTTGGTTGGGGTTTGTATCGTAGTCCGGTGTAATCAAATTTGTAAAATGTGTATACCAAGCAGAGGCATCCAGTCCTATAATAGCTCCAGATTTGGTATAAAACTTTTTAAGGTAATTTATGTTGACATTATAAGAGCGTTCTGGTTTTAATTTTTCTGTAATGATAACATCTCTCGCACCGGTAAGGGCTGCATGCTCTTCGGTAAAAATGTTAACCACTCTAAACCCTGTACCGGCATTTACACGAAAAATATCATCACTAGTAGGCTTGAATTTGTAGGCAATTCTTGGTGTGAATATATTGCCATGCCTTTTATCATAGTCATAGCGTGCACCTAATAGTAGGGTGTGTTTATCGTTAAGTTTAATTTCATCTTGTGCAAAAAGGGAAGGGATAACAACTTCGTCGGCTGTTACTGTGGCTGGCGTATTATCATTATAGTAATTGTATCTGGCAGCAATACCAAATAGCAAATCGTGGTTTTTAAGCGGTTTGTCCCAGGTAAGTTGCCCAAAACCAATACGTTGTTGTGCTAAGTATGGCACATTACCGTATACCGAATTTTGATCATGGTCTGTATAAGAGAATTGAAATAGAAATTTCTCGGTCACCGGTAATTGGTATTTTCCTAAAAATTCAAAACGAGAGGTGTAAATACTTTCGCCGTAAACCTGATCACCACCTCTATAAGATGGATTCCATTGCATTTCTCCGCCCCATCTATCTTCATAAAAATAGCGACCAGCCAAAGAAAACAGCCTATTTTTGTCACGTTTAAAATCCCATTTCTGAAAAACAGAAATTCTATTTTGAAGGGTCAGATCAGTAAAATTGTCTCCGTTATTATCTATCGGATTATTGTAGTTGAAATAATTAGTGCCAAAAAGTAAATTGGCTTTATTACCTATTTTGGTTTTAAAACCTAAGTCCAGATTAATCTCTCCCCAACCTGTTGCATAGCTGTCGGCAAAAAAACGGGGTGCGTTTTCTGGAAGTTTTGTTATGATATTAATTAAACCTCCAACGGCTTCACTTCCGTAAAGGGAAGAAGCAGGCCCTTTTACAATTTCAATTTGTTCGATCAAGGAGTTAGGAATTCCCGAAAGGCCATAAACGGTAGATAATCCACTTACAATGGGCATACCATCAATAAGCACAAGGGTGTATGGGCCTTCTAAACCATTAATATGAATGTCTCCCGTATTGCAAACATTACAATTAATCTGTGGACGGACACCATTTACATTTTGCAAGGCTTCAAAAATATTGGGAGTTGGATTCTTTTTTAAAAATGTAGGAGAATAAACTTCAACCGGTACTGGGCTTTCCAAACGAGATACTGCCTTTAAAGTTCCTGTAACGACAACTTCATCAAGTAATTCAGATTCAGGTAAATCAAAATCTACAACAACATCATTTGAAGAAATGGTCACTTTTTTTTTCTGGGTTTGGTATCCGGTGAACGAAGCAACAATAGTATATGTGCCAGCATCAATATTGTTTATTTTAAACGAGCCATCATCATTGGATACGGCTCCTTTTCGTGTGCTTTTTAAATAAATATTTACATAAGGCAATGCACTACCGTCCGATATTGTTTTGCCAGTTATACTTTGGGCGTTTGCTGAAAAAGATAATACACTTAACAGGAGTATTATTAGGGGTTTCATAAGATATTTTTTATGCAAATATAAAATAATTTTTAGATTAATCTAAAAATTATTTTGATATTATAATTATTCTATCTTTGTTATGAGCTCATTTAAACTTTTTGGATTGAAGCGAAAATTAGTCGTTTTGTGTCCAGTTGAAGACTTTTTTGAGTTGCATAGCATCGCTATGGAATAAAAAAAGACAAAAAATGGTTGCAAAAGGGCAATTTTTTAGCCAATTATAAAAGTTTAAATGAGTTCTATATCTAAATAATAGTTATGATAACCCTTACGGAAGAAAATTATATAAAAGCTATTTATCATCTGGGAAAGTATGGTGTTAATAATGTAAGCACGAATGCTATTGCCAAGGAAATGGAAACCAAAGCGTCGTCTGTGACCGATATGGTTAAGAAACTTTCTGAAAAGAGCTATGTCGATTATAAGAAATATCAGGGCGTTACCTTAACTGGGAAGGGAAAGGAAGTTGCTGTTAACATTGTTAGAAAACACAGGCTTTGGGAAGTGTTTTTGGTTGAGAAGCTAAATTTTTCATGGGATGAAGTCCATGAGGTAGCGGAGCAGCTAGAACATATAAAGTCTAAGAAATTAATTAGTCAGTTAGATGCCTTTTTGGAATTCCCAACGCACGATCCACACGGCGACCCTATTCCAGATAAAACAGGTAAGATTAAAAAGATTGATAAAATTTTACTTTCCGAGGCAAAAATAGGAGATGATTGTATCTGTGTTGGAGTTCAGGATTCTTCCTCGGATTTTTTAAAGTATCTAGACAAAAATAATATTGCTTTGGGAACGGAATTGAAAGTTTGTCACCGTGAACCTTTTGATAATTCTGTTACAATAAGGATAAAAACAAAGGAGCTTATTATATCTAATATGATTGCAAATAATCTATTTGTAAAGGTTTCTTAAAGTTAATTCTTTAAAAGGGCATCAAATTAATGACAACCGCAACCGTTATCTCCGCCACAAGCTTTTTTGGATTTTGATTTTTTCCAGAAGAATTTTTTAATCAAAAACATGACAGCTAAAGTTAATGCTGAAAAAACTAATATGTTTTGAATAATGGTATTCATGTCTATTTTGTCGTAACCGATCTAGTAACTTTACTTATTTTAAGAGTTGAAATGCAATTAATGCTACTATATACGCAAAGGTAGTCATAATGACCAATTGTAAAACGGGCCATTTCCAGCTATTGGTTTCTTTTTTAACAATAGCCAAGGTACTCATACATTGCATGGCGAAAGCATAAAATAACAACAAGGAAATACCAGAGGCAAAAGTGAAAACAGCTTTGTTTGTTGATTGGTGTCTTTCAGATTGCATTTTGGCACGGATTGTTTTGTTTTCGTCATCTTCAATTTCGCTTCCAACACTATAAATAGTGGATAAAGTACCAATAAATACTTCTCTTGCTGCAAACGAACTCACAATGGCGATGCCTATTTTCCAATCATAGCCTAAAGGTCTGATTGCCGGTTCAACGACTTTTCCAATATACCCTAAAACAGAGTTCTCCAATTTAAGGGATGCTATTTCGTCATTAATAACCGCTTTCTTGAAAAGGGGCGTTTTATAATTTATGGAATCAGAAATTTGAGTTTCTGTGATATTATCGTAATCTTCGATCAAACTGTTCTTATAACGTTCCTGCTTATTCTGTAAAGAAAATGCTTGAATTTTACTGAAGCCATTTTCGTTAATTTTACGATTAACGATCTCTTTTGCATTGCTATAGTTCGAGTTAAGACCTATAGAACCTAATACCCAAATGACTATAGATATGGCTAGAATAATTTTCCCGGCACCAAAAATAAAAGCTTTTGTTTTTTCAATAACCGTAAAGATTACGTTTTTGAATAGGGGAAGTTTGTAGTTGGGCATTTCGACCACAAAAAAAGTTTTGCTTCTTATTTTTAGGACTTTGTTGAGTAAATAAGCTGAAAAAACGGCGGATCCAAATCCAATTAAGTAAAGTAACATGAGTGTTAAAGGCTGGTATCCAAGGCCAAAGAAACGTTCTTTGGGGATTACTAATTCTATGATGATCAAATAAACAGGAAGCCTGGCAGAGCAGGTTGTGAAGGGTGTCACTAAAATAGTGATTAAGCGTTCTTTCCAACTTTCAATATTCCTTGTGGCCATAATTGCAGGAATAGCACAAGCAGTACCGGAAATTAATGGGACAACACTTTTACCGCTTAAACCAAAACGCCGCATCACCCGATCCATTAAAAATACCACACGGCTCATATAGCCACTTTCTTCAAGTACAGCTATAAATAAGAACAAAAAAGCGATTTGTGGAATGAAAATAATGATACCACCAAGACCGGGAATAATACCTTCTGCCAATAAATTAGTGAAAGCACCATTTGGTAGTATGTTTTTAATCCCTTCGCTTAAGGATGCAAAAACGTTATCGATAAAATCCATTGGCACACTGGACCAGTCATAAATTGCCTGGAAGATAGTGAGCAGAATAATAAAGAAAATAGCATACCCCCATACTTTATGAGTTAAAATACGATCTAGTTTTGTTCGTAAATCCTTGGCCTGCGAAACATCGATGGTTTGTCCTTTTTTAAGAGCATTATTTATAAATTGGTAGCGTTTAATGGTTTCTCTTTGCTGTAAACGCTTTAAATCGCCTTTGCTTTTAGTTTTAAAATCGGCAACAGCATCAATTTCATTTCTATCTGTTTTTCCGAAGTTAACATCTTGGGTAATTACCAACCAAAGTTTATATAAAAGTTGATTGGGAAATGCTTTACGTAAATTATCAAAATAGTCCTTGTCTATATCTGAAGCATTTAAGCAAGGAGATATGGGAAGATCTTTAAAGTTAGCAATGAGGTTTTTTAAGTTGTCGATACCTTCATTCTTTCTTGTGCTAATTAAAGCGATTTTGGTTTGAAGGTGTTTTTCTAAGTAATCAATATCTAATGAAATACCCTTGTAGCTCATCCTATCTGCCATATTAATAACAAGAAGTGTAGGGATTTCTAAATCTTTAATTTGTGTAAACAATAAAAGATTTCGTTTTAAGTTCTCTACATCACTTACAACAACGGCTATATCTGGAAAATCTTTATCGTTTTTATTTAAGAGGAGCTCTATGACCACATTTTCATCAAGAGAAGAAGCATTCAAGCTGTAAGTTCCAGGTAAATCGATAATATGGGCTTTAACACCTCGCGGGAGTTTACATATGCCTTCTTTTTTTTCGACCGTAATCCCTGGATAATTACCAACTTTTTGATTTAACCCCGTTAATGCATTGAAAACGGATGTTTTTCCTGTATTTGGATTACCTATTAAGGCGACGTTTATTTGCTTACCCATGCGTTATTTTTTCAATTAAGATATGAGAAGCCGTTTCCTTTCTAATGGCTAAATGGGTGCCATTAATATTTAAATACATGGGATCTTGAAAGGGAGCAAGTTGCAGAAGTTGCACCAAATTACCCGGTAAGCATCCCATTTCTAAGAGTTTTAATGGGATATGAATAGATGAAACATCGGTAATAATGCCCTTTTCACCACGTTTAAGATGTGCTAAAGTATCTTGCAAGCTTATTTAGATTGATTTTAAAGAAGCAAAAGTAGTATAAAAAAGTAGCCTAAAAAAATGGTTGATAAAAACTATTTTAGATATTCTTCTTTTAGGATTTTAATATCGTTAAGTAAACGGTCGATTTCTTCTTTATCTGTACCATCATAAAAGCCTCTTATTTGACGCTTTTTATCAATAAGCATAAAGTTTTCGGTATGCACCATATCAAAAGGACCGCCATCTCCATGGTCCTTAACTGCCAGATAGCTTTTTCTTGCAAGTTGATATATTTGTTTTTTATCCCCGGTAACTAAATGCCATTTATTATCATTTACTCCTTTTTGTTTCGCATAACGTTTTAGTTGGGCAACCGTATCGATCTCGGGAGTTACCGAGTGTGAAAGTAGCATGACATCGTTGTCATTAATAATTTCTTGTTGTATTAGCTCCATATGACCGGTCATAATAGGGCAAATGGTCTGACACGTAGTAAAAAAGAAATCGGCCACGTATATTTTGTCTTTATAATCGTTTTGTGTGATCGTTTTACCGTTTTGATCGATGAGCGAAAAATCGGCTATTTTATGGTACTTTTTTTTATATTGAATAGTGCTGTCTACCAGTTCGGTACTTACCATAGCGGGTTGATAAATGGGTAAGGGTTGGTAAACATTTAAAGTGTTATAGATTATTGAGACTATAATAATAGAAATAATGGCAAAAACAATGGCGAACCCTCTATAATTCTTGAAAAATGATAACATTTTTATTGGTTAAATTGAATATATGCAAAAATACAATGAAACATCGATGACGAAAAATTTAATCGAAAAGAATTCCTCGACGCTTTACGTCGGACCTGCCGGCAAGGACAGGGTTCGTTTCAAGGAATTCTTTATTTAAAGAAAGAAATGACCTTATAGGTGTTATATTCGATCTTTTTTAAGTTTAAATTCTTGTTAAAAAAACCTACATCTTATAATTGTCTTTTTAAAGTTGGTTTAAAAGCGTACTTTTGTGCGATTAAAAAATCTGATTGAAGTTATATGGAGTTTGTTATTAAAATATCTCAGTTTTTATTAAGTCTTTCGTTGCTTATTATTTTGCACGAATTAGGGCATTTTATCCCTGCCAAGGCTTTTAAAACACGAGTAGAAAAGTTTTATTTATTTTTTGATGTTAAATTTTCATTGTTCAAGAAGAAAATAGGAGAAACTGTTTACGGCATAGGTTGGTTGCCATTAGGGGGCTATGTGAAGATTGCCGGAATGATAGATGAGAGTATGGATACCGAGCAAATGGCCAAAGAACCACAACCTTGGGAATTTAGATCTAAACCAGCTTGGCAACGCTTAATTATTATGTTAGGTGGTGTCACTGTGAATTTTTTATTGGCGATCCTTATCTATATAGGAATGAGTTATTTTTATGGCGATCGATTTTTACCAAATGAAAATATTAAAGATGGCCTTTTAGTTGAAAGTACCATTGCCAATAAGGCAGGATTATATACGGGTGATAAAATTATTTCTGTAGATGGTGATAAGATTGAGACATTTTCTGAAATTTCTGAAAAAGTCCTGTTTGGTAAGGAAATTGTTATCGAAAGAAACGGGGTGCAATCAACGGTAAATATGCCCGAGGATTTTTTATCACAATTAATTGATTCTAAGGAAAAGGGCTTTATAAAATTAAGAGAACCTTTTGTTATAGTTCAGGTTCCCGATACGTCTTATAATAAGAATAGTAGTATTAGAAAAGGCGATATTATTGTTGGGTTAAACGATTTTAAAACAAAGTATATCGATCAGGTAAAATTGGGATTGGAAAAATTCAAAGGACAAGAAGTCAGCGCCACGGTTTTAAGGGACCATGCCGAAGTTACGCTACCATTAAAAATAAGTGAGGAAGGTAAATTGGGATTGGTTTATGCATCAGGAACCACGCCTGAAACTTTAGAAGCTTTAGGATATTATCAATTTGAAACCAAGGAATACGGCTTTTTTGAATCCTTCCCAGTAGGAATAAAGAAAGCAGGGGATAAAGTATCATCTTATATAACCCAGTTTAAAGCTATTTTCACACCAAGTACAGGAGCATACAAAGGTGTAGGGGGATTCAAAGCTATTTACGATATATTCCCAAGTTTTTGGAGCTGGCAAGTATTTTGGAGCATTACGGCCTTTTTATCGATCATGTTAGGCGTTTTAAATTTATTGCCAATACCTGCTTTAGATGGTGGTCATGTCATGTTTTTACTATATGAAATGGTGTCTGGTAAAAAGCCAGGAGATAAATTTATGGAATATGCACAAATGGTTGGGTTCTTTATTTTAATAGCTTTAGTTTTGTTTGCTAATGGAAATGATATTTATAAAGCCATTTTTGGGTAAAATTTTTAAAATTTTTATTTGCAGTAACTAAAAATATATATATATTTGCGCTCGCTAAGACAAAAAGATACACTCCTTCTTAGCTCAGTTGGTTAGAGCATCTGACTGTTAATCAGAGGGTCCTTGGTTCGAGCCCAAGAGAAGGAGCTTCATAACAAAAAAGCCTTTACATGACTGTAAAGGCTTTTTTATTAAAAATGGCTCCATAGTTCAAGGGATAGAACAAAAGTTTCCTAAACTTTAGATCCAGGTTCGAATCCTGGTGGAGTCACTGGTTTTTTATTTAGCACGAATAACCTCTTTTGCCGCTGCAACAGTGTTTTTAGAATTACCAATAAAAATCTGATCCCCATTTATTATAACAGGCCTGCTTAAAAAAGTGTAATGTTCCAGAATATAATGTTTGTAGTCGCGCTCTTCTAATTTTTGGTTTTTTAAATCCATTTCTTTGTAGAGTTTGGAACGTTTACTAAAAAGGGATTCATAACTGCCCGAGAGTTCTTTCATTTGCTCCAATTGCTTTACCGTTATTTCTTCTGTTTTAATGTCCTGTAAAACAAATTCGGAAGGCAGATTGAGCTCTTTTAATATTCTAATGCAGGTACTACAGGTTTTTAGATAATATACTTTTTTCATGTGCTCGTATTTGTTTTTTAATTGCTTATATAACTTCTATAGTAGGGTAGGATAGCCTATTTACAATAAGATTTTATTATAAAAAATGATTTTTTTTAGAAAACTATTTCCAACAAAATAAAAGTAAATATATCATTTCGAACTATATTTATCCAAAAATAAATAATATGAAATTTACATTCGAAGTATTAGTCAATACAAGAAACGCTCTTAAAAATATTTTGGAAAAAACAAGCTTAGAGGATTTAAATAAAATCCCTAAAGGTTTTAATAATAACATTATATGGAATGTTGCCCATATAATCGTGAGCGAGCAGCTTTTAGTTTATAAGCTATCGGGTTTGCCAACGATACTATCTAATGAAATGATCGATAAATATAGGAAAGATACCAAACCAGAAGCTTTTGTTGCACAAGACGAGGTTGATGAGATAAAGGAACTATTATTTTCAACTATGGAAAAAACAAAAGCGGATTATAAAAATAGAATCTTTAAAGAGTATCATACATATACCGTCTCTACAACAGGTAATACTTTAACAAATGTAGATAAGGCGTTGCAATTTGCGTTTTTTCATGAAGGACTGCATATTGGATATATTTTAGCGCTTTTAAAAGCTATTAAAATGTAAAAACGAACTAACATCTTTAACAGGGATTGTAAACTCAATAATGCCTGTTGAATATGGTGCTATTTCATAAGTATTGTAAAGTAAAACAATGCCTTCTTCGTTATAAGCTATATTAGCAGGTAATTTGAAGGTATCAACATTTAAAACGACATCTTCGTCATTAATGGTTTTACCAAAATAAGTTCTAGCGACTTTTTTGAATCCTTCAATATCTTTAAATAATCTATCATTAGGAATTAAGTTTCCGGTGTCGGTTTCAAAGTTTAAGAAAGCAATGTTTAATATTCCGTGCGCACCACCTGTATTTACATAGGACGTTATAGCAATACTTACAATTTCTAAAGATTGAAACATAACTTCTCCATCTATTTGTGCCTCCCATGGCATGACGGTCTCCGGAGCATCGGTTTTAAATGTTTGAAATTCTTTGTTGAATGACGTTATACTTTCTTCAATGGATTTTGAAGTGATACTATCTGGTTCTCCAATATGTAATGATGCAATAACATTTTTAGCTATTATTGAATTTATTTGATCAGCTATGTTCTTATTTCCTTCGGCACTTGGAATATTTACTTCAACAAGATCATTGTTGCTGGTTGAAATTTTAATTTCTGAAAAGGATAGTTTTAGTTCATCCTTACAAGCTATAAAAATGAAAAAAAGACATACCATTAAAAGCGGCTTTTTATAAAACATATTTGAACTATTAAGTAGCATTAAAGATAATTATTGCATTTGAATTGAAGCATAATTCCTCAATATAAAATATTGAGGTTTTCTTTTTAAGTCGTCATTCCCTTGAAATCGTAAGATTCATGAATTCCTTAATATAAAATAGAAAACAATGAATAAAATGGGACGCTAAGTAAATAGGTACCTATACATAAACCAAACCTGTTTATGCTAATTCTTAATGGGTAATTTAAAAACTACATTTATAAATATCTTTTTGCTTCACCGAATTAAAACCTACCTTTGTACAAAGGTTTTTTGAAAATGAAATTTAATACAAAAGTAATACACGGTGGTCAAGAACATGATGCGGCTTTTGGTGCTGTAATGCCTCCAATTTATCAAACGTCCACCTATGCTCAGACAACTCCAGGAGGGCATAAGGGATATGAATATTCTAGAACACATAACCCCACTCGGAATGCTTTAGAAAATGCTTTCGCGAGTATTGAGAATGGAAAATACGGATTGGCTTTTGGTTCGGGATTGGCAGCGATTGATGCTATTATTAAGCTTCTAAAGCCAGGAGACGAAGTAGTCTCTACTAACGATTTATACGGAGGTTCTTTTCGTTTGTTTACAAAGATTTTTCAGGATTTTGGAATAAAGTTTCATTTTATAGGCATGCAAGATGCTTTAAATATTGAGTCTTATATTAATAAAAATACGAAACTAATTTGGGTTGAGACGCCAACCAATC
This sequence comes from Flavivirga sp. 57AJ16, assembly GCF_028736925.1. Classification (GTDB taxonomy): domain Bacteria; phylum Bacteroidota; class Bacteroidia; order Flavobacteriales; family Flavobacteriaceae; genus Flavivirga. The sequence goes on along the minus strand of NZ_JAQZAT010000012.1, from coordinate 67,656 downwards.
CAATGATGAATATTATTGATGTTAAAGCGGTTTCTATTATTGCGAAAAAGCATAAGATATTACTCGCTGTAGATAATACATTTGCTACGCCATACTTACAACAACCTTTGGATTTTGGTGCAGATATAGTGATGCATTCTGCAACTAAATATTTGGGAGGCCATAGTGATGTTGTTATGGGGGCCTTAGTGGTTAAAAATAAAGAGCTCGCTGATAAACTATACTTTATACAAAACGCGAGTGGTGCCATTTGTGGTCCTCAGGATAGCTTTTTAGTGTTAAGAGGTCTAAAAACATTACATATTAGAATGCAGCGTCATTGTGAAAATGGTAGGGCTGTTGCCAAGTTTTTAGCAAATCACCCAAAAATAGAGCATGTATATTGGCCTGGTTTTGAAAGTCACCCTAATCATGAAATTGCTAAATCTCAAATGAGGGATTTTGGAGGGATGATCTCTTTTACAACTAAAGGAAATAATATGAAGGAATCTATCAAAATTCTTGAGAATTTAAAGATTTTCACTTTAGCTGAATCTTTGGGAGGTGTCGAATCGCTTTCTGGTCATCCAGCTAGTATGACACATGCTAGCATTCCAAAAGAAGAAAGAGAAAAAACAGGGGTTGTAGATTCTTTAATCAGGTTAAGTGTGGGAATAGAGGATATTGATGATTTAATTGCTGATTTAGAGCAGGCTTTAGTGTAATTTTTTAATTTAAATAGTAAATATATCCAATATTAAACCATAATAGCCAATCATCACTTTTGTTGAAATCTAACTGGTGGTTAAGACCGTCAACCCAATCACTAAAATAATATTGCCACCTTAAATCAAGCATTAAATCCGAAAGCTTATTAAGCTTATATCTTACACCAACACTAGAAACCATAGACCATGTGCTGCCTGGAGAAGCATCTACCGACCCTGGGTCCCAATGCGAATAAAAATTGCTAGGTTCGAGAACGTTTCCAGTTAAAAGCGGGTTTGGGTTTTCGTATGTAGTACTAACTTCTGGAGAAAAAGAGGTATAATGTACTCCTAAACTTATAAAAGGGGCTAGTTTATAGCCAAAAGATTGAAAGGAACGAATGCTTAAAGGATAGAATTCAAGTTGTGTACCTATATCTAAATTTTTAGCAACACCTTTATGGCCCCTTAATCTATCTGAATCTACACTAACTTTACTGGGGTCAACAAGCCTGCCATGGTGTTCAAGATTGGTTTTATTCCAAGATATTTCGTTTCGTAATTTAAAATGGTCATTAAAGTAAGTATCAGTGGTATAACAGTTGCAATCTGCTCGGTAAGAAAAATTTAAATAATGGACCACTCCTATTCCAAATCCTGAATTCCCAAAATTCGTTTTGGTATCTTCCCGGTTGCCAAAATCTGACCTAAATTGTAAAGGACCCGTAATAACCCCAATTTCATGAGAGAAGCCTAGTTGAGCACTGGCTGTTTGAAAAATAACAAACAGGCAACAAGCAAAAACTGAATGTTTTATGTTAAGCATAGGGATTTTATTTTTTTTGAGGCATTATATCGACAGCAAATATATAAAAACTCGTTGAACTAACAAATTTTATCGTTGAAATACCAAATTGATCATAGGCTTTACTAAACATCTCTAAATTAGTTACTGTATAGTTTCTTGAAATCTTGTTAAGAATAAACGTGTAAAACGTGGTCAAAAAATAAATATGGTTGGTAAAAAATCAAATAATAAGTTTCTTCAAAAATATATTGAAATTATTTATTGCGAATTTCAAAAAAAAACAATCTTTTTTTTAAAGATACCGTATATTTGCATCCTTAAATTACCTATTTAATAAATTAATACAATTTGTGTATATGAAAAGTAATATTGAATCATTTTTGGACATAGTAAAAGAAAGAAATGGTCATGAACCAGAATTTTTACAGGCTGTAGAGGAAGTTGCAGAAACTGTTATTCCATATATTATTAAGAATGATATATATTATGGTAAAAATATTCTTTTAAGAATGGTCGAGCCAGAACGTGTTATAACATTTAGAGTATGTTGGGTGGATGATAAAGGAGAAATACAGGTTAACAGAGGATATAGGATCCAAATGAGTTCGGCCATTGGCCCTTATAAAGGAGGGTTGCGTTTTCATCCGACTGTTAATATGAGTATTTTGAAATTTTTAGCATTTGAACAAGTGTTTAAAAACAGTCTTACAACTTTACCTATGGGAGGTGGTAAAGGGGGAAGCGATTTTGATCCTAAAGGAAAGAGTGATAACGAAATTATGCGTTTTTGTCATGCATTTATGAGTGAATTGTTTAGACATATTGGTCATAATACAGATGTGCCAGCTGGCGATATTGGTGTTGGCGCAAGGGAAATCGGTTTTCTTTTTGGCATGTATAAAAAGATAAGTAATGGCTTTACTGGTGTTTTAACAGGTAAAGGGATGTCTTGGGGCGGATCGTTAATTAGACCAGAAGCAACTGGTTACGGTACTGTATATTTTGCACAGAACATGTTGGAAACTAAAGGAGATAGTTTTAAAGGGAAAAATGTTGTAATATCAGGTTCTGGAAATGTTGCGCAATATGCAGCAGAGAAAGTAATACAATTAGGAGGTAAAGTTTTAACGCTTTCTGATTCTTCAGGCTATATTTATGACGAAAATGGTATAGACGTAGAGAAATTGGCATACGTGATGCAACTTAAAAATGTAAAAAGAGGTAGAATCAGTGAATATATAGAAGTATATCCTCATGCGAAGTTTATCAAAGGAAAGACGCCTTGGGAAGTTAAATGTGATATAGCATTGCCATGTGCAACCCAAAATGAGCTTAATGAAAACGATGCGAATACCCTTTTAGGTAATGGTTGCATTTGTGTCAGTGAGGGAGCCAATATGCCTTCAACTAAGGAAGCTGTTAGTGCATTCCATAAAGCTAAAATATTATTTGCGCCTGGAAAAGCATCAAATGCAGGTGGTGTAGCTACCTCTGGTTTGGAAATGACCCAAAACTCATTAAGGTTCAATTGGACTAGAGAGGAAGTCGATTTAAAATTAAAAGATATTATGGCCAACATTCATAATGCCTGTATTGAATACGGAAAGGAAGAAGATGGGTATATAGATTATGTTAAAGGCGCTAATATTGCTGGATTTGTTAAAGTAGCTGATGCTATGTTGGCACAGGGTATTGTGTAATTAATTGCCTTATAAATAAAAGAGGGGGTCTAAAAAGTCTTTTTAATTTGATTTGCCAGATTGAGCCTGTCGAAACCGATATTGATTATCGGTAGGTTAAAAATATTTCGACAAAGCCTGTGCTGAGTTTATCAAATTTACTTTTTAGATCCCCTCTTTTCATTTAAAATATATTATTTTAAAGTAAAATCCGTTAGTTATAAATATATTTGAACATCTAAACTAAATAGGATGGATATATGTTAAAAGGATAGTTGTTTTTATTGTTATAATCAGACATTTAGTTTTGGCGTTTAATTATAAGACTATTGAATAAAATAAATATTAATAATTTTGATTTTTTAAGAGTTGTTTTTGCTACAACTGTTGCTTTATCACATTTGATAAGATTAAGTGAAGTTGAGATGTTTCAGTCTTATGGAATGCTTTTCAATGCCCGTTTAGCTATAGATGGTTTTTTTGTTATTAGTGGTTTTTTAATTGCTAAAAGCTATGAAAATAGCAAAACACCCAAAGAGTATATTTTTAAAAGGGTTAGAAGAATAGTACCAGCTTACGCTTTTTTAGTGCTTTTTTGTGCCGTTTCTTTTTGTTTAATATCGAAAAACTCTGTTGAAAATTATTTTCTTAGTGGTCAATTTTGGAAGTATTTAGGGGCAAATTTGACATTTCAAAACTATATAGAGCCTTGCTTGCCAGGAGTGTTTGAGAATAACGCAATATGTGCTGTCAATGGAGCTCTCTGGACTATCAAAGTTGAAGAAGCTTTTTATTTATTGGTCCCTTTTTTTTACTTTATAATTAAGTTTAAAAAAAGTAATATTTATGTTTTGAGTATTATAGTCTATTTAATTTCTATAACCTATTTCAATTATTTTGTTTCAATAGATATGTATAGAATAGCTAAACAATTACCTGGAGCTTTGGCTTTTTTCGTTATGGGAATTATGTTATATAAAAACTTTGACTTTTTTCAAAAGTGGAAGCATTATATTATTTTGCCATGTCTAGTGTTGTTTTTTATTGAACAATATCTATTTAAAACATATATTTTGAAACCTATAGTATTTGGGTTTATGGTTTTTTACATTGCTTATAATTTTAAATGGCTAAATAATTTCGGGAAATATGGTGATTTTACATACGGTATTTATATCTATCACTTTCCTGTAATACAAATATTTGTATATTTTAAATTGTTTAATAAATATGACCCAATCATTATAAGTTTAGTAGTTTTTTTAATCGTATTAATTTTAGCGGTTTTATCATGGTACATATTGGAATTGCGTTATTTATCCAAAAGTAGAAGAGAAAGACAAAAAATCATCATTTAACTAATAATATTTAAATTTCCCATTCTAAAATGGAGTATATTATTAAAAAAGCGCTATGTGTTAACATATTTTAAAGTATAAAAAACATTTATATGTTAAAAAAAATATTAGTATTTATAATTTGTCTAACTCCATTGCTGCAATTCTCTCAAGATTTTTCGGCTCTTTGGGAAGGTCATTTCTCGTATTATAATATAAAAGATGTAGTAAAAGGAAATAATAAAATTTATGCGGCGGCAGAAAATGCTGTTTTTAGTCTAGATATACAGACAAACGAAATCGAAAAACTTTCTACGGTAAACGGATTATCAGGAGAAACAATTTCGACGATTTATTATAGTGAAGTATATGAATTATTAGTTATTGGGTATGAGAATGGTTTAATAGAGATCGCCTTTGATAATGATGATGATATTCTTTCTGTGGTTGATATTATTGATAAGCCTACTGTTCCTCCAACTGATAAAAGGATAAATCATTTTAATGCCTATCAAAATGTGATGTATATTTCAACAAATTATGGTATTTCGGTTTTTGATTTAGAAAGGCTAGAGTTTGGAGACACCTATTTTATTGGTAATGGAGGCAGTCAAATACAAGTCAATCAAACAGCTGTTTTTGGGGATTATATTTATGCTGCTTGTCTAGATGGGAATGGGGTAAAAAAGGCTCTTGTGTCTAGTCCAAACCTTATAGACTATCAAAATTGGCAATTAGTTAATTCAGGTAATTGGTTATCAATAGAATCCCAGACAGATAAACTATATGCTATAGGAACTAATAGAAGAATTTATCAAATAACTAATGATGTTTTTACAGAAATGTTTTTATACACAGATACTCCGTTGGATATGAGATCTGTTGATGAAAATTTAATAGTGACTACACAAAAAAATGTATTTGTTTATGATGCCAATTTTAATGTAACTTCCCAAGTTTCAATAGACCCTTCTTTTGATACTCCATATAGTTCTGCTATTATAGATTCGGAAAATATTTATATAGGCACTAAAGATTTTGGAATTTTAAAAACGCCATTATTAAATTCGGTAACTTTTGAGGAGATACACCCGGACGGCCCTTTATTGAATATTCCATTTTCAATCGAAGCCGAGCCGAATGGTTTATGGGTGACTTTTGGTGAGTACAATTTATTTTACAACCCTTATCCGTTAAATAATCGTGGGTTTAGTCATTTAAATGATGGTATTTGGACAAATAATCGGTATAATGCCGTTTTGGGAGCTAAGTGTCTAAATAACATCGCTATAAATCCGTTTAACCCTAATCAAGTATTTATAAGTTCGTTTTTTAGTGGGTTATTAGAGGTTAATGAAGATGTTCCGACAGTTCTTTATAATGAAACGAATAGTGGTTTAGAATCTTTGGTTTTACCAAATGACCCAAATTATATTGATATACGAGTAGGGGCTTCCCTGTTTGATATAAATGGATTGTTATGGACAATAACTACATTGGTAGATAACCCTTTAAAGTCATATAACCCAGGAACGAATCAATGGAAGTCTTATAGTTTTACAGATCTTATTTCTGATGGGTTTTCTGGTGGGAATTTAGGTTTTGCAGACATAGTAATTGGACCTGATGAAACGAAATGGATTGCGAGTTATAAGTTTGGACTTATCGGGTTTAATGAAAATGGCAATTCTCAATTAATTAAAAGTATCAGTAAAGAAGATGAAAACATGCCAACAGAGTTTACTACAGCTTTGGCACTAGATAAACGGAATCACTTGTGGATAGGGAATTTTAGAGGCTTACGGGTGCTATATAATACATCGAACTTTTTTGATGACGACAACGTTCGAGTGGAAGAAATCATTATTGAAGAAGATGGCATTGCAAAAGAGCTATTATTTCAGCAATTTATTACAGATATAAAAGTTGACGGCTCAAATAATAAATGGATTGGTACTTCAGACTCTGGATTATTTTATTTTTCTTCAGATGGACAGAAAACGATATTCCATTTTACTAAAGATAATTCGCCACTGCCTTCTAATACTATTAATGATGTCTCTTTAGATGATACAAACGGTATTGTTTATATAGCTACAAGTAAAGGGCTCGTGTCTTTCCGTTCGGGCGGATCCAGTCCATTTGAAAATTTAGAAAATGCTTATGTATATCCAAATCCGGTGAGGCCAACTTTTAATATAGTAGAAGAAAAAGTTAAGATTAAGGATGTCTCGGAAAACGTAAATATTAAAATAACGGACATTGAAGGCAATTTAGTAGCCGAAGCCCAATCTAGAACGAATCAAAGATATAGTGGATACAATCTGGAAATAGATGGAGGAACAGCTTATTGGAACGGAAAAAATATGGCAAATAATGTAGTTGCCTCTGGCGTTTACTTGATCATGCTTTCCGATTTGGATTCGTATGAAACCAAAGTTCTAAAATTAATGGTTGTTAGGTAATGTTAACGACGACTAATGCCATAGTTCTATCCAAACTAAAATATAGGGATAACGACTTAATTGTTAAATGCTATACACAACAACTAGGGGTGGTTAGTTTTTTATTAAGAGGTGTTTTAAAAAGTAAAAAAGGGCACTCTAGGGCGGCTTATTTTCAATTACTCTCACAGTTGCAATTAATTATTGAATACAAGAACAATAGATCATTGCAGGCTATAAAAGATACTAAGTTGAGCACTATTTATACAAGCCTGCACTCTCATGTTTTAAAGAGTTCTATTGTCATGTTTTTATCTGAAGTATTGTCGAATACGCTAAAAGAAGAAGAAAAAAACGAAACACTTTATAGTTATATTGAAACCACACTCATGTGGCTTGATACGCATTCAGAATATTCAAATTTTCATTTACTGTTTTTACTTAATTTAACGAGGTATTTAGGGTTTTATCCAGATACAAAAAATATAGACCAGCCTTTTTTTAATTTGAGAGAAGGGAGGTTTGAAGCAAAATCACAAGATAGATATTCTTTATCTGGAAAAAACTTAACACTTTTAAAGCAACTGTTAGGCACAACATTTGATGCATTGTCTACTGTTGAAATTAATGCAAAACAAAGACAGTCGTTTTTAAGTATGATTTTGCTATATTTTGAGTTACATTTGGGGAGTTTTAAAACACCAAAATCATTACTGATATTTAATCAGGTTTTTAATTAAAAGCATGAAGTTTTTTTATACCATTTTCTTCTTTTTACTTGTTTCTATATCTTCTCGGGCACAGACAATAAAGGTTCTTAGCGAGCTTACAAGGGAACCTGTTTTTGGAGTGGCCATTTATAATGTCGATAAATCAGAAAGTGTTGTTACTAATTTTAGAGGCGAAGCAGACTTAAGTGGGTTTTCGGATACAGAAACGATTTACTTTAAACATTTGTCTCACGTTTTAAAAAAAATAACGAAACTTCAGTTATGGGACTCAAACAAAGTATATTTAGTTTCCAATACCCAAGGCTTAGAGGAGATTGTTATTTCTGCTTCAAAGTTTGAACAAAGTAAAAGAGATATTCCACAAAAGATAATTAGTGTAAATAGTGCAAGGATTCAATTTTCAAACCCGCAAACAAGTGCCGATTTGTTAGAGAATACGGGGAAGGTCTATATTCAAAAAAGCCAGTTAGGAGGAGGAAGCCCGATGATTAGAGGGTTTGCCACCAATAGATTATTAATTACGGTTGATGGTGTAAGAATGAACAATGCTATTTTTAGAGGCGGAAATTTACAAAATGTTATTGCTATCGATCCGTTTTCTGTCCAAAATACCGAAGTTACTTTGGGTTCGGGTTCTGTTATTTATGGAAGTGATGCCATTGGGGGGGTCATGAGTTTTTACACCCAAAAACCAAAATTGTCCTATTCGGATTCGTTATTGTTTAAATCAAATATTATTGCCAGATATGCATCGGCCAGTAATGAAAAAACGGGGCATTTTGATTTTAATTTGGGATATAAAAAATGGGGATTTATAACCAATGCGAGCTATACAAGTTTTGGGGATTTAAAAATGGGTAAGAATGGGCCTAGTGACTATTTAAGACCTGAATTTGTTTTGACAACTGATACAGGTGATATTATTGTTGAAAATAATGATCCACGGGTTCAAAAATTTTCAGGATATGACCAGTTGAATATGATGCAAAAAGTACGTTATGAGCCTTATAAAAATTTAAGTTTTGATTTAGGTCTGTATTATACCAGAACGTCAAATGTGCCCCGGTACGATCGCTTAATAAGATATAGAAATAATGTTTTGCGTTCAGCAGAGTGGAATTATGGACCGCAAAAATGGTTTATGTCCAATTTGCAAATTACTAAATTAAGTAGTAATTCTAGTTTATATGATAAAATTAAAGCGACTTTGGCATATCAAAACTTTCAAGAAAGCAGATTAGATAGAGGCTTCCAATCTAATACAAGAAATATTAGAGAAGAAGCAGTGGATGCATATTCCTTTAATATAGACTTAGAAAAAACATTGAGCCCTAATACACAGTTTTTTTATGGTCTGGAATATGTGTACAATAAAGTACTGTCTCTTGGAAAGGAAGAAAATATATCGAACAATATGACTCAGCTCACTGTTTCCAGATATCCAAACGGAGCCAGTTGGCAATCTGCGGCGATATATTCCAGTATAAAATATAAACCAAACTCAAAATTTGTTTTTCAATCAGGTTTGCGCTTTAACCATGTTATCTCCAAAGCCAATTTTGAAGAGAATAATGTCTTTTTAAATTTGCCATTTAAATCATCTAAAAACAAAGCAGGGGCTCTTACTGGCACTGCAGGTATTAGATGGTCTCCAAATAGAACGATACAATGGAAGCTCAATACCTCTTCTGCTTTTAGAGCGCCTAATATTGATGATATAGGTAAGGTATTCGATTCCGAACCAGGATCGGTAGTCGTTCCTAATGAAAACCTAAAGCCAGAGTATGCTTATGGCGGTGAATTGGGTGTGGAATTAGACTTCGATAAAAAAATAGTACTGGATATAAGTACCTATTATACGTATTTAAACAATGCTCTAGTACGTAGGGATTACAGCTTAAATGGCAATACAGAGATTGTTTATGATGGTGAGTTAAGTAACGTGCAAGCTATACAAAATGCTTCAAAAGCTTGGATTTATGGTTTTGAAGTCGGTTTAAAAGCCGTCATTACGAATCACATAGATTTAACATCCCAATATAGTATCATTGGAGGCACAGAAGAGGAAGGTGAAATAGAAGTGCCTATTCGCCACGTCGCACCTAGTTTTGGAAATACACATTTAACCTGGACATCTAAAGGGTTAAAGCTAGATGTATTTGCAAATTATAACAACGAACTTTCCTTTAATCAATTGGCGCCTTCAGAAGCTGAAAAAGATTATATCTATGCACTGGATGCTAATGGGAATCCATATAGCCCTTCTTGGTATACGTTCAATTTTAGGGCACAATGTCAAATAAGCGATTCAACGACACTTACTGCTAGTTTGGAAAACATCACGGACCAACGTTACAAAACATATTCTTCTGGAATTGCCGCAGCAGGAAGGAACTTTATTATGTCTTTAAAATATAGTTTGTAATGGTGTGCTTGTCATTCAGAGCGCAGCGAAGAATCTCTAAAAAAGAAATCATAGTTTGAATGACAAAAGATTCTTCGCTGCGCTCTGAATGAACAGTAGCCTATTTTTTTAAAGCTTTTTTAGTAACAATAACCCCATTGGATAATTCTACTTTAGCAATATAAATAGTATTGCTTAAATTTGAAAGCCTATAAATTTCAGAATTGTTTTGACCTTTAAAATGGTATAATTGGCGACCAATAAGATCAAAAACACTAATGGTTTTAATGTTTAAGCTATTATTTGTGTTAAACTGAACTCTGTCGTTATCTAAATCAACAATACTGAATTGATTTTCTTCTATAGAAACATTATTTGTAGATAACGAGTTTGCATTAAACACAATTTCAAAACGTTCGTTAAATTCGCCTACTTCTGAGGTGAAAGTGTAATCACTTGTAGATAAATCGTGCTGCTTATGAAGTAAATTGTCTTTTAAGTAAATGGTATTGTTACTTAAGAAATTGCCCTGTAATTGGGCAATGGATAATTTGTATAATGTAGGGATATCAATACTTGTCTTAAAACCAAGTTTAATAATTTCATCTTGATTAATACTATTAATTGCTTTGCCTTGAATAGTGAATTTTTTAGTAGAGCCTTCAATGGTCGAGTATAATGCAGAGCCCTTAGTTGGGAATTTAACCGTATCGTATGAAACCCCATCATCATCATTAGTCGCCCCGTTTACATAGCCCACAAGTATTTGATTAAAAACCCCATTATCGGAAGTTAGATCGATCCATAATTTATTTACCGTGGTATTGGATGCTTTTTTAGTATTTGAATTTTTAAAAAACTGACTATTAGCTGTTGTACTGGCAACACGCATAGAATTGTTAAATACTATATTAGTTGTATAGACATCACCAGACACTAAAGTTGCAGGAGCAGAGTTAGACATAGACACAAAAAAGCCTTGACCAGATGGAATAAATCGAGTTGGTATAACACCATCACCACCAGCAGATTGCCCTACGGCATTAATAATGGCAAAGTCATCATTTGTAAAGTTAAGTTGTTGATTTCCATTGGTGGTACTGGAAGGCAGAGTATTTTGAGACCATAAGAATATGGCCCCATTAATAGATTTAGCCGTTGAAATATCTGTAGAAACGTTACTATTAGCTGCTAAAAATAAATCGGCATCAATAGCTGAGGGGTATGGGTTCCCTAAAAAATTCCAGTTGTAATCCGATAATTCGGAATCGTTTCTATAGATGGGTATTGTTTTAATGCCATTGTTAAAATCGCCGGTAAAAGTGTATCTAAATTGTTTATTCGATGGGGCAGGATGAGTGTCATAAGCAAAGCTTGTTAAAGTAGTAGCATAACCTACTCCGGCTTGCATAATGGTAGCACCACTTACCGGTTGCCAATCATCTCCATTGTCATCTATATCATCTTGACCCGGTATCGCTGTACCATCATTATTTGTTTCTGCGGTGGCATCTAAAAAGTTTTGTCCATCAAATATAAAACGTCTACTTGGATGCGAATCAGTGATAGAGCCACTAATGGTTGCTCCAGAAACGGGAGAACCCCAATAAGTGTATTCGTACCATTCATTCATCGGTGCGGTTTCTTTGTCAACTGTCATGGTGCCACTATTATTAACAGCCCCAAAATTATTATTTTGAACGACTGCTCCATAAGGGTGAACATCAATAGAACTTCCTGCATCTACCGTAATGTCATTCTGAATTTCAATATAGGTATTGTCGTTCACAGTTAAAATGGAATTGTTGTTAACCGTTAAACTACAAGCACTAAAGCTTGCCGCACTTGTGTTGTAGTTACCATTAATAATAGCTTCGGTATTAATATCAGGACCTACTACATTATCCCAATCAGAACCATCCCAAGTTACAGGTGCACCACAAGGAATAAGAGTGCCCCAAACTTCAATATTATCTATGGCAATATCTTCGTCACCATCATCAAGATTAAAGACAATTTGAATATCTAAGAGAGAACCTGTACCAGTAATGCTTTGAGTAAATTGAGTAAATGTGTCTGTTATTTCAGGTCCATCCCCGGTACCATCGTAATCAGTATCTATATATGGTGCAGAGTTAAATGTACTTCCGTCATTTTCCAACCATAATAAATTTGAGAACGAACTTGAGTTATCAATGTCATAATTAAAATGTACATAGTTAGGGGCATCCCAATCTTCATTGGCTCCGTCATCATCTTCAGCTAAATTTACTCTAAACACTAGGTTAGAATAGCCACTTATATTGATGTTATTTATAAGTAGGGTTAGTGGTAAAGTAGGTTCAACACCATTTGTGTCTTGAGCAGCAAAATAATAAGAACCTTGAATATTAGAAAGCGTGCCAGTTGTATTAGTCCCATCAGTTCTAATAAAATAATCTGTTGTGCCACTAGTGAATTCAGTTACATTAGTTGAGTAACCTCCAACGGATTCAAATGTTAATTCTGCAATTTTGGTTTGCCCATAACTTAAATTAAAAGTTATAAGCAATAATATAATGGAAGTAATTTTTTTCATCATAGTTCGTTTAAAATCTATACTTCGACTACGCTCTGTACAGTGGATTTGGTTTTTATAAATTTTTATTCTTATTGTTAATTTTCTATTGCTATTTTTGAAAACCATGCAGCCATCAAAAAAAACATATACCGTACAAGAAGCCACTAAAAAATTAGAGCATTATTGTGCGTATCAGGAACGTTGCCATCAAGAGGTTAGACAAAAGTTAGAAGGTATGCACATGATACCCGAGGCTATCGATGTCATCATAGTTCACCTTTTAGAACATAACTTTCTTAATGAAGCACGTTTTGCCAAAGCATTTGTAAGTGGTAAGTTTAAAATCAAGAATTGGGGGCGTCGTCGCTTAAGTTATGAACTTAAGAAAAAAGACGTGGTCAAAGTTAATATAAATCAGGCACTTAGTGAAATAGGAAACGAGGAGTATATCGGGGTTTTCAATGATTTAGCCGAAAAAAAAGCAAATTCAATTAAGGAAACGAACAAGTTTAAGAAAAGAAAGAAATTAATCGATTATTTGCTGTATAAAGGATGGGAATCCCACTTAGTTTACGAAAAAGCAAACGAGCTTATACAGTAATATTGTTGTTTTTATGCGTTCTTACAACTGCCTGTTCATTTTTCCAATCAATCCATTTTTGTCCTTTTAAACGTCTCATAACGTTATCGTAATGGCGCATAATGACTATGTTGTATAGAGCTCTGCTAAGATTTTTTGGGTTTCTGGCTATAGCTCTCAAACTCATAGAAAACCCAGGTGTAATATAGCGCATATAATGCCAATAACCTTCTGGCATATATAAAACTTCACCATGTTTTAACTCTGTTTTGTAACCTTTGGCTTTTTTAAGCATCGGCCACTTTTCAAAATCAGGGTTGTTAAAATCAATATCTTCCCTGGTGATTAAAGAATGTGGGATTTTATACAAGTAATTGCTCTGCTTTTGGTCAAATAGGATAACTTGTTTTGTGCCTTCAAAATGAAAATGAAAAATATTGGCCAAATCTATATCATAATGCATGAAAGTATGCGAATCTCTCCCCCCAAAAAACAACATAGGAATTCCTTTCATGAGGCGTAAACCAAAATCCGGAAACGTGAAATCTTTTTGTAATTGGGGTATTTCTTTTAACGCATTCCAAAGAAAAATGCGATATTTTGTAGGTTCCCTTTTTAGCAAATCCACATAATCGCCCATTTTCATTTTTGTATGCGGTTCGTTAAACCCATCTTTATAATCTACGGGTCTGTCATCGTAAAGAGGAATGGTAATATCGCCTGCAATGGCTTTCATGTAGTCTAGGTTCCACTTGGTATAAGCTGGCCAGTCTTCTGTGAGATTCTCAATAACTACAGGTTTTTGCAGATTAAAATAATATTTTAAAAAGTCCGCTTTAGCAATAGTTTTTACACGAGGGATGTCTTGCAGATTAAGTGTCAATACTTTAGTGATTTTGTATTCAAAGTTAAGAAAACGTTACGAAAACAGAAATAGTATTTGAGGTGCTGCCTATAATTTATTGAAAACGGTTTTTTGTATAAGCAAAGTTAAAAGGTTATAGTCTACTTATTTTAAAGCTTTAGCTTTTTCTTTAGCAGCTTCGTTACGTTCAATAGTATGCTCTGGCCGTGTCCATTTGGGTTTTTCTCCTAAAGCTTCATATTGGGAATCGTTTGCTTCAACAGTTTTAGGTTGTACCTTTTTTGTGAATGGCTTTTGCGGATTCAAGCCTAACAATTCAAACATTTTCATGTCTTCATTGACATCGGGGTTTGGGGTCGTCAATAATTTATCACCGGCAAAAATAGAATTGGCACCGGCAAAAAAGCACATGGCTTGCCCTTCTCTAGACATTTGGGTTCTACCAGCACTTAAACGCACTTGTGTTTCTGGCATGACAATACGCGTGGTAGCGACCATACGAATCATTTCCCATATTTCAACAGGTTTCTCGTCTTCTAAAGGCGTGCCCTCAACAGCAACTAAAGCATTTATTGGTGTAGATTCCGGTTGCGGATTTAGGGTTGACAATGCGACCAACATGCCAGCACGATCTTCTACACTTTCGCCCATACCGATAATACCACCACTACAAACGGTCACATTGGTTTTACGTACATTGTCAATGGTATCCAATCTGTCTTGATAGCCTCGTGTAGATATAACTTCTTTATAATATTCTTCAGATGAGTCTAAATTATGGTTATAGGCATATAAACCAGCTTCTGCTAGCCTTTGTGCTTGATTTTCGGTAATCATTCCAAGTGTACAGCATACTTCCATGTCTAGTTTATTAATGGTACGTACCATTTCTAAAACCTCGTCAAACTCTTCACCATCTTTTACGTTACGCCATGCGGCACCCATGCAAACGCGGGAGCTTCCAGCAGATTTTGCACGTAAAGCTTGGGCTTTTACTTGTTGCAGAGACATCAAGTCGTTTCCTTCAATATTAGTATGATAACGAGCTGCTTGTGGACAGTAGCCACAATCTTCTGAGCAACCGCCTGTTTTTATAGACAACAAAGTTGATACTTGTACAACATTAGGATCATGATGTAAACGGTGAACCGTCGCCGCTTCGTAAAGCAGCTCCATTAATGGTTTGTTGTAAATTTTTATGATCTCTTCTTTTGTCCAATTGTGTCGTATCTCGCTCATAAATAAAGTTGATTTGTATCAATCAAAAGTACTAATTAAATAGAATATATGTTCACTATTTTTCTAATTAATACGCCCCGATTTAGGGATATGTTTTTTGTAATGTTAAAGATTTTGCGTTTTCCAATGGTCTAAATGATATATAAAATGTGTTACTTTGCCTATTTAATGTTTGTCCTTAATTAAATTTTAAGATTATGAACAGAATACGGGTTTTCTTAAAGCATCCAGATAAAAAGAGTCTTCTGAAAATGATAAAGGAAATAATAACTCTTATGGTAAAAAAGAGAGAAATACCCTTTTATTATTTTAAATATTTATATAGGAAAAAAGTCACTAACTATTTAGATTATATTAGTTTTAGGGAACAAGTACTGCTTGTGGAACATCGATCTTTGCATAATCCGGATTATGTTGCCTTAATAAACAATAAGCTTTATTTTGCCCTATTTTGTAAAAGAACATCCATTAAAACTCCGAAATTAATAAGTTATAATTTGGGAACCTGTTTTTTCTTTAATGATAATGTTGTACAAATTTCCAATAAAGAGCAGCTTAGTGAATTTTTTGAAAATTTATTCAACATACATAAGACGGACGAACTGTTTTTTAGGCCACCATCTGATTTTGGAGGAAAAGGATGCTTTAAGATTAAAAAGTTGGAGCTTCAAAATGATTTGGATAACATATATGAAACTTTGATCAATGGGAATTTTGTTCATACGGAGGTTATTAAACAACATGATGACATTAATAAAATACATAGCAAATCGGTAAATACAATACGGTTTATTTCTTTAATAACATCTAAAGGAACTATAGAAATAATCAGCAGCGTTTTCAGATTTGGAGTTGGAGATAGTGTTGTTGATAATGCTACATCCGGAGGTTTTTTTGTTGGAATCGATCTCGAAAAAGGTGTTTTAAAATCTGTAGGACATTATTTGCCAGAACATGGGGGCGGAGAAATAACCGAGCATCCTGATAGTGGATTTAAACTTGAAGGGTTTAAAGTTCCGTATTTTAAAGAAGCATGTGATATTGTAAAAGAAGCGGTTAAAATTATTCCAGATAGGTTTATAGGATGGGATGTTGCAATAACACCAAATGGACCAATAATCATAGAAAGCAATGCAGAACCCCATGTTCCAGTTAGTGATATATCTTATGGAGGCTTGTTAAAGAATCCGCATATAAAAAATCTGGTTGAAGAACTGAAAAAACAGTAAATGATTCTTAAGTTTTTTATAGAGCTTAAGAACCATCTACTTAAAATTCAATTTAATTATCTTCTTCTTTTTTTGAATCTGATTTAGCAACCGTTTTTTCGATATCTTTCCCCTTTAAATATTCGGGCAGTTCCATACCCGCCATATTAAACATATCCTGCAAAGGCGGTACAGATTTATACATGCCAGAAAGGAAGTTCGCTGTCGAGGATTTTCCTTCTTTACTATTGCCTCCATTTTCCCAAACAGTTACTTTGTCTATCTTAATATTTTTTATAGCCTCAGCCTGTGTTTTAACCAGTTCAGGTAATTTATCGGCAATTAATAATAATACTGCGTCTTTGGAGTTATTACCTGCTGCTTTTACAATTTGGTCTAAACCAGCAGCTTGTTTTGTTAAGACTTCGTAAAGTCCTTGTGCTTCAGCTTGTGCTTTAAAAAGAATGGCATCTGCTTCCCCTTTTGCTCGTCTTCTAATCTTTTCAGCTTCGGCTTCGGCATCGATTTCAACTTTCTTTTTATCAATTTCTGCAGGCACAATAACATCGGCCATTTGAGAAGAACGCTCTCTTTCTGCTCTAGCGGTTTCAGCTTCTTTTTCGGCAGCATAAGATTCTTCTAAGGCTTTTGCGCTTTGTACTTTTTCAGATGCAATTGCTACTCTTTCTGCTTCTGCTTCTCTTTGACGACGCAACGAATCTGAATTTGCCACAGCGATTTTCGCCGTATTTTCACCTTCAACGGCCTGAGCATTCGCTGCTGCAACTTGAGTTCTTTCATCTTGCACGGCATTGGCTTCACCAATGGAACCATCCCTGGTTTTTTCTGCAACCGATTTACGCGCTGCATTAATAGCGTGTGCGGCTGCTTCTTTACCTAAAGCTTCAATGTAACCAGACTCATCGACAATATCGGTAATATTTACGTTGATTAGTTTTAAGCCTACTTTTTTGAGCTCAGATTCCACAGATTGTGAAATATTGGCTAGAAACTTATCCCTATCGGAGTTAATTTCTTCAATATCCATAGAAGCAACAACTAAACGGAGCTGCCCAAAAATAATTTCCTGTGCCAAATCCTGTATTTCGTTTTGTCCTAGTCCCAGCAAACGTTCCGCAGCATTCTGCATGATGCCCGGCTCGGTTGAAACGCCAATTGTAAAACGAGATGGAACATTCACGCGAATATTTTGTTTGGAAAGGGCATTTACTAGATTGACTTCAATAGAAATGGGCGTTAAATCCAGAAACTCGTAATCTTGAATTACCGGTAAAATAAATGCCGCACCACCATGGATGCACTTGGCCGATTGACCGCCGCCTACTTTACCATAGACCACTAAAATCCTGTCTGATGGACAACGTTTGTAGCGTCTTATTAAGACGATTAAAAAAAGGAATATAAATAATACCCCAAAAATAAGGGTCATTGGAAACCCTAAGTTAGGCCCTTCCTGAATTATCAGTAATCTCATAAGTATGTTGTTTTATTGGTTCTATTGGTTTTTTTGTTTGATCTACTATTAATATGCCATTGTTGGTGACATCTAATACTTTAACAATGGTTCCGGATTTTAATTCCATAAGGGAATCTGTTAATGCATCTAGTTCGCGCAGTGCTCCTTGAACCCTTACGCTAACTTTTCCCATTTTTGTGCGATTGGCACCAATGGTGAGGTATACTTCACCAATGGCATCAATAGCGTTTTTATACTTTAAAGTACCACTATCACTTAATTTTCCCATAAAATAAAACATGGCGGCCATGATGGTCATCATAGCCAACCCAGAGAAAATAGAAATAACAATGGTTAAAGGTTTAGATAATCCCGCTTCTAAGCAGGCAATACCGCTCCAACCAAAAATAGTAAAGAAGCCAACAAGGTTTTTAAAGGTTATAAATTGAAACCCTATACCCGAATCGGCATCTATTTCAGAATCCAGATCTTCAAATTCATCAGCGTCCCCTCCAATAAAGGCCAAAAGGATTACCATAGTAAAAACTAGCGAACCTATAATGGCAATTAACCAGTATATTTTTAAAAGGAAATCAAGATTTGAATACCATTCCATAGTTTTGAGGTTTAAAAATTTAAGATTTAAATGTAAGCTTATTTAATTAGTTTACAATCTTATTTTGAAAGCAAAATAGAAACTGCATTCCCTCCAAAACCGACAGCATTTACCAGAATATTTTCTATTTTTTTTGGTGTATTTTGATTTTTTAAATAAGGGATGCCTATAAATTTTTTGTACTGTAACATTAATACGGCCAGTTCAATACTTAAAGCACCTGATGCGCCAAAGGTGTGACCTATCTTCCATTTATTTGTAGTTAAAGCTGGTATTTTGTTACAAAATATTTTTTCTATAGCGTTATATTCTGAAAGATCACCTTTTATGGTGCCAGGTGCGTGCATAACAATAACGTCAATATCGTTAGGGCTTAAAGAGCCTAATGCCATCTGCATCGATTTCTGAAAGCATTGTGCATCACTTGAAATAGAAATATTATGTTCTAAAATCTCGGTAGCATAACCAACCCCTTTTATAGTAGCTAGGGCATGGTCTTTTTTACCTGCCTCTAAACAAGCTATAGATGCGCCTTCCCCTAGGACCATGGTGTTTTGCTTTTTGTTAAGATCTAAAGCGAGACAAGGAAAAGATGCTTCAATACTTTGATGGTCCTGGTCATATATTTTTCCAGAATGTTTAATGCCATTCAATCGGGCTTTCGAATATATTTTGAGAGCCTGCATTTGGGCAATGGTAAATGGCGTTAGAGGTGCTTCGCTACCACCCACCAAAAATTTATCGCACATACCGGAATTAATCCATGCCATACCATTAAGTATAGCATGTAATGCGGTAGAACACGTTATGGAATGGCTAATTTCTGGGCCTTGGGTTTGCAAATCATGAGCCACCCAGGATGAAATATTACCCAATGTTGTTGTAGGCGAACTTAACGTTTTGGCCTTGTTTTTTTTAAGGAAATCTTTATGATAGGTTTCAAAAAGTTGTGTGGCGCCGCGAGACGATCCAATATTAATTCCGAAATTATCCGAACCATTCCAGTTTGCTTGTTTTATAGCTTGTCTAGAAGCGTGTATGGCAAATAAAACGGTATCATCAAGAGATTTATATTTAGAATCCGATTGACGTAATAATTCGATATGTTCCTTAGTATTTTTAGGGATTTCGGCAACTAGAGCACGTTCAGTATCAAATGATTTTTCTGAAATACAGTGCTGATTGTTTTGATAGCTTTTCCATGCATCCTCTAAAGAGTTTCCTAATGGAGAAATAGATGAAATAGCTGTTATTGAGATTGGTTTTTGCAAGATTTTAAAACTTTAAACAAAAGTAGTGTTATTGTATTTATTTCACATAAAAAAGTTTAGATCACTTCTAATTTAATAAGTAATAAATTCTGAATGTCCGTAATCATGCATAAAGATATTTTTGTCATTCAGAATACTTCGACTACGCTCAGTACAGGCTATAGTGAAGAATCTGTTGATAATCAATGGGATCCCTCGAGATTCCTCGTTGCCTCGGGATGACAAAATCAATATATTTTTAGGTTTATGACATATGACGGTCAATCAAAATAAATTACATAATAATGTAACAAGTTTTTTAATTGTAAGACCTACATGTATATATAGAGATATTATATGGAAGAAATAAAAAGGAAGAGCTGGTTTGGTAGAAATTGGTTATGGGTACTGCCCGTAGGGGGGTGTTTAACAATTATTATATTATTTGTATTAGGAATTGGTGCTATATTTTTTGGTGTTTCTGAAATGCTTACATCCTCTACGCCTTATACCTATGCTGTTGAAAAGGCTTTTGAAAACGAGGAGGTTATTAGGGTTTTAGGAAAGCCCCTTGAAACAGATGGTATTATAAGTGGTAATATTTCGCTAGAGAATGGTGATGGAGAAGCGGATTTTAAAATCCCTATAGCTGGTCCAAACGGAAAAGCCAGAATCGTTGTTGTCGCAAACAAAACGTATGGTAAATGGGTCTATGAAAAACTTTATGTTTTAATAAAAGAAACCCATGAAGAAATTAATTTATTAGATAAAGATTTAGAAGGCATTTAACCGCAAAGAATTTTCTGGGGTTTTGTCTCGAGATTTCAGTTGAAATTTATTCCTGAACTTCCTGAAATGAATTCAGGATACATGTTTTCGGTAAAATTGAAAGGTTCATGAATTCATTATGATAAAATAGAAAAACAATGAACAAAACGGGAAATGCAAAGCATTGGCTTCGCCAAATCTAGATTTGGTAAGCAAATCTTCGATTTCACGATTTCCTATTTAATCAAATAAAATGCATGAGTAATCTAAATTATAGAATTTTGATTTTTGACCAGAAGGATCAAAATATTTCTGTGGCTGTTCCTTTTAAGAAATTATTCACTTAATCCTAAACAATTTCCAAAGCCGTTTCAATAACTTGATAAACCTTCTGCAGTTGTTCTTTGGTAATTGTATAAGGTGCTTGAATGTAAATAGTATGTCCTAAAGGACGAAGAAAAACACCACGATCTAAAAAGAATTTAAATAGTTGGTCTCGCAAATGGCCATAACGTTTCATTTCAACGTTTAAATCCAGTGCAAAAATAACCCCGGTTTGTCGTGTAGATTTTACTTTTGGATGTTTTTTTATATGGGCATTAAACGTTTTATGGGAAGCCATAATAGTTTTTATATTTTGTTGAATGGCTTCCGATTGCAGTAGTTCTATACTTGCTAGGGCAGCGGTACAAGCTAATGGGTTTGCCGAATATGTATGCCCATGGAACAAGCCTTTACTCATGTCATCACTATAGAAAGCTTCATAGATTTCCTGAGAGCACGTGGTAAGGGCCATGGGTAATAAGCCGCCAGTTAGGGCTTTGCTTAGGCAGATAATATCTGGCTTTGTATCGATATGAAGCGAGGCGAAGTAGTCTCCCGTTTTCCCAAAGCCTGTCATAACTTCATCGGCAACTGTAATAATATGATGATCTTTGCAAAATTTTAAAATAGTATTCAATCCTTCCGAATCATACATTTTCATGGCTGCCGCGCCTTGTACTAAAGGTTCGTAGACAAAACCTGCTACTTTATTGGTTTTTACGATGGCGTTTAAAGCGTTTAAAATGGCTTCATTGTTTTTTCCATTTGGCGTAGGAATCCGTTTTACTTCTAAAAAGAAATCTTCAAAAGGGCCATTATAAACGGATAGTCCGGATACACTCATCGCACCAAAGGTATCCCCATGAAATCCATCTTCAAGCGCAATAAGAGTGTTGCGTTTTTCTCCTTTGTTAAAATGAAATTGCAAGGCCATTTTTATGCCAATTTCAACGGAAGTAGAGCCATTATCACTAAAGAATATTTTATTTTGATTGTTGGGCAAAATTTTAATAAGCGCTTCCGATAGCTTTATAGCTGGTTCGTGAGTAAAACCACTAAAAACTATTTGGTCCAACTGCTGCATTTGAGTTGCAACGCGACAGGTAATATAATCGTTACAGTGCCCGTACATAGCTGTGTACCATGAAGCAATAGCATCAATATATTCATTACCGTTTTCATCATATAAAAGGCATCCTTTCGCTTTAATGATTGCTATAGTTTCTGGGTGCAACTTATGTTGCGTCAAGGGGTGCCAAAGATGTTTTTTATCGCGGTCTTTTAGTTTCATGGTTTTTATCATTCCCGACTTTCGTCTTCACTCAAGATAAACTACAGCGGGAATCTCTTTTTTGTTCTGAGTTTCAATTTATAAGATTCCCGCCTTCGCAGGAATTACAGTTACAATTTACCTTTAAATATTTCAGCATATTCCCTTACAACATTTTTATCAAAATAAGGTTCTTCGTTAATACGCCCGATCACAGGGACGTTTGTCATTTTTTTAATGATATCTTCGGTCGTTTTATGTTCGTTTCCACTAAAAATAAGCGAGACATCAAACCCTTTTTCTTTTAAAGTATTTACAGTTAGTAAGGTATGGTTAATACTTCCAAGGTAATGCCTGGAAACAACAATTACTTTGTAATTAGGCTTAATAAGGTCCAAAACGGTTTGTGTGTCATTTAAGGGGACTAATAAGCCCCCAGCACCTTCAATAACTAAATGGTTTTTTGTTTTAGGGGCATTAATCTGTTTTATGTCAATGGAAACACCATCAATTTCTGCCGCCGCATGTGGACTCATGGGGGTCTCTAATGCATAGCTATTTGGATGAATTTTTGACTGGGTATTGGTTATAAGTTTTCCGACGGTATATTTATCGTCATGGTCTAGTTCGCCTGCCTGGACGGGCTTCCAATAATCTGCTTGTAAAGCTTCTGTAACTATAGCAGAAGCAATAGTTTTACCAACGTTGGTAGATATTCCTGTAATGAAATATTTCTTCATTTTAAATCGAATTCTGTTTTACAATCCTCACATTTAAATGTATGCTTTGTATAAAAAGGAAGTGAGGAGAATAAAAAGCCAAAAATAAACCAGAATAATGATTTGGCATCTTTTATTGTAGAAAATAATTCTATTTTTTCACTTTTACAATGGGGACAGTGGATTCTATGACCTTCATCATCAATGGCGTATTTTTCGATAGAATTAAGTATATGTTGTGCTTTTAATGCTTGACGCGATAATACTTTTAGTTTGACACCGCCTATGGCATTACTTACTAAAGGATCTGTATCTATAGTTAGATTGTCCGATAGAAATACCTGAATACCTTCCGCTTCTAAGCGCCCTTTAATAATTTGCGCTTCAGATGAATATTGAAACCGGGCTATCGTTTTAAATGTATCGCTCATACATAGTTTTCAAAAGTTTTAATGAAATACCGAAGCGAGTTCAGTATGACTTCGTCACAAAAGTAGTAAGTCCTTTTAATACTTTTGAGATGTCTTCTTTAGAATGTAATGCATGCAAACAAAAGCGTAGTCGTTCATGTTCTTTTGGAACTGTAGGCGATAATATAGGTTTTATATTGAAGCCCTGCTCTTGAAACTTTTGGGACATTAGTTTTACAGTGTCGTTTCCAGAAATAATACAGCAATGTATGGCCGAATCACTTGCTATAAAATAGTTTTGAAGTCCGTTTTTAATAACTTCACCTTTAAAATGAGCAATATTTTTATGAAGTTTTTTTATGTTTTCGGTTAAAATCAATTCGTGATAAGCAGTATGGATATTAGCTAAAGTATGGGGTGTTAAGGCGGTGGTATAGATAAAGCTACGGGAAAAGTTTACCAAATATTGCTTTAGGGAGTCGCTTCCTAGGATAGCAGCTCCATGAGACCCCATAGCCTTTCCAAAAGTAACGATTCGAGCAAAAACGTCTTTTTCTAGTTTTAAATGTTGAACTAAACCTGCTCCATGTTCTCCAAAAATGCCAACGGCATGCGCCTCGTCTACAATGAGGTAAGCATTGTGGGTTTTGCAGATCTGAGACATCGTTATTAAATCTGGAGAATCACCATCCATTGAGAAAACAGATTCTGTGACTACATAGATATTATTTTTTTGCGAAACCTCTTGGCTGCCTGACCGTCCGGCAGGCGGGCGTGCAAGGTGACACTCTAAGTCCTCTAAATGGTTATGCTTGAATTTATAGGCCTTTGCATGAGAAAGTTTTATGCCATCACGAATGGATGCATGAATATATTCATCGTATAAAATAATATCCCCACGTTGCGGAACACATGAAAAGATCCCCACATTGGCATTATAACCAGAATTGTAAATGAGGGCAGATTCACTATTATGAAAACTGGACAATAAGGATTCCACGATATTGTAAAGCGGATGATTCCCCGAAAGTAGGCGTGAGCCTGTCGCCCCGTTATAGGTTATATTTTGTTCGGTCAAAAACGCATGGGTATTATTAAAAATGGTTTTGGATTTTGAAAAACCCAAGTAATCGTTAGATGAAAAATCGGTTAAATTGTTTTGTGTTCCTAATTGCCGTAAGGCATTATTTGCTTTACGCTCTTCCAGTTTTTGTTGAAGTTTTTTAGGAAACATGGGGTAAAGATACGAAGAGCTGGTAGGTTGTGGAAATTTAAAAAACATAGAAATCATGATCTATGTTAAATGCAAGATCTTATAAAGCTAAAAGTATCATTCTGAATGTCATGAAGAACCTCTTATAAAATACATAGCTAAATCCATATAAAATAACAAGAACCTTCAGAGTAAAAAACCGAATTTCTTCGTTAAAAATACTCGCCGTAACTAAGCTATGCCTGCGTTTTTTACCTTGAACTTCAATTTTTTATATCTAAATATTCTATGCCATTTTATAGCGACTTAGCTATAGCATGTTAATTTATATGGGTATAAGGTTCCCTGTCTAGACAGGTAGATTCGTTACATTCAGAATGACAAAATATATTACTTTTTAGACCTCTTTAAATCCCTCAATTATAGCGGATCATAGTTGGTATAATAATTTACTTCTTTATAATCTTAAAAGAGGCCTCTCCGAGACTTGTTTTTAGATTTAAAATATATATCCCTTTTTTTAAAGTTGATAGCTCTAACGTAGTTTTAGGTTCTAAGCTATAATAAACCGTTTGTCCTAGAGTATTGTAAACTTCTATTTTTAAAACCTGGATATTGTTTGGTGATTTAATGGAGAGATTGTTTTCAAAAGGATTGGGTAATAATACTATTTTAGATAGTAAATTATTTTCGACCCCTAAAGAGTTATCAATTGTAAAAAGAGCAGAATCGTAAATAGACCAATCACCATTTGTGTCTTGAACTCTCACATAAAAGATATGGTCTCCCTCGGCTAAACCCGTAGAATTTATATTTAATATTTGAGACGTTTGTGAAGGGTTTCCAAAAATAACCGAAGTCCCATTACCAATTCCCGGATCGCTATCAATAAAATACTCAGCAGCAGATACTTCATCAAGTGTAAAATCAAAATCTTTAATATAGATAATTTGCCTATCATACAAGCTCCAATCCCCATCAGTACTTTGAGTTCTTATATAAAAGCTATGAAACCCTTCTAATAAACCTGTTGTAGAAATTGTAAATATTTGTGATAATTGTCCGGTATTAGTATCTACAGATAAAGTTGTTGCATTACCAACCCCAGGGTCAGTATTAAAAAAGTACTCCGCTGCTGCAATATTAGTAGAAGTAGTCCCTTTTAAATAAAAATTCTGTCTATCGTACAAGCTCCAATTATTGTCACTATTATACACTCTTACATATACGCTATTAAAGCCTTCTGAAAGGCCTACGGTAGGGATAGTAAACGTTTGAGTGAGCACCCCTGTATTACTATTTACAGTTAATGCAGTACCATTACCTAGCCCAGGATCTGTATTGAAAAAATATTCGGCTGTAGTTATGCTTTGAGAATTAGTTATGAAACTAAATAAAGTAAAAACTAATAATAAAACCTTTTTCATACTAATTGGCATTTGTATTTATAGTAACACTAAGGTTTGCATTAGGAGCAATTCTATCTGTAATATTGGTGATTTTTACAGTTGGTATTCCGTTGGTATATCCAAAATTATTGAAGGTAAAAGCACTACCATCATAAATACCCATATCTACACCACCAATACCATTACCAATTGCAGGGGATCCCGCTTGGAGATGGTAATCGTCTGTTTCGGAATCAAAAGTTGTATCACTTGCACTAACAAAATTTGGGTTCTGATTATCCAAGTTATTCGAACCGTTTAAGGCTATTACGCTACCGGTCCCAATATTATAGGTTAAACAATTTTCAAATATTACACCATCGGCATCAGGGTTTAAAACACCACTTGAGTTATAATAAAATATGTTATTTTGTACAGTAATACTACCACTGGCATCACCAGCATTATATACAGGGTAGCTGTTATTTGGACTTAAAAAAACATTGTTTTTAATGGTTATGGATTGATGGTTTTTTAAGCCTATATAATGTGTTATTATATTATTTGAAATGATAGTATTTGTATAATTATCGCTATTTGATGAAGTACTACCAGAACCTATTTGATAAATAATATTTCCTCTAATTATAACGGTATTTGCACCGCCAGCACTATTAAACAATAGAGTACTATCTATAATATTATTTTCAATTTTTAAATTAGATATAGTTGTAGTACTGTTAGTATAAATATCATCTGTTACATGAAATCCTGAAATCGAGACATTTGATGCATTAGCAGTTAACACAAAATCTGTAACTTTAGTTTCTTTATCTGGATCGCTATGTCCAAAACCAATAAGAGTAAGCTCTTTATCTATGGTGATGTTTCCATAATTAATTTCAGATGGGTGAACTTGGATAATGTCGCCATTACTGGCTGCACTAATGGCACTTTGTAAATCGCTGTATTGCGCATGACTTCCTATAGAGTTGTCGACTGTAATTGTTGTTTGTGCATGGCATATAAAAGCAAATAGCATGGTTGTACTTAATAATAGTAATTGTTTTGTTTTCATTTTTTAAAAGATTAATTAATAGTTATTTTAAATGTAGCATGCTTATACTACTTAATGTTTTTATTTGGTTTACCTAATACCACCCTCTTACATTATAGGTCACACTTTTAGGCTGGTTTTTGCCATAGGCCATGCCTACATCTCTAGCTGCTTTAACGATATTCGATTCTACTTCTAAAACTTTTAAGTCATAATTCCAATCTCTGTCACCTAGATCTTTAACCCGTATCGCTATTTTATTATATAATGTTTTCACTTGAGAGAAGCATGAGGCCGTTGGTTCTATGGAGGATAATAAAAGACCGGCTTCATTTGCAGCATCAATATCTTGGTTAGCGGCCCAAATTGCTGAAGCTTCATTTAATTTTAATTTACAATCTCTATTAATTGCTTTAGTGTATAAGGGTTTGATTTTAGATTTTATTGAGTTAAAACAAGTACTGGCTTCCGGAACATTGATTAGAACAAATAAAGCTTCTTCATAATTATTCTGAGCTTCTAAAGATTTGGCCTTTTTAATCATAAGGTTACAATTCGTATTGTAATAATCAATTATTTTTTGCTTTCCTTTAGATATAAAGCGTTGTATATCTTGGCTTTTAGGCTTTAGTTGTTTTAAAGCTGCTATGTATGCTTTATTTTCGTTAGTGCCAACTCCTTTTAGTTGTATGGATTCATTAGAAAATAAATTACCGGCGATCCCATCACCTATATATAAGGTTAAATCGATATTCAATACGACCATTGGTGGTGCCGTACCTGTAATGTTTTTATTTAATACCGTTATATTTGGTGTTATTATAAAACGAGAATTATAAACGTTATCACTAATACCATTTTCAGTAATGATACGACCCAGTTTATTTTTAAGCATACTTTTTGCATAGGTAGGGATACCTTCGGCTTGTTCTGGTATGTAAGCTCCTAGTGTTATACCATTATTGTTTTCCTGTCCAAATATTACCATTGAGATTAAAAACAGTACTGTATATATTATTTTTTTCATTTTAGATTGTTTTAATAATTTATTAGCTTGTTGTTATTTGCCGCCTAAAATGATGGTTGCACGCCCTAGGCCTTTCATCACTAACTTATTTGGGATACTGTAAGGCGCATTTTTAAGAAACTTACTAAGTTCGTTTGTATAACGTCTGGCATCAATAGCTCTATCCTTTTCGTTATAAAGTGGTATTCTCACTTGCTCAAACAGGGCCATGCTCTCTGTTATATCGGTAGTATTAAATCTTCCTTTTACAGTATGATCGGCTAACCAATCTTCAATGATATATCCTAATTCTTCACCGTCGAATTCAGTTTCCAAGTCACCGTCCCAATCATCCCATTTTTGAATACGGATAATAATTTCCCTCCCGTTTTCGAACATATCGTCAAAATGGATCTGTAGAGATTCACAAAAATTATCCATGTGAGCTAAAACAGCTTCAGAAAGTAATACAGGGAGTTCAGCTGAAAAGGAAGGTGCTCCTGTACCTACAGCTGTGGCTACTTGCTTATCGGTATAGGCATCCAACCCTTGCAAATTGAAGGTTATAGATTTTTTAGGCCCAGTTTTGTTTACGGTCCATGTTAATTGTATTATAATATCGGCCTTTGCAACTTTTTTAAAAGCATCAATAGGGCTTTCGCTTATACCACTACCTGAAGATTTTGAGGCTCTAAGGTTGTCTTCGGCCATATTGGAATTTAACGTTTTTATGGCAGATTCCATGTTTTTAAGAGGGAACCCTCTTTCTGCCATCATACCATTTATATGGCTAATAACCTGTAATACTTCAGCATTTTCCTGAAATGCTCTTTTATAATCCGGTATTTTAACAGGTGTACCTTGGTCATCAAAATTAAGAGTATATCCATTTTGAAAGCACCATACATCACTAGGAACGACCATAAGAGTTGGCTTTTTTGCTTGACTAAAAACAGTAATACTTATCAGTAAAAACGTCATTGAAAACCCTAATTGTAATATTTTTTTCATGATTTAGCTTTTTTAATTAAAATCCAGAGTTTAAACTTCTAATAATATCCTCGCTTTCAAGACGTTTTCTTAATTGATTAAATTGAATATTTACAATAACACCTATTTTGTATTCACGTCTGCTTACTTTTAAACGGTCTCCTGGAGCTATACTACCATCGGTTGCTGCCGATACGTATTTTAAATATTCGCCACCATCGGCAAAAAAAGCATCGAAGAACTCTTTATAATTTTTTTCTGTATCTGCAGATTTAACTAATGGTTTTTGCGATGTGCAACCTTGACCGCCTCCGGCATAACCTTTAAAAATAATACCATGAACGGCGTTCTTCATGCCTCGAGAAATAGCATGTTTTGGGTTTTTGGAATAAGACCATACTTTTACAAGTTTAGAGCCTTGCTTTGCAATGCCCTCACACTCTAAATCATAGCGCCATATTTTAGTGTCTTCATTGGCTTTGTTTTTTTTCCATTGAGCATTGGCACTTGCTCCTATAATGAAAAATATTGTTAATATTAAAAAGGGGGTTAATTTCATTTTTATTATTGTTTAATTAATTTGTCTAATTAGCATACCAGCATAGTATTTGTTTTTCGCACCAGTAAATGTGGTATATTCAATAGTGGATGAAGTTTCTTCTTCTGCTAAATGTCTATTATCCCAGATATGATTTTTATCAACCTTAATAATTCCTAGGCGTTTATATTCCGTTAAACCATTTTTATTGATAACTTGTTCTAAAACCTCATATTTATCCCCTTTTTCTATGCCTTCTTTTTGGCCTATTTTTGCAGCGATAGGGTCTCCGCTTAGTAAAGGTGATTTGGTTCTAAACACTTCATACTTTCTTTGAAGTTTTGCAATAACATTATCTGCAGCTCTAACAGTGGCAACCGAAATTAAGTCTTCATTGGATTTTTTTGTTAAAATGGTACTTTGTATATCTGCCCAAGATGTTTCGGTTCCTATTAATTCTAATTTGAAAATATCTGTTTCATCAAAAGCTTTTTTCTTTTCTAAGTCGATCGAGCTATCTTCAGTCCAGAAATCATTATAAAAAATAGCTGCTATTTCATCATTCCAAACGAGTTTGTATAAATATGCCGTGGTTTTTATAATATAACCTTTGGCCATAATATCTACCCCAACAGATGTTGCTTCTGTAGCTAAAGCGAGATCACTATTGCCCGTGTAAGTTGCTACCGTGGACAACAACCCCTTTACTTTTGTACCTACTTCTTCTTTGTTTGTATATTTAAAATCGTTTACAACTACAAACGTATTGTTAATTAACTCTTCGCCAGCATCTGCGAGTAATGCCTGCCCTCTTTCTGTGTTTTTAGCTATTTTAATATCCAAGTCTGAGGCATTATAAGCGCCTCTTTCGGAAATCAAGTTCATATTGAAACCGCCTTTTTCACTTCTGTTAAACCATTTGGCTACCATAGCTTTTGCTATAGATTGGTTGTTTAAATAATTAGTAATGGCCGTTAGTTTTTTTGCCTTTAGTTCTTTTTTTTGACCGCTTAATTTAGATATGAATCCTTTTTTCTTTTTGTTAGGGTCGCTTTGTGTTTTACTTATTTGAAGGGTGTCTGTTATGGGAACAGTTCGAATATTTATTATATGGTCATTAAACTTCTCTGGAATAGGTGTTTCTTTAAAGGATTTTTGTATAACGCTACTATATTCTATGGTGTCATTATTAACCATAAGTGTATACAAGGAACTCCTTTTGTATTTTATATCTATGGGTTTTTCTTGAGAGAAAGAAAAAATACAGTAAGGGAGAAAAATTAAAAAGAGTAATAGGCTTCTTTTTGTTTTCATTTTAACGAATTATTTGTTATTTAATCATAACAACTTGTAGGTAATAGTAAAAGGAAAACTTGGGGGCTTACCAGAATAATTTTACATGTCAATATTAGCACTTACACAATCAGGCTACAATAGGGGTATTCCCGTATTTTATGTAGATAATATTTTTCTAACTTAGAGGGCTTAAATAACAGCACGTTAAATGAAGGGTTTAATAGAATTACATATAGTTTATTAATGAAAAATCTTAAGGTTTTAATAGTTGAAGACTCCGTTATTTTTTCGGAAGGATTAAGATTGATTTTAGAACAACATGCGTCTATAAATAAGGTCTACCTAGCTCATAATTTTAATGATACCCTAGATATTTTGATTGCTGCCTCCATTGATGTTATCTTTTTAGACTTAAATTTTGAGACTAGTGATTATGATGGGTTTATAATAGCAAAAAAGATTAAGGAGCTTTACAGTGACATAAAAATTATTGTTTTAACGCAACATGCTAGAATTTATATATATGAAAAACTTTTTAATGAGTGTAAAGTAGATGCTTATTTGGATAAACAACTAGGAGCAGAGGACATGTTTTTTGCTATAGAACAAGTTATTAATAATGAGAAATATGTTGATCGTAATATTTCAGAGATATTAGAAATAGAACAATGGCTAAAAATCTCTAAAAGAGAGGGAGAAGTCATCCTGTTATTAATGGATGGTCTGGTTCAAAAAGAAATAGCATTTAAATTAAATATAAGCCCTAAAACAGTTGAAAAGCATATTTTTAACTTAATGAAAAAATTTAAAGTTAAAAATTCAGTAGAATTAATTACAAAATATATGAGGTATATAAATGGTAACAGAGAAAATCTTGCCGGAGAAATCTCTTTTCCATGAGACATGGCAAAATGTTTTTTAGATACCTCATTTTTAGTACATTTGAAGTTTTAGGTAAGAATAACTGTATGCTTAATTCTGTTTTTAAAAAAGCACTATTGCTACTAAGTTTTGTTTGCAGTTTGAATATTGTAGGGCAGAACGATAAATTAGAATCCTTAAAAGCTTTGATATTTGAAGCTGATAGTCTTAGTAAAAATAAGCATTATGATCTGGCAGAGAAGAAATACCATGAAGCATTAAATAGTTCCTTTAATATAAAAAAGGATGATTCAACAGCATTAGTATACAGGAAATTAGGGGTTCTTGAATGGAAGCGGAAAGACTATTCAAAATCTGAAAATTTCTATAAAAAAGGATTAAGATATGACTCTATAAGCTCACTTGGTGCCGATTTATATTATAATATTTCATTAACCAAAAGAAAGAACGGAGAGGTAGACAGTACCTTGTTTTATCTTGATAAGGCCATTAAAATATATAAAGGATTAGAAGACTCCCCAAAAGCCTTTAATGTCTTTTTAAGTGCAGGATTGATATATAGAAATTTACAGCAGCATAAAAAAGCTTTAGAATACGCATTAATAGCTCATAATGGTTTTCAAAAAACCGATAATCTTAAAAAGCTAGCATCAACATCCGATCTTATTGCCCTAATTCAGGACGATTTAGGGAATACGGAAAGAGCTTTTTACTATTATTTTCATTCATTAAGGTTAAAGAAAAAACTAAAAGATACTTTAGGCATTTGTAATAGCTATAATAATATAGCTATTGCCCATAAAACGGAAAAGAATCATGACTCTGCTATATATTATTACAAAAAAGTTCTTTCTTTAGAAAATTCGGGTACAATATTTAATGCTAAAACCTTACATAATTTAGGAGTTTCGTACCATAAACTAGGTAATAGATTTTCAGCCAAAAAGACATATAACGAGGCCCTTAATATAGAGTTGCATTTAAAAGATACCCTGTCTGCAATTTATACATTAAATGAGTTGGTGTTACTGAATACAGAATTGAATGATTTGGAAAACGCTAACAAGCAGTTACGTTTTTCTAATACATTAATAAAAAAGACTCAGGCACCTCCCGAAGTGGTTTATCGAAATCATTATGTAAAATCTTGTTATTATTCTAAAATTGGAGATTATAAAGCAGCGTATCGACACCAAAAGGAGTATAGTGAATTATACCAATCCATATTTAGTAATAAACAAATTGAGGTTATTCAAGAATTACAAGAAAAATATGAAAGTGAAAAAAAACGGAATGAGAACCTTAAATTATCTTTAGAAAATAAAGAGAATCATATCTTGATTAACAAACAGGGAAATGAAATTAGAAAGAATCATATCTTTTTAATATGTTTAGGGCTGTTGGCCTTACTTTTAATGGTGGCCTATTTACTTTTAAAACAAAAACAGAAATCATTAAAGCAACAACAAAAATACGAACGTCTTCAAGCTATTTATGAAGGTCAAGAAACTATTAAAAGTAGTATTAGTAAGGATCTTCATGATATTATTGCTTCAAATATTTCGGGAATAGGATTAAAAATAAAAGCACTGTCCCTTTCAAAGGATAGACAGCAGTTAGAGACCGAAATCTCTAATGGGATTACTGAAATAAACAAACAAATAAGACTTATTTCCCATAGGTTGTCGCCTTTGGATGATAAGATTAAAGAACACAAACTATCTGAGATTATTATTTCCCGTCTATCGGAGTTTCAGCTTTATAATGACATTTTTATAAATTTAAAAACCGAAATCCCCACTGTATTAGATAATCTTCCTATTGAGAAACAATCTAATTTTTATGGTATTTTGTTAGAAATCCTTAATAATATTGTAAAACATGCTAAAGCTACATCTGTAATCATTACAATGAAAGTAGATAAGTTAAATAAATTTCATTTAAAAATTAAAGACAACGGAATAGGTTTTGACGTTTCAAATGCTACAGGAATTGGAATAATTAATATAAAGCAACGAACACAATTATTAAAAGGTAGTTGTGTTTTTAATAAATTAGATGACGGAGGAACTGAGTTTTATCTTGAGTTTCTTTTTAGATAAAAAAGGGCTATTAAAATATTGACACTCAATGCGGGTTTTATAATATATTTGACTAGTGAATTCTATTAAGGATTAGGTTCAGGCTCTGGTATTTGAGGTTCCGTATTCCCCTCATTATTTGCTTGGATTTGCTCATCAT
This sequence comes from Flavivirga sp. 57AJ16, assembly GCF_028736925.1. Taxonomy (GTDB): domain Bacteria; phylum Bacteroidota; class Bacteroidia; order Flavobacteriales; family Flavobacteriaceae; genus Flavivirga. The sequence continues at coordinate 33,670 of NZ_JAQZAT010000012.1, read as the reverse complement.
CATTAATGGTTTCTGATGTGCAAGAGAGACAAGATGTTGTTGTTACTGAAATTATTAATAGTAATGTTAAAAATTTTAAATACGTTTTCATTTGTAATGTATAGAATTGTGAGTAAGTTTACTTATTAGTTGTTTTGCTTTTTACTTGAGGTTTATATGTATATGCTTAATATTTTAAAAGTAAGAAAAAATTGCAGGAATAAAAATTGATAAGTTGAGTTGTTTGTGATAAGATTAGATATTGCACATGATACCTATAAATAAAAAAGTGCCTGTCAAAAGACAGGCACTAAAAACCGGTTTCATTATGTGTTCAACTAGTTAAATTCTAGTAAGGGTCTAATCTAAATCCTGTTTCAAGGATTAGGTTCTGGTTCGGGCAACCTAGGTTGTGTGTTACCCTCATCATTTGCCTGAACTTGCTCTTTTTTAGTATCTGAAATACTTTCTGGGTTGCAGGAAGTTACAGAAACCAAAACAATAAAACAAAGAGCAATTACATGAAATATATTTTTCATATGACACTTTATTTGCCCTATATTTAACATCTAGAATGTTAAAAAATAGGCGTTAAACAATGTGTCTTGCAAGACCGTAGCTTTACCGAGAAATAGGCCTTTTCGGAAAAGCTTATACCAAAAATAGTGTAGAAAAATGCCTGAAAATGGTGAATTTCAATGAGCTTTCATATCGTTTCATTGAATTTCAAAAACAACTATTAACATATTGATTATCAGTATTTTATTATGAGAAAGTATCATTACTCAAAAGATGAAATCTTATATATTTTTTATATGATAGATAAGATTAAGAATACAGGCTCATTTAAAGAAAAAGAAAGACCTACCGAAAAAGAGTGTCAAGATTTTGTAAAACAAAATTCCTTACCCATGAGTGGTCGAACCATGTGGGAGTTTTTGAAATATGAAGAAAGGCCTACTAACTTTTCATTAAAATCGCTTAATATTTTGCTGGGATTTATTTTTGAAAACCCGGCTTTAGATTTTTTGAATCGCTCTGTTAAAAGTAAGCATGACCCAGAATTTGTGGGATTTAAAAAAAACATTAATAGGAGAAAGAACGCTTTTTTTAAAAAATATGCTTATTGTAAAGATTTAAAAGAAGACCGTTATGATTTTACAAAAACAGCTATACCAAGCTCACTCAATACTTCAAATATACCGAAGTCGAAACCCTCGACCGTCGTTTCAAGCCATAAATTCATTATTTCGTTAAATTCCGAATCGAGTGAAATTTTAAAAAAATATAATAAAATTACAGACATTATTCAGTTAAATGAAAATACCTGTAGGATAATAGAAAAATTAGAGGTTAAAGATGATCCTTTAAATTTTTTCGATTCAAACTTGTCTTACTTTTGGTTGATGGAAGGGACTTCAACAAGTATGTCCGATCTTTCTAAGGCTATTATTAATAACATAAAATTAGAAGAAAATATTAAGGAGAAAAAGTTATTAATAATTGAAAAACCAGATAGGGTTATAATTAATGATTCTGGAGCTATTATTGAGATTAAAAAAGTGTCTTGATATAATGAGTTACAATGGGGTTTAATAGATCAATTTAAATGGTTGAGTTTCCTTTTGTACTTGTTTAGAAGTTATAATTATTTTTTTATACGATGTATAGCTAAATAAATTTCTATAACTTCCTTCTTTTAAATCTTTGTCCGATAATAAAGTCCAAGGGTATTTAATTTCGAAGTTATCCTTGAATGTAGCAATATTGAGAGCAAATGGTTTCAGAAAATAATGGTTAAAACTATTTTCGTCTCCAACCTCATAGCTCATTTCTGTTATCATCCATTGCATTCTAATAAAAGGATGTGGGTGTGTTTTAATTAGGGTTTCCGACATATTTTCAATCAATTTTCCTGGGAAAATATGTAATATAATACTTAAAGCATTTGTTACAGATCTAGAGATAAGCATTTCACGGCTTAATTTTGAAGATTTTAATTTTGAGCTATATACATTGTAGATTGAATTTCCTTGAAGCGTTTGTACCAAAATGCCTCTACATGTATTCCTATCGGCCATAAACTCTAACGCTTGAGAAGTGCTAAGTGGTATTTTGTGTTCTCTTTCTTCAGAAAACTCAAGATAATCATCTAAATTAAATTTTTGTTTAACATAACCAGTATGGCCTAATATAACATGCATACATTCATGCATTGTTAAAAACCTAATAGCTATCTCATAAAGAAATAAGGCATATTGGAATACAAGCTTATTAATATGGGCTGAGTCTTTTAATAGCTTTTGAAATAAACGCTCTATTGACTCGGGATTGGCTAACGAATAATCCAATTTTTGAGTTAATTTAATTTTTTTAGTTGCTAACAACTTTAATTTTTTTTCCTTTATAGTTGATTTTTTTATATCACATAACTCCGCATAGGAAATACAAGCTTTAAAGAGTAGGTAGGGCACGGAGCTATTAATAAAAATGAAGCTTGCACCATCTCGATTACAAGTTCCAGCATTGAAAGGTTCGTTTATTAAATACTTAATTGAATAGTTTAACTTGATTGGTTTTTTATTTACATCTTGTTGTGTTTTAGCTAATGAAAGTGCTTGTGTCGCGTATTCAATAGGTATTTGATAGAGTGTTTTTACAAACCCGGAAAGCAGACTTAAATTAAACTCTTCTCCAAGGTAGAAGAGCTTTTCTTTAAAAATGGCATTTATTTCTTTGTTATTTAAAGGAGGCATTTTTATTTATTGTAATCTACTAAAGTTTCCCAGAAGATTATGGTTTAGTGTTTTTCGATAAAGAAAGTAGTTCTAATAAGTTGTCTATTCCACCAAGAAGGACGTTTAAGACATTGATATCATGGTCGTTACTAGTTGCTTTAAAATAATTTGCCATTCTTTTGGCTCGTTCAAGTGGATTTGGGTGTGTTTCTCTGTTAGGTATAGAGCCTCTTGTTTTAGTTGAATACCTTTCTTCAATACTTAAGTAGTTAAAAAAAATAATTGGAGCACAAAGAAACATGCTTTGTAAAGAAATATATTTTGATTTGTCAGGATGCATGATGACTTTTTTAAAATAATCGAACCCTATAGAGTCTGCCTCAAATTCTTTTTCGTGCCATGTTAGTTTTTTATCGGTTAAATGATTTGAAGTTAAATGAGCTATTTCATGACAAATAACAAATACACTCATGGCTTTATTTAAATCATGGGAAAAACTTAAAACATCTGCATATTCATCTTCCAAAGGGAGCATTAATTCTCTTTCGAATTCGAAAAGATGAGGTGTTCTAAAAATATCTAAAGTGGATGACAAAACTTTTAAAAGATCTTTTTTCCCAACCTCTTTAAAACTAGCCAGTGTATTTATAAAACTCATATTAAACAACCAGAACTCAAGTTGGTCATCAAAATAAATATCACCAGAACCATGTTTGTTGGGTGTTACTTTAGCATTGATTTTTCGAATAGAGCCATGTTCAAAATTAGTTTTAGGGATATTTAACTGTAACTTTTCTATAATTTCATCGTAATATATTTTTTGGAGATTCTTTGCTAAATAGTCTACTTCTTCTTCGTTAAAATCAAGATGAAGCTTTTTAGCAATAGATTTAGATATGCCTAAAGACTTTTTGGTAGGTTTAAATCCTGACTTTTTTTTCATAAGAAAAAAGAGGTTATTTGTTAGATGTTAACAATTAATCAAATATAATACTTGTTTTTAATATCTAATGGAGTTAGCACAAAGTACCTTCATTTAAGAGGGATAAAATAAAAAGGCTAAACTTCTTATAGTTTAAAAAAAGGTTAAGGTGTCCAGAAAAGTATCATTCTATATTTACAAAATAAACCTCATAAAAATCAAATAGTCTCTTATCAATGTTATTTTATTAAGATTTAATAGTCTTCACAGATATACTTTCTTATCATATAAACCGTAATAGGATCTAATGTTTTTCCTGTTTCTGGATGAAGGCCTACAGAGGTAAAAAACTCCAGTTCTTTTTTACTGTTTTTTCCGTACCAAATTTTAACTTCCCTATGAGGTCCAAAAAATTCTGTATTGCAATCTGCATCTATTTTTTTAAAATACTTTATCCGGTCTTCATTGTAAAGCTTCATCTGTCCTAAGCTATATTTTTGGGTGTCAAATTTTACTTCAACATAGCGATCCTTTTCCCAAACCATCCAACACTGTCTATTCATTGACATAATTATCAATAAAATGATGGATATTATGGCAATTGTAGAAAGAATGTAACGGTTCTTCTTAAAGAAAGCACATAGCTTTTTTGTTTTTGATTTATTTCTTGATTCAAAATCCTCATACCTGTCAAATCCTAAATATTTGCATAACCCAATGATCACTTTGAGCTGCTTTATATTAATATCTTCATTTTTGTCGATTAAATTTTCTGCTTCGTTCTTATAATCACGAAAACTTCTTTCTCCTAATTTAAATTTTTCATTTTCATGAATGTATTCCGATAAGTCTTCAGCGATATGAATTGTCGATGGATTTTTTTCTCCAATCTTTTTCCTTTCTGCTCTTGCCTTATCAAATGCTTTGATTATTAGTTTTTTATGCATCTTATGGTTGGTTTAAAGGTGTATTGAATTCAACTAATATGTCAAGAAAAAACATGGAAACTATTTTCTAAAAACTTTCCAAAACACTTCCGTTCTTTTTCCACGGTTTCCTTTTAAATCTCATGTTATTTGCTTCAGAATTAATAAACGCCTTAGGCGTAATAAGGTTTACGAATTTTAATTCTAATAGCAGGTGAAACAAAGTAGAGTTGGGTGATCTCTGGGAAGTAATTGCGTCTCTTTACTCTTGTTCTCCATACTTCCCAAATAGAGAGACGTCTCTTCTGAATTAATCATGTGTTGCCCAATGCAACCTCGCATCCGATAAAGTTCGGAAAGCAACACTATTGTAAAATTTTAAACAATGTACAAAATGAAAAAAATATATTTAATTATGTTTACGGTTTTTCTCAATTTGGGACTGTTTTCTTGCTCACCGCAAACCAACACGGATGGAGAAAACCCAGAAGCAATTGAAGAACCCGCAGATTGTTGTGGCAATGGAGGTGATATTCCACCACCGCCACCCGGTCCATAAAAAAGATGGCTAAATAACTGAAAAATAGTTGTTATTTTAGAGGAATGAAATACCAAGGGTTATCATTCCTCTTTTTTCTGTTTTGCTGTTACAGTTTTAGCATGTCTAATACACGCCCATACCAAAAAGACAGTCTAAGGTATTATTATAATTTAGCAAATACACCAAAGACCCCTTCGAGTTTAGCCGAAGCCTATTTATTCTTTAATAAGCAAAAAGAAGAAAGTCTCTTATTAAAAGATACGTTGTCTACTATCAATCATTTAAGGCAAATAGCAATCATTCAATTTAAACTTGGAGATTATTATGGTAGTGAGACTAGCGTAGTGAGTGCTTTAGGTTTGTTAGACCTGCTCAAGAACAATAAACCCGACAATGAAAATAAAGTAGGATTGTATAATCAATTAGGAAGAATTAATAAAGAATTATTGGATTACGACACTGCCTTAAAATACTATAATGAAGCTTTAAAATTTGCTCATTCTAAAGCAAACATAAATATTATTAAAAACAATAAAGCTTTAATATACATAGATCAATCTCACTTTGCTCTTGCAGAAAAAGAGCTCAAAACGATATATGAAAATAGTCTTCCCTTAGGCGATACCATACAAATTGCCAGGGCTTTGGACAACCTTGGTTATGTTCAATTTAAATTGAAAAGAAAAAATGCTTTAGACAAGCTGTTTAAAGCCCTGGAAATAAGAATTAGCATAGAAGACATCCCGGGCACATATTCAAGTTACAAATATTTATCTGAATACTACAGAGATCAAAAAGACACCATAAAGGCATTAGACTATGCCAATAAAGCATACAAGGTTGCAAAATCTATTAAGAGTGCTTCATATATTGAAGATGCGCTTTCAAATCTTGTAACACTGAACAATAACAGTAAAGTACTTGAGTATAAAAGAATAAAAGATAGTATATCCCATGCGAAACAAATAGCCGACAACAAATATGCATTCATAAAATTCAATTATTTAAAACAAGAGAAAATAGCAACTCAAAATAAGTTACAAAAAGAACAAGAGAGGTCAAAAAGAATTACATATCAGTCCATTGGATTGCTTATCACAGTAGTTTCAATATTCTTGTTTTATATATTAAATCAAAGGCATCAAAAAGAAAAGAGACAACAGGTTTATATCACCGAAACACGTATCTCCAAAAAAGTACATGATGAAGTAGCTAACGATGTATATAATGTTATTTCTAAACTACAAACCTCAAGTATCAAAAAAGGTGTTTTAAAGGATTTGGAAGATATTTATATTAGGACTAGAGACATTTCCAAAGAAAATAGCGCTATTGATGTAGAGGAAAGTTACGAGGGTTTATTAAGGGATTTATTCCTAAGCTTTAAAAATGACGATATCAATGTCATTGCCAAAAATATTTCAAAAGTTAATTGGAACACCATTGAAAGCAATAAAAAAACAACACTCTATCGAGTGCTCCAGGAATTATTGGTAAATATGAAAAAACATAGTCAGGCTTCCTTGGTTGCCTTCAATTTTAATCAGACCTGGGGCAAAATACACATTACGTATACAGATAACGGCATTGGAGGATCCATTAAAAAAAGTACTGGCCTACAGAATGTGGAAAACCGTATAAAATCTATTGGTGGAACTATTATTTTTGATTCTGAAATAAACAAAAAGGGCTTTAAAGTGAAAATATCTATATAAAAATGTTCAAGAAGGTTTTAATAGTTGATGATCATGACGATATTAATAGTGGTGTTTTAAATGTTTTAAAAGCTAATAACATTGTTAATATAGTATACTCACAATATTGTGACGATGCGCATTTAAAATTTAAAAGAGCCATATTTGATCAAGAACCTTTTGATTTATTAATAACAGATTTGTCCTTTAAAAAAGATCATCGGGAATGCAAAATCCTTTCAGGTGAAGCTCTAATCGATGTCTTAAGAACCGAAGCTCCTGAGTTGCCAATTATTGTGTACTCTATGAATAGTCTCTTTCAAAAAGTTAGAACCCTGATCACTAAGCATCGGGTTAATGCCTATGTTTGCAAGGATAGAAAAGGATCTTTAGAGCTATCCCAGGCCATCAAAGCTGTATACAATAAAATACAATTTTTATCTCCACAGGTAAAAAATGCATTAAGTTCGAAATTGGATTTAGAAATTAACGATTATGATGTCGAACTGGTCAAGCAACTTTCCAATGGATTGTCTCAAGCAGAAATCAGTGCATATTTAGAACAAAATAACATGTCTCCAAGTAGTTTAAGCTCTGTTGAAAAGCGACTCAACAAATTAAAAGATCAATTTAAAGCCAATAATGCCATCCATTTAGTGGCCATTGTAAAAGATTTAGGGCTTATTTAACATGATATCCCACCATTATGGCTTTCCTCAAAAAATTAAACTTAACAAACCATAGTTTTACAATGCTATTGATGATTTTGTGTTATTGACAGTTATTGAGGGCGAATTTAAAAGCACGTTTTTAACGTGCTTTTTGTTTTTTATGCTTTGTGGATTACCGTAAGGATGTTGCTCTCTTTAGATTTAGTTTTATAGGATTATTAATCATTAAAAAGTAAAATTATGAATGACAAATGGGAAATTTACCAAGATTCTAAAAAAGAGTGGAGATGGAAAAGAACAGCTCCAAATGGGAAAACAGTAGGAGCTTCCACTGAAGGGTATAAGAATAAATCAGATTGCATTGCTAATGCCAAACGTAATGGATACAAAGGTTGAATTAAATGTTCTAAATCATGAAAAAATCACTTAAAATTGTCCTAAGTATTATTATGATCATTATATCTATTAGTTTTTATTTCGGAGGAGGTCTTGAAAAACTAGCCCAAAACGAACTTGATAGAATTGAAAATCAAGTTGCAATAGATTCTGAAAAATAATATGAAATAGCAAAAAAGAATGGCTCTGACACGGATGCTTATGTTCAAGCTGGACTTGTTGCAGCAGCTTATTTGCAAGCTAATGATGAAGCTAACTATAAAAAATGGAAAGCAATTGAAATCCAATTGGCTAAAAAAATAGGATTACAATAATAAATATAATTAGATTTTAAAGGATTAATCAAGCCTTACGGATTTCCGTAAGGTTTTGTGTTTTAAGGGGTTTAAGTTTGGATTGTTAAACTTTAAAATTATAGATATGACTTGGTATAAAAACTTAGGAGGTGATTCAGGTATTGCTTCGTATGAGATTGGCGCAGATAAAATAACAATAACTTTTTCCACAAACGTATCATATGAGTATACTTATGATAGTGCAGGTGTTGACCATATTGAAAACATGAAATCTTTGGCAAAAAATGGGCAAGGACTAAATAGCTACATAAATAAGTATGTTAAAAAAAGATATTCAAGAATATTTTAAAGTTAATTAAGATAAAATGAACAAACATTATTTATTATCAAAAATCAAATCGACTGGAACAGCCTACCTATGTTGGTTCTTTATAGGTTGTCACTACGCTTATTTGGGAAAGTGGGGATTACAATTTTTGTATTGGATTACATTGGGAGGATTGGGGGTTTGGTGTATAATTGATCTATTTCATATACCAACTAAAGTTAATAATCATAATATGATGATCACTAACCGAATTGCAGAAATTGAAAAGAATGAAAAAGAAGAAATGCACTCAAGAAACATGGCAATGATCGCTGCATCAAAACATAACTAAAGAATTATGAAAAAAACAATTATCATATTATTAGTATTTATTTTAACTAATAACATCTTTAGTCAGGAAAAAAAAGAGGAGCAGTCTAAAATGTTAAATTTTGTATCACAGACTGGAGTAATCCTAAAGTTTGAAGATTATGAGTTGCCTAAAATTAAATTAAGTTATGGTACTGCAGACTCTAAAATCAGAAAAATAATAAGTGGTGATAGGCAAGAGTATTTTTTGCAAATATCAAAAAAAGGAGAATACGACACCAAAGTTGTATCCATAGCTTATGAAGACTTAATCGAAATAATAAAAGCTTTATCCACTTTACAACAAGCTTCGCTAATAGATACTTCCAACACAGCATCAGATTATCTAGAAAACAAATTCATAACCGATGATGGCTTTCAATTAGGCTATTATGTTAGTAAAAATAAATTAGTTTGGTACATGAAGTTGGAAAGATATGGTAATGGCGCAACAATTTTTTTAAAGGATTACAATACTGTAAATTCTGTATTCATAGAAGGTAAAAGTAAAATTGAGTCACTTAAACAAAGTTAATAGTATGGGACTACAAGAATTATTCGAAAGTTTTGATAAAAAGAAGAGGAAGAGCCATTTTAAAAACTTATTAGCTTTAGCGATGGCTGATGGAAAACTTGATAATATTGAATTTGATTTTATTATGGGTTTAGCCAGAAAATGTTACATGTCTCAAGATGAAGTTCAAAGGGTTATTGATTATCCAGAACAGATTAGTTTTTATGCTCCAAAAACTAATGCTGAAAGGTTTGACCAAATATATGATTTGGTTACCGTAATGCTAATCGATGGTAGAATTGATAAGAGAGAAATGTCATTATGCAAGGTGTTTGCAATAAAACTTGGATTTAGAACAGCAATAGTTGATAAATTGATTCAGGATATTATTGATAAAGCTATACTCGGAGTAGCAAAAGATGTAGCACTTAATCAAGTATTAAAGGAATAGCTCTTCAAAACTATAAATCAAATAACAAATAAATTATTGTCATGAAAAAAGCACTTACATTTTTAATTATAATACTATTGTTGTCTTGCTCTTCACCGTTAAAGAAAAAGTTTAGCGAAGAAACAGCAAAGGAAGATATCGAAGAGATAAAAACTAAAATAGACTCTTCCGAAATGGCACTTTTAGCAGGAACGATGATAAGGTTAAAACTTCAAGATGAAAAACTTGAGGAAATGACTTATTTTGAAATATTAGAAAAAGGAAAACTATGGAAAGAGGAACAAGAAAAAATTGAAACGGAACAAAGAGAACTAGCAGCCAAAGCCTTAAAGTTAGAGAATGAAAGAATTAAGCGATTATCAGAAAGCGTTTTGGTATCATGTTTTTCTAAAGGATTCACTAAGTATGATTATGAAGATTATATAACATATAAATTTATTATACATAATAAGTCTGATAAAAACATCAGAGCAATTAAAGGCTCCATTACATTCACAAATTTATTTGATGAAACTATAAAGTCCTTAAATTTGGTATATGACCAGCCCATTGATGCTGGATTAGAAGTAACTTATAATGCTCAAACAGATTATAATCAATTTACCGACAGTGACAAGGCTTTAAGAAATAAGGATCTAAAAGATATTAAAGTCGTTTGGAAACCAGAAAAAATTATTTTTGCAGATGGTACAACATTAGAATGAGACTATATATGAAAACAAATCTATTTTTATTATTTATTGTTTCTATTGCATCTAATTTCTGCTATTCAAATAGTCCTATTCTAGTTAATGAATCAACAATCATGTTAGACTTAGACCAAACTAAAGAACTTTATTTCAGTTTTGCAGAAGGTGATGAAATTATTTTCGAAATGGAAATGGTTAAAGGAAAACACATTAAGGAAGTAGAGCTAATCGAAATGCCTGCATATTCAATTTTCACAGAGTTTAAAGCTCAGAAAATTAATAAAAAGAGTATTTACATTAGAAATAAGGGCATCTATAAATTTAGGTTTTATAGCTCCTCAATTACCAGAAAAGTTTGCAAGATTAAAATTTATCGAATCCCTGCAAGTGATTTAACAAAAAACTTCAATACAAATTGGAAATGGGAAATTAAGCGAGATACAACTTATACAGCATATCAACAAGATAGTTTAGTAGGTTATAAAACCATCAAATACCAAGAAACAGTTAGAGAACTAAAAGAAAAAAAAATCGAAGAGGTATTATTCTTAGACAGGTTAGAAAAAGTACATTCTATCCTTAATCCTAATAAAAGCAGAACCTACTTAAAAGTTGACCTTCCTCAAATAGTATCATCAGAATTTAAAGAAGAAAAGCTAATAACATGGTCTTATTGGATTGGTGTTGGAAAAGAATCTCAAGAGGCATATAAAAGAAATGCAAAAATGATAGGCGATATGGCTAAAGGGTTAGCCAAAACCTATACTTCTCCTTTAGGGGCCTATGCAGTAGGTGCTGTAACAGATTTGATAGTAGCCAATACAGGTAGTGATATTGAATATTTTTTTGTAAATGATTATCAAAATGTAGAATTATTTATGAATTACCAACAGTTTTCTTTATTTGATAGAGGCAAGGTAATTAACTCCTATGGTAAAAAAGACCGTCCTAATAACGGTACTTTCTATATTTGTTTATATAATGATAATGATTTGACACCAGTTGAGGTTGATGTAAAAGTGTTAGTGGTAAAAGAAATCAAGATTTTTGAAAATATTACTTACAATAGGCAGAAAGAAGAACCACAATATGTAACTTTGGATAAAACAAGAATGAATATTAATGAAACCAAGGTTAGGGTTCCTGTAGAGTAAGTAAATGTTCAAACATTACATATCGGTCGTATTTATCACTTTTCAATCATTAGTTTTAATTGTTGATAACCAAATTCAAGATAAAGAAATTCTCGGTAAAATAGTTGGTATTACTGATGGCGATACATTCAAACTATTAAAAAAAGATTCTGTTTTAATAAAAATAAGGATAGCAAACATAGACTGTCCAGAAAAAAAACAACCTTATTCTGAGAAAGCTAAACAATTTACCTCGCAAGCTATTTTCAATAAAAATATAAAGTTGGAATCTTTAAAAAAGGATCTTTATGGCCGTTTTATATGCCATGTCATTTACGACGATTCGTTAAATTTAGGTCATGAACTTTTAAAACAAGGGTTGGCATGGCGTTACATAAAGTATTCGAAAGACAGTTATTTAAAAGATCTAGAAGACCTCGCTAGGTCAAATAAAGTAGGATTATGGCAAGACGAACATGCCATACCACCTTGGAAATGGCGGGATAACAAAAAGAAGCCTAAACCATGAAAGCCCGTAAAATATTTCTTTTTATAATATGCATCGCTTTTTCTTTTTGTACGACAGCACAAACCGTTTACATAACAAAAACTGGAAAAAAGTACCACAAAAACAATTGCAGATACCTCAAATATTCCAAAAAAGAAATCACTTTAGAAAAAGCAATAGCTTTAGGTTACCAAGCATGTTTAGTATGTAAACCGGTTACAAAAAGTGAATCGGGAAATAAAGCCTCTTCTACAAAATCTTTAACAACAAAAGAACAAACACGAAAAGTAATGAGTGTTCAGTGTTCAGGAAAAACCAAATCAGGTTCAAGATGTAAGCGAACAACTAAAAATGCTAATGGTAGGTGTTACCAGCACCAATAGCTTTCTAAACTTCAATTATTTTTTTCTTATAAAGCAACCAAATCCCCACTAACATCCTTAGAAGGCAAATTGGATTTCCCCATTAAATAAAGATCTACTTGTCTAGCTGCTTCACGACCTTCGGAAATAGCCCAAACAATCAATGATTGCCCACGACGCATGTCGCCTGCGGTAAAGATATTAGGAATATTCGTTTGGTATGTTCCGTATTCAGCTTTATAATTAGAGCGTGCATCTTTTTCAATGCCTAGTTTATCTGCTAAAGTGCTTTCGGGGCCTGTAAACCCAAGGGCTAATAAGGCTAAGTCACAAGGCCATGTTTTTTCGGTGCCTTCAATTTCTATGAGTTGCGGACGCTCACCAGGAACCATTTTCCATTCCACGTTAACGGTTTTTAAGGCTGTTAATTTACCGTTTTCGTCTTTTACGAATTCTTTGGTATTAATCAGCCAGTTTCTTTCAACACCTTCTTCATGGGAAGAGGATGTTTTTAACTGCAATGGCCAATAAGGCCAAGGCGTCGTTGGCGAACGATGTCCCGGGGGCTTTGGCATGATCTCAAAATTCACTACCGATTTCGCACCATGACGGTTCGATGTTCCTATACAATCAGAACCGGTATCACCGCCACCAATGACAATAACATCTTTATCGGTCGCTAATACTTGATCTTTAACTTCTTTGCCAAATAGTACCTTTGTTTGCTGTGTTAAGAAATCCATGGCCTGTACCACGCCATCGGCATCAATACCGGGAGTTGGTAAGCTCCGTCTTTCTGTGGCACCTCCACAAAGAACAACCGAGTCGAAGGCTTTTAATTGCTTAACATCATAATTAACACCAACATTTACATTGGTCTTAAAAGTGATACCTTCGGCTTCTAATATAGCAATACGGCGGTCTATGATTTCCTTTTCCATTTTAAAATTAGGAATGCCATAACGTAATAAGCCTCCAATGGCATCATCCCTTTCAAAAACAGTTACGGTATGGCCTGCTCTATTTAATTGCTGGGCAGCTGCTAAACCAGCGGGACCAGAACCTACAATAGCAATCGTCTTTCCTGTACGTGTTTTAGGTGGTTGCGGCTTAATCCAGCCTTCTTTAAAAGCCCGTTCTACAATGTTCTTTTCGATATTTTCGATAGACACGGGATCTTCAATAATACCTAATACACAAGATTTTTCACAAGGTGCTGGGCATAAACGCCCCGTAAATTCCGGGAAGTTGTTAGTGGAATGTAATAACCAGGAGGCTTTTTGCCACTCGCCCTGATGTACCATATGGTTAAAATCCGGTATGAGATTCCCTAACGGACAACCACTATGGCAAAAAGGAATGCCACAATCCATACAACGAGATCCCTGTTTTGTTAATTCTGGTTCACTTAAAGGAACCGTAAATTCTTTATAATGTTTTACACGGTCTTTTACGGACGTGTATTTTTCGTCTTGTCTTTCAAATTCTTTAAATCCTGTTGCTTTTCCCATGACATTATGCTGTTGTTAGTTCTTCTACCATTGGTTCTTCATTAGCAATTCTTTCCAATGCTACTTTATATTCTTTAGGCATCACTTTAACAAATTTTGTTAAGTAATTATCCCAGTCAGCTAGAATTTCCGCACCTTTTTTACTGTTGGTATAAGCTACATGCTTTTGGATAAGTTCCTTCAGTTCTGTAGCATCTGCGTTGGTAATAGGGTCAAAATCTATAGTCTCTTCGTTACATAGCCCATCTGTGAACTGTCCCGTTTCGTTTAATACAAAGGCATAACCACCACTCATACCAGCAGCAAAGTTTCTACCTGTTTTTCCAAGTACCACAACACGACCACCGGTCATATATTCACAGCAATGATCCCCAACACCTTCAACAACTGTAGTGGCCCCAGAGTTACGTACAGCAAAACGCTCGCCTGCAATACCATTTATATATGCCTGTCCATGTACGGCTCCAAATAAACATACATTACCAACAATAATATTGTTTTCTGCTAAGAAATCTGCTTTAGCAGGTTTTTTGATAATCAGTTTGGCACCAGACAATCCTTTACCCAAATAATCGTTTGTGTTTCCTTCTAAATTAAAAGTTAATCCGTGCGCACCAAAAGCTCCGAAACTTTGTCCGGCAGATCCAGTAAAGTTAATATTCAATGTGTTTTCTGGTAAACCGAGGTGACCATAAATTTTAGAAATTTCGTTACTTATAATGGCTCCAACGGTACGATTTATATTTTTGATCGGGTATTCCAGAGTCATTTTTTCTTTTCTATAAAGGGCCCTATGCGCGTCTTTAAGAATTTTAAAATCCAAAACATGGTTTAAATCATGATCTTGTTGTTTGGTGTTTTTTATAGTCATACTACTATATGCAGCAGGTCTGTGCAGGATGCTCGATAAGTCCAACCCTTTAGCTTTATAGTGTTTAATGGCTCTATTGGCATTGATTTTATGGGTTTGACCAATCATTTCGTCCATGGTCCTAAATCCAAGTTGAGCCATAATGCTTCTTAACTCTTCTGCAACGTAGTAGAAGAAGTTAATAACATGTTCTGGTGTGCCTTTAAAGTTTTTACGTAACTCTTTATCTTGGGTGGCCACCCCAACAGGGCAAGTATTTAAATGGCATTTACGCATCATAATACAACCAGAGGCTACTAAAGGAGCAGTTGCAAAGCCAAATTCCTCTGCTCCAAGAAGTGCTGCAATTGCAACATCCCTACCTGTTTTTAGTTGCCCGTCACATTCAACAACAATTCTGCTTCTAAGGTCATTTAATACTAATGTTTGTTGTGCTTCCGATAATCCAAGTTCCCATGGTAGTCCAGCATGTTTTAATGAGGTTAATGGTGAAGCTCCCGTACCGCCATCGTAACCTGAAATTAAGACCACATCGGCTTTGGCTTTTGAAACTCCGGCAGCAATGGTCCCTACGCCAACTTCTGAAACCAATTTTACATTGATTCTGGCTTCGCGGTTGGCATTTTTTAAATCGAAAATTAATTGTGCTAGATCTTCAATGGAATAAATATCGTGATGGGGCGGTGGCGAAATCAAACCTACGAAAGGGGTTGAGTTTCTTGCAGCAGCAATCCATGGCAGCACTTTTTCACCAGGTAGTTGCCCGCCTTCCCCAGGTTTTGCACCCTGGGCCATTTTAATTTGAATTTCCTTCGCATTCGTTAAATAATGTGAGGTTACTCCAAAACGTCCTGATGCTACTTGCTTAATGGCAGAGTTTCTGCTGTCTCCGTTTATATCTTTTTGGAAACGCTTTCTGTCTTCTCCGCCTTCACCAGAATTAGACTTTCCTCCAATTCGGTTCATGGCAATGGCTAAGTTTTCATGTGCTTCCCTGGAAATAGATCCGTAAGACATGGCGCCTGTTTTAAAACGCTTTACAATCTCGGTCCAGGGCTCTACCTCTTCTAAAGGAATAGGGTTTAAATTGTCAAACTCAAATAAACCACGAATGGTCATTAAGTTTTCCGATTGCTCGTTGATCGCCTTTGAATATACATCGTAACTTGCTTGATCGCTTAATCTAACGGCCTGCTGTAATTTAGCAACAGTGGTCGGGTTAAACAGGTGTCTCTCACCATTACGTCGCCATCTGTAATCCCCCCCAATGTTTAATCCCAAACGCTTATCGATTAGGTTGTCCGGATATGCCTGCTTATAGCGTTCGTTGATTTCTTTTTCAATTTCGTATAAGCCAATACCTTCAATTCTAGAAGCGGTATAAGGAAAATATTTTTCGACAAATTGGGAATTGAACCCAACAATTTCAAAAATTTGGGAACCTCTATAAGAATGCAGTGTAGAGATTCCTATTTTGTTCATGATTTTTAAAATCCCTTTTCCTATGGCCTTATTGAAATTATCAACGGCTTTTTGCTCGTCCATTCCGGTTATAAAACCTTCTTTTACTTGCATTCTGATGATCTCGTTTACCATATATGGATTTATGGCGCTGGCACCGTAACCGAACAAGGTGGCAAAATGGTGAGGCTCTCGAGGTTCTGCAGACTCAATAATAATATCAAAGTATGAACGCTTGCGTAAACGGTTCATTTGATGATTTACATAAGAACATGCTAACAGGGAAGGAATAGGCGCAAATTCCTGATTGACGCCCCTGTCTGATAATATGATAATATTGGTGCCCCTTTCTAAAGCCTTGGTCACTTGAACAATGATATTCTCTAAAGCATCTTCAAGACCGTTAAGGCCTTGGTTTTTAGGGTATAAAATCTCAATAGTTTCGGCTTTAAAGCTTTCAATGGAAATACTTCTTATTTTTTCTAGATCGGCATTTGAAATAACAGGGTTTTGGATTCTAAGTTTTCTACACTGTCTTTCTGTGATACTAAAAATATTTCGGTCCTTACCTAAGTTTAAACTAATATCGGTTACAATCTCTTCTCTAATACCATCCAATGGCGGATTAGTAACTTGAGCGAATAATTGTTTAAAGTAATTTGAAATGAGTTGAGGTCTATCAGATAAAACAGCTAAAGGCGTGTCAATTCCCATAGATCCCAAAGCTTCTTTTCCTGCAATGGCCATGGGGGTAATAACCTCTTGGATATCTTCGAATGTATAATTGAACAAACGCTGTCTTGTTTTTATATCAATCGTTTCAATGGGGCAGGTTTCGCTGGTATAAGGAACGTCTTTTAAGTGCAATCGTGTTTTATCCAACCATTTTTTATAAGGTCTTTCTGAAACAATTTTACTTTTAATTTCCTCGTCTTCAATAATGCGCCCCTTGTTCATGTCTACCAGAAACATTTTCCCAGGCTCTAACCTACCATGTCTTTCTACATCTTCGGGGTCTATTTCTACAACACCAATTTCGGACGACATGATTAACTTACCACTTTTGGTTACGGTGTATCTGGAAGGTCTTAGGCCATTTCTGTCTAATAAAGCACCAATATAGTCCCCATCTGTAAAGGGTACAGATGCAGGGCCATCCCATGGCTCCATGATACAACAGTTGTACTCGTAAAACGCTTTACGTTCCTCAGACATGGTTTTGTGTTTTTCCCATGCTTCAGGAATCATCATCATCATAATTTCCGGTAATGATCTTTCTGTGTGGGTTAATAATTCAACTACCATATCCATAGAAGCGGAATCTGACTTACCGGGGAGTATGATAGGGAATAATTTATCTATTTGAGGCCCAAAAACATTACTTTTCATGATTTCTTCGCGAACACGCATTCTACTAACATTACCACGAAGTGTATTAATTTCACCATTCTGACACATAAAACGGAATGGTTGCGCTAATTCCCAGGTAGGCATCGTGTTGGTAGAAAAACGCTGATGTACCAATGCCAAACGGGTTACTAGATCTTTTTGTTGTAAATCGGTATAATAAGGACCGATATCTTCGGGCATGATGATACCTTTATATATTAAGGTTGTTGTTGATAAACTTGGTACATAAAAATAACTGCTTTCAGAAATTTTCGATTTTCTAATGGTGTGTTCGGTAATTTTACGTGCTGCGTATAATTTGGCTTTAAAATCTGCTTCACTAATGTCTTCAGTTTTGCCAACAAAAAGTTGTTCTATATTTGGTTCAGAATCTAAAGCTATTTGTCCTAATTGTGTTGAGTCAACAGGTACTTTTCGCCATCCTAAGATAGCAAGGCCTTGCGTTTTTATTTCATTTTCGAATGTGTCCTTACAAAATTGGTATTGGTTTAATGCTTTTGGTAAGAATACCATACCTACAGCATATTCTCTTTGAGCTGGGATATTAAAATCACAAACTCTTTTAAAATAATCATGAGGGATATCAATTAATAAACCAGCACCATCACCAGTTTTTCCATCGGCACTTACACCACCACGATGTTCTAGCTTTACGAGAATTTCTAAGGCATCATGAATGATTTGATTTGTTTTATCTCCATTAAGATTACAAATAAAACCTGCGCCACAGTTTTCGTGTTCAAATTCGGGTAAATACAGTCCTTGTTTCTTCAGCATAATCAACAAATTTTGGTTTAAAAACTTGAGTTGGAGGGCTAAGGTATGGACTAAGGTTTGAATAACAATAAGGGGTATTTCATTATTCCGATTATAGAAACGAAGTTGAGATAAAAATAATTATATATCAATATTAAACGTGTTTTTTAATAAATATTCAATCTATATTTTTTAGGAATAAATACATATAAGTGAATTAATGCTAATAAATGGTCAAATGAATGAGAATAACAGCATTAAAATTTGGAAAACATTGATAATCATTCAAATAAGAGGGTTGTTAAAAATTTAAAAATATTAATAATAAACATTATACCTATAAAAAAATAGGGTAAAAAATACAATATTGATAAAAATGATACAATGACCCCTATTTTTTATAGGGTATATAATTTTTTTATATAGTTTCGTCTTGTCGATTATAAAATAAACACTAAAAAATTAATAACTAAAACGAAAATAATTATGAAAAAATTAATTACTCTTTCAGTACTTTTTATGGCAACGATTTTATATGCACAAGAAGAAACTTCCAAGAAGAAAGTATCTATAAGCGGAACCGTTGATGCCTATTACAAAACAAATTTAACGTCGACAGATAGGGCCGTCTTTGGAGATAATGCAGACGAATTTCAGTCTTTTGGTACTTCTTTTGCCGATGAGACTGGTTTTGCATTGGGTATGGCTAATATTATAGCTAGTTATGAAGGTGCAAAAACAGGGGTTGTTGCAGATGTGGCTTTCGGACCTAGAGCAGATGCTGCTACTGGGGGGTATAATTTAAACCAATTGTACGCTTACTGGAATGTGTCCGATGGAACTACATTGACTTTAGGTAGATTCAATACATATTTAGGGTACGAAGTGATTTCGCCAGCAGCAAATTTTAACTACAGTACTTCTTATTTATTCTCTAACGGGCCATTTTCCCATGTAGGTTTAAAAGCAGATTTTGCCTTATCGGACGATTTTAGCTTGATGTTGGCTGTTATGAACGCGACAGATGTTAATAGTAATACCACAGGAGACTATGCTTTAGGGGCTCAATTAGGATATGCAGGTCAGTTTTTAAACTTCTATTATGATTCTGGTGTTGTTCTTGGGTTTGAAATTGATTATACAGGTGGGTTTGATTTATCTGATGATTTCTTCTTGGGAATTAATGGTGCCTATGCAGATAATGATGGCAATGGATTTTATGGTGCCGCTTTATATCCACAACTTAAAACCTCTGATGATTTCTCTATCGGCTTACGTGGAGAATATTTTAACTGGATGATTGATGGTGCAACGGACGAGCCAAATGTGTTTGCGGTTACTTTAACAGGGAGCTATACATTAGAAAACTTAATAATAAAACCAGAATTACGATTAGATAGCAATTCTGAAGAGGTTTATTTTAACTCAGATCTGGAGCCAACAAAAAGCTTAGCTGCTTTTACATTGGCCGCTATATATTCTTTCTAACAAAACTAAAACTAAATAATACAATCATGAAGAAAATTGAAGCAATTATTAGAAAATCAAAATATCGTGTTGTTAAAGAGGCATTGCACGATGTTGGGGTGAACTTTTTCTCTTACTGGGATGTAACTGGTTTAGGGAATGAAAAGGAAGGACACGTATACAGAGGTGTGTCGTATAGTACAAGTGATATTCAACGTAGATATTTATCAATTGTTGTAAATGATGATTTTGAGGAAGTAACTATTCAGGCGATCATTAGTTCTGCTGCAACAGGTGAAGTAGGAGATGGAAAAATATTTGTATCGGATATTAGTGAATGTTACAGAATACGAACAGGGGAAAAAGGCGGGGATACTTTAAAATAATCATCATTTAAAAAAATATATATTATGGAATTACTTACAACAAATAATGTATGGATGATGATCTGTACAGCTCTAGTTTTCTTTATGCACTTAGGTTTTGCATTTTTAGAAATTGGATTAACAAGACAAAAGAATACTATAAACATTCTTTTTAAGAATATATTTATTATCACAATTGGCTTACTATTATATTGTTTAGTTGGTTTTAATTTAATGTATCCAGGTTTTGCTGAAGGTTCGTCTGGAATCTTTGGTTTTGCAGGATTTGGATTAGATTCGCCTTTAACAGCCGAAGGTGCCTTGGATTTAACTTATAATGAAGGTTATACTTACTGGACAGATTTCTTATTTCAAGGAATGTTTGCAGCAACAGCAGCAACGATTGTTTCTGGTGCGGTAGCTGAGCGTATGAAGATTGTACCATTTATGATCTTCACAATAATATACGTAGGATTTGTTTACCCAATAGCCGGTTCATGGAAATGGGGTGGTGGATTTTTACAAACATTAGAAACTCCTTTTTATGATTTCGCAGGATCAACCTTAGTGCATTCAGTTGGTGGATGGGCAGCATTAGTAGCTGTTTGGTTATTAGGATCTCGTATAGGGAAATTTAAAGATGGAAAACCTCAAGCGATTCCTGGACACAACATTCCTTTGGCTACGGCTGGGGTTATAATTCTTTGGTTAGGATGGTTTGGATTTAATGGTGGTTCTGTGCTTTCTGCAGATCCAAGTTTAACTTCTTTAACTTTAGTTACAACTTGTTTAGCAGCTGCAGCTGGAGGCGTGGTAGCGATGTTAGTTTCTGCGGCGATGTATAAAAATTTAGATCTAACAATGTTCTTAAATGGGATACTTGGTGGGTTAGTTGGTATCACGGCCGGAGCAGACCAAATGAGTCCTACAGATGCTATTTTAATTGGAGCAATTGCTGGTGCTATTATTGTTTTAGCGGTAAGTTTTGTTGATAAAATTAAATTAGATGACCCTGTTGGAGCTATTGCAGTTCACTTAATATGTGGTATTTGGGGAACATTAGCGGTAGGCCTTTTTGGAGCGTTAGCGGGAATGGATCAATTTATTAGTCAATTAATTGGTGTTGGTTCTTATGCTGTTTTCTGTATTGCTACAGCGTTTATTATAATCTTCACGTTGAAGAAAACTATAGGAATAAGAGTTTCTGAAAAAGAAGAATTAGAAGGATTAGATGGTCATGAGCATGGTATGGATGCATACCCTGACTTTAGAATGAATGAGCATTAATAAAGATTAAATTTAGCTAATTAATGTTAAAAAAGGATGCCTACCTAGGCATCTTTTTTTTTGGATTATTTGTAGAGCTTTTTTCGGCTGAGGTCAAGATAATATCTGATTTTTTCTTCTTTTTCTTATAACCAATTCATTTACAAAATGTTGTAAATCTGTTCTAGATCATAGGTACTCTAAAATAAGGAAAACCTTAGTAAAAAAATGTTTTTCCCTTACAAATACTAAGGACAAACCTTATCTTTTTCTCACAAAAATCACATACTTTTACAGTGGTATCCTTTTAAGTAAAGCCAAGAAAGAAATTAGTAAAATTCTTTCTTTTTTAATTTAAAAAAATCTATAATTACAAGCCAATGAACACACGTTTGTTTTTCTCTTTTTTCTTTTGTTTGAATGTGCTTATAGCGCAGGAATTGCCAAAAATGGTTCCATTAATTCCTAATGCAGCTTCAATAGCTAAATATGGAGAAGTGCCCGTTGGGCATTTTACAGGGACACCAAATATCAATATCCCAGTTTATCATATAAAGGCAGGCGATTTAAGTTTGCCGCTTTCCTTAAATTATCATGTGGGAGGTCATAGAGTAGAAGATGTTGCGTCATGGGCGGGTTTAGGTTGGTCCTTAGGGGCCATACAAAAAAAGAGCTTTATTAACATTGGCTTAAAAACAAGTATGTGTGAAAACGAATTTAAGATCTAAAATAAATCAACCATAATTAAACCAATATTTTAATGAAAAAACTATTTTTTTGGTGTTTGGTCGTAATATCTGCTGCCACATTGGCTCAAGAAATTACCACATTAAACCCTACTTTGGAAAATTTTGTTCCAAGTGCTCCTGAAGTTAGCGCTATTCAAAAATTTGGAAATTATCCCGTAAGTGAATCTACAGGGGTTCCTTCTTTGTCAGTACCAATTTATTCGTATAGTAACTCTACAAGTAAATTAGCACTAAGTATCTCTTTAGATTACCATTTGGGAGGTGTTAAAGTTAATGAAAGAGCTTCTCGAGAAGGATTGGGATGGGCACTAAATGCTGGGGGCGTAATATCGAGGTCCGTTAGGGGCATTTACGATGAAGAAGCGTCTTTTGGGTTTATAAATTATAGCCCGCCACAAACGGAAGATGGAGGGAACGTTCCCTCTGCTAGAGATTTAAGGCCCTTTAACAGAATGTATGCAAATGTTCAAGATAGCCAAGCAGATGTTTTCAGCTATTCTTTTGGAGGCAAAAGCGGAAAATTCCAATTAGGAAGAAATGGAGATCTTCTCTTGCTTAATATGTCCAATATTAAAATCGAAAAATATATTGGAGATACAGGAGTTATCAGTGATGGAATAATTGGTTTTACCATTACAGATGATGATGGGTTAAAGTATTATTTTAATAAACCAGAGATTACCCAAACATGGGTACTTCCAAATCATATCTATACGACATCATGGTTCTTGACCAAAATTGAATCCTTAGGAAGTGCAGGGAAAAGTATTGATATTGAATATGAAGAAGAATCTATGTCAAACTATAGTTACAGTACAAGTCAAACAAGTTACAATCGTGTTGATGGTACTGGTAATGAAATATTCAATTCCAATACTTCCTCGGTTAATATTCAAACCTGGAGAGTTAAGAAAATTAAATTCCCGAATGAGGTCAACGTTGATTTTCAATACTCAACTACTTCACCAAATGAAGGCCATTTAAGTTCCATAACCGTAACCGATGATCAAGATAAAGAAAAGGGCTTTTTATTTGATTATGACCAATCCTTAAACCGGTTGACCTTAAAAAGTGTAACCCCTTTTGCAGATTCCAATACCAATACCATGCCCCCATATACCTTTGAATATATTGGAAGCCTACCATCATACTTCAGCACAGGGTTTGATCATTGGGGGTATAATAATGGGTCGCCTTATGGCGGTATTCCACGTGAGGTCTTTCCCAATGGACTAGGTCATGGTATTTGGGAACTTCCAGGGATAAGTCGTGATACGGACAGTACTTATGTTAAATACGGTAGTTTAAAGAAAATCAGCTATCCCACGGGCGGTGCCACAATTTTTGATATGGAGGCCAATCAGGCAGAAGATGATCGGTTAGATCAGGAATTTACCATAAATGAAACGGGTCCGGGATATGAAGAGAAAACAGAGATCTTGACAATTGATAGCGATGTTAGCTATGGAACCAATGTTTTAGAGTTCTTATTCAATGGAGATCCGAATACAGTGACGCCTTTTGAAATAGATATCCAAGCTGGAAGTAGTTGTACTAATTGCTCCGTTATAGCCCAGCTATTTTATTCTACTTCTGACAATTACCCTATTGAGGAAATTGAAATACAAAGTGGGCAATATGGGAGTACAGGAACTTTTCAAACAGCGAACCTAATCCCAGGACATTACTACTCAATGGTATTTTACACACAAAACATGAGCGATTATTATAGTTATGTTACGGTAACATGGCAGGAAGCAGATGAAAACTCGACAGCATCGCATACCTATTCCCATAAACAACCCTTTGTGGGGGGGTTAAGAGTGAAACGAATACTTAATTATGATGGAATTCACCCTGATCCTGTAACTGTTAAATCGTATAGTTATAAAATGCCCGATGGAACTTCTTCTGGAACCTTAGGGGTGTTTCCGGTATACACACACACCGTTTATTATGAAAACAGGCATTCTATACATGGTGCTTACAATTATCCGGCCCCTGAGGCGTATGTTGATTTAGGTCCAAATGTAATTGTAAGAAGTAATAACCCCATTAATGATTTAGGCTATGCGAATGGTAGCCCTGTAATATATAAAAGGGTAGAAGTGAAATCAACTTCCTTGAATGGAAGCTTAGGAAAGGAGGTGAAATATTTTACCAATTTTAAGGATAGCCCGATTAACCTATACAATACCTTTCCTTATGTGCCTACGGTAGTCGATCAATGGGGGTACGGCTTATTATTGAACGATTCAATCTATAATAGTAATGGCGATTTAATTAAAAGCATAAACAACCAATATAAATATAAACAAGATACTTATTTTCATGATGCCTATCGCTTTGAGAATTTCCGATCTGTTTCAATTGCTCCTGTAGTATTTTTTACTGGTGATTATGTTCCTTCCTCAGGTGAAACCCCACCTTTGGGAACTCCCCTATATTTTAAAAAGGCTGATTTTTATCCATCCGCTGGCCGTGCAGATTTGGAAAAAACAGTAACCGTGGACTATACTAATGGCGAACCGATCACCAATGTTAGAAAATACCAGTTGGACGATGTTTATCATAAATTAAGATATCAAACAGTTAATAAGAGCAACGGGGATTCTTTAAAGGTTCATTATAGATATTCTTTTGATTTATTGGGAAGTAATGATCCTAATGGAGCCCACCAATACCTTTATAACCATAATGATTTATCGACTATGATTGAAGAGGAAACAAGTTTAACCAGTCAATCATCCCCTTTAGTCTATAGTGTTAAAAAAATGAATGTAAATGGGGGAGGGAAAGTAATAGTTGATTCTATACAGGTACAAAAAAAAGGCAGTGTTTTAAAGACCAGTCTCATCAATCATGCTTACGATAGCCATGGTAACCCGTTAGAGGTTTCAAAAGCAGATGGGACACATATTAGCTATGTATGGGGTTATAATTCGGAATATCCAGTGGCCAAGATAGAGAATGCGACTCAGGCACAAGTAGCGACCGCCAACTTAAATATGGCCTTGATTAACAATACCAATACCTCGGATACCGATATGCGTACAGAGTTAAATAAATTGAGAACGGGTCTTCCTGGGGCAATGGTGAGTACCTATACGTATGCTCCCTTGGTGGGGGTCACGAGTATGACCGATCCCAAAGGATACACCATGTTCTATGAATACGATGACTTTAACCGTTTGGAGTTCGTAAGGGATGCCGATGGCAACCTATTGAGCGAGAACAAGTACTACTACAAAAACTAAGCCCCATGAGACATTATATATACACCTTTTTGTTTTTATTGGTATCGCAGGCCGCCTTATCTCAAACACCAGCAACGATAGTCAAGGACGGCAGTTATACGGTAGATTCGAGTAGCGGGACCGTTGCGCTAACGGCCACCCAGAGCATTACCCTAAAGCCCGATACATGGATCAAGAGTGGCAGTACCTTTTTGGCACAGATCGTAGAGCCCACGACGGCGCTGGACGATTATACGCCCTTTTCCTTTAGTAACGAGAACTATGTGTTCACGCGGAGTTTTCAGGCGCCCATGGCCACTTTTAATGCGGCTACTGCCAAAGAGGGGGATGTTGTGGAAAGCATCACTTATTTTGATGGTTTGGGCAGGCCCATGCAAAGCATTGGGATAAAGACTGCCCCGGACAAAAAGGATATCATAACGCACATCGATTACGATGCCTATGGCAGGCAGGACAAGGACTGGCTGCCCTATCATGAAACATCGGGCACATCGGGCACGTACCGGGGCGATAGGGCCACGGCCACCAAACAGTACTATATGGACAATTATGCCGACGACTTTACTGGGGTGGCCCTGCCGGATATCAATGCCTATTCCCAGAAGGGGCTTGAGGCCTCGCCTCTGAACAGGATCCTGGAACAGGGCGCTCCGGGAGCAGACTGGGTGGTAAACAAAGCGTCCGATACCGATCGCACCATAAAGTTTGAGTACCAAGCCAATACGGCCAGTGAGGTGAAACAATATGGGGTCACATTGGCCTTTGCAAATAATACCTATACACCGACCTTGGCCATAAAGGCATCCAATAATGGATTTTATGAGGCAAACGAGCTCTATAAGACCATCACCAAGGATGAGAACTGGACTAGTGGCACCTCCCATACCACCGAGGAGTTCAAGGACAAACAAGGACGTGTTATATTAAAGCGCACTTATGGGACCTCTGTAGTAAACGGGGTTTCCCAAACCAATGTAGCGCATGACACCTATTATGTATATGACGATTATGGCAACCTGACCTATGTGCTGCCACCAAAAATGGATGCCAGCACGGCTAGTTTGACCACCGTTAATAGCCAATTGGATGACCTAGGCTATCAATATAGATATGACCACAGGAATAGGCTCGTAGAAAAGAAAATCCCGGGCAAGGATTGGGAATATATTGTGTACAATAATTTGGATCAGCCGGTTTTGACCCAGGATGCACTGCAACGTCCCAATAAACAGTGGTTATTTACAAAATATGATGCTTTTGGCAGGGTAGTCTATACGGGGATTTATACCCATGGATCCGTAGCTACCCGTCTGCAAATGGTTACTGCTCTGAATACTTATTATAGCACCAACACTTCTGAGGACCTATTTGAAGAAAAGCTAGCCTCAGAGGGAAGCTATCATTACTATAGTAACGGAACATTTCCTAATACGGGACTGGAAGTGCTCACCGTCAACTACTATGACGATTACAGCTTTAACAGGGACGGACTGAGCCTGCCCGCCACTGCCGATGGCCAGGCGGTCATCAATCATGATGATGCCAACAAGCTATTGACCAAGGGCCTGGCCACGGGCTCCAAGGTAAAGGTGCTGACCACCAACGATTGGATTACGTCCCTTACGGGCTACGATGCCAAGGGGCGCCCCATTTATGCTGCCAGTAACAACGGCTATCTATCGACCACGGACATTGTTGCCAGCAAGCTCGATTTTGTCGGCAAGGTGGAAAAGGTGACGGCCACCCATACCAAAACGGGACAAGCAACAATTACCACCCAGGACGATTTTGTCTATGACCACGAGGGCAGGCTCTTGAGGCAAAAACAGGCTATCAACGGCCTTGGACAGGAAACCCTTGTGGACAACACCTATGACAAGTTAGGGCAATTGGAAACCAAGGGCGTCGGGGGGAAATCCTCAAGCGCGAACAGGTTGCAGGACGTGGACTATGCCTATAATGTGCGCGGCTGGTTGAAACAGATAAATAATCCAACTACTCTGGGTAACGATTTGTTTAGTTTTAAGCTCAATTACAATACTAATAACCACGGGGGGACCAATCTGTTTAATGGTAACATAGCTGAAACAGAATGGAAAACAGCCAATACAGATAACAGTTTACATTGGTATAAGTATGATTATGATGCTTTAAACCGATTAACAAATGCTGTAGATAATTTAGATAAATTAAATGAAACTTTAAATTATGACAAAAACGGAAACATTACCCATTTAGTCAGGTTAGGACATATCGTTGGTGGAAACACAATTCCAGATATTACAAACCCTAATCATTTTGGTGTTATGGACGATTTAACTTATATTTATAGTGGGAACAAACTTCAAATGGTAAGTGATAATGGAGATGACTTTTATGGTTTTAAAGATCTTTTAAATATCACAACAGAATTTGCCTATGATGCTAATGGTAATATGAAGCACGATTTTAATAAGGGTATTGTTGAGATATCATATAACCATCTTAACTTACCTGTTTATATAAGTTTAAATGGTGGAAGTAGTGTTAATACTGGAACAATTTCGTATATTTATGATGCGACCGGTGTAAAGCTCAAAAAGACGGTGAGCACGGGAGTAACGACGGAGTACGCTGGTAACTATGTATACGAGAACGGTTCATTGAAATTCTTCAGCCATCCAGAAGGGTATGTAGAGCCTGATGGAAATGGCGGGTTTAATTATGTGTATCAATATAAGGACCATTTGGGGAATGTACGCCTAAGTTATATGGATAGTGATGGTAATGGTAGTATCACAGCTTCTACTGAAATACTGGAGGAGAACAACTACTACCCCTTTGGGCTGAAACATAAAGGGTACAATACGAATGTTGCTAGTACTAATATTGCTCTTAAAAGAAAGTTCGGTGGTAAGGAATTCCAAGATGAATTGGACTTAAACTGGTATGATGTAACTGCAAGGAATTATGACCCTGCTATAGGTCGTTGGATGAACTTAGACCCATTGGCTGAACAGATGCGTAGACACTCACCTTATAATTACGCATTTAACAATCCTGTGTTTTTTATAGATTATGATGGGATGGCTCCTACTGACCCCATAGATCCAGATGAGAAAACTTTTGTGAATACGACTTCAGCAACAGTAGTTGGCGAGAACGTTGTAAACCAATTAGACGAAGTGGTAATTGGAACTGTTACATCTTCTAGTTCTAAAGGAGCTCATGTTGAAGGCAATAGGTTTAACGGTTTCAAGATAGAAGGTGAAACTAGAACTCAGGATACTAAGACTAATGGCAGTGTTTCAGGTTTTAGTGCTGGTTATGAAAATACAACCGAAGGAAATATGTGGTCAGGGAATGCTTCCGTTTATGGTGCCGAAGCAGAGTTTAGCTCAAAACAGGATGGAGTTACTGAAACTAAGGGTAAGGTTAGTGTGTTTAAGGCAGAAACATCAGGAGCTTTTGGAGTATATTCACCAGAGGTGAGTGAAGGAAAAGAGGGAGTTGCTATAAAAGGAAGTATAGGGTTATATGCTGCTAAAGGAGAAGTATCTACTTCTGTTACAATTCCTGAGTCTATACCATTAATTGGAGGATTTAAAATAGGAATGACTAGAGGAGCGTCATTTGGTAGTGCTCATATTGGTGGTGGTGTAGAAGCTTCAACAGTTGATGGTGTTGGTACATTAAGAGCGAGTGCTAATATTGGGCTTGGAGTTGGAGCTAAATATGGTTTTTCTTTTTCAACTGCTAAATTGAAACCATAATTTATATAAAATAGTTATTTATGTTAATATTATATATTTTGCTCTTTAGTGGGGTTAACTTTTTAATCTATAACTTATTAGTTGGAGATATTAAGTTGAATTCAAAACTAATTATCTGTATTGCTATTTTAGTATTTCTGTTTTTATTTGTTCAAATTTTCTATTTAGATAGAAAATTTATACCAAACACATATTTTTATAACCTTATACAATTGAGCATAGGTATAATAATTATTCATTTTCTTATAAAATTTATGATTTCTTTAATTCTAGGAGATATTGAAAAAATGGGTAAAAACAGTTCTTTTGCGAAAGATTTTTTAACTAATTTTTTTGATTTACTAAGGCTTAAGTTAGTTTATGTTTTGGTTTTTATTTATCAAACATATAGTTTATTTTCGTGGTATCAAACATATAACCATTAGTTAAAATGAATAGAAAATTATATCTTATAATTCTTTTTATATCGGTATTGAACTGTCAAACAAAAGGAGATAAAAAGGCGAAAGAGTTCAAAACGGAAGATTATTCTATTACCTATCCATCTAATTTGAAATTGGAAGAGAAAATAGATGGTGCCGAATTTATTTTGAGTACTGAAAAATCTTCTGAAACAGATAGTTTTATGGAGAATATAAACTTAGTTACACAGGATATAAACATTAGTTTCAAAGATTATATACCTTATTGTGAAGAGGAAATTAAAAAAGCAGCTAAATTAACAAAAAGTGAAGTTATTTCTAATAATGGTAGAAAAACGCACAGAATAGTATTTACGTTAAAACAAAATGGTATTCAATTAAGTTTTATTCAGCATAGTTTGATTGTAAACAGTAAATTATATATGCTAACTTTTTCCTGTAAGTCATCTGAATTTAATATTTACAAATCAGAAATGGAAGATACTATGCTCAGTTTTAAAATAAATAAGTAGCAAAAAAATATGGTTTCAAGAAAAGTTGATTTTTCAGTATTCTATTCTTTAATAAAGAAAAGGCCTATATTGTCAATGTTTGGGTTATTATTTACCATTCCATTGTTGTTTCTTTTAATTCCGTTTCTCATTTTAACATCTAATATTAACGGAAATTCCACTGAGGTCGATTACGAAACATTATTGAAAGAAGGTTTCCAATCAAAAGGTGTTATAGAAAGTTTTGAAACTGTTTATGATGTAAGTATAGATAATGAACATCCAACAATTATTACATATACATACGTTAAAGAGAATGAAACGAAAACAGATTCGTATCAGACTTTTGCTCCGAATAGAATTAAAAAACTTAACAAAGGGCAAGAAATTGAAGTAAAGTATTCTGATAAAGGTTCTATTATTGTTGGATTCCCTCCATATTCATTCCCTATTCACATAATAGGCTTAGTATTTGTTATTTTTCCTTTAATAGGTTTACCCTTTTTAGTCATCTTAATAATAAAAATAAAGAAAGAATTATATTTATATAAAAAAGGTGTATTAAATACAGGAATTATTCTTTCAATATCTGATAATATAGGATTAATGTTTACTAAATATGGAAATTCTGTAACAGTGACTTATGAGTATCAAGGCGAAAGAGGTAAGACCTATATTGGAAAATCTAGAACTATAACTACAGACCTTCCTTCAGAAAAAGTGAGAAATGGTGATAAAATAGACATATTGTTTCTGCCAACTAGACCAACAAAATCATGTATATGGCCAGAACAAATAGCAAAAAAAAAGAAATGGAGGAGTTCCCCCCGCTACCGCTAGTTTTAAAAACTAGTGGCGTACCGAGTAAGAAAAAACACAAGCCATATTAGATAGTTGTAGTGTGGTTTTTGTTTATAACCCCTGCTAGTCCTCGTATGCGCTAGCGCTTCGTTTTTGACGAGTGCCGTGTCGAGTAGGTAATAAATAAAAATAAGAAGCCACGCTTTAGCGATAAAGTGTGGTTTTAGTATACGTTCTTAAAAAGAAAATTTTTGTAGCTGCTCTTTGGAGTAATAGGCTGTAAAAGGTGACCGTAGTTGAAAAAAACGCATAGACTACTATCCCTTTGGGCTGCGCCATCAGGGGTACAACAATAGCGTAAACTCTACGAATATTGCGCTCAAGAGAAGGTTCGGCGGCAAGGAGTACCAGGACGAGCTCGGGCTCGGCTGGTACGATATCACTGCCCGAAACTACGACCCCGCGATCGGCAGGTGGATGAATATTGATCCTTTAGCTGAGCAAATGAGGAGATTTAGTCCATATAATTTTGCATTCAATAATCCAATATTCTTTCAAGATTATGATGGGATGGCTCCAATGGGACCAGACTGGATTGATAACGGTGATGGAACTTTTACTGCTGAAGCTAATGATAGCGCTTCAACATTACATACCCAGTATTTGGAGGCCAAAGGATATACTTTTGAGGAAGTCGATGCAATGGTCGAGGGTCAATATGGAGAGAACCGCGTTGAAGATGGCATCGAAAAATCTAATATTGATGAAGGAGATGTTGTTGAAGTTCAAGGGGAAATGGATGTTATTGCTTTTGATAAGGAGCAAGCGGTAAAAACCGAAAAGGCTGAAACTACACGAATTGAATCAGGCAGAAAAGAAGTGACAAAATTAGAGAGTAAAATTGATTCTATTTCTAAAGAGATAACAAAGTCACATAATCAATCTGAGGCTTATAAGGCATTAGTTGATACGGATATGGCCAACCCAACTAAAGTTCAAGATGGAGGTGTAGGTGCTATTGCGGCAGGTTCAATGGGAGCTGCTAGAAATGAAAGAGACAGTGTTAATAATGTAAAAAAGAGGAAAGAATTAATAGAGAAAAGAGCTGCTATTAATAAGACTCTTCCAAAAAGGAATTAAATAATTCTAGGGTAATAAGTCCATTAAATTAATGATTTAATATGAAAGAAATTTTAAGTTTTGCAATATTAGCAATCATGTTACAAGGTTGCATTGAAAAAACCAAAACCAATTTAGAATTAATAAAGGAAATAGATTCTCTAAAGGAAAAAAGAATTATTTACGAATTTCAAGTTGATTCTACTGGGGCATTAATAGATACTTTATCAATCGAAAAAAGTAAGATAAATAAAAACCAAGTCATTGTTTTTAAAGAGAAAATAATAAACAAAGAACATTTGAAATCTACAAATTATTATAGAGATAATGGCGATTTGTTTTATTCTAAGAATGAATCTTCAGAATTAGGAATATTATCAACATCCGAATTTTGGAAAAAAAACAATGAGATATCAAAAGGACTATATCTTGGGTATAGAGATAATAAAATTAAAGACACTATCAATATAAATTACGAGTATTTTTATAATGATAATGGATTAAAGAAAAAAACAATAGTTACTTCAAAATTTAAAGATGAAGATGAAATTGGGAATACTACAGAGTTATTTTATAGTAATGGAGAGAAATTAACTTCTGAAATCTCTATAGAATATGGAGACACTTTAAAGGTTAATAAATATATATACACAAAAAATTTAATAAAAAAGAAAACAATTAAAGATTATAAAAATGGAGTTTTTGTAAATTTAGATTATAATGAAAAAGGATACATTATAAGTAAAAAAGTTTTTTTACAACAAATGGACTCTCTTTTAGAGGTTAGTGAAACCCAATTTATCACAGACGAAAAAGGTCAAATAATTAAAAGTATTCAAACACAATTACCTTCAAATAATAAAATATATATAGAATTTAAATATAATTAGGTTTGGGTCGTTCCCCCGCTACCGCTAGTTTTAAAAACTAGTGGCGGGCAAGAGTAAGAAATAAAGACAAGAAACCACATTTTATAAATAAGTGTGGTTTTTTTATGTGTTAAAGACCCCGCTCCCGCTAGTTTTAAAAACTAGTGGCGTACCGAGTAAGAAAAAACACAAGCCACATTAGATAGTTGTAGTGTGGTTTTTGTTTATAACCCCTGCTAGTCCTCGTATGCGCTAGCGCTTCGTTTTTGACGAGTGCCGTGTAGTAGGCAATAAATAAAAATAAGAAGCCACCCCCCGCTCCCGCTAGTTTTAAAAACTAGTGGCGTACTGAGTAAGACCCCCCCTGTTCCCTAGCATGCACTACCGCAAGTAACCCTCAGCTGGTGCGTGATTGTGTCACGTTCCAAAATAAAGGTCCCCGTATTCTATGATCTTTAAGCACTGATATGATGGGTTGATCAGCATTCAATACCCAGGATTCTGGGGCAAGAGGTTGGGGTTGAGTTCGAGCTCTGTACGGGGCAGCGGCAGCAGTATGTGGTGGTCCCTCCAATTGGGCTTGATGGGCCCGAGCGCCCCGGCGGCC
>NZ_JAQZAT010000011.1 GCF_028736925.1 Flavivirga sp. 57AJ16 | reverse complement strand
TTAGTAAGTCGCAAGGGAGAAAACCGTGAGGTTTTATCAGAAGGAAGCGAGACTACAAAACTCGGTACAGACCCTGAGTCAAGCTCAGGACAGGCCAAGCAGGAACCGTATACAGAGACATATTTACTTGGGTAAGCAAGCACATCATTGTAACGCCCAACGAACAAAAAAAAGGTAATTATGTAGATACGGCAGGAATCGAGTGAATTTAGCGAAGCGTTATCATGAACTCCATAATATAAAATAAGAATGTGTGAATAAAGAAGATGCCATTACCAGGGAGGTCTCCATAACCACGAGTTGGTTTATTGGAGAAGTAACGCTAAAGACGTCATTTTCAATCAGCAGAGGTCATAGTAGTTGCAGGAAATGAGCAGATAGCAAAATCAGAGGCCTCACAAGCGACGAAGGACAGAACGTAATTCTCTTCAAAATTCGAATAGGAGCACTAGTTGTAGCCTATACTTAAACTAGAAGATAGTGCCAAGGGTGAAAAGAGCTTTGGCGTGATGATTTACGAACCGCCGAATACGAGACCCCCCGCACTTGATGCGGGGGTGGTGTGAGAGCCTCAACGCAATGATTATTCATTGCGTCGGGCTACTCGACTAGCACCAGTTTTTCTTTCTTTTTTTCTGTATGCGAAAATTAATAAAATCACAGCTATTATTGTAATAAATAAACTAGGTCTTAAATCAAATATTGTTATAGAGCTCTCGCTTAATAAATCTATTAAAAACCAAATCAATAATACAAACTGTATCGTAATGTATCTTTTTTTATTTTTAATAAGCTCTAAAGAATGGCTTACAACGATTAACCCAATAGAGATAACACATAAGCTAATTAGCCAATGAGGAAAGTAATAGCCAAAAGTTATTAATTCTCCATTCCAGCCTGTATAATTTCTGTAAATATTTTCTCCATTTTGGTAGAATTTAAATAATTTAATCCAAGGAAGTAAAGAGCATAGAACTATCAAAAATGTTAAAAAAGATGACCAAATTAAATATTTATCAATTATCTTTTTTTCTCGCTCAATTATTTCTATTTCTAATGCATTAAAAATTAATTGAAGAGTTTTTTCCCTTGGTTTGGTTTCATTATTTTCAATTCGTTGAATTGTTCTTAGGTTTACTTTAGAAGATTCAGCCAATTCCTCTTGAGATAACCCTTTTTTCAATCGTATTTCTTTTATTCTTTTTCCGATTTCAGTCATTATTAATTCTGTTTAATTTTATGCCGTAAAAATATTCTTTATGTTCTCATTTTATAGTGACTTATCAACGACATTTATACGGCATTCTCGGAATTTGTTGTTATCACTAGGTTTTAATTGGTGCTAACGTTAAGTATAAGAATAGTAGCCGATTGCGTGGCACTTTCCTATCAATTTACACGTAAGTTGAAGCGGCTACAATCCTTGAAATTACTAGTGTTTCGGCTATTATTTTTATACAATGTGTGTGCCCAGCATGGGCATCTTTAATTTATCGAAAGATAAATAATTAATCAAGAGGGAGCAAGTCCCTTACGGGCAGGGGTAACGCCTTGAACCGTTAGTAAGTCGCAAGGGAGAAAACCGTGAGGTTTTATCAGAAGGAAGCGAGACTACAAAACTCGGTACAGACCCTGAGTCAAGCTCAGGACAGGCCAAGCAGGAACCGTATACAGAGACATATTTACTTGGGTAAGCAAGCACATCATTGTAACGCCCAACGAACAAAAAAAAGGAAATTATGTAGATACGGCAGGAATCGAGTGAATTTAGCGAAGCGTTATCATGAACTCCATAATATAAAATAAGAATGTGTGAATAAAGAAGATGCCATTATCAGGGGAGGTCTCCATAACCACGAGTTGGTTTATTGGAGAAGTAACGCTAAAGACGTCATTTTCAATCAGCAGAGGTCATAGTAGTTGCAGGAAATGAGCAGATAGCAAAATCAGAGGTCTCACAAGCGATGAAGGACTGAACGTAATTCTCT
Source organism: Flavivirga sp. 57AJ16 (assembly GCF_028736925.1). Taxonomy (GTDB): domain Bacteria; phylum Bacteroidota; class Bacteroidia; order Flavobacteriales; family Flavobacteriaceae; genus Flavivirga. The sequence continues at coordinate 199,997 of NZ_JAQZAT010000011.1, read as the reverse complement.
TTAAAACTCGCATAGGAGCATTAGAGGTAGCCTATGCCTAAACTAGAAGAAAGTGCCAAGGGTGAAAAGAGCCTTGGCGTGATGATTTACGAACCGCCGTATACGAGACCCCCCGCACTTGATGCGGGGGTGGTGTGAGAGCCTCAACGCAATGATTATTCATTGCGTCGGGCTACTCGACTAGTAACATACTCTTCTTGGTCAAACATCAATTTATGTCAAAATATTTTTTAACTCAGGGTCATTGTCTGCAAATGAATGTAAATTTTCTTTCGCTTCAGTACTCAATTTTTTAATGTCCGCACCTGCTTGAATGAGCTGTTTGATACAAGCTAACTGATTGTGTCTATTGCCTTCGTCATTAGAAGATAAGCAATGTATCGCCCAACCAAGCGGTGTGCTTTGATATGTTTTTTCCGGCTCGTCAAAAATAGCGTTTGATTTGATGAGTTTGTCCACTAATTTGTCCCGTCCGCAAAAGGCTGCCCAATGCAGTGCGGAAGCTTTGTCGTTCTCATCGGTGATGTTGATATCTGCTCCGTTGTCAATGTAGAAAATACCAAGTTGTTCTGCGTGAAGACTTGCTGCGGCTAAAAGTGGCGAGCCGTCATTATATCCGTTAATGTCCGCCCCGAACTCTAAAAATACTTTGGCAAGGGTTATCGCTTCTGCGTCACTCATTTTGCGGGCAAACACTGCATCACAAATGCGATGCAAAGGATGTGCTTTCGTCCTGCAAAAAAAATCGTAGGGAATAGTAATGCCTTCGTTTGCGAGATTTGGATTGTCGGTAAGTAATTGTCGCAATCCGTCTACGTTCTTTTGTTCAATTAGTTTTTTTACTGTCTGCCCCATTCTTGTTAATTACTTTTTTTTGCTGACTATCGCCCTAGAGTTGCTTACAACGTATGGATATCCGTATGAATACGGTTATATCGCTTATATGCGTACTAAGATAATAAATCTTTTATCTAAGCAAATAGGGTTAGAGAACTAATATTAAAAAACTATTTGAAGCATATTAAAGTATCTTGTTTTAATGTATAAGGTTCCTGTTAATACTTTATGGTAGCTTATAGTTTTTTCATTCGTAGCACTTTTTGATTGGTCCCTTCTTGAATATATTCTTTAAAAACCTTAAACCCGTGCTTTTCATAAAATGGTTTTCCAATTTTATTTTCATTAAAGACTTCAACTTCCAATTGCTTGTGAAATTGATTAATATGTTTTACCAGTTCTGTTCCAATACCTTTAGAGTGATGATTTGGATGTACAAATAACCCACCAATTTCGTTTTCTATCATGGATATAAACCCGACGATAGTATTCGATGCTTCATAGACCCAGGTATTGGAATTTGGTAGATATGTTTCTGCCATTGCCTTTTTTACCATTTGAGTAAATGCACTATCTAGAAAGGGGTGTGCTAATTTTGAGGAAAGCTCCCATATTTGAATAAGGGCTGGGATTTCTTTTTCGTTATATTTTCTAATCATTGTCAATTTTAATTAATTCAAAAATGTTTGTATTTATTAATAAGTTCTTCTTTAACCATATCCAAGGGATATGCATTAAATACAGAAAGATAGTTTAGCGAAATACCGTCAATCTCTGCAATGAACATGTAACTTAGCACGGTGCTTTTTTTTAGTGAAATTTGGTCAAAAATATTTTTTACAGCGTTAAATAAAAGAGAGGCTCTTTTTTCTATTTGTTCTTTTAATATCTGTCTGGTAGTTGGTTGAAACATAATATTTAAGTTGAGTTGAAAAAAGGTCCTGTCCTGTTCAAGTTGACAAAAAATGGTCTCAATTAATTGTACTAATTGAAGTTTTGGTTCTTGGGAAGGCTTTAGTTGTGCGTTCATTTCAATCATTTTATTAGTAACATTTGTAAAGATCTCTATCAAAATGGCTTCTTTCGATTTAAAATGGTGATATACTAGTCCTTTAGACACATTAGCTTCCAGACAGATAGTGGTCATTGATGTATTTTCAAACCCTTTTTCGGCAAATAATTTGGTGGCTACTTCAATGACTTTATTTTTTTTATCGCTCATAAATATATAATAAACCGACTGTTCGGTCTGTAAAAATAATAAATTATTTTAAACTGGACGACTTCGAGCTCAAAAATGTTTAAAGGGAAAGCGATTTAGTAAAGTTTTAATAAAATTTATATTCAGATCGCTTCATCTTAGAGTACTATAAAAGAATACAAAGCATATTTAGTAATATGATAAATATCATAGTTGTTTAACTGATTATGCAATAGTTTTAGACTAGTAATTAATGGTACTTGGTTATCAATAAATATTAGGGTCATGGAAGCTAAAAAAAATCCAGAATTAGAAATAAATAGAAACAGTAGTATCTATTTTGCTATAGGTCTTAATTTAATGTTACTCTTTTCCTGGCAGGTTTTAGAATATAAAACTTATGAAAGGGAGGATGTTATCATAGACCTTTTAGATGTGGAAAGTGAGTTTGAAGAGGAAATTCCTATTGTTAATGTGAATGCACCGCCACCACCGCCACCACCAGTAGCTGTTCAACAGTCTATTCAAATAGTAGAAGATATGGTGGAAGTTGAAGAAACTGTTATTGAAAGTACCGAAACATCACAGGAACAAGCTATTCAGGAGATTGTAGAAGTAAGTGATGTTGAAGTAGAAGAAGTAGAAGAAGAAGTTCAAGTGGCATTTGCTATTATAGAGAACGTACCTGTTTTTCCAGGGTGCGAAGGGCAACCTAAAAAAAAGATGAAAGATTGTTTTCAACAAAAAATGCAAAAACATGTCATGGATAATTTTAAATATCCAGAAGCTGCATTAGAGTTGGGGATACAAGGACGGGTATCTGTGATATTCGTTATAGATTCTAAAGGTCACATAACTGGCATAAGATCTAGAGGCCCCGATAAAATTTTAGAAGCAGAAGCAGAGCGAATTATAGGGTTATTACCTAAAATGCAACCAGGAACTCAACGAGGCAAACCTGTAAAAGTATCTTATGCTGTACCAATATTCTTCAAGTATAATGAAGGTTAGAGGTAGTGAATAGTTCTTGTGTTGATGTAAGAAAGAGGTTGAATGGTTTGGTTTTTAACTTAGAATTCGGCCTCTTCTTTTTTATAGCGTTAAATTGTAAATTAATTTTAGAGTTTAACATTTCGTCTGGAAAAAATAACAGTTCAGTAAGTCGGTTTTTAAAAATAGGGATTAGCATGGGATATTTGCTTTATAATTAAAACTATAAAACGAATACATGAAACATCTAATCATTATTACAGTACTATTGGTTTCAGGATTTATACATTCTCAAACTAATTACGAAACGGGCATGCAAAAGGCCTTTGGGCTTTGGAGTAGCAATAACCCAACTGAAGCATCAAATATATTTGAACGTATTGCAAAAGCCGAACCAGATAATTGGTTACCGCTTTATTATGCTGCACAAATTAATATTGTTGATAGTTTTGGGGAAAAAGACGAAGAAAAATTAACAGCACAACTAAAAAAAGCACAAGATTTAATTAATGATGCTACAGCTATTTCAAAAGATAACCCGGAAATATTAGTACTACAAGCGTTATTACATACTGCCTGGGTGGCTTTTGACGGCGCTACGTATGGGATGACCTTATCGAGGAAAGTCGTTGAATTATATACCAGGGCTCTACAAATCGCGCCAGAAAACCCAAGAGTTGTTTATTGCAAAGCAGAATGGGATATGGGAAGCGCAAGTTATTTTGGACAGGATATCACACCATTTTGTAATGATTTGGAAAGAGCGATAGAACTTTTTGTTAACTTTAAGCCAGAAACACCATTTCATCCTAATTGGGGAAAAGAACGCGCAGTGAAAATATTAGAATCTTGCGGAAAATAAATTAGGTAACGCTAAAAAATATTATGACAAAATTAGTTAAAAATATCCTTATCGTATTTGTTATTGGATGCATCATCTTCGTGATAAGTAATTTCCTGTCCGATGGATTTAGGGGAGATAGCATGAACGATCTTTTAATTGAATTTGTTTTTAACCAGTTGTATGCTTTTGTGCTTGGGTTTTCTAATATGTATTTTTTCAACTACGTTAATCGCCTTAATTGGAGAAAAGGAGAAGTTCTAAAACGTACGCTTGCTGGAATTATAGGAGCTGCCATTATTACATTAATGGGATTGTTTGCATTGAGAATACTCACAGCATTAAGTCTTAATGGTGAGTCTTTTTATGGGTTTATTGAAAATGAAACATTTAAACCTTATCAATTTGGATTGTGGATAACATTGACCATCGTTATCATTTTTCATGTTTTTTATTACTATAACAAGTATCAACAAAACAGAATAAAAGAACAAAAGGTTATTGCGGGAACAGCCAGTGCCAAATTTGATGCTTTAAAAAATCAATTGGACCCACATTTTTTATTCAATAGCTTAAATGTTCTAACCAGTTTAATAGATGAAAATCCTGAAAACGCACAAAAATTTACAACCTCTTTGTCTAAAGTATATCGTTACGTTTTAGAACAAAAAGATAAAGAGTTGGTGACCGTAGATGAAGAATTACAATTTGCAAAGACCTATATGTCTTTACTCAAAATGCGTTTTGAAGATAGCATTGTTTTCGATATGCCGGAAAAAGCATCAAACCCAGAAAGCAAGGTCGTGCCATTATCGTTACAGCTACTTTTAGAGAATGCGGTGAAGCACAATATGGTAACATCAACCAAACCTTTGCATATAAGGATTTATGAAGATAGTGATGATTTGGTTGTCGAAAATAATTTACAGCCGAAACAAATAGTAAAAAAGGGCAGTGGGGTTGGCTTGAACAATATTAAGCAGCGTTATAACCTATTAACAAATAGAAAAGTAAATATTAACAAAGAAGCAAATAGCTTTGCAGTGGCCATACCCATGCTTACAAAACAAATTATAGTTATGAGATCACCATTACAAACAGAAATAGACGATAGTTATGTGCGCGCACGTAACCATGTAGAAGAGCTTAAGGGCTTTTATTATAGCCTCATATCATATTGTTTGGTCATTCCGTTTTTAATATTTATAAACTATCGGACAACATGGGATTTTCAATGGTTTTGGTTTCCCATGTTTGGTTGGGGCATAGGTTTGGCTATTCAAGCTTTTAGGGTTTTTGTTAATGATGGTGCCTTTGGTAGAGATTGGGAGAAACGTAAAATCGAAAAGTATATGCGAGAAGAAGACAATAAGCATTGGAATTAAGTTATAGAAAATCATGAAAAAATTATCAGATTCAGAAATTAATAGTAAATATTTAAGAGCTCGTAAAAGGGTAGAGGCCATTAAAGAATTTTATTATCATTTAATAGCCTATTGTTTAGTCGTTCCTTTTTTGGCTTTTGTTAATTATAAAACCTTTTGGGGATACCAATGGTTTTGGTTTCCAATGGTAGGTTGGGGTATAGGATTGGGTTTCCATGCGTATCATGTATTTGTAAGCAATGGTATTTTAGGTCACAAATGGGAAGAAAGAAAAATACAGGAGTTTATGGAAGAAGAAGAAGAAAAAATGCGTTGGGGTTAAATTCAAAAAGATGAAAAAGAAAGCATATAATCATAGATCTGCAGAATATAAACGAGAAGACGCTTATTTACGAGCCCAAAAAAGGATAAAAGAGATAAAAGGGTTTTATAGGCATGCACTGTGTTATGTGCTGATAAACCTATTTATTTTTATTATTATTGCTGTAAATGCAGAGGGTTATATTTGGCACTTTGGAACACTTTCTACGCCTCTTTTTTGGGGCATTGGTTTGGGCTTTCATGCTTTGCGCGTATTTGGTAAAAATGCATTCTTCAGTAAAAAATGGGAAACCCGTAAGATCAATGAGTTTTTGGATAGGGAGAATAAACGTTGGGAGTAAGAAATAATGCTGGAAACTTTGATAACTAATACAATAATAAAATAATTTATATATAAGAAATGGACGTAATCATTATCGAAGACGAGAAACCATCTGCAAGACGGTTACAGCGTATGTTGAAAATCTTAAATATGGAAGCTCAAACCATGTTGCATTCTGTTGAAGAATCGATACAATGGTTTGAAAATAACAAACATCCCGATTTAATTTTCCTTGATATTCAATTAAGTGATGGCTTGTCGTTCGAAATTTTTGAATCTATAGAAATTAAAAGTGCCGTTATTTTCACCACAGCTTATGATGAGTATGCGCTACAAGCTTTTAAGTTAAATAGTATAGATTATTTGTTAAAACCCATTGATGAAGACGAGTTAGCAATGGCAGTGAAAAAATATCAAGAACGCTTACCGCAAAAGCAGGCTGTAACTTTAGATTTTAACGACATAAAAAAACTGTTGGTAAATCCAATAGATCGCGACTATAAAAAGCGCTTTTCGGTAAAGGTAGGACAGCATTTAAAACTTATTAATATTGATGATATCGAGTGTTTTTACAGTGAAAATAAAGGTACTTATTTATATACTGTCGAGGGTAGAAATTATCTTTTAGATACCACGTTGGAATATCTGGAAAAAGAATTGGAACCTCAAACTTTTTTTCGTGTTAACCGAAAATTCTTTGTAAATATTAATGCCATAAAAGACATGGTAAGCTATACCAACTCACGTTTGCAAATAAAACTAAATTCATACCGTGGACAAGAAGTTATTGTAGCTCGCGAACGTGTTAGGGACTTTAAGGCTTGGTTGGAGTAGCGGGGTGATTGCCCTATAAATTCAATTGGAGTTAATTAGGTGTTTGTTATGCCTGATAAAAGATATAGTTTCATTGTGGTAGCTTGGTGAAAGAGGGGATCGGCCTTCTTTGTTTAATTAAAAAACACTTGTTGTTTAACTCAGTTCTTTGTTAGCAACTATTTTTACTTGTCATTCGGGAAAGACACTCCGATCTGAGACACTGGTATCTGAAAAATTGGTAAAGGCTTCTCCATCGTATCGAAAAACTCCTTTATTTTCCCGTCCCCCAAACCAAATATTGCCTGTTTTGTCTTCTAAGATTATTTCCACATTATGATAGCTGCTCATAAAGCCGGCTTCACCTTCATTAATGATGAACGGAGTAAAGGATTTGTCATCGTAGATATACACACCATCAATCGTAGCAGACCAAAGTTTCCCGTTAGCACGTAAACCGCTATTTTTTATATGCATCTTTGTTATCTGGCAGGCTTTTCTTTCCGCAAACTTGTTAGCGTTGGAGAAGACATACTTTTTTACAGTTTTGGTGTCGCGTGGACGGCTCGACTGGAAATATGTATGGCTTTAAGCGTTGGCAATTCCGCTATACTATTAAATTATAACTTTCACTCGGCGGAAACAGTAATTCAATTCCTTTCGGTTTGATTTTAAATAATGGACCTTTTTCGACCACTTTTCCTTTTAAGTTTCGCTTAATTAAATGGTCAAGGGTTATTATTCCTTGCTCAATTAGCAAGTCAAATTGAGAAGTAATTGGCTTTTTAGTATGTTCCACTAACTTATATTGAAAGTGTTCTCTGTTATTTATTCTTGTACTTTCAGCTTCTACCCAAAAGGTTTCTCTGTGCTTTGATTTTAATCGGTTATGAAGCTTGTCCAATGTCCAAATCACAAAATCTCCAACTTCTGGTTTGTCCGAGTTTTCAATCAGTTGTTTAATATCGCTATCAATTCTTAGATTCAAACCTTGCGAGTTTCTCGTAATTGCTGAAACTGTGCAATACAACTTAAAACCATCTTCACGTTCGTAACCAAAACTATCGAGAATTTCTGCCGAACTTTTAAATTTGCTTAATTTCCAATCTGGAACTTGTGCAAATAGGTTTTTACGGTTTGTTCTGCTGTTTCTGAACGATTTAAGTTCAATGCCTTTGTAATCTGGCTGTTTAGAAGAATTAATGTCAATTCCAAGAGCTGTTTCAAGTGTTCGACCAACAGAAGTATCCGCATCTACCATTGAAGGAATTGGACCAGCATTTGCAATTTTTCTTAACATTGCCAAAAGTTCAAATGCAACTTCATTTTCAGTTGTATTAATTGTATTAATTAAATCCTGAAATGGATTTTGAATTGAAGAATTAATCAATTCTCTGACATCTAATTTTGTCAAGTTGAAAACTTGAAACTGGCTATCAAAATATGTAATAGCAATAATATCGTTAGGATCTGTAACCTTTGTTAAGCTATAAAACCAAATTCTTGGGTCTCCATTCTTAGTCGAAGGTCTATATAAAGATGCTTGTGATTTTATAGTCTTAAGACCAGTATAAATAACTGCGGGAATCATTATTTTGCTTTCTGTACCTTGTTTTTGTAATTCGTAATCGTGGATGTTTTCACTTTTTAAAAAACTTCGGACAGAACCAGTTGCATCCATTATGGATTTTTTTAGTCCGGTTTCGGTTGGTTCAATTAAAGTAAGAGAAACTTGGTTTTTGGTCAGTAATTTAATTTTTTCTTGTTCTAAGCCTGTAAGTTTTCTCACTTGATATGTTTTAAAATTTCATTTGCTACTGCTCTTGCTAATAAAGGTGGAACAGCATTACCAACTAAAGTGTATTGAGGCACTTCTGTTTTCCTATTATTCCCACCTGTTGATCGTTTCCCTTGAAACACAAAAGAGTCGTCAAATGACTGTAAGCGTGCCATTTCTCTAACAGTCAATGACCTTGGCGAATTGTAATGAATGTAATCATCTGCAATAGTCATTATCGTAGAACTTTGCTCGTCTGGTTTTAAAACATTGTAATTTCTCTTGTTTGTAGAAAGATTTAATTTCTCAAGCTCTGGTTGTGCTTCTTTATAATTACCATTTTTTAAAATCACTCCAAGTCTTTCAATAACGGTTTCGTTTTGATTACTTGTTTTGTGATTGTTGAGTATGTCGAAAAATTTTTCTCCGTTCTCCAAACCTTCTGTATTCCTTACGTAAAATGGTTTTGTTTGTGGTTTGAAACGCTCAATTAATCTACCTTTTTTTGACCATTCTGCAAATGATTTTCCGCCTTTGGAAATTGGCTTTCCATCAATTTTTCTTTTTTTGAGAAGTTTAGCCATTTTCTTTGCAGTTCCGTTGTATTTAGCAGAAATATCAATTTCTTCATAACGATGAGCTTCTTGATTATTACCAATAAAATCTAAATCGTATAGTGCTTCAAAAACTGTAACTTTTTCTTCTTCGGAAACTGTTGCAGGAATTTCGGAAATATACTTTTGGTCTTTGCGACAACCAATGAAAAGTACTCTCTCTCTATTTTGCGGAACGCCATAATTTGATGCGTTAGCAACAAATGGTTGTTCTATTTTGTAAAGCCTAATATTTTCAAGAATAGTTTCTAATTCCTTTTTTTGTGATGTGTTACAATGAGATTTTAAAATCTCAATGGATTCATCAAAAGATATTGTGTAGATTTTTAACGCAGTTATTATATCCTCGCAATCTTTTTTATAGCTTTTTGGAACTTTTAAGGCTTTAAGTGAATTCTCTATTTTTGAAATAATATTTTCAGAGCCTATTTCTGTTAAGAAATCTGTGAAAGCATTTGCGAAATCATCACTATCAATATTGCAAAAATCTTTTTCTTTGATAATGTCACGCTTTAATTTTTTCCATTCTTTTGTTCGGGACAAAAGATTAAAACCGTGACGAATTGTATTGATATTTTCGTCCGTTTTACTGGTTTTGTAGTCTACTATTTTTGGTGTCAGTTTTTTAAATCTATTTTCTACAAAGCTGATGAAATCAGCTTTTCCAGTTTCCTTATCTTTTTCAAGTAACTTTTCAAGTTCAACCCTTTTTACAATACTATCAAAAAGGAAGGAATTTGATTCTTTCCGGATTTTTTTGATAAAAGTATTTAGTAATGGAATTTCTTTAGTGTCAACGATAGAATTTATTTCCTTAATAATCAGTTCTTTTATTTTACCACCTTCTTTGGTCAAAATGCCTTTTACATTCTCCATCACAAAGTATTTAGGTTGTAAAACCTTAATGACTTCTAAATAGTGAGAAAAAAGGTCGTCTTTTTTATCAAATTTTTTTCGCTTTCCTGCAAGACTGAAACTTTGACAAGGCGGTCCACCACAAACAACATCTATTTTTTGACCATCAATTTTTTCTAATAAGTTGTCTAAAAAGTCTGGTTCTGTAATATCCTGTTTTAAAAATTCAGCATCCAGACCTAATTGATGATTGTAACGAACAACGTGAGTTAATTCGCAATTTTCATTGATATCGTTGGCAACAACGAAATCAAAGAATTTATTGTTATGTTGAGCTTGTAAAAAGCCCTCACTAAAACCACCTGCTCCAGCAAATAAATCCACAAAAGTAAAAGGTTTTCCATAAAGCGTAACCTGTTCTTTCACAATATTTACATTGCTATTTTCTTTATAGTTTTCGATATGTTCGTTCAATACGCTTTTAACTTCGTCTTGTACAAAGGTTTTTTTGTTAGAATGGTGCAGAAGCTCGTCCGCTCGTTCTCTTAGAAAATCTAGATAATGGTTGATTTCGTGAGATTCCACACTCAATCCAATCGCTTTCTGTTTAGATTTATTAAAGTTTTTCGGTTCTATTTTCTGTCCTGTAGAAACCTTAACTTGGCTTCCGTTACAGTTTATTCGTAGATGAATTGGTGCAAACCCTTTTTTGTCAGGTTTGTCTAAATAAAAATTAATTGTTGCCATAATTATTCACGGACGTTTTTACGTACACGGACAAATTTACGGACATTTTGTTAAATTCCTATTTAATTCTGATTTTTGTTCTGAGTGAGCGCTGGGAAAAGGCAAGCTCTTTTTATTTGTTGAGGCACGAAAGAAATGAAATGTGCTTGACTGCGTGTTTGGCTTTTTCAGAGCTTGTAGGTAACGGTTAGTATTGTTTGTCAACAGTTTTTATTTTTCTTTTATCAATTTGCTTGAGTCAAATCCATAGAAAAACTTATTCAAGTCTTCATTCAAGATAAACATCAGCAAATCTTAAAATTCGATTCCAATTTTTTTATCAGTTGGTTTTTTTAATCCGCAAACTTGCTCGATTCTGAAACAGTTTTAAAACCGGTTTACACATAAAGTTATACCATTTTTTTAGATTTCTAAAAGGTCAAAATATTTGACCATTTTAAAAGATACATTACCAAAGCTGTTCCAGCTGTACTAACGAAAATTGAACCTTGTCAGAAATAAACTTTGTTTCCCCATACGCTTAACCACTTTTTACCAAATGATTCTTTTACAAAACCTTTCATACTTATAGATAAAAGTAATTATCAAGAAAATTGCAATAGCTGTTACTATTATCCAAATTTTATTTATAGTACAAATCTTTAATTAGGGTGTTGTTTTTCAAATTACAGCCAACGTAGGGATACGTTTACCAGTGTATACATTCCAATTATATATACACTCGAATATATAAAATTACTTAGAAGTCTAATAGATATTTAACAGAACAAAAACTACTTTTTTACAAGTCTTCGCATGGCGACCCATTGTTTTAACATATCTCTGGCATCTTGAGCAGGATACCCTAAAACGGTTTCCCCAGCTTTTACATTGTTCATAACACCAGAACCTGCACCTACGGTAGCACCAGACTCAATCGTGGTGTGATCTTTAATAGAAGCGCTTCCTCCTATAATAACCCCATCGCCTAAAGTTACAGAACCAGCAAGTCCGCTATGCCCAGCCATAATACAAGAGCGCCCCATAATACTATTATGTGCTATTTGTACTAAGTTGTCTATTTTACAGCCATCCCCAATAATAGTTGAGCAAAATTTGGCCCGATCCACACAAGAATTAGCCCCAATTTCTACGTAATGACCAATAATAACATTGCCAATTTGTGGTATTTTAACAAGGCCTTGTCCATCATCACTTGGTCGATACCCAAAGCCATCTGCACCAATACTTACATTGGTATGGAAAATACAATGGTTTCCAATAATAGAACGTTCTCGAATAACCGTTCCAGACCAAACAATGGTATTGTTACCAATGGTTGTTTCATCAAAAACACAAACATTAGGGTATAAAATAACGCCATGACCAAGTTCTACATTTTTGCCCACATAGCAATGGGCACCAATTTTACAACCTTTCCCAATTTTCGCAGTTTCATGAATAACGGAGGTAGGATGAATATCGATATCAAACTCAGGAGCAGGAGGGGTATAAAGTTCTAAAATTTTAGCCATGGCCAAATCGGCATTTTTTACTTTAATGAATGCGCGATTGTCTCCAGGTTCTACTTTTAAATTATCGTTCACTATAGCTGCACAAGCTTTTGAGTTTGCCCAATACTTGACAAACTTAACGCTTCCTATAAAAGTGATATGGTTAATTTCAGCATTTTGTAATTGCTCTGGTCCATCAATCGATTGTGTTGTATGCCCTATTAGCTCACCTTTTAAGATACCGTTAATTTCTTTTATAGTGTAAGATGCCATTTTTTCCAGTTAGAGATTCGTAAGTGCCTGTAAAGCTAACGGAAATAAAATAGAATTCGTCTTTTTTTTGTAATCATAAAACCGTATAAAAGTAAATACCCCATAAAAGGTGAGAATTCTCGCCTTTTATGGGGTGTTTACTAGATACAGAAGTTTGCTTTAGCTATACTTTATTCAAAATAGTATCTATTTCATAATGTTTTTCTTTCATAGCGCTTAAAGCAAAGGCCGCTGCCGCTGCCGATAATACAGAATAATCAAAAGCACCTTTAATTCCGGTTGAAAAACACATCGCTAAAGCAAAAAGCAATAATAAGGATCCACTTAATTTTGCAAATAACTCGGTTTTGAAACCAATTAGTAAACAAACAGCAAAAACTATTTCTAGAATGGTGGCCGTTAATCCTAAAAAAGGAATTATGGATTTTGGTATTAAAGGATTAATAAGTTGTGTGTAATCTAGAAAAGATTGCCAGTTTCCCCAAACAGATATTTTTTGTAGCCAAAGCCCAAGTCTATCTGCTACGGCAGAAAGAAAACTTGAGCTAATGGCTAATCTTAAAAATAATTTAATGATGTTTTGTTTCATGGTTAATTTGGCGTTAATCATCAATCCTATTATCGTCAAAAGCAGAAGGTAATAATTTTGGAATAAATTTAATGACCAGAGGTAATAATAATGCACCTCCGGGAAGTATAAAGATAGCAAGACTTGGTATGGATTTAAATATATCCAATAGCTGTTCTTGTACTTTTTTTTGTTCCTCATTATTTAAATCCCGAACTGTAGATTGCGATAACAAAATCATAAGTTCCTTGCTATCCTTAAGTTCTTGATACAAGCGCTTGCTATTTCTTGTTATCAATTTATTTACCATTTTACTAGAGTTGTTGTAAAAACTCTGAACAATATTTTTAGAGCTTAAAAGCGCAATATTGTCTTTGTTCGCAGTGTAAAAATGATTAACGGTATTTATAGATTGATTGATACGAGATGTATGAAGATTTAAATCGGTACCCAATTGAATCAAAAATTGTTGTTCCTTATCATCGATAGTTCTATCTCCCCATGTGGCCATACAAGCTAAATCTAAAATATAATATTTTTCTTGTTTCGTTTTTATAATTTCTATGGCCTTTTTATAGTTTACGTGAACGTTATCTTTAAACCGTAGCGAAGATTCAAAGAGCTTTATTAAACTTTCGTCATATTGATTTTTTAGGGTTTTGGAATTTAAAACATCTAAAGAAATAGCTTCTATGGCAGCTTCTAGGTTTCTTATATAATCAATCGAAATAGTATTGTTCTTTAAAAACTCCCGGTAAGCCAGTACATCAACAAAAAGTAAAGCATTTATAATAAAATAATTAAAATTTTTAGTCAGTACATTAGCATCTATTTGTATGCGCTTGTGAATTATTCCTTCAAGTTGTTCGCTGGATTTTTTTCCACCCAATAATTCTTGAAAGAACGAAATTTTAAGCTCATTTATATCGGTATAAAAATTTATAATACTATCAACAAAAGGGATTTCAGACTTCGATTTATTATGGGTGTACAGTAGTGTTAAAAGTAAATTTATTTTACAAAGCTCATCTTCGGTAAGATCTTTTTTATTAATAATACCTCCAACTACCTCTAAATTACTTCCATATATAAAACCACAATTTCTTAGGGCATGATAAAAGGCTTCTTCATTGAAATTAAAGATAGACTTCTCTTTTTCAATCTCCTTTAGGAGCTTTTTTATCCAACCCTGTGCAGACGGATTCATAGTATTGTTTTTATATCATGTAAAAGTAATGTTTTAAGTAATTAATCGAAAAGAATTCCTCGACGCTCTGCGTCGGGGTTTCCGTAGAGATTTTACAAATTTTTATTTTAACATTATTTTAACAAAACCGTTATTTTATTTTTTCCGTATATACAAAATAAGAGCGAAAAATATTACAACCAAAATCTCAAAAACATGAAAAATTCAAAAAAAATTTTAGGAACTGGAATTTTAACTTTAGCTGGTTTCTTCATAATTGCAGTAGACCATAAATATGCACCTGCATTAACAGATAGTGATAGCGATATTATCTATTTGTATGCCTTTTGGGGCAAAAACACAAATAACCTGGTATTTGTAACGAACCTTCAGGGGTTGTTAAGCCCAACAGCAACAGCCAGTGCCGTGTTTGATGAAAATGGTTTAATCGAATTTAACATTAATAATATGGGCGATAGTGTAGAAGATCTGGTAATTCAAGCCATCCCAAGAAAAGGTAGACCTTCCAGGAAAAGTTAAAATGCATCTTTTGTTTTAACATAATTTTAACAAAACCGCTACTTTCCTTTTTTCGTAGGTATGGGTGAGAACAAAAAATAACTAATAATTAAAATCTCAAAAACATGAAAAATTTAAAAAAAGTTTTAGGAATTGGAGTTGTAGCTATAGCTAGTTTCTTCATACTAGCAGCAGATCATATAGATGCACCTGCAGTAACAGGCGGTGATAGCGATATCACCGATTTTTATGCCTTTCAGGGCGAAAATACAAATAACCTGGTGTTTGTAGCGAACCTTCAGGGATTGTTAAGTCCGTCAGCAACAGCCAGTGCCGTGTTTGATGAAAATGTTTTAATTGAATTTAACATTGATAATACAGGCGATAATGTTGAAGATCTGGTCATTCAAGCCATTCCAAGAGATGGTAAAATGTACTTTTTCGGTCCGGTAGCGCCCTCACAAGTTGGTATAACGAGTGTTATAGAAACATCGGCAACTGTTGGAGGTTATGTAGATATCACGTCTTATGGCTCTAGCGCAAATGTTGCTACTAATGGTGGTATGACTTTTTTCGCTGGACCTCGAGACGATCCTTTCTTCTTCGATTTTGCACAGTACAGTGCCATTCTTGATGGTACAGCTACAGGCTTTAATAGTCCTGGTAGTGATACTTTCCAGGGAACCAATGTACTTTCTATTGTGGTAGAAGTACCTAAGTCTATGATTGGTGGATCTGGAACCATTAATACGTGGGTAGAGTCAAAAAGGAAATAAAATAACTATTAAAGATAAAATTATGAAAACTATAAAGATATTAACTGTTGCATTTACCGTTTCATTGTTGGCATTTAATTGCTCAAATGATGACGATACTATAATGGACGAAAACCAATTGGATTTTTCTGGAACATATTCTCAAGAAGATCAGATGGGGAGACCCGCAGTAAATACAGTATTTGTGAATGCTGCAAGTAAGGACATGTTTAATGTTACTGCACCTTCAAACCAAAATGCAACATATCAAAGTATGTTTCAAACAAATTTGGAAGCCTTGAGTCCTGCATTTGCAAACCCAGGGGACATGAATGCTTTAGGGCAAACTTCTGCAGACTTCACAGGACTTCTAGCTACCGATGTTTTAAATGTATCATTAGATGGAACAACAACTTTTTACGATGGGACGAATGTTTTAACTGGTCGAGCTTTGGCCGACGATGTTATTACTGTTGAATTACTATTAATTTTTGGAGGAGAAGATTTTATGGAAAACCCAACATTGTCTAATGATAATGTGGATGAAAACGATAAAGCTTTTTTAAGCTCATTTCCTTACTTGGCCTCTCCTTGGTAAAATTATTAATTCTGAAATAAGGAGCTTTAGTATCCTTATTTCAGGGTTTAAACAAGACAATAACCAAAAAACACAAAATAATGAAACTATTAAATCAATTAATACTGGTCATGCCATTACTAATTATTGTAAGCTGTCATGATAGGCCAAGTAAAATAACAAGTAGTGACGATTATGATGG
The DNA here is from genome assembly GCF_028736925.1 of Flavivirga sp. 57AJ16. Taxonomy (GTDB): domain Bacteria; phylum Bacteroidota; class Bacteroidia; order Flavobacteriales; family Flavobacteriaceae; genus Flavivirga. Next base: position 183,721 of record NZ_JAQZAT010000011.1, on the reverse strand, counting down.
ATACTTAGAAATAAAGGATAATGAGATGTTGCAATTTGCAATGGAAGATTTTAAATTTTGGGAAAAAAAGTTAGAAAAAGAACCAGATCAATTTCCATATTTAGCAAAAGCTGCAGCATCTCAATCTCAAATATTTAGCAGAACAGGTCATATCGAGGCATTAATTAAAGCTGAAGAAAATTTAAAACAAGCTAATGTGCTTACTAAATTTAATAAATCTGGATACTTAAGAGCTTTAGCTAGAAATTATATTTCACAGCATAGATTTAAAGAATCCTTAGAGCTATTAAAAAAAGCGGAAGCTAATGGCGAAGCTTTGAAAGCGACCCAAAAAATGTTGTTTGATGTGTACTTAGAACTAGGTAGTTATCAATTAGCAAAAAGTTATTTGGATAAAATTAGTGACGATTCAGACTTTGATTACCTCATACGTTTGTCAAAATGGTCGGATCATCGGGGAAATCTAGATGCCGCTATTAGGTATATGGAACAAGCTAAAGTCATTGCCGAATCCTCTAACGTTCCACCAACGAAACAATGGGTCTATACAAATTTAGCAGATTATTATGGGCATGCCGGGAATATTCAGGCATCATATACTCATTATTTAAAAGCCTTGAAATTAGACCCCAGCGATGCTTATGCAAAAAAAGGTATTGCATGGATTGTTTATTCACACGAAAAAAATGCAGATGAAGCACTTCGTATTTTAAATGCAGTGACTAAAAATTATAATGCTCCAGATTACTATTTGTTAAAAGCTGAAATAGCTGAATATAAACAGGACCTGGATTTAAAAAACGAACAATTAAGGTTATATGATCTGGCTATGCAAAATAAGCTTTATGGAGATATGTATAACAAGTATAATGCGTTGTTGCTTGCTGAAGAAAACGAAAGCGCTTCGTTGGCTTTAAAGATAGCAAATGAAGAAATTGAGAACAGACCAACAGCGCAATCCTACGATTTATTGGCCTGGACTCATTTTAAGAATGGAAATTTAGATCGTGCATTGGAAATAGTTGAATCTTATGTTAATGAAAAAACGTTTGAACCTGAAGTGCTATACCATGTGGCTGAAATTTATAAATCCACGGGCAAAATTGATGAGTCAAAAAGATTGAAAAAGGAACTTTTGGAAAGTACTTTTGAGCTAGGGCCATTAATGGAAAAAAGTATTCATAAAATATAATTAAAGTTGGTCATGAAAAGGTTTCTATGTGTTCGTTTTGTTTATTCTTAATATTTTTTGATACTCTGGCTTAACGGTTATGGTTGAATAATGATAGATTGGATAACAAGTGACATGTAGAATCAGAGAGGATGTTATTTGACAACTAGTATTGTTAATAATTTTTGGGGGCTCAAACCATTTTTATTTTGAGTTTTTTTGGTTTGTTGGAGGAAAGCGTCTGGTTTATTCAGGCGCTTTTTTAATCTGTTAATGTTTCGATATAAAAGCCACGAGTTTTAACCATATCAATGATCTCATTTTCTGTAATATTATTGGTAGCTTCAATTCTAAGCACATTGTCAATATCTTCGAGGTCGATTGACCATTTTAAAATGTCAGCATGCTCATTAAGGATCGGTTTTAAGGATTTTACTTTTTTCTTTGACTTAATGTCTGTTTCAAATATTAGTAGGTGCATAATGCAATATTATTGGTTGTGGTATTTAAAGCTATTCAGATTGAGATTCGTTTGCTTGGGCCGGATCGGTCTTTCGTTCGAGGTATTTTTTATAAAGTTCATCACCTTCCTCTTCCCAAAATTTGTCATAATGTTTCCATTTTGAAAAATCACTTTTGGAATTATCATCACATTTTCGTTTCGAACCTTTAGACGATTTGCCGCTGCCACCGCAGCCTCCAAGTAATAATTTTAAGAGTATAAATAACCCTACGGCTTGCCAATAATTAAGTGTGGTAAGTCCAAAAATCTCTGGCATCAGCCAATTCCACAACCACATAATTACAAAGCCGAACAAAATGGCCAGTCCGGTAATGGCAATAACACCAAAGATGATCATTCCGGCAATTTCTAATGGGGATTTTTTTCTGAATTTATGGGTGAAAAAATTTTTCATGATATGTTAATTTTTATGTTTGTTAATTTCTGATTCTAATTTTTTATATAATATGCCAATAGCTCTATGTCTTCTGGACATGAGCGTACCTTCTGGGATTCCGGTTTCTTTAGAAATTTCTTTATATGAATAGCCTTCAAAATCTACCGCTATAATAATATCCCGATAGCCTGGTTTGAGTTGTTTAATACTCTTTTTTAAAAGAGGAATCATTTCTTCTGACACTTGATCGTCTGTTGACTGGTGAATCATTTCTGCTAAATCTAAAAGCTCACTATCGATTTCTATTTGTTCTGTTGGTTTAGTTGTTCGCATAATATCAATTATTTTATTTCTAATTGATCTATAAACAAAACCAGCTACGTTATTGATAGGGGCATATCTATCTGCTCCTGAGAATAATTTTAAGGCCACATCCTGAATAATGTCTTCAGCATTTCGACTGGCCGTATCCCTTATTCTATTGTTCACATAAACCTTCAGGGCCCTATATTCCCTGCCAAAAAAATCATTAAGTTTTTTACTGTTTTCTGATTCCGAATTCATTAAACCGATTATAGAGGGTCTTTGTTTAAAAAGACGATACTTTTTAAATCTATTGCATTTTTATTAGTGAAACTCTGTTTTGAAAAATTGCGAAGCAATGAATTCAAAACAGCTAGTTGAACTAATCCCGCTTTTTCAGCGGGATCTCAGGTTTGATATCTCTGTTTTGAAAAATTGCGAAGCAATGCATTCAAAACAGCTAGTTGAACTAATCCCGCTTTTTCAACGGGATCTCAGGTTTGATATCTCTGTTTTGAAAAATTGCGAAGCAATGCATTCAAAACAGCTAGTTGAACCTGCCTGCCTGCCTGCAGCTACGGTGTACCCACATCTTTTTTCAATATAAAGAACAAAAGCTTATTTCCCTTTTTACTTACTTTTCTTTGCTCGTCCAAAGAAAAGTAACAAAAGAAAAGACGCCCTTTCGAGAGGTATTTCTTCTCATGCTGTCGCCAGAGAAGAACCGGGCCCAAAACTTCGCGTCGCCCCCACCGCCATGGCCAACGCCAATGCTCCTGTTCCTCGAAGCTTTTTAGTCCTTCGCGCAGTCTGGCACCTACGCTAAAATAGTCCACTGGACTATTTTTAAACGCTCGGTCCCCTTCCGAAAGGTCGGGGACAGCCCTATGGTATTTTCCCAACAACTAGCAGAGAGACCTGAGCGCTCTATAAAAAGCGGTCTGCGAGGCTGGTACGGCAAACCTATACAGAAAGCACAGAAGATCATGATTTGTGGGTAGACCGTAGCTGCCTGCCGGCAGGCTAATCCCGCTTTTTCAGCGGGATTTTAGGTTAATTTCCCAATACTTATGCCAAGTGCAACATAAAGATATTTATTTTTGCGATACGAGCGATCATATTCACAAAAGTCATACCAGTTATACTTTGAATTTACCCAAAAATAAAATGAAGAATTTTTGTGATAGATGAGGCGTAAAAATCAAGCATAGCTATAGTTCTGGTTTATTTTTATAACGAAATAAAGCACAAAAAGACGTGTTTTATTGGGTAAATTCAAGGTGTAAATGGTATGATAACAAAAGTTTGCTGTTATACCATTTGGTTTGCTCTAAAAAAATGGTCAAAGGTGTTAATAGAAGCTATTTCTTCTTCATTCGGAGCCGTTTTTTTTGGAGATTTCTTATCGTCATGAGATTCATTTTTTAGAAGTAGGGTTAGCTATACATCTAGAATTGAAGCCATTTTTATGGGGAGGTAAATTTGATACTTCGTACCCTTGGGACCAGGTAGTACTTAATTTATATGCCTATAGTAAGGCTTTATTAATACGGTTTTTAAATTCAATCTTATCATCAACGTGTAAGGCCAAAACTTTAAATTTTCTTTTAACCCCATAAAGTCCAATTAAGGTATGTTCTGTCTTTAATGTGATAATGACATTATGATTCTCAAGTTCTCCGAGAAATGATAATTTTCTAATTTCCTTGTTATTCTTAATGTCTTTTGACGAAATCTCTATGGAGTCGATATTTTTTAGGTCCATAGTAGATTCGTTCATAATACCGTATCGAAGGTAAAGTGTATTATGCTCTATGGCTATGGGTCTTTTAATCATTGATTTTAAAAAACCAAAAATTTGTATTCCAGAATAAATACTTAAACAAGTTAAGATCCAAGCAGCTATAAGACTCCATTTAGCTAATACTATATGTAATACGACAGTTTCTATGGCAACAATCAATATAATGGCGATTAACAACGCTATGGTGCCACTATTTTTATGGTATGAGAATTCATTTTCATTTAATTCTCTTTTTTTCCAATAAATAAAGCCATAATAAAAAACGGCAATTTCCGTTACAAACGGAATAACAACAGGTTTTGGGAGTATGTCGTAACAGGTATTTTTTAAGGTTGAGAAAAAATCAGAAACATATGTTTTTTTCTCTTTATATCTTTTTATGCCTTTTCTAACATTATAGATTACAAATGATAAAACCGATAATTCTATGATTGGAAGTATCCAGATTTTAAAAAGGTTGAGGTAATGTTGATTTTCAGAAGGAAGTATCACCGAACAAATAACCATTCCAAAAATTATAAAGGGAATCATTGTTGTTTTTGGAATATTGGTTTTTCTAATGAGCAAAAAGTAAATGAACGGTGCCGTTAATAATAGATCAAACGTGACACCAATGGCCAATTTATCTGGGTTTAATTGAAACATTGGTGATTTAACAATAAACACCATCAACCCAATAATAAGTAACGGAAGTCCAAATACGATTTTTTTGCTTTGGAGGTTTATTATTTTTTTCATGCAGTTATTATCAACTTGATGTCACTACACCCAAGGTATATAATTGTTCCATAGTTGGTGATTCGCTACCGCCAGCAGGTTCTAAAGTAATACCAAATGCTTCACTTTCGTTTACATTTTCTATTTCGAATATTTTGTTCTCATCAGTGATAAAATTATCGATGGTTCCTAAACTGGTAGGTGTTAGCGGACTTAATTTTAAAGACCAAACCTGATAGACCTTTCCTTCAGGAGGCTCTGGTAAACCCAATACATCCAAGAAAATTCGCTGCGAATTTTTATCCCAATAGACTTTGGCATATGTATCGGCAAAATGACCTTGACCTGCTAAAGGTACTTGAGTAATATTGTTGTCGCGTAAAACACTTATCAAATTTTTAGCCTCGATTAAGCTGTTTTTTGAATTGGCAATTTGAGTTTCTAATAAAGATTGCTGCGTTTCAGATATTTGAATATCGGATCTTAACTGATTGTTTTGATTGATGGTCCATAACAAGCCTAAAGCTAAAATTATAGAAGCTGCCCAACCCGAATAAGTTAGCCAGTTATATTTTGGTTTAGTTATAGAAATAACCTTGGAGCCATCATTAATATTAAAACCCAATGCTTGCTTTATGTTCTGTAATGAATCATTATTTTTTAGTTGGGAAGCCGAAGCGGTTAATTTTATGATAGCAGATTCAATTTCTAAAACTTCTTGCAATATTTCAGGATGTTGCTGCATAAGATTATACACTTCCTTATTTTCTTTTTTAGAAAGTGTACCTGCTACGTATAGCTCTAATATTCCAGATTCTATGTATGCTTTAATATCCATAAATTAATTTAAAACCATGCTTCTTAACTCTTTAATACAATTTCTATTTCTGGTTTTAATGGTTCCCACGGGCATGTCAAGAGTTTCCGATGCTTCAGTTTGTGTATAGCCCTTAAAATATAAAAGCTCAATAACCTCTATACATTTTTTCGCTAACTTGTTTACAAATTTACTAACACCAATGGCATCTGTCTTATTATCTAAGCTGTCACTGGTTTCAAGTATATCTACGAAAAAATTGGCATCTAGGTTTTGTTTTGACTTCTTAAAATTTTTAGACCGTGTTTTATCTATGGCAGCATTTCTGGAAATGTTCAAAATCCATGTAAAAAAACGACCTTTTTTGCTAGAATAAGTATCTGCTTTATGCCATGCTTTAATGAAAACGTCCTGCATGACTTCTTCTGCTATGTTATGGTCTCTAACGATATTATATATAACGCCATGCATACTATCGCTGTACATGTTATACAAACTTTCAAAAGCCCTTTCGTCTTTTTGCTGGAATTTTAAAATAAGCTGGTCTAGATCCATAAATTTATTTAAGAAATGTGAATGTCAGAAAATTATTCTGAAATAAAAAGCAAATTCAAAGATTTATAATCTTTTCTACTATATGTTTCAGAGTCAAAATACAGATCTGTTTTTTTGATCGATATGGACTAAAGGTTTTTTTATTTCTCTAAAGCTGTTAACTCCGCAATTTTACAGATCACTTCTGTTGCTTTAATCATACTTTCAACAGGCACATACTCATAGCGGCCGTGGAAATTATGTCCGCCGGCAAATATATTTGGACATGGTAATCCCATATAACTCAATTGTGAGCCATCGGTACCACCACGAATCGCTTTAATAAGTGGTTGGATCTCTAGCTGTCTCATGGCTTTTTCTGCAATATCTACAATATGCATTACAGGCTCGACCTTTTCTTTCATATTATAATATTGATCTTTAATTTCGGTGGTAATAACTTCCCTACCGTATTGCGAATTTAATTCGTTAGTTAGCTTTTGCATAACTTCTTTGCGTGCCTCGAAATGACCTTTATCATGATCGCGAATAATATATTCTAAAACTGTTTCTTCAACATCTCCTTTCATAGTATGCAAATGGAAAAACCCTTGATACCCTTCGGTATGTTCTGGAGTTTCCATCCGTGGTAAAGAATTAATAAATTCCTGAGCGATGTACATAGAATTTATCATTTTTCCCTTAGCATATCCAGGATGTACAATCTTACCTTTTACTTTTACTACGGCACTGGCAGCGTTAAAATTTTCATATTCTAATTCGCCTATTTGGCTTCCGTCCATAGTATAGGCCCAATCTGCACCGAATTTTTCGACATCAAATTTATGTGCACCTCGACCTATTTCTTCATCGGGAGTAAATCCGATCCTTATTTTTCCGTGTTTAATTTCTGGATGGTTCACTAAATATTCCATAGCCGATACAATTTCACAAATTCCAGCCTTATCATCCGCACCCAAAAGCGTGTTGCCATCGGTTGTTATTAAGGTTTGCCCTTTATATAAAAGTAAATCATCAAAATAGTCGGGAGATAATACAATATTTTCATCTGCATTTAAAACGATATCCTGACCATCATAATTTTCAATGATTTGAGGATTTACATGAGCGCCTGTAAAATCTGGTGAGGTATCAAAATGCGAAATAAATCCAATGGTTGGAACATCATAATCCACATTACTTGGTAAGGTTGCCATGATATATGCATTAGCATCAATGCTAACCTCTTGCATGCCAATAGTTTTAAGTTCTTCGGCTAGCTTATTAGCCAGATCCCATTGCTTTTTTGTACTAGGCGTAGTCTCTGAGGTTGGATCGGATTCCGTATCGATAGTAACGTAACTTACAAATCGTTTTATGATGTTTTCTTTTGTGATCATTTTAAATAAAATTTGAATTTGGTGTGGTTTGAGCGAAATAACTTAATGAACTGGTTTAGACTTTTTATAATTGGCTAAAAAATTGCCCTTTTGCACCCACTTTTCGCCTTTTATTTGTTCCGTAGCGATGCTATGCAACAAATAAAAACCTTCAACTGGTCACAAAATGTCTAATTTTTGCTATAATCCAAAAAGTTTAAACCAGTTCAATGGCTATTATGGGCTTAAAAATACGATTATTAATTTTTTTTGCTTTTGAATTGTCCAATTTTTTATTTAGAAGTATTTTTGCATAAATAATACTGGATGTACAAATTACTACTTCGCCCTCTATTTTTTTTATTCGATCCTGAAAAGATTCATTATTTTACATTTTCGTTGATAAAAATGACCTCTAAAATCCCTGGTTTTAAAGCCGTTTTTAGAAGTTTGTACGTCATTGAAAATGTTAAGTTAGAGAGAAAATTATTTGGATTAACATTTAAAAACCCTGTAGGTTTAGCAGCAGGTTTTGATAAAAATGCGGTATTATATAACGAGCTGGCAAATTTTGGTTTTGGTTTTATTGAAATAGGCACAGTAACGCCCAAAGGACAAGCTGGAAACCCTAAGAAAAGATTATTCAGGCTTAAAAGCGACCAGGGAATTATTAACCGAATGGGGTTTAATAATGAAGGGGTAGAAGCTGCTATTTCTCAATTAAAAAAGAATCAGGGAAAATTGATTATTGGTGGTAATATTGGAAAAAATACCCATACAAAACCTGAAGATTATACCAAGGATTATTTAGAGTGTTTTAATGCATTGCACCCTTATGTTGACTATTTTGTGCTTAATGTTAGTTGTCCGAACGTAGGAAGTCATGCTAAATTAAATGATAAGGATTATTTAGAAGAGCTAATAGGCGCTGTACAAAAGGCAAATGCAACATTCGAAAATGGTCATACCGAGCACAGTCGAAGTGCAAAACCAATTCTTTTAAAAATAGCTCCCGATTTAAATGATGGCCAATTAGATGAGATCATTGCGCTTGTAGCTGCAACAAAATTAGACGGTGTTATAGCTAGTAATACCTCTATGGACAGAAGTGGTTTAAAAACGCCAAAAGAACAACTTGAAAGTATAGGCCATGGAGGTTTAAGCGGCCAACCTATAAAAGATAAAAGTACAAGGGTTATAAAATATTTATCAGATAAGAGCCATAAGGCATTTCCTATAATTGGAGTAGGAGGTATACATACCGAGAAAGATGCGATTGAAAAAATAGAGGCTGGTGCAGACTTAGTACAAATCTATACCGGTTTTATTTATGAGGGCCCAAGCCTTGTAAAACGAATTAATAAAGCCTTGCTTGAAAAGTAAGCGTGAAAGTTGCTTAAAATTCTTGAATACAGTTTGGTATTGCCATTAATTCTTAATCCTATTATTTGTTCAATCCTAAATTACTTGACAATCTTCTTAACGATTCTAGAATTTTCACTATTAATTGTTAAGAAATAAGTTCCAGAAGATAAACTGCTCACATTAATTGGCTGATTGGTTAATGCTCCAGATAAGAATACTTGTCCAACTAAATTAGAAATCTGATAACTTAAAAAAGCTTCCGTGTTTCTATGTTTAATATAAAGCAAATTGCTTATAATAGGGTTTGGATATGCTTTTATATCTAATAATGTATTAGATGGGTTTTGTTCTTTTTCAACATTCTTAATGAGAATATCGTCAATAGCAATGTCACCATCCCAACTGGCACCTCTTATAGCTCTAAAACGAACTTTTATAGTTTGATTTACATAAGAAGATAGATCAACGGTTTTCTTTAAAAATGCATCATTTTGATTGGATTGTTGACTGCCATAAAGTGCAGGAACGACATCATTAATATAACCGCTATCGGTTTTAATATCTACATGTAATGCTCCTATATTTTTACCAAACATATGATATGAAAATTCCAACTCGGTATATAGCGTTGTTATGTTAATACATGGGGAAATAAATTCGGCAACATCCCCTGGTTCCGCTCCAGAAGCTTCTGCATAAATATAGGTTCCTGTGGTGCCATTTAGGGTATTGTCATTTAAAGGCCCGGTGCCCTCTGTAGCTGTTTTTCCTGAATTTGAATACCAATTATAACCATTCTCAGAAGCATCTATTGTTGTCCAGCCCTTGTCTCCCGCTATTTCAAAACCATCAAAACCTTCTTCTAAAGGATTTGTTTCTGTACCAACTTTTATGAATTTTGAAAAGGTTTTCTTTATCGTTTTAGACGCATTAGAAACTGTAAGTGTTACATCATATATCCCTGTATCGTAGGTATGCGAAGGGTTCTGAACTGTATAGTCAATAATACCATCTGAGTCTACATCCCATTGCCAATGGGTAATATTAGAGCAATTATTTTTAAAATTCACAGTTAATGTTTCCTTGCAGGTCACACTAGTATCGGCAGTAAAATTAGCGTTAAACGAAGGACAGGCTAAATAGTTTTTCGTAGTTTGATAAAAAGCATATATTCTAGCCAGTTGTTGAAATGTGAAATGGTTTCTACATGACTTTCTGGAATAGGACATTAAATTACCTGTATCGGGGTTAAAGGTCTGCCCATTTGCATCTGTTTCTACGCCTGTAAACTCGCAAAAATTATTAATATTATTGTTGGAGAGCATAGGGTCTGCTGGTGTGTCACAAATACCATCACCATCTGTATCACAGTTGCTCCCGTCTACCAATTCAGTGGTCATTTTACTATTATCAGGCCCATGTGTATGCGTTAAAGAGAAAAAATGGCCTAATTCATGTGCTAAAGAAGAATCATTAGTTGTACAGCTGTTTTTCATAACAATGATATCATTATGTCTCCCAACATTATTACTATAGCCACAAATGCTTTCCTCGGAAGTGTCTTCCAAATAATTGATAAAATAAATATTTATTAAACCAGGGGTATAGCTTGTTTCTTTTAAATCACTTTCGTTGCCTTTTTTAAAATGGCAAAAGGCATCATCATCTATATAATTAATACCATCGCATAGGAAAAACTCCATAAAGGCCTCTGCATAAATAGCGTTAAGATTTTCAATAGCCTTATTAAGATCTAAAATGTCAAGGCCGTTTGTACCATTTGAAGACCTAATAATATGGGCTTTAATAGGAATGGAATTCATTATTTTACGAGCACTACCTTTACCGGATTTACTAAAATAAAATGCTTGTTCGTATTGCTTAATTTGTGGTTTTATGCTCTGTATATATTCAAGGGATTCAGACGTTGTAATGGTGCCACAACCAGGTTCTGATTTATGCTGTCCGGAGACCATATAAAATGAAACCGATAAAAATATCGAAAGAAGTAAGGATTTAGGGTCAGTAGTAAAAATATTCATTAGGGCTAAACATTTTTCCAAATGTATACCTTAATAAAAAAGATGAATAATAAAAACGTTAAAACGTAAATTTTATCGCTTACCCTTCAATTATATACTTAATATTTAGTTGATTACTAATTTTTGTGACCTGTTTGCACCATCTATAGTTTTTAAATTTAATAGATAAATACCCTTATTCAGGTTTGTCAGATTAACATTTAATTTTGATACCCCTTGTTTAACATCTATTTGTTTTACTAAGCAGCCTAATATGTTATACACTTCAATAGCCTTTAATTCAATATTTTGAAGATGGGAAATCGTAATGCTTCCTCTAGTGGGATTTGGGAATATTTTTACCATATCAATCTTATTAATAGTTTCTGTACTTAGGGTCGATGAATTATATGTAAAGGTAACAGTGCCAATTTTTTTATTATTAAAAGGTGTTATATTCGATCGACTTGTTATAACTCCTATGGGGTTGCTATCTGCATTGTTTAAAGAATAACCGTCTCCGTCTTCGGTACCAGCATCGTAAGGAAACAAATCCAACGTAAATGTGTCTTTCCACCCATTGTTAATGCTATTATTTCCAGACCTTAGGGTAACACCATTAACGGCAATAAACCAATCTGGGGTAGGGGCTATCATTGAAACCAGCGTAACTAACGGAAAATTTTCGCTAACCTCCAAGCTGTTTATGGAAATGGTTCCTTTGGCACTATCAAGTCCGTTGCCAACAATCACCTTATCGGCATCAGGATTATTATTAACTTCAGTGACAAAAATACTTGTAGCACCAGTTTCTGCAATGGATTCAATACCAGGAGAAGCAGCCGCTCCCATCATTAAAAAAGTATTTGCAGTTTGGTGTGTCGTAACTACTAATGGTGACCAATGGGCATTTGAAGGTAAATCAATGGTACTTTGACCATCGGTGGCATTGCTGGCAGTCCATTCCCAAATACTTTCAAAAGTGACCGTATAATTTGCTGTGCTTTGACCAAAAGAAGACCAGGAAATAAAAAAAATAAAAAGGAAATTAATATGCTTCACGGTATGGTTATTTATTAACTCATTTAAAGTTTTTCAATGCATTCTATAAGATAAAGGTAAAGTCGTTTAATTGTATTTAAACTTACAGATAAATCGAAAAGAATTTCCCCTAGGATTTGTCTTGGGGATAGTTCGTTTCAAAAAATTATTTATGAAGTGATTTAAACTTTTTTCAATTGGCTGCAAAATGCTCCTTTTCACCCTTTTTTCGTCTTTTTATTACTTCGTAACGCTGCTATGAAGTGCAAAAAAGGCTTCAAAACGAATAAAAATCAGCTATTTTTCGCTTCAATCAAAAAAGTTTAAATCACTTCTATTTAAAAATCGTTAATAGCTTAACTAAATTAATAGTATTTTTATCTTTTCATTTTTTTTGACTAAATGCAAAACAACGTAAAGATTATTGAATGCCCACGAGATGCCATGCAGGGTATTAAAGACTTTATTCCAACAGAGAATAAAGTGCAGTATATCCAATCGTTACTTCGCGTTGGCTTTGATACTATCGATTTTGGTAGTTTTGTTTCTCCTAAGGCCATACCCCAAATGGTCGATACTGCCGAAGTGTTGTCAAAACTTGATCTCTCTAAAACGACCAGTAAGTTACTGGCCATTATTGCCAATACAAGAGGTGCGGAAGCTGCAAGTAAGCATCCAGAAATAGATTATTTAGGGTATCCGTTTTCAATATCAGAAAACTTTCAAATGCGTAATACGCATAAAACGATAGTGCAATCTGTTGAAACCCTTTCAGAAATATTGGAAATTGCTAATAAATCAAGAAAGGAAGTGGTCGTTTATATATCTATGGGATTTGGTAATCCTTATGGAGACCCTTGGAATGTTGATATAGTAGGGGAGTGGACTGAAAAACTTTCGAAGATGGGCGTGAAAATTTTATCTTTAAGTGATACTATTGGAAGTTCTGATGCCGAAAGTATTCATTATCTTTTTTCAAATTTAATCCCCCTATATCCAAATATTGAATTTGGAGCACATTTACATACAACGCCAAGCACTTGGTTTGAAAAAGTGGATGCGGCCTATAAAGCTGGTTGCAAACGTTTTGATGGAGCCATTCAGGGCTTTGGTGGATGCCCTATGGCCAAAGATGAACTTACGGGCAATATGCCTACCGAAAAACTATTGTCATACTTTACTTCAAATAAAAATAATAGTTTAAATGCACTCAGTTTTGAGAGTGCTTATAATGAAGCTTCTAAGATTTTTAATTTTTATCATTGATTTTTTTTGTTAAAGCGTTGATTTCAAAATTTATTTAAATTTAATCTAAATAAACTTTGTGTAAATAATTATGAGTTTTATATTTGCAACTTTAAAATAACAATTATTTATAATAAGTCTAAATAAAAATTATTAATCTACTTTAAAATGAAAAAAATAGTACTAAGTCTTTTTGTGGTATTGGCATTGCTTCAATCATGTTCAAGTGATGACGATGGAGGAAGTAAGCATAATGATGTTGTAGCTCCTGCAACTTATGAGTTTGTAAGAAATGGAAGCTCGACAGTAAATTTTGGTGGGCAAACAACAAGAATTCAAATGGCGGAAGAATTAGTGGCTGCATTCAAAGATAATTTACAAACAAAAATAGCTTTAGATGCTATGTTTGCTCATGTTGAAAACGAGAATGATTTTAGTGATCCAGATTTAAATGCATCTGATAAGAGCATTAGAAGTAAAACAGCTGCTTCAGTAGATTATTTTTCTGCAAATACCACTGAGGCAAACGCTATTAAAGCAGATTTTGACAATTGGATAGAATCGCAAGTTTTAGATGTGTTCCCTAACTGGAATACAACAGCTACACCAGGTAATGCTGGTAATTTACAAGAAGCTGGAGGTGGTTCTACTCGTTACATTAATGCAAAAGGCTTGGAGTACAATCAAGCATTTGCAAAGTCTTTAATTGGTGCTTTAATGGTAGATCAAATGTTAAATAATTATTTGAGTTCTGATGTATTGGATGCTGGGACAAATGTAGCGGATAATGATGCTGAAACTGTAGAAGATGGTAAGTCGTATACTACTATGGAGCATAAATGGGATGAAGCATTTGGTTATTTATACGGCAATGAAGAAAACCCTGAAGCGCCACAATTAAATGCTGATAGTTTTCTAAACAAATACTTGTCTAGAGTAGAAAACGATACAGATTTTGCTGGTATAGCTGCAGATGTTTATAATGCTTTTAAATTGGGAAGAGCAGCAATTGTAGCTAAAAACTATGATGTTAGAGATGAGCAAGCCGAAATTATCAGAGAAAAAATATCTCAGGTTATTGGTGTTAGAGCTGTACATTATTTACAACAAGGGAAAGGAAGTTTAGGAACCGATAATGCTGCAGCATTCCATAATTTGTCTGAAGGTTTTGGATTTGTTTACAGTTTGCAGTTTACAAGAAAACCAGGAACTAACGAACCATATTTTACAAAGGCAGAAGTAGATGCAATTATTGCAACACTTATGAACGGGAATGGCTTTTGGGATTTAACAGAACAAGCTTTAGACACTATATCAAATACGATATCAGCTAAGTTTAGCTTTACAACTGCACAGGCAGGAAGCTAAAAATAAAAGTTAGGATTAACTATTTATTATAAAAGTAGTTGTTGTATCATATAATACAACAACTACTTTTAGTATTTTTGCAAAAATTATATTTTATAGGTTATGTTTACAGTAAGAAAGACTTTTTTAGGTTTATTATTTGCCGCTTTTATGATAGGGTGTGGTTCTTCGTCTTCGGATGATGGGGCTTCTGAAAATACTGATACTTTTGACAGAGGCGCTTTATTAACCAATATGGCAGATAATATTGTCATTCCAGCTTTTCAAGACTTAAGTACTAAGCTTTCTACTTTAAAATCTGATAAAGAAGTTTTTATCGCAACACCAGATCAAACCAATTTAGATGCCCTTAGAGTATCATGGTTGGCAGCATACAAAACATGGCAGCATGTAGAGATGTTTAACATTGGAAAAGCTGAAGAGATTTTATATTACTTTCAAATGAATGTATATCCAGTTTCAACAACAGATGTCGAAGCAAATATAGCATCTGGTTCTTATGATTTGTCACATGTTAATAATAATGATGCTGTAGGCTTTCCTGCAGTAGATTATTTATTATATGGTATAGGTGCAGATGATACTGCTATTTTAGGAAAATATGCAGAGGTTAATTATAAAAACTATCTTTCTGATGTAATAGACCAAATGCAGTTATTGACAGAATCTGTGTTAAATGATTGGACTAGCTCTTATAGAGAAACTTTTGTAAGCCAAACAGGAAATACAAGCACCAGTGCTTTGAACAAGTTTATTAATGACTTTGTATTTTATTATGAAAAAGGATTGCGGGCTAATAAAATAGGTATTCCTGCAGGAAACTTCTCTACAGCTCCATTACCAGAAAAAGTGGAAGGATTCTATGGTAAAACATTTTCAAGGGAATTAGCTTTAGAAGCTTTAAATGCAGTACAAAATTTGTTTAAAGGAAAAGCATACTCCAGTAGTAATACCGGGGAAAGTTTTAGTAGCTATTTAATAGATTTAGGACGAGGAGAATTGGTGACTTTGATAAACTCCAGATTAGATAATGCCCGTCAAAAACTACAAGCTTTAAATGCAGATTTTAATTCACAAATAAATACTGATAATACAAAAATGACCGAAGCGTATGATGCGCTTCAATTAGCTGTGGTATCCTTAAAGGTAGACATGCTCCAAGCATTTAATATCAGTGTGGATTATGTAGATGCAGACGGCGATTAAAACAATGAAAATTAAAAAAAAGGTTGTCTTTATTTAGACAGCTTTTTTTGTATAGGACTCATTTTGATTTTTTGTTTTTAACCGAAAATGGGATAAAATTTGTTTGGATGAGGCCATTTTTGAAAGGTATAGCATAACTAAGCCTAAAAAAGCAACGAAATATGGACAAATTTTGGACATGCCTGTCTATGCAGATTTCGGGAAACAGAAAAGCGAAGATGAGTTCATAGAATGAATTTCGATATAAAAACATATTTAAGTAAAAATACCAACGCAGCACCTTTAGCAGTGTTTAGAATAGTTTTTGGTATTATGATGTGTTTTAGTATGATCCGTTTTTGGTATCATGGTTGGATTGAAACCTTATATATCCAGCCAAAATTCCATTTTTCTTATTATGGTTTTGAATGGGTAAAACCATTGGGAGGGTATACATATTTACTTTTTATTATATGTGGCGTCTCGGCATTGTTTGTAGCGTTTGGACTTAAATACAGATTAGCTATAATTACTTTTTTTTTAAGTTTTACTTACATCGAGTTGATGGATAAAACAACGTATCTAAATCATTATTACTTTGTAAGTTTGTTGAGCTTTTTAATGATTTTTTTACCAGCTAATGCTCATTTTTCGGTTGATAATATCTTAAGGAAAAAAACATTTGAGAAGGTCCCAAAATGGACCATTGATAGTGTGAAACTTCTATTGGGTATTGTCTACTTTTATGCTGGTTTAGCTAAAATAAATAGCGATTGGCTATTTAAAGCCATGCCTTTAAAAATATGGTTGCCGTCTAAATATGATTTGCCATTAATTGGTGACACCCTGATGCATCAAAATTGGTTTCATTTTGCTATGAGCTGGAGTGGTATGTTTTACGATTTAACGATTCCATTTTTATTACTATACAGGAGAACTCGGGTTTTTGCTTTCGTTTTAGTACTCATATTTCATGTATTTACGCGCATCCTATTTCCAATAGGCATGTTTCCATTTATCATGATTGTGTCAACATTAATTTTCTTCGATGCTAATTTACATATCAAGATTATTGGTTTTCTTAAGCGCATTTTTAAAAACCGAGCTGCAAACCCTACTATGAATATAAAATCGAGCTATAATTATCAATTTAAAAAGCCAGTGACTAGACTGTTAATCTTGTTTTTTATAGTTCAATTATTGTTTCCTTTTAGATATTTGTTATATCCAAACGAATTGTTTTGGACTGAAGAAGGTTTTCGTTTCTCATGGCGCGTTATGCTTATGGAAAAAAAGGGAATATCGACTTTTAAAATTGCAAATGCCGAAACTGGAGATTTTTTCTATGTTGATAATAAAGATTTCTTAACTTCATTTCAAGAAAAACAAATGAGCTTTCAACCAGATTTTATATTGGAATATGCACATTATCTGGGAGATCATTTTAAATCACAGGGTCATGAAAATGTTCAGGTTTTTGTTGAAAGCCATGTCGCATTGAATGGTCGGTTAAGCCAACTTTTTATAGATAAAAATGTTGATTTATATCGCGAAAAAGAATCATTAAAACCAAAGTATTGGATATTACCTTTTAAAGATGAAATTAAAGGACTGTAAACTTGTTTTTGCACTTATTTTTAGTGTATCTCTCTACTCGCAACAAACCATCAAAGGGGGTGTTGTATTTTCTAAAAACAATAAACCTATTGCAGGTGTAAGTGTTTATGATAAAACATCAGGCTTATTGGCAACTACAAATTCAAAAGGGGATTTTGAATTTCAAACGTCCAAAAAAGAAATAACCTTGGTGTTTTTTTCTTCTGAATATGAAATTAAAGAAGTGAATATAAATACCGAAAACACTCAGGATTTGAATATAGCTTTAGATGATTTAACAACAGAACTTTCGGAGGTGATAGTTACTGCAAATAGACAACGGATTTTTGAGTTAAAACGATTAAACGATGTCGAAGAAACAGCTATTTATGCAGGTAAAAAAACCGAGGTTATTTTAGTAGATCAATCAATGGCAAACCTGGCTTCAAATAATTCACGGCAAATTTACAGCCAGGTTGCAGGATTAAATATTTATCAAAATGACGATGCGGGGTTACAGTTGAATATTGGAGGTAGGGGACTGGATCCTAATCGAACTGCGAATTTCAACACCAGACAAAATGGATATGATATTAGTGCAGATGTTTTAGGATACCCAGAGAGTTATTATACACCAGCATCAGAAGGTTTAGAAGAGATACAAATAATTCGAGGTGCAGCTTCCTTGCAATATGGGACACAATTTGGTGGTTTGGTGAATTTTAAAATGAAATCACCAAAGCAAAGCAAACCTTTAGAAATAATAACTAGAAATACACTTGGAAGTTTTGGCTTGTATACCAATTTTACTAGTTTAAGCGGTACTAAGAACAAATGGAGTTATTACACATATTTTAATTACAAAAAGGGTGATGGTTTTAGACCAAATTCAGAATTTGAATCTAAAAATGTATTTGCCCATTTGGGATATCAATTTACAGAAAAGACGTCATTATCGGCCGAAGTGTCTTATTTAAGATATCTGGCTCAGCAAGGCGGTGGTTTAACAGATCAAATGTTTGATGAAAACCCTTTGCAGAGTAATAGATCGCGTAACTGGTTTGAAGTAGATTGGTTATTATATAACTTAAAATTTGCGCATGAATTTTCAAAACAAACAAACTTTACGTTTAATTTTTTTGGTTTAAATGCATCGCGCGATGCACTAGGTTTTAGAACGAACAGGGTAAACCAAGTTGATCCAAACACCGAACGGGATTTAATAAAGGGAGACTTTAAAAATTTTGGTTTTGAGTCCAGATTATTGAGTAAATACAAGTTGTTTAACAAGAATGCTACATTTTTAATTGGTACCAAATTTTATAAGGCAAATAATTACCAAAAACAAGGACCAGGAAGTGATGGTATAGGGCCAGATTTTGATTTTGCAACAGATCATTTTCCTAACTACCCTAATCAGTCGGAATTTGATTTACCAAACGTAAATGTTGCGATATTTGGAGAGAATATATTTTATGTATCGGATAAATTTTCTATAACGCCTGGATTTAGATTTGAATATATAAAAACTGAAAGCGACGGGTATTTTAAGCGTATAAATACTGATGGAGCTGGGAATGTTATTTTTGAAGAAACAGTAGAAGATGATAATAGCTTTGAACGTTCGTTTGTCTTATTAGGTTTGGGTTTAAGTTATAAAGCCAGTTCTGGTTTTGAACTTTACGGAAATATTTCTCAAAATTACCGTTCTGTAACTTTTTCAGATATTAATATTACTAATCCAGCATTTTCTATAAACCCCGATATTACAGATGAAGAAGGCTTTACCGCAGATTTGGGAATTCGTGGTAACTACAAAAGTTTGGTGTCTTACGATTTAGGTGTTTTTGGATTGTTCTATAATGGTAGAATTGGCTTTGTTCAAAAAGGATTGCCAGATGGAAGGGTTATTAGCGAACGTGGAAATGTTGGTGATGCCATCATGTATGGCATCGAGTCATTGTTCGATTTTAATCTAAAGAAATTGTTTGGTTTAGATAATAATTTTAAACTGAATTATTTTATTAATACATCCATTATAAACTCTGAATACACAGCTTCAGAGCAATCAGGTATTAAAGGGAATCAAGTAGAGTTTATTCCAGATTTAAATTTAAAAACAGGCTTACAAGGAGGATACAAAAATTTATTGGCCAGTATTCAATATACATACTTAGGAAAACAATTTACAGATGCAACTAATTCTACAATTGCAAGTTTAAGCGGAGTCGTAGGTGAAATTCCAGAATACGATATTCTAGATGTATCGCTGTCTTATAGTTACAAGCGATTTAAGTTAGAAACAGGGATTAACAATGCTTTAGACAATAGTTATTTTACCAGAAGAGCTACTGGATATCCCGGTCCGGGAATTATTCCATCTGCTCCTAGAAATTTTTATGCTACATTGCAGGTTAAATTTTAAACTTGATAATAAATGAAAACAATAAAAAAAGGACTGATTGTATTATTGGTAGCTTTGGTTTTAATTCAATTTTACAGACCAGAAAAGAATAATGCAGAGCTTAGGGACGTAGCAGCATTTGAAATGGAAACTAAACCCAATACAGAAGTAGCTAAAATTTTAAAAGCACAATGCTACGATTGCCATAGCAATAAGACAACGTATCCGTGGTATACAGAAGTAGCACCGGTATCTTTTTGGATAGGTCATCATATAGAAGAAGGTAATGAACATTTTAATGTATCTAAATGGGATACATATAATGATAAAAAGAAAGATCATAAATTAGAAGAGTTAGTAGAAGAAGTAGAAGAAGGAGAAATGCCATTGAGCTCTTATACGTGGATGCATGGCTCTATCACTCAGGAAGAAAAAGAAGCTTTAATCGCCTGGGCAAAGAAAGCTCGTGAGAATTATAAATAAGAATAGATGATAGCTTTTAAGGAGTTGTAACCGTCAAATGAGGCTATCTGAAAAGTAATATGTTTTGTCATTCAGAGTACTTCGACTACCCTCAGTACAGGCTATAGCGAAGAATCTTATTATTTTTTAAATCAATATATTATGTTTTTAAGAGATTCTTCACAGCTTCGCTGCTACCTTCTAAACAAAATATATTTTGTTTCTCGGTAATATTCAGAATGGCACTTTTCAGACCTTGTTTATTTTAATCAATCTCCATTGTTGTCGGTAGAGATTATTATAATAGAAAGAATACTTCTAGTGTCTCCGCTAAACAATATAGCTAATTCGTTAAGTTTTAGATGAAGTGGATTAACCCCGTTGGGGTTGCTATTAATAGCTTCAAATAAAGAGATGGAAATTACATCAATAACCTCATAATACTTCATTGATTTTATTATAAATGGCATTATTTAAAATTTGTGATAAATATGACTGCTAATTGTTTAGTTTTATAAACGATGAGGTTTTTAATTTTTATATTGATTATATTCCTAAACGCACCTTTACTATTAGCAAAAGAGTGGAAGAGCCTTAGGGTCTATAAAAAAGAGACCCAAAAAGAAACGCTATCATCTTCCGATTGGTTAAAGCTGGATAGAGTAAAAAACACTTTGGTGTGGCAAGAGGCTAATCTATTTAACCTTAAAAACAATTTACCGCAAGAGTATAAGAGCATTTCCCAACGACGCGATTTTTATAAATGGCTTTTTAGTGAATTGGATAAGAAGGAGCACGAGATTATTTGGGTGAAAATGGCCCATTTTATTTCAAAAAAAATGCACCTTATGGAGGTGTTTCCTTATTCGGTATTTTCAAAAAAAGATATAAGATCCTATGCAAGAAAAGGAAGTGAAATCGTTTTTAATAATGCATTTATTGAACTACAAGGACTTTATAATTCCCAATCAATATTAAAAGCAGGGAAGGCTTTGGAATGGGATAGGACCATAATTGAAAAAGAACAATACGAATGGCTACATGGTATCTATAAAACGATGGATGACGGTAATTTAAAGATTTTAGAGCGTATTGCTAAAGGAAAGTTTTTATATGGACTCTTGGTGCCAAAAGCTATCAGATTTAAAGGCAACCTTTTAAAAGCAGAAATGCGTTATAATTATGCTATTGAAGTGCTTAGGCCTTATTGTGAAAACAGATATAAATAATATCATATTATCTTAGAATTTAGTTGTATATTTGCACGCAATTATAACGTAATTGCATCATGACTGCACATCAAAATAAAATAGTAGGAGAAGGATTAACCTACGATGACGTCCTTTTAGTTCCAGCTTTTTCAGAAGTTCTTCCACGCGAAGTTAATATTCAAACAAAATTTACTCGTAACATTACTATTAATGTGCCTATTATTTCGGCAGCAATGGATACGGTCACCGAGAGTAAAATGGCTATAGCCATGGCACAAGAAGGGGGGATTGGTGTTTTGCATAAAAATATGACCATTGAGGCACAAGCCTTAAAAGTTAGAAAAGTAAAACGTGCTGAGAGCGGTATGATCTTGGACCCTGTTACGCTGCCTCTTACCGCTAATGTTAAAGATGCCAAACAAAATATGGCAGAACATGGTATTGGAGGGATTCCCATTGTAGATGCAGAAGGGACTTTAAAAGGTATAGTAACCAATCGTGACTTACGTTTCGAACATAATAACTCAAGGCCCATTGTCGAGGTTATGACCGGTGAAAACCTGGTAACTGCAGCTGTTGGTACTTCTTTAAAAGATGCCGAACAAATCCTTCAAAAACATAAAATCGAAAAATTGCTTATTGTTGATGATGCTTATAAATTATCTGGTTTAATTACATTTAGGGATATCACGAAGCTTAGTCAGAAACCAATAGCCAATAAAGATCAATATGGACGTTTACGTGTTGCCGCTGCCATAGGTGTTACTGGTGACGCTGTTGATAGGGCAGAAGCTTTAGTAAATGCAGGCGTTGATGCCGTTGTTATTGATACGGCACATGGTCATACTAAAGGTGTGGTTGGCGTATTAAAAGACATAAAAGCCAAGTTTCCAAGTTTAGAAGTTATAGTTGGTAATATTGCCACAGCTACTGCCGCAAAATATTTAGTTGATGCAGGAGCAGATGCCGTAAAAGTAGGTATTGGACCAGGCTCAATTTG
The DNA here is from genome assembly GCF_028736925.1 of Flavivirga sp. 57AJ16. GTDB lineage: Bacteria > Bacteroidota > Bacteroidia > Flavobacteriales > Flavobacteriaceae > Flavivirga. Next base: position 161,199 of record NZ_JAQZAT010000011.1, on the reverse strand, counting down.
TACCACACGTGTGGTTGCAGGTGTAGGGTTTCCACAATTCTCTGCGGTTTTAGAAGTTGCTGCTGCTTTAAAAGGTACTGGCGTACCGGTAATTGCAGACGGTGGTATTCGTTATACAGGGGATATTCCAAAAGCGATTGCAGCAGGAGCAGATACGGTGATGTTAGGATCGCTATTGGCAGGGACTAAAGAGTCTCCTGGAGAAACTATCATTTATGAAGGGAGAAAATTTAAATCTTACCGAGGTATGGGCTCTGTCGAAGCTATGAAGCAGGGTAGTAAGGATCGCTATTTTCAAGATGTCGAAGACGATATTAAAAAGTTGGTACCGGAAGGGATTGTCGGTAGAGTGCCCTATAAAGGAGATTTATACGAAAGCATTCATCAATTTATAGGTGGTTTACGAGCCGGTATGGGATATTGCGGTGCTAAAGATATAGAGACATTGAAAGAAAATGGACAGTTTGTAAAAATCACGGCTAGTGGCATTAATGAAAGCCATCCCCATGATGTAACCATTACCAAAGAATCTCCCAATTATTCAAGATAGTTTCGTTTTATATAGAACTCATTTTTCAAAATGGGAAATGGTATAAAGAGCTGCCAGAGGCTTATAAATTAAACAACAAGAGTGTTTAGACACTATAAACCTGGCCACGGTGTGGTTTTAAGGCATCTCTTAGAGGTTTCATTTTATTTTCCTCAACAACTAAAAAGGCTATAGCATGTGTCTCATTTAAACTTTCAATACCGGTAATAGAAATATTTAGGTTTTCTAATTGAATGTATTCTTTTAAATGAATCTCATGGTGTTGTGCTATTTTAGTAGCATTGGGGCCGTAAAAATCCCAAATAAGCTTTAATTTGCGCATAAAAAAGAAACTAATAAATGGAACCAAATATAATCTAAAAAAGCGTAATAAAAGCCTTTTTTAATCGTTTGTAAAACAACTTGCAATATAGGTTTATATTACTATTTTTGTAAACCATTGAATAATTTTTCACTCACATGCCATTAAGATCTTTAGTTACTTTTTTGTTAATCACATTCATATTAAATGTTAAAGCACAATCTGTTCAGGAAGATGTTCTTTTTTTTGTTGACGATACGCCTGTTTACACATCGGAATTTTTACGGGTTTATAATAAAAACCTTGACTTAGTTCAAGATGAGTCCCAAAAGGATGTTGATGAGTATTTAACACTTTTTACCAATTATAAATTAAAGCTAAAAGAAGCGAGAGCTTTAGGGCTTCACGAAAAGCCGTCATATAAAAGAGAATTATCCAGTTATAGAAAGCAATTAGCGAAAAGCTTTATGACCGATGCTAAGGTTACCGATGCTATGGTAAAGGAAGCTTATGAACGTATTTCCTATGATATAAAAGCAAACCATATTTTAGTAAAGGTTGATGAAAACGCAAGCCCAGAAGATACACTTGCAGCCTATAATAATATTTTGAAACTTAGAGACAGGGCTTTAAACGAAGGCTTTGAAGTTGTTAGAAAAGAAGTGCACAACGGACAAACTGTTTTTGGAGAAGCATTAGGTTACTTTTCTGGCTTTAGGATGGTGTATAAGTTTGAGACTGCTGCTTTTAATACCAATGTAGGAGAGATATCAAAACCTTTCAGAACACGTTTTGGATACCACATCGCTTATATTTTGGATAAGCGAAAATCGAGGGGGGAGCGTACCGTGGCGCATATTATGATCACTGAAAAAAGTGCAGGAGCTTTAGACGAAGCATCGGAAGCAAGAATTCAAGATATCTATAAAAAAATAAATCAAGGAGAGGCCTTTGATGTTTTAGCAAAACAATTCTCAGAAGACAAAAGTTCTGCATCTAAAGGCGGTGTACTAAAACCTTTTTCAAGCGGACAATTAGGCTCGCAAGCATTTGAAGATGTTGCTTTTGGTTTAAAAAATGTTAATGACATATCAGAACCTTTTAAAACTAAATATGGATGGCATATTGCTAAATTAATTGCAAAAAAGCCAGTACCGGAATTTGAAGCTATCAGGCCAGAATTAGAAGGGAGGGTAAAACGAGATGATCGCTCTAAACTAATTGATGAAGCCTTATACACATCATTAAAAACAAAGTATCATATTGAAAAGGAACAACCAGCATTAAATTATTTTGAATCTATACTTAATGATGACTATCATAAAAGAACATGGCGGTTACCAGGTGATTTTAGTAAAGATAAGCCTTTGGTTAAAATTGGTAAGAAACAATTTTTGTATAAAGATTTTGGAAGCTATTTATTAAAAACACAAGGAAGAGGCACACAAAAAACATCATCAAGATCACTTGTTTTAGAAAAGTACAAAGATTTTTTAAACAGTAATTTAGTAAAATATCGTGAAGATAATTTGGAAACCGACAACGAGGAATTTTCTCACATTATTAATGAATATAGAGATGGTTTGTTACTGTTTGATTTAATGGAAACCACCATTTGGAATGCAGCTAAAACAGATTCCATTGGTATTCAGGATTTTTACAAAGCGCATAAAAATAAGTACGTTTTGCCCCAACGAGTGGATGCTGTGGTAGCTTCTTCATCAAAGCAGAAAATATTAAGAAAAGTAGCCAAACTATTAGACCAAGGGATGCCGTTAGACCAAATAAAAAGACTCGTAAATAGTAATGATAAAATAGAAGTGATGTTTACTTCTGGTATTATGGATGCAGAGCATCAAGCGCTTCCTAAATCTTTTCAATTTAAAAAGGGGATTTCAAGGATGTATGCTCATAATGGTACTTTCGCGATTGTTCAAGTTAAAAATGTATTGCAAAAAACGCAACAAACCCTAGAAGAAGCCAAGGGAACAGTTATAAGCGATTACCAGGTCTTTAAAGAAGAAAACTGGCTAAAGGATTTGGCTAAAAAGTATAAAATTAAGATCAATCAAGAAGCTTTAAACAAAATAAAGGAACAAATTAAAAAATAAGGAAGTAGGTGAGGGACAAAATCATTATATTTTTTATGTTGTTAACGGTATTATCATGTGATTTTTTTAAAAAAACAGATGAGCAGATTCCTATTGCAAGAGTAAATGAATCCTATTTGTTTTACGATGATATTAAGGATTTAGTATCTGATGGGACATCAAAAGGGGACAGTACGCTTGTTGTGCAGAATTTTATTAATCGTTGGGCAACACAACAGTTATTAGTAGATGGTGCCATACTTAATTTAAGTGAGCAAAAGCAAGAAGCGTTCAATAAATTAGTGAATCAATATAAAAACGATCTATACACAAAAGCATATATAGAAGCTTTAGTAAAAAGAAGTATAGATACCATAGTCAATAAAGAAGAAGCTCAAGATTATTATGATAGTAATAAAGAAGTTTTTAAATTAAATGAAGAACTTCTTAAATTTCGCTACATCCACGTAGATGAAAATATTATTAACTATGAAAAGATCAAAGAAAAGTTTAAACGTTATAATGATGAAGATAAAAAAGAATTAGACTCTATATCCATACAGTTTAAGTCCTATTCTTTAAATGATTCTATATGGATAAAATTAACTCAAATAGTTGATAAAATTCCAGTAGTTACTTCCGAAAATAAAAATCAACTGTTAAAAAAATCTAATTTTATACAACTCAAAGATTCATTAGGAGTATATTTGATGCAAATTAATGATGTTTTATTGAGAAATGATAATGCTCCGCTTGAGTATGTTAAACCTACCATAGATCAAATAGTTATTAATAATAGAAAATTGGAGCTTATTAGAGAATTAGAAAAAGACATAACAAAAGATGCCATTAAAAACAAACAATTCGAAATTTACGATTAATTTGAAACATATATCAGTTTTATGCATAGCTTTACTAGTAGTAAATGTTATGTCTGCACAAGAAATTATTGAAGAAGAAGCAAAAAAAGAAGTCGTTAAAAAAGTAGATTCAACGCTTGCGAAGAATGCTAAAAAAGTAGATGGTGTTGCCGCTGTTGTAGGTGATTATATTATTTTAGATTCTGATGTGCCAAGAGAAAGAGAGCAAATAATAGCAGCTGGTGGTTCAGTAGAAGGTGTTACCAATTGTCAATTATTAGGGAAATTACTAGAAAACAAATTATATGCACATCATGCCATTCAAGATAGTATTCAAGTATCTGATGCAGAGGTTAGGCAAGAAGTTGAATATACGATTCAGCAATTTTTGCAACAAAAACCGGATATAGACGAGCTTGTTAAATTTTATAAGCAAGAAGATGAAAAAGGCTTAAGGGATTATATCTTCGAAATTATTAAGGGCAATAAGCTTTCTGGCAAAATGCAGGCTAAAATTGTTGAAGAGATTGAGATCACCCCAGAAGAAGTTCGTACATTTTTTGATAAAATACCAGAAGATGAGCGCCCTATTTTTGGTACAGAACTTAAAGTAGCTCAAATTGTTGCAAAGCCAAAGGTATCTGAGGAAGAAAAGCAAAAAGTGATTGATAGGTTAAAACAATTTAAAGTAGATGTGGTTGAAAATGGCGCCAGTTTCCGTTCAAAAGTGGTGCTTTATGGGCAAGATCCAGGCATGAAGCAGTCAGGGTATATTTATACATTGAACAGAAAAAAGCCTAAGATGGTAAAAGAATTTAGGCAAGTTGCTTTTTCACTTCAAGAAGGGGAAGTGTCCGATCCTTTTGAGACAGAGTTTGGTTATCATATTGTATATTGTGAGAAAATAAGAGGCCAGGAATACGATGTCAGTCACATTTTGTTATTTCCAAAAGTGTCGATTGAAGCTGTTAAAGAAGCTAAAGAGCGTTTAGAAAAAGTAAGGCAACGTATTGTAGATGGAGATATTACGTTTGCAGATGCGGCAAGAGAGTCGAGTGACGAAAAAGAAACTCGCGGCGATGGAGGGCAACTTATTAACCCAAGAACTCAAGATTACAATTTTGATCTAACAAAAATGGGACCGGAACAATATGCCCAGATTCAAAATTTAAAAGATAACGAAGTGAGTCAGGTTCTAACTGAACAAGATCGTAAAGGAAATGTTTCGTATAAGATAATGAGGGTTACAGATAGAATAGACGAGCATGAAGCTAGCTATGCAAGAGATTATTTAAAAATAAAGGAATTAGCACTTACCGAGAAAAAAATTAAAGCTATTGAAAAATGGCAAGAAGAAAAGATATTAGATACATATATAAAAATTAGCGGATCATATAGAGATTGTGAGTTTTCAGGTAATTGGTTAAAAAAGTAAGAATATGTCTGATGTAGCTGCTATTGAACAATTTGTAAAACAATATAAAGATTTAAAAACTGAAATCGCGAAGGTCATTATTGGACAAGATGATGTTGTGAATCAAATTTTGATCTCTATATTTTCAGGAGGACATTCATTACTTATTGGTGTTCCTGGCTTAGCAAAAACCCTCATGGTGAATACCATTGCACAAGCATTGGGATTGGATTTTAAGCGTATCCAATTCACTCCGGATTTAATGCCAAGTGACATATTGGGGAGCGAGATTTTGGATGAAGACCGTCATTTCAAATTTATTAAAGGCCCCATTTTTTCGAATATTATCTTAGCAGACGAAATTAATAGAACCCCACCAAAAACGCAGGCGGCCCTTTTAGAAGCTATGCAAGAAAGAGCAGTTACCGTTGCTGGACATCATTATAAATTAAGTTTGCCATATTTTGTTTTAGCAACTCAAAATCCTATTGAACAAGAAGGCACTTATCCATTGCCAGAAGCTCAATTAGATCGTTTTATGTTTGCGATCAATTTAAATTACCCCTCTTTTAAAGAAGAAGTAGAAGTCGTTAAAGCTACTACTTCAGACACTCAGGCTAAAGTAAATGCTTTGTTTTCGGCACAGCAAATAATCGATTTTCAACATCTTATTCGTCGTATTCCAGTTGCAGATAATGTGATTGAATATGCGGTTTCCGTGGTAGGGAGAACCAGACCTAACGGAGATGCTGCTACAGATTTGGTTAAAACATATATAGATTGGGGAGCAGGACCCAGAGCTTCTCAAAATTTAATTTTGGCAGCTAAAACACATGCCGCTATTAACGGTAAATTCTCTCCAGATATTGAAAATGTTCAGGCTGTAGCGAAGAGTATTTTAAGGCACAGAATCATAAAAAATTATAAAGCCGAGGCCGAAGGTATCACAGAAGAAGATATCATTAAAAGTCTATTTTAAATTCTTATACATTGAGTCTATCGATGTATAGCTAAGTCGCTATAAAATGGCAAAGAATATTTAGAAATAAAAAATAGAAGTTCAAGGCAAAAAGCGTAGGCATAGCCTAGTTCAATGTCATTAAGTTAAGGCCGTAATGTCAGTCTGAGCCTTTCGGCTTTTAGATTACGACACAGTCTGTGAGCGTAGCCGAAGTACTCAATGTGACAAAAAAAAGAACAAATTACCTTAACTTAATGACATTGAACAAAGGCTATGATTGAATTTTCTATCTTATCTGAACAAAATATAATTCAAATTATTTATAGCTCATTTTAAATAATAATTGGTATTATATCATTTATCGATTTTTTTTTTGAAAGCCCAATAACTAAATTAAGAGGTTCTAATTTTATCAAAAAAGATTTATTTAATAAAAAAGCTTATTGAATTATCAATTTTATTCAAATTATAGTGATAAAACGTAAACCATATTAATTAATAATGTCACTATAACAAATTAATATTATCAGGTCATGTATTACATCGTTTATTTTTAAAACTTTGTTTTTATTTTGTAATTTGCATGACTTTTAAATTAACTGATACTTAAATTTTTTTTTATGGCATTTGACATCGATATGATCAAAGGTGTATACACCAAAATGACTGAACACGTTGATAAAGCACGTGAAATAGTAGGGAAACCATTAACACTTTCTGAAAAGATTTTGTATTCCCATCTTTGGAATGGTAATCCTACGAAAGCATTTGTAAGAGGAAAGGATTATGTGGATTTTGCACCCGATAGAATAGCGTGTCAAGATGCAACAGCTCAAATGGCATTATTGCAATTTATGCAAGCAGGGAAACCTAAAGTAGCCGTGCCTACTACGGTGCATTGTGATCACTTAATCCAAGCGAAAGAAGGTGCTGCAACAGATTTAAAACATGCTAACTCGGTAAGTAGTGAGGTATTTAATTTTTTAGAGTCTGTTTCTAATAAATATGGGATCGGTTTTTGGAAACCAGGAGCTGGGATTATCCACCAAGTGGTTCTGGAAAATTATGCATTTCCAGGAGGTATGATGATTGGTACAGATTCCCATACAGTAAATGCAGGAGGTTTAGGAATGGTCGCTATTGGTGTTGGAGGTGCAGATGCTGTAGATGTGATGGCGGGTATGGCTTGGGAATTAAAGTTTCCTAAACTAATAGGAGTTAGGTTGACCGGTAAATTATCTGGTTGGACGGCTCCAAAAGATGTTATTTTAAAAGTAGCTGAGATCCTAACCGTAAAAGGAGGCACTGGAGCTATTGTTGAATATTTTGGTCCAGGTGCAACCTCTATGTCTTGTACTGGAAAAGGGACTATTTGTAATATGGGAGCAGAAATTGGAGCGACCACGTCAACATTTGGTTATGATGATTCTATGGAACGGTATTTGCGTGCCACAGATAGAGCAGATGTTGCAGACGCTGCAAATAATGTAAAGGAATATTTAACGGCCGATCCGGAGGTATATGTAAATCCTGAGCAATATTTTGATCAGGTTATCGATATAAATTTATCTGAATTAGGCCCTCTTTTAAATGGTCCTTTTACGCCAGATTTATCTACTCCAGTAGGTTCGGCAATGACCGAGAAGGCAAAAGCTAACGATTGGCCATTAAAAGTGGAATGGGGCTTAATAGGTTCGTGTACAAATTCTTCTTATGAGGATTTGTCGCGTGCATCTTCCATTGCACAACAAGCTTTGGATAAAGGTTTAAAAACAAAAGCCGAGTTTGGTATCAACCCAGGGTCGGAACAGGTACGTTACACTGCAGACCGCGACGGTATTCTTGAAGTTTTTGAAAAGTTAAACGCTAAGATATTTACGAATGCTTGTGGGCCATGTATTGGACAATGGGCCAGATATAGTGATCCGAAAAATGCACCAAAAAACAGTATAGTACATTCATTTAACAGGAACTTTGCTAAGCGTGCCGATGGTAATCCAAATACACATGCGTTTGTGGCTTCACCAGAATTAACAGCCGCTATAGCTATTGCCGGTCGTTTGGATTTCAACCCACTCAAGGATAAGCTTATTAATGAAAACGGGGAAGAGGTTATGTTAGATGAACCTACAGGATGGGAGTTACCACCAAAAGGTTTTGATGTAAAGGATAATGGATATTTAGCTCCTGAAGCAGATGGTAGCCATGTAGAAGTAACTGTTAATGATGACTCTGAACGTTTACAGTTATTAACTCCTTTTGAACCTATTGGAGGTTCGATTAATGGAGCAAAACTATTAATTAAGGCGTTTGGCAAATGTACTACAGATCATATTTCTATGGCAGGACCATGGTTACGTTTTAGAGGGCATTTAGATAATATTGCTAATAATACGTTAATAGGTGCCGTAAATGCTTTTAATCAAAAAACAAACTTTGTTAAAAATCAATTAACGGGCGATTATGGAGGTGTGCCAGATGTACAACGTGAGTATAAAAAAGCAGGAATTAAAACCATAGTCGTTGGCGATCATAATTATGGAGAAGGATCATCCCGTGAGCATGCTGCGATGCAGCCTAGACATTTAGGTGTTGCTGCAGTTATTGTAAAATCATTTGCACGTATTCATGAAACAAACCTTAAAAAACAAGGTATGTTGGGCTTAACCTTTGCTAATGAAGCAGATTATGATTTAATACAGGAAGATGATACGTTTAATTTCTTGGATTTGAATGAATTTGCACCTGATAAGCAATTAACTATTGAAGTCGTTCATGCTAATGGCAGTAAGGATCAAATAAAAGTAAATCATACATATAACCAGCCTCAGATAGATTGGTATAATGAAGGATCTGCTTTAAACCTAATAAAAAAACAAAATGCAGTATAATTACTGCGTTTTATTTATAAAAAATCCAGCTTTAAAGCTGGATTTTTTGTTTTGTCTTAATTGATAAAATTATTTATAATCGTATTTTTACTAAACTTGAAGTTTCCATTAAAATTGGTATTAAATAAAAATCAATAATTCTTTATTAACACTATATATGAATTCCAGAGCAACCCAACTAAAAGCCTTTGATAGATTGTTAACTATCATGGACGAACTTCGTGAACAATGTCCGTGGGATAAAAAACAAACTATGGAAACATTACGGCATTTAACCATTGAGGAAACATACGAGCTAGGAGAAGCTATTTTGGATAATGATCTGGATGAAATAAAAAAGGAGTTAGGGGATGTGTTGTTGCACATTGTTTTTTATTCAAAAATAGGAAGCGAAACGAATGATTTTGATATCGCGGACGTTTGTAATGGTATTTGTGAAAAGTTAATTAGCAGACACCCACATATCTATGGTGACGTTAAAGTTGAGAATGAAGAAGATGTAAAACGAAATTGGGAAAACTTAAAATTAAAAGAAGGCAAAAAAAGTGTTTTAGAAGGCGTCCCTAAAAGTTTACCTGCATTAGTAAAAGCAAATCGAATACAAGAAAAAGTAGCAGGTGTTGGTTTTGATTGGGAAGCCCCTCATCAAGTTTGGGAAAAAGTAGAGGAAGAATTGGCAGAGTTTAAAGCTGAAGTACAATCTGGGAATCAAGATGCGATAGAAGGTGAATTTGGAGACCTTATATTTTCCATGATAAACTATGCCAGGTTTTTAAATATAAATCCAGAGAATGCTTTAGAGCGTACTAACAAGAAATTTTCTAAACGTTTTCAATACCTGGAAGAAAAAGCTAAAGCACTTAATAAACCTTTAAAAGATATGTCTTTATCAGAAATGGATGTTTTTTGGGAAGAAGCTAAATTGTTATAATTTTTAAGACGATTTGCACAGAAAACTTCTATTAAAAAGGTTTTGATATTTTAAAAATTTTTAGAGAATATACAGAAAAGGACAGTTTTATTCATAGATAATTGATAAACAATAAAGTATTGACATTTCATCCTTTTAAATTATCATTTGGTGTATAAAGTTGATTAATCAAAAATATATTTTTTTAAATTGTATGTTTTAATTATCAACTATTAAATGGATGTTTCGTAAAATAAGTACTTTGCTAATGCTTTTGGTCTTTTTAGCTATAGCTAATAGCAGTGCACAAAATATAGCCCCAACCTTATCGGCAACAGGAAACCAAATATATTGTCCTTTAAACCCAATTAATATAGTTACCGATTTTAATATTGTTGACCCCGATGATACGGGAATTGATGCATTATTTGTCCAAATATCGACAGGATATCAGGCAGGGGAAGATATGTTGGTACTAACAGGAACCCATTCAAATGTTTCAACATCATGGAATGCGCTTGAAGGAAAGCTAACCTTAGAAGGAAATACGGCTGGTCCTGTTAGTTATATTGATTTAATAGAGGCAGTAAAAGATATTGAATTTCAAAGTACCAGTACACGTTTGTTGGATAAGTCGTTTTCTATTACTATAGGAGATGTTAATTATTTGCCTTCTACAGGCCATTATTATGAGTATATACCTGCACTGGGCATTACCTGGACGGATGCAAAAACAGCAGCAGAAACAAAAGAATATTTTGGGCTTAAAGGTTATTTGGCGACAATTACGTCTCCGGAAGAGGCCCAATTATCAGGAGAACAAGTTGCTGGAGCTGGATGGATAGGGGGCAGTGATGCAGAAACCGAAGGCGTTTGGAAATGGGTAACCGGACCTGAAAATGGTACGGTGTTTTGGAATGGTTCAATTAATGGGTCAACTCCTAATTATGCTAATTGGAATATAGCGGAACCTAACCAGGCAGGAGACGAAGATTATGCCCATGTAACAGATCCAAGTGTTGGAAGAGCAGGTTCCTGGAACGATTTGAGCAATACAGGAGCTGATTCTGGGGTTTATCAACCAAAAGGTTATATCGTTGAATATGGTAGTCCTTCCGAGCCTACTCTTGATATATCTACAAGTACAAGTATTTCCACAGCTAGTATTATTGCCAGTCAGGGAAGTTCTAGATGCGGAAGTGGATCACTTAATATGACGGCGACAGCTTCTCCGGGAGCTACGGTGCTTTGGTTTGACTCTGATTATGATCCTGTTTCTCCTGGTACGCAATTGGGTACGGGAAATTCTTTTACTACGCCAACAATCAACGCTACGACAACATATTATGCATATGCGTCCATTAACGGGTGCATAGTAGGCGATAGAACGCCGGTTCGTGCAGAAATTTTACCAATTCCAACTATTTTATCTGTTGATGGAGAAGTCGTTTGCGAATCAGGTTCTGGAGTTTTAAGTGCTGTACCATCGTCTGGTGATGTTAATTGGTATTATAATTTAAATGACGTGATCCCTTTTTTTACGGGAAATACATATACCACACCAGTACTTTCCAGTTCAACTACTTATTATGTTGAAGCAGAAAGAACGGCATTATCTGGTTGCAAATCACCAACTAGAACACCAGTTACTTTAACTGTGCAAAAAACACCGACTCCAACGGCTAATGTGTCGCAAGTTTTTTGCGATATTGATACTGCTACAATTTCAGATTTAGTTGCTACTGGAAATGCTATTAAATGGTATGTAACAAGTACTGGTGGCGTGCCGCTAGGCATTACTGAAGCGTTAACTGATAACACGACCTATTACGCAACCCAAACTGTTAACAATTGTGAGAGCATATTAAGGTTTGCTGTTCATGTAGAAATTTATGAAACAGTGAAAGCGCTTCAACCAGCAGATACCCCTATTTTATTCGAATGTGACACAAATGCAGATGGAGACAACACAAACGGTTTTTCTACTTTTGATTTAACCCTAAGTGAAGCTATTCTGTTAAATGGTAAAAATATGGCAGATTTTACTTTTTCTTATTTTATAGATAGCGCTTATACTGTTCCAGTACCAATGCCATATAACGTTTTTGAGAATACCATTAAGGATAACCAGACCATATATGTAAGGATTTCAAATAATATTGATAACAGTTGTTATACAGATACCTCGTTTACGATTGTTGTACCTCTTAAAGCATCTATCGATATGGAAGATGTTACCATTGTAGAGCTGTCCGATAATAATAGCATCACAATTAATATTGAAAATAATAATTTAGGTAATGCCGTATATGAATTTGCTTTGGATGATGAATTTGGAGCTTATCAGGATGAACCTTTTTTTGACCGGGTAGAGGCTGGGCAGCATACTATTTATGTTCGGGATAAAAATAAATGCACTACTGTTAAATTAGATGTATTTATTCTTGGATTCCCTAAATTCTTTACCCCTAATAATGATGGGAAAAATGATACATGGCAAATAAAAGGCATCGAAACAGATTTTTCTAATGCCTCGGTTGTGAACGTTTATGACAGATACGGTAAATTAGTTAAGCAACTAAATGCTAAAAATGGTAGATGGGATGGCACATTTAATGGTAACCAATTACCAACGTCAGACTATTGGTTTGTTGCACAACTTATAGACCATACGGGTGTTAAACGTATTTATCGTGGACATTTTAGCCTCATTAATTGATTTTTGAAATTTTGTTTAACTTAATTTGTAATTATCTTAACAAACGTGATTTGCTATTAAACCTCGTTTTTCGTAAGTTTGCACCATGGGAAAAAGAATTCATGAAAGGCGAAACAACAGAATCTTCAATTTTAATTTTTTGGTTTTTAGAAACCAATCGGATAAATTCATTCCCCCTGCTTTATAATAAATAAGCTTCACTACTACAAAGACATTTTTTATGCCTTATTGAATAATTATCTGTTTACTTATTACAAGTTAAGCATTTAATCAATCATATTTAATTAACTTTTTGGGTTGTATCTATTATCTAAGTTTTATAGGTAGAACTTATATTATATCATTTAATGACTATAAAAACCTTTGATGCTTTTTCTAGGCTGTCGATTATTGACATAAACCGTATTACAAATTTTTTATATGAACATTCAGGAGAGTTTAGAGATACAAAGACTGCCATACGAAAGGCTGTTATGTATGCAGCAAAAGAACTTCCGGGTTTAGGCGGTTATGTATTTGTTATGGAAAATAAAAATGAAATATTAGGAACTGTGGTAGTGAACAGAACGGGTATGAATGAATATTTATCAGAAAACATATTGGTTTATTTGGCTGTTAAACAGAATTTTAGAAAGAATGGTATTGCCAAGAAATTAATCGATCATACCATAAGGTATTGTAAAGGAGACATAGCTATTCATATTAACAAGCAGGATCCTGTTATAAAATTATTTGAAAAACTAGGGTTTAAGGCAAGAAATATAGAAATGAGATTAGAGAGATAATAATCAATTACAAAAAACAAACAATGACTATTTTAAACATAAAAAGAAAAACAAAATACGAAAAGCGACATACGGTCAAAATGGGCGAACTAACCACTAAAGTGACATATATAAAGAAATATTTATTCGGGTTACCTATAAAAACACTTCACAAATACCGTGAAACTTATTATGGAGAGGTTAAAGATTGTAACGACTGTATACTCTTTGTTTAATCGATAGAATTATTAATTAACTAAAATATATTAAATGAAAGTATTGGTGATTGGTGCAGGTAATATGGGGCTTACGTATGCTCAAGGGATGTCGAAATCTAAACTTCTTAAGAAGAAAAACATTATGGTATTGGACAATTCCGAAGAAAAATTAGAGGCACTTAATCAAATGTCGCATTTTGATGCATTTAATGAGTTGGATGCGTGTATTCCAAAGGCAGATATTATTTTTATTGCAGTGAAGCCACACCATTCCGAAGGTGTGTTTAAAGCTATAAAAAAATTAGTAAACCCCGAACAAATTATAATCTCTATTATGGCTGGAGTTTCAATCGCTTACATAAAAGAAACCACAGGACTGAAAAAAGTAGTTAGAGCGATGCCCAATCTACCAGCTCAGATAGGGAAAGGTCTAACATCTTATGTAAGGTCACCTGAAGTCTCAAGAATTGAAATGTTGACTGTTGAGAGTTTATTGGACACAACGGGAAAATCTGTTTGTGTATCTAATGAAAAGTTAATAGATGCTTCTACTGGAATTTCGGGTAGTGGCCCTGCTTATGTATTCTATTTTATGCAAAGTATGATGGAAGCTGCATTACAAATGGGCTTTTCAAAAAACGATTCTACAGTATTAGTGGGGCAGACTTTTACAGGAGCTGTTGAGCTTTTCAATCGATCTAACCTATCACCTAATTCATGGATGGAAAAAGTCGCTTCTAAAGGAGGGACTACACGTGCAGCTTTAGATTCTATGGAAGATAATAATGTAAATGAACTAATAAAGGAAGCTGCCTTTGCCGCATTTAACCGCGCAGTAGAATTGGGTAAAGAATATTAAAATGTGTAAAGAAAGAATAGTTATAAAAGTTGGTACAAATGTTATGACCAACAAGGATAATAGAATAGTCAGGCCTGTTTTAAGGCGATTAGTGAAACAGATAGCAGAACTTTATGAAAGAGGTATTATAACCGTTTTGGTGTCTTCTGGCTCTGTCATAGCGGGAAAAGAGGTTTTAGGTAATTCAAAAATTAAAGACAGGACCCAAAAGCGTCAAGTATATTCTGCTATAGGACAGCCAAGAATGATGCGTCTTTACTATGATATTTTTCATGATTATGGAATGAAATGTGCTCAGGTATTGCCTACAAAACGAGATTTTAGCCCTGGGGTTCACAGACAGAATATGGTTAATTGCTGTGAAGGGTTATTGTCTGAAGGCGTTATTCCTATTGCCAATGAGGACGATGCTGTATCGGTAACCATGTCTATGTTTTCAGATAATGATGAACTTGCGAGTTTGATCGCTCAACTAATAAATGCAGATAAACTTATTATTTTAACTGATATTGATGGACTTTATAACGGACACCCAGATGCAGATAGTAGTGATTTAATAAAAAATGTAGCCCCAGAAGAAGACTTAAACAAGTATATCAAAGATAGTAATAAAGCAGAAGAAAAAGGAAGAGGGGGCATGGGGTCAAAATTAGATTATGCACAACAGGCAGCTTCTAAAAATATCCCGACTTTTATTGCTAATGGGAAAAATGACAATACTATTATTGATATTATAGATGGAAAATCGGTTGGTACAAAAGTATCGCTTTAACAAAAAATGAAGATGGAATTATTATCAGAGAAAGTAAAGAATAGTGTTTTAGAAAGCATGGCAAACCTATTAAGGGAAAACCAAGAACTTATATTAGAGGCCAACAGAAAAGATCTTGAGCTTTTTAATAAAGAAGATCAAGCCATGTACGATCGTTTAATTTTAAATAGTAAGAAAGTAGATGGTATGATTACTGCCATTGAAGAAGTAAAAGCACAGGATGATCCTGTAAATAAAACGATAAGCAATAACAAATTAAGTAATGGATTGGAAGTTATAAACAAAACAGCTCCTTTTGGAACCATTATGATTATTTACGAGTCAAGACCAGATGTCACTGTAGAAGCCTCAGTTCTTGCTTTTAAAGCCAATAATAGAATTTTGCTTAAAGGTGGTAAGGAGGCATTACATAGTAATACTGCTATTGTAAAATTGTGGCACAAGGCACTTGAAGAAAATAATTTAAGCACAGATTTTATTAAAATGTTGAACATGAACAGGCAAGAAACACAAGCTTTTTTAAAGAACCCTGCGGAGCCCCTTGATCTCATTGTGCCAAGAGGTGGCGAGCAATTAATAAAGTTTGTAAAAGAACATGCTAAATGTGCTGTTCTGGTAAGTGGTCGAGGGAATAACTTTTTATATGTTGATGAAAAGGTAAACTGGAAACAAACAATAGAAGTCATTATTAATGCAAAAACCCACAAAATATCAGCTTGTAATGCCATTGATAAAATATTGATTAATAAAAACATTCCAGATTATGGGAGTAAGGTCAAAGAACTAAATACCATACTTAGAGAATATGGTGTAGAGGTTTTGGTTGATTATAAAACTAAAGAACTACTGGTCGATGAAAAATTAATTGAAGACCCTTCCATTTGGTATGAGGAATTTCTGGAAATGAAATGCTGTATCGGAACAATTAATTCAATTGATGAAGCTATTAAAATGATAAACGAGTTTTCTGGTAAACATTCTGCAACTATTATGACTACAAACGATGAAGCAGCTAAAGTCTTTATGGAACGAGTAGATTGCGCGGTTGTTTATCAAAATGCATCCACAAGATTTACTGATGGTGGACAAATTGGAGCAGGAGCAGAACTGGCGATTAGTACAGATAAGTTACATCATAGAGGGCCGTTAGGACTTAAAGAACTTGTAACTAATAAATACTATGTTTTTGGAGCAGGGCAGGTAAGAGTTTAGGATTTTTTGTCTTATCGATTGTTTTTCAATTATTTAGACCTGACAGGTCTGAGCTGTAAATATAGCTAAATCAATCTTTGGCTATATTTAAAAAAAGGGTTCAACCCTAAAAAGTTGAACCCTCGATAATTTTTATATTCAATAGGAATTATACCAATTATTACTCAAAATAACCCATATAATTTGTTTAGTTCACTATTTTTCATTTTAAAAATAGGAGTTCATGAATCTTCGATTTCTATTTCGCTCATATTTCAATATAAAACATGTGCTCAGCTTGACTGGGTATAAAACCATAACAAAGGCTCAATGTCATTAAGTTAAGGAAATTTGTTCTTTATTTGTCACATTGAGCGCAGTCGAAATGCTAATAAAAACTAGAACTCCAATTGGTCTTCGACTGCGCTCAGACTGACATTACGGCCTTAACTTAATGACATTGAACAAAGGCTATGATTGAATTTTCTATCTTATCTGATCAAAATATAATTCAAATTATTTATAGCTCATTTTAAATAATAATTGGTATGACTAATAGAAATCCTTAATTTTTTGGAGTTTACTTTTCCAAAGTTTTAGGGATTCTTTATGCGTTTTAATATTTTGATGAACTTCTTTTACAAGCGGGTTGTCATCGTTAACATTTGTAAAAAACTGTAAATTATTTTCTAGTTGATTGATTTGACTTTTTACTTCATCGATCTTTTTACGAATAAAAGAACGTTCATTATCTAAATTTCTGTTGTCATCATCAGAAGTATTCATGTGGTCAAGTTTGTTTTCAAACTTGATCATTTCAACTTCATTTTTATCCATATTTAAACTTGCGAGTAAACCATCAATAGTCTTTTGAAATTTACCTTCAATGTATCGTTTGTCATTTGGTACCCTTCCAAAGGTTCTCCATTGCGTAATTTGTTCTTTTATAATCTCTAGATTCTGATCTTTATTATCAGTTAATTTTAAATCTTTAAGTGTATTTAAGAAATCGTTCTTTTTATTGAAAGCATCTATGTTTTCTTGATTTGCAGAATTTCTTTTAGCATGTAACTTGTCAAAGTAACTATTGCATGCAGATTTAAATTGCTTCCAAATTTTATCACTGTCTTTTCTAGGAACGTGGCCTATTTTTTTCCAATCACTTTGGATTTTCTTCATTAAAGGCGTTGTTGCTTCAAAATCTTCACTGTCTTTATTATCTTCTGCTATTTTAATTAAATCTAATTTTTGTTGGAGATTTTTATACTGTTCTTTTTTAAGCCCTTTATAAAAAGCATTTTTACGCCTATTAAAAGTACGTACAGATTCCTTAAACTTGGCCCAAGTACTTTCATTTAATTTTATGGGAACCTTTCCTGCATTAAAAAAGGCATTACGCTGCTCTTCAATTTCCTTGATTTTCTTTTGCCAAGCGTTATGGGATTTATATTCTTGTGCATTGATAGCATCAATGTTGGCTATGATTTCAAGCTTGATCTCAAGATTTTTTTCGTAAACTTTATCTATTTCCTGATAGTAAATTTGTCTTCTGTCATTGATAATTTTTGTTGCGGCCTTAAAGCGTTCCCAGATTTCCTCCCTATGTTCTCTGGCTACGGGACCAAGCTCTTCTTTCCACATTTTATGTAATTCTTGTAGCTCCCTAAAAGCCCTCATAACATTGTCATCTTGAGCTAGCTCTTCAGCGCGGTCAATAATCATTAACTTTTTTTCTAAGTTATGTTTAAAGTCTAGGTCGCGCAGGTCCCTATTTAAATGCAAGAAATCGTAAAACATCTCTACATGGTGATGGTAACTATTCCAAGCGTTATTATATTTGTCTCTTGGAATAGGGCCAGTTGTACGCCAGCGTTCCTGTAACTCTTTAAAGTGTTTGTAGGTCGTGTTTATATTTTCTTCAACATTAATTAAGCCTTTTAGCTCTTCAATAATCTCTAATTTATTTGCTAAATTTTGCTTTAAGTTCTTTTCTAAGCCTTGGTAATGTTCATTTAGCCTTTTTCGATACTCTTTATATGCCGTTTTAAATCTTTTTTGAATGGGAGAAGCGTAATAAAAATCTATTTCGTTGCCACCATCATTCAAAAACTCTTCTTTTTTCTCGTCTATTAGTGCTTGAAATTTGCTTTTAAACACAGCATTTATATTATCTACATGAGATTTTATAGCCTGTACTTTTTCATTTTTTAAAAGCTTTTCCAATTCAATAGCAAGTGCTTCTAAAGACATCGTATCGTATTCTTTAACTTCAATAGTATGCCTTTCTTTGTTACCTTCGTCTTCAGCATCTTCGGCATTGGATTCTTCTATTTCATTGATAACCTCATCATCTTTTTCATCTGTTTTTGAAGTTTTGCCTGCTGCTGTATCTTTCTCAGCGCTTTTGTCTGTATCTGGAGTTTCAATATCTTTATTAGTAACATCATCGGCCTTTTCATTGGCATTAACCGCTTCCTCAGAATCAACAGGAGCTGCCTTTTGAGTGTCATTTAACTCTAATGAAGGATCGTTGGTCAAATTATTATCGGATTGACTTGCGGGTGGATTGCCTTCGTTGCCATCTTCTGTTTCTATAGTTTTGGCTTCGGCAGTTTCCTCAACAACATTTTTGTCTGTATCTGGAGTTTCAATATCTTCATTAGTAACATCATCGGCCTTTTCATTGGCATTAACCGCTTCCTCAGAATCAACAGGAGCTGCCTTTTGAGTTTCATTTAACTCTAATGAAGGATCGTTGGTCAAGTTATTATCGGATTGACTTGCGGGTGGATTGCCTTCGTTGCCATCTTCTGTTTCTATAGTTTTGGCTTCGGCAGTTTCCTCAACAATATTTTTGTCTGTATCTGGAGTTTCAATATCTTCATTAGTAACATCACCAACTTTTTCGTTGGCGTTAACTACTTCCTCAGAGCCGACAGAATCTGCCTTTTGAGTTTCATTTAACTCTGATGAAGGATCATTCGTCAAGTCCTTATCGGGTTGACTTGTGGGTGAGTTATTTTTGTTACTTTCTTCCGTTTCTTGTAGTTTATCAATATCAGACATTATAAAAAATGTTAAGGTTCATCAAATTACTTTCGACTTTAAAGATACTAACAAGTCTTATTAATTACAAAGATTAAGAAGGGGTTTTAATTATTGTAAGATAGCTCTTACCGTAAATTCCATATGGACCAAGCTTTTTCTGCCTGCAATTTTAACATATTAAGTCCATTGATTGTTACTGCCTTATTTTGCTTACCCAGTTTTAAGAATTTAGTTTCTTCAGGATTATATATTAAATCAAATAAAATATGATGGCTTGTTATAGATTGATATGGAATATTTGGACAATCATCAATATTGGGAAAAGTGCCTAGTGGGGTACAATTTATAATTATTTGGTGTTTTTTAATGTCCGCTTCAGTGAGGGAATTATAAGTAAAACCAATGCCTTCGGACTGTTTTCTTGAAACATATTGAAAAGAAATCCCTAACTTTTTTAAGCTATAGGCAATAGCTTTGCTTGCGCCTCCTGTTCCTAAGATCAAGGCTTTTTTATGCTGTGATCTTAAAAAGGGGGCTATCGTTTTTTTAAAGCCATAACAATCTGTATTATAGCCTACTAGTTTTCCTTTTTTAGTAATTTTTATAGTGTTTACGGCTCCTATGGCCTTTGCTTTTTTATTTACTTTATCAAGATATGGAATAACGGTTTCTTTATATGGTATGGTAACATTTAAACCCTTTAAATTTGAAGTGTTTTTTATTATGGATGGGAATAAATCGATGGTTTCAATATCGAAGTTTTCATAGGTTGTATTTGCTATTTTTTCGTCTTCAAATTTCTTTTTGAAATATGCTCTTGAAAAGGAGTATGATATATTTTTACCTAAAAGACCTAATTTATTCATGTTTTTTTCTAGTTTTTTGACCGTACCATTCTAAGGCTAATACTATAGCAATTCCAAAAAGAACAAATGCTATGGCATAATAGGTTTCTGTATTTAATTCTGGAATGAAACGCTTATAATTTTCTATTATTTTTTGACCTGTCGAATCTAATATATAATCACCATCAACAGTCATTTTATATATTGTTTTTTTCCAGGGCCACACAACACCTAGAGATCCAATAATAAAGCCTATAATGGTAGATGTTGTGATATTTTTATAGTGTTTTAAAATATAGCTTAGAACATGGGAAAAAGTGACTAAGCCTGTTACAGATCCTAATGTAAAAACGGTTAGCACTTTAAGCATTCTTATACGTTCTATATTATTAATAAAGGTGAAATCCCCCCCTAAAACTTCATAGAAGGTATCATAAAGAGCATTTACCGAATCTACTAGTAGTAAGACATAATTACCAAGTAAAATAAGTATGAAAGAGCCAGAAAACCCTGGGAGTGTCATACCAGATACACTTATAATACCGCAAAAAAACACAAACCAAAGATTGTCGTTTTCTTTCGCGGGGTTAAAAAAGCTAATACTTAAGCCCAATATGATTCCTAAGGCCAGAGAGCTGTAAGTTTTATAATTCCAACCTCTAAAATCTTTGTTGATATAATAAACAGAGCCTATAATCATTCCGAAGAAAACACTCCAAACATAAAGCTCATAGTGCTTTATTAAGTAATCCAGAACTTTAGAAATACTAAAATAACTAATGATCATCCCTAAAAAGAGAAGGCTTAAAAAGCGGCCATTTATGTAATTAAAAAAACTTTTAAATCGGCCATTAATGAATAATTTGAAAGCTTTGCCGTTTACTTTTCTAAGTGAATAGATAAACTCTTCGTAAAAACCAGCAACAAAGGCAACAACACCTCCAGATACACCAGGAACTTTATTGGCGGCTCCCATACCCAATCCCTTTAGAATAAGGAAAATTTTATCAGTAAATGTTCTGGTGCTTTCCATTATTGTTTTTTTGAACCTACTTTTTCTAAAATGAAAATAGTTAAAAAACCAATAATTATTAAAATAATAGCAAACAAAAGTTGGTTTTCACCATTGAAAGAAAGCGGAGAAATACTTTCTTGTAAAATAGGTGTTTTTATGCCTTTGGAATTAGTATGCCATGTTATGGTTTCTTTCCATGGCCATACTTTATTTAACGATCCAAAAATAAAACCGGTAAGTAATGCTAATGTAATATTGTGATAATGTTTGAAAAGCCATTTTAAAACATGGCTAAAACTAAGTAAGCCTATAATAGCGCCACTGGCAAAAATCAATATTTTTTTTATGTCCATGTCATGGATGGCATCGCTAAGTGCTTTGTAAGCTCCTAAAATAATTAATATAAAAGATCCTGAAATCCCTGGCAATATCATGGCGCAAATAGCAATAGCCCCGGCAAAAAATAAAAATAAAGGACTTTCATTTGTCGATAAAGCAGGAAGTCTTGTTATGTAAAATGCGATACCAGCACCAATAGTTAAAGCTACGACTACAGGTATATTCCATTTAGAAATTTGTTTTCCAATAAAGTAAATACTAGCCACGATTAATCCGAAAAAGAAAGACCAAATTAAAATGGGATGATTTTCTAATAAATATTTGGCAAGTTTCATAAACGACACAAAACTTATTATAATACCCAATGCTAATGCTAGTAAAAAGTTTCCATTTAATTGTGTCCAAAAAGCTATTGGGCCTTTAGAGAAAAGCGTTTTAAAAAGAGATATATTTATATTGCTAATAGACGAAATCAATTCTTCGTAAATACCAGAGATAAATGCTATAGTCCCACCTGAAACCCCTGGAACCGCATCTGCTGCTCCCATGGCTAACCCTTTAAAAGAAATTATTAAATAATCCGTTAAGCGTCTTTGCATTTTATAATTTTTAAGTTAAAATCAAAGGTATACATTTTAACCAAATTATGCATTAGAAAATCCCGTTTGCCAGACGACTAGGGATTACTACGTTAAGCATCTTTAAAAAGAAGGAAAAAGAAAGGATGCTGGCTTAAAGTTTTGGTTTAAGTAGCTTTTTTACTAATATTCTATTAGAAACTTCAGGAAAAAGCTCTTCGATTATAAAAGCATATTCCTCGTTAGAAAGGATGCCGTTTTTTAAATGAAATATGCCTTTATCATTTTCATTTAAGGTAAGGTATAGCCCAGCCAAGCGATATTCCAATTCAGCGTTTTCTGGATAAAATTCCAAAGCTTGTTCAAAATTATAAATGGCGGCTTGTGGTTCACCAAGTTTAATCAATAAATCGCCCCGAGACAACCATGTATTGAGCTCATAATTCCCTAACTCTAAAGTTCTTTTGAATCCACGTTCTGCTTCTTCATAAAAATTGAGCCGTTGGTTAATTTGTGAGTACAACTTCCAATAGATAACATTTTCTGGGTCTATATTAATAGCTTTGTTTATATAATATAACGCTTTTTGGTATTTTTTTTGTCTGTTATAATACTTTGTTATGGCTATCCACCCTTTATCTAATAAAGGATCCTCGTGAACCGTTTTGTAATAATACTGAACCGCTAAGTCATCATTTTTTAACTTTTCATAGCAGTTACCTATCCTTAACAAGGCAAAAGAAGTGGGCTCGTCCAGTTTTAAAGAGATGCTGTAATTTTCAATGGCATCTTCATAACGTTTCAACGCTTCAAGTACTTTCCCTCTTTCAAGATATGCCCCTACAAATGTATCGTCGGAGATTATAGCAAAATCAAAGGCAGCTAATGCCTTCTTGTATTTTTTAAGGGTGTAGTATTGTTTGCCCAATTGATGCCATGCTACTTCACAATATGGGTTTTTGTCTAGGAATACGTTTAAATAAGAAATGGCTTCTTCATTTTGATTTAGATACTCAAAGCAATATATAATATTGTAAAGAGAAGAATAATCTTCCAAATCTTCTTCTAAACATTTCATGAAATACATTTTGGCATTTTCAAATTGGTCTAAAAAAAGATATTCCATACCAATTAAAGAATATATGTCAATCACATCATCTGTAAGTTCTAATGCTTTTTTCAATACATCTATAGCTTGTTGATGCTCATCCTTTTTTGATAATATATTGGCTTTTTGAATGTAGATTTCCTCATTCATGGGATCTAAGCTATAGAGTTCATTTAGTAAAGCATCTGCTTCAATTAGCTTGTCTTCGAATACATAAACTTCAACTTTAAAAAGTCTTAGATTAATAGAGGTGGTGTGCTGGCTTAAACCTAATTTTATAGCTTTCTTTGCCAAAGCTATTTTACCATGATTTAGATAGTGGTGAATAATGTTTTCGAACTCTTCAGAATCAAAGAACAAAACATGATTTGTTTTTAACATCGATTCGAATTTTGATAGCGGCAAATTGTTGTTGTCATTATGACTAAACTCCATATAGCACTTTTGTAAGTTTCTACTTGAATAAATTTAAGCTTCTATATTGTCTTTATGCAATAGATTAAGCAAATGTTTTTAACAAAGTAATCAACAATCATACCTTTAGGCATGGTTTTAAAAGTTTTTTACTTTGATTTACAGGTGGTTAATGGCGTTTGATTAGTTCTGGAAGGTATTTAAAACCTTTATGATTATTGAGCACCCCTTAGTGATTTCTTCATTTGAAATGGTCAAAGGAGGCGTAATTCTTACTGCCTTAGGTTCAAAAAGGAGCCAAAACAGGATTAAACCTTCTTCCTGACATTTAAGAATTAATGCATTTGTTATTTCCTCTGAAGCGGTTATCAAGGCCAGCATGAGACCTTTTCCTCTTATCTCTTTAATTAATGGGTGGACTAATAGTTTACGAAAAACAGTTTCTTTTTCTGAAGCTTGATGCATTAAGTTACTTTCTGTGACTTCTCGTAAGGTTGCTAGGGCAGAGGCTGCAATAACTGGGTGACCGCCAAAAGTCGTAATATGCCCTAATTTAGGATGATCTTGTAATAAATCCATAAGTTTGCTTGATGCTGTAAAAGCACCTATGGGCATACCGCCGCCTAAACCTTTACCGGTAACTAAAATATCTGGAATGCAATGATAATGTTCAAATCCAAATAATTTACCTGTTCTGCCTATTCCTGGCTGTATTTCATCTAAAATTAAAAGAGCTCCAACGGCATCACAACGGCTTCTTACTTTTTCTAAATACCCCTTTTCTGGTTCTATAAAACCAGCACCACCTTGTATGGTTTCTAGAATAACGCATGCTGTTTTGGTAGTGATGTACTCTAAATCGGTTTCATTATTAAATGTGATGAATTGCACGTTTGGGAGCAATGGCCTAAAGGCTTGTTTTCTTTCTTCAAACCCCATGACACTCATCGATCCCATGGTATTACCGTGATATGCTTTATGTGCTGCTATCATTTCACTTCTACCAGTAGCACGTTTTGCTAATTTAATGGCCCCTTCTATGGCTTCTGTACCAGAATTGGTTAAATATGTTTTTTCTAAAGGGCTGGGGAGATTATTAGCTAATAATTTAGTGAGTTCTACCGCTGGCTTTTGGATATATTCCCCATATACCATGACATGTAAATAGGTGTCTAATTGGTTTTTAATGGCATGGACAACTTTAGGGTGATTATGTCCTAAAGGACAAGCTGATACGCCTGCAACAAAATCTAGATATGCTTTGTTGTTGGTATCATAAATATAGGAACCACAAGCATGGGAAATTTCCAGAGCTAATGGATGCGGGGTTGTTTGTGCTTGATATGTGAAAAAATCAGACCTCATTATTACTTGCTTGCCGCACGGGAGTTACTAAGCTTTTTTTTTGATTTTTTTATCATTTTTGGAGTTATAGGCTCTTGTTTTTCTTTTACTGATTTTGGTATGTTCCTTGACGCTTTAGAGGGTTCGTTTTTATCGCCTTTTGCTCGATTATCGGCGTTTTCAATACGTTTTAGCAACTCTTCATCAAAGAAATCCTCTTGAGGGATATAATCTTCTAATCCCTTAATAACTGGTAAAACTAAAGGAGGATCATCTTTAAATAAATCTTCAACGCTCATGGGGCGTTCGTCTTCACGCCAATCAAACCCTTTTAAGGTTTTTTCTTTTTCCGGGTATTGGGATTCTGGGTATAGTTTACCGTCAACTTGATTTATGCGGTTATATTCTTCAATATCGCCATTGTCAAAAAGCATGGAAATACTACCGGATTTTGCTTTATCAATGCCTATAAGTTCCTGTTTATCATTACGTGTATAAAAAATGGACTCTGCATTTTTAATAATATCAACTTGTCGCAATTTGTTTTCTTCATTAAATAGGCCTATCAATCGTATACCGCTAATTTGATTGTAACCATTTTCGCTTATGGTATCTTTGCTTATAATAAAAGCATTGTTGAAAACTTTAAGAGAGTCTATTTTTTCTGTTTTGGGGTTTGAAATTAAATGAATGGTATCACCTGTCATTTGATTGGCTATATTCCAAAGGATAGGTTTTCGTTTTGTAGAAAATTTATCGTTGGACGAAAAACGGTCTATATTTATTAGTTCGGTAATCCCAGTTTTTTGGTTAGAATGTATGGAATCTGCTTTCCCGCTTAGATCAGACTTAAAAATTTTAGCATTATAATACGCTCTAACAATACGGTTTTCGGGTTTGCCGGTGACCATGATTTTATCTGCGTGCATATAGATAGAATCGTTTTCTTGTTGTGTAATAGCTAAGGCGTGCTTTGTAATAAATAAAGAGTCTTTTTCTTTGAAAACCTCAGCATAATGCCCCTTTATGATACTATTATTTATAGTGTCTGTTACTTTTATATTATTGGTGGCCGAAGCAAAGCTGTTATTATTGTCAAAATATAAACTATCTCCTTCTATAATACGATTATCGTAATCTATTCTTGCTTGTTTAAGGGCATACCCTATTTTGTTTTCGGTGTCATAAAATCCCTTTTCGCAATACGTTACACTTGTTTCTGTTGTTATGGTCGAAGGGCCAAATAAATAGGCATGACCACTGTCTGAATAAAAATCAAAAAAATTGGAATGAATGGTTGATTCCTTATTTACTAATACCACATCTTCGACAAATTGATATTTTTTAAGGTCCATATAGTACCGACCAATTTTACTGGTAATCGTTCCAGAGGAATCTTTTACAACCGTTCCGCCATTTTTGTAAAATGCTTGTTGTTTAATGCGGTCTAGATATAGGGTGTCCGAAGATATTGTAGAATTAGGGTCTTTTAAAACCACATCCCCACTTGCAAATGCCAACCCACTTGCTCCGCTATATTCAACATATTTAGAGGTCATGTTAATAGTGTCCCCTTGTTTCATTTGAACATTGCCATAGGCTTCGATAAAATTTTCTTTGCCATAATGTATGGCTTTATCACACCACATGTCCGACCCCTTGTGCTTTATATGCACTTGTTGTGAATCA
This sequence comes from Flavivirga sp. 57AJ16, assembly GCF_028736925.1. Lineage (GTDB taxonomy): Bacteria > Bacteroidota > Bacteroidia > Flavobacteriales > Flavobacteriaceae > Flavivirga. The sequence continues at coordinate 134,319 of NZ_JAQZAT010000011.1, read as the reverse complement.
TCGCGGGTTAGTATTTTGGCACCCGGGTAATTTCCTTCATCAATAGTGAGTTTACCAGCGTATTCTATTTCAATTTTCTTTTTTTCTTGAGCTTTAGCAGCTATTGAAACAAAGCCAATAATAAGTGTAAAAAATAAAACTTGTAGTTTGTTCAAAATATAAAAAGTTTGTCACAAAAATAACGATAATTATAATGAACTCGTCTTGACTTTTTCTATTTCCTAAAAAATGGCTGAAATTCGTCCATATTTAGTTTCTTTTATTAACTGTCGCGATACTTAGGCTTCGCTCAGCACAAGTGTTATGCCTATCAAAAAGAGACCTAGCTATATTAGACTGAAGATAGAGGTGCGAGATTTAGAGTTACATAAATTAACTTTGAATTATGGAAAAGCAGTACAGGAATTATAGCCATTTTTTAGGAAATAGAAAAAGAATAAGTTATGCCAGAGACAACACAAATACAATTATAGGTCTCAAGCTGAATTATCGGTTTTTTCTTGGATTAAAATGCGATACAATAAAAAGAGGATACACTCAATTTTAGGCTACACAACTATTAACGAATTTGAAATAGAAATGTATAACCAAAATGTAGCAGCTTAAATCTCGCAATTAATGGCCCTCTTTTTTATTGCGGGTCAATCTTAAAAAGCACCATTTAGGAAACATTATTTAAAATACAAACGAATACCAGAAGGTAGTGGCATTATTCAAAATAACTAAATGTTTCGCCATCTTTTATATTAAGTAATGTTTCATAAATTAATTTAATAACATTTTCTACATCGTTTTTATGTACCATTTCTACAGTGGTATGCATATAACGAAGCGGTAATGAAATTAAAGCAGAAGCTACGCCACCATTACTATAAGCAAAGGCATCTGTATCTGTTCCCGTTGCACGGGATAGGGCAGAACGTTGAAAAGGGATTTTCTTGGCTTCTGCAGTATCAGTAATTAAATCACGTAGTTTTTGCTGTACAGCGGGCGCATAAGCTACAACGGGCCCTTTACCAATTTCAAGATGCCCTTCTTTTTTTACTTCTATCATGGGGGTCGTCGTATCGTGAGTGACATCGGTGACAATCGCTACATTTGGTTTAATGGTCTGCGTGATCATTTCTGCACCACGTAAACCTATTTCTTCTTGTACCGAATTTGTAATGTAAAGCCCAAAGGGAAGTGCTTTCTTGTTCTCTTTTAATAAGCGTGCTACTTCGGCAATCATGAAGCCGCCCATTCGATTGTCTAAAGCACGGCAAACAAATTTATCATTATTTAAAATATGAAACTCATCAGGGTAGGTGATAACACATCCTACGTGAATTCCCATTTTTTCAACTTCTTCCTTGTCTTTGGCACCAACATCGATCGTAATATTATCCGGTTTTGGAGCTTCTTCCTTGGTTTTATTACGTGTATGGATAGCCGGCCACCCAAAAACACCCTTTATAAGGCCCTTTTTTGTATGTATGTTAACTATTTTGCTCGGGGCAATTTGATGGTCGCTCCCACCGTTTCTAATCACATAAATTAATCCATTATCCGAAATATAGTTTACATACCATGAAATTTCATCGGCATGACCTTCAATGACCACTTTGTATTTCGCTTTTGGATTTATAACGCCAACAGCTGTACCATAAGTATCTGTTATAAATTCATCTACATACGGTTTTAGGTAATCCATCCACAATTTTTGCCCGGTCCACTCATAACCCGTAGGGGCCGCATTATTTAAGTATTTTTCTAAAAAGTCCATAGACTTCTTGTTTAGAATGCTTTTCTTCGTCATTTATAAAAAATTTTTGCACTAAAATAGTAATATAAATAGAAAAAAAATGTTTTAAACGGTGTAAATTAGTAAATTTGAAATATCGAAGCTCCGGTATATTGATGAACTGTTTTAAATATATATTCTTGGTATTCCCAATTTTGCTCTTTGCACAGGAGGATCATGTTGTACAAGATTCTCTAACTGTCAAGTATCTTATTATTGAAGGCGATTCCGTTCCAAGAACATCCATCGATTTAAAAGAGGTGAGACTTTTACATAAGCTTAGGTTTGATGATAAAAAAGAGCGTATTGGATATTTGATTCTTAGAAGGAAAACGATGAAAGTGTATCCGTATGCAAAAATGGCGGCTGAACGTTTAGACTCTATGAATAAACATTTATTGACACTTAAAAGGAATCGCGAAAAAAAACGTTATACCAGGCGTATTCAAAAATATATAGAAGGAGAGTTTTCTGATGAATTAAAAAAACTGACTCGTACTGAGGGACAAATACTGATTAAGTTAATTCACAGGCAGACAGGCAGTACGGCATTTAATTTGATAAAGGAATTGCGTAGTGGCTGGCGTGCATTTTGGTATAATACCACTGCGAGCATGTTCGATATTTCATTAAAACGGGAATTTGACCCTGTACATGTAAAAGAAGACTATTTAATTGAGGATATTTTATTACGTAACTTTCAAAATGGCCGTTTAGAACGTCAAAAATCTGCCATTGAATTTGATTTTTATGACTTAACGGATAAATGGCTACCGGTTAAAGAGCCATGAATTCATGCGCATCCAAACTCTTTTTGAAGAAAAGCTAAATGTTGCCACACATGCTGTAGGTGCTTTATTTGGTATTGCAGCATTAGTACTTCTTATTGTTTTTGATAACCAAAAAACCAATTGGAGCCTCTTTAGTGTCATCGTTTATGGTATTTCAATTATTATATTATTTACTGCCTCTACACTGTACCATGCCATAAAAGGAAAGCGGCGAAAACATTATTTTAGAATTATAGACCATATTGGTATTTACTTGCTTATTGCGGGTACGTATACACCTGTTTTATTAATTGTACTACATGAGAGTTTAGGATGGACGCTTTTTTGGATCGTTTGGGGTATTGCAGCGTTTGGGGTGATTTTAAAATTGTTTTTTACGGGACGCTTCGAGGTTTTTTCTACATTACTTTATTTGGTAATGGGGTGGCTTATTATATTCGATTTTTCAAATTTATCTCATATTATAGGCCGTGATGGCATATTATTCTTGTTTTTGGGAGGATTATCCTATACCGTTGGGATTGTTTTCTATGCCATCCAAAAAATACCATTCAATCATGTTATTTGGCATTTATTTGTTTTAGCAGGTGCCATTTTTCATTTTTTTATGATCTTCTTTTATGTGATTTAGCTATATAAGACCGCTTCGCCATTAGAGCCAAAAACGAAGACTTGTTTTTAGTTGGTTTGAAGTAATTCAATTCATGAGGGTAGTAATTGTACAATATTACTTTGCATCTTAGTGTCTTAGCGAGGCCAATACCTAAAACCTATTATTTTCTTTTTATAATCTTGAAAGAGCGCTTTTTATTATGTTGTTCAACATTTAGAATATAAATACCTACAGAGAGTGTATGGCCATTTATTGGTAATTCATAAATTTCTGTGTCTTCAATAAAATCTACACTACTAGAGGTTATAGGTCTTCCCAACATATCATATAGCGTATAGTTTATTGGACTGGCTTCATCAAGAGACACAATTCTGAGATTAATATTATTTACAAAAGGGTTAGGGTAAACTAAGGCGTTAAACCCATTTTCTTCTTCAACAATATCAAAAGGATCTGTAATGTTTATTTTCATTTCACTAAGCCCATAACAAGCGCCTCCAAAATTTGAGGTAGGGGTAATGAGTACATATCTCGCTTTTGTAGCATTAAAGTTGGGACCTTCAGTGCCTTCATAAGTAGATAATCCTGACCCCTGTTCCATTTCAAAGGCTCCTAAATTTGTCCATGTAACACCATCTAATGAATGATCTAAATAATAATCATTGATCCCATAATTAAGGTTTTTTGGCTCGTTGGCATTCCAGAACTTAGATTCTTTTAATTCATATTCATATCCCAGATCATACATAATCCAATGGGTTTCGCCATATGCAGCATTAGGGTTTTGTGATATATCACAAGATATCCAACTATCGATCCAGCTTGTGCTATGCCTATCTGGGTAGCATTGTGCACTTATTGCAGGCGTGATAAATATAAAAGCAAGTAGTAATGGGTAGACGTGTATTTTTTTCATCATCATATCATGTTCATAAAACCTATTGGGGGTGTGCCAGAGTTTGTATCGTAAAAATTAGACAAGTTTGGAAAAATGGTTGAAAGATCTGAGGGGGAAACGCCAAACCATAAAGCTAATTCTGCCATATAAAGATCTGCTGGAGTTGTTGGGATCATAACGCCACTTTTTCGGAGATCGACATCACTGCCTAATGCTAAAACGGGGTAATCACCATATATTTCTTTACCTTGTACTGCGCCACCCATGATAAAAGCATTACCTCCCCAAGCATGGTCTGTACCATTTCCATTTGATGTAAGTGTTCTTGCAAAATCCGAGACACTAAATAAGGTCACACAATCATTTGTATTTAATTCATTCATGAGCCCATTAAAGTATTTTAAAGCGGCATTTACTTCTGCCAATTTATTTGCTTGGTTTATTAGTAGTTCATCGTGATGGTCCCAACCGCCAATTTGAACAAAAAATGTTTGCCTGGAAAAGCCTAAAGTATCTCTACTGGCAATGGTTTTGGCAACCATTCTTAATTGTTCGGCTAAATTGTTTTCTTCAGGAATTATAGTGCTAAATTCCGAAATCCCATCTATAGCAGCCTGAAACTCTAAACTTGAATCATTAGAAGATTTTATGGTGTTTTTATAGGTGTTCTTAAATATATCTTGATAATCTCGCTCCAACATAGAATTTAAAGCTTGTGTTTTAAGCTGATTAAAAGAATTCTCCCCGCCATAACCTCTAATACCTATACTACCACTGTTTTTAATAGCATATGGTATTATTTGATCACCGCGTTGAAATATGTTTGCCCCTCTTAATGAGACGTTCATGGAGATATTTTGATTGGAGTTCATGGATTGCACTAAATCAGCAATACGCCCGCCCCATCCTATATTGGTCCTTTCATGTGGTCTTCCTGTTTGCCATTGCTGTATCTGATCTGAATGCGAAAACAGCCCTAAGGGTGTTTTAACCATGTTATTTTTTATGTCGGTTTTTGTTGAAGGCTCTATAAGGGTGCCTACATTAGAAAGAAAAGCTAGGTTGCCATTTTCAAACGATTGCTGCATATCTGGTATGGCAGGATGTACCCCAAAAGCTCTACCATCTGAGATCTTTGGATTAATTGGTAGGATCTGATTTTGAGGGAGGGCCAGATTTGATCTTGTTGTGGCATATTCGGCATACTCACTATTTCCTCTGGGAATAAGCATGTTGAAGGAATCGTTGCCACCACCCAACATCAAACAAACCAAAGCTTTATAATCGCTTCCTAATGAAATAGTTGGCGAGCTGTTCATAGCTGTCGCTGCCATGGCCTTTAAGTTTATTAGTGATGAAAATATAGTCGTATAGCCTAGTGCAGCACATGACTGCTCTAAAAATTTTCGTCTTGATAGGTTATTTTTATGCTTTGTCATCTGTGTTATTTTAGTATAACATAATCTGGACTTATTAATATTAAATAAAGCCCCATTTTTACCCGGTTATACATATAGTCGGTATTTTGATTGGTGCCCTGTATAGGTTCAATAGCTTCGACTATGGTCCGCTTTGTTTCATCTGAAAGTTGTCCACGAGTAAATAATTTATCTAACATATTTACAAGCACGTCACTATCCTTTGCGTAATACTTTAGTTTTTCATAATTAAGGGGTGTTTTTTCAAGATCTAAATCCCAGGTATTTAACATGGATGTGTATTTGGGATTGGTCCATTTGTCTACTTCATTTATATAGGCCAGACTCGAGGCAGAAGTATGTATTTCAAATTCCGGCGCTTTTAAATTAGCATCTGAAAATTCAGAATTTGGAACATATTCTGGTAGAAAAAAGTTAAAAACACTAGGAGCTCCCATAGGTGATTGACCGGTAGCATTAAAAAAATCATACCCGATATTCCAATTTACCCCATTTCTGTTATCTAAATCTAATTGTCGGGTCACATTAAAATACCGCATCATAGGTTCTATTAATTTGCCATTATTGGGGTCGCTCATCCAACTACAACTTCTTGCTTCTTCATCTAATAAAATGGCTTTAATAACAGCTTTCATATCACCTCGAACGCCTTTGGTATTATTAAAAGCAGCACTAACCCTTGATATATAAGCTGGTGACGGATTGGATTTTACTAGTTGCTGAATTAAGCGTAAGGCAATAAAAGGTCCCGTGTTTTTATGATTAAACAAGTTGTCTATAGCATCTTCAATGTCTTGCATTCCAGATTGTCCACTAGGTACAACCTGCCCGTTTAATAACTTTTTTTCTCCAGATTGATGCCATTCGTCATACATGATCATTGGTAGGTCTTTTTTGGCAAAATTAAAACCAACTCCAAAATCTGGAGTAACCCCGTATTTGTTTCCCTCAACTTCTGGGGTTCCCAGCCCTGTGAATATTTTGGCGAATTCCTTTATGTCTTCATTGTTGTAAGTTGGAATTCTATCACCATTTCCATCCAACTCATAACTGCCATCTTGATTAAGTTCGTATAAACCAATGGTGAATAATTGCATAATTTCCCTTGCAAAATTCTCATCGGGATGAATGTTTCTTTCTGGATCGCTTTTAGGATTGTTATAATGGCTTAAATAACCACCCATCATAGGATGCAAGGTCATTTCCAGTAATAAGTCCCTGAAATTTCCAAAAGCATTGTCTTTTAAAACATCATAATAATCCCCTAGACCTACACCATAACTTTTTAGGTTAGAGTCCCATGATATGACCAGTATTTCACTTAATGCCAATGCTATTCTTTGTCTTAACAAATCTTCATTATCAATATTGGATTGCCACCAGGCATATTGAAAATGGGACCAATCTGGCCCATTATAATCGGCAGGATTCCCCCCTTTAGAAATAAAAACAACAAGCGCTTGATTGTAAACATTGTTGGTTAGATGCCCCATTGCAGGCGAATGAATATCAAATTGGGTATCGATCCAATCTTCAAACGCGTTTTTTGAAACCGTTTTAATATAGTCTAAATTAGTTCCAAAAGTTGCTTGTGCCAAGAATCGTGAGGTTTCTAATAAACGAGCATCTAAACCTTGCCCATTGACAGTGTTTTCTGCTCTAGCAGTTTCTCTCCAATCGCCACGACTTTGTTCGCTACTGGAGGTTACGGTAATTCCATTACCATGTCCTGCACCTAAATAGTCTGAATATTCTTGAGAAAAAAAGAAGTAGGGAAAACATAGGAAAAGGAAAAGTAAATGTTTTTTCATATAAGGGTTTGGGCTTTTGTTTTTTAGTTACGATATTTATTGAGGATTAGACTTTAAATATAGATATAAAAATAGGTGAAGTGCCTTTTTTTTCGATGAAGTACGCCTTTTAATATGTTTTGCCGCTTAGATAATTCGGTTTTAATCGTTTAATTTGAACTGTTTATTAATCCACGCCTTTGTCGTGGCAGCTTATCCCGCTTTATGTGCTGAACTTGCCAGTGCTGAGCATGTTTTAGTATTTCAGTATCCAGCGGGACCTCAGGTTTAATACCTTTTATTTAAATTTTATATGATAGATATTATTATAGCTAATACGGCGAACCATTATTCAAAAATTGCAAAACTAGCAGATGTTATTTGGCGAGAACATTATATTCCTATAGTTGGGAAGCCCCAGATAGACTATATGCTCGATAAGTATCAGTCTGCAACGGCCATAAGGGAACAGGTCGTAAATGGGTTTGAATATTTTTTAATAACTTTTAACACAACCCCTGTTGGCTACATTTCGATTAAAAAGGAAGCAGAATCATTATTTTTAAGCAAAATCTATGTTTCAAGTGTTTATAGGGGTAAGAAGATAGGTAAAGCTGCCATGGCATTTATTGAAGAAAAAGCAAAAGACTATGAATTAAAGCGCATCAGGCTTACTGTAAATATAAATAATACCAATTCTATTAAGGCTTATGAGAAATTGGGATTTGTAAATACGGGGCCTTTAGTTACAGATATCGGTAATGGGTTTGTGATGGATGATTATCAAATGGTAAAAACGGTTTAACTTTTATAATGAATTTCCAGTGTAGAATACCATTTCTAGCTTAAAATTAACCGTAGTTAGTGCTATGCTTGCATTTTCTTTTTCGCCTATGTAAAAGTGCTGTATTTTATTTTCGCCATTTTAAATCAGAACGGGTATCACTTGGTTAATTCTAAAACTAGTCTAGAGGGTCAGTTCGTTTTAAAAGAGTTTTATTGCTTAGGGTTTATTTACCCTTCGATCACATCTTTATATGTTTCAAAAAAGGCTTCAAAAGCGCTCATATTTTTATTGAAAAATCCCATAACATCGCGCCATGTGTTTTTATTGTGAATGGATACTTTCTGTTCTAAAGGCACATAAATTCTAGAAATTTCCTTTTTATTATCTAAAAAGTACGTTTCGTTAAAAATAGCATCTGGAAGAAATTCATCTAAAAGAATAGATTTTAAGGCCTGAAGTTTTTCCCAATATTTAATTCGGTTTTCAAGATCGTCTTCTAAATCTAAAGCCACCAAAGCTTTTTTGTTATCAAAATGAAACTTAAAGCTTAAACCTTTTAGTTTCGTATTGTATAAAATCCACTTCCGTGGAAACGATTTTCCAAAGCTAGTCCAAAATTCTTGCCGTAATTGTCGTGATTCTTCCTTACTAAACAAATTTGAATAGATAAAAATTAAAAAAATGAATAATTAAAAATGCTGCCACGAATATATGTGGTTTAATTAAAAGTGAGTAATTAAAAATTAAAAATGCTATTGTAAATTCACGAATATTTATTTTTCTAGCTTCTAGCTTCTAGCTTCTAGCTTCTAGCTTCTAGCTTCTAGCGTTTCGTGTCAAGCTTTATTAATTAATAACACCTTTACGTCTTAGTGCCTTTGCGAGAAAACACCTTTCATATGAGTTTAATTAAAAATGAATAAATAAAAATTAAAAATGCTGCTAGAGATTCACAAATATTTATTTTTCTTAATTCTTAATTCTTAATTCTTAATTCTTAATTCTTAATTCTTAATTCTTAATTCTTAATTCTTAATTCTTAATTCTTAATTCTTAATTCTTAATTCTTAATTCTTAATTCTTAATCCCTATATTAAATAAGCAATACCAACCCCTAAAATAATAGCAATAAATTTAGATAAATTGAATTTATGTCCATCACTACTTTCAAATAGAATAGTTGTAGAAATATGAAAAAAGATACCAATAACAATGGCATTTATAACATGCGCAAAACTAGCAACTGTTTGAGAAGTATGTGAAATAACAGTTCCTAAAGGCGTCATACAAGCAAAAATAATTAGAAAGATAGCAATCTGTATTTTACTGTAATTAGACTGAAATAAAAACATACTAATTAAGGCCGCAATAGGTATTTTATGTATTAATACACCGTAAACCATATCGTTGTGTTCGTGTATGGCAAAACCCTCTAAAAAACTATGAATACATAAACTAACAAATAGTAACCAGGGAAAAGCTGTTTCGTTTTTATGTATATGTACATGTCCATGTTCGGCACCTTTAGAGAATAATTCTAAAATAATTTGCAGCAAAATACCACACATTATATACAAACCGGTTAGTTTGGTGTCTAAATGCTCATAAACCTCGGGCAGCAGCTCAAAAAGTGTGAGGGCAAGTAAAAAAGCACCACTAAAAGAAAGTAGAAGTTTGGTATTCCAGGATTTTTTTGTTTTGGTAATGCTGGCTATTAGTACACCTAAAATAACAGCGTAAAAGGGTAAAAGGTAATTATTCATGTATTAAATTAAATATTCAAGAAAGTGTTTTATACCAAACTATGGGCTATTTAAAAATCATCACTAAACGTTCTGATGTTTTCTCATTAAACTTGCGCAATTTATAATCACCAAAAACATCTAGCAAATGTACATTTGCTTTTTTAAATAATTTTTCAAAATCATCAAGCGTAAATGCTTTTACACGCTCCTGAAAATTATAATTTTCATCATCAACAGAAAAAGAAATATCTTTTACTATATAACCGCTTTCTACATAGCGTTTTAAATTAAAATCAATGGAGTTAACTGTTTTAATTTCTTCGGGTACTAAATGATCAATTATAAACTCACTGTTCATAAAATCGATCACGCCAAAACCAACATTATTTAAATTGGCTTTTATGGCTTTAATAGTGTTTAGGTTATCTTCATCTTTATCAAAATATCCAAAACTGGTAAACAAATTAAAAACCGCATCAAATTGCTTATGGTAAGGCTTACACATATCATGAACCTCAAAATGCAACGTATCATTTTCAAATTGTTTGGCGTACTTAATACTATTTTCACTTAAATCCACACCTGTTACATCGTATCCTAAAGTGTTTAGGTAAACGGCATGTCTCCCTTTACCACAAGCCAAATCCAAAATAGTCCCGAGCTCAGGGATATTTAAATAGTTGGTAAGGGTATCCATAAATGCGTGTGCTTCGGCATGATCCCTATCCTTATATAAAATATGGTAAAATGGTGTATCAAACCAAGAAGTAAACCATTTTGCAGTATCTGTTATCATATTCTTTTTTTGGTGGTCTTCTTGTATCGTTTAGTAATACAAGGCGAGACTTTTATTTGTGGCTCCATATTTTATAATCGAGATATTCATGAATATAAATATTTCGCCATATCTTTTTGTTTAAAAAGATGTTTCTGTATCCTTTAACCTAATTCGTATTAACGTTAATCGAAAAGAGTTCCTTGAGGCTCTCAGCCTCGGGTTTCCTTTGAAATTGTCATTCCCGTGAAAACGGGAATCTAAATAATATCATTTCGATTTTTGACCAAAAGGGACAAAATGTAACGAAAAAAATATCTCTATGGCTCTACCCTGAGGATATTTCGTTTCAAGAAATTATATTAATTTAACACAAAATTACGCTATTTTTGCAAGCTAATAAATTGAACTCGTTTAAACTTTTATAATTGGCTGGAAAATGACTCATTTTCGCTTTATCCTAAAAGTTTAAAATGAGTTCAGGTATATATCAAGTAGTAGGAAAAAATGGAAGAAAATTTCACAATGGTAGCCAAAACTTTATTTGGTTTTGAAGAATTATTGGCAAATGAGCTTATAAAATTGGGAGCGCAAGATGTTAAAAAAGGCATTCGAAATGTTAGCTTTTCAGGAGATAAAGGGTTTATGTACAAGGCTAATTTAGGTTTACGTACAGCTGTTAAGATCTTAAAGCCTATTCATTCATTTACCGTAAATAGCGAAAAAGATTTATACGATAAAATTTATGCTATGGCGTGGGATAATTATTTAAAACCCACAGGTACTTTGGCGGTTGATGCCACTATTCATTCCGATTTGTTTTCACATTCTTTGTACATAGCCCAAAAAACAAAGGATGCTATTGTAGATAAGTTTCGCGACACCACAGGGCAGCGACCAAATGTTGATTTAAAATTTCCTGATTTAAAAATTAATGTGCATGTAGATAGGCGTCAATGTACCATATCTTTAGATGCTTCGGGAGATTCCCTACACAAGAGGGGCTATAAAACAGCGACCAATATAGCGCCAATAAATGAAGTATTGGCTGCGGGATTGATTCTATTGTCGGGTTGGGACGGACAAACCGATTTTATGGACCCTATGTGCGGTAGTGGTACGCTGTTAATTGAAGCGGCCATGATAGCTTGTAACATTCCACCTAATTTAATGCGTAAAGAATTTGCCTTTGAACGTTGGCAGGACTGGGATGTTGATTTATTTGAAAAAATAGAGGAATCGCTCCTTAAAAAAACTCGGGATTTCCATTATAAAATAATTGGTTACGATAAAGCGCCAAGCGCGGTTGCCAAAACCAGGGACAATGTAAAGAATGCCCAATTGGAAGATTTTATAGAGGTTAAGCACGAAGATTTCTTTAAAACCCAAAAAGGGGGAGATGGGAAATTGCACATGGTATTTAACCCACCATATGGTGAACGTTTAAATATTGACATGCAGGAGTTTTATAGTCATATTGGGGATACGCTTAAACAAAACTACCCAGATACCGATGCTTGGTTTATTACTTCTAATTTGGACGCTTTAAAACATGTAGGGCTAAGACCCTCGCGAAAAATACAGTTATTTAATGCCAAACTGGAATCGCGATTGGTTAAATATGTGATGTACGAAGGTAGTAAGAAAGGGAAATATATGAAGTGATATTCCATCGACCTGTGCTGAACTTGTTTCAGTAAGGCAGGAATCTCATCATTATAAGATTTCCCAAGTTTATCCAAAGGGAAAATACCACATGGTATTTAACCCACCATATGGTGAGCGTTTAAATATTGATATGCAGGAGTTTTATAGTCATATTGGGTCATACTGTCTGAAATCCATTTCATAGAGATTGAGACCTAAACTCTCATTTAATTCCACGCCCTGAAACTTTCTCTTCAAGGCTATATTGGTAGAGTTTAAATTATTATTGTATCCTTTATGTTTTAAGCCAAAAGGGTAGTAGTTTATGCGTTTTTTTCAGCTCTGGCACACTTTTACAGCCCACCACTCCAAAAAGCTACTACAAAAATTTTCATTTTAAGAACGTATACTTAAGCCACACTTTAGTGATAAAGTGTGGCTTCCTACTTTTATTTATTGTTTACTCAATACGGCACTCGTCAAAGACGAAGTGCTAGCGCATACGAGGACTAGCAGAGGGTTTTGTCCTTTCACGGACTGCAAGTCCGCGCTATCGGGTTTTTTATTTTTTACTTAGTATGTTTTAAGAACGTAATGTAAAGATAATAACTTGTTTATAAGTTGTAGTATTTTAAATATAAAATATATAAGGAAAATGTAACTTAGTAGAGTTTTACAAGTAATGTTATATAAATGAATAATGTTAAAAAAGGAGATGTCCTAGAGAAAAAAGCAATTGAAATCATTCATAGGCTGATAGATAGCAAAATACTTTATTTAGATAAAGAATACATTAAAATTCATTCTAAAAAGAAATACCAATCCAATATTAGGAAAGGCAAAATTGAGTTTGATTTATCAATTGAAGTATGGCCACCAAATGCGGACAGGTATTCAATGATTTACTTACTTGAATGTAAAAACTACGATAAGAGGGTGCCTATGTCAGAAGTAAAGAAGTTTTATGACGATATTATGGAAACCCAAGGGGTAAATGCTAAGGGTATTTTTATTAGTAATTCTCCATTACAAAAAGGAGCCTATGAAATAGCCGAAGTTCGAAGAATGATGGTCATTGAAGGAGAATCCAAGGACGATTTCAAAATAACATTATATAGAAAAAATAAGCCAGTAGAAAATCGAATTCCAATCATGGAAGAAACCGTTGATAGCAGTTTAATAGATGAAGGTGTAAAGATATTTGAAAAAATAATTGATGCCGAGATTTTAAACTGTTTAGCAGTTTCTAAATCTAATGTTTCGTACGGCATAGATTTGCTTACTAAGAAAGATATATCCATAATTGCTAAGGACGAACTAAATAAGTTAAATGAATATTATCTCACCCATGCAGAAGGTTTAGATGCTAATACAATTGCAAACTACTTAAAAACGGAATATGGTATTGAGGTAACAAAATTCAATCCCAAAGGAAATAATTATTTGGGCACATGCAATATTGAAGAAAAAACAATTGGTCTTAGTAAATCAATTGTTGGTACACCCAGAGAGTTATTTGTACTATGCCACGAATTTGGTCATTTCATTCTACATCAAAAATTGTCTATAAACCAAGTACTACTGGATTCTTTCTCTGATTCGGTAAAGAATCTTGCGACTGGAAAACATAGTTTGGAAAATCCTAACCATTGGTTAGAATGGCAAGCTAATTATTTTTCAGTTTCATTTCTCTTACCCGAAACTTCAATTGCCGCAATGTTATGGAAATCGCAACTTAGAAGAAACCTTCCAAAAGGGAATTTATATTTAGATGACCAAAGAAGTAGCCAAAAACATTTTAATGCAATTATTGCATTTTTAGCATATCACTTTAATGTTTCAAAAACAAGCGTAATATACAGATTAGAAGAATTGCAACTGATAACTCATAATACCAGTGTAAAAACAGTTGGAGAGCTAATCAGGGATTATAAGACAAATTTTTTCGCATAATTTTAATAGCAATTTTAATATGGAATTAGATGAGAAATTTTGGGAGTTTAATAATCGTGCGAATATACATTTCAATATTATACATAGACTGGGAAGTTTGTTATTAATGTATTGTGTAACAAATGAAAAGATAGATGATTTTCCAAATGATGTTAATTGGTATAACAAAGATGATGTTCGTTCTACCAACAAACATCGAATGAAAGAAACCAGCAGAATGATGCATGGTTACAGAAAAAACCTAAATGAACTTACCATTATTGGATTAGCTAAAACTATTGAGGACTTAATTAATGATTTAAGAGATTATTTAAACGTGGACGTGAGTTTTTGGAACGATTGCGAAGGCTTTATTTTTTTTGAAGAAATGAAAATCATTAGAAACTTAAATAACTGTATTAAACACAGTAAAGGGATTATAAAAAGAGGACATCCCGCTAATGATTACCTAATAGATATTGCTGGGTTTAATGAAAATTCGGCTGTTGAGAGTTTAAGTTTGGATATAGAAAAATATATTTATAATTCATTTTCTTTCCAGATGGATTTGTTCTGGAGTACGGACAAAAGAAATAATCCTTACGATGTTATAAAAAATGAGTATAAGAAAATAAGACATCAATTAATTCCTGAATTTATAGAAAAATAGATTACCATTATTTAAAACTAAATATAAAACTATTGTTTATAATTTTACCCAATAATAGAAATCAATACAAAATATGGAAGAACAAATATTAGATATAAAAAACCTATTTAGTCATGGAATAAACCTCGAATTATTTGAAAAGCTGATTCTTCATTCTACTGATGGAACCAATAAAAGACATTCAGCATACCAAAATGATTTAAACATCGATGGCTGGACTGCAAGTCCGCGCTATCGGGTTTGCATACTAAAGATGAATTATACGAACGTTTAAGAGGGCCAGCTAAAAATATGACTGTATTAGCAACCGCATTTTCCGGTACGGAAGCCGACATATATAAGGCTAATAAAAATGAGGGACGGACAGGCAGGCATGAACCGTTGTTAATGGCTGTTGAATATGGCAAGGGCAGGGTATTTCATTCTGCTTTAGGCCACATGGATTATTCTATGGAATGTGTTGGGTTTATAACGACACTTCAACGAGGAGCAGAATGGGCTGCTACAGGCAAGTTCACTCAAAGTATTCCCCACGATTTTCCCACTGCCAATACAGTAAGTGCCAGAAAATTTAAGTAATAAAAATTATTTGATATAATTTCTAATACCAAATGAATTTTAAAATGATTGGTAATAAATTTGAATTATATTTTCTTTAGATGAGATAAAAAACATATGCATAGCCTAGTTATGGTTACGTTTTTTATTGAAATATAAAGGAAATAGTAATCGAAGATTCATGAACTCCTTATTATAAAAATAAATGATAGTGAGCTAAACGGATTTAACCAGTTATTTTGAAGTTTATTTGGTATAAAAGAAGAAAGCGCCTTTTTAAGTAAAGAAACAGGGTTATTTGTCTTTCTTAAAAAGAGGAATCCGATAAGATAGTGTATAACTATAACCAGTGCCAATCCTACTACTATCATAGGTTTTGTTAAACCCTGGGATGTAAACGTTTTCAAAATTATCTGGAACAGTTTCGCTAGCCAATATTTTAAGCTGTGCGTTTAGGCCTACATATAAATTATTAAATAATTCTACTTCTATACCTAAAATAAGTTCTGCCCAGAATGCTGTTAAACCATTAAATTCCTGTTTTTCACTTGAAGAAAATTGAGGCCCCCAGTATTGGTTTGTACTATAAACGGTAAAGCTATTTAAATCATGACTAAAAGTGCTGGCCCCAATACGGAAACCAGCATAGATCATATTATCCATATCCAGCCAGTTTCGATACATATTATAGTCGATACCGCCTTTAATGTAAGAGCCCTTACTTGTAATATTTAAATAGTCGTTAACCGTATTTTTTTCTTCAATACCAATTTCACCTGCAATATATAGACGTTTTTTTAGTCTGTAATCCGCCGAGATTTCAAACCCGCTATATTCGTCATCTACAAACGAACGGATTAGCTTGCCCACATCGCCCCCTACACGAAGTCCATATTTCAATTTTACTTTTATAGAATCGCTTGGTGTGCTAATAATACTATCATTTTGAGCGTTAACAGTTACGCACAAAAGGAGTAAGCATACAAAACTACTAATGAGACATTGTAAAGTGCGCTGTTGTTTCATTTTCTACAGATGGGTTATCGGTTATGGGTTGTCTGGATATTATCCAAGGGTCTGTGTCACTTGCGTCCAGATTAAGTGTCACATTTTTAAAAATAGTCTTATAGCCACAGGCTCTTGATACATATACCTCTTCACGACTATAATTGATAGTAATAAGATCGTAATTGCCATCAATAAAATCATCAGATGCATCATCAGGCGTACCATTATCATTTATAGAAGCTTCTTTTATAAGTCTATATTGCGTGCTATTTTCATCCGTTCTTAACGGAAGCACAAGATGATCTGTATCTACAAAACTGTAATCGGCTAAAATGGCATCATCGGCAACACCAACACCAGCGGCAACTAAATCAAAAACACGCTTTTTATTATCGGCATTATTAACATCGAGAAGATCAATAATTAATCTAGGGGTAGTGGGTGTACTATCTGGACAGATATCGTCCCGCTCACAACTAAAATAGCATATGGTTATGATGGCGATTAGTACAAAGCTTATTTTTCTCATTGATATTTTTGTATATGTTTATTTGTTTATCCCTTAAGTTGGGAGTTTGTATCCCTCAAGGAATTTGACATATTTATTGTTTTTCTATTTTACTTCAGACGACGTAATTTAAATTTTTTCCTTTACTTAAAAAATGTCACAAATTCACTCACTTTTTGTTCCTTTTTTTGACCATAGCTACGGCTATGCACTTCAAAAAGAGCCTCAATGTCGCAAACTCCCACTCATTATCAGTTTAAAACAAAAAGTTTAAATCACTTCGACTAATATATAATCATTTTTAGAAACTATGAATCGATTCAGCACTATATTTATCGCTTTTCAAGTAATACTACATTTTCAACGTGAAATGTCTGTGGAAACATATCTACGGCTTGCGTTTTTATTACTTTATATGTGGCATCCATTAACTCTAGATCTCTGGCCTGAGTCGCACTATTGCAACTTACATAAACTACTTTTTTAGGTGCGATGTTTAATATTTGTTGCACCACATCTTTATGCATGCCATCACGAGGTGGATCGGTTATGATAACATCCGGTTGTCCGTGCGTTTCTATAAAGGCATCATTAAAAACCTGTTTCATATCTCCAACATAGAACTCAACGTTATTTATATTGTTTAATTGTGCATTTTCCTTTGCTGCAATTATAGCATCTGGAACAGATTCTACACCAATAACCTTACTTGCCTTTTTTGCAACGAACTGAGCTATGGTTCCAGTGCCCGTATATAAATCGTAAACCAGTTCATTTCCAGTTAATCCGGCAAAATCCCTTGCGATTTTATATAACTCAAAAGCTTGATCGGAATTCGTTTGATAAAATGATTTGGCATTGATTTTAAATTTGAGACCTTCCATGTCTTCAAAAATATGATCTGCCCCTTTATAGCAAATCACATCCTGGTCGTAAATGGTGTCGTTTGCCTTTCCATTAATGACATATTGCAAGGAGGTAATCTGTGGAAATGTATCGGCAATATAATCTAACAATAATTGACGTTTTGCTTTGTCTTCTTTAAAAAACTGCACCATCACCATAATATCGCCCGTACTGGAGGTACGAATCATCATGGTTCTTAATAGACCTGTTTGATTACGGGTATTGAAAAACTCCAATTCATTATCAATGGCAAATTGTTTAACGGCATTTCTAATGGCGTTAGAAGGGTCTGCTTGTAAATGGCATTTTTTTATATCCAGAATTTTATCCCACATCCCTGGAATATGAAACCCCAATGCATTTCTATCGCCTAAATCTTCGTCGGATTGTACTTCTTCTAAGGTTAACCATCGGCTATCACTAAAGGAAAATTCCATTTTATTTCTATAGAAATACTGATTTGAAGCCCCTAGAATAGGTGTGATTTCAGGAAGTTCTATATGTCCTATGCGCGTTAAGTTATTGGTAACCTCTTTTTGTTTGTAGAACAATTGATGCTCGTAAGCCATATGTTGCCATTTACATCCGCCACAGGTACCAAAATGCTCGCACTCGGGATCCGTTCTTTTATCTGATAATTTATGAAACGTAATGGCTTTACCTTCATAATAGGCTTTGCGCTTTTTAAAAGTTTGTACATCGATAACATCACCAGGAACGGCATTTGGTAGAAAGATTACTTTTCCATCTGGTGCTTTGGCTATTGTTTTTCCTTTAGCCCCTGCATCAATAACTTCTACTTGCTCAAAAACTTGTTTTTTTGCTTTTCTTCTAGACATGATGCAAAAATAATAATAGCAACAAATAAATATGGTTTTATTTCCATTAACTTTAGGAGATTTTAGCTAAAGCTTAACTTGAGGATTTTCTAATACAAAAATTAAAATGAACCTTTTTGGTTTTTTACGGTCTTTAAAGTATGAACCCATTTAAACTTTTTCAATTTGCTAAAAAATTGCTGTTTTCAGCTCTGTTTTTGTCTTTTTTTCCTTCCGTAGCTCTGCTATGCAACTCAAAAAAGACTTCAACTGAGACAAAAACTTCTAATTTTCGCTTAAATCCAAAAGTCTAAATGAGTTCTATAAGTTGCCTGTTACAAATGAATAGTGAACAACGAAAAATAGATAAACAACTCGTTTTAGATTATCAATCCGGGAATAAAAAAGCCCTGGTTTTTTTGGTGAAGCGTTGGCATAGATTGTTTTGCGAAAAAGCTTTTTATATTTTGAAAGATGCCGATGTAGCAAAAGACGTCACTCAAGATTGCTGGGATATAATTATTGACAAAATAGATCGTTTTTAGGCATTAGGCATTAGGGGTGAGGACTATTGTGTTAAATATGATATTAATAAAATACAGAACAAAATGAAAACAAATAATGAAGACATAGACAAATTAATTAAAGAAACCTTGACAGAGGAAGAAGCTAAATTTTATGATAGGTTAGATGAGCAAAACATGTTTCAAATGTTGGGCGGATTATTTCAGGGAAAAAACAAATGGATTATGTATATGGCGAATATTGTAACCTTGGTTTTCTTTTTTTTATTTATTTATTGTACCGTTCAGTTTTTAAATACTGATGTTACAAACGAAATGATTAAATGGGGATTAGGGAGTGTGGTATTTCTACTAGGGGTAAGTATGCTAAAGGTTTTTGCCTGGATGCAAATGGATAAAAATGCTATCATTAGGGAAATTAAGCGTTTGGAATTGCAGTTATCGTCACTCTCAAGTAAAATATCTGAATAAAATCATTTTTAAGTTATAAATGGTATTACGGCATTAAAACAGTTTTTCGTTTACAATAACTTTAAAAACGGAACTAATGTAAGGCTTTATAATACAATTAATATTTGTTAACTTTGTACCCTTATCTGGGGATGATTTCTCTCCCACGCTGAATTTTCGTTTCTTCGAAAGAATAAAGGTACAGTAGGAATTGCATATTTTTTATATTTAAACTTTTTTAAAATGGCAATTTTAGAACAACAAACATCGCAACAATTAATTGAATTAGAAAACAAGTATGGTGCTCACAATTACCATCCATTACCTGTCGTATTAAGCAAAGGGGAAGGTGTGTACGTGTGGGATGTGGACGGCAAACAATATTATGATTTTCTTTCGGCATATTCTGCTGTAAATCAAGGGCACTGCCACCCAAAAATCGTTAATGCTATGGTGCAACAAGCACAAACATTGACTTTAACTTCTAGGGCATTTTATAATGATATGCTTGGTAAATATGAGAAATTTGCTTGCGAATTTTTTGGATTTGATAAGCTATTACCAATGAATACAGGGGCAGAGGCCGTAGAGACGGCTTTAAAACTATGTAGAAAATGGGCTTACGAGGTAAAGGGCATTGATGAAAATAAAGCAGAAATTATAGTCTGTAAGAATAATTTTCATGGACGTACCACGACCATCATTTCATTTTCGAACGACCCTGTTGCACGGAAAAACTTTGGACCATTTACCAATGGGTTTATTAAAATTGAATATGATAACCTTAAGGCATTAGAATCTGCTTTACAAAACAACCCAAATGTTGGTGGTTTTTTAGTAGAGCCCATACAAGGGGAAGCGGGGGTTTATGTCCCTAGTGAAGGGTATTTAACCAAAGCAAAAGCACTTTGTGAGCAATATAATGTCTTGTTTATTGCCGATGAGGTACAAACGGGTATTGCCAGAACAGGAAAACTGTTAGCTGTAAATCATGAGAATGTAACACCGGATATTTTAATTCTTGGTAAAGCGATAAGCGGAGGTGTTTATCCTGTATCTGCCGTTTTAGCCAATGATGCTATTATGAATGTCATTAAGCCCGGTAATCACGGCAGTACATTTGGAGGAAACCCTGTAGCTGCAGCAGTGGCTATGACTGCTCTTGAAGTCGTAAGGGACGAAAAATTAGCAGAAAATGCCGAAGTATTAGGAAACGTATTTAGAAGTGAATTAAATAAATATATTGAAAACAGTAATATAGTTACTTTGGTTAGGGGAAAAGGCTTGCTTAACGCTATTCTTATAAATGAAGAAGAAGACAGTGACACGGCCTGGAACATTTGCCTGGCATTAAGGGATAATGGCTTATTGGCGAAACCTACACATGGGAATATAATACGTTTTGCACCACCTTTGGTCATGAATGAAGAACAGCTATTGGATTGTGTGGGTATTATTATAAAAACACTTAAGGAATTTGAGGAATAGATAGTGTCATTCAGAATACAATGAGGAATCTCTTTAAACTATAATGCTTTGATTTGTACAGGCATAAGATTCTTCGCTATAGCCTGTACTGAGCGTAGTCGAAGTACTCTGAGTGACAAAAAAAGTGTCATTCAGAATACAATGAGGAATCTCTTTAAGCTATAGTGCTTTGATTTGTACAGGCATAAGATTCTTCGCTATGCTCTGAGTGACAAAAAAAGTGTCATTCAGAATACAATGAGGAATCTCTTTAAGCTATAGTGCTTTGATTTGTACAGGTATAAGATTCTTCGCTATGCTCTGAGTGACAAAAAAAGTGTCATTCAGAAAAAGTGTCATTCAGAATGCAATGAGGAATCTCTTTAAACTATAATGCTTTGATTTGTACAGGCATAAGATTCTTCGCTATGCTCTGAGTGACAAAAAAAGTGTCATTCAGAATACAATGAGGAATCTCTTTAAGCTATAGTGCTTTGATTTGTACAGGCATAAGATTCTTCGCTATGCTCTGAGTGACAAAAAAAGTGTCATTCAGAATACAATGAGGAATCTCTTTAAGCTATAGTGCTTTGATTTGTACAGGCATAAGATTCTTCGCTATAGCCTGTACTGAGCGTAGTCGAAGTACTCTGAGTGACAAAAAAAGTGTCATTCAGAATACAATGAGGAATCTCTTTAAGCTATAGTGCTTTGATTTGTACAGGCATAAGATTCTTCGCTATGCTCTGAATGACAAAATAAAACACTTTTTAGACTGCCTCTTTTATATATTACAAATGGCATATTACTGATTTTTTTGCCATTGTTCCATCATTTCTTGAGACCGTTGCATAAGCTCATCCCAGCCTATGGCATATATAGTATATATGGTATATATAAAATACAGAAGGTTTATTATTAATATAACCAAGGCTACAATTTTAGCTGTATTCATAGCTTTAATACTGTTTGGATCGTAGTTTTCCGGGTTAAGCTTTGCCGCTTTTAATTTACTAGTAGCAATTATAAGTGCAATCCCGGCAAGAATAAATCCCAGCCCGCCAATACAGCAGCATAGAAATCCTAAAATAGCTAATATGTAAACAATTACAGGGTTGAGTTTTTGTTGTTCCATTTGTTAATTTTAATTGATTGTTTTAATGATATAACTTATTATAATTGTTGCCACTGTTATGATGGCCAGTGTGCCAATAATTTTATTGGAATGTTTAAATTTAAAGAAAATATTTACTCCTATAAGCAGAAAGAGGATAATTAAGCTGTAAACTGCAGGATACATATAAAAAGCATCAACAAAATGCCCTTTAAAGATGAGAGCCATAGACCTTTGTAAACCACAGCCCATGCATTCAACTCCAAAAAGTTTTTTATTTAAACAAGGTAGCATGTAATCGTCTAAAGCTTGCATGTATATTTCATGGTTTTATGGAGCTAAAATAGTAAAAGGATATAAATTGATGTTTCTTAGTATCCAAAATAAAATAATAACTATTAATATAGCGTAAGTGGTTTTTGAGTCGTGCAAAAGGTTTTTAACAGTTCTATTGAAAATTATTTTGATAAGTTTAATGGAGGCATCATATAATAAAACAGCTACTAGTAGAACAATTAAAAAGTTGTGTTTAAAACCATCAAGGATATGTCCTTGAAGTAATTTATGAGCAGCTCTTTGGCTTCCGCAGCCTGGGCAATATATTTCGGTTAGGGAATAAAAAGGACACTTCGGGAATATTTTATATCCCAAAGGGTCATAATTATAATATAAATATGAAATAAAGATTAAGGCTATTATAATAAATATAATAGCCAAGAGGTTTCTTTTATTGAGCGCTTCCAACCGCACCTAAAAATGCTGCTCCAAAAATAAATATATAGATTAACCATCCAAAAAGAGCAATTCCAACAGAAATAAGTCCCCATATTTTTGCATTTTTTGAAGCTCTATTTGCTTCATCGTATTTTCCATCTTCGTAGGTGCTGTTAACTTTGGTAGCATAAATAATACTAATTATTCCAGTGGGCAAGCAACATAAGATAGTACTTATAATGGCTAGGGCTAAATAACTATTGGGTCTTGGTGGTTTGTTTTCCATAATATTTAAAATGATTTAAAATAAAATTAAATATATGAAAAATGTTTAAGATATGTGTCAAGCAATTAGTTAGATAAGGTTGTTCTATTTCTTGTTACCAACTATAATCTTTTTGTTAAACACCTGATTGTTGTCCAGATTAACCTGAACAATATACACACCGTCGCTAAGTGATTTTGTAGAGTAAGTGTATATCTTTTTGGAATCATGAACGCCTTTATTTTCAACTTCCTTACCTGCAACATCAAATATGCTAAAAGTTTTTATGTTTAAGGAATTTGGGTTAGAAATTCTCAATTCAGAAACAGTGTTGTTCTGGAATACCTTTAGGCCATCAAAACTGGTGTCTATGGTATTTAGACTATTTTTCTCAAAAACAATATTAAAGCGATCTGTATAATTGCCAGTCTCCAGATTAATGTTAAAATCCTGAACCTTTAAATCGACAAATGTATTGTTTTCAGTATCATGCACATAAATAGGCTGATCACTTTCAAAATTCTGAACATCGGCAATTCTGACCCTAATCTGGGTTTCTTTATTTACTTTAATATATAAAGGAATCCTTAAGGCAGGATCAAAAGGTAGCGCTTCGGCTACATAAGACTTTCCGTCGATTAACCAAAGTGCATCCGAGGCCAAGGTCTCATTTTCGTTTATTTTGCATTCCAGCCCATAATCAAAGCCATTGGTAGCAGAACTATGGAGCGTTTCGACCAGTTGCCTGGTATAAGTGTCATTAAAGTCAATATTTAGCCTAAAGCGCTTATAGTCGCTAGGTACTTTAAAAAAAGTATTTGTGCTTTTTATAGCTTCCTTTTTAGTATTTGAATTTTTAAAAAATTCACTGTCAGCATGGGCTTCTTTTATATATACTCTATGGCTATTTTTTGCCCTAACGACTCCCGATGCTGTGCCCTCGACCATGAAACCTTGACCTATAGGGATATAACGTCTAGGGGTTTTACTACCTGTACCAGTTCCCGCATTGTTAATAGTGCCATCACCATTATAGGTATTAAACACGGCTGCTACAGCAGTTTCCACAGTGCCCGCCGCATTAATAGTATAGTTTGCATATCCGCCATCATAGTCTCTAAGATAGTGGGAGTTCACGCTAGGATCCTGTTCCCAATACTGTAAAGTACCTGTAATCACGGCAGCGTTTTGAGGGTCATGGATATAGGCCAAAGCATCCATAGCAGAAGGGTAAGGGTTCCCGACCAATGTAAGCTGGTTATTATCAACGCTTACACCAATGGTGCCATTGTTGGGCTTCCCCCTAAAATCATATCGTTGCGCATCACCAGACCCAACTGTTCCTTTCATGGTAAAGCCTTCCCCAGGGTTTATACTGGTAGCTCCCCGTACATGTATCCAATCTGCATACGTATCGGAAGCAATATACTTCCAGATCCAGTAATCTTCAATAGCCAGCAGTGGACTGGACGTACCATTGTACCCAGGCAAATGGGCAACGGTAGCAGGTGTTGAGGTTATAAGGCCAGTAACATCATTAAGAAACGTCACCCCAAAAGGATTGTTTACATTATTACTGGTCTTGCTACCAATAGGAGAGCACCAATAATTGTATTCGTATTCGCCTACATTGCCTTCCTGGTAAACGCTTAGTTCACCAACACCGGAATTTCCAGTGACACCAGTACCCTGAATCACTTGGGCCTCATTGCGCAAATAGATGCTACTATCGGTTTCATTTAGGTTAATATCGTCTTCAACAAAGACAACTTGATCATTTATAAAAACATAAGCATCGTTTCTTACCGATAACTGAGAGAACGAGAGATTGCTTATTAATAGAAGAAAAAGGGTTAATCTACTAAACATGGCTTAAATAGGTTATGTACATTTGGGATAACAAATATATATTTTTTTTCGTAAATATTGTTATTTCATCGATTTAAAACGTTTTTAAGCGAAATAATTGTTAAAAAACGACGATGAAATGATTATTTAAAATCTAATTTTTAATGTAATTTGCAGACCGATAAAAGACATATTACTAATGAAATATTTAAATTATATATTAATCGTTTTAGGCGCTATTATTGCCATATATGCAAAATCTGATACGCAGCAAAATGAATATATTTTAATAGGGGGAATCGTTATACTTATGATTGGGGTTTATAGAATCTCCAAAGGGATACCTAGTAAGCAGGATGGAGAAGATATTGATAATTATAAAAACGACTAGCTATGTCTTTTAAAATAGGTGATTTTGTTCTGGTTATAGATGAAGATTTGTCCGGAGTCATAAAACAAATTTCGGGACATACTATTTCTATTGAAACAACAGATGGTTTTTTATTGGATTTTCAAAGTGATGAACTCGTTGTAAATAAAGAAAGTAATACACTTACTAAGGAATTGTTTTCACAAACAACTATTGGCAATATTGTTTCAGAAAAAGAACAGCCCACAAAAAGGAAGCAGATTAAAACAAAGTCAAAAGATAGGTATGAGCCTACTATGGAGGTTGATCTGCATATCAATCAATTAGTTCGATCCCCAAAGGGGATGTCCAAATACGATATATTGACCCTGCAATTAGATACCGCTAGGCGTCAACTGGATTTTGCCATAGCCAAGCGTATTCAAAAACTGGTGTTTATTCACGGTGTTGGAGAAGGTGTTTTAAAAGTGGAATTGGAATATTTATTTGGACGCTATGATAATGTGAAATTCTACGAAGCCAATTACCAGAAATATGGATTAGGAGCTACAGAAGTATATATTTATCAGAATGCAGCACCTCATACTAATTAAAGACAGGCGCTCCTTTTCTTGTTTTTAACAACCTGGAATCTTGTAATATTCCAAAATCAAATACATCTAAAGATATTAGTTTTAGATCAAAATTGGAAATAGTAAGTGTCACTGTATATGTTTGCGAGATATTATGATCCCTATATTCTGTAGCTGCTACTGTAGTAGCCACATCTGGATTTAAATAATCGGCACCTACATCGCCATTGGTAATATCGTTGGCAGGATTTTTGTCTTGAGAATCGTTTTCCTCATCACGGGTATCAACGCCATCACCATCGTCGTCCCTGTCTAAATAATCTGGTGTCCCATCTCCATCGGTGTCTTGCGCATCACTTAAATTGCCATCTTCATTTGGGTCTGGAGCTTCATCTTTTGTTAAAATATTATCTCCATCATCGTCCGCATCAATATAATTAGGTATGGTATCGCCATCTGTATCATCATCTTCTAGATTACCATTACCATTTATATCCTCTAATTCGGCTGGAATGCCATCATTGTCATCTTCAGTTAAGGTCGTTTTAATTAAAGCATTCCCGCTAGTACTTTCAATATCCTGGGTAATTACTATATCGGAAAGTGGAATATCACTACAAAACAAACCGCTAGACGGTAAATTAGTGTTGCTATAAGTCCTATAATTAAATGGATTGGCGCTACTTAGATCGATTTCTTCTTCATAAGTTTTAGTGTCTTCATCGACCTCAAGAATTTGATCAATAGTAAGCCCGGTCACTTTTAAGGATAAAGATTCAGACGGATCATCTTTAGTTTTATAAAATACTAAATCTGTCTCTCCACAAGCTATAAAAGTTTCACCAAAGTCCAATTCAACAGTAATGACATCACCATCGTCGCAAGAGTATACATTTAATAGGCATATAGATATTAAAACTAAAAATAATTTACGCATTGATTTTGGATTTTAGGACAAAAATAAACGAATTGTTATTTATAACGCAGCTTATTGATAATAATTTTATTTCAAGTATTTTTGAACCTTGAAAGTTTACTTGATTAACTGATTTTGTTATGGGATCCTTGAACTAATAAAATATCTTTAATTTATGAAGCATGTATATTTTGATAATGCTGCGACCACTCAAATAAGAGATGAGGTGGTCACTTCTATGACCGAAGTTATGAGGGGAAACTATGGGAATGCTTCATCATCACATAGTTTTGGAAGATCTTCTAAGTCCTTAATAGAACAATCAAGAAAAACCATTGCGAATTATTTAAATGCATCTGCAGGAGAAATCGTCTTTACTTCTGGAGGAACAGAAGCAGATAATTTAGTCTTGAGAAGCGCTGTTAGGGATTTAGGAATCAAGCATATTGTTACTACGAAAATTGAACATCATGCGGTTTTGCATACCGTACAGCAGCTCGAAATTGAGTATGGTATATCGGTTAGTTATGTTAATCTAGAAACGAATGGCCATATTGATTATTTGCATTTGGAAACTTTGTTACAAACAGAAAGTAAAACACTGGTTAGTTTGATGCATATCAATAACGAAATAGGTAACCTATTGGATATGGAGCGTGTTGCCTATTTATGTAAGACCAATAATGCCTTATTTCATAGCGACGCTGTGCAATCTGTGGGGCATTATAAAATAGATTTACAAGCATTACAAATAGATTTTTTAGCAGCAAGTGCCCATAAGTTTCATGGGCCAAAAGGGGTAGGATTTGCTTTTATTAGAAAGAACTCTGGTTTGCAGCCATTGATTTTTGGAGGAGAACAGGAGCGAGGACTTAGAGCAGGAACCGAAAGTGTCCATAATATTGTAGGTATGGAAGAAGCGTTAAAATATGCCTGTGATAATATGGATAAAGAAGCAGATCATGTTAAAAAACTGAAATACTATTTTACAAATAAGGTATTAAAGGAGATTCCAGGTGCAACATTTAATGGCGAGTCTGGAGATATGGATAGGAGTACCTGCACACTTGTTAATATTTGTTTGCCTATACCACCCCAAAAAGCGGCCATGTTATTATTTCAATTGGATTTAAAAGGCATAGCATGTTCTAAAGGGAGTGCTTGTCAAAGTGGTAGTTCCCAAAATTCACATGTTCTGACCGAAATTTTAAGTGATGCCGATTTGCAGAAACCTTCCATTCGTTTTTCGTTTAGTATATATAATACTAAGGAGGAAGTGGATTATGTAATAAATGTTTTAAAAGAGTTTGCCCTGGGTTAATTGAATATATTTTTTTAATGTAGTATTTTTTATTATATTGGTATAGAAAGTTCCTTACTTTATTAATGCCCAAAAAATACTATGAACTGTTATAAAATTATTTTCCTGCTTTCTTTATTATTTATTTTACAAACAAACGTTTATTCTCAAGTTGGTATAGGCAATACAAACCCAGATGCTTCGGCTATTTTAGATATCACTTCTACGACCCGTGGTATGTTGACTCCTAGGATGACTACCGTACAACGAGTTGCCATAGCTTCGCCAGCTGAGGGTTTAGTTGTTTTTGATATTGATGAATATGCCTTTTATTATTATGATGGTGTGGATTGGGTGAGACTTATTTCTGAAAATAGCATTAGTGATTATACGGGGTGGGCTGATTATGTGGATGGGACTTACACTTCTGCTAGTCCTTTGTCCCTAACAGGTTCTAACAAAATAACTTTACCAAATGATGCAAATACTATAAGAGATAGTCAAAAACCAACAGATGTAACAGAGTTTTATAATTCTACTAATTCTACAATAACAGGAAGAAATGGGGATGGTATAAATATAGTGATAGAATTTAAAGCTAAACCAACGACTGGTTCGATAACGAAATTAACTATAGCAATAGATATTGGAGGGGCAGTAGGAGAAATATATATAAGAGACTTTATAATGTCAAAAGGTAATGGCGTAGAGCATTATTATTTGAGTTCTTTTAATGCTTATACGTTAGATACATGGGAAACAAATGGCGGAACAGTTAAAATTGTATCGGATGCTGCTGCAGAAGTTTACGATATAAGATATGTGATAGCAAGAACCCATAAAGCAAGATAATACTTAGTGCCTTTCAGGCATCATTTATTTCATTTCAGCTGTTAATATTTGTGCCCAGAGGGTAGCTGCTATGGTTTTTAATGAAACTTAAAACTTCATAGTGGTTCTCACATTAAAAACCCTAGGTGTTAAATAATTTGGTATGGCGTATTGCCGCTTACTATATACATCTCTTACCCAGGTATTGGTAATGGCGTTTTGAACATCGAATATGTTGAAAATTTCAAACCCAAAAGAAAGTTCTTTAAAAGGCTTTTTCCAACCATTGGTAAACTGCTTTTTTGCATCAACAAGTACAAATTGTAAACCTAAATCGGCACGCTTATATGCTGGTAATCTGTTTTGGTATTCATAAGGATCTGCATAACTGGGAGATCCTCCGGGTAACCCGGTATTATAAACCAAATTTAAATACATTTTCATGCTTGGTACATTCGGTACATAGTCTTGAAATAAGGCAGCAAATTTTAAACGTTGGTCTGTTGGTCTGGATATATAACCTCTATTATTTATATTCTCTTCGGTTTTTAAATATCCAAAGCTAAACCACGATTCGGTACCTGGCACAAACTCACCGTTTAATCGCATATCTAATCCATAAGCATACGCTTTGGCATTGTTATTTGCCCTGTAGCGGATACGTACATTTTCTAAAGTATATGGGTTTACATCTGTCAAATTTTTATAATATACTTCTGTGGTTAGTTTGAAAGGTCTGTCCCACATTTTAAAACTATAATCGTTACCTAATACTAAATGAAATGATTGTTGTGCTTTTACATGAGGTTGTACGGCGCCATTAGCATCACGAAGTTCTCTATAAAAAGGGGGTTGATAATACAAACCGGTCGCTATTCTAAAAAGCATATCCTTTTCCCAATCTGGTTTGATAGCAAATTGTACCCTCGGACTAAACACGGTTTGTGACGTTTTTGAACCTGTGCTGAGCGTAGACGAAGCATCATCCTTAACATTCCAGTTGTGCATTCTAACCCCTGCATTGTACCAAACGTCACTGGTTCCTATTTTAGAGCGTTTGCTCCATTGGGCGTAAGCCTGTAACCTATTTATCTGTGTGTTATTGGTTGCTCTTACATTTTGAAATGCTTCCAGTGGACCATTATAAGGGATGTATGGTTGTTCGTTTGTAGGCAGTGTTTTTGGGGGCCTAATTGAGAACCCTGCAGAATCGATAATTTCCCATTCAATTAAACGATCACGAATATCCTCATTTGTATATTTTACAGACCATTCGATATGATTATCATTAATATTAAAACGGCCCTTGTGTTCTATAGTTGTTATAAGGGCATCTAAATCATTCCGTCCATGATTAAGCTGACTACCAATGCCCTGGCTAAATTCTACTTCGCCTAGATTTTCGTCTCCGATATTTGTGTTTACTTCTCCTAATCTATATTGGGCCAAAATATCAAAATACTCTTCTTCAGTGGTGTGATAGGTAGAGGCAATTAACTTAAGGTTTAAATGGTCATTTACAAAATAAGTCCCTTTAAAAGCGCCAAAATAAGTTTGGTAGCGATCTTTTTCCTGCCCTTCATAAAATACTAATAGAGCCATGGGATCGCTTAGGGTTCCAAAATTGGTTTGCCTTGTTTGTGGCTCATAATTGTATCTGTTCATTGAAATATTTCCTAAAAAACTTAAATGAAATTTGTTAGAAAACTTATAAGTAAAATATGCTTGAGCATCTGCAAAAGCAGGATTAAAATTAGTTTCGGTTTCTTTGGCGTTTACCAACAAACTATTATCGCGATAACGAATGCCTGCAATGCCGGTAAATTTTGAATCCTTACTTATATTTTCAATAGAAAGGCTACCTCCTAATAAACTTAAATCTGCATTTACTTCTAATTGATAGGGTGTTTTGTACGTAATATCAAGTACAGAAGAAAGCTTGTCCCCGTATTTGGCCTGAAATCCACCAGCAGAGAAATCGACGTTTTGTACCAAATCCGTATTTACAAAGCTCAAGCCTTCTTGTTGTCCTGAACGCACTAAAAAGGGACGGTAAACTTCTATGTCGTTAACATACACTAAGTTTTCGTCGTAATTACCGCCACGTACCGAGTACTGTGTACTTAACTCATTGTTGTTACTAACTCCAGGAAGGGTTAACAATAAATTCTCTACTCCCGCATTAGCTCCGGGAATTTTTCTAATGGTTTCTGGCTTTAAAGTAACAATACCTTCAACTTCCTTGTGTCTGTTATTTGTTACAATAACAGTCGCTATTTGTTCAATAGAGGTGCTCATTACAGGATTGAACTCGTATTCTTCTCCGTTTTTTAAATGAAAGGTACTCACGATTTTTTTATGGGAAAGATGCGTGAATTCGATAATAACGTCTTGGTTTGCTTTGATTTTAAAAATGTAAAAACCATTAGAGTTAGTTATGGTACCACTCGTTCCAGCAGTAATATTTACTTTTTCAATAGGTTGATTGTTTTCATCTAATATCACGCCTTTAATCGTTGCCGTTTGCGAATAACTAATTGTGATTAAGAAAAAAAATAAAAAAGAGATTAGTGCTGGTTTTGCTTTCAATAGAGTTTAAAGTTTATTTTCGGTAAAATAACGTTTCAAAAGTAGCATTATTTCCTACATTATCGGTAACTATTATTTTTAAATTGTTCTTTGTATCGGTGACCATACCATCATTAAAATCGTGAGTGAGTGTTTTTGTTTTATAATCATACTCCATTAAGACCCATTTACCATTTATTGTAGCTCTATAGTTGGAAATTCCAGACAGCTCATCGTCGATTTTAATTTTTAAGTAGCGGTAGTTGCTTAACCACTGTTCGTTTTTAAAATTAATAGGCGTAATTGTAGGTTTTATGGTGTCTGTAGCCAGCGTGAAAGTGCCTAGGTTTTTTGTTCTTGCTATTAAAAGGTCTCCTTGTCTTTTAGTAGATGTATAAGCAGGTTGTTTTTTATAGCCCAATAAGCGCGCTATGTATAATTTAGACTTATCTTCATCCGTGTATGCACTTATATCGTAAGTTATATTGAATCTTTTTTTAGCAGCTATAATATTTTCATGTAAAGTAAGTGTATCGTTTTTCACTTCAAAATTCAAGTAAAAATCATTATAAAAAGTGTCCTTGTAAAAATCAACGGAAACTTTTCCTTCCTTTAAATTGGTTGTCTTGTTAGCTTTAATATAATAAGGTGTTGTGGGGGCTTTTTGTGATTCTAAAATACCGCTTTTGGACCCCTTTATATTTATAGTTGCCCAAGATTCATTGTTTTTGTAATCGGCAACCCTAATTTTATAGACTGAATACGTGCTATCCTGTATAAATAAATAACCATTGTTTATTAGGGATTTATATAGGCTTAGTGGCGTGTTTTTTTTGAATAATTTTTGAATCCGCTTATTTTTGGTGGTATAATGTTCGTAATCTATAAGCTGATTGATATGTTTGGTCTCATCAAATGAAAAGCTTCTAAAATCCAATTCGAAATTTCTTCGACCATTAAAAAAGGTTTGAATATTATATACGCCATTAGAGTTTGCTGCCAGATCCTGTCTGTCTATGGTTTCAATACCAAAACCAATATGTCCATAAGCTTCAATATTCTTTATGGTATAATCGCCATTTTTTAGTGGAATTAAGTGTAGTTTTTGTTTAGTATTGGCTTTGTTTATAAACGAATTTTCATCCAAAGGATAGGCGTAAACCGATTTTATTATGGGGTTTGTAGAATCTTTTATATCCATACCAAAAAGCATAGGATTCATGGGACGTTCCATTTTATCACGAATTTCATAATGTAAATGGGGACCTCCCGAGCCTCCCGAATTTCCACTATAAGCTATAAGGCTATCCTTAGTTACGGGTAAAGTTTCCGCACTGGGAAATAACTCAACCTCATAGGATTCTTTTTCATATTGATGCTTTTTAATATACGCTTGAATATCTGGAGCGAATTTCTGTAAATGTGCATAAACGGTTGTGTAACCATTGGGATGCGTTATGTACAATGCTTTACCGTAACCATAATGGGAAACTTTTATTCGGCTTACATAGCCATTAGCAGAAGCCTTTACTTTTAAGCCAGTGCGTTGTTGTGTTTTTATATCAATACCAGAATGAAAATGATTGGAACGTAATTCGGCAAACGTACCAGACAATATTAAAGGGATTTCTAAAGGACTATTAAAATAATCTTGAGGGTAGTTATTTTGTGCATTTAAAAAAAAAGAGGATATAACAAAAAGGGACAGTGTAAAACGCATATAAAAGTATAATGGCTAAAATATTAATTTGAAATGAATATGCAAAGAATAAAACAATAATCGGACCATAGTTGAATCCATTCTTTTGATTTATGGGTCATATCAATAGATTTTGAAATTTTATGGGAAAACAATTGTAATTTATGGACAGGTATGTTAACTTTGTGTTATAAGTATTGAAATTTGTAAATGAGTAATATTGAAGATATTGTAGATTCTTTAGAAAACAAAATTAGTAAAGTATTACACAAATTAGAGCTTTTAAAACTTGCTAATTCCAAATTAAATGAAGAATTGGAGGTTTCAAAGAAAGAAATTCAGAACCAAAAATTGCATATTGCAAGTTGGGAAGAAAAATATGAAGCTCTAAAATTGGCAAATACAATACTTGGTAGTGACGATAATAAAAGAGAAACTAAGCTTAAAATAAACGCGCTAATAAGAGAAATAGACCATTGTATTGCTCAGCTCTCAGATTAGTGTAAGATAAATTCAATGTCAGAAAAGCTTAAAATAAAGCTATCTATAGCTAATAGAGTATATCCTTTAACAATTGAGGCAAGTCAAGAAGAAGGATTGCGTAAAGCGGCTAAGAATATTGAAGCGATGATAAAACAATTTGAGCAAAGTTATTCTGTTAGGGATAAACAAGATGTATTGGCCATGTGTGCGTTACAATTTGCATCTCAAGTAGAACAGGATTCAATTAATAAAGATAATGTAAATGAGCATGTAGAAGAAAAGCTAAATGCACTTAATGATTTATTACATTCTTATTTGATTTCTTAAACGTTCTTTAAAATAAACTAAAAAGTTACTGCCTACATTGGTTATTTTTTTTGATAAACTCAACGTTAATTCTTTAAAAAGGGTGAGTTTAAGCTGTAAAAGCATGCTGCTAGTACTGATTTATTTTAGTTACTTGAGCAGATCCTTGATCAGCTTGTTAGCCCTAAACTTGTTTTTAAGGGGTTTATACAAAACTTTATATCGGTGTAGGCTTTTTTATATACAAAAACTAACTAAATACAATGGACAACTTAATTATATATGCAGTAGGAGGTGTTATTTTAGGACTTATAATAGGTTTTATAATAACAAAGAGGCTAGAAAAAAACAATGCTTCCAAACTTATAAAAGAAGCAAAGAAAAATGCGGATTTAATACTTAAAGAGGCTAAAAGTGAAGGAGAAAGACTTAAAAAAGATAAAATCCTTCAAGCCAAAGAAAAATTTATAGAGCTCAAGTCTGAGCATGAAAAGGTGATCTTATCAAGGGATAAGAAAATGGCAGAAGCCGAAAAACGTACACGTGATAAAGAATCGCAAATATCAAGTGAACTTTCAAAAGGGAAAAAACTTAATGAAAGTTTAGAAAATAAAATAAAAGGTTATAATCATAGACTTGATGTCCTAGAGAAAAAACAAGAGGAACTTGATAAGCTTCATAAAAATCAAGTGCAACAATTAGAGGTTATTTCAAGTCTTTCCGCAGAAGAAGCCAAAGAGCAATTAGTAGAATCTTTAAAAGGGGAGGCTAAAAATGATGCGATGGCTTATATTCAAAGTGCTTTAGAAGAGGCTAAGCTAACAGCAGAGCAAGATGCTAAAAAAGTAATTATAAATACTATACAGCGTATAGGCACAGAAGAGGCTGTTGATAACTGTGTCTCCGTATTCAATATAGAATCGGATGATGTTAAGGGACGTATTATAGGTCGAGAAGGTAGAAATATCCGTGCTATCGAAGCAGCGACCGGTGTTGAGATTATAGTTGATGATACACCAGAAGCTATTATACTATCATGTTTTGATTCTGTAAGAAGAGAAATTGCACGTTTGTCATTGCACAAATTAGTCACGGATGGTAGAATTCACCCTGCGCGTATTGAAGAGGTTGTAAAGAAAACCCAAAAACAAATTGAACAAGAAATTATTGAAGTAGGAAAACGTACTGTCATTGATCTTGGGATACATAATTTAAACCCAGAGCTTATTAAGATGGTGGGGCGTATGAAATATCGTTCTTCTTATGGGCAAAACTTGCTACAGCACTCACGTGAAGTTGCAAAACTTTGTGGTGTTATGGCGGCAGAATTAGGGCTTAATCCAAAACTTGCAAAACGTGCTGGATTATTACATGATATAGGAAAAGTACCAGATGCAGAAGCGGATATGGAAACGCCACACGCAATTCTTGGGATGCAATGGGCCGAAAAATTTGGTGAAAAAGCGGATGTATGTAACGCTATAGGAGCGCATCACGATGAAATTGAAATGAAATCTTTATTGGCACCGATCATACAAGTTTGTGATGCCATTTCTGGAGCGCGCCCAGGAGCCCGTCGCCAAGTGCTCGATAGTTACATTCAACGTTTAAAAGATCTAGAAGATATTGCTTTTGGGTTTACAGGAGTTAAGAAGGCTTATGCTATTCAAGCAGGGAGAGAATTAAGGGTGATTGTAGAAAGTGAAAAAGTAGATGATCAAAAAGCTGCAGATTTATCATTCAGTATCTCACAAAAGGTACAAACAGATATGACCTACCCGGGGCAGGTTAAAGTCACTGTAATTAGAGAGACCAGAGCAGTCAATATTGCTAAGTAAAATTCCTGCGGAGGCAGGAATCTCATGAACCAAAACAAAATAATTATTATATTTAAAGAATCAAAAATTCCTGTTAGTTCAAACTAGCAGGATTTTTTATTTTAGTTAGGAGTTAGAAGTTGGAAGTTGGAATTAGTTAGATTTGACGCAATATGAGAAAACCGTTTCTAATAACATTCATTGGACTTTTGACGGATCATGCTCAAAAGTTGTGTTTAGGTAAAAGTTTTGGTCGATCTGAAAAAAGGTCTGTCATCGACCTATCCTGGTTTAGCCCTCCTAAATTTTGACCTTGTCGAAATTATCCTCCCTTTCAAAACTACCGTGTGTACACATCTATAAAAAAGACACGAATGGCACAAATTCACACGAATCCAATACATTATGGAATAGATTGGACACGGCATGAATAAGAATCCCTAGACTATATAGGCTTGAAATCTGTCAATAGACAGAATAATTAGTGAAAATTTGTGCCATTCGTGTCTAATCTTTTTATTGTGCATTATTTGTGTACACACAGTAGTTTCAAAAGGGAGGAGCAAGTCCGATTTGTATTTTCGGGTACTGTTTTTAATTTTATTCCACATGTTGATCTAGCAGGGCTCTCCTCTTAAATTTAACTACCGTGAGTACACATCTATAAAAAAGACACGAATGGCACAAATTCACACGAATCCAATACTTTATGGAATAGAATTGGACTCTGCATGAATAAGAATCCCTAGACTATATAGACTTGAAATCTGTCGATAGACAGAATAATTAGTGAAAATTTGTGCCATTCGAGTCTCATCTTTTTATTGTGCATTATTTGTGTACACACAGTGGTTAAATTTAAGAGGAGATGAATTCTAATTTTAAGCCTGAAATTGGAAGAAAGAGGTGTTTTATTTTTATGGTACACTCTCGGTATACTTGGGCTATCTGGATTTACCTTGAAGTGGTTATTATGCACTTGGTCATGCTAGTTACCAAGTTCCAAAAAGATTATTTGAAGAATAAAATAATGTGAGCAGCGACAGTAATCGTAGCACAAGGCTTTAAAAAAAAGACAGGAATTTTAAAATAAAGTTATAGAACTCGTCTTGACTTTCACTATTTCCTAAAACCTAAAACCTAAAACCTAAAACCTAAGAGCTGGGAGGCAGGAATGGCTAAAATTCGTTCATATTTTGTTACTTTTATTAACATAAAAATCCAGTAATTAAATGCTGGATTTTTTAATTTCCTAATTCCTAATTCCTAATCCCTATTAAGCTATTACGCAGAGATTCATAGAGCTGGCACAGAGACTCGCAGAGGAAAAACTAATTAGTACTGATTACCACCTAATTCTTCATGCCTCGTCCCTACTTCCTAGGATGATACTTCTCCACGACTTTGGTTAAATGACTTCTATCTAAGTGTACGTATATTTCGGTAGTGGTTATGCTTTCATGGCCTAACATTAATTGTATAGACCTGAGATCTGCATTATTTTGTAATAAATGAGTAGCAAACGAATGCCTGAAAGTATGTGGAGAGATCTTTTTTTTGAGTCCGATTTTCTCTGCCAAACGCTTAACAATGGTAAAGACCATAGCTCTGGTAAGTTGTTTGCCTCTTCTGTTTAAAAAAAGGGTGTCCTCATATCCAGCTTGAATATTTAAATGATTTCGGATTTCTTTTCTATATATGTTAATATACTTTTGAGTGATATCTATAATAGGAACGAAGCGTTGTTTATCACCTTTGCCAGTAACCTTTATAAAGCCTTCATCAAAAAATAAATCAGAAATCTTAAGATTTATGAGTTCACTTACTCGCAATCCACATCCATAAAGTGTTTCTAGCATAGCACGGTTGCGTTCTCCTTCTGGTTTACTTAAATCTATAGCACTTATAATGGTGTCAATTTCTTTTTCACTTAACGTATCGGGCAACTTTCTGCCAATTTTTGGGGATTCAATAAGTTCTAAGGGGTTAGTAACCCTATAATCCTCAAAGATTAAATAACTGAAAAAGCTACGTAAACCAGAAATCAAGCGTGATTGAGAACGTGCATTCACGCTTTTGGAAATATCATATATAAAGTCTTGAATGGTTTCTTGCACTATGGCAATTGGAGATTCATTGATCTTATGATGCTCTAAATAACCAATTAGCTTTTTAACATCACGCGTATAGTTTTCAATGGAGTTTTCCGATAGGCCTCTCTCAATTCTTAGATATACTTGATAGTCTTTAAGTGCGTGTTGCCATTTCATGTGGTGTAAAAATAGAATAAATATTCAATAATGATGATTCAATTTTTGTTGAAAACCTTATAATGTATTTACATTATTTGTTATTATTTTCCGATTAAAAGCGTTTTTAGTCGACTAAATCCGTTTTTTTTCGATAAATCGTAAGATAAAAGTGTTTTTTTTTTGGTTATTAAAAATCTTCGCTTTACGTTTGCTGGAATCAAAAACTAAAAATAACTTTTTATTATGAAAAAATTATTACTATGTGCTGCGATTGCAGTGTTTGGATTGACAAGTATCAATGCTCAAGGTGGATTTAAAGCAGGGATTAACGCAGGACTTCCTATAGGAGATGCTGGAGATTTAACAACATTTGCTATAGCTGTCGATTTAGGATATTTATTTGAAGTATCTGATGCCTTTGAGGTAGGACCTACTGTTAGTTATCAACATTTTTTGAAAGATAAAGATATAATTACAGAGGATATCAGTTTTTTACCAATTGGTGCTGCTGCAAGATTTGGTGCTTCAGATAAAATTACTTTAGGTGCAGATTTAGGTTATGCAATAGGTGTTAACCCAAGTGGAGTTGATAGTGGATTCTATTATTCGCCTAGAGTACAATATGGTCTTAGTGAGGCTGTAGATTTAGTTTTGTCATATAGAGGTATAAGTTTAGATGGAATTACACTTAGTACGATTGGTTTAGGTGCTGAGTTTAGTTGGTAATATTATATCTATTAACTTATAATAACATAGAAAAGGGAGCTAATTGGCTTCCTTTTTTTATGCTATAAACCTAGAAATTATTCAGAAAAATAAAATTTAATACTATTTTAAGAGTTATCTTTTATTAAAGATATCTGGGTTAAACCCGATCTAAAATCAATTAAACCAAATCTATTATGAAAAAAATAGTATTGTGCACTGTTATTTCAATATTTACTTTCTTAAAAACGAATGCCCAAGAAATTCAATTTGGAGCAAAAACAGGCGTCAGTTTTGCGTCATTAAAAGTTAAAAATCAAACATTCAGTATAACAAATTCTGAAACAGGATTTTATATAGGAGGTTTTGCAGGGATAAGAGTTTTTGAAGCTTTTACTTTTCAGCCAGAACTGATTTATGTTGCTGTAGAGGGATTGAACCAAATCAATATGCCGCTTATGGTTAATTATGAAGTGTCTGAAGATTTTAAGGTCCTTGCTGGTCCAAGTTTGGGGTTTTTGCTTGATGTTAATGATGGGTTTGAGTCTTTTAATTACGGCATTGAAATAGGAGCTGCTTATGATATTTATATTAGTAGGTCTATAGAGGGCCTATATGCTGAAGCCAGATATAATTTTGGTTTAGCTAATTTGCTTGAAAATGCCCCTAGCGGAGTTACCAGAAAGTTAAGCGGCCTTTTTGTTGGTTTGGGGTATAGGTTTAAATAGTGTTTAGTCGGGAATCATAGCAAAATCAAAAAGTGTTTTTTTACAATCTTAGCATTTATTCGCAAAGAGTTCCTGAGGCTTGTCTCGGGGTTTCTGTTGAAATTGCGCATTCCTGCCATAGTAGGAATCTAAATAGGCTGCCTGAAAAGTGTCAATCAGAATATTACCGAGAAACAAAAAATATTTTGTTAAGAAGGTAGCAGCGAAGCTGTGAAGCATCTCTTAAAAACATAATATATAGAATTACCAAACAATAAGATTCTTCGCTATAGCCTGTACTGAGCGGAATCGAAGTACTCTGAATGACAAAATATGTTGCTTTTCAGATAGCCTCTTCGTAATCACTTGATAATAAGGTATCACTTGTAAAAGGTAAATACATATCTTCTCGAAAATAAATCTTTTGATAAAACTGGCCTGTTTCCGGTCAGTCACTAAATAGAACTTATGACATGTTATCTGTAAGGGGGCTATAGTTTTTTTTATTCTATAAATCTGACATTCAATCAGTAAGAAAAACATTTGATGTTTATGGGATTTTTCTTTTTTATTTGAATCGTTGTGGCATCAATTTTGATTTTAGTCTGGAAATTATAAAAACTTAAATTTATTATGAAAAAATTATTATTGTGTGCTGCTATGGCAGTATTTGGATTATCAACTATGAATGCTCAAGAAACAAAGTTTGGTGTAAAAGCAGGTGCGGATTTTGCATCAAATAGGGTTAAAACCAATATGTTCACTATAACAGCTTCAGAAACTGGGTTTTATGTAGGTGGTTTTGCTGAAATTGGAATTTCTGATACTTTTGCTTTTCAACCAGAAGTTCTTTATGTATCTGTAGATGATTTAAATCAAATTAGTATTCCACTTATGGCTAAATTTGGAGTCTCTGAAAAATTAGATGTACTTGCTGGACCAGCTTTAGGTATTTTACTTGATACTGAAGATGAGCAAAAATCTTTTAATTATGGTATTGAAGCTGGAGCTGCTTATGATATAAATGAAGAACTATTTGTTGAAGCTAGGTATAACATTGGGCTGGCTAACTTAATTAAAGATGCTCCTAGTGGTAGTTCGAGTAAATTAAGTGGTCTTTTTGTAGGTTTAGGATATAGATTTTAATTAGAAAATAAGCTTATATATTATTAAAGGAAGCCAATCGGCTTCCTTTTTTATTCTATAAATCCACCACTAGGTAGTAAACAAAACAAGTATATAGAGCCGAAGTATAAAGCTTCGGTTTTTTTATGATCAATTTTTTAATCAAAAAGGTCAAAATGAAATGAGCAAAACACCTTTATGGCCCTGCTTTGAGGGTAGCTCGTTTCAAGATTTTTTTTATTATTTTTACGCCATGAAGAAATTGATAATAATTAATGGGCCAAATCTAAACTTATTAGGAAAAAGAGAACCTAATATTTACGGAAGTTTGTCATTTACTGAGTTTTTAGAGGAGGTTAAACAAAAATATACCCATGTAGAGATTGAATATTATCAATCTAATATTGAAGGCGAGCTCATTGATAAATTACATGAAGTTGGTTTTAGTCACGATGGTATTATTTTAAACGCCGCTGCTTATACGCATACTTCGGTTGGTATAGGAGATGCGGTAAAAGCTATTGAAACCCCTGTAGTAGAAGTGCATATTTCGAATACTTTTAGTAGGGAAGAATTTCGTCATCAGTCCTATATTTCTCCCAATGCTAAAGGCGTTATTCTCGGTTTTGGATTACAGAGTTATGAATTGGCTATTCAGAGTTTTTAAGAGAGCCCCACCTAGCCTCCCCGAAGGGGAGGGATTCTTACTCAAAACTATTAATAATAAAATGCGATTCTTAAATGTTCAAGAATCGCATTTTATTTTTTTACACTATAATTATAATCGTGTCCTATTCAACCGAGTGAAAGTTCCTCCCCTTCGGGGAGGCTAGGAGGGGCTTTGAGACTAGGAGGGGCATTACAAATGTATCACTTCATCATAAGCATCTGCAACAGCTTCCATAACCGCTTCACTCATGGTCGGGTGAGGGTGTACTGCTTTTAATACTTCATGCCCAGTAGTTTCTAGTTTTCTGCCTAAAACAGCTTCGGCAATCATATCGGTAACACCGGCACCAATCATATGGCAACCTAACCATTCTCCATATTTTGCATCAAAAATCACTTTAACAAAGCCATCTTTGTTTCCGCCTGCACTTGCTTTACCAGAAGCTGAG
The DNA here is from genome assembly GCF_028736925.1 of Flavivirga sp. 57AJ16. Taxonomy (GTDB): domain Bacteria; phylum Bacteroidota; class Bacteroidia; order Flavobacteriales; family Flavobacteriaceae; genus Flavivirga. The sequence goes on along the minus strand of NZ_JAQZAT010000011.1, from coordinate 92,500 downwards.
AAAGGAAATTTACCAATTTTAATATCCAAGCCTTTATCTTTAGCTTGTTTTTCGGTTAAACCTACACTGGCAATTTCTGGTGAACAGTATGTACAACCAGGAATATTTCCATAATCTAAAGCCTCCACATGTTGTCCGGCTAATTTCTCAACACATAGTATGCCTTCGGCCGAAGCGACATGTGCTAAAGCCTGACCAGGGGTCACATCACCAATGGCATAATACCCCGGGATATTGGTTTGATAAAAATCATTAACAATAATCTTGTCCCTATCTACTACGATTCCAATATCTTCTAGACCAATATTTTCGATATTTGATTTTATGCCAACGGCAGATAGAATTACGTCTGCTTCAAGAACTTCTTCGCCTTTTTTGGTTTTTACAGTTGCTTTTACCTCTTTTCCAGAAGTATCAACAGAAGTTACTTCGGCAGAAGTCATAATTTTTATACCGCTTTTTTTAAACGAACGTTCTAATTGTTTAGAAACCTCCTCATCTTCAACAGGTACCACATTAGGTAAATATTCAACGATGGTCACCTCAGTTCCCATAGAATTATAAAAATATGCAAATTCAACACCAATAGCACCAGAACCCACAACGATCATCTTTTTTGGTTGTTTCGGTAAGCTCATAGCTTCTCTATAGCCAATGACCTTTTTTCCGTCTTGTGGTAAACTTGGTAATTCACGAGAACGAGCGCCTGTTGCAATAATTATATTATCAGCACTATATTCGGTTCCATCAACATCAACCTTTTTTCCTGGCTTAAGTTTTCCAAAACCGTTAATAACGTCAATTTTATTTTTTTTCATTAAAAACTCAATACCTTTACTCATGCCATCTGCAACACCACGACTACGTTTTATAACGGCATCAAAATCCTTATCGAAATCCTTAACAGTAAGCCCATAATCTCCTGCATGTTTAAGGTATTCAAATACTTGGGCCGATTTTAATAAGGCTTTTGTTGGGATACAGCCCCAGTTTAAACATATACCACCAAGACTTTCTTTTTCAATAATAGCAGTTTTAAAACCTAATTGTGACGCTCTAATAGCAGTAACATAGCCCCCTGGACCGCTACCAAGAACAATAATATCGTATTTACTCATGTGTGATTTTTTAGGCTACAAATCTACAAAATCGAATTCGAATAAAGAATTTAGAAAGCCTTAAATTTACATCTTTGTATTACCTTTGTATAGCAAACATTTATATATAAAATAAGCATAACCAATGTTTTAACAATAATTTGGATTTTTATGCGAATTGAACGAGACCTAATTAAAAAGACAAAAGCCTGTTTATGAACATAAAAAGAACAAGTTTCCCTCGAATTGTTATTATTGGAGGCGGTTTTGCAGGAGTTGCTTTAGCAAAAAGGCTATCAAAACAAGATCTTCAGGTTGTTTTATTGGACAAGAATAATTATCATACATTTCAACCATTATTATATCAAGTATCTACAGGCGGTCTAGAACCAGATTCAATAGCGTATCCTATTAGAAAAATATTAAAGGACTTTCCTAATTTTCATTTTAGATTGGCAGATGTTGAAGAAATCGATCTTGTAAAAAACGAAGTTATTACGAACATAGGTGAACTTAAGTTTGATTATTTAGTGGTAGCTTCTGGTTCTAAAACTAATTATTTTGGAAATGCAGATATAGAGAAATATAGTATGGCTATGAAAACCATACCACAGTCTCTTAATTTGAGGAGTTTGATTTTGGAGAATTTTGAAGATGCTTTGCTAACTTCTGATTTAAACGAGCGGAATGCACTTATGAACTTTGTTATTGTGGGAGGTGGCCCTACAGGTGTAGAGTTAGCAGGTGCTTTGGCCGAAATTAAAAAAGGTATTTTGCCAAAGGATTATCCAGATTTAGATACCCGATTAGCGCAGATTCATGTGATTCAATCTGGCGATACTATTTTAAAGGGTATGAGTGCCAATGCTTCCCAAAAAGCTGAGGATTTTTTAGAGAAATTAGGCGTTAATGTTTGGAAAAATGTTAGAGTGACCAACTATGATGGGAAAACAGTAACAACTAATACCGATTTAATATTCGAAACCGCTACTTTAATTTGGGCAGCGGGTGTAAAAGGGGCATTGATAAAAGGGCTAGATAATGAAGGGGGGGTGACCAAAGAAAACAGGCTTTTGGTGAATGAATATAATCAAGTAAAAGGATTCGATCATATTTTTGCCATTGGCGATGTGGCATGTATGGTAAGTGACGAATGCCCAAGGGGTTTACCCATGATGGCACAACCGGCGATTCAGCAAGGAGATCAGCTAGGAGAGAATATTCTGCGATTCATAGAAGGACGACCTATGAAACCATTCACTTATAAAAATAAAGGTGTGATGGCAACCATTGGGAGAAACAAAGCGGTAGTCGATTTGAAGCGCTTTAAGTTTCAAGGTGTTTTTGCCTGGTATGTTTGGATGTTTGTTCACCTCTTTTTTTTAATAGGTTTTAGGAACAGGATGGTCGTTTTTGTTAATTGGGTATACAATTATGTACGTTTTGATAGAGAAGCTCGTTTAATTATTAGACCTTTTAAGAGGAAAGGTAATACCTAGTTCTATTCTTGCAGAGGTGCAAATACACAAAGATTATTGGGAACTATAACGCTTACGGAGGTGCTGAGTCCGTATAGGGATTTTTGGGAGCTGGAATTCTCGAAAAGGCGCAATGGCACAAAGTTATACCAATTATAAATTAAAATGAGCTACAGAAAACGATATTGCTTATTTGTTTTAGCCTGCTGCGAGTTATTTGCATAGCCTAAGCTATGGAAATGATGAGTAAAGTGATAAAACGAATTAATGAATGAGTTTGAATAGCGTATTTTAATTTATAATTGGTATTATTATTGAAAAGTAAAGCTTTAAACTAAAATAAAACGGACTGCTAATTGAGACAGAATGCGGCGACTTTATTGCAGATCATCTGTAAAATGGCGCCGCTCTTTTTCTTTACTAAATTTTTCTGCATTGTATTTGGAAGAATCTCCTTTTGGAATTGATAAAGATGGCCAATTTTTACCCTTTACCAGTTTTCCAAGAAAAACAATTTGTCCGATATGATAGGCATAATGGGCTAATTGTCTGTTAATGGCTTCTGTAACCGTATGGCCTTGGTTTCGAATATAAATAATGCGTTCTAAATCATTTTCTGTTAATGGTGTTATAGCATCAAATAGGCAGTTCCAACCTTTATCCCAACTTTCAATAAGTTCATCCTTGGAAGCATAGGTGTCCACAAATTCTAAATCGCGTTGCCGCCATTCTTTTTCACCATCTTCTGTTAAAAAGTTGGTCCACCTGCTTAGCATATTGCCAACTATATGTTTTACAATAATGGCCACTGAATTAGAATCTTCTGCAAACTCCTTTTGGAGTTCTTCTAGGCTCAGTTGGTTGAAAGTTTTATCACCTAAACTTTTATAATATTCAAATTGTTTAATGACGCTGGATAGATATGATGTTTGCATACCTTAAAAATACCCCATTAAAATTTAAAGTCCAAATATGACATCCAAATTTAATATATACGGGATTTGATCGTTTATTTCTTAGGAATAAATTTCAAGGCTGCACCATTGATACAATGACGTTTTCCGGTAGTCTCTCTAGGGCCGTCATTAAAAACATGTCCCAAATGGCCACCACAAGTGGCACAATGTTCTTCATCACGCGAATATCCCAATTTGTTATCTGAGCCAAAAGCCACATTGCCTTTAATTTCTCTGTCAAAACTAGGCCAGCCTGTACCGGAATCAAATTTGTGTTCACTTTTAAATAAGGGAGTGTTGCATGCCGCACATGCATAAACACCTTCTTTGTAGTTTTTATTTAGAGGACTTGAAAAAGGATGCTCTGTTCCGGCTTCTCTTAATACATAATATGCCATTTCGGATAATTGTGCCTTCCATTGGGCATCTGTTTTAGAAATTTTATAGGTTTTTTGTGCTTTTTTTTGGGCATTGCCATTACAATTAAAAAGTGTTATTGTTAAACATAATAGGATTAGCTTTTTCATTTTTAAAGGTTTTTTTTAAAGATATGTCGTATCTATTTAAGAAACATGACGTTTTTAATCTAGATATTTTTATTATATTTTATGTGACCAATAAAACTTAATAGTGTCTAAACTATTAAGATTCAAATTTTGTATTTTTATAGAAAATTATAAATTTTATATGATGAAATTAAAAAAAGGCCTTTTTGTATTTGGTACGATCATGTTCATATTATCATGTGCTACGAATCCATTTACAGGTAAAAAGACGATGGCGTTAGTGCCAAATTCTCAATTATTTCCAACGGCTTTTGCTCAATATGACCAGTTTTTAACTGAACATAAAGTCGTTACAGGAACAAAAGATGCAGCTATGATAACCCGTGTAGGGCAGCGTATTGCTGTAGCGGCAGAACGTTGGTTAAATGCGAATGGATACCAGGGCTATTTAAAGGATTACAAATGGGAATACAATTTGGTTAATGATGAAACGGTCAATGCTTGGTGTATGCCTGGAGGTAAAATAGTATTCTATACAGGTATTTTACCTATTGCAAAAGGAGAAACCGGAGTGGCAGCCATCATGGGGCACGAGGTGGCACATGCACTGGCAAATCACGGGCAACAGCGTATGAGCGCTGCTTATGTGCAACAAGGTATCGCAGTAGCAGGAAATGTTGCGATTAAAGATGAAAAATCCAGAAATGCGTTTAATCAATATTATGGTGTTGGATCTCAGGTAGGCGTGATGTTACCTTTTAGTAGAAGTCATGAAACCGAGGCGGACAAAATTGGTTTGTATTTAATGGCAATTGCCGGTTATAACCCTGATGAAGCTTCAGAGTTATGGAAGCGAATGAAAGCGAATAGTGGCGGGGGAGCACCACCAGAAATCTTAAGTACACATCCATCAAACGACTCTCGTATTGCAAATCTAAAGGCATTGGCACCTAAGGCTAAAGCGGAAGCTGAAAAATTTGGGGTGACTTCGTTTAAATGAGTTCAATGATTTCAGCCGAATTTAATGGTTTGTTATTACTCATTTCTTAACGTAGAAATAAAAATATTTATTTATTTTAGTGGGCTGCTCATAAAAGGGCAGCTTTTTTATTAGTGAAACTCAATTTTGGGAAGCCTGAAAAAGAAGCACTCAAAATGGTAAGTTGAGCTAATTTTGCATCATGTGCTGAACTTGTTTTAGTATCTTGCAGGATCTTTGGTTTAATACCTCGGCTGGCCCCGAGGATATTTAATCGAAAAGAATTCCTCGACGCTCAGCGTCGGGGTTTCCGTTGAAATTGTCATTCCCGTGAAATCGTAAGATTCATGAATTCATTAATATAAAATAGAAAACAATGAATAAAACGGGAATCAAAATAACAGAATTTCGGTTTTTGACCCTTAGGTCAAAACCTGTGCTCAACTTGATTGGGTATGAAACTAGTGAAATACCACTATGGCCCTGCCTCGAGGATAGTTCGTTTCAAGAAATTCTTTTATTAACCCCAATGTAGTTTGGGATCTCATATTAATGCGATAAAGATTTATTTATTATATCTAAGATAATTGTATGGAACAACTTAAAAAAGGAAGTAAAAAACTCTTAAACGCTTGGGCGTTTTACGATTGGGCAAATTCAGTTTATGCGTTAACTATAACTTCGTCCATATTTCCAATATTTTATTCGGCATTATTTCTATCTGAAATAAAAAATGTTTCGGCTTTTGGGTTTGAATTTAAAAGCACGGCATTAATTACTTTTGTTACCGCATTTACTTTTCTTGTGGTTGCTTTTATGTCGCCTATCCTATCAGGTATTGCCGATTATGTGGGTAACAAGAAAAGTTTTATGAAGTTCTTTTGTTATGTTGGCGGACTAGGCTGTATAGGTCTGTATTGGTTTAATTTAGAGCATATTCATTTAAGTTTATTATTTTATTTTATGGGCTTAATAGGGTACTGGGGGAGTTTGGTTTTTTATAATTCTTATTTACCTGATATCGCATTTCCTGAGCAACAGGATAGTATTAGTGCCAAAGGATTTTCAATGGGGTATATTGGAAGCGTTATTTTGTTACTTGTAAACTTGGGAATGGTGATGAGTCAGGATGATGGGGCAGATAAGATGCAAATGATGAGATACTCTTTTCTAACAGTAGGTTTATGGTGGATTTTATTCAGTCAATATTCATTTTATTATTTACCAAAAGGAGCTTCTTCGGGACACAAAGTAACGAAGGCTATTGTTTTTAATGGCTTAAAGGAATTACGGCTTGTATGGAAACAGTTAAAACAAGACTTAAGATTGAAACGTTATTTATATGCTTTTTTTGTGTTTAGTATGGCGGTACAAACTATTATGTTGGTTGCTGTTTATTTTGGAGAAGAAGAAATTGCGTGGGGTGGCGATAGTGAAAAAACAATGGGTTTGATTATAAGTATTTTAGTGATACAGATCGTGGCTGTTTTTGGAGCGATTCTAACATCGAGAGCTTCTTCAAAATATGGAAATATTAAAACTTTAATCGGCATTAATTTTATTTGGATGGCATTATGTTTTTATGCCTTTTTTATGGAAACTCCCGTACAGTTTTATATTGCGGCATCGATTGTTGGTTTGGTGATGGGAGGTATTCAGTCTTTGGCCCGATCTACTTATTCAAAATTTTTACCAGAAACAGAAGATACCACATCCTATTTTAGTTTTTATGATGTGGCAGAGAAAATAGGAATTGTTATTGGTATGGGAATCTTTGCGACCATAGATCAAATAACGGGAAGTATGCGAAATGCCATTTTGTTTTTATTTATATTCTTTTTGGCAGGAATCATTTTGCTTTTTAGAGTGCCAAAAATGTCGGAGATAAATAAAGAGGCTGTCTAAAAAGTGGGTTCTTCGGTCATTTTGAGCGTATTTTAAATTTATAAAAATGCTTCATGGCTAGCTTCGTGCTACCTTTAAACATATCGGTGCCTTGAAATTCAGTAATAATAATTAACAAGATCTCTTTGAGGAACCCCCGGGCGATTTTGAAAAGAAGTATTGTTTTTTATAGGGTTGTTTTACTACTATAAACAGGGTAGAGGAATTGTTGAGCTATAGTGATTTATTAGCCTATGTTTATGGCGTGGGAAAAGTTGTGAAGCAATGTATTTAAAACAGAAAGAAGAACCATGCCTAAGTCGTGCTAGACTAATCCTGCATTATGTGCAGCACTAGCCTGTGCAGAACAAGATCCGGCAGATCCCAGGTTTCATGTCCAGACCCTTGGGGCGATTTAAGGATCCAGTGCTGTCCTGGGTTTATCCTTTTATTGGCTAATACTTCCGGATCCGGCAACTTTGGAATCTACAATAGGGTTTCCTTTATAAACAATATCACCAGATCCCGCTACTCTTGCTTTTAAAGTCTCGTTGCTAACAACTTTAGCGTCTCCAGAGCCTGCAACAGAAACTTCTGTATTGTTAGCTTGTAAATCGAAACCATGAAAATCACCAGACCCTGCTACTTTGGCTACTAGATTATTCGTGTCTCCTTTTAACTTAAGATCTCCCGAACCTGATAAGGATGCTTTTGTAGATGATGCTTTGATATGAAGAATAACATCTCCAGAGCCAGCTAATGAAACATCTAAATGAGTTGCGGTTATGGCATCTTCATTCCATAAATCTCCAGAACCGGAAAGAGAAACTTTACTAATATCCTTAAACGGGATTGTAATTTTTATAGTTTTATTATTTCTGGATCTTAAGTTAACACCGTTTCTTTTTTTTACAATTAAGGTGTTGTTCTTAACTTCAGTAATAATATATTCTAGTAAATTTTCTTCTCCTTCAATTTTGATGTTTCCTTCAGTACCGTTTACAATTACAAAATCCATGTTTCCGGCACATTTTATGCCATCGTATTCAGGGGTTGTTCTGGTTATGCTTGTCACATGGCCGTTTCCTTTTATGGATTTTCCCAATTGGGCATACGATGTAGAAGCTAAAAGTAGCATTGCTATGATTAAGACTGTTTGTTTTTTGATTGATTTTTTCATGTATTTAATGATTTATTATTGATGAATTAATTTTTATAAAGCGAGACACTTCCATATTCAGATTCTATATTAATAGTATTTCCGGATGTTTTGTTACCATGATAGCCTGCATAGAATTTGTCTGTAGATTTTATAGTTTTATTAGTGAATTCTAACCCGTCACCATTTAAAGAGCCATACTCTAAATCTATATTGAAATTAAAATGATATGTTGGCGCGTAGCCTATTTTTATGCCGACATAATCAGATTTTATAGTGACATTCCCAGCATTTTCAGTCATCCTTTTTATCTTTATAGAACCGTAATCAGCTTTAATGGTTATGTTCTTGTAAACATCTCCGATAATGGCGGTTAAATAATCTCCATTTCCAGTAATATTGTTTGCTTTATCAATATTTATATTACCGTAGTCGCAATTGTAATGAACGTCTTCGGCTACTTCAATTTTGGAGTTGGTGTAGTCTGCATTAATGTTTAATTTATTGGTTTTTGAAACTGTAAAACCGCTATAATCAGCATTTATTTTTCCACTTTTTATATATTCAAAATAGCAATTGTTAGTATAATCAAAATTAATATTGTTCCCATCGGCCATTAATTCCTTGGTCGTTATTTTACCATAGTCACAGTTAATTTTTGCTACGCCTTCAAGTCTGTCTAAATTGATTGTTCCATAGTCATTATTTAGATCAACGTTGTTTGTGATTGGTATTTTTACCACATAGTTAATTTTCATATGTACTTTATTTTTTCTCCCCCAATTCCACCAGGAATCAGATTTTTTCGGAAAGTTCGTTTTTGCAGAAACAAAGTTTGATGAGGCCTCAAAATCTACAGTAATACCATCTAATTTATCTTGAACTTTTTCCTCATCATTACCCGTTGTTGTAATGGTAATTTCAAAAACTACTCTATTTTCATTCCATGTAATAATATCGATATTTCCATAGCTGTTATCTACGCTTAAGGAGGCATTAGGTGTTACAGAGTATTCCTTTTTGATTGTTTTCTTTTTCGTGTATTTGCCATTTGTTTCTGTTGATGCACTGGTAAACAGCGGTAGTACCAGAAACAAGATTAGTGTTTTAAATTGTAGTGTTCGTTTCATCTGATGGGTTGTTTTTAATTATTTCTTAGTGATATGCTTCGACCCTTCAACTTTAGTTTATACTGAGCGGAGCCGAAGTGCTCGGGGCAGGCTCAGATCGGTAAATGATTTTTGAATCATTAAATATCGATGTCAGACATTTCATGTGATGACTTATTTAATTGTTTAATGTTTTCAATTTGTTCTAAAGTGTTTTGTAATATGTCTATTCTATTTTGAAAGTTGGAAATCATAGCATAGATAACACGACTATCATTGCCGCTTTCGGTTAAATCTATTTTTAAGGATTCGTAATTTTTTTCCAATGCTTTTATACGAGCCATAGTATCTTGAATTAATGCTTGAACTTTTGGTGAATCTTCATTCTTGATTTTGTTTAATTCTTCTGCTATTGTAAGCGTAAAAAAGTTTTCTGTTTCCGCCATTTTAGGTGATACACTGGCTAATTCCCTATAGTTTGAATCTTGTCGAGAGCCTATAAAAAGTGCCACTAATAAAATGACAGAAGCGGCTACACCAATTAATGGTCTCCATAAACGACGCCTTTGTTTATCAACTTTAATTAGTTGTAGCTCGCCTTGTTTGTTTAATTTGTTTAAAAAACGTTCTTTATGGTTTGATTCCGGATTTTCTATATCGAAATCATTTTCATGGTCTTTAAACAGTTGTTCTAAAGTGTCTTTATTCATAAACCATTTGTAATTTTACCCTTAAGCTCTCTTTTGCTCTAGAAATAGTTGTTCTGCAATTAGCATAGGTCATGTTTAAAATGTGACTTATTTCTTCATAATCGTAACCTTCAATTAAATTTAAGGTTAAAACAATTCTATAATTATCCTTTAAAGACTTCATGGTATTTAAAATTTGCTTCACTTTTATATTTGCAAATTCGTAATTGCTTTCTATCCCATAGCTATCATCTTCTATTTTATATAAAATATCATCTAAAGGAACTTCTTTGTTTTTATTATTCTTTTTATGATAATAAATACTATTGTTTATAACAATTCGTTTTAACCAAGCCCCAAATATTTTTGATTCTTTAAGACTATTAAGTTTTGTAAAGGCCATTAAAAATGAATCCTGCATGATATCCTCTGCTACAAAACGGTTTTTTACAATTCTAAAAGAAGCATTGTACATGGCTTTATAATATCTGTTATATATTTCCAATTGTGCAGATTGGTTTCCAGATTTACAAAGCTCAACAAGCTGTTCGATATTTAATTTGGTTGGCGTCAAAAAAACAAATTGTTATAATATAGATTACTGTTATTGTATTTTGTTACAGTTTCACAAAAAAATCCTATATGCTTAAAGAATATAGGATTTTTATATGGAAGTGATTTAAACTTTTTTGATTGAAGCGAAAAATAGTTAGTTTTTATTCGTTTTGAAGCCTTTTTTGCACTTCATAGCAGCGTTACGAAGTAATAAAAAGACGAAAAAAGGATGAAAAGGAGCATTTTGCAGCCAATTGAAAAAAGTTTAAATCACTTCATGATTAAAATGAATAATTTTAAAGTTCTGTGGACATTTTATACCAATTATGCGATTTCCATTTCTCTTTCTCTAAGTTGTTTAGCTGCTTTTACAAGGTTTTTTAAGGCGGTTTTTGTTTCTGGCCAGTCTCTGGTTTTAAGTCCACAATCGGGATTTACCCAGATATGCTCTTTAGGTAAAACGTTTTTTGCTTTAATAAGTAAGTGTTCAATTTCTTTTACAGAAGGGACTCTGGGGGAGTGAATGTCATAAACACCAGGGCCAATTTCATTTGGGTATTTAAAATCGACAAATGCATCTAATAATTCCATTTCAGATCGAGATGTTTCGATGGTAATAACATCGGCATCCATAGCAGCAATATTATTAATAATATCATTAAATTCAGAATAGCACATGTGTGTATGAATTTGTGTTTCATCTTTTACACCACTTGCAGAAATTCGGAATGCATTTACGGCCCAGTCTAAATACTTATTCCATGCTTCTTGTCTCAATGGTAGGCCTTCGCGAATAGCAGGTTCGTCAATTTGAATAATTTTTATGCCGTTAGACTCTAAGTCAACGACTTCGTCTCTAATTGCTAATGCTATTTGATTGCATGTTACCTGTCTAGGTTGATCATTTCTAACAAACGACCATTGCAAAATAGTTACTGGCCCAGTAAGCATACCTTTAACCGGTAAGTCTGTTAAAGATTGTGCGTAAGCAGACCATTTTACGGTCATTTCATGTTCACGTGATACATCACCAAATAGAATAGGGGGTTTTACGCATCTACTTCCATAACTTTGCACCCAACCAAAACTGCTGAAGGCAAACCCATTTAATCTTTCTCCAAAATATTCCACCATATCATTTCGTTCAAATTCCCCATGAACTAAAACATCAATACCGGTTTCTTCCTGAAAACGAATAGAATCTTTTGTTTCTCTTGCAATTAGTGAATCATACTCTACTTGTGATAAAATTCCTTTTTTGAATTTGGATCTCCAACTTCTAACTTCTTTGGTTTGTGGAAATGACCCAATGGTCGTTGTAGGGAACAATGGTAAGTTTAGTGCTAATTTCTGCTTTGTTTGTCTGTTTTTAAATGTGCTTTTTCTTTGACTATCGGTATTATTTAATGCAAGTACTCTGTTTTTTACTTTTTCGTTATGAATTAATGAAGAAGCTTTTCTGTTTACATGCGCTATTTTGTTGTCTTTAAATTCTTCTTCAAACTCATTATAGTTAGAAGAAGCCAGCCCTTTTAGAGTTCTAATCTCCTGTAGTTTTTGTTTAGAAAATGCCAGCCATTGCTTTATTTCTGTGCTTAAGTTGCTTTCATTGGTTTCCAGGTCTAAATCATAAGGACAGTGGAGTAGGGAACATGATGTAGATATCCAGATGTTTTCTTCTCCAATTTTAGAAATAACAGATTTAATGGTTTGTAGAGAGTCATCAAAATTATTTTTCCAAATATTTCTTCCGTCAACTAAGCCCAAGGATAATTTTGTGTTGGTGTTATAATGTTTGGATTCTAAAATGTCATTTAATTGTAATGGGCATCTCACTAAATCTAAATGTATAGTGTCGATAGGCAGTTGTAGGGCAGTGTTTAAGTTATCGCCATAACAATCAAAGTAGTTTGCTAAAAAGACCTTTAAATTAGGGAATTTAGTGCTTATTTTTTTATAAGTAAATTTAATAGCATCTCTTTCTTGTTCGTTTAAATTTAAGGCCAGGCAAGGTTCGTCAAATTGAATATATTCAACATCTAATAATGTTAGTTGCTCAATAATTTCTAAATACACAGGTAGTAATTTTTCTAATAAGCTTAGTCTGTGAAAACCTTCCTCTTTTTCTTTTCCTAATAGTAAAAATGTTACAGGACCGATTAGTACAGGTTTGGTTTTAATACCTAATTCTAATGCTTCTTTGTATTCCTCGATTATTTTAGTTGAGAAAAACTCAAAGGTTTGTTCTTTTTCAAATTCCGGTACTATATAATGGTAGTTCGTATCAAACCATTTGGTCATTTCCATGGCGGTACAGTCTATTTCTTTATTCTGGATGCCCCTGGCCATTGCAAAATACAGATCCAGCTGGTTTCCATGCTTTAGCTTATCATAACGCTTGGGAATACATCCTACACTTAAACAAGTGTCAAGTACCTGATCGTAAAAAGAGAAGTCATTAGAAGGGATACTGTCGATTCCTGTATTTTTTTGAAGTAGCCAGTTTTCTTTTCTAATATGTCTACCTGTCTCTAAAAGTTTTTTTTGATTTGTTTTATCTGCCCAATAGGCTTCACTTACTCTTTTTAGTTCTCTTTCTTTTCCGATTCTTGGGTAGCCTAAAATTGTAGTTTTCATAAATTGATATTATTTTTTATGTCTAAGCAAAGTTAGTTTTATAGATTTTTTATATTGATAAATATGGATTATTTGGTTGTAATAACTATTTTTGTGATTAATTAAAGTTTTTTGATCTTTTAAAGCTGTTTAAAAAAAGGTTGGACAGAAAATAATTCTATAATGCCATTAGATAAAATAGATTTACGCATCTTGAACATACTTCAAAACAATTCTAATTTAACGACTAAGGAATTAGCCGCTAAGGTTAATTTGTCTACAACACCGGTATTTGAAAGGGTGAAAAAATTAGAAAAGGAAGGCTATATTAAAAAATATAAAGCCATTTTAGATTCTGAAAAGTTAGATAGGGGGCTTATGGTATTTTGTAATATAAGGCTTAAAGAGCATACCCGTAAAATTGGAAATCAATTTGTAAAGGATATTCTCTCTTTAGATGAAGTTATTGAATGTTATAATATTTCTGGAGATTATGATTTTTTGCTAAAGGTTTTGGTGAAAGACATGAAGGACTACCAAAATTTTGTTCTAAATCATTTGGGAGAATTACAAAACATAGGAAGTGCACACAGTACTTTTGTTATGGGGGAAATTAAGAATTCTTATCTAGTTCCTCTCTAATACTATATTTAAATTGCTTTAAGCGAGAGGGGGCCATTTAAAAGAAAAAAACCCGAAAATTAATTTTCGGGTTTTTTAACAAGCTTTTTAAGACTCCGCGGGTTTTTCAGCTTTATCTATTGATATTTTTAGCTCTTTGGTTGTTTTGTCTAAATCAATTTTAATTTTATCACCTTCTTCAAGATGGGAGGTAATAATTTCTTCAGCTAAAGCATCTTCAATATACTTTTGAATAGCTCTTTTTAAAGGTCTTGCTCCATATTGTTTGTCGAAACCTTTTTCTGCAATATAATCTTTAGCACTACTACTAAGTTTTAAGGTATAGCCTAATCCTTTAATTCTTGCTAAAAGTTTTTCCAGCTCAATATCTATGATTTTGTTAATGTCCTCTTTCTCTAAAGCATTAAATACCACGACATCGTCAATTCTATTTAAAAACTCGGGGGCAAAGGATTTTTTTAGTGCATTCTCAATAACACTTCTGGCATTAGCATCTTCTTGAGCTTTTTGTGATGCTGTTCCAAACCCTATACCTGTTCCAAAATCCTTAAGTTTTCTAGCACCAATATTTGATGTCATAATGATGATCGTATTTCTAAAATCAATTTTTCTTCCTAAACTATCTGTTAAGTAACCATCATCGAGGACTTGAAGTAGCATATTAAAGACATCGGGGTGTGCTTTTTCTATCTCATCTAACAATATAACGGCATATGGTTTACGTCTTACTTTTTCGGTTAATTGACCACCTTCTTCATAGCCAACATATCCTGGAGGTGCTCCAACTAGCCTAGAAATGGCAAATTTTTCCATATACTCACTCATATCAATTCTAACGAGCGATTCTTCACTATCAAATAGTTCTCTAGATAATACTTTAGCTAACTGTGTTTTACCGACACCAGTTTGGCCTAAAAAGATGAACGAACCAATAGGTTTATTAGGATCTTTAAGTCCGGCACGGTTTCGTTGTATCGCTTTTACGACTTTAGCAACGGCATCGTCTTGTCCTATCACTTTGCCCTTAATAAGGTTTGGCAACTCGGCCAGCTTATTAATTTCTGTCTGTGCAATTCTATTTACGGGCACTCCTGTCATCATGGAGACCACATCGGCAACATTATCTTCAGTGACAATTTCTCTATGTTGTTTAGTGTCTTCTTCCCATTTTTCCTGAGCAACGGCTAATTCTTTTTCAATGCGTTTTTCATCATCTCTAAGTTTAGCGGCTTCTTCATATTTTTGCTTTCTTACAACGGCATTTTTAGTTTCTTTAATACCTTCCAGTTGCTTTTCGAGTTCTAGAATTTGTTTAGGAACGTCGATATTGGTTATATGTACACGAGATCCCGCTTCATCTAAAGCATCAATAGCTTTGTCCGGTAAAAAACGCTCCGTCATGTATCTGTTTGTTAACTTAACGCAGGCTTTAATGGCTTCTGGTGTGTAATCGACGTTATGGTGTTCTTCGTACTTGCCTTTTATATTGTTAAGGATTTCTATGGTTTCTTCAACTGTAGTAGGCTCAACAATCACTTTCTGAAAACGACGTTCTAAAGCACCATCTTTTTCAATATACTGTCTGTATTCATCTAAAGTTGTGGCGCCAATGCATTGAATTTCTCCACGTGCTAAAGCAGGTTTAAACATATTGGAAGCATCTAAACTTCCTGTGGCTCCACCAGCACCGACAATGGTATGGATTTCATCAATGAAAAGGATCACATCGTCATTCTTTTCAAGTTCATTCATAACAGCTTTCATGCGTTCTTCAAACTGTCCACGATATTTAGTTCCAGCAACTAAACTGGCTAAATCTAAAGTCACAACACGTTTATTAAATAAAATACGCGACACTTTACGCTTAACAATTCTAAGGGCCAGACCTTCGGCAATGGCAGATTTACCAACACCAGGTTCGCCAATTAAAAGCGGGTTGTTTTTTTTACGTCTACTTAAAATCTGTGAGACTCGTTGTATTTCCTTTTCACGACCAACAACAGGGTCAAGCTTTCCTTCTTCCGCCAAAGCGGTTAAATCACGTCCAAAATTATCTAAAACAGGTGTTTTGGACTTCTTATTTGTTTTTCCGGCAGGCGTATTAAAAATATTTTCCTTGGAAGTATCGCCTTCGGTATTCATGTCGTCATCTTGAAATTCGGATTTGGGTTCTATGTAATCATTGTCGTTTGTAATCATAAGCTTAAATTGTTCTTTAACATTGTCGTAGTCAACTTTTAGTTTATTTAAAAGCTTTGTAGTAGGGTCGTTTTCATTTCTTAAAATGCATAATAATAAATGAGCTGTGTTTATGGAAGAGCTTTGAAATAGTTTGGCTTCTAAAAATGTGGTTTTTAAAGCGCGCTCTGCTTGCCTGGTAAGGTGTAAGTTCTTTTTTTGATTAGAAGCTACAGTAATATTTGAGTTTGCAGGGCTTAATATTTCAACTTTGCGTCTCAAATGATTTAAATCTATATCTAAAGCATTCAATATATTAATGGCTTTGCCGCTACCGTCACGCAAAAGCCCAAGCATTAAGTGCTCGGTACCAATAAAATCATGGCCTAATCTTAGTGCCTCTTCTTTGCTATATGCAATTACGTCCTTTACTCTTGGGGAAAAATTGTCATCCATAATCGTGTCCTTATCTGCATTAAAAATACTAAAACATTTCACTAAAGGCAAAAACTATACCTTAAATTGTCTGTAAGTTGCTAATTGACGAAAAAAACTTTATAAAATCAAAACTTTTAGCGGCATACTTATTAACTAAAAAACAACCTTAAATTGTTAATAAAAAAACATGAAAAAGTATGCTAATAGTCTTACTGTGACTAATGAAATTCTTATATTAGCACGTTTTGAAATACTTATAAAAATTAAACTAAATTTTATATGACAGAAGGAGAAAAATTGATTCCTATTAATATAGAAGATGAGATGAAATCGGCTTACATTGATTATTCAATGTCGGTCATTGTGTCACGTGCTTTACCAGATGTAAGAGATGGTTTAAAACCAGTTCATAGACGTGTGCTTTTTGGGATGCATGAATTGGGTGTTAGAGCTAATACGGCACATAAAAAATCCGCAAGAATAGTTGGGGAGGTTTTAGGTAAATATCACCCGCATGGTGATACTTCTGTTTATGATGCTATGGTACGTATGGCTCAAGAATGGAGTTTGCGTTATATGCTTGTTGACGGACAAGGAAATTTTGGTTCTATAGATGGGGACAGCCCTGCTGCAATGCGTTATACGGAAGCACGTATGCGTAAAATATCTGAGGACATGTTGGCAGATATTGATAAAGAAACAGTTGACCACAAATTGAATTTTGACGATACTTTGCAAGAACCTACTGTTTTGCCAACACGCATCCCAGGACTTTTAGTTAATGGAGCATCAGGGATTGCTGTAGGTATGGCTACTAACATGCCTCCACATAATTTAACCGAAGTCGTTAATGGTACTATTGCTTATATTGAAAATAATGATATTGAAATCGATGAATTAATTACGCATGTTAAAGCTCCTGATTTTCCAACAGGTGGAACTATTTATGGTTACGACGGGGTTAAAGAGGCGTTTCATACAGGACGAGGCAGGATCGTGATACGTGCCAAAACTAATATTGAAGAGGTAAACGGACGCGAATGTATTATAGTTGATGAGATTCCTTACCAAGTGAACAAAGCAGATATGATCAAGAAAACTGCAGACTTGGTAAACGATAAAAAACTAGAAGGGATTTCTACTATTCGCGATGAATCTGATAGAAATGGTATGCGTATTGTATATGTTTTAAAACGTGATGCTATTCCAAACATTGTATTAAACAAGTTATTTAAGTATACAGCTTTGCAGTCTTCGTTTAGTGTGAATAATATTGCATTGGTAAATGGGCGTCCACAGTTGTTGAACTTAAAAGATTTGATTCATTATTTCGTTGAACATAGACATGAAGTTGTTGTAAGGCGAACCACTTATGAATTACGTAAAGCGGAAGAACGTGCTCATATTTTAGAAGGGTTAATTATAGCTTCGGATAATATTGATGAAGTTATTGCCATCATTAGGGCATCTTCTAATGCCGATGAAGCCCGAGAAAACTTAATTAAACGTTTTGAACTTTCAGAAATTCAAGCCAAGGCCATTGTCGAAATGCGCTTGCGCCAATTGACAGGTTTAGAGCAAGATAAATTGCGTTCAGAATATGAAGATATTATGAAAACGATTATCGACCTTAAAGATATTTTAGACAAAAAAGAACGTCGAATGGCTATCATTAAGGAAGAGTTGGAGGTTGTTAGGGACAAATATGGAGATGAGCGTCGTTCTGTTATCGAATATGCGGGCGGTGATTTAAGTATTGAAGATATGATTCCTGATGAAAAAGTGGTCATTACCATTTCGCATGCAGGTTATATTAAGCGTACATCACTTACAGAATATAAAACACAAAATAGAGGAGGCGTTGGGCAAAAAGCATCAAAGACCCGTAATGAAGATTTCTTGGAGCATTTATTTGTAGGTACTAATCACCAGTATATGTTGTTCTTTACGCAAAAAGGAAAATGTTTCTGGATGCGTGTTTATGAAATCCCAGAAGGTAGCAAAACCTCAAAAGGGCGTGCTATTCAAAACTTGATAAATATTGAGCAGGATGATAAGGTAATGGCCTTCATTTGTACTCAGGATTTAAAAGATGAAGATTATATTAATAGTCACTATGTTATTATGGCTACTAAGAATGGCCAAGTTAAGAAAACGTCTTTAGAGCAGTATTCGCGTCCTAGAACCAATGGTATTAATGCGATAACAATTAAAGACAATGATGAGTTGTTGGAAGCAAAATTAACCACAGGAAATAGTCAGGTCATGCTTGCACTTAAATCTGGCAAAGCGATTCGTTTTGAAGAAGCAAAAACGAGACCTATGGGACGAGGCGCTTCTGGGGTTAGAGGTATTAGGCTTGCTCATGATAAAGACGAAGTTATAGGTATGGTTACTATTGAAAACCCTCAAGAAGAGTCTGTGCTTGTAGTTTCTGAAAATGGTTATGGTAAGCGGACGTATATTGATGACCCTATAGATGGAGAACCGGTATATAGAATTACTAACAGAGGAGGAAAAGGTGTTAAAACCATTTCTATAACAGCGAAAACAGGAAATTTAGTAGCAATAAAAAGTGTTACGGATAGTGATGATTTAATGATTATTAATAAATCAGGTATTGCTATACGTATGGTCGTGGCAGATTTACGTGTTATGGGAAGAGCCACTCAAGGAGTTAAACTGATCAATTTAAAAGGGAACGATTCCATAGCTGCGGTTGCTAAAGTCGTGCATGATGAAGATGAAGTGGAGGTTGAAGAACCTGAAACTACTGAGAATACTAATAATTTAGAGGATGGCACAACTCTTGATACAAGTGCAGAGGATAATAATACCGAGAATTAATAATAATATTTTATAAAATGAGAAAACAGTTAATTATAGCTTTGACCTTTTTAGTAAGCGTATTTGCATTTGCGCAGAAAAAAGAGTTGAAAACAGCAGAAAGAGCTATTAAAGGAACAAAATATGCAGAGGCAAAAGCTGCTTTAAAACAAGCAGAATCATTAATGTCTGAAATGGATGATAAAGCAAAAGCAAAGTTTTATTATTTAAGTGGAGAAGCCTTGTATGCTGGAGGGAAAGGGTCCATAGCCGATATTGATGCTGCTTTGGTTAACCTAAGTAAAGTTGAAAAGGGATATACGTCCGAAATAAACCAATTAAAGCAAGATATGGCCAATGGGCTATTGGTTAAAGGAAATAGTGCTTATGAGGAAAAGGATTATTCAAAAGCTTCTGTGTTTTTTGAAAAATCTTATAGAGCTACAGAAAAAGACACGGTATTTCTTTATTACGCAGCAGCAACAGCAGTGAATGTTCAAGAATATGATAGAGCTTTAGAGCTTTATGAAGAACTTAAAAATTTAGGATACACAGGTGTTGCAACACAGTATTATGCAACAAATGTTAAGACAGGAGAAGAAGAGGCATTTAACAATAAAAATATGCGTGATATTTCTGTTAAAGCTAAAACACATATTGATCCAATTGAACGTGTATCAGAGTCAAAAAAACCAGAGATTGTAAAAAATGTGGCTCTTATATATGTTAATAAAGGCGATAATGAAAAAGCGATTGCAGCAATGAAAGAAGCAAGAGCAGAAAGCCCTAACGATGTTAATTTAATATTATCCGAAGCAAATGTTCATTATAAAATGGGCAATACGGAAGAGTTTAAAAGCTTATTGAAAAAAGCGACGCAAATGGATCCTACGAACCCTGAATTACAATATAATTTAGGAGTTATAGCTGCAGAATCCAATCAGGTTACAGAAGCAAAAGCATATTACGAAAAAGCCATAGAGTTAGATCCAGAATATATAAATGCCTATATAAATTTAGCAGCTTTAGTTTTAAGCAAAGAAGAATCAATGATCGAAGAGATGAATGGTTTGGGATCTTCCAAAGCTGATAATAAGCGCTATGATGAGTTAAGGGAAGAGCGTCAAAATCTTTATAAAGAAGCCGTGCCTTACCTAACCAAAGCACTTGAGATTAATCCTAAGAGTATTAGTGCGGCAAAAACCTTGATGAATATTTATAGTATTCTAGGGGAAACCGATAAATATAAAAGTATGAAAGAAAAAGTGGCTGTTCTTGAAGAAGAAAATGCAAACTAATCTACATATACTTGAATAATATAAAAAAGGGGCGAATTTAATTCGCCCCTTTTTTATATTATTTTTTTTATGACTCGTAATTTATGCGTGTGCATTTTTTTGTCAACATTATAAATACCCGAGTGGTCCAATCTATCAATTCTAACTTTGCCGTGCGCATGTATAATGTAATTATCTTTCATAATAATTCCTACATGTGTTATGATACCTTCACTATTATCAAAAAAGGCCAAATCGCCAGGTTCGCTTTCCTCAATAAAACTCAAGGCCTCTCCTTGGGTAGCTTGCTGTGATGCATCACGTAATAGTTTATAGCCGTTTAATTTATAAACCATTTGGGTAAGACCAGAGCAATCTATACCAAATGGTGTTTTTCCGCCCCAGAGATACGGCGTGTTTAAATATAAAAATGCTGTTTGAATAATGTTGTCCTTGTTTTTTTTACCTTCTATACTATTGCCCTCATGTTTATGATTTAAATAGGATAGCCCATTTAGGGTAGATCCTAATAAAATAGGATGTAGCTGGTTATCGCTATCTTCAATAAACTCTACCAAATCAATAGAGAGTTTACAGGGGGCGCTATTTAAAGATTTATATGCACTTTCTGTAATTTCAAGATATTGTTTGTTGTCAATCCAGCCTTCATAAGCATCAAAAGCTAAACGAATTTTACTCCAGTTTTTACGTTGCTCCAAGACTTTAAAAATGTCACCATAGATTACTTGGGATACAAGTTCACTGGTGTCTGCTGGCTCATCTCTAAGGGGAACAATGCTTAAATTACAAATTCCGTATTGCATAAAGTTATTATCTATTGGGTATGACTATTGACTATTTATGCAATTATTGGTGAGGAATATCAAATTGCTGAATAAAAATTTTAAAGAGTATTTCATGTGTTTATATGTATTGTTTTTTATTTGTCACATGTAGCATCTATATAATCATTGTCCTTGGGTATCGAACTTTTTAGTTATAGATGTTTCATAATAAATAATAACAATAAAAATATTTAATATTACGAACGTTCTATAACAATTGCAGACGCACCACCGCCACCGTTACAAATGGCTGCTGCTCCTATTTTAGCATTGTTTTGTTCTAAAACATTTAATAACGTGATTATAATTCTAACACCAGAGCAACCTAAAGGGTGGCCCAACGATACAGCTCCACCATTAACATTTACATTGCTGTCATTCAATCCCAGGATTTTCATATTGGCTAAGCCAACTACGGAAAAAGCTTCGTTAAATTCAAAATAGTCAACATCGTTCATTTTAATTCCAGCTTTATTCAAAGCTTTTGGCAGTGCTTTTGCTGGGGCCGTTGTGAACCATTTGGGTTCTTGAGCAGCGTCAGCATAACTTTTTATGGTTGCCAAGGGCGTTAATCCCAATTCGCTAGCTTTAGCTTTACTCATCAAAATCATGGCGCCAGCTCCATCATTGATGGTTGAAGCATTAGCCGCTGTTACAGTGCCATCTTTAGTAAATGCAGCACGTAACTGTGGGATTTTATCTATTTTTACATTGGTAAACTCTTCATCTCTATTAACTATTAATGGTTCTCCACGACGCTGAGGTACTTCAACAGGAACAACTTCATTGTCAAATTTCCCGGCATCCCATGCGGCGGCAGAACGATTATAGGATTGTATGGCGAAAGCATCTTGTTCCTCTCTTGAGAATTTATATTCTGTGGCACAAGCATCAGCACAAACCCCCATAGCATTTTGATCGTAAGCATCTACCAAGCCGTCCTTTTGCATACCATCAATTAATGACGTAGGCCCAAATTTAGTACCGGTTCGAGCATGTAAATAATGAGGAATTAAACTCATGTTTTCCATGCCTCCAGCAACAACAATATCTGCGTTGCCAAGCGCAATAGTTTGTGCAGCTTGCATAACTGCTTTCATTCCAGATGCACACACTTTATTAACAGTAGTGCATGGGACCGTATTGGGTATTCCGGCATAAATAGCAGCTTGTCTAGCGGGAGCTTGACCTGTTCCGGCTTGTACGACATTGCCCATTAGAACTTCTTCAATTAATTCGGGGTTTAGGCCTATTTTATCCAAGGCCCCTTTAATAGCAATAGCCCCCAGTTTTGGAGCAGGAATAGTGGACAGGGCTCCTAAAAAACTACCTATTGGAGTTCTTGCAGCCGATACAATAACTACTTCTTTATTCATTAATTTAATACTTTAATTTGTACTTGCGAAAATAACGATTTTTTAGTAGAAATATGAATGATTCATTTATGAACTCATCTGGACTTTTTCTATTCCATAAAAAAGGACTAAAATTCACTACATTTCATGACTTTTTATGCTTCACGATAAAAAATGCCCTGTTTTAAGAAATGTCACCTTGTTTTAGGTTAAAAATAAAAGGTATTAAACCTGAATTGAATCCCGCTAGATGCTGAAACATGTTCAGCAGGGGCAAGTTCAGCATATAATACCAAATAAACATCAAAACAACCTATAATGTTTGTTTAGTTCACTATCTTTCATTTTAAAAATAGGTGTTCATGAATCTTCGATTTCTTTTTAGCTCATATTTCATAATAAAATAGAACCGTAGCTTAGGATCAATGTCATTAAGTTAAGGAAATTTGTTCTTTATTTGTCACATTGAGCGCAGTCGAAATGCTAATAAAAACTAGAACTCCAATTGGTCTTCGACTGCGCTCAGACTGACATTACGGCCTTAACTTAATGACATTGAGCGAATGCTATGCTTAGATTTTCTATTTTATCTGAACTAAAAATAATTCAAAATAATTACGGTTATTTTGAAATTCATTTGGTATGATGCACGATTCGCCTGCCCCCCAAAGCTGTGGTTTAACTATTTATTTTGAATGCGTGGCTCCGCAACTTTTCCCATACAATAAGTGTGGACTAATAAAAAGTCAAGATGAGTTCATTATAAAAATGGTGAAAGCTTATAATTTTATTACATTTGAAACCATTAAGTTTTTCGATGAAGGATTTTATAAATAAATTGTATAGAAATCACTCCTTAATTTACAAGGGGTTATTGTTTATAGTTACCACTTTTTTAATTGTGTATTTATTTCCTAAAGGAGGAAAGTTTAAATATAGCTTTGAAAAAGGAAAGCCTTGGCAATCGGAAAATTTATACGCGCCTTTTGATTTTGCTATAAAAAAAAACGATAAAGAAATTGCTTCTGAAAAAGATGTGCTGATCAAGAATTCGGTACTGTATTTTGATTTAGATAATACTATTGAGGCTAAAGTAAAATCTTTATATAAAAACCAGTTTAAAAATACGTTTTCAGATTCTATTCCTAAGACGACATCCGATAAGTTGTACAAGGCGGGAGAAATGATTATTGCAGAACTGTATTTATTTGGGGTTTTAGGTGAAAACTATCACTTTTCGAATGATAAGGCTATAGTTATACTTGATGAAAGGGTTAAAAAGAAAGATGGTTTCTTTTCTCATTTGGTTAAGCAAGATGCTGTTTCAAAAGTCATTGATAATGTTTTAAGTAAGTATGGGTTAATTCGCTATAAAACAGATTTTACTTCTTTGTTTTTTGATTTAATAGAACCCAACTTAATATTCGATAAGTCGTTTACAGATAAAGCATTACAAGAAGAGATTGATAAAATAGTTTATGCTAGAGGGAGTATTGAAAAAGGCACTTTAATAGTTTCGAAAGGGGAAGTTATTGAAGGTAATAAATATCAGATTTTAAAATCTTTACAATCTGAATACGAATCGCAAGTTTGGAGCGAGTCTAATTATATATGGGTGCTTTTTGCATATACATTATTGGTTGCTTTGGCTTTATTAATGTTGCTTTTGTTCTTACGAAAGTATAGAATAACTGTGTTCGAAAATAATACAAAGGTCACTTTTATTTTTTTTAATATTTCTTTATTGATATTTATTACAACCTTGGTTGTAAATTATGACTCACAGTATATTTATATTGTTCCAATTTGTATTTTGCCTTTAGTGTTTAAAGCTTTTTTTGATGCTAGGCTGGGCTTATTTGCACATGTACTTACAGTATTGCTAATAGGTTTTATTGTACCGAATAGTTACGAATACATGTTTCTACAGATTATTGCAGGAATTGTAACCATACTAACTGTTTCTGAGCTATATAAAAGAGTTAATTTATTTATTTCAGTAGGCCAAATAACCCTTATTTATATTATAGCTTATTTTGCTTTTTTTGTTATTCATGAAGGGAGCGTGAAAACGATCAAATGGGAAACGTTTATGTGGTTTATCTTGAGTGGATTAGCTACTTTGTTTGTACAGCCTTTAATATACATTTATGAAAAGCTTTTTGGTTTGGTTTCAGATGTGTCCCTTTTAGAATTATCTGATACTAATTCAAAACTGCTCAAAGAGTTGTCCGATAAAGCACCAGGAACATTCCACCATTCTTTAAATGTAGCAAATCTAGCTGAAGCTTCAGCAAATGAAATTAGGGCGAATGCCATGTTAGTGAGGGTAGGAGCCTTGTATCATGATATTGGTAAAATGGAAAATCCTACTTATTTTACCGAAAACCAATCAACAGGAATTAACCCACATGATGAATTATCCTCAAAGGAGAGTGCTCGAATCATCATAAATCATGTGATAAATGGTATTGAGATCGCTAGAAAAAATAATTTACCGGATAGAGTTATAGATTTTATACGTACACACCATGGTACCAGTGTTGTTTATTACTTTTATATGCAAGAAAAAAAGGGTTTTGAAGAAGTTGATAAATTAGATTTTAGTTACTCTGGCCCTAAGCCGTTTAGCAAGGAAACAGCTATACTAATGATGTGCGATAGTATAGAAGCGGCTTCGAAGAGTTTAAAGGAACCTACCTCTACAAAGATTGATGCATTTGTTGAAAATATAATCAATAAACAAATTGAAGATGGCCAATTTTTGAATGCAAATATTACATTTAAAGAGATTGAATCCATAAAAAAGGTGTTAAAACACAAGCTTGCAAATATTTATCATTTGCGTATTGAATATCCAGAATAAAAATTATAAAAAAATAAATAAAATAGTTGTGTTATATCTAAGTATCTAGTACATTTGCAACCGCAATTTTATTTAAAAGTTCTTACTATTTAATTGGAGAGGTGCCTGAGTGGCCGAAAGGAGCGGTTTGCTAAATCGTCGTAGCTAGAAATAGTTACCCAGGGTTCGAATCCCTGTCTCTCCGCATTTTTAGGATAACCCATTTCGTGTGTAGTACCGTATCAAATGCGGCATAAACTACGCTCAAGGAAATAAGGTTAAGAAATGGAATTGAGCTCCCAAGCATCTATGTTCAATTCTATTTAAATTCGGGGTGTAGCGTAGCCCGGTTATCGCGCCGCGTTTGGGACGCGGAGGTCGCAGGTTCGAATCCTGCCACCCCGACAAAAATTAATACCATTAGAAACTAAAACCTTGTAAATCATACGATTTACAAGGTTTTATGGTTTTTAGACTATCATAAGAATTGAATTAATATAGTTTAATTCGGTTAATAGTTAGCAAAGTAAAAAAGTGTTAACCGAATGGATGCTTACAATACTGTAATTGAAATAGTTGATTTGACTTTCGTCTTGATGAATGTTTAATAAAAAGACGACAACTATGCAATCACAAACCACCTTTAGCTTATCATTTTGGGTAAGCGCTTCACGTAAAATTAATAATCAAGTTTCTGTTTATGCTCGAATAACAGTAAACGGTAAACGAGCAAATATCAGTTTACAACGAAAAGTAATTGTGTCTGAATGGGATTCCAAGAAAGGAAGAGCAAGAGGTAACAAACAAGAATCTCGACCACTCAACAGATATTTAGACCAAGTTAAAAATAGAATTTACAAAGCTCACGATGAATTGGTTAAAGAAAAAGCGTTTATCTGTGCTCAATCCATAAAGGCTCGTTTCCTAGGATAGGATAACGAAGAATGCTCTTTGCTAACATTGGTAGATTACCACAACACCCAAATGAGTGAGTCTTTAAGTTATGGGACTTTAAAGAATTACTTCACGACTCAAAAGTATATCAAACTATTCTTAACCAAAAAGAAAATCCAAGACATCTATTTATCTCAATTAACATTTCGTTTTTTAGTTGACTTTGAAAAGTTTTTGCGTTCCTATGTTCCGGAGGGCCATCAAAAGCAAATGGAAAACAATACGGTTGTGAAGCATATTCAAAGACTTCGTAAAATGGTGACATTATCTTATAAAATGGAATGGATAGACAAAGACCCCTTTATAAAATTCAAGCCTACTTATATTAAAAATGAAAGAGAGTTCTTGAGTGAAAATGAACTGCAAACTATAATTGAAAAAGAATTTGAAGTCGAAAGACTGGAGCTTGTTAAGGGTTTGTTTTTAGTTGCTATACAGGCTTGTCATATATCAATGTCATGAACCTTAACGAAGATAATATTACTTTCGGTATAGATGGTGGTAAATGGATAATCACCAATAGACAAAAAACACATAACAAAGTAAAAATTCCATAGCTTCCAATTACTGAAGAATTAATTCAGAAATACAAAGGACATATTAAAACCAAGAAAACCTTATTCCCTAATATTTCAAATCAAAAGCTCAACTCGTATTTAAAAGAAATTGCAGATTTATGCAGAATCAAAAAGAATTTAACTTTTCACATCGCACGACACACATTTGCCACTACAATAACTTTAAGTAATGGTGTGCCAATAGAAACAGTATCAAAGTTGCTAGGTCACTCTAAAATTGCTACCACTCAAATTTATGCTAGAGTTATTGAAAGAAAAGTAAGTTGTGATATGGGATTACTTAAAAAAAATTAGAGTATCAAAAATTGAAAAGAATGAAAATGTGAGTATAAATAATTGTATAAATCAAATTCCATAAATTTGACCTTAACAAATGTAGTCTAATGAATAAAAAGAAAGAAATCAAGACTAACAAGTGGCATAAATTAAGCCATTTTTTTAAACAAATTGAAATTCCAGCCAAAACAACCCTATTAGAAGAAGGTAAGGTATCAAAAAATATGTTTTTTATTGAAAAGGGATGCTTACGTACTTGGGTAAACAACAAAGGAAAAGATATTACAACTCAATTTTTCTTTGAAGGAAATAGTGTTTCGTCTATAGAAAGTTTTAGAACTAACCAACCAAGTTTATATAGTATTGAAAGTATAGAAGAATGTATTATACATACTATTTCTCAAAAAGATTTTTACATAATTTTAGATAAATCGCCTTCAATTAAAAAAGAAATGGAAGAGCATCTATTCAGACGTCTTGC
This sequence comes from Flavivirga sp. 57AJ16, assembly GCF_028736925.1. GTDB lineage: Bacteria > Bacteroidota > Bacteroidia > Flavobacteriales > Flavobacteriaceae > Flavivirga. The sequence continues at coordinate 64,777 of NZ_JAQZAT010000011.1, read as the reverse complement.
TCATTACCAACAGCTTTTACTTTCACACCTTATAGAAACACCTCAAGAACGTTATGAAAACTTACTTAAAAAAAAACCTGAAATTATAAAACGTGTACCACAGCATTACATCGCATCTTATTTAGGTATAACATCAGTTTCGTTAAGTAGAATTCGAAATAGACGTTAACATCATTAATTAACAATTGTTATCGTCCAAGGCTTAATTGCTTCTCAATTTTGCACTGTGAAATTTAATCAGTTCAAAAATGAGAATCGCAATTGTTTTTAATCATCCTCATGAAGGTAGTTACTGTAATGCAATTTTAAATGCAGTAATGAAAGGACTTCAAAAAGCAAATCACGAAATAGACCTTTTTCATCTAGATAAAGATGGCTTTAATCCGATAATGACTCAACAGGACTTAAAAGCATTTATAAACAGAAAACCAATTGCCCCTCATGTTATTGACTATGGTCAGAGATTGGAAAAAGCCAACCACTTAATTTTTATTTTTTCGATTTGGTGGGAATTGATGTCAGCATTGACCAAAGAGTTTATTTACAGAGCTCTTTTTCCAGGAATTGCTTACGATCATAATCCTAAGGGACATGGATTGACACCCCTTCTTAAAAATTTAAAAAGCATAACTACTATAACAACAATGAATACACCCAAAATTATTTATTGGTTGTTTTTTGGAAATGCAATTAAAAAAGCAATGATAAAAGGAACTTTTAAAAATATGAGATATAAAAACGTTAAATGGATAAGCTTTAATATGGTAAAACAGGCTACTCAAAAAAAAGAAAAAACTGGTTAGCTAGCCTTGAAAATAAATTTTCTAACTTAAAATAGAACACACTATGAAACTAAATAGAAATTACGTAACACCTTTTATTTCCTTAATTTTTCTTGTGGTTGGAATATCTGGTTTATTAATGTTTTTCCACCTCTTTGATGGTTATACAGAAGTAGTACATGAGTATTTAGGAGTAACTTTTGTTGCTTGTGCAATATTTCACATTATACTTAATTGGAGGGGCCTGAAAAGTCATTTTGGGAAAAAAGTATTTATTCCCGCTTTATTAGGAGTTTTAACAATCTCAGCAATACTTATTGTTTTAGAAAAAATGAACCCACCTGTAGATATGATTATCATAAATAAAATCATAAAAGCCCCTATTACTGATGTTTTCAAAGTTTTAGAAATTGATTATTCCGAAGCATCTAAAAGACTAGAAACTAAAAATATTGTAATTGGAAACTCAAAAACATTAGAAGATATCTGGATTAATAATGAATCTGACCCTGAAGTAGTAATTGATTTATTGGTGGAGTAAACAAGAAAAACACCTCAAAAACAAACAATTATGAATACTAAAATAGATTTAAAAGTTCTAAGTGTAACCAAAGAAACCTCGGATGCTATTATAGTTCATTTCAAATAGCCACAAGAAAAATTTAATTACCAATCTGGTCAATTTTTAACACTTATTACAGAAATAAATGGTCAAGAAGAAAGAAGAGCATATTCTCTATGTTCTTAACCTTATACTGATCAAAATTTATCTATTACAATAAAAAGAGTAAAAGCAGGAAAAGTATCAAATTACCTAAACGACAATATTGAGATAGGAAATTCAATAAAAGTTTTATCGCCTATGGGGAATTTCAAATACAAATGAGTTAGTTAAATTAAAAGCATTTTTTGATAACGAATTAGAGTTTTATAAATACTATCGTTCTGGTAGCACCTATCTAGATCATAAATTCTTTTCTTACCGTATATTCAAATTCTATATGTCCTTTTTCAGTTGATTTTATTATAGGGTTAAGCCAACGCATAAATGGCGATTGAGATTCTAAAAACTCTTTACCCACAAATGATTTTAATTGTTCTAGTATGTTCATATTGTTTTTAGTTTCATATACCGGTAGGTATATGAGTATTTAAATTTTTTTATTCTGATTTAAGTCTATTTATTTCCGATTCTAAAAAATCCATATTTTTCAATAAAATTTCCGGTTTGTTAAGGGTCTTTGCTAACATAATACTGCCTTCTATCATTGCAATCATCCGATAAGAAAAGGTTTCAACATAAAAATTGTTTTCTAACTCGTTTTGTTTTATTCCATCTTTTAAAATAGAAACAATTGTTTTATGCCAATTATAAATGGTCTTTATTACTTCATCTTTTAGTAAATCGTTCCCGTCGTCTGCATCTATAGCCGTATTTAGTATGGCACAACTACCATTATTAAAAATGGGCCTAAAAGCAGTTCTGTAATGATTAAGGAAAATCAATAATTTATGGATTGCCTTGTTTTTTTGATTGATTTTTTGAAGTATTTGATCTGACTGAAACTTATAATTATATTTAAATGCTTCAACAGCAACCTCATTTTTATCCTTGAAGTTGCCGTAAATACTGCCTTTTGCCAAACCTGTGGCATTGGTTAAATCCGATAAGTAAGTTCCTGTATATCCTTTTTTGTTAAATATAGAAGCTGTCTTTTCAATTATCAATTGTCTTGTTTTCCGAACGCACCATATTACAGATATACTCTACGGTATATAAACCTGCAAATTTTAATTTATATCAGGTTATCTTTATTGTAAGTTTTTTTTGCATAAGGACAGCTACCTTTACTTATGTATATTTTATCGAATATTTTTTACTATTTTAAATTAAATTACTTACTTATAGGTGTTTTTAATTGCAATTATCAATTCAATTATCAAAATAACAAATGAGAATACTTAAATTGAGGGGTTGTATTTATATTCTTTATGAAAAGAACAGATATTGAATTGCTTCAAGAATTAAAGCAAGAAATTGGGTTTTCCGAAAGTTTTATTGAGTCGTTAGAAGATGGGCTTATAATAATAAACCTCTTGGGCAGGATTGTTATGGTTAATTCTGCATTTAGTTGTATAACGGGGTTTAAAGTAGAAGAATTAACTAATATAGGTTTCCCTTTTCCCTTTTGGCCTCCAGAATCTCGTGAAGAATTTAGCGAGGGTTTTAAAAAAATGCTCAAATCTAATATAGACGGAGAGCATGAAACCACGCATGTCCGTAAAGATGGTACATACTTTCCTGTAAAAGTATTTGTTGCTGCAATAAAGAACCGCAATAATGAAGTTATAGCACATTTAGGTTTAATAGAAGGTATAACTGGTAAAAAGAGTATTGCATACCAGCAATCAAAAAACAAAGACATTTTTTCAGTGTTAAACTATCGGAAAAAGTATCTTAAGTTAATAACTGAGAAAAAACTGGTTTCACAATTAGACCTTACGTTGAATAATATATCAGACGGACTGGTAGTACTAGACTCTAATTGGTGCTATACCTATATAAATAAGAAAGCTGCAAAGATTTTAAATAAAAAGCCAGACGATCTTATTGGCAAAAACACATGGGAGGTTTATCCAGAAGCTGTAAACAAAGCTTTTTATACAATATACCATAAAGCTCTTAAAACACAAGAAACCCAATATTTTCAAGAATATTATGAACCTTTTGACAAGTGGTTCGAGAACAGGGTCTATCCTTCGCCAGAAGGTTTGGCCATTTATTTTACAGACATAACAGAGAAAAAAAGAACGGAAGATCTTGTACTGAGAAGTGAGAGGTACTTAGAAAACATAATTAATAATATTGGAGATCCAGTTTTTGTAAAAGATGAAGAAAGTAGGTTGGTTTTGGTCAATAATGCTTTTCTTAAAATTTTTAATTTAGATAAGATTGATGTCTTAGGAAAAACATTGGCAGAAGATGTAGCTCCAGAAGAGAGAGATGCCTTTTTACGTATTGATAGGCAAGTATTAAAAGATGGTATAGAAAATATTAACGAAGAAAGCCTTACTATAAGAAAAGGTGAAACGAGAATTATATCTACAAAAAAAACCAGATTTATTGATGATGATGGTAACAAATTCCTCGTTGGGGTAATTCGAGATATAACAGATCGCAAGCAGGCAGAAAATGACTTAAAAACTGCTAAAGAATATTCAGAAGCTCTAATTGATTCTATGCAAGAAGGTTTGGTTGTTTTCGATATACATACAGAAATTATTAGTGTTAACCCTGCATTTTGTAAAATGTCTGGTTTTTCAGAAATGGAGCTAGTAGGCAAACAATGTCCTTATCCGTTTTCGCCTCCAGAGATTGAAGAAGAATCCAATTTACGTCACGAACGATTAGAGCGGGGAGAATTGATTGAAAGTTTTGAAAGTGTTTACATGCGTAAAGACGGAAGCCGTTTTAATGTACATGTAATGATTTCGAGTATTAACGATGCTGATGGTAAGATGTTGGCTTATTTTGGGACCATAATAGACATAACCGAGCGAAGGAAAGCCGAACAGGATTTAAAGTCGGCCAAGGAGTTTACAGATAAACTCATTATGTCTATGCAAGAAGGCTTGATAATAGTCGATTTGAATGGGAAAATAATCATGGTGAATGAGTCTACCTGTAAAATTTTAGGTTACGAAGAAAAAGAATTGTTAGGGTTGGATTTGCCTTACCCTTTTGTGAAAAAGGAAGATTTTGAAAAAATATCCAAAACTAATGAACGGGTCGCCCAAGGGGAAGCATTATCGTTTCAATTTGAATTTATAAGAAAAAATGGTGAGAAGTTTATGGCGTCTTTTTTAGCTGGAAATATAAAAAATGATAAGGGTGAAGTAGTAGCCTTATTTGGCACAATGAAGGATATTTCAGAAGAAGAAAAGTTGAAAAATACTCTCAAGGTAAATGCTTTAAAATCTGAGCAAAAAAAGGAAGCTATACTAAAATTAGCTAATCTTGTTGGTAAAGAAATTGACTATGCTTTTAAGAATATAACCAAATTATCTGCAGAAACTTTAAATGTGAATAGAGTTAGTGTTTGGAGTTTTAATGAAGTTAAAAACGAAATATTTTGCGAAAGGTTATATGATTTAAAAAGTGATTCTTTCGAAAAAGGATCGGTTATTAGATATGAACAAAATCCGCTTTATTTCAATGAGTTAGACAAAAACCAAACAATTCTTATCAATGATGCTCAGACCAGTGTAATTACCAAAGGATTTGTGCCTGGTTATCTTGTTCCTAATAATATTAAGTCCTTAATGGATGTATCAATTAACAGTTCTTATGGGTATTACGGTATAGTTTGTTTTGAACATGTTGGGGGTAGTTTAAGAAAGTGGACGTCCGACGATCAATCTTTTGCAACATCCATAGCTAGCATAGTTTCGTTAATGGTAGAAAGTACGGAGCGTAAATTGGCTGAGAAAAGAATTTTACTGGCAAATGAAAAGTTGGTTAAAGTGAATAACGAGCTTAGTGAGTTAAAGGAGCAATTGGTACAGGAGAATATTTACCTTAGAAATGAACTGGACTTGGTATTCAATTATGAGGAAATGGTCTATGGAAGCGTAGAATTTAGTAACGTACTGACTGAAGTTGAAAAAGTGGCACCAACCAATGCTACGGTCTTATTGTTAGGGGAGTCTGGTACGGGTAAAGAGCTTCTGGCAAGGGCCATTCATAACACAAGCCAACGAAATAAAAAACCATTAATCAAGGTTAATTGTTCTGCGATTCCTAGAGAATTAATAGAAAGTGAGCTTTTCGGACATAAAAAGGGTTCTTTTACTGGTGCTTTTAGCGATAAAATTGGAAAATTTGAATTGGCCGATGGAGGTACTTTATTTCTTGATGAAATAGGTGAACTGCCTTTGGATATGCAACCAAAGATTTTAAGGTTTTTACAAGAGGGTGAGATAGAAGTCATAGGAGGAACCAAGTTAAAGAAATTAGATGTAAGGGTGATAGCTGCCACGAACAGAAACCTGAGGGAGGAAATAGAAAAAAAACAATTTAGGGAGGATTTGTTTTTTAGGCTTAACGTATTTCCCATAGAAATACCGCCATTAAGAAAGCGGATTGAAGATATCCCTCTCTTAGTTGAGCATTTTGTTGATAAATTCAATAAAGCCTACGAGAAAAATATAAAGTATATTCTAGACGAAACGATGGCATTACTCAAGTCACATCACTGGCCTGGAAATATTAGGGAATTAGAAAATTTAATTGAAAGAGCCTTGATACTGTCCAATAGTGACACTTTAATGGTACCTGGTTTTGAAACCACAGCTCAAAAGAATAAACAGCAGCAGTTCAATGGCAAGGATTTCTCTCTTGATACAGCCCAAAAAAATCATATTGTTGAGGTTTTAGATCGGTGTAATTGGAAAATTAGTGGGGAGCAAAGCGCCTCTAATTTATTGAACATGAAGCCTAGTACCTTAAGGGATAAAATGAATAAACTAGGTATAAAAAAATCTAAGCACAAATAACGGTATTCCGTTGATTTTCAAAAAGTCCCTCAACACCACCCACGGTATTCCGTCATTTATATATCAAATAATTAAATCATATATTTATTTAACTATTTGATTATCATTGTTTTATGTTGTTTTTTGTTTTTTTGGCATTCCAATTGTTTTTCGTTTTTCAAATTTTTTAAATAATGGAAGGCAAAATAGAAGTAGGATGTATTAGGCTCTGGCTGCAAGACAGTGTAATCTATTGTAAAATAGTCAATGGGTTCTATGAAAATGAAATGGAACACAATACTGGTAAGGCTTTGCATGATATTATATCTATTGTTTCAAAAGGCAAATACTTACCTTTATTAATTGATTTAAGGGGACTTAATTTTATTACTTCTATAAAGCTCTTCAGGTTTTTATCCAGTAGTTCATATATCAAGGTCTCTGTACTTTCCAAAACATTTTTGGTTGATTCTTTCGCCCTTAAAATTTTATTGATAATACAGAGCTATGCCATCAGCCCTATAGCGCCAGATACTATATTTAGTCATTGTGGTTTATCCATCAATTATTGCAAAAAAAAATATACAATGTTTAATTCATTGGGTTAAAAATTGAGAGAATGGACAAAATCATAAAAATTGGAAACGCAAAATTTTGGATAGACAGAGATGAAATCTTTTGTTGTCGATTCAAAACCCTTGATCGAGAATATCGATTGGATAGTAAAAAAGCACAATTGTATGTTGCAACGATTATTAAATTATGTAACGAAAAGCACATGCCTTTTATCATTGACTTGAGAGATTCTCTAGGGACATTTAGCACCGAAGCCGCTAATATACTTTCAAAAACGCCAGAACTTCAAAGGCTAAAGGTTTTTGAGGCTTATATATGCAATTCAATTGGTATGAGGTTGCTAATAATCTCTTATAAAAGAATATTTGACCCCACCACGCCATATTTCATTTTTGATGACATAAAAACCGCCAAAGAATATTTATTAAAAGAATAAAAACAGTTTATGGAAGCATTTAAGTATTATTCGCAAAAATCAATTAACAATAGCATTCTGTCTGCATTTTTAGAACATTCTATAATTTCCATCATAGATTCAATGGGAAGAGTGGAATTTGCAAGTGATTCTTTTTGCGAAATATTAGGGTCTGATTTTAATTGCCTTATTGGAAAACCATTAAACTTGTTAAGGCCAAATATGAAAATAGATGAAATTCACAAAAATATATGGTTTTCACTTAAGAAAGGTGTAATATGGAAGGGTGTGTTAAGTGGTAAATCGGACAACAATAATCCTTTTTGGTTGGACACAACTATAATACCCGTTAAAGATGATATTGAAAAAAGAGTAAAGTACTTGGTGAAGTGTGATGATGTTACAAAAAATTACGAACTGAATACTAAATTATTGGAAAGCGCCTTATTGAAGGATAAATACCGTTTGATTTTCCAATCGATATGTGCGGGCATCATAATCATTGCAGATGCCCAAGGATATATAACGGAATGGAATAAGGGTGCTGAGGATGCCTTTGGCTATTCAAAAATTGAAATTTTAGGGAAAAAACTGAGTGTTTTAATTTCGAAAGAAAGTGCCGCTAAAAATATTATAAATCTGATTAGTGCCAATAGCAATAACAAAGAAGATTTTGAAGAATACCCCCTAAGAACATTTTGCTTGAATAAAAAGGGAGAAGAATTTTCAGTAGAGCTCTCATTGAGCAGTTTCGATTTTAATGGTGGATTGTTTTATTGTGCGGTGATGCTAGATCTTTCCAAGCGAAATAAACGAAATAGCACTCATTGCCTTACAAGCGACATAGAATCCATCCCTGAAAAACAAATAAGAAATTTGGGTAGTTTTCACAGAGCGATGCATCAATCGAACGATTTATTTAAAAAATTAATAACCTCCTCTGGAAATAGGGCGTTAGGTAGCGAAGGTATATCCAACAAGGGTAAATTAGTATCCTACGATTTTGCTAAAGGTTTGAATGTCCCATCAAAACATAAAAGGCTCGATACAAATGATTTCAAAAGTATCATTAACAATGTGCTTAGAATGTTGAACGGCTCTGAAAATTTTGATCATATTGAATTTAGCATAAATATAGACGAGTCTTTGGACTTTATTTCAGATTATGATCTGGTATATTCAATTCTTCAAAATTTAATTCACAATTCGGTAAAATACTCGAAAGCTATAAATGAAGAACTTTTCCCATATATAGATATAACCGTAATGTCTTTGGACAAAATGATTGAAATTAATCTAAAGGATAATGGTCAGGGTATAGCAACACACTGTATCGATAAAATTTTCAATTTATACTATAGGGCAAATGTAAAGGATGTACCAGGGAATGGTCTTGGCCTATATATAGTAAAAAACATTATTGAAGAATTACATGGGAAAATACAGGTTGAAAGCACTTTAAATAAAGGCACACATTTTAAAATTCTATTACCTAATTCTATATGAATCATGAGAACTAATTTAATACTAATCGACGGCAATAAAATGGATATGTTGTTTAGCAAAAAGGTTCTCTCAAATCTATTGCCGGATTCAAATATCAAGGTATTTGATAGGACTGATGATGTATGGTCATTTTTTAGTAAAGAAAGTGATGTATTAACGGAATACGGTATCTGCATACCAAATATCATATTGATGGATGTTAACATACCAGAAATGTCTGAATTTGAATTTTTAGAGAAGTTAAACGCTCTAAAAGCTGCCAATAACCAAACCAAAGTATATTTACTTTCATCTACTCAAAGTATTCACAATGCTGGATATCTTCAAAAGTTATATCACTGTTCTGGATATATCAGCAAGCCATTGAATGAAAATAAAATCAACAGGATCCTTTTTGATTTCAAGCCCTATTTGAATGAATATGATTATGGGGATTGTGATATTAATTTAGATTTAGTAAACTAACTAACCCAGATAACCTACCTATGGGCAAAAAATATTTGATATACAGCATTTTTATTTTTTTTAATTACACCATTTGCTTTTCACAGATGGTGAATGAAGGTGTGTTTCATATTTCACCAGCAACGAACGTTTATTTTGAGGTTATGGGTTTTTTGAAAATCCTGCCACCCCGACGAACCTAGAAATAGGTCACAACAAAACACTGTTAATCGTATGATTATCAGTGTTTTTTTTAATGTAACCAAAAAAAGGCAAATAATAGGTGTGCAATTCGGTGTGCATCGCTTAACTGGAATTGTTGTAGATTTAAGGGAGCATTTTGAAATAGGATTTGACTTTTGTTTAGAAAATGGACGTTTAACAAAAACAAAAGAGAGATGCAGACACACACAACCTTTTCGATGGTATTCTTCACAAGGAAATCCCGAAGCGAAAAAAACAAGCTATCCATTTACGTGCGCATTACGGTTAATGGCAGACGCTCAGAAATCAGCTTAAAGAGACAATTGTCAAATAAGGAATGGGATGCCCCAAGAAGCAGGGGCAAGGGCAACGCCTTGTGATACAACAACTGAACCGCTACCTTGACAAGGTCATGGCAAATTATTGGATGAACACAAGGTAGTCACCTCCCAAGCCATTGAGTCAAGGTATCTGGGCGAGGACAACACCCAACGGACACTTTTGACACTCTTGGAGTACCCCAACACCAATATGAAACAGGTACTTTAGGGCAGGAACCATGAAGAACTACTACACTACAGGGAACTACCTCAAGAGTTACCTGAAGCATAGGTTGAAGATGGGCGATATCTATCTGAAGCAACTCAACTATGGGTTCATAATCAATAGTTGAAAATATTCCCTGTTTTGTAATCTATTGAAAAGTTTTCCGTTGGTGCACCATTTAGAAAGTGTGCAAAAATATTGTAAAATTCTAAAAGCTTCTTTTCGTTTAAATCATCATAATTTCTCTTATTCACTTTTTGGTTAGTAAACAGCCATTTGTAAATTTCAATTCTTTTTAAACCAATGTCCTTAATTGCTAGAATATCTGCATTTCTTAGCCTGTAAAAGTCAAATATCAAATCAAATCCATCCCAATCTTTAAAATCATTTAACTTAAAGTCGGTTTTTTCCAATTCTTTTTTTGCCTTGTTCTTGGCCAGTTTCCATTCATCTTTAAAAGAATTTTTATTGCTGATTAATGTTTCATAACCAATTTTAGAATCTAAATAAGGAAGTATCAATAATTCTTCACCTGTTATTTTTAGCATAAAATCTTTAAAACTAGGAATCCAGTCATCCTCCAAAAATCTCAATCTAACAAGTTCGCGCAAATGAAACATTGTGAAGTCATGGTAGGATTTCGATCTTAGTATATCAAAATTCCAAAGGGGCTTACCGGACTGTTTTAAGTAGTTAAACTCTTTTTCGTAAAGTGGGAATAATTCATTAAAGTTCGGGACAGTGTTAATCGTGATCGTATTTACTTCAATTTTATTACCAGATTTTATATTTAAAATTTTGTAACCAGGAATGTAGGCGGCGATAGAAGGCGTTTGTATATTGACAATAGATTTGTTTTCTGAAAAAGATCTAATACCCGTGTCGTTAATGTGCATATGCCCAGCAATATGAATTGTTATTCCGGCATCAGAAAGTAATTTTGAAACCATTTCATCCGGTACGCGCTCCAACTGCCATTTGTTACCTCCAAAAAAAGCTTTCAAGTTTTCAGAAGCATTATCGTTAAAGTCTACAATAGGATAATGGCTAAAGGCAATTAACGTCTTATTGTGTTTTTTTGCTTCATTTGCAACCTTTTTAATCCATTTTATTAAATGAGTTTTGTGAGTTAGTACATTATTGTAGCCAATACTTGTACCTTCATACCTTATTGGGTTAATCAAATTTCCGTTTTCAGTATTCTTCGGGATGTAAACATTAGCATCGATTGCCAATAGCCAAACACCGGGCAAAGGTTCCACAACATAACTTGCATCAGGAATGGAATGATTTGGTATAACATCATACATTCTCTTATCAAGATTTGCATGTTCTAATCCTTTTTGAAAAGTGTAAGATTCAGGTGAGTAATTTGAAAAAGGCGTAGCCCAATAAAGGTAATTTTTCTGAGGAAAAAATCCAAATGATTTTAAATGGCCAAAAATACCCTGGTATCCTAATTTTTTTATGTCCTGTGTAATGACATCAGGTAGCTCTTTGATTCCATTAGTATTTCTGTCAACGTTACTGTAAATTCTTTGAGTTTGGCCATTTGTTCCCATAAAATCCGATTTTCCAGACTCTTGGTCAAAAGGTCCAACGGGATCATGATTGCCCGTTGTGATAAAAAATTGCATACCATAATTGGTACTATATGTTTTTAAAATTTTTTCCAGACCTCTCAAATGAATGGCTTGTCCGTCATCGCTGTAGTCACCAGGTAGTGCTACATATTTTATCCCTTTGGCAACCATATCGTCCAAAGCAGCAAACAGCGCAAAATAATTCTCATTAAAAATTCTTGTTGAATGTAATTGAGAATCCATGGTACGTAAAAGCGTGAATTTCTTTGTGCTTTCGTTAAATACCCCTTTGTAATTATTGTCGGAAAAACTACCATAAATATCTTGAAAATGGATATCAGCAATGAACGCAATTTGAACATCCTTATTTAAGGAATCATTGAGAGATTCTTGCGCAACGATTGATGTAAAAGAAGTTAAAAGAATAAGACACCAAAAGTAAGATACATTTAAAGAATTTAAACCCTGATTGTAGTAAAGCATATTATCTTATATTCAAAACCTCTTTGATTTTATGAAAGATTTCGTTGTTATTATAAACACCAGTGAACTTATCCGACTGCGGCCCATATGCAAAAATCGGTACCATAATTCCTGTATGATCATTTGTTGAAAAATCGCCTTCGACCATGTTGTCTGTCAATGAGCCTTGAGGAATGCTTAATCCAGAAGTTTCATGATCAGCCGTTATAATCACCAAAGTATTTTTATTCATATCGGCATACTTAATGGCTTCGGTAATTGCTTTATCAAAATCAATGCTCTCCTTGACAATGCCCGAAATGTCATTAAAATGTCCAAATGAGTCTATTTGCGCGCCTTCAACCATTAATAAAAAAGGTTTATTTTGGTTTTTTAAATATTGAAGACCAGATTTGGTGGCTTTGGAAAGGATATTGCTTCTGCCTGAGTTTATACTTGGCACGCTTCCTTCTGAAAAAAAGAAAGCTAGTTTTTTACTTTTGTTAAATTGAATTTCTTCAAGGTTTTGAGCTAAATCAAAATTATAGGAAATTTTACTGTAATTGGATGAACCACCACCTATGATTAACGATATTTTGCTTTTTGATAAATCTTCTAAAATGTCATCGCTCATATCCCTGTCTAATTGGTGGGCATAAAAAGATGATGGAGTAGCCCCGGAAACATTATCGGTTGTAATTATACCAGTGTTATAGTTGTATTTGAATAATAACTCTGTAATATTTTCAATAGGCTTTCTGTTAACATCCATCCCAATTGATCGGTTATATGTTATTTCTCCTGTGGCAATGGCAGTTCCGGCGGCAGCAGAATCGGTTGTAAAGTCATCGGCCGATTGTGTTTTTATAAACCCAATAGACTTTAACTGAGTAAGTGTTAAGTTTCCGTTATTTGACAATGTTGCGGCCGAGATTTGAGCAAGTCCATTACCATCTCCAATCAATAAAATAATGTTTTCAACAGGTAAATTTTTCTTGTCATATTCAAAGGTAGGATAGTAGACTTCTGAAAAAAAAGTGTTTTCAGAGGTTCTATTTTTCAAAGAAAAAATATAACTAGATGCTTCATAAGGTAAATCTGTATTTATAAAATCCACTCCAAGATCAATAAAGGCTTTCCATGCTGTTTTGGAATCTGGACATCCCCAAAAACGGAACGGTTTTTTATAACTATGCGCCTTTTCAATAACTTCAGAAACCCTGGTATAGTCCTCTCTTGTTAATCTGCCTTTTCCATTCCATATTGAAAATTTTCTAAATGGTAAACTAATAAGACCAACTTTGGTAAAATCTTCATTAGACAAAGGCTCTAAGCTCTGGTAATCAAACTTTATATAGGAAGGATAAGTAATAAAGGTCTCTGGTTTGGGCTGGTTTCCAGAAATAACAAACGACAATTTTTTTGAATTTATTAGCTTCGGGTAAGACTCCAATATTTCTATAAGTGATTTTAAAGTAGGAACAGCCTCAGACTTGATATCTACAAGAAGTTGAATGTCTTGACTCAATTCAGCCTTAGAGTCGAATATTGTTTGTAAAGGTTCAAAGTATAGAGTCTTAACGGTATTATAGGAGGAAATTTCATTTTCACTATGTGTTACAAATAAAGTATCCTGTTTTAAAAATACATCAATTTCTATTGAGTTTAAACCGCAATTATAAGCAGTCCAGAAAGGAACCTTTTGTGCATAGTCATTATGCGAATGAATTTTAATGTGTTCTTTTTTTTCTTGTGAAGTTGCTTCAGCTATTAAAAAAAAAACGAAGAAAAGAGTGATGGTTCTGTTAAGCATTTTTCAAAAATTTATATCAAAAATAGAAACAAATTTATATCCCAAGTTTCGTCTAATAGTAAATTTCATACGAAAAACTCCTATTTAACCTTATGTTAATAATTGTAACATTTTGAAAATATAATTATAAGATTTTAATGATGTAAAGTTTACTTCAGACCAAGAATCTCACACTTATTTTGTGTCAAATTTTAATATTCAAAAACTAGATGAAAAAAATTACATTTTTATTATTTACACTATTTGTAAGTATAACAAGTGTTTCTTGGGCTCAAAATGAAGTAAAAGGAACAGTACTTGATGACCAAAACGTGCCCTTATCTGGAGCTAACATTTTGATTAAAGGAACAACAAATGGAGTTTCAGCCGATTTTGATGGAAACTTTTTAATCAATGCCAATATTGGAGATATATTGGTTGTGTCTTTCGTAGGAATGAAAACAACCGAAATTGAAGTAGAAAGTTATAATTCCTTAACCATTATTTTAGAAACTGATGCTTCGCAGTTAGAAGATATTGTAATTGTTGGTTATGGGGCTCAAAAAAGATCGGATGTCACAGGTGCAATAGGCTCTTTAAAAAGCGAAAATTTTAATCAAGGTGTGGTAGCGAATGCTGGTCAACTTTTACAAGGAAAGGTTGCCGGTGTAAATGTAACTTCGGTTAGTGGTGAACCAGGGGCATCGCAAGACATCATCATTAGGGGTGTTGGTAGTTTAAGAACAGGAACAACGCCACTTTATGTTGTTGATGGTTTCGCATTGGATAATACAGGAAATGGTGTGGCTTCAAACCCGTTGAACTTTATAAATCCTCAAGACATTGAAAGTATAGACATTCTAAAAGATGCTTCAGCCGCGGCTATTTATGGTGCCAGAGCTGCAAATGGTGTGGTTGTGATTACTACTAAAAAAGGTAAAAGCGGAAAAACACAAGTAAACCTTTTTGTCTCAACTGCTTTTTCTACCTTAACCAACAAGGTTGATCTTTTTACTGCTGACGAATTTCGTAATAATATTACTGCAATTGGTGGTACTCTTATTGATGGAGGTAGCTCAACCGATTGGCAAGATGAGTTAACAAGAACTGCAATATCCAAAAGTGTTAATTTTTCCATGAGTGGAGGGGCAGGACAGTCTTCTTATTTTGCATCGCTTAGTGGTGAGGATCAAGAAGGTATTTTTAGAAACAGCAACTTAAAGCGCTATTCAGGGCGATTAAACCTAACTCAAAAGGCATTAGATAATAAATTTAAAGTTGAGTTCAACCTAACTGCTACCAGACTTGAAAATAACCGGCCTAATTCAGGATCTATTGTTAACAATATGTTGCGATTAAACCCAACAGATGCTGTTTATGAAAATGGGGAGCTAAGACCGTTGTTGAGTAACGATATTATAAATCCACTTATAAGTGAAACATTGTACAGCGATTTAACGCATAACAACAGAATTTTGGCAAATGTTTCGCCTTCTTTCGAAATTGTATCTGGATTGACCTATAAGTTAAACTTAGGGGTTGATTATTCTTCAACAAATAGAGACATTCAAAACATGCCTTATTCCACAGATACTAACACAAGTTTAGGGTCATTAAATAATATAACCACTGAAAATAGTAACTCGTTAGTGGAGAATACTTTGACCTATAATAAGTATCTAGATGAACACACCTTTACGGTTTTGGTTGGTCAGACCTATCAAAAAACCAAAGTGGCTCAAAAAAGCTTTAATTTAAGTGGTTTTCCCGATAATGGAGTAGAGCCAAAATACCAAATAGAAACTGCTAGTGAGCCAACTACACAATCTGCTTATGCAACTGTTAATGAGCTTCAATCTTTCTTTGGTAGGTTAAATTATTCGTTCGCGGACAAATATTTAGTCACAGCTACAATGCGTGCCGACGGTTCATCCAAGTTTGGTGAAAATAACAAGTATGGTTATTTCCCATCTCTAGCATTAGGATGGAATATTGTTAATGAGGATTTTATGGGTAACTCGTCTTTTAGTAATTTAAAGTTAAGAGTGAGCTGGGGTAAAACAGGTAATCAAGAAATCCCTTCAAAAATAACACAAGCAAGTTATACGGAGAGTAACACAGGCAATGATACTTATCCGCTTGATCCAAGTGCATCTTCTTTAAGTGATTATCCTTACGGATCAATTTATACACGTTTAGCTAATCCTGATATTCAATGGGAAGTTTCAACCCAAACAAACATTGGTTTGGATTTTGGTTTGTTTGATGGTAAACTAACGGGAACAGTCGACTATTTTAATAAAGTTTCTGAAAACATATTGTTGGAAGTTACACCAGTTGATCCTATTCAGCCAACCTCGACCTATTGGACAAACATTCCGAAAATGGAAATTCAAAACTCAGGTGTTGAGATTTCTTTAGATTATAGCAGTGATTATACAAAAGACTTTTCATACAACATAGGCGGAAATATTTCCTTGACAAGCAATAAGGTTGAGAACTCACCTTATCAAATTTTAACAACAGGAGCTGCTCAAGGTGCGGGCCAAACAGGTGCTACTATTAATGGTATCTTAAATGGAGAGGCTATCGGTTCATTCTATGTTAAAGAATTTATTGGTATTGGTGATGATGGATTAAACCTCTATCAAGATCAAAATGGCGATGGAGAAATTCTTGATAATGACCGTATTGTAGCAGGAAGTGCTTTGCCAGATTACATTTATGCTTTTTATATGAATTTTAAGTATAAAAACTTTGATTTAGGTTTAAACTTTAATGGTGCTGGCGGAAATAAAATTTACAATCACGTTGCCATGAGTTTGTTTAATGTTGGTAGCCTTTCGCAATCGTTTAACACTACAGATTTTGCTATAGAATATCCTAATGAAAGTTTCTCAAACTCCAATATTGTTTCAACGAGATATATTGAGAATGGTGGATTTTTAAGGCTTAACAATGCTACTTTAGGATATAATTTAAAGCCCGGAGTTGCTGGTCTTGCAGATTTAGTGGAAAACATAAGATTCACATTAACAGGTCAAAATCTATTTGTAATAACAGATTATAGCGGATATGATCCTGAAATTAACACGGGAAGTGCCATTGGGGGTATTCAAACCTTTGGAATTGATTATTTCAGTTATCCAAAAAGTAGAACGGTGTTATTTGGTCTTAATTTAACATTTTAATTATTAAAAAATATTGAAGATGAAAAATAAAATATTATTCACAATTCTGGGTGTCAGCTTGTTTTTAAACTGGAGCTGTACCGATTTAGAAGAAGAAGTACTTGACGAATCTTTAACAGGCACTGGACAGGCCGAGGCGATTAGCGGAGCCATTGCGCCTGCTTACGGTCAAGTTGCTTGGGTATGGAGACACACTAATTATTTTGGTTTACAAGAAATTGCTTCAGACGAAGTTATTTTGCCATATCGCGGAGGAACAGATTGGTATGACGGTGGGAAGTTTTTGGAAACCCATATGCATAGCATAACTACGACTAATGATTTAGTAAGTAGTGCATGGAATGAATTAACAAAAAATATTTCAAGAACAGTATCTGCAATTGAGGTACTAACTCCTTTGGCTGAGGGAGGCAATGCAGAAGCAGAGGGTTCTTTATATGAAATGAAAGCTCTAAGAGCTTATTTAAATATGTTAGCCTTAGACAGTTGGGGTATCGCTTTTAAAAAAGAATCTTCTTCTGAAATTTCTCAAATTTTGCGTCAACAAGAAGCTATTGATTATATTGAAAGCGAACTTTTATCAATAGTGGACGTAATTAATTCCAATAAACAACCAGGTAGAATGTCGCAAGCTGCGGTTTGGGGGTTCTTGTCTAGATTGTACTTAAATGCTGCGGTATATAGAAATCCTTACGGAACTCCAAATTTTACAACCGAGGATATGGACAAAGTTATTACATATACCAATAGTGTTATTAATTCAGGACAGTTTAGCCTTTCTCCTGATTATTTTGAGTTGTTCAATGATGAAAATCATGATAATTCCGAACTTATTTTTGCTTGTGACCAAAGGGGTGTTTTGAATAATGAGCACAGTCGCTGGACCTATTGGTCATTGCCTGGTGCGATGTATGGAAGACCTGAATTTACAAGCTCTGATGGAACTGATGGGCCAGCAATCACCCCAGATTTTTATCAAACATGGGTTGATGCTTATGGAAGCGTAGATCCTGCTGATGCGGATGGTAGATTTTACCGTAAGAACCAACAAATTCCTGTTTCTTTAGAAGATTTAACAGGAGTAAATCCTAGTAATGATGAAGACCATTATTATTGTACAACTGCTGAAGATTATGAATTTGACCGAGGGATAATCCGTGGTATTATTTGGGGACCTAGAAAAGATGCTAATGGTGCTTTTTATACCTGTGGGAATGGAGAATACAGAATTTATCCTGTAATCCAAACAAAAGGAAACGGCCCTGATAAAAATGTAGCATATGTAGATCTTACTTTGCAAGTGGATTTTACAAACGAAGGCAGGTTGCACCATACAGGTTATAGAATCTCAAAATATCAATTTAGCCGTACTTCACAAAATGCTAATAATTACAGCTCTATAGATTTGGTTTTACTAAGATATGCCGAAATATATTTAATGCGTGCTGAAGCCAAGTTAAGAAAGGGCGATAATGCAGGTGCATTAACCGATGTGAATTTTGTTAGAACTTCTAGAACAGCTTACGCACCAGTTCCACAGGCACTTACATCTATTGATTTGGATGTTATGTACCGTGAGTTAGGATTTGAGTTTTACTGGGAAGGTTTAAGAAGAACAAATCAAATTCGATTTGGGCATTATGAAGATGCCTGGACTGAAAAATCGGATTCAGATATAAACCATAGATTATTCCCTATTCCTCAAACAGCAATAGATGGAGCTTCTAATACGGAAGGCTATTTGGTTCAAAATAAAGGATATTAGTATTTGAGTTAGTTTTTTTAAGTTAGTTTAGTTAGAAGCAGGTGAAAATAATATTCACCTGCTTTTGTCATAAAAAATATTTAAAATGTTAGGAAAAAAAACATCAATACTCTTATTGCTTTTGCTGGTTCTAGGTTGTTCTGGTAAGAAAGATGAAACAACATCCAGAGAAAATGTGGCTGAACCATTAAATCTTATTTTGATGATTGGTGACGGAATGGGTATTTCCCAAGTTACAAGTGCCTTTTATTTTGGCGAAAAGACACCAAATTTTAAACAATTTGAATATGTTGGTTTGAGTCTTACCTCGAGTACAAGCCATTTAATAACAGATTCCGCCTCAGGGGCTACAGCGCTTTCTACTGGAGAGAAAACCTATAGAAGAGCCATTGGAGTGTCAAAAGACACATTGCCGTTACCAACCATTCTAGAGCAATTGCAAGCCAAAGGGTATCAAACAGGATTGGTAAGCCTAACTTCTTTAACACATGCTACGCCGGCATCTTTCTATGCTCATGTGAAGGATAGGGATATGCATGAGGAGATAGCGGAATACATGGTTAATGCAAACATTGATTTTTTAGCAGGTGGTGGGATAAAATATTTATCCGAAAGAAAAGATGGTCACAATCTATTCGATTCCTTATTGAAGTTTAATTATAATGTTGATACTTTAAGTTTATCCAAACCTGTAATGAATAAACAAAATGCTTTTATTTTAGCAAATGATGCCTTACCAAATAAACTGGAAGGGCGAAAGGATTTTCTTCCCGAAGCAACGAAAGCAGGTTTGGAATATTTTGAAGGAAGGGAAAAACCATTTTTTTTTATGGTAGAAGGGTCCTACATTGATTGGGGTGGCCATGCTATGAGTGATGAAATGATGATTCAGGAAGTGTTGGATTTTGATAAAACAATAGGTGTTGTTTTAGAATTTTTGAAAAAACACCCTAATACGCTAGTAGTTGTCACGGCAGATCACGAAACTGGAGGAGCTAGTATTGGAAAATATTATGAAATTGATGAAAATGGAAACAAAATTGAAATTCCAAAAAAAGTGAAAGTGAATTTTAATTCAGATCAACATACCGCTGCTTTAGTGCCTGTATTTGCCAAGGGAGTAGGAGAGGAACTATTTAAAGGCATTTATGAGAATAATGAAATATACCATAAAATGCTAGAAGTTTTAGGAACCAAAAACGCTTCAGAAACTATTTCTAAGAATTAAATTAGTATTATTACAAATCCATAAAATAATTAAAACGAAGAATTTCAAGATGAAAAAATCATTTTTGCTATTAATCTCATTTTTTGTAGTACTATTGGTATCATGCGAAAAGAAAAATAAAGATGAAAGACCAAATGTATTTTTAATCACCTTAGATGGGGTTAGATGGCAAGAGGTCTTCAAAGGCATAGATACAGCATTAATAAATAGCGACTATTCAGAGAATAAAAAACTATTAAATGAGAAGTTTGTTGGCAATTCAATGGAAGAAAATAGAACATTGCTAATGCCTTTTTTTTGGGATACAATTTCAAAAAAAGGTAAAGTTTATGGTAACAGAAATAAAAATAGCAAGGTAAATTTAACCAACAAAATGGCGTTTTCATATCCTGGTTATAATGAAATTTTAACAGGCTATGCAGATGATGAAAACATAAATAGTAATGATAAAATTTACAACAAAAATGTTACCATTCTAGAAAAAGCAAATGAGACGGAAGCCTATAAAGGTAAAGTTGCAGCATTTTGTAGTTGGGATGTTTTTCCCTACATCATAAATGATAAGCGAAGTGGTATTCCCGTAAATGCCGGATTTATGAACGCAACAGGTGATTTAAGCCAAAAAGAAATTTTTTTAAATGAAATACAACAACAAGCACCGATTTTGTGGGAAAGTGTGAGATTTGATTTGTTTACACACCATTATGCCAAAGAATATGTCAAAAAGAAACATCCCAAATTGGTTTTTATTTCATACGGGGAAACTGATGATTTTGCTCACCAAGGACGATTCGATAATTACATCAAATCACTAAATAATACAGATTCCTTAATTGCAGATTTATGGGATTTTGTTCAAAATGATAACTATTACAAAGATAACACTTACTTTATACTGGCAACTGACCATGGAAGGGGCAAAGGTATTAAGGAAGGAGCACTGTGGACAGATCATGGTTGGGGAAGTGCAGAAGGTGACGACCAAGCCTGGATTGCTATTTTAGGACCTCATTTGAAAGAATTTGGTGAAGAAAAAAATGGACAATTCTTTACTAGCCAAATAGCTCCTACGATAGCTAAAATTTTAGGAATTGAAGATAAAGATTCAAAAATGGGAGTGCCACTAAGATTATAGACCTGATGTATGTTATTATGTTCAAAAATTAAATTCTAACGAAATTATAATTATTTCTTTTTTTAACATGAAATTATTAAGGGTAAATTCTTTTGTATTAGTTGGAATAGGCTACATTGGGAAAATATTTACTATCCAAAAATAATTAATAATAAGGTCGCAACGCTCGCACCATGGCGAAATACGTAGCACTCCTGTGAATTGTTTTTAACAATTAAGGAATTGAAATCAATTTGCATAATTATAGTTGACTAAAAATCTACATTAATTTTCAGTCTTTTTTAATTCAATCTTAAATTTTAGTCAAGTGCATTTTATAACACTTTTGAGTGATTTACTAAATGAAGTTTAGGGTTTACTCTTAAAAAGTGTAGTATAGTACACTTTTTTCTATACAATTAAAAATAATGTTTATATTTGTAAAAAAAGAGCAGTATAATGCACTTTGAGAGTCTAATAAAAATAATTAAGAGGCGAAGAGAAACTCTTCAAGTTACTCAAGAAATGTTGGCAGACATTTCAGGGGTAGGGCTCCGTACGTTAAAAGCTTTTGAGAGTGGAAAAGGCAACCCCACAGTAGAAACATTGGGAAAGTTGGCAGATGCTTTGGGGCTTGAGCTTACATTTCAAGTTAAATCAAATTAAGGATAATAGATGAGAAAGGGTAAGGTTTTTTATAAAAATGAGTTAGCTGGGATTATAACTCAATTAGATGATGGGAGTTTTACTTTTAAATATGATGATGCCTGGTTTGTAAACTCAGATAAACCAGCTATAAGCTTAACTTTGTCTAAGAACAAGCAAGAATATCAATCAGAATTTCTTTTCCCTTTTTTTTATAATATGCTTCCAGAAGGAAAGAATAAGCAAGTAGTATGTTTTAATCTTAGAATTGATTCAAGCGACTTTTTTGGGTTGCTACTTTCCGTTGCTAATAATGATACCATTGGAGCTATAAAAGTTAAAAGAACAAGTTAAATGAGTATACCAGAAATAAAATATTGCCCTGGAATTTTAAAGGAAGGATATTCAGAATACAGCAATTTAACTTTAAAGCATGTTTTCAATGGAAGAAAGGTTAGCCCTATCCTTAATTATAATTCACCAGCGAGTAAAATTGATGCAGAATTATTTAATGATAATCAAATGCAAATGTCAATATCTGGTGTTCAGGAAAAGTTTTCCGTGTTACTTGATAAGAATAAAATACGATTAATTAAGGATAATGAGCAAGGTACTTATATTTTAAAACCAATACCTAGTGTTGCCAAGCATACTGATCAAATGCCTGCCAATGAACATTTGACAATGCAAATTGCATCACAAGTATTTGGAATTGAAACGGCAGAAAATGCCTTGATGTTTTTTAAAAATGGAGAGCCTGTCTATTTAACAAAGCGCTTTGATGTACAAGAAAACGGTCAAAAATTGGCCCAAGAGGATTTCGCAACATTAGCGCATAGAACATCTCAGACACATTCAGAAAACTATAAATATTTAGGAAGTTATTTGGAATTGTTTCAGCTTTTAAAGGTTTATGTACCTGCATATCAAATAGAAGCTATTAAACTATTTAGACTTATTTTATTTAATTATTTAGTGAGTAACGGCGATGCTCATTTTAAAAATTTCTCACTAATAGAAACCCCAATGGGAGATTTTAAATTAAGTCCAGCTTACGATTTGTTAAATAGCAGAATACATATAGATGATAAGGATTTTGCTTTAGAAGACGGCCTTTTGCCGACAAATTTGACTTCAGGGAGAATAAAAGAGCAGTTTTTTAAATTGGGAGAATTATCCGGTATTTCAATTAAGCAGGTTCAAAAGGTCTATTTTAGTCTTACAAGCCAAGAAAAGAAAGTAATTGAGCTTATAGATGCTTCATATTTAAACGACAAAATTAAGAGAAATTTTAAGCAAGCTTATCAAACAAGATTAAAAAAGATGTTAAGAAATTAATTATATAAAAAATGACATTAAATAAATTATTTTAAATTTGTGTTAGACAAGAATCCAAAATATGTCTATTTCGGTCAACAAGTGCAAGTTTTGATACACAATTTATAGCAAACATAGAGGGTTCGAGATTGGTTCGAATCCTATAGCAATCACTTGAAAAGTTTTAATACCTGAAATTTGTATCTTTATGTAATCAAACAGGAGTAAATTTTACTTCTAATGTTCTTTTGAAAGTCTTGGTGTACGGTTAGGTGTGCATTAAAGAATAAAAATCACAAAATGACAGTAAGCATAGTTGGTAGGGGTA
The DNA here is from genome assembly GCF_028736925.1 of Flavivirga sp. 57AJ16. Taxonomy (GTDB): domain Bacteria; phylum Bacteroidota; class Bacteroidia; order Flavobacteriales; family Flavobacteriaceae; genus Flavivirga. The sequence continues at coordinate 41,344 of NZ_JAQZAT010000011.1, read as the reverse complement.
TTTAAGATAAGCCTGCCACCCCGACGAACCTAGAAATAGGAAAAATAAAAACACTATTAATTGTATGATTATCAGTGTTTTTTGTTTTTATGCATTTTGTTTGATGCCAAATAAATTCATTTAAAACAAAATAAAAGGTTTACGAAACATTCCTCAAAGATATTGGGTAGTAACAGCCTTAAAAAAAGATACAAAGGCTACGGATGCCACACAGCTATGGGGCTATTTAAAAAGCATTGGTTATAAAATTAGTTTAACATCTGCGTACAGCAGTTTAGATGTATTGCTAAAAGCAGGTTTGGTACTTCGCACCTTGTCGTCTAGTAAAAAGTATGTGTATCAAATAAAATAACTTGTTGTGGGTAAGTTCATTATATTTCCAAAGAGAAAATTGCTTAGTTTTATTTAAAACAAATCTAAATAGTGTATATTTGCGGTTTATATTTAATACCAATTATGAATTAAAATGAGCAACAGAAAACGACATTGCTTATTTGTTTTAGCCTGCTGCGAGTTATTTGCATAGCCTAAGCTATGGAAATGAAGAGTAAAGAGAAAAAACGAATTAATGAATGAGTTTGAATAGCGTATTTTAATTCATAATTGGTATAAGTCTACATAAAATAGATTTTTAATACTTAAACAATGTCACTTCCTCTTAAAGAAGAATTTATCTTTGAAAAGCTCTACCAAAAGTATTGGAAAAAATTATACATTCTATGTTACTCAAAAACCAAAAATGTAGAAGTTTCTGAGGAAATAGTACACGATGTTTTTATTTCTCTTTGGAAATATAAAGAAGATTTTGTGGTTACAAAAGGGACAGAGAATTATTTACTAAAATCTACAAAATCAAAAATAGTGGATTACTATCGTAAAATGGCTAAATCACAATGTAGAACAGTAAGTGATTGTAATTTATGCAAAGGCCAAAATTTTGATTCAGATATTTTTACACACAATTTAGCCATGCACAAATTTTTGGAAGATGATTTGGAATTGGTAGTAGACCAATTACCTTGTAAATGCCAAGAAGTATATCGCTTGAGCAGAGAAGAGCATTTAACTACAAATGAAATTGCTATTCGTTTAAGTATTTCTCAAAAAACGGTAAAAAATCACCTTACCAAAGCTTTATCTTTTATAAAAGAGCACCTAGAGCCTATTCTCTAATTTTTTTAAATCTGTTTCATTCGAGATACAATATCTAAGGTCGAGTGAATTTTAAACTTGCTACGACTTAAAACTAGTATCGAGAATCCTTTTTTCTTTCGAAATTATGGTTGTCCGATAAAAACTGTTGACTATAATTAGAAGCCCATCAATAATAGTAAAAGTAAAAGCATTACAGATTAGACACCTTGCTTTTAATACTGGTAAAAACAATCAAGAAATATTTAGGTTTCTGGATGTAAAACAATAGTGGTGTCTCTGTTTGTCAGTTAGTTACAATCAAGTCTTTGTTCTTGGTTCCAATAGCGAAGCGGTCTTACGTCTTTAGTCGGACACTAATGTTTCGAAATATATATCGATACTATTTTCTTCATTTCATTTCATTTCAAAAAATTACTCAATTCGACAAGACAATTAGTTTATAAATAACCTAAAGCACAACGTGTAATATTTTTTTAAAAATCAACTAGGACTCCCCCTACCTTTTTTTCGTTTTTATATATGTAAGTCTAAAACGATGAAATGGAAGTAACACCAGAATTATTAAAAAAGTATAGCAACGGAGATTGTTCTGATATAGAAATAAAGGCTGTTGAAACATGGTTGGAGGTAGAAGGAGGGGTTGAAGACGAGCATCAAGAGGTGATAATTTCTTCCGATACAGGATCTAACATTTGGAATAAAATAAAAGAAACCAAAAAACATATTCCAAGACATCAAACTAAAAAGTTAAAACCTAATAAAGTGTTGGCTATAGTAGCTTCTGTACTTATTTTAATAGGAATAACTACTTATTTAACCATCATCAATAGCAGTATTACTTATAGTACAGGTATTGGAGAACTAAAAACAATTTTACTTAAAGATGGTACCAAAATCACTTTAAACTCGGCCACTACACTTAAGTTATCTAATAAATTTAATACAGAAAATAGAAAAGTAACTCTTGATGGTGAGGCTTTTTTTGAAGTTGCTAAAGATTCCCTACATCCTTTTACCATTACCACTATGGAGTCTGTTACCAAAGTTTTAGGAACCAAATTTAATCTTTCCGCTTACCAAAACGAAAACAATAAATTAACCTTAAAAGAAGGGAAAGTATTGTTCTATCAAAAAGGGCTTCATGAAGATATGGGTGTTATTTTAACTCCTAAAGAACAAATTGTAATAAAAGATGATAAACTTACCAAAAGCATTGTAAACCCTGAAAAGTATAGTGCTTGGGTATATCATCAATTCATTTTTGAGAATGAACCTTTTGTTTCTATTGCACGTAAAATGGAGCGTAAATATGGTATAAGCATTCGCATTGAAAGAGAAGATTTAAAAAAAGCTCAGTATAGAGGAACATATAAAAAACCAACCCTAAAAACCCTTTTAGAAGATTTAAGTTTTGTTTTAAAATTTAATTATACCCATAATGAAAAAGAGATTATCATTTATTAACCTAAAATCAAATACTTATAAAATGAAATAAAAACAATATATCAAATAAAAAAACCAGTATGCCGTGTCCAAACTACATACTGGGAATGAATGTCATTCAACACAAAATTAAATTAACATTTTTTACAAAAATATGAAATATTACAGAATCAATACATATTATACCTATGTATTAAAACTAAGTATAATTCTTTTAATAGGATTTACATCCCAAAATACCAATGCACAAAACACGCTCTTAGGCAAAGAAGTTTCTTTAACATTTAATAATGAAACTTTGGCTAGTGCACTAACAAAAATAGAAGAACAAGTAGGTTGTACATTTTCTTATTCTCCAACATCGTTTAAAACAGATAGACTTATTAAAAAAAGTTATAGTAAAGAACCTTTGCGAGAAGTACTTAATGAGTTGTTTGTACAACACCAAATATACTACCGCATACGTGGCAATACCATACATATACAAAACCATGCTGAAAAAGGACAGGTTTCAGGAAAAATTACTACAGTGGAGGGCAATGCAGCTTCTTTTGTTTCGGTACTCTTAAAAGGAACTCGAATAGGAACTACAACAGACGAAAATGGTTTTTTTAGTTTTTCTGTACCTGAGGGCGAATATATTATTTTAACAAGTTCTATAGGTTTAAAGCAACAAAGTAAACCAATAACGATTATTGCAAACAACAATACTAAAGTGAACTTTACATTAAGTGAAACAAGTGAAGCTTTGCAAGAAGTGGTTTTAACTGGGAATCGAAAACAGTACAAGGTAGAAAAAGTATCAAAATCACTTCGTATTCAAACACCTATTATTGAAACTCCACAAAGTATTATTGCTATTGATGGTGCTATTATGGAGGACCAACAAATATTTACCATTACAGATGTTTCAAGAAATGTTAGTGGTGTTACTAACTTATTTCCTTATGTAGGGGTGTACACCGATTTTAGTATTCGTGGTAGCAGAGCTACAAGAAATAGACTAAGAAATGGTATGAGTCCAGGATACTTTAATGCGTTACAGGAGGATATGAGTTACGTTGAAAGCGTAGAGTTTATAAAAGGTCCAGCAGGTTTTATGTTGGCACAGGGAGAACCCGGTGGAATGTATAATGTGGTAACTAAAAAACCTTTAGGAAAACAACATGCAGGAATTACACTTAGTACAGGTAGCTACGGTTTATTTAGAACAGCTTTAGATGTTGGAGGTACTGTGGGGAAAGATAAAAAGCTTAATTACCGTTTAAATGTTATGAATCAAAATTCAGGCACTTATTTAGATAACGGAATTAACAATCGTTTTTCTGTAGCTCCGGTAATTCGTTATGATTTTAATGAAAAAACTTCTTTAACATTAGAATATAATTACGACCATGCGGTAGTAAATGGTACATTTAATAATTTACCTACTAAAAACGGTCAATTTTTACCTCGAAATTTTATGCTGGAAGACCCAACTCAAGACCCTTATACCTTTAATTCTAATTTTGGTTTTGTTAACTTACAACATCAATTATCCAATAATTGGAATCTAACGGCTCAAATAGGAACTTCTTTTGGTAATCGTGAAGGGACCTTATTTTATGCTTCTACAACACCAGGTATAGACGACAACGGAATGTTGGCTAGAAACTATCGTTATTTAGCTGGTGAGGATAAAACCAATACAGCTCAAGTATTTTTGAACGGTAATGTAAAAACTGCAAAACTAGAACATAAACTATTAATAGGCTTTGATGGTGGTTTAGGAACTTCTAAAAGCGCATATGCACAAGCAAGTGATGTATTGCCTATAGATGTTAATAATCCTGTATATGGTTTAAGCACCGAAATTGATGCCTTGTTAAATGAAGAAGATATTTTGTTGGGAAATCCTAGTGAAATACTTTGGGAAGCTATAACGATTCAGGATAATATAAAATTTAATGAATGGTTACAGGTAACCTTAGGAGGTAGATTTACACATTATGAAAATGGTGGACGAGGAAAAGTGATGAAAGATGATGCTTTTACACCAAGAGCTGGTGTGATTATACAGCCTATAGAAAACACATCTGTATACTTTCTTTATGATCAATCGTTTGTAGCTCAATCTAGTACCGACGTTAATGGTAATCGTTTTGAGCCTTTACGAGGGAATAATATTGAATTAGGTGTTAAAAAAGAATGGTTTGATAAAAAACTATTTACTCAAGTTGCAGTTTTTAATATCACTAAAAACAATGCATTAACCACAGACCCTGACAATCCAGGGTTTAACATACAGCGTGGGCAAATACAAAGCAAAGGTGTAGAGGTTGATGTATTAGGTTCTATAACAGACAACTTAAACATTGTTGCCAATTATGCTTATATCGATGCTAAAATTACAGAAGACACTAACCCTTTAATTGTGGGTACACGCCAACAAGGTCCACTGCACCATTTTAATACCTGGTTAAAATATCAATTTACGCAAGGCACACTAAATGGTTTTGGTTTAGGACTTGGGGGGTCTTTACAGAAAGATCGTTATGTCTTTACGTCTAAACTGGATCCTTCTGAAGAAGATGGAAAGTTAGACGATTTTAAAAGTTTAAATGCAGCTCTATATTACAAGGTAAACAAGCTAAGTTTTGCTTTAAATGTGGATAATATTACAGACAATTTTAACTATATAGGAACCGTAAGAAATAATTCTGGAGTGAGTGGTACAGACCAAGAAATCAGTTATATTTCTATGCCAGGAACTAACTGGAGATTATCTGTAGCATATAAATTTTAATCATTTTATTTTCTAAATAATTAAGTTGATTTCACCCTTATTCAAAAAAAAATAAGGGTGTTTTCACATCATACAACATGTATATGAAACTAAAAAAAACGATAAGAAAAATTCATTTGTGGTTAGGTTTAAGTTCTGGTATTATTGTTTTTATATTAGGTGTTACAGGTTGCTTATATGTTTTTGAAGAAGAGTTAAGACCATTGGTTTATGCAGATCATTATAAGGTAAAGGAACGAGCATCAGGTGTAATACCAATTAGTGAATTATTGACAAAGGCACAAGACGCACTAGGAAAAAGCAACCCTATTAATAGTATTAGTATTTCTAACAAAAAAGACCGCTCATATATATTTAGGTCGTTTATTGATAAGCCTGTAAAAAACAAAGTGTGGTATTGGGAAGGTATAGAAAACAGAAAGGATGCTTTTGTAAACCCTTACTCTGGAGAAATTCTTAAAATAAAAAAAAGTGAGTTTGAATTTTTTAGAGTTGTTATGTGGTTGCATTGGAGTTTATTATTAACCACTCCAATTGGACAGCCTATAGTCGGTATTGCAACCATTATTTTTGTTATATCACTGATTACGGGACTTATACTCTGGTGGCCAAAAAACAAAAGTGCTGCCAAACAACGTTTTTGGTTTAGGTGGAAAAGCACTACTAAATGGAAACGTAAAAACTACGATTTACATAATATATTAGGTTTTTATAGTATGTTTTTGGTACTCATTATTGCTCTAACAGGTTTGGTATGGGCGTTTGATTGGTTTGATAATAGTGTACAATGGGTTGCTAATGGAGGGGAAACTATTGAACGAACAAAACTTAATATAGAATCGAGTAGTAGTACCTATGCTATTAATAAACCTTTGGACTTTGTATACCAACAGACTTTAAAAAAGCATCCTAAAGCTAAACGATACTTTATTTCTATTCCTAAAGATTCTACTACTACACAAACAGTATTTGTAAAGTATCCCTCTCGTTTTAACGATATTATTTTGCATTTCGATCAATACACTGGAAAATTATTAAAAACCATTTCATGGAAGGATAAAAATAATGGTGAAAAAATTAATTTTATAAACTATGATATTCACATTGGTAGTATTTTAGGTTTACCTGGTAAAATACTCGCTTTTTGTTTGAGTTTAATTACTGCCAGTTTACCCATAACAGGTTTTTTAATTTGGTGGGGACGTAAAAAAAAGAAGAAAGGTGGCGCGAAAAAGTCTAACCATAAATGAGTAAGCAACTTGGTGGTATTGGTAGAAGGTTATGGTACACTATTTCATAGTATTAGCCTTAGATCATGATAATGAATTGCAGCTTACTGATGATAGATTAAATATTATTGCTGTCCGATAAAAACTATAGACTATAATAAAGAAGCCCATCAATAAAAGTAAAAGCATTACAGATTAGACACCTTGCTTTAAATACAAGTTAAAGCTATCAAGAAATATTTAGGTTCTTGGAAGTAAAACAATAGTGGTGTCTCTGTTTGTCTGTTAGTTACAATCAAGTCTTTGTTCTTGGTTCCAATAGCGAAGCGGTCTTATGTCTTTAGTCGGACACTAATGATTAAATATATAGATGACACAAATCTAATATGTCCAATCAAAAACTGAACACATACCTCAAGGAAATCGCAGATCCCTGCGAGATAAAAAAGAACCTCACGTTTCATTTAGCACGCCATACGTTTACAACTATTGTGACTTTAAGTAATGGAGTTCCTATAGAAACCGTTTCAAAACTTTTGGAACACTCCAGGGTCTCCACACCCCAAATTTACGCCAAGGTGGTTGAGAAAAAAGTAAGCGATGAGATGCAAATTTTGAGAAAAAAATAGAAGTAAACGCGGGCTTAAAAGAGGTAAAATGATAATAAAAGGAGAACACGATGGTTCTCCTTTTATTATTTTAAAATATCAATGAGCTCTACTTTATAGACTAATATAGAATCTGGATGAGGAAATTTGTGTTCACCACTTCTTTTGCTCAATTTAGGAGGAACAATAAGCTTTTTTATTTCTCCTATTTTCATGCCAACAAGGGCTTCATCAACACCATCAATTGCTTGACTTGCTCCAATCTTTATCCAGACAGGGTCGGGTAGCGTGCGTGAATCGAACAAAAGGGAGTCGTTACGGTAAGACATAGTTTCATGAACAAGTACTTTTTGTCCTTTTACGGCTTTTTTTCCAGTTCCTTTTTTGAGAATGCGATATTGTAAACCTGAAGATGTTTGCATATAATTGCTTTCTTTATAGGATTTGCAATTGTTTAAGGTCAGCACTATTAAGACGTAAGGAAGAATACTCAATAGGCCATTTAAAAAATTTTTCTTTTGATACGACAGGTTCATTAGATTGGTTTTTATTTCAAAATTATATCATTTTGCCAGTGTAGATCTTTTTTCAATTGTAAAAAAAGTGTGAAATTTTAGTAAAAGGGGAGCTTAATCGTAGTTTTATTTTGGGTTCATTAAGTTTTTGCTTTAAAATTTGTCTCAAAGAACAGACCAAAACTTTTGGGACACTCCAGGGTCTCCACGACCCAAATTTACGCCAAGGTGGTTGAGAAAAAGTAAGCGATGATAGGCAAGTGCTAAAAGAGAAATTTAATTCTAACCAGGCAAACTCAAAAATTTGTTGGATAAAAATGTTAAAATATTTGCGTAGTTAAATGGCTTCATATATATTTGTAGTCAAATAACTTCATAATATGAAACATCTATACTTGTATATTCTTTATTAAATAGAATATTTGAAAATGATGTTACATGTGACAGTTGAAAAAAATAAACTTTAACACATGAAATTAAGACGAGATATTTTTCAAGCTATTGCAGACCCTACACGACGCTCAATATTAGTATTGTTAGCTACTCAAACTATGACAGCCGGTGCAATTGCTAATAATTTTGATGTAGCAAGACCAACAATTTCAAAACACATTCAAATATTAAATGAATGTGATTTAATAGAAGCCAACCAACAAGGTCGCGAAATTCATTACCAAATTAAAATTGATAAAATGAAAGAAATCGATACATGGTTGGAGCAATTCAGAAAGATTTGGGAAAACCGATTTGATCAATTGGACAACGTATTATCTAAACTAAAAAAACAAAAAAAATGAACAGTAATTTATTATTCGATTTTTCCGTAGATAAAGAAAACAAAACCATTCACATAAAACGAGAATTTGATGCTAATCTTGATTTGGTTTGGCAAGCTTGGACAAAAGCTGAATTGTTAAATGAGTGGTGGGCACCAAAACCCTATCATATTGAAACAAAGTCTTTGGATTTAAGAGTTGGAGGAATGTGGCTTTATGCAATGGTTAGTCCACAAGACGAAAAAATGTGGTGCAAAGCTGATTACAAAGTTATTGAAACAGAAAAACTACTGTCTTGGTTAGATGCCTTTTGTGATGAAAATGGAAAAGAGAACACCATTAAGCCACGTTCTTTATGGACGAACAATTTCACAGAAAATAATGGTATTACATTGGTAAATATCACTTTAAAACATGATAAGCTCGAAGATATTAAAGCAATGATTGATATGGGCTTTAAAGAAGGACTTACAATGGCTTTTGAAAATCTTGATAACTTTTTACCTACCATTAAAAACAAGAAAACATAGACAATCATTTTAAATAACTATTAAGTATGATAAACCTAAAGCTTCTTTTAGTAAGAAATAATTAAAATTTAAAAAAATGAAAAAATTACAGTTCGATTTCCTTCCAGATAAGGAAAACAACACATTAACAATCAAACGTGAATTTGCAGCAGAACGCCAACTTGTTTGGGATTGCTACACTAAAGAAGAATTGCTAAATCAATGGTTTGCACCCAAACCGTTTACTACAAAAACCAAATCAATGGAGTTCAAGAACGGAGGGCATTGGCATTACGCAATGGTTGACCCAGAAGGAAATGAGCATTGGGGATATACTGAATATTATGACATCGACCCAATTGACCATTATCGAACTTCGGATGCTTTCTGTGATAGTGAAGGAACAATCAACCAAGATTTGCCAAAAGCAAAATGGTATGTAGCATTTAACGACAAGGGCGAGAACACAATAGTTACAACAGTAGTCACTTACAATTCTTTAAACGATCTCGAAACCATTATTAATATGGGAATGAGGGAAGGAATGATGGCCACACTTGAAAAACTAGACGAATTATTAGTTTCATTGAAAAAGTAGAGCAATAGATTTTCGAATACAAAAACATTAATATTTTGAGTCATGAGTAAAAAAATTAAAATCATCTTTTGGGTGGCAACCTCTATCATTTTCTTAATGGAGGCCGTGATGCCTTTAGGTACACTTTTATTCGCCCACGAATACTTTAACGCGGGGACAAAACCGTTGGGTTACCCTGATTATTTTGCTTACACATTAATCATCTGTAAAATATTGGGAGCAACAGTATTGATGTTCCCCAAATTACCCGAAAAATTGAGGGAATGGGCGTATGCAGGCTTGACATTTAATCTAATTTTTGCAGTAATAAGTCATATTGTTGTAGACAAAAACATCAGTTATATTGTAATGCCGATAATAGTAGGAGCAATATTAGCAGTATCTTATATCTACAACCAAAAATTGCAATCGCCAAATAAGTAAAAAGTTAAACCTATTAAAAATGAAAAATATTAAATTACTACTGCTGTTATTTTCTTTAATATTAGGGGCACAAAACGACACGAATATTGGTAAGGACACAATATTTAACTTTTCTGATTGGAGAAAAACAGTTTAGAGGGAAAGGTTTAGGTTCGCAAATAGTGGATTTAATGATGTCGGAAATTCAAGATCATAACCCACAATTGATACCTGAAGAAGAATAAATAGCTAACAATTTAAATGGCAGAAATTATTTGGCAAGATAATTTTCAAGAACAACTCAAACCGATAAAAGACAGTTTAGCAAAACTGAAAAGGCAAGGTATTGAAGCTGTAGAATATTAGTAGGCGTCATGAAAATTAATACTAAATGGTTTATCTTTAGTGTGAAAAATCACGCTTTAGATGAAATATCAAAAAAAACTTCCATCAAAATCCTTATCTAATTATGTTAGGTCGTTTTGGGTATTTGAAGGGGAGGCTTCACAAATTCAGCCATATAGACATCGTATTATGGCAGATGGTGCTGCAGAATTGATATTTCACTATAAAGGAAATTTCAGCATATTAGATTCCCATAATAAATCCCAAACCATATTTACGTCAGGATTAGACGCACAATCTCTAAAAGTAAAAAGACTGACAACTTCTCAAGATTTTGGTCTTTTTGGGGTGTATCTATATCCTTATACAATGTCTTTGCTTCTTTCAATTCCGGCAACTGAATTAAAAAATGAAATGATAGACATTAAAACATTATTTGGTAAACAAGAAAATGGTTTGGAAGAAAAAATGATGTTAGCAAAAAGCACAAATGAAAGAATGGGAATAATAACGTCATTTCTCGAAGATAAACTATTAAAAGCCAAAGCGGCCCAATCAGTAATTTTAGAATCTATTAAATACATCATCAAGGCAAATGGTCAGGTAGATATTGGATCGTTAGCTGATAGTAACTTTTTATCAAGACGTCAGTTTGAACGTAATTTCAAATACTTCACAGGCTACAGTCCAAAACTGTATTCAAGAATAATACGTTTTCAAGAATCATTAAAATACTACGGTAATCCCAATTTAAAATTAACTCAAATAGCCTTAAATTCGGGTTATACTGATCAATCCCATTTCATTAGGGAATTTAAGGAGTTTGCGGGATATACACCCAAAGAATATTTCTATACTATTGGTGAGGCTAACGAATGGAAAGAAGCATAGTCTTTTTTTATTCATGTCGTATCTATTCAATTTTCATTAAATACTATTGGGTATTATTGCCTTTAATTATTTATTAAAATTTATAATATGCGAAAAATAATTTTAAACCTAGCGGTATCATTGGATGGTTTTATTGAAGGCCCAAATGGAGAGATAGATTGGCTAACCTTTACAGAAGAAACTGGAATAGTACTCAATAATTTTATTAAAGATATAGATACGGTTTTGTATGGCAGAATTACTTACGACTCATGGGGTACATATAAACCGTCACAAGAAAGTAGTGATTTTGAAAAGAATTTTTATAGTGAAATGGATAAAAAATTGAAATATGTTTTTTCAAAAAGTAAATCAATATTTGAGGGAAACCCTATAGTAATCAATTCAGATATTGAAAAGCAAATTAATAATATTAAAAAGGAGCAAGGAAAAAATATTTGGCTTTATGGAGGAGCTAACCTTATTACATCATTATTGAATCTAAACTTAATAGATGAATTTAGATTAGCCATTTGTCCAATCATTTTAGGAGAAGGAAAACCACTTTTTAAAAATATTAAAGACAGAAAAAAATTAAAATTAATAAGTGCCAAAGGTCATGAATCCGGTATAGTGGAATTAATTTATAACTATAATCATTAATATTTAAAAATAAACAGAACTTTTCAAGTAGTAATACACGTCCTATCAGTGGCATATTTAGTAATAAATATGCCATTTGTATAAGAATTCATCTTTTTTTATCTTTGTCGTCAAGATATTTGATAATCAAAATAAATTATAATGGATGATTTAGCTTTTGAAATTAGAAAATTGAGTGAGATGTATGCTTTTACATCTCTTCAGATGCACGAGACTATAGGTAGAAAAGCGGGACTTACAGGAACAGACCATAAATACCTTGGCTTTATAATGAAAAAAGGGAAAATGACAGCAGGAGAGATTTCAATATTAACTGGGCTAACTTCAGGTTCTGTGACAGCTTTAATTGACAGGTTTGAAAAGAAAAAATTAGTTAAAAGAGAACACGCAAAGGATGATAGACGTAAAGTTTTTGTGGTACCTAATTCTGAAAAAATAATGAAATTATTTGAACCGCTCTACAGGGAATTCAGAAAAGAAACTGAAAATTTGATTTCATCATTTTCTAATGACGAAAAAAAAATTCTTCAGAGTTATTTTTCAAAAGCGATAGATGTAATGAATAAGACTACATGTCAAATTAACAATAAAAAGTAATTATAAGATAGTAACTGTAATGCTTTAGTTAACTAGTACAATACTAACAGTATCTTATTTTTAAAATGATAAAAATGTATAAAAATTCAATGAAGCAAATAGCGACACCTTTTAAGCAAACATACTTTCACGGTACAAAAGCAGATTTGAAAATCGGGGATTTAATTAAAGTAGGTTACAACTCTAATTTTGGACAGAGAAAGAATGCAAAATACATTTTTTTAACAGCCACATTAGATGCAGCAATTTGGGGGGCAGAACTAGCTTACGGAAAAGAAAGGGAAAGAATTTATTTGGTCGAGCCAACAGGAGAAATTGAAGATGACCCAGACCTTACTGACCAAAAATTCCCAGGAAATCCATCTAAATCGTATCGTTCTACACAACCGTTCAGGGTTGTTGGAGAGGTTACTATATGGCAAGGACATGAACCAGAAAAAGTAAAAGCAATGAAAGAAGGAATTAAAAAGCTAAATGAACAAGGTATAAACTCGCTTAATGAGTAGAAAATAATGACCTTTTGACTAATGGAGTTCCAATTGAAACAGTTTCAAAACTTTTAGGTCATTCCAGAATTTCAACTACACAAGTATATGCTAAAGTTGTGGAGAAAAAGGTGAGTGACAATATAAATGCTCTAAAGCTCAAATCAAAAAAAGTAAAACAGGAATTATAACACACTTTAAAATTTAGACACTTCACTTTCAACTTTGGATGTTTCACCTTAAAAACTCTCATGCAGTTTAGCTTGTGACTATACTTTTGTTTCATAATCATTTAAAAACAGTAAAAAGATGAAGACAATTAAGCATGTATTAGTTTTGGCAGTAGTAGTATTAATAGGAACAACTGCAGTGGCTCAAGAAAGGGAATTATGGGAGGAACAAAAAGCTCAAATGGAAACACAGCTCGCCACCTATTTTGAAAAATTAGATTTATCTGAAGAGCAAAAACCAAAATTTGAAGAAATCACAAAAAAGTATGGAAAGCAGATGATGAAATTAAAAGAAAATAACAAAGGCAGACTGGCCAAGTATAGAGAGTATAAATCTATTCTTGAAAATAAGAAAAAGGAAATCAAGGACATACTTTCAAATGCTCAGTATGAAATATACGAAGAAACTCAAGAGGAAATAGTACAAAAAATAAAAGAAAAAAGGAACAATAAAAGTTAGAAGCCTTAAATTTAAGGGCTTGCTCATTGGTAATTTTTAATCAAATGAATAAAAATAGACTCATACTTTTAATATCCATTAGTTTCTCGTTTTTGGTTAACGTACCAAGAATTATTTTCTTGTTTGGTGGTGAAGGTAAGGAGATTATTGATTTGTTGGAAGTGTCTGTCGAAGACACGATTTTAAGGTTTTTGTTGTTGTTTATATTTTGTTATGTAGTACTCAAATTCAACTTGCAATGGTTGCAAAAATTTAATGTTAAGTATCAATTTTTAGCCTCAATTGCTATAAACCTTATCATCATTTCGGTATGGATGCTGTTATTTAAATTGATAAATGATTTGGTTATCAATATTAATCTATACACCATTAATCCTCAATTTAACGCATTCGTTTATTCCTTTGTTTTACTTATGCTATTGGTAATTGTTAGAGCAATTAAGTTAATCAATCAATCAAAGCTAGATGCTATTGAAAAAGAACAATTAAAACAGCAAAGCTTACAGAGTGAATTAGCCGCATTAAAAAATCAGGTCAATCCTCATTTTTTATTTAATTCACTTAATTCTCTGAGTTTGTTGGTAAGAGAAGACCAAAAAGAAGCGGGAAAGTTTATTAACAAGCTGTCCTTCCTATACAGATATATATTGCAAAGCAAAGATCAGGATTTAGTAACAATAAAGGAAGAGCTGAGGTTTTTAGACAGCTATATCCATCTTATAAAACAACGGTATCGTGATAATTTTAATGTAAACATTCATATAGACGAAAAGTTACTTCAAAAGAAGATTCCAACTTTGGCTTTACAACTGCTTATGGAAAACGCGGTGAAGCATAATGAAATTTCAGATAATAAGCCTTTACTAGTTGATGTGTTTGATGAGAATGACCGTTTAGTTGTCAAGAATAAATTACAAAAAAGAACCGGACACATAGAAAGTACCAATACTGGCCTGAGTAACTTAAATACCCGATTTAAATTGAACATGAATGGAGGTATCGAAATTTCAAAGGACGATGTACACTTTACAGTTAAAATACCAATGATATGAAAGTAGTAATTATTGAAGACGAAAAAACAGCTGCAGAAAACTTAAAGTATCTTTTATCAGAAGCAGATTCCTCAATTCAAGTTGATAAAGTTATCGATACAGTTTCTGGGACAGTAGATTTTTTTTCGAAAGAAAACAATATTGAATTAGCGTTTTTTGACATTCATTTAGCAGACGGTATATCATTCGAAGTCTTTGATAAAGTTCAGGTTACCGTTCCTGTAATATTTACTACTGCTTATGACGAATATGCTATCAAAGCCTTTAAAGTGAACAGTATCGACTACTTGCTAAAACCTATTGATGAGGGGGAATTAAAAGAAGCACTGGATAAATACAAATCTACAAGGCAAATTGTTCCCGTGAATGAACAATTTCAGAAAATATTCCAAATACTCAATACTGAAAAAAAATCATATAAATCGACATATTTGGTTCAACAACGCGATACATTGATTCCATTACCTGTTGATGATATCGCTTATTTCACAATTGATACCGGAATTGTTAAAGCCATTTCCTTTGATAGAAAAACATATACCATTGATGGAAAATTAGAAGATATAGAAATAGAATTAAACCCTAATCAATTCTTCAGGGCCAATAGACAATTTATAGTTCGGCGAGAAGCGATTGAAAACTTACAATTGTACTTTAACGGAAAGTTGATTTTGAATGTGGAACCTAAACCAAAAGAACAAATAGTTGTGAGTAAAGTAAAGGCCCCTCAATTAAAAAAATGGATGAATTAAACTTTCAAATGATGAAAAAACCAATAATACTTATATTCTTAAACCTGATAGCATTTAATCTTTACTCTCAAAATATAGCAGAACTCTACAAAAAAGTAGACGCTTCGGTAGTAACAATATTAACAGAATCTAAAGTGTTAAAAGAAGACCATCAAATGGCAAACGATCAAGGCATTGGTTCTGGGGTATTAATTTCTGGGGGAGGTGAGATTCTCACGGCAGCACATGTGGTAAATGACGCCGAAAAAATAACAGTTCGTTTTTTAAACGGAGAAGAAATACCTGCTAAAGTTATTCGCTCTGCACCAATGCCAGATTTAGCACTTATCAAACTTATATGGATGCCTAAAGAATACACCATTGCAAGTCTTGGCAATTCTGACGAAACGGTTATTGGTGAACAAGTTATTGTTGTTGGAGCGCCTTATGGGTTTGAACATTCATTATCGGTAGGCTATATAAGTGGTAAAAAAGATCAGAAAGTAAGAACATCAGGTTTTATTTTAAACGAATTTTTCCAAACGGACGCTTCAATTAATCAAGGAAATTCGGGTGGACCAATGTTTAACCTAAAAGGTGAAGTTATTGGTATATCGAGCTATATAATCTCTGAATCTGGTGGGTTCCAAGGCATAGGTTTTGCAGCTACAGTTAATTTGGCAAAAAAAGTGGTTGTAGATGTTAATAGACGCTGGACAGGTATCAATGGGTATTTTCTGGATGAGAAAGCGGCTTGGATTCTTAATGTACCCATTAATGGAGGCCTGCTTGTAGAATCTGTTGTGCAATTTTCGCCTGCTTACTATGCGGGATTAAAAGAGGGTTTTGAAAAAGTGATTGTTGGCGGACAGGATATGATAGTAGGCGGAGACATAATCATATCGGTTAATGACTTTCCGCTTACAGTAAAAGCTTTCAAGCAACTCTCTGAAGTATCGTCAGAAACTTTAAATAGCAAACAAGAAAGTTTTTTTAATCAAAAACTCTTTAAACTACAAGTTCTTCGAGGAGGAAAAATCAAAGAACTTACCCTCAAATTTAAAGAGTAAGCTTTTAAGCAAAAATATCGGTTACATTAGTGGCTATTTCTCTGGTTAATTTGGTTATTTCAATTTATTCATTAAGTCTAACGTAGTTTACATAATACTCTTGAACTCATATCCCATAGGGTTATAAGTATAGAGAAACCATATACCTAGTAATCTTCTCAGTTTTTATAATTGGTATAATTTGGCTTTGGTCACAAAGAGGGTAAACTATAC
Source organism: Flavivirga sp. 57AJ16 (assembly GCF_028736925.1). GTDB lineage: Bacteria > Bacteroidota > Bacteroidia > Flavobacteriales > Flavobacteriaceae > Flavivirga. The sequence continues at coordinate 24,608 of NZ_JAQZAT010000011.1, read as the reverse complement.
AGACCTATTGTCCAATTTTATAATTACTATTATTAATAAGACTATTAAGGTTCATTTCTCTAACTTTTGCTTTCTTCTTATTAAAAGTTGGAAAACCTTTTCCTCTATTCGAAATCCCACCAACAGCAACAGACAGACTAAACGGGGTTGTTAAGGTTGCGGATCTTTTCCTTTAAGATATATTATACCAAATGAATTTCAAAATAACCGTAATTATTTTGAATTATTTTTAGATCAGATAAAATAGAAAATCTAAGCATAGCATTCGTTCAATGTCATTAAGTTAAGGAAATTTGCCCCTTTTTGTCACATTGAGCGCAGTCGAAATGCTAATAAAACTAGAACTCCAATTGGTCTTCGACTGCGCTCAGACTGACATTACTGCCTTAACTTAATGACATTGAGCATTCGTTATGGTTATATGCCCAGTCAAGCTGAGCACATGTTTTATATTGAAATAAGAGCTAAAAAGAAACAAACATTATAGGTTGTTTTAATGTTTATTTGGTATTAAAGACGTTTCAGTCAACATTTTAGCCCCTTCACTTTCTTTTCATAAACCCGCTCTATAAGCAATGCTACTTTTGCCCCCGAAAACAAAAAAAAATGAATTGATTTTTTGATGGACAGTGAAGAGGGGCTTGAAAACTTTAAGTCTCTCCACACCAGAAAGAAACAGAAAAACTAATTATAAAAACTAAAAATATGAAGACACTTTTTATCGTACTTTTATTTGTAGCAAGTCTCAGTCCCATTTTTGCCCAAACAGGTCAAGATGCTAAATTTTATATCGGTGCATCTTATGGTACATCTTTTAGTCTAGGTGATTTTGGAGATACGGATATTAGTAATCCAGATGCTGGTTTTGCTGATAACGGAAACAAACTGGACTTATTTGGAGGTTATTTTTTAAACAATAAAGTAACGCTTACAGGTACTTTTAGATATCAAACTTTTGATACTAAAATTGGAAACCTAATCGAAGAATTTAATGCAGACAATCCAGGATCCAATTTTTCTGGTAGCACAGAAGATTGGAACGTTTACTCTCTTTTAGTAGGAGCAGCTTACAAAATCAATATCTATAAGAAATTTAGTCTCTTTCCCCGTGTTGGTGTTGGCCCAATGGTAGTTAGCAATCCCGGTATTACTATTAGCTCACCGGATGATGCTGTAGCACAAAGTTTCAGCAGAAGTTCTGAATCTGGTATTGGTGTTGGATATGAATTCGGGATCGGTCTTAAAACCGATTTAGGTAAACATTTTGCCCTGATGCCAACCTTTACATTCAGTGGTGGTTTTGCAACGATAACAGATGTAAACACGACTACGGATACCCTTTTGATAAATAGTAATTACGATGTCAAAATTCAATCTTTTAATCTAGGACTTTCCATAGCATATAAGTTCCAGTAACCATTAAAATACTATCCAATGAAAAACATATATTTTTTACTTTTTAGAATAAACAGAAAGGCAGGATTCCTGTTCTTGGTTTTAGGGGTTATGGGTTGTAATTATAGCTTTGCACAAGCTTTAAACATTGGTGTAATTACAGATTATAAATATGATGAACTTCAACAAAATACTCTTAAAAGAAATATTAGGGAAGAGGTTGCTAAGACCATTGGAAGCTCTGCACAATTATCCTTATTAGATAAAAATATCGTTGCTGCTGACTACAATGCAATAAAAATCAACAATGCTTATACCCAATTGTCTGCTAGCTGTGATGTTATTGTACTTGTTGGAATAAAATCTACCAAAACCATTCTGGAGTCCAAAAATATCACTAGGCCCACAATAGCATTAGGAATAACAAATACTGCAATTCAAAATATTCCGCTTACAGAAAAAGGCACGTCAGGAGTCGATAATTTCAGCTATATCCTCACCAGTAGATCTTTAGAGCAAGAACTAAACCAATTTTACGAGCTTTTTCCATATAAAAAATTGAGTGTGCTCATTTATCAAGAAATGGTAAATACTATAGGGAAAAACAAATTTGAAAAAGGTATTGAAGCACTTTCGCAGAAGCTTAATTGTACAATCTATCCTGTTGTATTAGATGATGATATCGCTAAATCATTAGTAAAGATTCCTGCAGATACCGATGCAGTATTCTTAGGGACCACCTTTGAAATATCTCGTGAGGACATCCAGGTAATTGTTGATTATCTAAAGGTAAAGGCTATTCCTTCGTACTCACCCTTACAACAATATGTAGAAGCAGGTATTTTGTCCGGAGTATCATCTGAAAAAGATGCCAAGTCGATTTTTAGAAAACTAGGTTTGATGATTGATGAAATAAGAAGAGGCGAAAATGCAAAAGACTTACAAGTATCACTTGGTCAAAAAAAGCAGCTCTATTTCAATGTAGAAACAAGTAAAGCAATCCATTTTTCCCCAACTTTTCAAACATTGTTTACCGCTAATTTAATTAATGGCGAAGCGGATTCTAATGAATTCACATATAGTCTTACAGAAATACTGGAAAAAGCAATTAATGCTAATCTGGGCGTACAAATAAGTTACAAGGATATTGCACTTTCAGAACAAGATATACGAGAAGCAAAATCTCATTATTTACCGACTGTCAATGTGGGCGTACAAGCTTCTCAAATAAACGAGGAAGCCACCAACGAATTTATAGGGCAATCAGAATGTTCTATTATACAATCTACAAATGCATCACAACTTATTTATTCAGAATCGGTAATTGCCAATATTAAAATCCAAAAGTTGCTTAACGAGGCACAGAAGTATACAACTAAACAGGAAGTTAATTACACTATTTTTCGGACGTATCAATTATATCTTAATATACTTTTTGCAAAGTCAAACGTAGATATTCAAAAAGAAAATCTTGAAGTTTTAAAGAAAAATTTAGAGTTAGCAGAACTGCAAGCGGATATAGGAGCAAAAATTAAATCGGATGTATACCGTTGGAAATCGGAAGTAGCCAATGCAACACAGCGTCTTATTGAAGCTCAGACAGGTTTAATTATCACAAAAGAAAGCTTAAATACCTTTTTAAACAACACCTTGGATAATGACTTTGATATTGAAGATATTCATTTAGAAAATAATCTATTTGACTATTATGACAGCAACCTATTGGTCAATCAAATAAAAAATCCTCAAGATGTAAAAAAAATCAGCCAGTATCTATATGAATATGCTAGTAGCAACTTTCCAGGTGTAAAACAATTGGAGTATGCAATCAAGGCATTAGAACGTCAAAAAAAATCTAACAATAGGGCTTTTTACTTGCCTAATGTTTCATTAGGAGTTAATCAGTCCGAAATACTTCATAGAAGTGGAGTCGCTTCAGAGCCTACAGGTAATTTTAGCAACTTTATAGATTCTTACTGGAATGTAGGTTTAACTCTAACGTTTCCGCTTTTCGAGGGCAATAGAAAAAATATAAAAAGGCAACAAACAGCTATTCAAACAGAGCAGTTAACACTTCAAAAGAAAGAACTTGTAAACGGCCTAAAGTTAAACATTCAAAACTCAATAGCGAATCTGATTTCTGGAAAAACCAACATTGTACTTTCTGAAAAATCGGCGGAAAATGCACAAAAGAATTTTGAAATCCTGCAAAAATTATATTTAGAAAATTCAATTTCAATCGTACCGTTTTTTGATGCTCAAAATGCAGCACTGAATGCCAAACTTATCCATGTTAATTCTGTTTATGCTTACATCATGTCCTTTGTGGAATTGGAAAATAGCATTGGCTTTTTTAGTATGCTCGCAAGTACAGAAGAAAAACAAAAATTCGAAGAAAGTTTAAATCAATCCATTAATAAATAAAAGATTAAGAAGATGTCGCTTATCATAAATTTAAAAAGAAAAAACTTGATAGTATGGCTCATAGCCATTAGTTGCCTGTCATTTATAGGTTGTAAGAATAACAAAACCAAAGAAGCAGAAGCACCTTTAAAAAAGGTAAAATATACAATAGCGGGTTATAAGGGTGAAAAAAAACAAAAAACCTTTAACGGCGAAACCCAATCTGCCTCAATAACCAATTTAAGTTTTAGAATGGGCGGGATCATTACTAAAATGAATGCAACCGTTGGTAGAAAAGTAAAAAAGGGAGAACTATTAGCGCAATTAGACACAAGGGAAATAGACTTAAGTTATCAGCAAATCAATGAGGCTGTACGGAGTTCCAAAGTTCAATTGGAAATAGCACAATCCACATTAGACAGAGCAAAAAGACTTTACCAAGCACAAGCGGCTTCTTTAAGTGATTTGGAGCAAGCTAGAAATGGGTGCTCGCAGGCAAAAGCAGCCTATGAGTCAAATTTAAAATCTCTAAGCCTTACGAGCAATCAATATAATTATGCAAAGATTATTGCTCCCACTTCAGGTATCATTTCTAAAGTTTATGTAGAAAAAAATGAAGTAGTTAAGGCTGGTGCTAACATTATTACTATCGATTCTGATAATAACGAATTTCAAGTAAAAGTATCCCTGCCAGAAAATTACATTAACGAAGTAAGGTTAAATGATGAAGTAGTTCTAGTTATTAATGACGTTAATAAACAAGGTGTTATTTCAGAAATAGGCTATGTGGCACAAGGAGCTTCTTTCCCTATCACCATTAATATTGTCAAACCAGATAGTAATCTACGTCCTGGTCTTTCAGCAAGTGTGACCTTTAAAATGGATTCAGAATCTCAAAACAAAACCCTATTAGTGCCTATAGAAGCCGTTAGACAAGACGAATCTGGTAATTTCATGTATCAACTTATATCCCAAGAGAATGGTATTTATCAGGTAGTAAAAACAACCATTGAAATTGGCGAAATATCAGGAAATTACTTTAATGTCATTTCAGGTATATGTCAAGGCGATTACATCGCTATAGCAGGATTAAATAATCTGTATGATGGAATGCAAGTACAACTATTCAAAAATTAAATCAAATGAATCTTACAGGGCTAATATTTAAAAATAATAGGATTACTATACTATCGCTTTTTATCATTTTGATACTGGGGTTAGTAGAATATCAAAACCTATCAAGGGATAGTATGCCACCATTTACAGTGCGTACAGCATCCATCGTTACTCAATTTCCTGGAGCTACCCCAGAACGTGTGGAGGCTTTGGTAACAGATAAAATTGAAAAAGCGCTTCAGGAAATACCTGAGGTAGAAACCATTGAAAGTACAAACAGAACAGGGCTATCTATAATAAAAATTAAATTACTGGGTCATGTAGATGAAAACGAAATTCAAGATATATGGGATTTATCCAGAAGAAAAATAGAGAACATTCAAAATGATCTGCCCAGAGGAATCTATGGGCCAAATCTGAACGATGAAGATATAGGTGAAGTTTATGGGATTTTTGTAGCAATCCAAGCTGATAATTTTGACTATTCTGAAATCCAAAAACAAGCAGATAAATTAAGAAATAGGCTTATTGCATTAGATGATGCGGCCAAAGTTGTTATAGGTGGTGAAACGGAAGAACGGGTTTTCATAGATTATGAAGATGCTACACTAACCAAATTGGGGGTCTCTGCCAGTAAAATTGAACGTACTATTTCGCAAAGTAATATTATTATTCCCTCAGGTGAAATAACTATGGGCAAAGAGCAAATTACTGTCGAGACATCAGGAAGTTTCGAATCGGTAGAAGCTTTAAAAAACCTATTGGTACCTGTTCGAAACAATGAATTGGTATCACTAGGAGAAATTGCAACCGTAAAAAGAGCATATCAATCTCCTAGAAAAACTATGGTACGGGTAAATGGAGAAGAATCATTAGCCCTGTATATATCGCTTAAGGAAAATTCAAACATTATAAATCTAGGTAAGGACATTGATAGGGTATTGGTGGAATTTAATAAAGAGTTGCCTCTTGGATTACATGCCTTGAGAATAGCTTCTCAGGATATTGATGTACAGCAAAAAACATCAACCTTCGTCGTAAATCTTGTACAAAGTGTTGTTATAGTGCTTTTAGTAGTGCTTTTGGTGTTGGGCTGGAGAGCAGGAATCGTAATTGCCAGTATTATACCGTGTACCATCATTATGGCATTTTGGATAATGAGCTTGTTCAATGTAGGGTTAAATCAAGTAACCTTGGCATCATTGATTATGGCATTAGGTCTTTTGGTCGATAATGGAATCGTAATGACCGAATCCCTTATAGAAAAATTAGAAGAAGGACAAACAAAATTTGAGGCAGCGGTAAACTCGTGTAAAGAGTTTATGGTGCCCTTGCTTATTTCATCACTTACCACTTGCGCTGCTTTCATGTCTTTTTATTTGGCACAGTCGGTTATGGGCGAAATAATGGGTAATATATTTAAGGTAATTACCATAACCCTTTTGACATCTTGGTTTATAGCCTTCACTATAATACCGCTTTTAGGAAGTGTTTTGCTTAAAGTAAAAAAACGTGAATCCGAACACAAGACTATTTTTGACAATTTAAGAGGTTACTATAACACATTTCTAAATAAAACATTAGCCAAACCAATAAGGGTATTGGTTGGTATAACTATACTATTTGTATTTGCAATCTATGGCTTTACAAAAGTCCCCGGAATCTTTATGCCACCTAGTGACCGTCAACTCGTAACTTTAGAATTAGAGCTACCTCTTGGGACAAAAATCGAAGAAACAGATGCGCAAATAGCAAAAATCGAAACATATATAAAAGACAGCTTATTTGTTAAAAACAATGCCAAACTAGGTGTTGAAAGCTGGTCCTCTTATATTGGTAGGGGACCAAAATCTTATGATTTGGGATATTCACAAGACCAACCCAACTCATCTTATGCGTATATGCTAATAAACACCAATTCTGGTGATGCGAATCAAATAGTTATAAATAAGCTGGATAAGTTTGCCAAAGATAATCTGCTTAATGCGAATGTAAAGATAAAAAGGCTTACAGGTGCAGGTGCTTCAGATGTACCCATTGAAGTACGTGTTTTTGGTGATGACCCAGAAGAGTTATTCCTGATATCCGATCAAATAAAAAAGAAGCTTACACAAACCAAGGGTACAAAAAATGTCAGTGACAATTGGGGCCCAAAAATCAAAAAAGTATTCATTGACGTTGACGAAGGTAAATTGGGCAGAGCAGGACTAACAAACCAAGATGTTGCGCTATCACTAAATACGGCACTTTCTGGTTATAGTGTGGGAGAATATAGAGAAAATGAAGACAACATTCCCATAGTTTTACAGAATAATAATAAGGATACCATAACCTATGACATGTTAGAGACTTTGGGTGTTTATTCTCAAATAACTGGGCAAAGTGTACCTCTTACACAAGTTGCGGATATTTCTTTAGAATGGGTATTTGCAAAGATTTTGAGGAGAGATTTAAAACGTTCCATAAACATAGAGTCTCAAATAAGCGAAAATGTGGTTTCTTCTGAGATAATTAAAGAACTGGAGCCTTGGCTAAAGGAACAAAGCAAAACATGGAAACCTGGTTATACCTTTGAGTTGGGAGGTGACGCAGAGAGTGGAAATGATGCCATGGGAGCAGTAGCTGAAAAATTACCGCTTTCGTTTATCATTATTATATTACTTCTTGTATTACAGTTTAATTCATTTCGTAAGGTAATAATAATTCTTTCAACTATTCCACTGGCTGCTATTGGTGTATCATCTGGGCTTTTGGTAACGGATTCATTTTTTAGCTTCACTGCATTTTTGGGTATCATCTCATTAGCGGGAATTATTATAAACGATGCCATTGTATTAATAGACAAAATGGATTCAGAATTAGCCTCTGGCAAACCATTCGAAGAGGGCATTAAAAAAGCGGCAAATGATAGATTTAGCCCAATTTTGCTTACTACCCTTACCACATCTTGCGGTATGATTCCATTGTGGACTGGTGGTGGCGAACTCTGGTCACCTATGGCAATAAGTGTAATATTCGGGTTGCTTTTTGCTACCATAATATTACTCATTTTCATACCGGTTGTTTACAAAGTACTGTTTAAAAAGAAATATGCAGCATAAAAGACAAAGTAATGTCTCAAGAAGATCTTGCCGAAGCATTGGGGATCTCTCGATATATAGCTAAATCAATATAAAATAACATGAACCTTCAGAGTAAAAACCGAATATCTTCGTTAAAAATACTCGCCGTAACTAAGCTCAATGTCATTAAGTTAAGGAAATTTGTTCTTTATTTGTCACATTGATTGTACTTCGTCTGCCTGCCCGTCCAGCAGCTACGGAGTACCCACAAATCATGATCCTCTGTCGCAGCCACAGATAAAAAGAACTCGCCCTATGTCCCTTGCTTTCTGTATAGGTTTGCCGTACCAGTCTCGCAGACCGCTTTTTATAGAGCGCTCAGGTCTCTCTGCTAGCTGTTGGAAAAATACCATAGGGCTGTCCCCGACCTTTCGGAAGGATAGGGCACAAAAGCTTCGAGGAACAGGAGCATTGGCGTTGGCTATGGCGATGGGGCGACGCGAAGTTTTGTGCCCGGTTCTTCTCTGGCGACAGCATGAGAAGAAATCCCTCTCGAAAGGGCGTCTTTTCTTTTGTTACTTTTCTTTGGACGAGCAAAGAAAAGTAAGTAAAAAAGGAAATAAGCTTTTGTTCTTTATATTGAAAAAAAATGTGGGTACACCGTAGGTCCGGCAGGCGGGCGCTCAGCATAAACTAAAGTCGAAATGCTAATAAAAACTAGAACTCCAATAGGTCTTCGACTTTAGCCTGTCTTGAGCGGAGACGAAAGGCTCAGACTGACATTACGACCTTAACTTAATGACATTGAACTAGGCTATGCATATGTTTTTTATCACATCTAAAGAAAATATAATTCAAATTTATTACCAATCATTTTGAAGTTTATTTGGTATAAAAAGAAATATGCAGCATAAAAGACAAAGTAATGTCTCAAGAAGATCTTGCCGAAGCATTGGGGATCTCTCGATATATAGCTAAATCAATATAAAATAACATGAACCTTCAGAGTAAAAACCGAATATCTTCGTTAAAAATACTCGCCGTAACTAAGCTATGCCTGCGCTTTTTATCTTGAACTTCAATTTTTTATTTCTAAATATTCTATGCCATTTTATATCGACTTAGCTATACCATTCAAAAATTTGAGAATGGAAAAAACGCAACATTAGATACGGTGTTGAAAATCGCTAATCATTTTGACTTGTTGGAATCCCTCTATAAATCATTAAAGGATTTATACCAATTATGAATTAAAATACGCAATTCAAACACATTCATTAATTCGTTTTATCACTTTACTCGTCATTTCCATAACTTAGGCTATGCAAATAACTCGCAGCAGGCAAAAACAAATAAGCAATATCGTTTTCTGTAGCTCATTTTAATTCATAATTGGTATTAGAAGGCGCTAATCATTTAAATTCGTTGTATTGGTATGGAAAATAATATCATAGAAGCCATATTATTTGGTCAAGAGATAGGGAAATTGGGTTATGATGTAGATAAGAGAGCTTCCTAATATCAAATACATTTTTAAGAATGTTAATATGGGATTTTTTAATGCCCATTACCATTATTAAATATTCTATTGTAGGTTTACGATGCCTACTTTGTAAAAGTATAGTCCTGTATAAGAAAGAAAATAACCCCATCCCTTTTAAATTCTTTTCGTATCCGTTTAAAAGCGATTTGCATTTGGGCTTCCACTGTTTTTACAGAGATTTCCAATTTGTCGGCAATTGACTTGTAATCATAACCTTCCATTTTACTCAATAATAATATTTCCTTACAACGTGGAGGTAAACTATCTATAGAACTACTGAGTTTATCCATGATAGTTTCCTTTTGTTGATAACTCTGTTCTATTTTTGGCTGTAGCGCTTCATAGGTTAGACGATCAATAAGGAGGGTGTCCCTTTTGTCTTTTCTAGTGGCTTCAATAAATTCATTATAGGCATAGCTGTATAAATAAGACTTTAAAGACCGTTTAATGTTCAAAGTCGTTCGGCGTTCCCATAAGTTTAAAAAAATATTCTGGACAATATCTTCAGCTTCATCCATTTTTTTGGTGTATTGAAGAAGGTAGATACATAATGGGTGATAATATTGGTCGAAGAGTTGCTGTAAGGCAGTTCTGTCGCCTTTTTTTATACGTTCCCAAATCCCAAGAGTCCCCATATATGTATATATAATGTTAAAACTGTTATTTGTGGTAAAGTTTACAAAAAAATAATTAATTGTTTAGGGGTTTTTAAAAAAAAATCGTCACATAAGAGAACACAGAAAAATAAATGTTTAATTGTGAAAAAAATAATTCTTAAATATCTCATTGGTAATATTTCAAACAAGGAATTAGAGAGCTTAATCTTGTGGCTTCAAAAATCGAAGAATCAGGATGTCTTTAAACAGATTGTTAGAGAGAATTACAATTTGGATATTAAATTGAGATCGATTGATTCCAATACAGGTTGGCTTAAAGTAAAGCCAAAATTAAAAGATAAGAGCGGTCTTTTTTTTAGTCGAACAATTAAATACGCAGCTGCTGCTTGCCTAATTGGTATTCTGGTAACAGGATATGTTTTTAAGGATAATTTATTTAGTACTCCCCAAAGCAAGACCCCAATCATCGTAAACAATAATATTGAGCACGGAACAGATAAAGCCATTTTAACTTTAGACACAGGAGAAATCATAACACTGGAAAAAGATAGGGCCTATCAAATCCCTAATGCAACCAGTAACGGTAAAGAAATAGTGTATGGAGAAGGAGAAAAGCAAGATAAACAAGTCGTTTACAATACGCTTACTGTTCCTCGTGGCGGGCAATTCAAAATTACTATTGCCGATGGTACCCAAGTATGGCTCAATTCTGAATCTCAAATAAAGTACCCTGTTAGTTTTACCGAAGGAGAAACCCGTCAAGTAGAACTGGTATATGGTGAGGCCTATTTTGATGTGGTATCAAGTGCAGAATATAAAGGTTCAGATTTTAAAGTGTACAATAATAATCAAGAAATTAAAGTATTAGGTACCGAGTTTAACATTAAGGCATATAAAGACGAATCCTATATTTATACCACCTTGGTAGAGGGAAAAATTACTATTAATACCGTAAATCAAAATCAAATTTTAATACCAAATCAACAAGCAATATTAAACACAAAAGATGATGGTTTATTGGTGCAAACAGTTAATGCCACTACTGAAACATTATGGAGGCAAGGTATTTTTAGTTTTAGAGGAAAACCGCTTGGTGATATTATGAAGGTTATTTCACGTTGGTATGATGTAAATGTTGTTTTTGAAGATAAAAACATGAAAGATTTCATTTTTGTAGGGGTTTTAAACAAGGATCAAAACATAGTAGACCTAATGGATGCCGTAAGGAACTCAAGTTTTATAAGTACCTATATGATAGATGGGAAAACGATTATTATAAAGTAGGGAGATAGAAAATACAAGGGTATAAGGTGAAAAAATGCAGAGCTAAGTGATAGAAAACAAAGTTTTAGGGAAAATAACATAAGAATAAGCCACGAAAGGAAACTTTTAAAAGGGAAGTGGCCCAACTAAAAAAAACTAATTTAAAACCAAAACGCGTATGAAAATAAATAACTAAAAATGAAGCTTCTCTCAGCTAAAAAGCTTCAGGAGATATAGAAAAAATTAAGGAGGACATTAGTTTCGACCGGCAAAGTACAAGACTATAAAATCCCCCTTATGTAAATGCTAATCAATTAAAAAGTTTAACTAACTAACAATGTAAATTTATGAAAATTAAATCAACGAACACGTATTTCCCCTCAGGAAAACGTTTATTAATGCTTATGGTAAAAACATTTATTTTTTGTTTTTGTATGTCTGTATTTAGCTTAGTGCCTAGCGACGTATTGTCACAAAACATTAAAATAAAAATAGACAAAGATAAAACCTTAACAGTTGATGAAGTGTTTTACCTTATAATGGATCAAACAGACTACAAATTTATCTATCAAAAAAGCATCTTTGAAGACTTTCCAAATGTAGAATTAAAAAAAGGGACCATTAGTGCAGGTAGGCTGTTACAGTTGAGTATTGCCAACAAAGACCTAAGTGTTGTACTAACCTTGGACAACACCATCCTCATTAAAAACAAAAACAACCTACAGCAAATTGATATTACTGGTAAAGTAATAGATAAAAACGGTTTGGGAATTCCAGGTGTTACAGTATTAATAAAAGGGACAAACAAAGGTGTCGCTACAGATATTGAAGGTAATTATGCAATTACGGTATCTTCTTCATATAATATTTTAGTGTTTTCATCTTTAGGATTTAAAATCCAAGAAGTTTTAGTAGAAGACCAAAAAAGTATTAATGTAACTTTAGAAGAAAATTTTTCGGAATTAGAAGCTGTAGAATTAGTATCTACAGGGTATCAAACCATCTCAAAAGAAAGAAGTACAGGCTCATTTTCTAAACCGAATATGGGTGTAATTCAAAACCGTACAAATAGTATGGATATTACGCAGCGTTTAGAGGGACTCGTTCCTGGACTTTCTTTAGATAATAGTCCCGGACAAGCTTTAGATCCAATATTGATTAGAGGATTATCTAGTGTAAGTCTTTCTAGTACGCCTTTGTTTGTTGTGGATGGGATTCCAATAGAAGATGTAGGAACGAATCAATTTGGACTTCCACGATCTGGAATTATAAATATTAACCCTCAAGATATAGAAGATATTACTGTTTTAAGAGATGCTACTGCAGCTTCTATATGGGGTGCTAGAGCAGCCAATGGAGTAATTGTTATTAATACAAAAAAAGGAAATACTTCTGGAGAGGTTCAAATACAGTATGACACTTTTCTTACTATGCAAGGTACTCCCGATATGAGTTATTTTGATGTACTTAATAGTAAAGATTTTATTCAAATTGCTGAAGATATTTTTGACCCGGTACGCAATACTTATAACAGTGTTACTTCTTTTGGCACTACTGGAAATGGAATACCACCTCATGAAAGAATTTTATATGATCAAGATCGTGGTGTAATTAACAATGCAACTGCAAGAAGAAAGTTAGATAGTTTAGCATCTATAGACAATAGAAGTCAAATAGAAAAATTATGGTACCGCCCATCTATACTTAATACACATACACTTTCTGTATCAGCAGGTAAAAAGGCATACTCTTTTTATGGTTCAGGAAATTACACAAACACCCAAAGTAATAGACCTGGAGAGAAAAATAACAGGTATAAATTAAACTTAAGACAAAACTTTGAATTAGGTAAAAGAGTAAAAGTAGATTTAATAACAGATATTACTTATCAAGACACTTATAGTCCAAATAATATCGGTATAGATAGTCGTTATATACCATATCAGCTTTTTAGAGATGCAAATGGTAATAATATAGAAATGTCTCATATGACAGAACTTAATGATGATGTAAGAGCAGATTTTGAAAATCAAAGTGGGCTTGATTTAGGTTATACGCCACTAAATGAGGTTGATTACGAATACAGTAAAAATAAAACCAAAAACTTTAGAAATATTTTAGGACTTGATGTAGATATTTTTGATGGTTTATCATTTGTAGGTAGATATGGCTATAGTACAAATTCTGTTGATACAGAGAACTTTGAAGATCATTCCACAATACGTGCAAGACTTGAAGCTTTAGAATATGCCGTTGTTAGTTCTCCAGGAGCTACGCCACAATTTGTAGTTCCGATTACAGGAGGTATTAAAGAAACAAATAGTGTAAATGGTGAAACATGGACCATACGAAACCAATTATCATATTCAAAAAATTGGAATGATAGAATGCATCAGGTAAATGTAATTGCGGGTCAAGAGGCAAGAGAACAATTTTCTTATTCTAGAAGAAGTCGCGTAAGAGGTTTTGATGACAGACTTCAAACGTATGCTGATATAGACTACTCTAGCTATGCAAACACGCCATTAGGGAGTAGTGTATTGGGTAATGTTATTAAACCTAACCTTTTCGCAAATTATCCTGGATATGGGAACTTGAGTAATCTTGGTACCCTTGTGAGTGAAAGAGAAGTTGGAAGTAGCGAAACAACTACCAGGTTTACTTCTTATTATGCAAATGCGGCATATACTTTTAATCAAAAATATTCAATTAGTGGAAGTTTTAGAAATGACCAAAGTAATTTATTCGGTTTAGATAAATCTGCCCAAAATAAACCAGCATGGAGTGTTGGAGCAAAATGGGATGTTGGAAAAGAAAATTTTATACAAAACGATTGGTTAAATAACTTATCTTTAAGAGCTACGTATGGTATTTCAGGAAATTCACCAAACCCTGGTTCTGCTGCTTCATTTGATATATTAGCTGCAACAACCAGTAACTTTTTTCCAGGAAGAACAGGGCTACTTATTACTACACCTGGTAATAGAAAACTTAGTTGGGAGAGTACTGCTACCACAAATTTCGGTATTGATTTTTGGTTATTTGGACGAATTTATGGAGCTATAGATTACTATAATAGGAAGACTACTGATCTTTTGGGAGCAATTCCAACAAATGGATTTACAGGTTATAATACAGTAACCGGAAATTTAGGAGATCTTGAAAACAATGGTATTGAATTAAGTTTAAATACTAAAAATATAGAGTCTAAAGATTTTTCTTGGAGCTCTTCACTAAATGGCGCTTATAATAAAAACACTATTACAGATCTTAAGCTATTATTTCCACCTACTTCAGGTAACGATCTTGTAAATAATATGTATGTTACGGGTTATTCTGCTTACGCTGTATTCGCTTATGATTATGCAGGGCTTGATGCTAATGGTGATCCACAAGTAAGATTAGCAGATGGTACAGTTTCTACAGACCCAAACATTACTGAGATAGAAGATATAAAATATATGGGAACATCACAGCCTAAATGGACTGGAGGTTTGGGCAATACTTTTACCTACAAAAATCTTTCTTTAAACGTGAATACTATTTTTAATTTAGGTCATGTATTAAGACGTGATGTAAATCAATTTTATTCAGGAACTAGAATTGGTACTGGTAACAGTTTTATTTCTGGTAACATTCATTCAGATTTTTTAAATAGATGGCAACAATCTGGAGACGAGGCATTCACAGATATACCTAGACATGTAGATGTAGAAACTTCTGGTGCAAGAAACAACAACTATTATATATATGGGAGTAACAATGTAATAAGTGGTTCTTTTATTAAAATAAGAGATATTAATCTTATTTATAATTTGCCTTCTGATATATTTAAAAATAGTGGCATAGATCAGATTACATTAAGAGGTCAGGTCTCTAATATATTATTATGGACAAAAAATG
Organism: Flavivirga sp. 57AJ16; assembly: GCF_028736925.1. Lineage (GTDB taxonomy): Bacteria > Bacteroidota > Bacteroidia > Flavobacteriales > Flavobacteriaceae > Flavivirga. The sequence goes on along the minus strand of NZ_JAQZAT010000011.1, from coordinate 9,306 downwards.
ATTATGGCATTGACCCAGAATACCATCAAGGAGTTGGTTCAAATGCGGGACTTAGAAGTGTCCCTCAAGGAAAATCAGTCACATTAGGTTTAAATGTAAAATTTTAAAAAGAGATCTTATGAAACTTATAAATAAAATAAAATACAACAATCTATTAATATTTTGCTTCAGCATTTTTGTGCTAAATTCCTGCTCAGATGATTTTCTTGAAATTGTCCCGAAAGGAAGGCTTATAGCTGAAAATACAGAAGATTATGATAAAATCTTTTTCAATACAAATTTTGTTAATTTGAGAAGTGCAAATGTTCAAGTATTGATGGGAGATGAAGTTGCAGCAGTAAACCCTTATTTTGAAAGTGCAAGTGATTTTGTACAAAGAGCATTTAAATGGGAAGATGTTCTTTATGATGCAGACGAGCTTTCCAATGAACTTTTGATGCCAATGGAACAACTTTATCTTTATAATAAAATTATAAACGAAGTTCCTGAATCAAAAGGCGGCACCGAACAACAAAAACTTGAGTTACAAGCAGAAGCTTTAGCAGGTAGAGCTTGGACTTATTTTTTGCTAATAAATTATTATGGCTTACCATATAATGAAGCTACTTCTGCTACCGATTTAGGATTTCCTATTATCACAGAAGCAGATTTGGTTAGAACAGATTTCCCAAGAGCTACTGTAAAAGAAATATATGATCTTATTGTAAAAGATTTAACAACAGCTATTCCTAATTTACCTGTAGAAACAGGTTTTAGGATAAGAATGTGTCGTGATGCCGCAAAAATTACACTGGGAAAAGTATATCTTTATATGCACAAGGATGCAGAAGCGCTTCCTTTATTGAATGAATCGCTAGCTAATGTAAAGTCGGGCAGTTTAGGAATTGATGTTGGCTTATACGATTATAATACTGGTTATTCTTCCCCGCCTGTTACCACAGAAAATTTTGAAAACATATATTCAAAACAGATATCAAATCCTTGGGTTAACAGAGCTAATGAAATAGTAATAACTCCAGAAACAGCTGCATTATATAATAATAACGACAAGCGTATTGAATTTCAATATGCACCTAACACATACGCTGGAGATCCTTATTTAACACCAGGGATTTTGAAAAGAACTATAGGAAGCTTCCAAAACACTCAAATAGGAGTAAGAACACCAGACTTGTATTTATTAAATGCAGAAGCAAAGTGCAGACTTAATGATTTACCTGGAGCCGTTGCTGTATTAGAAGATTTTAGAAGTTATAGAATGCCGCCAGCAGATGCCATAGTGCCAGCTCCTATAGCAGGCAATCAAACAGCTTTATTAGAGTTTATCTTTGAAGAGCGAATTCGCGAATTTGCAGTATTTGGAGAACGCTGGTTTGATTTGAGAAGACTTACTGTAGATCCTCTTATTCCTGTGAATGTAGAAAGTGTTACCCACACTGTTTATGATAATTCGGATGGATCAGTAACAAATACTTTTCAGCTTACTAAAAATCGTTTAGTGATTAGGTTTCCAGAAACAATTATAGTTGCGAACCCAGATTTAGAGAACAACGATTAACTTATTATAATTAACAGGGTAATGAAACTTAAAAATTAAATTACCCTGTTTAAAAAACATAAAATGAAAAAAGTATTGTTTTTAATAGTTTTTCTATGTGATATAATGACTATAGTAGGGCAAGGCATTGATTTTGAGGATATAAATATAAATCAAGCTATTACTAAAGCCAAAGAAGAAAATAAATATATTTTTATCGATTTTTATACCAATTGGTGTGGGCCCTGTAAACTCATGGATAGAGATGTCTTTCCTTTAGAAGAACTAGGAACTTATTTTAATTCCAAATTTATAAATCTAAAAATAAATGCAGAAAAAGGAGAAGAAGGTCCAAAATTAGCTGAAAAATATAATGTAAAGGCTTATCCTACTTTTGTAATATTAGATAAAAACGGCAATATGGTACACATATTTGCTGGAGGTATCCTTGATGGAAAAAAATTCATAAATAAGGTTGATGAATCATTTAATCCAGAAATAGCTTTTGGTGCTTTAAAAGAACGTTATGATTCTGGTGAAAGAAATAAAAAGCTGCAGTCTGCGTATATACAAACATTAATTAATACGCATACTATAAAAGTAGATTCTTTTGTTGATGAATTTTATAATAACCTTCACCAAGAAGAGAAAATAAGTAACGAAGCTTTATTTGTTTTTGAAATGTTTGCTCCACTAGATTCAGATAGATTTAAATTTTTAGAAAATAACCGCAATAAATTTAGAAAGGTTGTAGGCACTAAAAAAACAGATTCAATTTTACTGGGTAAATACGAGTCTTACTTCATAAAGATTGTAAAAGGTTATTATCAAGATACTTCTATTTCAGAGTTAGATAAAGTAAGGAAACATGTAGAATCTTTAGGGTTGTCAAACTTAAAAACGTTACCTGTATTTGATCTAGGAGCAAGGTTAAAGCTAACAAAAGAAGGAAAAGAAAGTTTTCTTCAAGAGGTCCAAAATACAATTCCTAATTTGACCGATAGGGAAAAAGATTTAATGCTATTTTATATAGTTCCAGGTCTAAAAAAGATTTTGACACAAAAAGAAAAAGAAAATTTAATAGCTCTTGTTAGTGATGATACCACTAAAGGATATATAAGCAGAAGCGTTAATTAGTATGTGTTTAATTTTTCATTAAAACAATTCAAAATTTAAATCAAACTAAATATTATATAAAAAATTAAGTTGGGCAACATTCAAAAATGAATGATATCGCAAATAATTTTGAAATAAGGTACTAAACCTCAATTAAGTAAACTTTAGTCTAATAATATAAATTGGTTTCACGTGTTTAAACATAAACAGACCATTTCTTAAAAAACAAAACTCAATGAAAAAAATAATTTTTATAGCGTTCTCTTTACTTTTATTGGGAGCTTGCAAAAACAAAGAAAAAGGTCAATTAAAAGAAGATGGTTACGTGATAAATGGTGAAATGGAATCATTAGAACCAGAATCAATAGCAGTTCTTTCTTATAAACAGAATGATTCTACAGTTACGGACACCTCATTAATAGAAGATGGAAAATTTACTTTTACGGGAAAATTAATGCATCCAGCAAACGCAACAATAAGTGTTCGTCATGGAAAAACATTCCCTAAAAAATATCAAGAAAGAGATGTGTATAATTTTTTTATTGATAACTCTGCAATGCAAATATCTGCGGTTAATTTAATTAAAGAAGCTAATTTAAAAGGATCTGTGCTTACAGATGAATCTATTGAAATTGAAAATCAAATATCACCTTTAACAGATGAGATCCAAGCACTTTTTAAAAGAATGGATGGGAGAAATAAAGAAGAAAAATTAATTACTTACGATACTATACAGGTTTTTGTAGATAGTATTAGAGCGGTGGCACATCAATTTATAATTTCCCATCCTAATTCTTACGTAGCCTTACAAAGGTTTTCACGTCATAGAATGCCAAAGAATTTCGATCCTATAAAAGCAGATGAAGAATTTAATGAGTTGTTTGATAAAAATTTAAGACAGACACCTATAGGAAAATCCATTGCCAAAAAAATCGCGATAGCAAAAAAATCTCAAATAGGTATAGAAGCAATTGATTTTACACAGACTACAATTAATGGTGAAGAATTTAAATTGAGTTCTTTAAGAGGAAAATATGTACTTGTTGATTTTTGGGCAGCTTGGTGTAAACCTTGTAGGGCAGAAAACCCTTTTGTAGTAAAGGCTTACAATAAATATAAAGATCAAAATTTTGAAATTGTGGGCGTATCTTTAGATGCAGATAAAGCGTCTTGGGAAAAAGCCATTGAAAAAGATGGTCTTCCTTGGATTCATGTAAGCGATCTTAAATATTGGAAAAATGAAGTGGCACTTCAGTATGGTGTAAACTCTGTGCCTGCAAATTATCTTATTAGCCCAGAAGGAATAATTGTAGCCAAAAACTTGAGAGGCGAAGCACTTGCCCAAAAGCTTTCAGAAATATTTGATAAAAGTTAATTTTCTTAAATACTAGTATAAACTACCTTTTTTTGCAAATATATAAATGAACTCATCTTGACTTTATGTGTTTTACCGAAAATGAGATAATATTTGTCCAGATGAGGCACTTTTTGAAAGGCATAGCATCGCTACGGATAAGAAAAATAACGAAATATGGGTGAATATTAGCCATTTTTTAGGAAATAGAAAAAGTCAAGATGAGTTCAATGCTAAGATTATCCTGTATGGTGGATATTCTAAGCTTCTTTTACTCCTAATTTAACAAAAATAACATATAAAATATGACACATGAAAAAAATAATTTTTCCACTATTATGTATTTTATTTTCATCCATAACTTTTTCGCAAAAGTCTAATAATTTAGCTACCAACGAACTTATCATTAAGTTTAAACCTAACCCAAAGCATCACTTCAAAAATGTATTAAGTGAGCAAAAGTTTAATCATAAATCTTTAGATTTTTTAAATGAAAAACTAAAAGTTGAAACAATTAAACTCACAGGTAACAAGAAAAAAGCAGATACTTATATTTTAACTTTTACAGCACAACAAGATTTAGATAGTTTAATTAAAATATATCAAAACATAGAACAAATTGAGTATGTAGAGCCAAATTTTATTGGTCATGCTGGAGGGAAACGAGGTGTATTACCAACAATTCCTAATGATAATTATTTCTCAAGACAATATGGGTTGTATAATGATGGCACATTTAACGCGTCAGCGGTAAATGACGCAGATATAGATATGGAACTTGGATGGGATATAGAACAAGGAGATTCCAATATTATTGTTGCTGTTTTAGATGGTGGTGCAAAACTAGATCACCCAGAATTTAATGGGAGAATTTGGACAAATCAAAAAGAAGTTTTAAACGGAATTGATGATGATAACAATGGTTATATTGACGATATAAATGGATGGGATTTTGCAAACAATGATAATAATGCTATTGATGATGATGGACATGGGACAAATGTTGCTGGTATTATAGGAGCTAATGCCAATAATAATATTGGGTATGTAGGGGTAGATTGGAATTGTAAGTTGATGATATGTAAGATTCTAGATGAGAATAGTTCAGGCTATTACTCTTGGTGGGTTGATGCTATATATTACGCAGTTGATAATGGGGCAAAGGTAATTAACATGTCTGTAGGTGGGGCTGGTTTTTCTACTAGCATGCAAATGGCTGTTAATTATGCAAATGCTAATGGAGTAACAATAGTAGCTTGTATGATGAATACAAATAATAATGTCACTTATTACCCTGCTGGTTATGAGAAAACCATAGCTGTTGGTTCCACAGATCCTAATGATCAACGTTCTTCTCCATTTTTTTGGAATGATAATAGTGGTAGTAACTACGGAGGCCATATTGATGTAGTTGCTCCAGGAAACTTTATTTACGGATTAAATTATGTAAATGATACAAATTATAACTCTTACTGGGGAGGAACTTCTCAAGCAACACCTTTAGTTACTGGATTAAGTTCTTTATTGTTAGCCAAAAATCCTAATCTATCACCTGATGATATTAGAAATATTATCAGAAATACAGCCGAAGATCAAGTAGGAAAAGTATCAGAAGATATTTTGGGCTTTGATAATTATTACGGTTATGGTAGAATAAATGCTTATCAAGCTTTAAATAGTTCTTTGCTAGGTGTTGATGATTTTGAAGATGTAAGTAAAAGCATATCCATATCTCCTAATCCAATAAGAGCTGGTAATCTTTTAAAAATTTCAAACGTACTCGATGGAGAAAATACGATAAGTATTTATAATATGTTGGGGCAAAAGTTATTAAGCGAGCAAATTATTACTAAAAACTCAAAACATACTACACAACTTCCAGAATTAAAATCTGGAACTTATTTATTGAAAATAAAAAATGTAGCCAAAAATAGATTAACAATCAAAAAAATGGTCGTACAATAATCAAAAAATATTGAGAATGATTCTTATTTATATGTCTGAAAAAGCATTAATGGATTAGAATACAGCAAATAAAAATAAAATAGTATAAATGAAAAATAAGATTTATATAACTTTTCTATTCCTATTTAGTATCTATATTACAAATAGCCAAGAGGTAAGTACTTTCAAACCAGCAAAAGTAACATCGGGAAAGCTTGTAAATGGGATGCATTATTACATTATGCATAATGAGGATCCCAAAGATCGCGCATGCTTTTATTTTGCACAAAATGTAGGCGCTATACAAGAAGAAAGTAGTCAGCGTGGTCTGGCTCATTTCCTGGAGCATATGGCCTTTAATGGAACAGCACATTTTAAAGATAAAAAAATGTTGGAATACCTTGAGAAAAACGGCTTAAAATTTGGCAATGATATCAATGCTTTTACCGTATATGATGAAACCGTGTATAACATAAAAAATGTTCCCGTACATAACGAGCGGTTTTTAGATTCGGTGTTGCTCATACTTCATGATTGGTCTGGAAGTTTAACACTAGACAATAAGGAGATAGATAATGAGCGTGGTGTTGTAAGAGAAGAATGGCGTACCCGTTACAATCCAAAAATTCGTACCACCGATACTATAAAGAATCAAGGTTTATTGGTAGGATCAAAATATGCTAGAAGATCTCCCATTGGTACCATGGACGTTATCGACAATTTCAAGTATAAAGAATTAAGGGACTATTACGAAAAATGGTACAGACCCGATTTACAAGCCGTTATTGTGGTTGGGGATATAGATGTAAAAAAAATGGAACAAAAGATAAAAACAATCTTTTCCAATATCCCTCTTCGTAAGAACCTACCAGAGCGTATCTCCTATAACGTCCCATTGGGAAATGATGTTATTTACTTAAATGTAACCGATAAAGAACTTGGTGCACCAGAAATAGAATATTATATAAAACACGCCGTAGATCATAATCTGTCAGAAAAAGAAGTACTGGAAAATAGCATAAAACAAAGGATGCTCAGTACGATATTCAGTCAGCGTTTGCAAGAAATAGTCCAATGGCCATCCAGTCCAGTGCTTTCTATACACTTTGGTTTTGAGAATATTGTAAGACCACTGGACGTGCTAAAAATAACCATGCAGCCTAAAAGAGATAGTCTATTGCCGGCCTTGCAATTTGCACTCACAGAATTTAGAAGACTCATGTTGTATGGTGCTACTCCAAGTGAATTTAATCGTGTAAAATCGTCCATGGAACGAAATCTTAACAGACCTAACAGTACGGGGCGTAGTAGTATTTATAATGCCATTAAACTGTATGAAGCCTTTTTTAAAAACCACCAGCTTCAGGATTATGCTTGGGAGCAACGCTTTGAATTAGCTTATTTAAAAACATTAACAAACAACGATTTACTTGACTACCTCCATGCTTATAGTACCACAAAAGATCATGTCATAGCCATTAAAGGAACAGATGCTGTTCAATACCCTACAGAAGCAGAGGTCTTAGAGGTCTTAGAAACAGCAAGACAAGTTAGACCAGAACCCTATAAAGCAATAACGCTTGATGAAAAATTAATGGATTTAGATCTACCTGGAGCTCAGGTCGTGCATGAAGAAAAATTAAAAGGAGGTAAAACGGTAAGGTATACCTTGTCCAATGGTGCCCGTATAAGCCTATTCGCAGGTATCAGGAAAAATAACGATGTTTACTTTAATGCGTTTAGTCCAGGAGGTAAATCCTTATTAGATGAAACCTTGCTGCCCAATGCACTGTATGCTACCGTATTTACTTCAGCATCTGGATTGGGCAACTTAAATAAAATAGCTTTAAACGCGTCTGGAGAAGTTGTTCCCGTTGAAGTGAAGATAGGCGATTTTGAAGAATCGTTGTCAGGTTACAGTAATCTAAATAACATCGAAAAATTGTTTAAGGGTATTTACCTCACATTTACAGCCCCCAGATTTGATGATCAGGCTTTTAACATTACAAAGCAAAACTTAGAAAACTTACACGATGTTATAAAAGGCAGCGTGCAAAGTGATTTAGCCGATTCCTTACAATTAGCACGAAGCAATTACAGTCGTAGAGAAACACTATTTAATAAGCAGCTTATAGATAGTCTATCCATGCAATCCATAAAAACTATTTATACGAACCGTATAAAAAATGCATCCGATTTCGATTTCGTATTCATGGGAGATATCAAAACCGAACAGTTTTTAGAACTGGCAAAAAAATATATAGGAAGCATTCCAGGGAACCATACCAAAGAAAAAGCAATAGACCACAATATGAAACCACGGCCAGGTATTCATAAAGTACACCTCTCACGTAAAATGCAAACCCCACAAGGAACTGTAAACATAAGCTTTACAGGCAAATTAAAATACAGCAACAAAAACAAACTGCTTATTACTATTGTAGAGCAATTACTAACTAAACGCTATCTAGAAAAAATACGAGAAGAAGAAGGTGGCACCTATGGTGTACGGGTTAAAGGAAGCCTACAGTACATGCCACAACCTAGTTTTTTCCTAACCATTAGTTTCAACTGCAACCCAGAAAAAACAGACAGGCTAGTAGCCATTGTTTACCAAGAGCTCAAAAAGCTTTCAAAGGAAATAGATACAGCAGAACTCCATGAGATAAAAAGTAGCTTAAAGAAAGAGATTGAAGAAAAGAAAGGATATAACAAAAAGTTTTTTGATGAGGTGATAGATGGTTTAAAAAACAATATCCCATTATTGACAGACGAAGAAAAAACAGCAGAAATAGAAGCTATTATAGAAGATGATATAAAAAAACTTGTATTAAAAATCAATAAGAATTCTAGAGTAGTTGAAGGGATCCTATATCCCCTAAATAATAAATAAAAATTTTGCTAAATCTTGCAAGAATTAATTTTAACATTAATCGAAAAGAGGATGATATGTTTGAAACACTAATAATAAATGCGATGCCCCCTAAAATGGAATTTATCCCAAATAGTTTATAATTCCGTTATATTAAATAGAAAAATCAATAATATTAAAATTAGCATAATATATCTAAGTCGCTAGGCATAGCCTAGTTACGGTGAGTATTTATAACGAATAAAATCGGTTTTTACTCTGAAGGATCATGTTATTTTATATTGATTTGGCTAGGCACATTCAGAAAACACGAAAGCCCTTGTGAAAACGAGGGTTTTGTTGTATATTGATGTATAAATAAACCCCGAAAAAGGCCAAAAAGGCACAAAAACGGGGTTTTTATCTTCGATAATTATGAAAGTACAAAGAATTTCTGACTTACAGGGTCGTCTTTCTCTTTTTTCCCCTTCAGGAAGATTACGA
>NZ_JAQZAT010000010.1 GCF_028736925.1 Flavivirga sp. 57AJ16 | reverse complement strand
TATTTATTCATCAATTCAAAGTTATTAACATTTTTATTAGCTATGAGTCTCCCCCTGCACCCCCTCTTTAATCATCATCATCATTATAGATATAATCTATTATACAAATCTAAAGGACTGCGCTCAAGGCGACAAATCGCTTTATTAGTGAATTTATTGTTAAAAATTCCCTTGTTTTAAATCGAACTCACGTTATTTAAGTAAGGCAGGAATGTCAATCCTTATTCCTCCCCTTTTCATTAGGGTATAATGCTGGCAAATTATCACTTTGAAAAATAGCTTTTGAATCTAAGTCTATGGCGGACAACTTCCCTTTGAATGCAGCACCTGTATCAATATTCCAAACATTACCGGCATGCATTGGGGTATCAGATTTAAAATTAGTAGTGGGCGTATGTCCTATATAAATTTCTTTATAATGTTTTAAACGGTTAGGATACATAAGAGAGTCTTCGCTTATATTACTGTCCTTTGTTAAGGCCATCTCCCAAAGTGTCCTATCAAAATAAAATGTTTCTTTGTACACTTCTTTTTCCACACCATGCATCGATGTAAAACCTGCGTGTACAAATAAACGATTTTTATCATCAATGTAATATAATGGCATGTTTTCAAAAAATGCTAAATGTTTCTTTTTTTCATCTTCAGAAAAAGGAGCATAACTTTCAATAGTTTCTTTTCCACCGTGCATATACCAAATAGGATCCACATCATCGGATCGCAACCAGTTCTCACACCAAACATCGTGATTGCCCTTTATAAAAACACTATTTATTTTTTGGGATAATTCTATTAAAAACTGAATGACCTGAGCCGATTCACTCCAACCATCTACATAATCACCCATAAAAATAAGGGTATCCCCATCTTTAATTTCAATTTTGTTCAATACTTGAATTAAAGCCTTTAAACCGCCATGAATGTCCCCTATAGCAAATATTCTCATGAGTATCTTTTTTTGGGTAAAAATAATTTTTTTTAAAAGCTTATAAAATTAAAATTACATTATTAATAATCGAATCCACATAAACTGTCAATTATATAAAAATCAACTTAATTATTCACCATAATTTATTAAGTTTATAATCTTATATAACATATAACGGAAATTATTTAATAAATGGAAATTAAAAAAGTATTGGTCGCTAATCGTGGCGAAATTGCGATAAGAGTTTTTAGGGCATGTGCAGAAATTGGCGTAAAAACCATTGGTATTTACACATTTGAAGACAGATATTCCCTGCATAGGCACAAAGCTGATGAAGCTTATCAAATAGGTGAAGACAATGATCCTTTAAAACCATACTTGAACATAAACATTATTATAAAAATTGCATTAGAAAGTGGTGCAGATGCTATTCATCCCGGTTATGGTTTTCTTTCCGAAAATGCAGATTTTGCACAAGCTTGTGAAGATAACAACATCATTTTCGTTGGACCAAAAGTAGCTGTTTTAAAGTCTTTAGGTGATAAAATCACAGCTAAAAAAGTGGCCCTAGATAATAATATTCCTATTATAAAAAGCAATATCAAGCCTCTAAACAATATAAAAACAGCTTTAAGTGAAGCTGAAAAAATTGGATTTCCTATCATGCTAAAAGCTGCTTCTGGCGGTGGTGGTAGAGGTATGCGCGTTATAAGAAAAGAAGAAGAGTTAAAAAGCGCTTTTAATGAAAGTAAACGGGAAGCCCTCAATGCTTTTGGAGACGATACCGTGTTTTTAGAAAAATTTGTAGAAAACCCAAAACATATTGAAATTCAAATTGTTGCAGACAACCACGGCAATATGGTACATCTATACGAGAGGGATTGTTCTGTACAACGCCGCTATCAAAAAGTCATAGAGTTTGCTCCTTCTTATGGTTTAAAAGAGGAAACCAAAACGGCCCTATACCAGTATGCCATTAACATTTGTAAAGCTGTAGATTATAATAATATTGGTACCGTAGAGTTTTTGGTAGATGCCGATGATTCGATTTATTTTATTGAAGTAAACCCTAGAATTCAAGTAGAACACACCGTCACAGAGGTAGTCACCAATATTGATTTGGTTAAGACTCAATTGTTTGTAGCAGGTGGATATAAATTATCCGATCAGCAAATAAAAATCGCCAATCAGGAAACTATAAAAGTAACAGGGTATGCTTTACAATGTAGAATAACTACAGAAGATCCTCAAAACGATTTTAAACCAGATTATGGGACTATTTCGGCATACAGAAGTGCTTCGGGGTTTGGCATTCGTTTAGATGCTGGAAGTATATACCAAGGGGTTACCATTTCCCCTTTTTTCGATTCCATGTTAGTTAAAGTTACTGCAAATAGTAGGACTTTAGATGGAGCCAGTAGAAAAGTAATACGTGCTTTATCCGAGTTTAGGATTCGGGGCGTAAAGACCAACATCCCTTTTTTGATCAATATTCTTAAGCACGATACTTTTAAAGAAGGAAAGGTAACGGTTAATTTTATCAAGTCAAACCCAGATTTATTTAATTTTAGCATACCCAGAAATAGAGCTACAAAACTGATCACTTACCTTGGTGATATCATCATAAATGGAAATGAGGACATAAAAAAATTAGATACATCAAAAACATTTGTAAAGCCTAAAATCCCAAAATTCGACGTAACGGCCAATTATCCTGAAGGCACTAAAGATCTACTCACAAAATTAGGTCCGGAAAAGTTTTCAAAATGGTTGAAGCATGAAAAAAAAGTTCATTTTACAGATACCACCATGCGTGATGCCCATCAAAGTTTATTGGCAACCCGAATGCGTACTTATGATATGATGAAAGTTGCAGAAGGTTACGCAAAAAACCACCCGGAAATATTTAGCATGGAGGTTTGGGGCGGCGCTACTTTTGATGTTTGCATGCGTTTTTTACAGGAAAATCCCTGGGAGCGCTTACAAATGCTTCGAAAAGCCATGCCAAATATATTGCTACAAATGCTTATAAGAGGCTCTAATGGTGTGGGTTACAAAGCGTATCCAGACAATTTAATAGAAAAGTTTGTAGAGCAATCCTGGGAACACGGCATCGATATTTTTAGAATTTTCGATTCCCTTAACTGGATGGAATCCATTGCGCCCTGTATTGATCATGTAAGAAAAAAAACAAAAGGTTTGGCAGAAGGTTCTATTTGCTATACTAGTGATATTTTAAATCCCAAAAACACGAAATACAATCTAAAATACTATACAAGCCTGGCCAAGGACATTGAAAATGCCGGCGCTCATATTTTAGCCATAAAAGACATGGCCGGCTTATTAAAACCCCATGCCGCTTTCGAACTTATTTCAGCATTAAAACAAAAAGTAAACATTCCCATTCATTTACATACGCATGATACCTCGTCCATTCAATCTGCCACCTATTTAAAAGCGGTAGAAGCTGGTGTAGATGTCGTGGATGTCGCCCTGGGAGGTTTATCTGGATTAACATCGCAGCCAAACTTCAACGCCATTGTTGAAATGCTAAGATTCGATGCACGGGAACCTTCTATAAATATAGATTCCCTAAATGATTACTCAAACTATTGGGGAGCGGTTAGAGAGTATTATTATCCTTTCGAATCTGGTTTAAAGTCTGGGTCTGGAGAAGTGTTTAAGCATGAAATTCCCGGGGGGCAATATTCTAACTTAAAACCACAAGCACAGGCTTTGGGCCTAGAGGACCGTTTTCATGAAATAACAAAAATGTACGGTGAGGTCAATCAGCTTTTTGGAGACATTATAAAAGTAACCCCTAGTTCAAAAGTGGTTGGGGATATGGCCCAATACTTAGTTAGTAATCGTTTAACTATTAAAGATGTACTGGAGCGAGGTCATAGCATATCGTTCCCTCAATCTGTTGTGAGCTTCTTTAAAGGCGATCTGGGCCAACCTGTTGGAGGCTTTCCAAAAAAACTTCAAAAATTAATTTTAAAAGACCAAAAACCATACTCAGATAGACCGAATGCCCATATGCCTCCTATAGATCTGGAAGAAGACTATAAATTGTTTAAAAAAACATTTGAGAAAGGGATGGGAAGACCCATTGACTTTACCGATTTTTTATCTTATAATCTGTATCCAAAAGTATTTACAGACGCCTATAACAAACATTTAAAGTATGGTAATTTAATGCACTTGCCTACTAAAAACTTTTTTTATGGCATGGATGTGGGAGAAAATATCATAGTTCCTATAGACAAAGGCAAAACCATACTCATCACCTTGGAATCTGTAGGTGAGCCTAATGCCCTTGGGATGGTTACCGTATATTTTAGGGTGAACGGACAAGGACGTAGTGTGGAAATTAAGAATAATGCCATCAAGGTAGACAAGGTTGAACATGTAAAGGCAGATAAAGCCAATGAAAAGCAAATAGGCGCTCCCTTACAAGGTATGCTATCTACCATTTTAGTGAAAAAAGGAGAGCAGGTGGCAAAAAATCAACCTTTGTTTATTATTGAAGCTATGAAAATGGAAACGACCATTACCGCTATTGAAAAAGGCACTATAAAACGAATTGTTTTAAAAGCTGGCACTATGGTGAATTCTGAAGATTTGGTATTACAGTTGGAATAATGCAAATTCCTGCGCCCGCCTGCCGGACGGGCAGAAAGGCAGGAATCTGCTTAAATAATAGAAGCTATAAACTAGTAGATTCCTGCCTTCGCAGGAATTTGTTAAAAATACTGTCCTATACCAAACACAAAACCCTTGGTTGCATTTTTGGTAATACCATAACCATAATCAATTCTAAAAATGGCATTATATATTTTTTTGTGAATAAAACGAAGTCCTAAACCTGGATATACCTTCACATTATCCGCTTTACTAAAATCACCAAAATCACCTCCCGGATTCCGCCATGTACCGCTATCTACAAAAGCATTCCCTTGTAAAACAAACCAGTTTTTTTCATATAGCGTATGGCGATATTCGGTATTAAGCACAATCACGCCTGTTCCTCTATCAATAGTATTACCAACACCTCTCACGTTTAAATTATTGTCCACGGAAAAGGGAGCAAATGGTGTTTCATCATTCGTTGATAGCCCCATTCTTAACCTGGAAGCCCAATTTCCTTTTGTCCCGACACGCTTAAAATAAAAGAAATCGTTCCAACCAATAAAAAAATCCGGTAACATATCATTGGTAGATGTTACATACTGGAAGTGAAACCGACTTCTAAATCCAGATATATATTGATAATAATAATCTAAGCTATTATACTCATAAATACCTTTTACCAGCCATTTACGTACATTCAATTCTGGCTTGTTATTAATATTTTCTCCTTTAAAGGTGTAATCTTCTACAAAATAATTTACTCCTAGCTCAAACCTGTTCTTAAAATTAAGCTCATACAAACCTAAAACCTCAAAAGACTTATTTCTATATTTATAGTTAGCCGTTTCATCTTCAAAAAAAACAGGTTCTTGAGTGGTTAAATCTTGATGGTTTACAGCCAGTCCCAGTCTATTTGAAAATAAATAAGGCGCCCTAAAATTTACAGCATAAGAACTATAAATGTCTTTTTGATAAAAACCACCGAATATCATATTTCTTCCCAGTAAATTAAACTCATAAAGCCCTAACCTGTAAGCAAACTCATCACCGTCTGTTGTATAAACATTTAAAGACGGAATGAGTGTAAAGTTTTCTTCAACATGATAGAATACATGGTATTGATTTCCTTCAGATGGAAAGATTTGATAATAAGCGTGTGCCACCGAAGGCAATCGTTTTAAGCGTAAAATATCCTGCTCCATAACCAAGGAGTCGAGCTTACTACCAGATTTAATGGTAGATATACTTTTTATGAACGATGCTTTCAGCTTTTTATTCCCTTGTATTTTAAGATCATGAACGGTATGTTCTTGGGAGAACAGACTAGACAACACCAAAATAAAAAAGGCAAAAAAGAGCACTGCTTTTTTCATTCAATTTTAAATGTTTTTAAAACAACCCAATTTACCCAATTATCTTCACTTACATCCATCAATGTAAAATTATATTCATTGAACTCACTTAAATTTTTACCATCTTTAACTTACCAATAATCATTGTATTGTGAATCATTTTAAATTAAATGCCCACATTGTGTTTGTTGGCTGTTACACCGAGATTTCACAGAGCTACACGGAGAAACCATTACCAAACCCTGCGTATCTCTGTGTCATTCTATAGGATCACAATCACTAGGGCATGGGGGCATAATACCAAATAAACTTCAAAATAACTGGTTAAATCCGTTTAGCTCACTATCTTTTATTTTTATAATTAGGAGTTCATGAATCTTCGATTTCTATTTCCTTTATTTTTCAATAAAAAACATAAACATAACTAGGCTATGCTTATGTTTTTTATCTCATCTAAAGAAAATATAATTCAAATTTATTACCAATCATTTTAAAATTCATTTGGTATAATTAAAACTATAGGCACACATTATATTTTATTTATATAGGCCATAATGCGCTTTTATCAAATCTTCCACCGGTTTGTTTTGGGGTGTAAACTGAGCATTGTTTTCTCCACCAGATTTATCATGCTTGTGGAACCATTTCCAAATAAATCCACCAGCAAACCAATCTTCTTTCCAAAACGTTTCAAACAATGCCTTGGTCGTATTCGTTTGTGCTTCCAGATTAACCTGTGCCATATCCCTATCACTTTTCCAAGGTTCTTTCCCAGAATAATCGACACTCCTATATCCAAATTCCGTAAATAAAATGGGTTTTTTATATTTTTCAGAAATGGTATTGATAACTTTTTTATGTTGCTTCCAACCTGTTAAACATGCTTCAACTGTTGGTGTTTTACTATCGCTAACGGGAAAATAAGCATCAACACCAATAAAATCCAGCAAGTCCCAAAAAGGGGTTCGTTTAAACTCATCCCAATTGGCGGCATAAGTTAATTTCCCTTTATAAACCTGTTTTATCTCGCCTATTAATTTAAACCAATAATCAGGTCTCTTATCAATAAACTTTTCCAGCTCGGTTCCAATACAAAAAATCTCTGCATTGACTTCATGGGCCAACTTCGCATATTCTAAAATAAATTTTGAATACGACGACTCTAAAATCCTCCAATTCGCTTCATTATTCATTTCTATATAGCCGGTAAACTCGCCATGCCAAACCCAAATTTGCGGTTTTAGCATGGTTTTAACCTTCTTTTTTCTAAGTTCCCGAATGTACTGTTTTACACCTGCATGAGTCTCTCCAAACCATTGCCCTTTTGTGTTAAACACCACCTCGGGATGTGACAGATCCCTAATAAACCCAAAAGGCATCACTGCCGCATAATTCGCATTTACATTAATTACGGGGTTAACATGATGGTGATTGATCGCTTCTCTTGCAGCTACAAAACTAACGCCATTAATCTTTTTAATTTGGGAATTGCAAGATTGAAGAAGCAGAAAAACCGTAAAGACAATGAGGAACTTGAATCTTTTCATATAGAAGTGGTTTCTTTCAAACTCCTAATTTACCATTATACCTATTGAATTTCAATATGACATCTAAATAATTTGAATTATTTTGGGATTTAATTGGTATTAACAAAATAATCCCTTGCTTGAAACGAACTATCCTTGAGGCATTCTTTTCAATTAAAACAACGCTCTTAAACCTAAACTAAATGTTTGCCCCAAGCCCTGAAAACTATTGCCCGTTACTATTTTTCCAAACGAAGCTTCCAGGTTTAAGGATGGTGTTAATTGATATTTCCCCCCAAAACCTAATTGAGTATAACGCTGAGAGAAATCGTTACCTAAATCAATTAAAAAAGCCTGTTGGGCATTAATAAATAATGTTGATTTATTTGAAGGGAAATAACTTAAAAAAGCGCTTAACGGTAAAAACAGACTATTGTTCGCAAAACGTTCGCTTACATTTTCGGTAACAGGATCGGCTTCTGAGGATTTTTCCCCGAAATTAAACCCAAAATCGGCCTCGGTAAAAATTTGCCAATCTCCACCTCCAAATGTTCTATCGAAAAAGAACTTTGTCTCCCAGAACGTACTTTTTTTATCCAAATAGGCCGCATTTGGGGCATCACTAAATATGGCAAAATAAACAGAACTTGTAAATGAAAAATTGGGGACATTAGCAAAAGGTTGTACTCTTATAGACGGTGCCATAGTTGTAAAACCACTTCTAGAATCAACTTTATTGTTATCAAAATCAAACACACTCAAAGCACCCTGACCTCCAAAAGTATTAGATCTAACTTGAAAAACGAAGCCAATATTTATTCTTGCATTATCACTTACTCCGGTGTAGATCTCAGTGGTATTGGTAAAAAAGTTTTGCCGTGCTATTTTTTGGGATTTACTCCCGCCATCCGTTTGTTCTGTTTGTGTATAAAGGCTATTAAAAAATTTAATATCCCATTGTCCTTTCTTCAACAACTTTGAAGGGGTATAGGTTTGAATATTACTTTTCCCTTGGCTTTCATCGTCTAATTCTTGCGAAAAACCAGAAAACGATATGGTCGTCATTGCCAGTAACGTAAATATGATGCTTTTCATTCTATTTTTGATTTGTTGTTCGTTCTTATTGTTTGTTTACATTCCAATTATATGGAAAGTAGCTTAGTTTGAAATTATCAGGTATTTTTTCTGTTCTATAGCCATTAATAAAATCTATTTCCGTTTTACCGTTCATGGTAAAATCCTTTTTATACCATGCCATAATTTGTGATACCCGAACGCGTTTCTTTTTAGTATTCACCTTTAAGAAACTACTGTTCAATGCTTGCTTTGTTTGCGCATCCATTTGCGAATTCAATGTCTCTGGCAGGTATGCCCTATTAATTAAAGGTGGACATCCTAAAGCACCGCACACCAATACGAAATGAAAACGGGCATCGTTAAATTGTGCTCTTAATAGTGTATGCTCAATAGCGTTTAAAGTGATTTTCTTTCCTGCCAAATTATAGGTGGTTTTATCAAAAAACCCAGTGTGGTCCAAAGGGGAGTTTGTTGGATAGTTATCTATAATGCCTTTTATTACCGATAAGTTATAAGCATTAATCCAAAATGCTTGATAGTTTTTAGCATCATCCTTTGATACAGAAATTGTTTCCGCTAATTTCAAAACCTCATGAAGCGATTCTTTATTGGAGTTAATTTTTGAATATGCAACTTTTCCGTCTGCTACATAAACCTTAAAAAAACTATCTGCCTTTTCAAAAAAAGTATTTAGATCCTGTGCAGAAAGCGACAGGCTTCCAAAATACATTAATACTAAAACACCTATATGCTTCATTTTTGTATCGTTATTGATTTTTAACTTTGCTTCAGTCTGAATGATCTTGACAAACTTTCAAAAAAAACAAAAAGTTTTTCGTTTCTAAATTTTGAACTCATCTTGATTTTTTGTTTTTAACCGAAATCGAAGATTCATGAACTCCAATTTATGATAATAAGAGTTAAGTGAACTAAAATGAGATGAAATTTATTCAGGTACAGTGTTTTTTGAAGGGCATAGCTGAGCTATGAATAAGAAAAACACCAAAATGTGGGTGAATTTCAGCTATTCTTGCCTGACGGAGCTACGGTGTACCCACAAATAAATAAACAAAATAATTATCATGATCTTTTTGCCATTGCCGCAAAAAGACCCAAACCTGCCTGCCGGTAGCTACGGTGTACCCACAAGTCATGATCTTCTGTCGCAGCCACAGATAAAAAGAACTCGCCCTATGTCCCTTGCTTTCTGTATAGGTTTGCCGCACCAGCCTTGCAGACCACTTTTTATAGAGCGCTCAGGTCTCCCTGCTAGCTGTTGGAAAAATACCATAGGACTGTCCCCGACCTTTCGGAAGGGGACCGAGCGTTTAAAAATAGTCCAGTGGACTATTTTAGCGTAGGTGCCAGACTGCGCGAAGGACTAAAAAGCTTCGAGGGACAGGAGCATTGGCGTTGGCCATGGCGGTGGGGCGACGCGAAGTTTTGGGCCCGGTTCTTCTCTGGCGGCAGCATGAGAAGAAATACCTCTCGAAAGGGCGTCTTTTCTTTTGTTACTTTTCTTTGGACGGGCAAAGAAACCGAAGATTCACGAACTCCAATTTATCAAATAAGATCAGTGAGCTAAAAGTAAGTAAAAAGGGTAATAAGCTTTTGTTCTTTATATTGAAAAAAGATGTGGGTACTCCGTAGCTGCCGGCCAGGCAGGTTTTAGGAAACAGAAAAAGTCAAACTGAGCTCTTTATCTTAAAACTTACAGTTAAAAGTAATTTATATTTATTCTAAATATGTGTCCTCACATTAAGTTCTTATCTTTAGTTGCGACATAAACCCTAACAACAACTAAAAATTCACAAAATACCCTTTACCAAATCGGCAGACTTGATCTATTATTTTGGCTAACTGTATTTTGACAATAAACAACAAATGGAGCACATTGTTATTATAGGAAATGGCATTTCGGGCGTGACAGCTGCAAGACATATTCGTAAGTTATCGGACAAACAGATTACCATGGTATCTGCAGAAACAGATTATTTCTTTTCGCGCACGGCACTCATGTATGTATACATGGGGCATATGACATTTGAACACACGAAACCTTACGAAGATTGGTTTTGGGAAAAGAACAGCATTAATCTTAAAAAAGGGTATGTTAAGCATATTGAAACCAAAAACAAGACACTTCATTTCTCAGAAGGTGATACTTTATCTTATGATAAACTCATTATTGCAACAGGCAGCAAACCCAATAAATTTGGATGGCCCGGGCAAGATCTAGATGGCGTTATGGGCATGTATCATAAACAAGATTTAGAAAATCTTGAAAAATATGCACCCAATAATAAGGTTTGTAAAAGAGCCGTCATAGTGGGTGGTGGCCTTATTGGTATTGAATTAGCAGAAATGCTTAACAGTCGTAATATCCCTGTTACTTTTTTAGTTCGAGAAGATAGTTTTTGGAATGGCATATTGCCAGAAGGAGAATCGACCATGATTAACAGACACATAAAGAA
Source organism: Flavivirga sp. 57AJ16 (assembly GCF_028736925.1). Classification (GTDB taxonomy): domain Bacteria; phylum Bacteroidota; class Bacteroidia; order Flavobacteriales; family Flavobacteriaceae; genus Flavivirga. The sequence goes on along the minus strand of NZ_JAQZAT010000010.1, from coordinate 198,465 downwards.
TCACCATATAGATTTAAGGTTAAGCAACAATTTAAAAGAGATCATACCTGATGAGAATGGCAAGGTTAAATCTATAATCATAGAAGAAACCGGGGAGGAAATTGCTTGTAATGTTGTTGGTCTCACTGCTGGGGTGTCTCCTAATATTGATTTCATAAAAGATTCGGACATTGAAACCGGACGCGGTGTAAAAGTAAATCCGTTTTTAGAAACCAATATCCAAGATATATACGCCATTGGTGATTGTGCCGAACAACACGAAGGTATTAATGGGCGCCGCCCTATCGAAGCCGTATGGTACACAGGTCGTATGATGGGTGAAACGGTAGCGCAGACCATTTGTGGTAATCGTATGCAGTACAATCCCGGACATTGGTTTAACTCTGCCAAGTTTTTAGACATCGAATATCAAACGTATGGATGGGTATTTGCAAAGCCCCGGGAAAATGAATCCCATTTCCATTGGAAACATGCAGACGACACTAAATGTATAACGGTATGTTATGACAAAAAGACTAACGCGTTCTTAGGAATAAACACCTTCGGTATTAGAATGCAACATGAGATATTCGATACATGGCTTACAGAAAAAAAGGATGTCGATTATGTTATGAAGCATTTGGGAAAGGCCAACTTTGATCCAGAGTTCTATAAAACTTATGAAGCCGATATTTATGCTGTCTTTAAAAATGAATTACAAACCGTATAAAATATATCATGAGCAATAAATTAAATCACAGCATGTCTTTGGCAAAACCGGATGCTGTAGATATTTCAAACAAGCAAAAAGTAGCTTTGGCGATTGGTATAATAGGATTATTCATATTAACACTTGCTTTATTTAACACCCATTTTCCCCACAAAGGATTATTCTTGACCCTATCATTAGCCTTGATCTTTGCTGGTACAATAATCTATTCAAGGGATGCTTATTTAACCACATTAGAAGGCATAAAAAATGATGGCGTTTGGTTTAAATCCATATCGTCACGTGGTGTTTGGGGTTGGATTCTGGGGGTTATTTTAACAGCATTCTATATTGTATTGTATTTTTATCCGCAATATTTGGGATTGGGCAAAGATGGTGCAGAAAATACAGGCTTGGTTTCTCTTTTTGATCCTTTAAGCAATCTATTAAGTGGAAGAAATGCCAGTCAATGGTTTGTTTACGGAACATTATACACGGTAGCTATTTTGGCTTTTGGATATAAATTCATGCTTAAATACAGGCATAACAGATATCAACAATTACGAACGGCTTCTGTTATGTTTTTTCAATTAAGCTTTGCCTTTTTGATCCCGGAATTTATGTATGTCATGAATTCCGATCTGCCTTATTATGATCTTAAAAGCATATGGCCCCTTAACTATTACCTTTTTGATGAATGGTCTGTAAAAGCATTTCTCTCTAATGGAAATATTGGGTTAGGGCTCCTATTATTTGGGATCATTTCTATTTTTGTTATCACGCCCATATTGACCTATAAATATGGAAAACGCTGGTACTGTTCCTGGGTTTGCGGTTGTGGCGGGTTAGCCGAAACTGCTGGTGACCCTTTTAGACATTTATCTTCTAACAAAATGTCTGCTTGGAAATTAGAACGTTGGTTAATTCATACGGTACTGGTATTTTCTGTAGTTATGACGGTAGCCATGGTATATAGCTATTTAGGCTATGATCACAATACGTTTTGGCTAACTAGAGGCGTATTTATTAGTTTGGTCATGGGGTTTTTAACCTTAGTTTTTGCAGGGGTGATGTATTTTAAACGTCACGAACTTGGTAAAGATGCCAAATATGGGGCCATAGGTTACTTTGTTGTTATTGTATTACTGGTTACCATGCACTTAACCGGTACAAGCGAACATGTGCTCTTTATAAAGGGAAGTGACTTACGTGCTGCTTACGGGATCTATATAGGCGCTATATTTTCTGGAGTTATTGGCACCGGGTTTTATCCTATTTTAGGAAGTAGGGCCTGGTGTCGTTTTGGTTGCCCTATGGCTGCTATTTTAGGATTCCAACAGCGTTTATTTTCTAAATTTAGAATCACGACTAATGGCGGACAATGTATTTCATGTGGCAACTGTTCTGTTAGTTGTGAAATGGGCATTGATGTTCGTGCCTATGCCCAAAAAGGTGAAAATATAGTACGTTCTAGTTGTGTGGGTTGTGGTATCTGTAGTGCGGTATGCCCAAGAGGTGTTTTAAAGTTAGAGAACGACACGATGAAAGGACGTATTAACCCAACAGAAATACTGCTAGGAAACAATGTTGATTTAATGGATTTGGTTAATAATAAATAGTTTTCAGTCGCAGTCTGCAGTTTAGTTTTATTTGTCATTTTAAAACTAAAAGACAAAAGACAAAAGACAAAAGACAAATTAAGGTTAACCTGTCATGCTGAGATAAATAGTTTACAGTTTTCGGTCGCAGTTTGCAGTTTAGCCCTAGAAAAAAAAGTGTTAATTAACGAGAATTGGAAAGGTTTGATTGAGTTTTCTAAAAATTATGCAGAATAAATAGAGAACAGCCATCGACAAGCTCGGACTGACATTTTGTTATTTAAATTGTCAACCTAATTAAATGAAAAGTAGTTATTTTAAATTAATGACATTGAAACGAAAAGACAAATCAAACTCATTCAGTCATGCTGAGATAAAAAGTTTGAAGTTTTCAGTCACAGTTTTCAGTTTAGTCCTATTCGCCACTTTTAGTGTGAACGCCCAAACATCATATAAGAAAACCTATTATGATAACGGCCATATAAAATCTGAAGGATGGATAAATAATGATCATAAGAAAATCAACTATTGGACATTTTATTATCCTAACGGTCACGTTAAAAAAGAAGGCCATTTTCAACAGGATAAACCTGTAAAATATTGGTATTTTTATGCCGAAAATGGCAATAAAAAATCGGAAGGCCATTTTATTGATGGTAAAAAGAACAATTGGTGGCTGTTTTATAACGATATGGAAAAAATTGATCACAAATGCCAATTAAAAGACAATCAGAAAAACGGTTATTGCTTGATGTATAAAAACGAAAAATTAGTTTCTGCAAAAAAGTATAAAGCTGGTAAAAAAATTAAGGAGTGGACAGATTACAAGTCCTTTAAGAAAGAAAACAAACTCTCTGATCTTCAATGACACGTATAAAAGTTATCATACCCGCTTATAATGAAGCGGAATCAATCGCGAATGTCATTAATGATATCCCAACCAGTGTTGATGAAATTATTGTAGTGAGCAATAATTCCAATGATGATACCGAAATTAATGCAAAAAAAGCAGGTGCAACCGTTTTAACCGAGGCCAATAAAGGTTACGGTTATGCTTGTTTAAAGGGGATGGATTATATCGCAAACCAAGAAAAGAAGCCAGACATTATTGTGTTTTTAGATGGTGATTACAGTGATTACCCTGAAGAACTAACCAAAATTGTCGATCCCATTATAAATGATAATATAGACTTTGTAATAGGTGCACGAGTAAAACGACTTAGAGAACAAGGTTCTATGACGGTGCCCCAAATTTTTGGAAATTGGCTGGCAACTTCTTTAATGACCTTGTTTTTTCGTGCAAAATTCACAGATTTAGGGCCTTTTAGAGCCATTAAATACGGGAAACTATTAGCACTTAATATGGAAGACAAAACCTATGGATGGACAGTAGAAATGCAATTAAAAGCACTAAAACACAAATTTACATATACCGAAATACCAGTTAATTATAGAAATAGAATAGGGATTTCAAAAGTTTCAGGCACGGTTAAAGGCGCTATATTTGCAGGCATAAAAATTTTAGGTTGGATTTTTAAATACAGTATTAAAAAATGATTCCTCAAACTATTATAATAGTGGTTTATACTATAGCTCTTTTGCTTATATTCTTATATGCATTAGCGCAATTAAACCTTCTTTTTAATTACATCAGTGCTCAAAAAAAATGTGATGATTGTTCAAAATTCGACCTTTCAAACCCTGACGAGGTTCCATATATAACGATACAACTACCTGTTTATAATGAAATGTATGTGATGGAACGTCTCCTGGATAACATGGCAAAAATAGAGTATCCCAAAAACAAATTAGAAATACAGGTTTTAGATGATTCTACCGATGAAACTATCGAAAGCACACGCCAACAAATAGAAACCTTAAAAGCTACCGGATTAGATATTAGACACATCACCAGAACCGATCGTAGCGGTTTTAAAGCAGGTGCTCTTAAAAAAGGTCTAGAAGTTGCCAAAGGCGAGTTCATTGCCATTTTCGATTCTGATTTTCTTCCTAAAAAAGACTGGTTAAAACGTACCGTTCCCTATTTTAAAGATAAAAGTATTGGCGTAGTACAGACCCGCTGGGGTCACATTAACCGTAATTATTCCATACTTACAAGAATTCAAGCCTTTGCTTTAGATGCCCATTTTACGTTAGAGCAAGTGGGCAGAAACAGTAAAGGCCATTTTATCAATTTTAATGGTACTGCCGGGGTGTGGCGTAAAGCGTGTATTATAGACGCGGGCAATTGGGAAGGTGACACCTTGACCGAAGATCTCGATCTAAGCTACCGCGCCCAATTAAAAAATTGGAAATTCAAATACCTTGAAGATGTAGAAACACCTGCCGAACTTCCAGTCGTGATAAGTGCAGCCCGCTCACAACAATTTAGATGGAACAAAGGCGGTGCAGAAAACTTTAGAAAAATGATGTGGAAGGTACTTAAAAACGAAAACATATCAGCTAAGACCAAAGTACACGGCCTATTGCACTTACTTAACAGCACCATGTTTTTAAACATCCTGATAGTCGCCGTACTAAGTATCCCCATGCTATACATAAAAAATGAATATGCCCATTTAAAGCCTTATTTTTATGTGATGAGCTTTTTTGTAGTAAGCACTATTATCTTTTTTGTTTGTTATTGGATTATGTATAAAAAAATCTATGGCGACGGTATAAAAAACTTTATAAGTTATATAGGGATGTTCTTTGTGTTTTTCTCAATCGCCATGGGCTTTTCGTTGCACAACTCTATTGCTGTTCTGGAAGGCCATTTAGGTAAAAAGAGTGAATTTATACGCACTCCAAAATTTAACATCAACACATTAAAAGATAGTTGGAAAAATAACAAATACATAAAAAAAACAGTTTCGGTACATGTTATTTTCGAAGGGTTGCTTATGCTTTACTTCGGTTTTGGCATGTACAGCGCCTTTGTTGTGGGCGATCAAGGTGGTGATTTCGGGCTCTTCCCTTTTCACCTGATGCTGTTTTTAGGTTTTGGCTATGTATTTATTAAGTCTTTGACTTCTAAGGCTTAAAAAGTATTTTGCTTAGAAAACTAATTGATTACAGTAGTTTTACCGACCTGTCGAGCCCCCCTTAAAATCAAGGGCTTTCTATTTGGATTAGCCTTCCACTTATTTAGATGGGATGTTATATGTTGGTTAAAACTCATTTAATTTTGTAACAGAGTAAGGATAAAATATAGTCAAACCAAGATAAAATGTCGTTCGAAGCTATTTTTTAAAAATCAGAAACAATATGATCATATCAGTTGTTTTTCATCTATAGACCTGACAGGTTTTAAAACCTGTCAGGTCTTTTGTAACAAAATAAGGGTAAAATAGGTTTTAGAAGATTATTATTAAAAAAAATTTCCTTAAATTATTTTAACCATGCAACACACGCATTCAGTAAGCCAGATTAAAAATGGACTCTAATACAGTTTTGGCCGTTTCACTTTTATCCGTAACTATTCATCATTCAAAGTAATACAGTTGAATCAAGATGAAATATCATAGAATGAGCAGACCCGACAGGTTTAAAAACCTGTCGGGTCTCTTCAAATGCAGATTATGTTAAATTATTATGATTATCGATTTCATGTAACAAAATAAGGTAAAATAGGTTTTAGAAGATTATTATTAAAAAAAAATTCCTTAAATTATTTTAACCATGCAACACACGCATTCAGTAAGCCAGATTAAAAATAGACTCTAATACAGATTTGGCCGTTTCACTTTTATCCGTAACTATTCATCATTCAAAGTAATACAGTTGAATCAAGATGAAATATCATAGAATGAGCAGACCCGACAGGTTTTTAAAACCTGTCGGGTCTATTCAAATGCAGATTATGTTAAATTATTATGATTATCGATTTCATGTAACAAAATAAGGTAAAATAGGTTTTAGAAGATTATTATTAAAAAAAAATTCCTTAAATTATTTTAATCATGCAACACACGCATTCAGTAAGCCAGATTAAAAATGGACTCTAATACAGTTTTGGCCGTTTCACTTTTATCCGTAATTATTCATCATTCAAAGTAATAGTTCCCAGTTCAATAACCTCAAAATGATCCAGGGTGACTTGTTGTAAGTTTTTAAGGTCGTCATTATCCCATTTTTCATGAGGCGCACCCGAAATAAACATATCAGAACCAACATCGGCCAACATAAGCCCATATTTTTTCATAGCAGTTAGGATCATTTGATTTGTTTCTGAAAAACCACTGATATCATAATCTGCTTTGAGTCGTAATCTTCCACCAAAAGGCAATAGCTCGTCGCTTGTATTTCCAGAGACGAGATGTCTTGCAGGGTGTACATAACCTTCATACACCTTACTTCTTGTGATAGTAAAACGTATAGGATGGTCTATAACGCCCTTTTCTATTTCCGGATATCTTACCAATAACGGAAATATAGGTAAACCCGCAGCATCTGCCGACGTCCAGCCATCTGGTCTAAATTCTATTTTGTTTAAATCATAGGCAGCGGCCGAAGAGGCCTCAAAACCATTGTCCACTTGGGAAGCATTATATAATTCATATAACATACCATGCTCTACATCAACAGAAATAACATGACTATCACCTGCTCCATTGCCCTCTATAGGTGCATTTAAAGGAATAGGAAACGGTCCTTGGTCGCTCTCGTCTCCATAATTCCCGTCATAGCTATTGGCCCTAAAAGCTATGGGTACTTTTGGCTGACTTCCATTTACAGCAACATAAGGAATTCCAATAGGGGCACCTTGCCACTCACCACTACCAAAATCTGGAAAAGGGCCTTTATCGGCACCTATATTATTGATTATTAAATCTGAGTTCACATCAACAGGGCTAGAAGAAATATCTACATTTAAAGGGTGTGTTACTGGAAAAATCCGAATATTTTCAACAGCCTCTATATAGCCCGTTGGATCTGGGTTGGTATTTTTATCACTGGGGTCGTCCGATGAACACGAGGTCATGAAACTTACAGCAACACAAAGAACTGCCATGTTAAAAATTGGGGTTTTCATAAGTAGGTTATTTTTGTTTGATAACGTTTTATCTTTTTGAATATTTTATTCATTGCTTAGTAAGCCATTCCATTTTTAAACCGACCAACAAATAATATTATATTTGGTACATGCTTTTAAGCTCGACTTTTTTCAAACTAAATAGAACACCATTATTACTTACGGTATTATGTGTGCTATTTTATATAACTTTTGCCTACCATTTAATCAGAACAGACTATACAAAGCTTATTATGTTATATGTTGCTTTGTTTTTTCTATTCTACAAATTGGTTCAAATTCTAAAACATAACCTCTCGCTTTTAACATGGATTGCTTTTGGATTTCGAACGATCTTTATTTTAGCTATTCCCAATTTATCCCAGGATTTTTATCGTTTTATTTGGGATGGCCGTATGATTTTAGAGGGCATTAACCCCTATTTATATACTGTAGAATCGTTTATAAACAAAGGGGAGTTTCCTGTAGCTCAAGCTCAGGAACTATATGTGGGCATGGGAGCTCTAAATGCAAGTCACTTCACTAATTACCCACCAATCAATCAACTTTGTTTTGTAATTGCCAATCTCTTTCCGGGGAAAAGCATTTTAAATGCCGTTATTGGCTTAAGGCTTATTATTATTGCTGCCGATTTTGGCACCCTTTATTTTGGCAAAAAGCTACTTAATAAACTCCATATTCCTGCTCATAATATCTTTTGGTGTATTTTAAATCCATTTATAATTATTGAGCTCACAGGAAACCTGCACTTTGAAGGGGTTATGATATTTTTCCTTATCTGGAGTTTGTATTTATTATACGCTGGTAAATGGCAATGGGCGGCCATTGTTTTAGCATTATCGATTTCCGTTAAATTAATTCCGCTAATATTTTTGCCTCTGTTTTTTAAGTGGTTTATGAAACGTAATGTCATTTCGATAGAGCGAAGCGACGAGAAATCTCGTGATGATAAAAAACGGGGCTCTGTCTACGCTGGACTAACAAAACTAATCGGATTTTACATTATAACGGCCATAACTACCCTACTCCTATTTGTACCTTTTTACTCATTGGAATTTATAAATAATTATGCTCAGACGGTCGGTCTATGGTTTCAAAATTTTGAATTTAATGCTAGTATTTATTACGTAGCCAGGGAAATTGGATACTTATTTAGAGGCTATAACGAAATTGCCATTATTGGTAAGATAACCCCAATTATTGTTGTGCTGTTCGTTTTAACAATGGCTTTTTTCAGGAAAAACAAAACACCTGTTGAACTTATAACTACGATGCTATTGGTGTTATCTTTTTACTACTTTACCGCCACTACTGTCCATCCGTGGTATGTAGCAACCCTTTTAATGTTATCAATATTTACAAAATATAAATTCCCATTGGTTTGGAGCTTTGTCATTATATTAAGCTATTTATCCTATATAAACCTTAATAAAGCAGACAAATCTGAAAACTTGTGGGTTATTGGTTTAGAATACCTTATTGTTTACGGCGTCTTTATTTGGGAAACGCTTCTAAAAAAGAATGGCTCTCAAACTAATTTTAAACGTTCGATTCTATAAATGGCTTGATCGGTATCATCAAACACCTCTATAAAAGATAACTTAAAGGATTTACCTATATAAGAATTGTCATTTTTTAAATCGTAATGATAAAGTGCTTTGGGATGAATTTCTTCAAAATCTAACTGAACTCCATCATCAAACAAAAACGTATAATAACCGTCTTTATATTGTTGAAAAATTGCTGTTTCCATTTACAAATAATTTAATAGATAAGTATTACTCTTCTTCTCCAAAATCTGTATCTGGTATTAATGGGGTTGTAGTATCGGTATCATCATCTTCATCATCATCTCCAAAATCTGCCATAGCTTTTGCTAAACGCGTCCCTACTTTAACTAAATAGATGGTATCCTCGGTTTTTACTTCAACAGCTTCAATTAAATCGTTGTGTGCATTTCTAAAGGAAATGATATGATCATCATCATATCCATCTGGAAATTTTTCAACTAAAAGATTTAAAATATCTTTATTAAGCTTCTGATAGTCAACAATAATTCGTTTCATTTTCTTAAAATCGGTTAAGTTTTAATTTCCTTTGTTAGTGTTAATATACAAATTAATTTCAGAATTTGATTTAAATAAACAAATTTAAGTGAGTATTTTCGCTCTAAAATACGCAACAAAAACCTGTATCTATATAGGGTAGATATTCTAGAATAAAAGGAAGCTAGTTCTGAGATTCGATTGCTTATCCTATAAGCTGCTTTTAAATTTGACTTCCTAACTTTCAAAAGCCCGAACATGTAAACATATTTCATGATACTCAGCTAAATGCTACTACAAATGAAATATAAAAAATTTAATTTAAAGTTTTTTTAAAATTATTTTTATAAAAAATTTTGGAACTAATTTCAATGTATAGAATTCATCTTGACTTTTTGTCTTTAATCAAAAACAAGATCGTATATCCTACCTGCCAGGGCTACGGTGTACCCACAAATAATCACACCAAGTTAATTAGTTTCTACTTTGTACCAACGGCTTGTCCGAGACGTGTTCCTCCCTTTTTAGCAAAAAAGGGAGGTGGCTGTATGTGGTAACATACAGACGGAGGGTTTGTTTTTTTAAGTGTTCTTTTCTTGTTTAATTTGTCAAACGCCCCTTTCTTTTCCTCCTGGCGTCGAAAAATTCATCCCCTCTTCTGTTGAACTACCGTGTGTACATATCTCAGTTTAGTAGAAGCCATCCTTTATATATGGAGTTAAATTCATCCAGCCCATTCTTAAAGGTTATGGGGCCGGGCGGCCTCTCCGACCTGTACCCGTTCCAACCTCCCAATCGGGCGATAATCCATGTGGCCCAACTTAACCTGTCTCCAGCATAAGGGTTCTGGGTTTTTTCTGTATTTCCTTCCAGCTTTTCATTGAGCTTTTCCAAGCACGCTATCTCTTGGGCCTCAAAGACTTCTGTAATAGGCTGGCTTTCTTCATTTTCATAGGCAACCATCATCTGGCATATCTTCAAAACACCCTGCAGAATCAGTATTGCTAGTTTGCGTATGGCCCATCCAGTTTCTAGTTCGCTGCTCTCTATGGCAAAGCCCTTCTTTTTCATTAATCTAAAAACCTGTTCTATAAACCAGCGGCAACCGTACCAATCTATGATTGCCTTTGCCTGGTCTACCGTTTCTATGGTATGGGTTGTCCATAGCCTCCAACAGACAGGGGCTTCTCCTTTTGGCACTGTTTTCTCTGATTCTTTAGCTTCTATGATGTAGAGGCTCAGTGTTTTTGGAAGATGGCTACGGCACTTCCCGGGCCGTTTGATTTCTACTTGCTCATACCTGATTTCCATGTCTGATTGTCTGGCCTTTCTGTTGTTGCGCACGTCTTCATCAATGGCAATGGTGTAGGTTGCCTGTGGCTGTAACTTCTTTAAGTGATCAAATAATTTATCTGTGCCAGAAGCCAGTTTTCGATTTGTGCTCGCACGCACTAAAAGATGGGTCTTATCATCTGGTATCAAGGCAAACTGCTCATATATGTCTCCTTCTCTGTCTTGGATAATGGTAATGGCATCTGATTCTGCAAGGTTTTGCTTTGAGGCTTCGCTACTGCTTATCCATTTATAGGACTCTTTCTCTTCTATGGGAAGTTTATGGTATTGCCTGCTATGCCTGGTGCCATTGTCTTTGTCGCGATGCCATAGCTCTATATGGGAAAAACCAAGGGGTGTAAGGGTATGTGCGTCCAACACTAAACTAGGGTGTAGAAAAAAGCCCGTATGGTTACTGATTCTTACTGGGCCAAGGCCTGTGCCGGGTTGTAACCTGCCTGAATGTTTTGTGAAATCAAACTCTGTTCCGTCCTGAATTACTAAAAGATGACGCCCCTTACAGTGAGCTTTTAATCGGGAGGTGCATTCTGATATAAGTGCTTGTTCTTCCACTTTGGGATTGTTTAAGAATCTATAATTGGCTCGCTGTTCTGCATAATCTCTGGATATATGCCGGATGGTACTACTCTTCCCTCTTATTATCGAGTTTAATAATGTAGCCCCCTTTTTACCAACCGCTGGTCGGGTAAATGGCCGGTAAAGTCTATCGAATCCTTGATCGGTTCTGTTTGCATTATCTTGTCTGTTTTTTTATCATAAATATAATTCAATATTTGTGTACACACGGTAGTTCTGTTGAAGTGGGGAGTCGGTTCAATTATAATGACTTACTGTATAATAACACTTATCTGTCGTGAAAGCTATTGGCTGATCCCTTTAAGTGAACTGCGGACAAAATATAGTTCCTTAAATGATGTGAGTACACCGTAGCTTCCCGAGATAAGTTTTAGGAAATAGAAAAAGTAAAGATGCTCTCATTTTTTAAGTTGTATTCAAAAAAAAGCTACCCAAATAGGTAGTCGTGGTTGGAAGAAATTCTGACCACTACTATCTAAAAGACTAGTTTTTGTCCGTTCGAGCATTACTGAACTACAAAATATATTTTGTAGAGAGAGAAGCGAGAATAGTTTGCTGAGAACTAAAAACACCTCATTAAATATGGAGGTTTTGACGAAGTTTATGCTACGCAGTCAATTATTATAAGTCGAATAAAGAATTAATTAACGTGAGTTCGATTTAAAACCTGTCTGCCGACAGGCAGGCAAGGGAGTTTTTAACAATAAATTCACTAATAAAGCGATTTGTCGCCTTGAGCGCAGTCCGAAAGGTCATTAAAACTAGCTATTTAAATGGGTTTTGGATTGCGCTCAACCTGACAACCAAGACTAAATTATTGATAGTCAGATTAATAATATTATGATTACATCGAACTCACGTTAATTATATCTAAATTTTCTCTTCATCAGATATTTTTAAATTAGAAAAAACGATGCTGTTTCATAATTTTATGATAGATGTATTTAACCAATTATCGACATAAATAAAAGAGTTAGCCCTCATGTCGATTAAGATTATAATTTTTATATTTACGAGGAATTTAACTACTCTAATATAAAGTTTATTATGAAAAAAGCCCCGATACACAAGGTAATATCTTGTGGGAAGTACCTATTAAAATCAGATTTCATATATGAATACTATGATGATGATCCTTTTGCTTCGCTTACTATAAAATGTTCGAATGATGTTAATAACAATGAAAAAACTTTTCGTGCAGAAATAATAGCAATGATACCTGATAAAGTTAATGATTTTGATGTATTTGTTAGAGATGTGAAACAAATTGGAGATACCGATGTTTATGCTAGGAACATTGCCGTAAAGTGGGCAAGTACTGAAATACCTTTGACAGGAAAACAAGATATCTGGTTAATCCAGATTGAGTATAAAAGCAGCGAAGCATGTGAAAATGGAATCAGGGCATTCTATGAATATGATAAACTAGATGATGATAAAGTTGAAACTACAAGAGGAACAGTAACGACCTCTGCCGACCCTGAATGGGAAGGACTAAGGTAGTTTAGTTTTTCTTAAGATGCACAGACTATCATTAAAAAAACAATACCTCTTTCTTTTAGGGGGCATGTATAGTTTTATCCTTTTTGGAATCGAAAAACAAGCAATTGTCCGGATAGATCAAGAACTAAAAAAGCAATGTTATCATTGCTCAGCATCTACGACCTTTTATAATGATAAAGATACATATCATGGGTTACATATTGCATTCTCTTCAAATAATATAGACAGGGCTTTTGCATTATGTAATGAATTACTGAGACGGAATATTATAAAAAAACCAGAAGCGAAGTTTTGGTTATATACTATAAAAGGGCGTATTCTTAAAGAAAAAAAACTATATCCGTTAGCCATAAAGGCCATTTCTAAAGCTATTGAAATAGGTCATGCCAATGAGATTCTATATGTAAAGGAGTCTTATGCGACCCAGGGACAATTATATTATGAACTCAAGGAGTTTCATAAAGCAGTCACTGTTTTAGAACAATGGAGATCCGTCCATAATAAAAATGATATAAATTGGAATGTGAACCTACATAATTTGGGGATATGTTATTTACACTTAAAATCTTACGCTAAAGCCTCAGAGAGTTTACAGGAAAGTTTGGCAATAAACCAGAAACGCGGAGACACCCTAAACATGGCAAAATCTGCTATGGATATTGGCAATCTATATTATGTACAGTATCTAGATAGCATTGCTATTCCGTATTTTAAAAAAGGTTTGGAGTATGCAAAAAAAGCAAAAGATCTTAAAACGCTACGAAATGCTTATTTAAATATGGCTATAGTAGAAGAGAATAGAAAACGGTTTAAAAAGGCACTGGAATACAGAAAAGAAGCTGAAAAAGTAAAAGATTCTATTTGGAACAGGGATAAAATCTGGCAGTTAGCAGAAAAAGATAAAGAATTGACTGTACGACTGAATGAAGAAAAATTGGCAAAAGAACGCTTAAAACGTCATGGAGCTTTTGTTATTACATTTTTTAGCTTGGCAGGTATTGTTTTGGTGCTCTTTCTTGGCATAAAACTCAGAAAAAAGAACCGTAAGATTACATTTCAAAAAAAGAAGGTAGATGCGCTCAATACAACCAAAGATAAATTGTTAACTATTCTTTCTCATGATCTAAAAACCCCTGTATATTTTTTAAGCAATAAATTACTAGCTTTAAGTACAAAAGACAGTAAAGAGCAACGATACCTTGATAAAGAGATACAGGCATGTTACAGTATTGCTTCTAATACTAGTTTATTGATTGAAAATACTTTGCAATGGGCATTAAATAATAGGAATAAACTTTTGTTTAAACTTACCGTGATACATCTGGAAACTATGATAGATCAGGTACTGTATTATTTTAAACCAGTTATAGCCTTAAAGAAACTCAATCTTAATATTCAAATACCAGAATTTTGCACTGTAACAGGGGACAATAATACATTAAAAATTATATTTAGAAATATTTTTGATAATGCCGTTAAGTATACCCCAGAAGAAAGAGCCATTACAATTACTGCCAAAGAAGATAACGAAAGTATCCTTTTAATAATAGAGAATCCAGTTCTGGATAAAAAAACAAGTTCAAATGTCTCGGGGCCTTTTAACTCTACAGGGTTAGGACATCAGTTATGTAAAGAATTTGCTATAAAAAATGGAGGTGTTTTTGAAGTTTTTGAAACGTCCTCTTATATCCAGATCTCACTTTCTTTAAGAAAAAGCCATCAAGATGAATATATTTCTGTTTGAAGACAATCAAGAAGATATAGATCGTTTAAAAACAACAATTTGTGGAAATTACGATCTCATTGTAGCTAATACTATTGAGGATAGTCTAGAAATGATAAATAATGTTTCTTTTGATATTGCTATTTTAGATATTTTTATTGATGGAATGCCCAAAGGAATCAATTTAGCCAATAGCATTAATGCGTTAATCCCCAAAAAACCTATCATATTTTTAACCAGTAGTATGGATAGAACCGTTTTTGAATGTGCTAAATATACTGAACCTAGTTCTTATTTAATAAAACCTTTTAACCCCTTAGAGCTACAATATGCCATAGAATTAGCTTTTGAGGAATTTACCCGGCAACCTGCAGCATTTGCAACTACTAATGGCGTAATACTTCAGGATTATATTTTTGTGAAGTCCGATAAAATCATTTCTAAAGTAAATATAAAGGAAGTAATATACGTAGAAACCGATGCTAATTATTGTAATTTGGTTACCGCAGACCAAAAATATTTGATCAAGGTTTCATTACAAAAATTATTGGATCAAACCTTAAAACCATTATTTATACAAGTACACCGCAGCTATGTAGTAAATATAGATATGATCGAGCATATTTATTTACAGGACAATTTGGTTATTATGGAAAATGGTGAAAAAATAACCCTAAGCCATCGTTTTAAAAGTCAAATTTTAAAGACTATGAATCTTTTTAAATAATGTGGGATAAAGTTAAGTTTTAAAAGAAAGAGGGTGTCTAAAAAGTAAGTTCGATGTCATATTGAGCTTGTCGAAATATTTTTAACTTACTGATAATCAATATCGGTTTCGACAGAGCCTGTACTGAGCGAAGCCGAAGTACTCAACCTGACAAATCAAATTATAAAGACTTTTTAGACACCCTCTCCTTGCTTTTAATACCAGTAAAACTATCAAGAAATATTTAGGTTTCAGGAAGTAAAACAATAGAGGTGCCCCAGTTTGCCTGTTAATTACAATCAAGTCTTTGTTCTTGGTTCTAATAGCGAAGCGGCCTTACGGCTTTAGTCGGACACTAATGATTATAAAACTAAATTAGCTTCACTTTTTGCACTATTATTATCAGCCTGTTTGCCACCTGCCATTAAAAGACATTGAATAGACTGACCCATACCGTAGTACCCAATTAATCCCATTTTTATTGTAAATATTTCGGGATTCTTTGCAAATGGTGACGCAATTCTATTTAAATTCCAAAAAGCAGTCGTAATGGCACCTGTTACACTTTGTGATGTAGTACTATAGCCTAAAGGAGCAAATGATGTTATTAGACCAGCGACCCCTAAAGTACAGTCAATAAATTTGGTAGCATTTGCCCAAACTTTCATTTTAGGGTCGGTATTTTGTCTGTATGTAAATACATCTACAAGCTTTTCTATAACAGTTATACCATAGATTACTTCGTTCATTACTTTATCCCAGCGTTGCTTTGTGCTTTTAATTAAACCTGCGGCAAAATTTGGTGCTGTTGTTGTATAGAAGCAAATACCGTGTAATATAGAAACCGATTTAGAATCTGGTGCTGTTTTTTTTGCTATGTTTAAACCAATAAAAACAAAACTACTACAAAAGGCAGTAAGCCTCAGGGCTAATATAAAGCCTTCTTGAAGCGGAGTTAGATCATCATCGGTAGATTGCGTTTTAGTAATATTTGTTTCTGCAAGTTTTCTTGCCTGTGTGGCATTACTTACTGAAGGGTTTAGTACATCTTGTAATTGACTCCAAGAAGATGCAGAAATTAACGCACTTGTAGTTGCGTTATCTGGAAATGGTGCTTCATCTTTAAAAACTTTATACAATAGTGTTGCAGGAATGGCAAGTGCTAAACATACAACATCTAATAAAGACAGATCGTTTCCTGTAATTTTCTTATACAACCAAGATAATACAGGTATTTCAATCTTAGCATCTAAAATGTCTAATACACCTTGCATTAAAATCTTAATAATATCTAAGGCAGTATCTACTAGGCTTTCTACGCTCTCAATTAAAATATTTCCTATAATAGCGATACTTCTTTTTATAATTTCACCAATTGGTAAGGTATCTACCTGATTAATGACTTGCGTCTTAAAAGTATTGAAAGCATTTTCAAAAATGTCTCCTTCTGTTTCAATTGCAGAAGCCAAGGTATTTAAAAGGTCTTCTAATTGATTTGTTACGCCATTGATTATACTTGTATTGGTTGTAGATTTTGCTGCACCATTATTTAGATGATACGTTCCGTAGTTAGATTGGGGGTCGTCTTTTCCAGGGCAGCTTCCTACAGCTGCGGATTTTTCAGAAAGACTACCTGTTATTGTTTCAAGTCCAGCCAAGCTATCTATACGGCTTTGAAGATTATCAAATATAAGGTTCACATGCTCTTTAAGATCATCTACTTGATTTACAGAATTCTCGATACCTCTTTTAAACACATTTTTTAAAACATTATGTGTTCTTATAATGTCTCCCCACTTAAATAAGAACCCAATCCACTTAATTAAATCTTCAACAAATACCTTAATCTTGTTGAAAACAAATTCTACAGCACTTACTATAGTATGGTAGCAGTCTAAGACAAAAGTGTATAATTCTTCTCCAATAGTAATAAAGAAGTTAGCCACTCCATCAATCACTTGTACAAAGAAGTTTTTTACATCGTTTAAAGTATGTTTAATCCATTTAAAGATATCTCCAGCTTCTGCAACAATAGCATGTCCAATATCATCTGTTTGAACAGTTGCAGAGCGAAGTGCAAACTTATCTGTTTGGTTGTTTTTTTGGATGCCAAAATGCGATAATGCGTCTTCACCAGAATGATATGAAGAACCATTGATATTAAAAGACATGCCCCAGATTGTATTGTCTGTAGCTACAAAATTACTAGCATTATAAGACATAAGAACAGCATGTCTTGTTTTGGCTCTTCCGTGAACGTTTCCGTCTTGAGGAACATTTTTTGAAGCCGCTACAAATTGTTGAATTGCTTGAGCCGTAGATGCTTTGTCTTCAGCAGAAATATTACTAGAAACTAGTTTCTGAGTAGAGCCATCTGCATTGGTAACAGTTACATTACCAAGATCTTCTCCAGATTTGATGCTTTCCATAATGTTCATCATTTTTACCATTGGATTCACACTAACGGTATCTGGAGCACCTGCTAGTTGAAGGTTATAGCATACGCCTCCAATTTCTTGAGTTTCTTGGAGTATCGTTATAGTTCCTGTTTCGTCTGTAATAACTTGGTGAGGAACAGCTGGTGAGAGAATAGTAAATTTATTATTAATGTATACCGATACAGGACTAGTTGCTGTAATATCAACACGTTGATTACTTGCTACTAAATTATCTTCTCTTGATACCTGTATATGAGTCGTGTAGGTATTAAAAGACAATACATCATTAACATTTGTTGTTGGCAACGTAATATGTCTCTGCTCCCACATGGTAGTTGTAGGGTTTTGAATGAGTTTTACTAAGTTAGTGCCATCTGTATGTGCAAAAATTACATTACTAGAGTTTTCAGTATTCAAGTAGCTTGCAATTTGTGTTACTTCTGTTAAGATAGGAATTGGAGTAGACCAAGCTGTTGGTTCTGTTTCCCATCCTATAGGACACTTTGTATAAAAAACTTGTCCTTGTTTGTTAAGTCCCCAAACAACAATGTCCAAATTATTTGCATTTGCATGCAATTCTGTAACGTTTAAGAAAAGATCATTTTCTAAGATAACTTGACCAACATCTCCATCTTCTTGCTTGTTATAAGGAAAATAGTGTAATGCTTTGTCTCCAGAAACAAATAAAGCAGTTCCATCAGGGTTATTTTTTACCGAAGCCATGGCACTTGCTCCAGTAGGTAAGGCTAACCTAATTGGATTTGCAGGTATCGCAGGGTTAAATACATTGTATAAAGGTGTATAAATTAATTCTGTGAGCGTATTAATTTGTCCCATGGTATAGATACCTTCAACCAATTGATCTGATTTTTTTCCAAGGCAACTAGAAATTTTATAGGCATTTAAATCGGCAGATAAATCATGTTCATTCCATACCTGGCCAGTATTTTTCTTACTTGGGTCAAGGTAGTATCTATTTACAAATGTATTGGAATTACGGGAATCCTTAAGAATGTCTACGACAATATACTCTGTATTGGTGCTTTCTGCAATGTATATATCACTTACTTCAACTTTTGGATGGGGATGAGACTTATCATCATATGCTTGTATAGACCAAATAAGATCTGAAGCCCAAGTAACATCTTCGTTAACAAGATTTAAAGCGGTATAAATATAATCTTGATTTTCGCCTTTAATTGCTATAATAATATCTATATTATTAGTAGCTATATTTTGACCAACTTTAAATGTTTTTACTGCTATTTTTATACCGCCATTAAATTCACTTAAGCAAGAAGATAAATCTGTTTTTACCCATCCACTTTCAGAACCAGGTACTTCTCTTGTTAAGTAAAGAACATTATCTGTTCCTATAGAGAAAAATAATGAGTGCCCCTCTTTGGTTTGAAGTGCTTGAAAAGCTTTTTGAGGAGACATAATGTCTGCCTGCTTATTATTCTCCATCAATTCTGATGAAGCATTAATTTTAATATTCATATTATTTAGAATTAAGTTATAGGAAATATATTTACGATACAGTTTCTGGGGTTTTAATTGTAGCAGCCGCAGTTGCAGCAGCTTTAAGAGCAGATCTTTTAGCTATCATTTTAGTTGATGGTTCTACATAAGTGACATCCGAAACCAAATCTTGGCTATTTGAGAACTTAGCATTCTTAAATACAAATGTTTGACTTCCTGGAAACACCCAAATTCCAGATCCGTTTAACATGCTTTCTATTCTATTTTGATGACCAGTCATAAAATTGTTCATCCAGCCTTGAGTTGTATTTTTCATAGTCTTTATTAATTTGTCAATAAAGCCTAAAGTTGCAATTTTTGCCCAAGCACTTGAATCCATACGATCAGATTGATCTACAATTTTTGGAGCCGATCCTTTAACGGTTAAATTCCCATAGCTATTTACCCCAATAGTGTATACTACGGTAGATTTATACTTTGAACAATTTCCTTCAACAACTATTCCCCAACCACCGTTTACGTGCAACCATACTGTTGCCGTAGTAACAGTTCTAATTGTTGTACCCTCTAAATAAACATCTGTTTTAAGGTTATAATTGTAGTCTATATTTCCCCAATTTGGAATATGAGTATCACTGGAATGAGATTTCCTAGAAAAATTATAGGTTAAGATCTTAGAAGTCCCATCATTTACAACTTGATAAAATTGTGGTCTTGTTTCCCTTTTCCATCCCCATTTGAACTTTACAGATATAAAGTTTGCATGTACATTGCAGTTAGGAATAATACAAGCTGAATTTAGTGTTGGAGATAATACCGTGCTAAGGAAATTAGTAAATATTCCTTTTTTAATAGCCATTGCTCCATGATATTCAGATTTATTTACTTTATCTACCCAGTTCCATTCAAATTGAACAGGTGCAGGCATCTTGTTGTATTCTGTCATCACTAACCAATTTAAGGTATACATTTCATACTCTTTAGTGGCATTCCCTTTGTCATCTAAATATGGAGAAACCATAAAGTTTAAGTCTGTAGGAGCAATAGAAGATGAGTCTCCTGTACAAGAAGGTTTTATAGAATATCCTAATAAATAGTTACCATCTGGATTTATCTCAGACTTACTGTTGTCTTGCATATTCTTAAAATACTTGTTTAAGAATATTTTTGTTAAATAAATGTACACATCACTCGTTGGGTCAAGATTTTTAATCTCTGGCGTAGATTCTAATCCAGCAGTATTTAGATCTAAGTATAATTGCTGTACGCTAAACATAGATCCTGGGCAAAGGTTTTTAACTTGGCTTTGTACATCTTCTGGTAAATGAGAAAAGGCGCTATCATTTCCGTATAAATCTAAATCTACCGTAAAGCCAAATACCCAAGGAGCATCTTCACCTTCTTGGGATAAGTTGTTCCAACTTCCTCCGTCATATCCTCCGGTCCTTAAATCAACAACTTGAAATTCTTTACAGAAAAGATGATACGATACCGAAGAGCTTCCTTTGTCTAACTCTATAATATTTGGTAAAGAAGAAAGCGGGAAAGTAGTTGGTAATCCCATTTTTGTTTTGAATCCGAAAGCGAAAAAATTAGCAATTAACTTTTTAACTCTTTCATCGTTCATTGGCGCATCGTTAGGAACATCAAAAGGATCAAAACCCAATATTGCTTTATAAGCATTATAGTCTGTTTCAACAAAATGACTTTCCCCTTCAGGAACATCCTTTTTGTATACATAAATTTTCACAAATTCTTGACCATCAAATTTTAATAAAAATTGTTTCATCGTAGCGTTAATAGACGCTTGTGTTGTACCTACGACCATATCGTATCCATACTTGCTTGCTGATAAATCAGATTGAACTGCACTCATATTATTAGTTTTATAAATTAGACTTAATCCTTAAGTTGTTATTCCCGTTTTAAGGGAATCCAAATACAGAATTTTTGTTTTTTGATCTTTTTTGGTCAAAACTTTGTGCTCAACTTCCTGCCTGCCGGCGAGGCAGGGATTGGGTATAAAACCAACGAAATACCTCTATAGCTCTGCCTCGAGCCTGCCTGCCGGCAAAGGCAGGGATAGTTGATTTCAAGAAATTATTTATTTGCAAAAAAATGATAGTAGCTACTCAACCAAATATATTGTTTGCGATTATGTTAAACACCTCATTACTATACACATATGGCATCAAAAATTATTTATATTACCTTGATTTTAATATACCTAGTATTGTTTTCACATGCCAAAGTTGAAGAATTTAATAACAGCTTTTTAAAAATATGTATTAAGCGTCGTGTATATACTTGTGAGTGTGCAAAGTGTGTGTGTGAGCGTAAATGGTGGTGTATCAAAATAACACGTTTTGCCAAATCTCTTTTTTCAAACAAATTCAATATCTTTTTATAGGAAACCCTGTAAATCATCTTAAATTATACCAAATGAATTTCAAAATGATTGGTAATAAATTTGAATTATATTTTCTTTAGATGAGATAAAAAACATATGCATAGCCTAGTTCAATGTCATTAAGTTAAGGCCGTAATGTCAGTCTGAGCGCAGTCGAAGACCTATTGGAGTTCTAGTTTTTATTAGCATTTCGACTTTAGTTTTTGCTGAGCGCCCGCCTGCCGGACCTACGGTGTACCCACATTTTTTTTCAATATAAAGAACAAAAGCTTATTTCCTTTTTTACTTACTTTTCTTTGCTTGTCCAAAGAAAAGTAACAAAAGAAAAGACGCCCTTTCGAGAGGGATTTCTTCTCATGCTGTCGCCAGAGAAGAACCGGGCCCAAAACTTCGCGTCGCTCCACCGCAATGTCCAACGCCAATGCTCCTGTTCCTCGAAGCTTTTTAGTCCTTCGCGCAGTCTGGCACCTACGCTAAAATAGTCCCCCGGACTATTTTTAAACGCTCGGTCCCCTTCCGAAAGGTCGGGGACAGCCCTATGGTATTTTTCCAACAGCTAGCAGAGAGACCTGAGCGCTCTATAAAAAGCGGTATGCGAGGCTGGTACGGCAAACCTATACTGAAAGCAAGGGACATAAGACGAGTTCTTTTTATCTGTGGCCGCGACAGAAGATCATGATTTGTGGGTACTCCGTAGCTGCCGGACGGGCAGGCAGACGAAGTACAATCAATGTGACAAATAAAGAACAAATTCCCTTAACTTAATGACATCTAGTTATGGTTATGTTTTTTATTGAAATTTAAAGGAAATCGAAATCGAAGATTCATGAACACCTATTATAAAAATAAAAGATAGTGAGCTAAACGGATTTAACCAGTTGTTTTGAAGTTTATTTGGTATAAGGTTAATATATCACATAATTTTGCAAGTTTTGATGTTTTTAAGACTTTCAATTAATACTAGTTTTGTGGCATAAAACAAACATAATGGATATAGGATTTTTATTAGATATGGATGGTGTCATCTATAAAGGAAAAGAGTTAATTAAGGGAGCAGATTTATTTATCAAAAAACTACAAGAAAAAAAAATCCCCTTTCTATTCATCACAAACAATTCACAGCGTTCGAGAAGAGATGTGCAATTAAAATTGAGCAAAATGGGAATTGATGTATCCGAATCTAATGTATTTACATGTGCCACTGCCACTGCAAGGTTTCTTGCCAAACAAAAACCAAACGCTAGTGCATATGTCATTGGAGATTCTGGACTTATGAATGCTTTGCACGACAATAACATAGCAAACTGTGATTCAGATCCAGATTACGTAATTGTTGGAGAAGGAACTTCTTTTAATATGAATATGATAGAAGCAGCTACAAAAATGATTATGAAGGGAGCAAAATTAATTGCTACAAATTTAGATCCTAATTGCCCTGTAGCAGATGGAATAAGACCAGGTTGCGGAGCTATTGTTGCCATGCTGGAAACAGCTACCGGAAAAAAAGCATTCTCCATGGGGAAACCAAGTCCTATTATGTTTAGAGAAGCAAGGAAAGAATTGGGAGTGAGAACAGAAAAAACATTTATGGTTGGAGATACTATGGAAACAGATATCATCGGTGGAGTAGAAATGGGGTATAGATCTATACTTGTTCTTTCAGGAGGTACGAAAAAAGAAGACCTTAATAATTTCGCTTATCATCCCGATAAGGTCATTCCAAGTATTTATAGCCTTATGGACTTACCTGAGCTAAACTAGATGAATTTTTTAATTATTTAGCACTGTTTTTTAGTATAAGATACCAGAGAAACTATATAAAACTACCTGTATTAAATAGAAATACAAGTAGTTTTATTTTTAATATTTAGGTTTCGATAATACTTCAGATTATTGATTGTATTTTTTTATACTAAAAAATTAAAATATCTTTATAGGCACATCATATAAGCTGTCAACGCTTCTTTTTCTTTTTTTGTTAGTATTTAATTCAAAGATTATATTAAAAAATTCTGCTGAATCATCTAAATCAATGAATTAAAACAAAATTATTAAACTCTAAAAAACAAAAAAAGTCGGAAGAAAAAAATCTTCCGACCATGACTGCCCAAATAGGGCAGCTTACATTATATATGCTTTTCGTTTACAGCTTTTCTAATTTGGTAATTGTATGAACCTCTGTTTCTACATCCATACCATCAGCATCCTTATTTACTACAACTTCGGTTGTAAAAGTCACCTTAAAACTTGTACCAACTAAAGTTTGAGAGCTTAAATCGAAATCCTTTAAAACAGCATCATCAACTTTCTGAAAAGACAGAGTATATGTTTCACCATTGCTTTGAATCGTAAAATCATAAGTACTGTCCTTGTAACCATCGTAAACAGCTTCCACTTCCTTGGAATCTTGAATACTCAATTGCACTTCATTTAAAGGCCCTTCTGCCTTAAAACTTGATAATGTAAAAAACATCATCGTAAAACAACATAACATAAATAAAAGCTTTGTTCTCATTTTGATAAAATTTAAAATTAAAATAAAATAATTACAGGAGCTAACCTGCCGGTTAAGTTCATAATACACTAACAGTTTTACGTCTAAAACCATTATTAGTCATTATATTACTAAATACGCCTCAACATTTCTTTTTAGATTTTACAAAACGGCTTTTAACTAAAGATTAACAAAGTCGATGAATCCGGATTAAATATTTTAAATGAATTTCAATAAAAGTAACATAAATGAATTTTAGCCATTCCTACCTCTGGCAGCTACGGTGTACCCACAAATAATACAAATAATCACTCCTTGTTGTTAATTAGTTTCTACTTTGTACCAAAGGCTTGTCCGAGACGGGTTCCTCCCTTTTTAGCTAAAAAGAGAGGTGGCTGTATGTGGTAACATACAGACGGAGGGTTTGTTTTTTTTAAGTGTTCTTTCTTACATGTTTAATTCGTCAAACACCCCTTTCTTTTCCTCCTGAGGTCGAAAAATTCATCCCCGCTTCTACTCAACTACTGTGTGTCCACAAATAATGCACAATAAAAAGATAATGTAAATTTTATTTGTTCTTATTATAATTCACAAACCATTCATATAAAAATCATTATAGACTTAATATGACATTTTAGCTCTTTTAAAGCATTTTTAAAGTATTCAATTCCTGCACTGTAAGATGCTTCCATGACCCACGGGGAATATCTTTTTTGGTAAGGTGACCAATGGCAACACAATCCAAATTTTCAACCTCGTACTTTAAATAGTCAAATATGGTACGAATAATGGTGTTTCCTGTATTTTTAATTTTAAGCCCTATTTCTTTTTTTGAAGCCCCATCGATATAACTAATCTCTTCAACAGCAATTAATTTCCCTTCTACCTTAAAACCTGCCTGGATCTTTTTTAAATCTTCCAGCTTTAAGTTTTTATTTAATTCTATATGAAATAAACGGGGCACGCCATTTTTAGAGTTTGTAAACTTATCTACAATAGTATCATCATTGGTGAATAGTAATAAACCTTTAGAGTTTCTACCCAAACGACCGATGGGCTTTATTCTGGAAGTTGTTGCATTGGCAACTAAGTCCATAACTGTTCTACCTTTCCCTTCACTGGTTGTCGTCGCAAAACCCTTTGGTTTATTGAGCAATACATAAGCTTTTTTTTCTGGGTTAATACGGGCACCATCATAACGAACCTCATCATCTATTTTAACTTTGTATCCCATTTCTGTAATCACCTTTCCGTTTACAGAAACTAAGCCAGTAGCAATATGGACATCGGCTTCCCTACGAGAGCACATTCCAGAATTAGCTACATACTTGTTCAATCTAATTTCGTTAGGGTTAGATGGTTTTTTATTTTGCTGAGTGTCGTTCTTTCTAAAAGGTGCATGTCCTTTCGCAAAACTTCTCTTGGCGTCTTTTTTATTACCTCTAACCGAAGACTTTCCTTTTCTTTGCCCACCTTGTTGCTTACTCATTACTCTATTTTTTTGCAAAGATACAGAAAGGCTAACAGCTTTCAATCAACAAAATACCAAAAACTCCTTTATAAAAATAACGTAGCATATCACCTCCTTATAGAAATGGCCACCACATGAATGAGGTGACCATTTTTAAATATACTTTTACTTTAACCCTACTCGTTTATTAGCATCCATAAACCAGAAAAATGTATCATTCATGCCCAGGGCATCACCTGTATTAACAGGTCCCCGAACATTATTTGAACTCCCATTGGGGGGGGATCGTAAAATTGACCAACCACCTTGAGCTACCCATATAAAATCGGTCGTTTGTATAGCTATATCCCCTTCTCATATGAAATAAGTTCAACCATCCATATACCAGCCAGTCCTGCCATACAACTTCCTTTAATAAAAGAATTTCTCGAAACTAACTATACCTACCTAGCCGGACAGACAGGCTCTACAGAAACCCTGCCTTTGCCGACAGGTCCGACGCAATGCGTCGAGGCATGCTTTTCGATTAAATTCGATTTAAAACGACAGTAATATCAATCAGTAAAATACTAAAAACACCTAATACAATAATGAATTTTAATGTATTATGAAGAATAAGATAGTGTGTTTTTGTTTTAGATTTCCAAAGTAATACCAGAAACCCGAGCAATAACAAGGTACTTAAATAAAAATATAAATTCATATGTCCAACTTCAAACTTAAACAATAACAAATAAGTTGGGATCAAGGTTAAACCAGACAAAAGGGTTAACATGAACTTAGAGGCTTTTTCGCCATAAGCGATTGGAATGGTTTTATAATTCTGCACTAGATCTCCTTTTATATTTTCTAAATCCTTAGTGAGTTCCCGCATTGAAATAATTAAAAACAAAAACATGGCATGTACAAAAATGACCGTTTCAAAATTTTTATAATACATGAAAATGGCAAAAAATGGTGTAATAGTTAAAACAGCGGATGTTAGATTTCCAATAAACGGCCGTTTTTTTAACTTATGGGAATAAAACCAAATGGCAAAAATATAAATAGAAAAGAATACTACAGCCTTAAAGGAAACATAGCTAGCCATAATAACCGCTAAAAAATTTAAAACAAAGTAAAAAGAGAGTTTTGTATTTTGACTCACTAACCTATCTAATCTGGATTTAATGGGCCTATTGATTAGATCTTTCTCCGAATCATAAAAATTGTTTATAATATACCCTCCTGCTATGGTTACAGATGAGGCTAAAACAATCATAAATAAATTAAGATCGAAAACGACTTGTTTTAACGGTTTGTTATGTGCCAAAATATAGATAGATGTTAAATATTGTGCAATAACAATAATTAAAATATTATAGCCCCTTACAACAGAAAACAAGCTGAAAAACTTGAGTAAAATATGTTTTTGCCTTCTGTTTAACATAAAAAACTTAATATTAAAAATCAAGAATTTGGAATGACAAGCGAAGTTTAGAAGTTATAAACAACTTCTAATTTATAGTCTCTTAGGGATTGTTTTGCTCTATCAATATTTTCTGTAAATCCAAGAATGTAACCACCTCCACCAGAACCACAAAGCTTTAAATAATATTCGTTTGTTTCGATCCCTTTTTTCCAAAGCTCATGAAACTGTTGAGGAATCATAGGTTTAAAATGGTTTAGAACTACTTTAGACAAGTGCTTTGTATTCTTAAATAACGATTTAATATTTCCATTTAAAAAATCGTCAATACAAGCATCGGTATGTTTTATAAATTGGTCTTTAAGCATACTACGAAAACCTTCCTGCTTCATATTTTCCATAAAAATATGCACCATAGGGGCCGTTTCTCCAATAATACCACTATCTAATAAAAACACGGCATTTTTACCTTCATTCTTTTGGGAAGGGATCCCCGTTGCTTCAATATTATCTTTAGAATTGATTAGGATTGGAATACTTAAATAACTATTTAATGGATCTAACCCAGAAGATTTCCCATGAAAAAAAGATTCCATTGCCGAAAAAATGGCTTTTAATTTCAACAACTTCTCTCGTGTTAGATTCTCCAATACCGTAATTTTGTTCTGAGCATATTTATCGTAAATAGCAGCAACTAATGCACCACTACTCCCAACACCATAACCTTGTGGGATAGAAGAATCGAAATACATACCTGCATTAACATGCTGTTTTAACAACTCAATATCAAAAGTCACTAATTTAGAATCTATATTTTCTAGATAACCAACAAAGCGCTTTAAACTTGCGTTTGATTCGATAGCTGTATCAGAAGGATTTTCGGCCATCTTTAAAGCACCATTATAAAAATTATAAGGTATGGACAATCCTTTGGAATCTTTAATGATTCCATATTCTCCGAAGAGCAATATTTTTGAGTAAAAAAGAGGTCCTTTCATATTCTAAATTGACAATTGACAATTGAAAATTGACAATGTAAAACTGACAATTAACGTTGCTTTGAGGCTTTAATAATACTTATTAATAATTTTAATAGTTCTTTAATATCTAATTGAATACTAAGATACTCAGAATTATTCATATAATCCGTTTCATTCAGCAAATCTAACCAATATTCCGTTTCGTTAGCCTCTTTTAAAGCAATTGATAATTTATGAATAAAATCTGCTTTACTTTCAGCGTGTTCTGCTTCTCTAATATTTGCTCCAATAGATGTTCCTGATCTCAATAATTGTTTAGAGATTACAAACTCTTTTTTTTCTTCAGCTAAGAACTTATATAAATTAACAATTCTAACGGCAAAAAGATAACTTTTAGATTTAACAACATTATCCTTTTTCATTGTCAATTATCAATTTTTAGTTGTTAATTGTTAATTAATTTCGCTCCAAAACCAATTACATCGCAAATATAATGCCCATTTTGGCAATATGCAACTAATTCATTTTTAATGAACTCACAAACTTTATCCAATTCGTTCTCAGGATATAGTACATGCACATTTGCCCCTGCGTCCAAGGTAAAACACACTTTAGAGTTTGTGGCCTGTCTAAAGGCCCAAATTTTATTTATTATTTCTAAGGTATTTGGTTTCATTAAAATAAAATAAGGCATACTGGCCATCATCATCGCATGAAGCGTCAATGCCTCACTTTCAACAATTTCTATAAATGTATCTAAATCGCCTTCTTTAAATACACGTATTAAACTGGATAGGTTTTTATGGGCTTGTTTAAAACGTTCTTGTGCAAACGGATGACCGTGCATTAAATTATGGCCAACGGTACTACTTACTTGTTTTTCGCCTTTATCGACCAACAGAATAGTATCTTGATAATTTTTAAAGTTTTTGTGCACTTCAAATGGATACTTGATACCAAATAAATCCGAGCTTCCGTCAATCTCGTTATGTTTTCCCCAAACTACCAAATCGCCTTCCAGGCTTCTACAGGCACTTCCTGAGCCCAAACGTGCTAAAAAGGATGCTTTTTGAATGAAAAAATCATCGCTCATAATACTTTTATCTGTACTTAAAGCAGTATCAGATTCCATTAATAATTTCTCTACACTCATTAAACACATAGCCAAAGCACTCATACCACTGGCAGAAGATGCAATACCAGAACTATGCGGAAAGGTATTAGAAGTTCCAATCTTAAAATGATAGTTTCTTAAAAATGGCAAATAAGCTTCAATACGCTTAAAAAAGGTTTCGATTTTTGGCTTAAAATCATCTTTTTTATCGCCATCTAAAAAAACATCAAACGAGAAAGCATCTTGATCTTCTTTTTTAGAAAAACTCAAGGTTGTTGTTGTTTTGCAATGATCGAGTGTAAAACTAACCGAAGGATTCTGCGGGATTTGCTGTTCTTTTTTACCCCAATATTTAACTAAAGCAATATTACTGGGTGATGACCAAGTAAAGCTTCCGCTTTCAATAGAACTTGTATAGGCTTGGGGAGTAAATGGCTCGTCTTTCATGCTTATTTTAAATCTGCGGACAAAGACTGTTTAAAACAGACTTTTATAAATCGATTATTAGTATTTGGCAAAAATAGGAAATATCCAATGGTTTTATTTATCAACAGATGACATTGCTATCAACTTTACCATAGTTTTATAGTTTCTTGCAGTCGCCGTTGTTTTTAATTTACGCTCAAAAAAATTATTATTGTATTTAGCCTTACCGTAACCTGTGGAACAATAAAAATAAATACAGTTATTAGCTATCACAAACGTTTCATTTGGGTAAGTTATTTTTGAGACATCATCAATGAGGCCTTTATCTGGAACACTATACAACAGTGTAAAATAACTATTTGTTTTTTTCTCATCGGGAAACGGACAATTATCAAAAATATACTGTAAGTCTTCGGGGGTCTTGACAAGAATCGGTACTTCAAAACCAAAATGCGTTTTGATGGCCTCGTGTATTTTTAATTCCAGTTTATGAATGTCTTTTTCTGAGGACTTAAAAATCACATTTCCACTCTGAATATAGGTCTGCACTCCTTCTAAACCAGAATTTGTTAGTAGTTCCCGTAACTTTGCCATGGGGATTTTCTTTTGTCCGCTTACATTGATCCCTCTTAAAAGCGCGATGTATGTTTTCATATTAAATATTTCGTATGACAGAAAAAGACAAAATTGTTCTTTCAAATTTAAAGATATTATCTTACATATATACGATCGTTTGTCATCCTAATGTTTGTAAAAGGGAAGAATAATAAAGAATCCATAGTCAACTATCTTTATATCCAATGCTCCTTACCATGATGAGAAATCCTATTCAATAATCGATTTTGCTGCAATATAAGCGCTCGTCCAGGCATTTTGAAAATTAAATCCGCCCGTAATGGCATCTACATTCAAGATTTCACCTGCAAAATACATCCCTTCACAAAGTTTACTTTCAAAGGTCTTAAAGTTTACCTCTTTTAAATCTACACCTCCTGCCGTGACAAACTCTTCTTTAAATGTGCTTTTACCGGTCACCTTAAATACGGCCTCTGTTAATTGCGCTGCCAAAGCTTCCAATTGCTGTTTGTTTGTATCTGCCCAAGTCGTAGTCATTGACATATTGGATGCTAAAACCAATTGTTGCCATAATCTTTTGGGCAATTCGTATTGTGCAAATTTAAATACTGTCTTTTTCGCTAATTCTTGTTTAAATTCCTTTAAATCACCTAAACAGTCTTTAAAAGTTTGTTTTATAAAATTGATTTTAATTTGAAATTTATAATTGTGTTTTGCCAATTCCAAAGCACCAAATGCCGAAAGTTTTAAAATGGCCGGGGCACTCATACCAACATGCGTAATAAGCAATGGGCCTTCCGACTCTAAATGGCTGTCAACAACTTTAATGACTACATTTTTAGCCACAACACCGGGGATGTCTTTAATCCGGGAGTCTTTAATATCGAAAGTAAACAATGAAGGAACCGGTTGTAAAATAGTATGACCTAAACGTTCTAACAAATTCCAGATCTTCGGGTTACTACCTGTAGCTATTAGTATCTTTCTTGCAGTAAACACCTGTTCTGTGGTGCCTAACTCCCACAAGTCCTGTTTCTTTTTAATCGATTTTACCGAATGGTTATATAAGACGGCTACGCCTTTCTTTTTTGCTTCACTTAAAAAACAATCAATAATGGTTTGGGATGAATTTGATACAGGAAACATACGACCATCGTCTTCAATTTTTAATGGAACGCCTCTTTTTTCAAACCATTCCATAGTATCGCCTGTCATAAACTGATGAAAAGGTCCTAATAATTCTTTTTCACCTCTCGGATAATTTTGAACCAATTCTGAAGGTATAAACTCCGCATGGGTTACATTACAACGGCCACCGCCAGATATTTTTACTTTTTGAAGCCCTTCTTTTCCACGTTCCAAAAGAACTATTTTTAAGCTTGGGTTTTGCTCTGCTATATTAATGGCCGCAAAAAAACCGGCCGCCCCTCCACCAACAATAATAACGTCGTATGCTTTCATATTAAAATTAATGCGTAAATTTAGCACTATAAATGATCACAGCCTAAATGAATAAATTTCTTTTATCATTAATACTATTAATAGCTTCATGTAACCTAGAAAACAAAAACATTATTGCCGATTTACCCAAAGTACTAAATGAGGTTTCGGGAACAGAAATAGCACCAAAATCAGATTTAATCTGGATGTTAAACGATGGCGGGAACGCTTCCAGAATTTATGGCCTAAACAAAAAAGGCGCTATTAAAAAAGAACTGAAAATTGATGCAAAAAATCAGGATTGGGAAGATTTAGCATCAGACAAGGAAGGTAATCTCTATATAGGTGACTTTGGAAACAATGCTAACGAACGTCAAGATCTAAGGATTTTGAAAGTGCATGCAAATGACTTAAAAAGTTCAGAAAAAATCAAGGTTGAACGTATTTCTTTTGAATATCCAGACCAAGAAAAGTTTCCTCCAAAAAAGAAAAGGTTCTATTTCGATTGTGAAGCGTTCTTCCATTATAACAATAGCTTGTATTTATTTACCAAAAGCCGTGTGAAAAACGATTTTGGCAAAACACATTTATATAAAGTCCCTGCAAAAAAAGGGCATCATATAGCAGAACATGTTAGTTCTTTTAGTGCCTGTAATGATTCTTACTGTTGGGTTACCTCGGCCGATCTAAGCGATGATGGTGAACAAATGGTTTTACTAACCCAAAAATCATTTTTGGTTTTCACGAACTATACTTCAGATGATTTTTTCAATGGTACTTTTAAAGAATATCGTTTTAAAAATAAATCTCAAAAAGAGGGCATTTGTTTTAAAGATAAAAACACGCTTTATGTTACTGATGAAAGGGCTCATGGCAATGGTGGGAATTTGTATGAGTTTAGGCTGGAATGAATAGTTAAAACTGCTATCAGCTTGAACGTAGCCGAAAGGCCTTCAATACTATATTCTGATTCCTTTTTTTTAAATTATTTCAATTTGTCTGCATGAAGTTTACGCAGTTTTGCCAACTTAGGCGTAATTACAAAACTACAATAGCCTTGTTCCCGATTGTTCTTATAGTAATTTTGATGGTAGCCCTCTGCTTCATAAAACACATCTAGGGGACTAATTTCCGTAACCACGGGATCCTTATAATAAGGCGTTACTTTTTTTAAAACAACCTCAGCCATCTCTTTTTGCTTTTCATCATGATAATAAATCACCGATCGATACTGCGTTCCTCTGTCCGCTCCTTGTCGATTCAAGGTTGTAGGGTCGTGAGTTGTCATGAAAATAACCAAAAGATCCTCATAAGAAATCACATGAGCATCAAACGTTACCTGTATCACTTCTGCATGCCCTGTTAATCCTGAACAAATTTCACGATAGGTGGGATGCCCAGGTGCATTCCCGCCCGAATATCCAGAGACCACTTTTTCAACGCCTTTAATTTCTATAAATACGGCTTCTGTACACCAAAAACAACCGCCACCAAATGTCGCTAACTGTAAATTTTTATGGCTCATTTTTCTCCCTTCCGTTTTTCAGTTTTTAATTTTCCAATTGCATGGATTCCGAATTTATACAATAACGCAATCCACTGGGCTCGGGACCATCTGGGAATACATGCCCCAAATGCGCATCGCAGGTATTACACATCACTTCTACACGTACCATTCCAAATGCCGTGTCCCTTTCATACTTAACAGCATTTTCTTTAATAGGCTGTGTAAAACTGGGCCAACCTGTTCCCGAACTAAATTTAATAGCAGAATCAAACAAAGGGGTACCACAACATACACAACTATATTTACCTGCAGCGTGCGTGCTACAAAATGCACCACTGTGTGGGCGCTCCGTTCCTTTTTGCCTGGTAATTCTATATTGCTCTGGGGTGAGTTGAGCGCTCCATTCGTCATCTGTTTTCTCAACACGCCTATCTGGAGCTGGACTTCCATTTACGGAAAAATTGATTACTTCTTTCCAAGTTAGCATAACAATTATTTCTTTTTTTTAATTACCTGAATATACTTTGCCTTCATACTAGTCCGATCTTAATTTAGTTCCTTACAATTTCATTTACATCTAAACATTCACGTAAAGTAATATTGAAATATACGACAAAATAGTGCGTTTACCCTGTATTGATTAAAGTTTAGTATTTTTACTAAAAGAAGTGGTTTAAACTTTTTATAATTGGCTGCAAAATGTCCTTTTATCCCCATATTTTGTCTTTTTATTACTCCGTAGCGATGCTATGCAGCTCAAAAAAGCCTTCTTATGGGAACAAAATGATTATTTTTCGCTTCAATCAAAAAACATGTGCTCAGCTTGACTGGGTAGTTTAAACCACTTCAAAATCATTTCTTTTCTATGGACAATCTTATTACTGAAGCAGAAAAATATGTCATTCAATATTTAAATGAAAACCTCGATGGCAAGTTCGTTTACCATAACCTATCACATACACAAAATGTAGTGAAAAAAGCCAATGAACTAGCCAAGTTTGCCAATTTAAAAGAAACAGACAAATCACTTTTACTATTAAGCGCTTGGTTTCATGACACTGGCTACACTAAAGGCATAGATAATCATGAAGCTGAAAGCGTGAAAATTGCGAGTGCTTTTCTAAAAGAACACAACGTATCTGAAAACGA
Organism: Flavivirga sp. 57AJ16; assembly: GCF_028736925.1. GTDB lineage: Bacteria > Bacteroidota > Bacteroidia > Flavobacteriales > Flavobacteriaceae > Flavivirga. The sequence continues at coordinate 164,343 of NZ_JAQZAT010000010.1, read as the reverse complement.
TATAAAAAGTGTCTCTGATTTGATTTTTGCCACTAAAATGAAACACGAGCCAAAAAACGAACTGGAAAAAACAATAAGGGATGCCGATTGTTCTCATATAGGAAGTAAAAAATTCGGTGATACTACCGAGCTTCTTAGAAAAGAATGGGAGCTTGCATGTAGCAAGACACTCAGTGATGAGGAATGGCTCAATATGAATATTGATTTCCTATCTAATCACCATAGATTTTACACTCATGAAGCTTCTGCAAAGTGGAGTAAAATAAAGAGTGAAAATCTTGCGCAATTGCTAAAAAACCTAAACAAATTAAAGAAAAACAATACCAAATTAAAGCAAAAAGAAGAAGCATTAAGTTTTAAAAAAAACAAAACCGTATTGCCCGAACGTGGCATTGAAACCATGTTTAGGGTGACTCTTAAAAACCACATCACCTTAAGTAATATTGCAGATACTAAGGCCAATATTTTATTGTCGGTCAATGCCATCATTGTATCCTTGGTCCTTTCTAATTTAGTTTCAAAACTAGACAACCCTTCAAACCATTATTTAATTGTTCCCTCGATTATTTTTGTACTGTTTACGGTGGCATCCATTATTCTCTCTATTTTAGCCACACGCCCTAATATTACAAGTGGTAAGTTTACCAAAAAAGATGTTGCTAATAAAAAAGTTAATTTATTGTTTTTTGGTAACTTCCATAAAATGACCCTTAAGGACTTCGAATGGGCTATGGGTGAAATGATGCAGGATAGGGACTATCTTTATTCTTCGATGAAAAAAGATCTATATTTTCTCGGATTGGTCCTAAACAAAAAATATAAGATACTTCGTGTAACCTATAGTGTATTTATGATAGGAATTATAGTGAGTGTTATTGCTTTTGCTGTGGCCTTTCAGTTTTTTTCCGGAGCTACCCCTATTATATAGCTAAATCGAGATAAAATAACATGACCCTTCAGAGTGAAAAACCGAATTTCTTCGTTAAAAATGCTCGCCGTAACTAGGCTATGCCTACGCTTTTTAGCTTGAACTTCAATTTTTTATATCTAAATATTCTATGCCATTTTATATCGATTTAGCTATATCATTAAATTTTTGAACACCATTGATTGAAAATAAGGATTTTGAAGCTCTAAATTGTTCCGAAAAACCTTTGCCGTTTTAGCTTAACTAAATAACTTGGTACTTAACGAACTCATCTTAACTTTTTGTGTTTAACCGAAATCGAAGATTCATGAACTCCGATTTACGATAATAAGAGTTAAGTGAACTAAAATGAGATAAAATATGTGCAGGTAAGGCACTTTTTGAAAAGCATAGCTCCGCTACGGTTCATGAACTCATTTAATAAAAGTAACGAAATATGGACGACTTTCAACCATGCCTGTCTGCCAGAACTATGATGTACTCACAAATAATACAAATATACCAACGGCTTGTCCGAGACGGGCTCCTCCCTTTTTAGCTAAAAAGGGAAGTGGCTGTATGTGGTAACATACAGACGGAGGGTTTGTTTTTTGCGTGTTCTTTACATGTTTAATTCGTCAAACACCTCTTTCTTTTCCTCCTGGCATCGAAAAATTCATCCCCGCTTCGGCTGAAGAAGGGCAAGTATCAAATTAAAATAACATGATATAAGCAATATTTGGTTTTCTTAGATTAAAATGATGTTTGTCATTCCTGCGCAGGCAGGAATCCACTAGTTTTATAAATAGCACATTATAGATAAACAGTTCACCAATACCACCTTTACATCTTAATTAATAGTGCCCGTTGTGTATTATTACATCGGAATAGCAAATGATTTTGAACGATGTATATAAAATAAAAGCAAAAAAGGCTTAATCTTTCTAAACATTCAAGTGGATTCCTGCTTGCGCAGGAATGACAAGCAGGAAAGGCCAAAACTAAACCTTGATCTCCTTCATTAAATCTTCATAAGTATAAAATGATTTATCGTTTTCCTCCTTATGATATAACACGCTCACCCTAATAGCCTTAAGCCCTGTAACAGCCTGTAAATCCTCAAGCTCTACTATCTCAACATCGGTATCTAAATAATGCTTGGACTGTAAAAATTTTATATATCTTAAATACTCTCTCTCATCTTGTTTTTGAGAATAAACGATACTTATTTTTCCTTTTTGGGTAATTCGTTCTGTCGTGCCTTTTATGTAAGCTTTATCGACTCGTTTTTTTACAATTTCGTAACGAGCATTATAAGTCCCATCTACATCAAACTGTTTTTCATCCATTCTAAAGCTTATAGATAACGGTTGGTTAAACACTAATATCATAGATGCGACATTTAACGATACAGGGAAATTTGATTGCATTTGATAATAGGCATTTTCCATTTCACACATCACCTGTAATTGCCACAAACGTAAATTATACAAATAGATAAGATTAAAGCTATCCTCTCTGGTAATAGATTCACCAATATACATATTGTGCTCTACGCCATCTGTTTTAAAACGCTCAAAATAATGCGGGTACATTTGTTGTGCATCTACTTGTTTTGCATCCAAAAGGGATGCCATTTCCTTATTGATCAATGCAATAGTATCGTCATAGTCTTTTCTATGTTTATAAAGCATATTTACCTTATCATCAATACTATCAAAATAGGCATTAATTTGTCCTTTTAATTTATCTATAGTATATAAATGTTTAAGAACCGGTTCTATCTCCTGTTTAAAAAACCCAGAAATTTGCTGTTCGCTGTCCACTTGAAAATGGGTCGCTAAATCTTTAAGGTAATTATCGGTCTGATATATATATTGACCATAAATTGGTAGACTTTCAATTTCTAAAGCGCTTTCAAATATTCTTTTAATAGCTTCTAATTGAAGCGTTAAATCTTGCTGTGTGGCCTTATTTCGTGCCTCCGATGATCCTTTAATATCAATCTGTCCATAAAGCGGATAGATATTTTCAAAAGCTATCTTTTTAAAAATAGCTTGCTCGCCTCTCATTTCAGACTTAATAAAATGCTTCGCCTCTCTTTCAAATCGCCAATGCACACTTGGATGGATTGAGGTACATTCTTTTTGTATAATCGCTTCTATTAAATTCTCTTCTTCACTTTTTGACCGTTCAACTGTCGACACAATAAAAGGCATGACATCTATTAGTTTATTGGCATTGATACTATTAAGTACTTGCGGTTTATTTGATACTATTTCCAAGATCCCCATTAAACCTTTATCATTAGCTATAGGTGCAAAAATCGCACTTTTAATACCTTGTTCGTGTAACGAAACAATATGTGGCACTTTTCCTTTAGATAATTTAAATACCTTATCTACATCTGACACCGAAAAGTATTTATTTTCATTTAACAACCTATTATGTGACCAGCCACATAGAGCGTCTTCACAACAAGTACTTTCCAAATTGTTTAGCAAAAAGCTGTTCATTCCAACACCGTAAACATGTTCAAATGTTTGTTCTTCTTCATTATAGGTTGAAAATCCGACTTTTAAATCATTTACTCCTAAAAGGGACCTGAAAACCTCATGAAATTCTTCTATAAAACCTTCTTGTTTTCGCTTGTCTTCGCCTATAAGATTAGACTTGATATTAGATATGGATTGATCGTCGGTAACGTCAAAAATATTTGATATGACAAATCCTTTGAATATGTAGCTATTAGGCGGGAACTTTTCTTTCCAAAGCTCTATATTTTCAAAATTATCCAGTAATTCATTATAGTCTTCCCGAGTGATTTTTTTTGCAGCCTCAGTTCGAACAATTTCACAAAAATCTGCATTGTATAGTATTTTATAATAACGAAGGATCCCATTAACATCAGGAATTTCGTAATAAAATGGTCTTTTAAAATTCAAGTTATAGCCATAGCAAAAGCTTAAAATAATGGTACATGCAATAATATATGTATCATCTTCTGGCATATTTTTAATTTTGAGCTCAAAATCATTACCAGCTGCTTTAATAATACTTTTAAATCGTTCTGACGAATTAAAAATCAAATTATGGAAAGGAACCGATGCCGTTTTTATTTCATTTTTAGTTAGAATTGGACTGAATGAATCCTCAAGGATGATCGCTATCTCCTTTTCTCTTTCTTTTAATATTGAAATATCGCTAAAACCTTCTTTCAATTCTGGATATGCTTGAGCTGTATTTAAAATACGCTTCGCTCTGGCCGCAACAAATTCATCCTCACTTTTAGCTAAAGTTTCATATTGTTTAAGCAGTAAATTGAAACTCACTTTTAAATTTAAAGGTGAATCGGTATGATCGTTAATATCCATAATGTTAGATCTCTTATAATACAAAGTTACAAATTATTGGTTTGTTCAGTATGAACTAGACTTAATAACATCAAAAATGTTACAAGTTTATATGTTAAATTATAGGACCTCTTTTATCTAAAAAAAAAAATCGGCTGCATGGATCCTAAATAAAAAATTTATTGAAACCGATGATCCCTGTCAAGACGTAGGAGTATTTCGGTGGTCTCATATACAATCCCTAGCTTGCTGGCAACTATGGTGTTCCCACAAATAATACAAATAACCACTCCATGCTAATTAGTTTCTCTTTGTACCAATGGCTTGTTCGAGATGGGTTCCTCCCTTTTTAGCTAAACTACCCTGAGTACACATCCATAAAAAAGACACGAATGGCACAAATTTACACGAATCCAATGTTTTATGGTATTGATTGGACTCGGCATGAATATGAATCCCTATTCTATATAGGCTTGAAATCTGTCGATAGACAGAATAATTTGTGAAAATTTGTGCCATTCGTGTCCAATCTTTTTTTGTGCTTTTTTTGTATACTCACAGTAGTTTTTAGCTAAAAAGGGAGGTGGTTGTATATAGCTAAATCGATATAAAATAACATGAACCTTCAGAGTAAAAAACCGAATTTCTTCGTTAAAGATACTCGCCGTAACTAAGCTATGCCTGCGCTTTTTTCCTTGAACTTCTATTTTTTATTTCTAAATATTCTATGCCATTTTATATCGACTTAGCTATGCAACATACAGACGGCGGGGTCGTTTTATACATCTAGACTTATAATATTGTGCTTTTAATTATTTTTTAACTAAAAAAATAAAGATTTAATAATTTTACATATATTTATCTGAATATTAACCAATTAAAACTAAAATATATGTTTTCAAAAACAAATTTAATTTCAACGATTATGACCGCCATTTGGGGATTTTTTGGTGGTTGGTTACTTTGGGGCATTATAGGAGACCCTATCTTGGCAGAGCATACTATGACTTCTGGCCTTATGAAAGAAATGCCAGATATGGCTTTACTTGCTATTGGTTGTTTAATTGTAGGGTTCGCTTTTTCAACAATATATTCAAAATGGGATCGAGGCACATACAGTTTTTCCCATAGTGCACAATTTGGCATATGGATTGGTATTTTAATAGGCCTTGGTAGCGGACTTATCAATCACTCAACATCTCATATTTTAGACCTACCCGGAACTATTATAAATGCTATTATTTATGTTGTGCATTTTGCAATCATGGGTATTCTTGCAAGTTTAGTTTACAAAAAATTTAATTCTGAAGATCAATAATACGTACTAAATAATTTATACCAATTATTATTTAAAATGAGCTATAAATAATTTGATTTATATTTTGTTCTGATATGATAGAAAATTCAATCATAGCCTTTGTTCAATGTCATTAAGTTAAGGCCGTAATGTCAGTCTGAGCCTTTCGGCTCCGCTCAAGACAGGCTAAAGTCGAAGACCAATTGAAATTCTAGTTTTTATTAGCATTTCGACTGCGCTCAATGTGACAAATAAAGAACAAATTTCCTTAACTTAATGACATTGAGCCTTTGTTATGGTTTTATACCCTGTCAAGCTGAGCTCATGTTTTATATTGAAATATGAGCAAAATCGTAATCGAAGATTCATGAACTCCTATTTTTAAAATGAAAGATAGTGAACTAAACAAATTATAGGGGTTGTTTTGAGTCATAATTGGTATTATACGGATCATGCTCAAAAGTTGTGTTTAGGTAAAAGTTTTGGTCGATCTGAAAAAAAGGTCTGTCATCGACCTATCTTGATTTAACCCTCCTAAATTTCGACCTTGTCGAAATTATCCTCCCTTTTCAAAAAAACTACCGTGTGTACACATCTATAAAAAAGACACGAATGGCACAAATTCACACGAATCCAATACATTATGGAATAGATTGGACACGGCATGAATATGAATCCCTAGACTATATAGGCTTGAAATCTGTCAATAGACAGAATAATTAGTGAAAATTTGTGCCATTCGTGTCTAATCTTTTTTTTGTGCATTATTTGTGTACACACAGTAGTTTTCAAAAGTGAGGAGCAAGTCCGATTTGTATTTTCGGGTACAGTTTTAATATTACCCCATATGTTGAACTAGCAGGGCCCTCTTAAATTTAAGAGGAGATGAATTCTAATTTTAAGCCTAAAATTGGAAGAAAGAGGCGTTTTATTTTTATGATGCGCTCTGGTATACTTGGGCTATCTGGATTTACCTTGAAGTGGTTATTATGCACTTGGTCATGGCTCGTTATAAATGATTCCATACCGCACATCGCACACAACTTTTGTTCTTGATCCATTTATACTTAGTTCTTCTTAATAACGCCAGTTCGATGTAAGTTTTATTGAAAATAATTAAATTAATCGAGTAAAAAACAGTTGTTTGTCATGTCAACACCTGCCTGCCGGCAGCTACGGTGTACCCACAAATCATGATCTTTTGTCACAGCCGCAAATAAAAAGAACTCGCCCTATACCCTTGCTCCCTAGATAGGCTGCTATGCCAACCTCCGAGGTCGCTTTTTATAGAACGGTCAAGTCTCTCTGCTAGTTGTTGGGAAAAGGCCATAGGGCTGTCCCCGACCTTTCGGAAGGATAGGGTACAAAAGCTTCGAGGAACAGGAGCATTGGCGTTGGACATTGCGGTGGGGCGACGCGAAGTTTTGTCCCCGGTTCTTCTCTGGCGATAGCATGAGAAGAAATCCCTCTCGAAAGGGCGTCTTTTCTTTTGTTACTTTTCTTTGGACGGGCAAAGAAAAGTAAGTAAACTTTTGTTTTTTATATTGAAAAAAGATCTAGGCACACCGTAGCTGCCGGCAGGCAGGGAGCGAAGGATGAGCGACGAGACATCTCTTTATGATGAGATTCCCTGCCTTTACAGGCAGGCTCCTCGTTCCTCGTTCGGGACGACAAGGTTTCTTTTAATGACTGATTACCTGTTTATAATATATCGAACTCACGTTACTTAATGAATAAAGGAGCAGCTTCTTTTGAAATTCCCTAATTCATATTTGGTTGTGCTCCCATTTCTAAATTAAAAACAAACAAGAATAGAATGTTTTTATTCCTTATTTCTTTATCCAAATTCAATGGTGCTTGTTCTGGGCTAATAAAAGAAGACGCTACTTTTATAGCTAAATCAATATAAATAACATGAACCTTCAGAGTGAAAAACCGAATATCTTCGTTAAAAATTACTCGCCGTAACTAGGCTATGCCTACGCTTTTTACCTTGAACTTCAATTTTTTATTTCTAAATATTCTATGCCATTTTATATCGACTTAGCTATACATGAACTTGTTCACCGTGAAATGCAAATGTTTTTTCATTAGTTGTAAACTTTATTTGATTTAGGCATTTCCGTTTCCACAAAAAAGGCATCATTAGGAGTCCTTGACATTATAAACTCTAAAACCCCTCCATTAATAATTTCCTTATGTGTTATATAAGCTCTTTTTAGAGGTTTTCCGTTTAAAGAAACTTTTTTTACAAATTTATTTTCATCAGAAAAATTAATTGCTGTTATTCTAAACGTTTTGTTATTAGGTAATTGGATTGATGATTTTTCGAACAAGGGAATACCTATATGATAAATGCCCTGTGCCGGATTAACAGGGTAAAAACCTAATGAATTAAAAATATACCATGACGACATTTGTCCGCAATCTTCATTTCCACAATGGCCATTAGGTTCGTTTTTATATTGTTCTTCTAAAATTTGACGAACTAACTTTTGTGTTTTTGATGGTTTTCCTAAATAATTATATAAATAAGCGACATGGTGGCTGGGTTCGTTTCCATGAGCGTACTGCCCAATCATACCAGTACTGAACAGGGGTAGTTTGTCGCTAGCTTCTGGATAATAAGAAAACATGGAATCTAGTTTTTGTTCAAAACGTTCTTTTCCACCTGTTTTATTAATTAATCCATCCATATTGTGTGGTACGAACCAGTAATATTGCCACGCGTTACTTTCACAGAAATGAGGCGTATATTCTTTAGGGGTAAAAGGTTTAATAAAACGCCCCTTAATATCTTTTGGTTGCAGCCATGAATTGTGTTCGTTATATAGATTTTTCCAATTCCCTGAACGTTTTAGGAAATACTCATAATCCTCCTGTTTGCCCAAATCTTTAGCAAACATGGCAATACACCAATCATCATAGGCATACTCCATGGTTTTTGAAACCGACCAGTTTTCATGTTGACCGTCTACAGGAACATAACCTAACGCTTTATATAAATCTATTTGTCGGTCATTAACCATCGCACTTGCTTTACAGGCTCTAAATGCTAGCTCTGAATCAAAGTCAAAACCCTTAAAATAGGCATCGACAATAACAGGAACGGCATGATAACCAATCATCATGTTGGTTTCACTCCCTTGCATGGACCAAATAGGAAGCTCATCTGTTTCCTTATAATGGGCTAAGAGCGATTTTATCATATCTGGAACGCGCTCTGGTTGCGTAATAGTATATAAAGGATGTGCTGCTCTAAAGGTGTCCCACAATGAAAAGGTGTCGTAACGACGAAACCCTTGGGCCTTTGTAATCGTATCTATGCCTTTTTTATACTTTCCATTTTCGTCATTAGCAGTTTTGTAACTGCCATCAGTATCGCTCAATAAGGTAGGTGCTAACATCGATTGGTACATCATGGTATAGAAGATACTTTTTTTGTCTTCATTCGGGGATTGTATTTTAATTTTTTGAAGTTCTTGTTCCCAAATAAACAGGGCCTTTTCTCTATGAAAATCAAAATCAAACCCTGTTGTTTCTACTTTTATGGCATGAGCCGCCGCTTTGCAACTTGTTGTAGATAAACCCGTTTTAATGATTATTTTATCTCCATCTTCAACATGGAATTTAAGCGCAGCTTTAGTGCCCCCTTTTATTGGGGAAGTATACATCTCATCATCTTTATAGTAGTTAAGGGAAGAAAATGATTTAGAAAACTGCATTTGAAAATATACTTTTTGATTTCTGGCCCAGCCTGTTGACATGCGATAGCCTTGAATGGTAGAGTCATTTACTTTTTCAATGTAAGTACGGGTTGGTCTGTCCCAATTTAATGAGTATCCTAAATCGACATGTATTTCTGTATTTTTATCTTTTGGAAATGTATAACGGTGTATTCCGACCCTGTTTGTTGCTGTTAGTTCTGCCTTTATCCCATAATCCAATAAATCTACAGTGTAATAACCAGGAGATGCTTTTTCTTTGTTGTGGGAAAAAGATGAGAACGGTTTAAAATTATTGGCCTTTATTCTTTTAGTAGATTTACTATTGGTCGGCATGACTAATATATCATATAAATCACCTGCTCCTGTTCCTGTGAGGTGTGTATGTGAAAATCCTGTAATGATTGAATCTTGATAATAATAACCTGCTATTCTATCCCAACCAGGAATGCCAATATCAGGACTTAATTGTACCATTCCGAATGGTACTGTAGCACCAGGGTATGTATTTCCCGGGCCATCGGTGCCAATAAAAGGATTTACAAAATCGACTAACATTTTTGTGTTAGAGATATGTTGTGTTTCTTTTTTACAAGCGTACAGGGAGACAATAATGAAAAAATAAATACATGGATTTTTCATACGACATTTTTATTTTTTAGTAGACTATGGACTTTATATAAACGACTCTTTATATACGCCTCTTTAGAAATGATTGAACGTAATTTTGCCATAAGCTTCTTTGGCAAAGAAATATATATTCCCAAGCTTCTGATTAATGTATCGTTATAGTACCTAGCCGAGATCATGTCCAATTGTTTTCATGGAAAGGCTTCTTGCCTGTATTTGCTTTACGTTGGTGTTTTTCTTTCCCTAATTGAAATTCCCAATGATCCTTAGGTAAATTCATAGGCCAAAAACCATCTTCGAGAGCTGTTTTTTGAGAGTAAGAGGTTTTAAAGGGGGCAAATGGAATGGCTGTTTTTATAAGCCATTTTTCATCTAGGTCATTGGGATTGTTCAACGTAACATCAACACAAGCAATACATTTAATTTTTATATTTTTTTGTGCGCGATTGGCAATGTATATCTTAGGAATATTTTCTTGTGTTTTACTTTGAGCGTTTATTTCATTATAAGACGAAATAGACATTATAGACACTATAGTTTTAATCCAAAAATATTTCGCATTTAATCTGCGCATGAACTATAAAGAATGTTGTTTTGTGAATTCAAGAATCTCGCTTATATAACCAAAAGCTAAACCAACCACAGTGTCTGCTGCACCATAATAGATCGCAACTTTATCTGCTTCTATATCTTGTAATGTGGCACATGGAAAAATAACATTAGGGACATCTCCAACCTGCTCATATAATTCTGAAGGCGTTAATAGGTAAGGCTGTGTCCTATACTTTACAATATTTGGTTTTTCTTTATCTAAAATAGCAGATCCCATGGCATATCTAAAACCGCTACATGTGGTAATAACGCCATGATAAAACATAAGCCAACCCTCATCTGTTAAAAAAGGAACCGAGCCTGCACCTACTTTTGTGCATTGCCAGGCACTGTCCTTAAAAGGTGTTGGAGACATGATATGTCGATGCTCTCCCCAATATTTCATGTCTGGACTATAACTTAAATAGATATCACCAAAGGGTGTATGGCCATTATCGCTTGGCCTACTCATCATGGCATATTTTCCGTTAATTTTTTCTGGAAACAACACCCCATTTCTATTAAAAGGGAGAAAAGCATTTTCGCACTGAAAAAAATCTATAAAATCGAATGTGTAACCTACCCCAATGGTAGGGCCGTTATGTCCTTCGCACCAAGTAATCCAATAACGATCTTCTATAAAAACAACTCTTGGGTCGTACTTATAATCTCCTTGAACTTTGTCTATATCGCCTGCTTTAAAGTCAATAGGCCGATGATTGATGTTCCAATGGATGCCGTCTTTGCTAAAACCTGCAAAAATATTCATTTGCACGGCTTTGTTATCACACCTAAAAACCCCTGCATAGCCATCTTTAAAAGCGACTACTGCACTATTAAAAACACTATTTGATGTGGGTATTGCGTCTCTTTTAATTATGGGGTTTTCATTATATCTCCATACAACATCATGACTCTTTTGTGGCCGCTCTTGCCAAGGTAATTTTGGTTTCATTATTTGTTATAGCTTTTATTGTATTAATGCTTTTGCTTTTTGAGTCTAAGTTTTATTGTATCAGGTTCGTTTTAAAATAAACAAGGTGATCACCATAAATACCAACAATGATATACAAACTATTATATTCTTAGATCATTAAATATATTGAAAGTAAAGTAAAAGTTTTTTGTAAGATAATTTCTGTGAAATATAAGATAATTTCTGTAAAATAATTAAAGGCATCAATTTTAAATGATTTGACTATTTGTTCTGCTTAATTTGTTCTACTTATATTTGTTGCCAATACACTTCTAAAAACACATGTCTGCTTAACGGTTTTAGAGTATTCACTAATAATATTAAATATTTATAATTTTACCCATTATACGAATATTTTTAGACCAACAACAAGTGTAGAGGGTTAAACGCCCTAAAAAATGGAATAATGTTATGTTTCAAAAAATTAAGGATATTATCAATATAAACGATAAAAATAATTTTAATATTACGCTTAGGCACCATGTTATATTTTGGGTAGTTTATTTTCTGTTTACCACATTTAGATGGGGCAGTTATTTTAACGATTATGAATATGCTCTTAAAACAACGCTTTTAGGCTTTTCTATTCATATGACATTATGTTATTTTAACGTTTACTACTTAATGCCTAAGTTTATTTATACACGTAGATACATTATCTATAGCATAGTTCTTATTGTTTCTTTGTTTTTCATGGTGGTAGTAAAATTCAATTTAACATATTTTTTGGTTAGTAGTAATGTATGGCCAGAAGGCCCTGAAACAACCTCTACTTTAACTTTGAATTATAGTATTGAAATGATGTTAGGGGAGTTATATGTTGTCACTTTTGTAACAGCCATAAAAGTAACATTCGATTGGATTAGAGAGCATAAAAGGCTTGTGGATATGGAAAAACGGCAACTGGAAACAGAGTTACGGTTATTAAGAACCCAAATTTCGCCACATTTTTTCTTTAATACTTTGAATAATATCTACGCCCTAACGATTGAAAAATCTGACAAGGCTCCAAAAATCATTCTTAAATTATCGGAATTAATGAGGTATCTTTTGTATGAAACTAACCAAAGAAGACAGAGTTTGACGAAAGAAATAATTTGTCTTCAAAGTTACCTCGATTTAGAGCGTATTCGATATGGGAGTCAGCTAAAAATTGATGTCAATATTTCTGGAGTTATAGAAGATAAAGAAATTGCCCCTATGCTCTTGCTGTCTTTTATAGAAAACTCTTTTAAACATGGAGCCAATAAAAATGTGGGAGAAGTAAATATTAATATAGATTTTAATGTTATTGAAGATTTTCTTCACTTTAGAATTTCAAACCCCATTCCGACGGAGAAAAATAATAATGCTGTAAAAACTTTGACAGGGGGGATTGGTATTGGGAATGTTAAAAAAAGATTGGAATTGGGTTATAATGAAGGTGAATATGACCTTGATATCAATAACGATGGTAAAGAATATATTGTGAACCTTAAAATTAAAGTTTGATGAGTTTGAAATGTGTTATAGTAGATGATGAACCGTTAGCAATAAATGTTATTAAAAGTTATATAGAGGAAACTACAGGATTGGAGTTGCTCAATTCCTTTAACAATGCAGTAGAAAGTATTAATTATATAAGGGACCATGCTATAGACTTGCTTTTTTTAGATATAAATATGCCTTTGTTAGATGGTTTGAACCTTTTAAAAAGTTTAGATAAAAAACCACTTACTATTATAACGACCGCTCATGAAGAGTTTGCGGTAGAAAGTTATGAATTGGAAGTTTTGGATTATTTAGTTAAACCCATACCTTTTCACAGATTTATAAAGGCAATAAATAAAGCTTTTAAAGTCCATAACCAGACTAAAGGAGCTGCTGCGGCACATAATGATAAAGCTTTTATTTTTGTTAAGGTAGATAAAAAGAAAATGGCAAAAGTTTATTTAGATGAAATTTTATCTGTTGAAAGCTTAAAAGATTATATAAAAATAACAACACATACCAATAGATATATTGTACATCAAACTTTAGGAAGTTTTACCGATGAATTACCTTCTGATAGATTTATAAGAATACACCGCTCTTATACCATTCCAATTGAAAAAGTAGAAGCTGTTGAAGGTAATAGCCTTGAAATAGAAGGTATAAGATATACCATAGGTAGAAGCTATTTAAACGAAGTAAAAAGCATCATCCTGAAGAATAATGCTTCAAATGAGTAAAATTTATATATGTCCACTAGGGAGGAGTGATACAGGGTATGGACGGAGAGAATAATATTTAATAAACCCATAGATTTTTAAAAACTAAAAAATAACGAATACCATTATGTACATTTGTAGCAAACCTTAAAATGAGTATATTAGCAACATGCTATCCAAAAAGACTAAATACGGCTTAAAAGCACTAACCTATATAGCCAAAAGTGAGGGGGATAACCCTGTACAGATAAGTGAGATTTCTAAGTGCGAAAATATTCCACAGAAATTTTTGGAAAGTATTATGCTGACACTTAGGAAATCAGGTTTTTTAGGCTCAAAAAAGGGAAAACATGGCGGGTATTACCTTATAAAAGAACCGGCTCAAATTAAAATGTCCGATGTTATGCGTGTTTTAGAGGGGCCCATTGCTATGGTGCCTTGTGTCAGTTTAAATTTTTATGAGAAATGTGATGACTGTCCGGATGAGCATGAGTGCAGTGTTCATAAGCTTATGATTCAAGTACGCGATAATACTTTAAAAGTACTAAGGAATAATACCTTAGAAGACCTGTCGGGGTCTTTAAATGATAAAACTTCAAAAATAACGTAATGTTTAAGTGCACAATAATCGCTTGAAGATAAACATCGGATTGGGTTTAGTATTATAAACGTTCGAGGGACAAAATAATATCTAGGAACAATAATAAAACACCTCTTTCTTCCAATTTAAAATTGGAATGCGTCTTCTTTTAAATTTAACTACTGTATGTACACAAATAATGCACAAAAAAAAAGATTGGACACGAATGGCACAAATTTTCACAAATTATTCAGACTATTGACAGATTTCAAGCCTATATAGACTAGGGATTCATATTCATGCAGAGTCCAATTTATACCATAAAGTATCGGATTCGTGTGAATTTGTGCCATTCGTGTCTTTTTTAAAGATGTGTACTCACGGTAGTTAAATTTAAGAGGAGGGTCATTCCGCATTAAAATGACACTAAAATTTAAAATAGTACTCGAAAATATAAATCAGACTGCTCCTCATTTTCAGAAGGGAGAATAATATCGATAAAATCAAAATTTAGGAGGGTTAATTAAGATAAATTAATAGTAAGTTCTTTTTAAATACTATTTATAGCCAAGAAGCTTTTTTTTGTATATAAAATAAGGATAATATAACTTATCCATTATCCATTATCCATTATCCATTATCCATTATCCATTATCCATTATCCATTATCCATTATCCATTATCCATTATCCATTATCCATTATCCATTATCCATTATCCATTATCCATTATCCATTAAAATAAACAGATTTTATCTTCAATCGAAAAGAATGCTTCAAAGCAAACCCCTGAAGGTATTGAAATTGTCATTCCTGCAAAAGTGAGAATCCAAATAACAGAATTTCAATTTTAGAGCTTTATTTCAGGCTAAAAATCTAAAAATCAGGGATTGTTCCAAATAAGTTGCTAATAATTTTTGTCATGTAACAAAAAGTATTACTTTTGTAATTCCTATTAAATCTATAGGATTAATGTAATACAAGAGCAAATGATAGCGCAGATGTTATTAAAAAACAAAGAAAAGTCTACTTATAAAGCTGATAGTATTGGCGAAAAACCTATTAGAAGTGTTGCTAAGGCTTTAAGTTGGAGAGTTATAGGAACTCTAGATACATTAATTGTTTCTTATGTATTAACTCAAGAAATAACAGTAGCCTCGCTTATAGCGTCCGTAGATTTTTTAACTAAAATGGTGTTGTACTTTTTCCATGAGAGGATTTGGAATAAGATTAAATGGGGAAAATAACTGAAAAGAATATGTTTACAGAAAATCAAATACAAGAATTGAACGAGGCGTTTAAAGATGCGTCGCCCATAGCCATTATTAAAAAAGCTTTTGAGCTTAATAATAAAGCGGTAGTAACAACTAATTTCAGGCCTTATGAGGCTGTTATTTTACATGCAGTAAATTTAGTTGAAGCGAAAGTGCCAGTGGTTTGGTGCGATACGGGTTATAACACACCTCAAACATACAGACATGCTGAGCAGGTGATTAAGGATTTGGATTTAAATGTCTTTTTATATGTGCCAAAACAGACAACGGCGCACCGGGATGTTGTTATGGGAATTCCAAGTATAGATAAACCTGAGCATGCTTTGTTTACAGAACAAGTAAAACTGGAGCCTTTTAGAAGAGCGATGGCAGAGCACAAACCAAAGGTGTGGTTTACAAACTTGCGTCAAGGGCAAACGGCATTTAGAAACAGTATTGGGATTTTTAGTTTGAGTAAAGATGGTGTCTTAAAAGTAAGTCCATTTTATTATTGGTCTGATGAAAAATTAGATGGCTATCTAGAAGAAAATAATTTATCAAATGAGTTTAAATATTTCGACCCAACAAAAGCATTAGAAAATAGAGAGTGTGGTTTACATGCGTAGTCGGTAGGCAGTCATCAGTAACAGTTGGCGGTTAACTCTTAAAGTAAATAAAAATAGAATAACAATAAAATAACAAATATTCTTATTTCACCCGAGTAAGAATTCCTCCCCTTTGGGGAGGTTAGGAGGGGCTTATTATGAATAAAGACACATCACATATCAATTCGCTAGAAAATGAAGCGATATATATCATGAGAGAAGTAGCAGCACAGTTTGAAAAACCAGTGTTGTTGTTTTCGGGAGGGAAAGATTCTATCACGTTAGTGAGACTGGCAGTTAAGGCGTTTTATCCAGCTAAAGTTCCGTTTCCTTTAATGCATATTGATACAGGGCATAATTTTCCTGAGACCATAGAATTTAGGGACCGATTGGTTGAAGAATTAGGGTTAGAGCTTATTGTTCGACATGTACAGGATTCTATCGATCAAGGAAAAGTAAAAGAAGAAACAGGAAGGTATTCAAGTAGAAATCAACTTCAAACGACCACGCTTTTAGATGCCATAGAAGAATTTAAGTTTGATGCCTGTATTGGAGGTGCTCGTCGTGATGAAGAAAAAGCAAGAGCAAAAGAACGTATTTTTTCTGTACGTGATGATTTTGGGCAATGGGATGAGAAAAACCAGCGCCCTGAGCTATTTGATATGTTAAATGGTGCTATTGAGCACGGACAAAACGTGCGTGTATTTCCAATATCAAACTGGACAGAATTAGATGTTTGGTCTTATATAGAAAAAGAAAATATTGAAATACCATCCATATATTTTGCACATAAACGTAAAGTGTTTTTAAGAGATGGTATGATATGGTCTGCAGAGGACGGTGTTGTTTATAGAGATGACCATGAGGAAGTTATAGAAGAATTGGTGCGTTTTAGAACCGTAGGAGATATGAGTTGTACAGCAGCTGTATTGTCTGATGCCGTATCTATTTCTAAAGTAGTACAAGAAATTAGGGAAAGTACCATTTCAGAACGTGGGGCACGTATAGATGATAAACGTTCTGAAGCAGCCATGGAAAAACGTAAACAACAAGGGTATTTTTAAGCCCCCTAACCCCCGAAGGGGGAATTAGCAAGTTTGCTAATATAATCCTGCAAGACCTTGAGGATCTTGTAGATGTTAAAGAATAAAAGAATAATAACAAATTTTAAAATATAACCCGAACAAGCACCCTCTCCTTTGGAGAGGGCGGGGGGAGAGGCATATGGAAGTATTAAAAATAGCAACAGCAGGAAGTGTAGATGATGGAAAAAGTACCTTGATAGGGCGTATTCTATATGATACAAAATCATTAACTACAGATAAGTTAGAAGCTATTGAAAAAACAAGTAAACAAAGAGGTTACGATTATTTGGATTTTTCTTTGGCAACAGATGGTTTGGTAGCAGAGAGAGAGCAAGGTATCACGATAGATGTCGCGCATATTTACTTTTCAACAGCTAAGAAAAGTTACATTATTGCAGATACGCCTGGTCATGTAGAATATACGCGAAATATGGTGACTGGGGCCTCGACATCTCAAGCATCCATCATTTTAATTGATGCTAGAAAAGGGGTGATAGAGCAAACGAACCGCCACTTTTTTATCAATAATTTATTGCGAATTAAAGATGTCGTAGTCGCTATTAATAAAATGGATTTGGTTGATTATTCGGAAGAAACCTATAAAAAAATCAAAGCAGATTTTGAAGCATTGATGAGCAAAAGAGATTATCAAGATCAAAAAATAACCTTTATTCCCGTGAGTGCTTTAAAAGGAGATAATGTTGTAAATAAAACGGGTAAGATGCCTTGGTATACAGGTCAGACTTTATTAGAGCATTTAGAGGAGATAGATAAAGCTGATATTTTTAATATCGGAACCCCAAGATTTCCAGTGCAATATGTAGTGCGTCCAAAAACTGAAGATTTCCATGATTTTAGAGGTTATGCAGGGAAAGTTTACGGAGGTAATTTAAGTGTTGGAGATGAGGTCGTTGTATTGCCATCGCAAACAAAATCTAAAATAAAGGATATTTATTTCTATGATGAAAAGTACGAAACGGCTTCAAGACGTTCGTCTGTTACCATCACTTTAGAAAATGATATTAATGTGAGCAGAGGGGATATGATTGTGAAAGATGGCGATTTACCAACTATAGATAAGCAATTTACTGCTAATGTTTGCTGGATGGATTCAAATCAATTAAGAGCTGGTTCAAAATATATAGTACAGCACGGTATCAATAAAGTGTTAGCAAAAGTAGCTGTTATTCATCATAAAATACATCCAGATTATTCAGGTATAGATACAGAGGTATCAGGATTAGGAGTTAATGATATAGCATCCATAACTTTCAAATTAAATAAGCCAATTTTTTACGATCAATTTAAAAATCACAGAACAAACGGATCGTTTATTTTAATTGATCCACAAACGAATAGTACGGTTGGAGCTGGTTTTATTCAATAAAGCCCCTAGCCCCCGAAGGGGGAATTAGCTAGTTTGCGGTTAAGGTGTGCTAATGAGGTTTAAAAAGACCTTGTAGGATATAAAAAAAAGAAAGAATAATAACAATGTTCTTACTTTACCCGAGTAAGAATCCCTCCCAAAAGGGAGGTTAGGAGGGGCTGATTATGCAAAGTTTTAGAACAGAAATAGAGAATCCGATTGTCGAAAAAGATATTATAGAATTAGCTAATAAAATTGAGCTTTTTCATAACGGAAAAATAGATGAAGAAAAGTTTAGAAGTCTTCGTTTAGCTAGAGGTGTTTACGGACAGCGTCAAGAAGGCGTGCAAATGGTTCGTATTAAATTGCCTTACGGAAAAGTTAAGAGCAATCAATTACGAAGAATCTCGGAGGTGTCCGATGAGTATTCTCGTGGCCGTTTACATATCACCACACGTCAAGATATTCAAATTCACTATGTTGATCTAAACAGGACCCCAGAGCTTTGGGCTGAGTTGGAACGTGACGATATCACACTTAGAGAAGCCTGCGGTAATACCGTTAGAAATGTAACCGCATCAGAAACTGCAGGAATAGATGTTAATGAACCTTTTGATGTATCACCTTATGCAGATGCCCTATTTCGTTCCTTCTTAAGAAATCCTATTTGTCAGGAAATGGGACGTAAGTTTAAGGTTTCTTTTTCTTCTTCAGATGAAGATACGGGGTTATCATACATGCACGATTTAGGTTTTATAGCAAAGATTGAAAATGGTGTACGCGGATTTAAAGTGATGCTTGGTGGTGGATTAGGTTCTCAGCCACGTCACGCAGATGTATTATATGATTTTTTAGAGACAGATAAAATCATTCCGTTAACAGAAGGTGTTTTAAGAATTTTTGATCGTCATGGCGAGCGTAAAAGTCGTGCCAAAGCACGTATGAAATTTTTAATAAAAGACATCGGGTTAGAGGCTTTTAAGGATTTGGTTGAAAAAGAACAAAATGCCATTGCGTTTAAATCGGTTGCCATTGATGCCAATTTATATGAAGCTTCAACACCTGTTGAAATAAATGAGATCCCACAAGTTGAAATAAAAGACCAAAAAGCTTTTGAAACCTGGAAGTCTACAAACTTGATTCCTCAAAAACAGGACGGTTATGTAGCCATCGGTATTAAAGTGCTTTTGGGAGATTTTTATACAGACAAGGCAAGATTATTGGCCGATTTGGTAGAGAAATATGCAGCTGGTGAGATAAGGTTGACATTACGTCAAAACATAGTCATTCCTTTTGTAAAAGAAGCCTTGGTGCCGTTTTTCTATAATGAATTGGAAAAATTAGGGTTTGTAGAAGCCGGTTATAATAAAGCGGTAGATATTACAGCGTGTCCAGGAACCGATACTTGTAATTTAGGAATTGCAAGCAGTACAGGGATTGCAGACGAATTGGAACGTGTTATTAAAGCCGAATACCCACAGTATTTAAATAATGAAGATTTAGTCATTAAAATTAGTGGTTGTATGAATGCCTGTGGACAGCACAATATGGCAAATATTGGTTTTCAGGGCATGTCTGTTCGTACCCCGGATAAATTAGTGGCACCTGCATTACAAGTATTATTAGGAGGTGGTAATTTAGGGGATGGCAAAGGTGTGTTTGCAGATAAGGTCGTTAAAGTACCAAGTAAAAGAGGCCCAGAAGCATTGCGACGTATTTTAGATGACTTTGAAGCAAATGCGAAAGGGAAATCGTTTATAGATTATTATAAAGAAAAGGGAGAAAGATATTTCTACGATTTCTTAAATGACCTTCAAGATGTTACGAATTTAACACAGGACGATTTTATCGATTGGGGTGAAAATGATAAATATGTTAAGGAAATTGGTGTTGGTGAATGTGCCGGTGTGGTTATCGATTTAATTGCAACGTTGTTTTTAGAAAGTGAAGAAAAGATTGAAAACGCTAAAAAATCTTTTGAAGATAAAGCCTATTCAAATGCAATTTATCACGCTTACAGCTCTTTGGTTAATTCAGCGAAAGCTTTGTTATTAGCTGAGAATAAGAAAACAAACACCCATGCAGGTATCGTAAGTCAGTTTGATGAATTGTTCGTGGCAAGTGGAAAAATAAATTTAGAAGTATCTTTTTCAGAATTGATATATCAAATTAATAAATTTGCACCAACAGAAGCGTTTGCTGCAAAGTACATTAGCAATGCCAATGTGTTTTTGGAAAAAGTAAGAACATTTAGGGAAACCGAAATCCCCCAGGCTTCCAAAGGGGGTAAAGTAACAGTTTAAAAAACTGTTTTTAGAAAAAGAATCGTGAATAAAGAAAAAAGTACATATTCTAAAGATCTGAGTCCAATCCCACCCATCGGGGTTAAGGGGCGCTTGACTGTAGTAGGAGCTGGGCCGGGCGATGTGGATTTAATAACGCTAAAAGCTATTAAAGCTATTGAGTCTGCAAATGTTATTCTATACGATGCGCTTATAAATGAGGAGCTGTTAAAATATGCATCGAGCGAGGCGGAACTTATTTTTGTGGGTAAACGTAAAGGATGCTATGTGTTTCAACAAGAACAAATCAATGAGCTTATAGTTAGTAGAGCTAAAAGTCATGGGCACGTTGTGAGGTTGAAAGGCGGTGACCCGTTTATATTTGGAAGGGGCGCAGAGGAGATAGACTATGCAAGAACATTTGGGATAGAAACTTTTGTAGTTCCCGGCATATCATCGGCTACAGCAGTGCCTGCGTACCAAGGGATTCCTTTAACAAAACGAAACGTTTCAGAAAGCTTTTGGGTGATTACGGGCACAACTAAAAATCATCAGTTATCATCAGATGTAGCTTTGGCAGCAAAATCGACTGCAACGGTGGTTATTTTGATGGGTATGAGCAAGTTGGATGACATTGTTCGTGTTTTTTCAGAAGAAAACAAACAAGATACACCAGTTGCTATTATTCAAGAAGGAACGACTGAAAATGAAAAAATGGGTTTTGGAACTATAGATACCATCTGCAAAGTTGTTGAAGAAAAAGAACTGGCAAATCCAGCCATTATAGTTATTGGAGATGTAGTGAAAGAACGAGTTCGGTTATCATCAATTCGTAAAGAATTTGCTCAATAATGTTATGACCAAGCAAAACAGAAATATTGACGATTCGAGTGAGCGAGTTCCCCCTTTTGGGGTTGGGGGACTCAGGAATCATTTATATCCCATTTTTTTAAAGGCTAAAAACTTAAATGTACTTATTGTAGGTGGTGGTTTTGTGGCAGAAGAAAAATTAACTTTTTTACTAAAATCGAGTCCAGATGCACAGGTTACTATGGTTGCGCCTATGTTTAGGGAAGGCACTATAGCGCTTGCAAAGAAAGGTGATATTACGTTGGTCGAGGATGCATATAATAAACGTTATTTAAAAGGAAAGCATATCGTTATTGCAACGACCGATGTACCCGAAGTAAATATAAAAGTTTACAAGCATTGCAGAAAAAGAAGCCTTTTGGTGAATGTTGCCGATAATCCACCATATTGTGATTTTTATATGGGTGGTATTGTAACAAAAGGCCATGTAAAAGTAGCGATCTCCACAAATGGGAAGTCGCCAACAACCGCCAAAAGATTACGTCAGTTTTTCGAGGATGTCATTCCAGAAAATGTAGACGATTTGGTTAAAAATTTAAATGAATATAGAAAAACAATAAAAGGTGATTTCGAGCAAAAAGTAGAAACACTTAATGAATTTACCAAAGGATTAATAGAAAAAAAGAAAGCGTAACATGATTAAGACAGATATACTTATAATAGGGGCAGGGCCAACTGGATTATTTGCAGTTTTTGAAGCGGGTTTATTAAAACTTAAATGCCACTTAATCGATGCATTGCCACAAGCAGGGGGGCAGTGTTCTGAGATTTATCCTAAAAAACCTATCTATGATATTCCTGGGTTTCCAGAAATTTTGGCAGGAGATTTAACTAAAAACCTTTTAGAACAAGGCAAACAATTTGAGCCTGGTTTTACTTTGGGCGAACGTGCAGAAACTATAGAAAAGCAAGAAGATGGTTCTTTTATAGTAACGACCAATAAAGGAACGCGACACCATGCACCTGTGGTAGCTATTGCAGGAGGGTTAGGGTCTTTCGAGCCTAGAAAACCCCTTATCGAAGGTATTGCAGATTATGAAGATAAGGGGGTCGAATATATTATTAAAGATCCAGAATTTTACAGAGACAAAAAAGTAGTGATTTCAGGAGGCGGGGATTCTGCTTTAGATTGGAGTATCTTTTTATCGGACGTGGCTTCAGAAGTGACATTGATTCACAGAAGAAACGAATTTAGAGGGGCGTTGGATTCTGTTGAAAAAGTTAGGGAATTAACCCTTTTAAATAAAATAAAACTAATCACTCCAGCTGAGGTTAAAGAACTTCATGGTGATGGAAAAATTGAAGCGGTTAGTGTCGTGAAGGATGGTGAAACAACTAAAATTGAAACCGACCACTTTATCCCTTTATTCGGTTTATCCCCTAAATTGGGACCTATTGGAAATTGGGGATTGGAAATAGAAAAAAATGCTATAAAAGTTGATAATTCCTTAAACTATCAAACAAACATTCCTGGTATTTTTGCCATAGGAGATGTAAACACCTATCCAGAGAAATTAAAATTAATCCTTTGTGGTTTCCATGAGGCGACATTAATGTGCCAGGCAGCTTATAGAATTATCAACCCAGGTAAAAAGTATGTGTTAAAATATACAACAGTTAGTGGGATAGATGGATTTGATGGAACACGTAAAGAAGCTCCTAAAGCGGTTGTTCAAGCGATTAATTAAATAAAAGCAAGAACCCTTGATGTTTAAAATTTAAGCGTATGAAAAAAAGTTACAACGTTTGTTTAAAAGATACGGTTGAAACATTTACAAAAAGATTGTTTTATGCTTTGTTTGATGAAGAACAACAGGTAACACATGCATCCTATTTAGAAACAACTTTTCTTAAAACACTTTCAAAACTATCCATAGAAGGAGGAAAAGAAAAATGGGAGGGTTTTAAGCAAAATCTCCCAGAAATTAGAAGGCAATTGGATTTAGATGCTATCGCTTTTGAAAATAATGACCCGGCATCGTACAGTTTAGAGGAAATCTATTTGGCATATCCTGGTTTTTATGCGATCTCCATTCATAGATTGAGTCATGCCCTTTATAAATTGAAGGTACCCATTCTCCCTAGAATGATGAGTGAATATATTCATGGTATTACAGGTATAGATATCCATCCAGGAGCCACTATTGGAGAATCATTTTATATAGATCATGGAACGGGAATAGTGATAGGAGAAACATCCATAATAAAGGACAACGTTAAAATTTATCAAGGTGTTACCTTAGGGGGTATTCAGGTTAGTAAAGACTTGGCCCAAGTAAAGAGGCACCCCACTATAAATGAAAACGTCACCATATATGCCAATGCAACCATTTTAGGAGGGGACATTGTTATAGGCGCCCATAGTATTATAGGCGCGAACGTCTGGATTACCCAATCGGTTCCGGAAAACTCGTTGGTAACTTATCAAACTGAAATAAAAATCAGACCCAAAAAGAATGGCATACAGTAAAACAATTTTAGATTTTATTGGTAACACCCCTTTAGTAGATGCCAGTCATTTGGTTTCCAAGGAAGGCGTTAAGCTTTTTTTGAAATTGGAAGGAAATAACCCAGGAGGCAGTGTTAAGGACAGAGCTGCTTTTAATATGATCAATGAAGCGCTTAAGCGTGGCGATATTAAAAAAGGAGGCACCTTAGTTGAAGCTACCAGTGGGAACACAGGGATTGCCTTAGCGTTTATAGCAAAACTTTTAGGATTGAATATGGTATTGATCATGCCCGAAAATTCTACGGAAGAACGTGTAAAGACCATGAAAGCTTATGGAGCCGAAGTTATTTTAACCTCTTCTGATATTGGTATTGAGGGGTCAAGAGATCTGGCATTTAAACTTAGGGATGAAAAAGGTTATACCCTGTTGAACCAGTTTGAAAATGACGATAATTGGAAAGCGCACTATAAAACCACAGGACCCGAAATTTGGGAAACAACACAAGGTAAAGTAACTCATTTTGTGTCTGCAATGGGAACAACAGGAACCATTATGGGCGTCTCAACATATTTAAAAGAACAAAATAAAGACATCACCATTGTGGGGGCACAACCAGATGATAACTCCAGAATTCCAGGAATAAGAAAATGGCCCGAAGCCTATGTGCCTAAATTTTTTAATAGGTCTAAAGTAGATCAAATTATAGAAGTGACCGAAGCTGATGCCAAAGCAACAACGCAACGTTTAGCGAAAGAAGCCGGCGTGTTTGCTGGAATGAGCAGTGGAGGTTCTGTATGTTGTGCATTGGAAGTGGCCGAGTCCATTAATGAAGGTGTTATAGTGGCTGTTATTTGTGATAGGGGCGATAGGTACTTGTCGTCTTCTTTATTCGAATAAATCAAGTATACTTTAACAAATTAAATTTACTGCTATAAGGTCTTTTGGCTGTAGTGTAGCTTAAGATAAACTTTAGCAGGCATCTAAAAACAAAGAAATTTTTAAAATTTTTTGTTTTCATGTGAATAAAAAAAATATTGTTAGTATTTTTGCTCACTATATCGATATGCTCAAGGTTTTATTATTGTGGAATTTTAAGTTTATTGCTATGAGTTCATTAATGTATAAATATTGTTATCAAGAAAGGTAGAGGGAATAGACCCTGTGAAACCTTGGCAACCCTTTAACTTTAAAGAAGGTGCTAAATTCTACTAATATTCAATGATATTAGAAAGATAACGAAAAGTGTTTCTTTTACTTTTCTTGATGATATTATAAATGATGAAGACTGACTAAAAAGTTAGGTTTTCGTCAAAACGGAATGTGTTTCAAAAAGAGAGGCAAATTTCATGAATTTACACAAATCAATTCGTGCCAATTCGTGAAATTCGTGTCTTAATTTTAAGAACATAGTTCTATTATAAGAGATAAAAAAGAAAAAGAGATGTCAAAAATACAACAAGCCTTACAAGAACGTATTTTAGTACTGGATGGTGCTATGGGTACAATGCTGCAGGCTTACAAATTTACAGAAGACGATTTTAGAGGCGATCGTTTTAAAGATTATCCGACGCCATTGCAGGGTAATAATGACCTGTTATCGATCACACAGCCAAAAGCCATTAAAGAAATACATGCCAAATACTTTGAAGTAGGGGCAGATATCGTAGAGACCAATACCTTTTCTGGTACAACAATCGCCATGGCAGATTATCAAATGGAAGATTTGGTTTACGAACTTAATTTCCAATCGGCAAAGATAGCCAAGGAGGTGGCTGATGCATTTACGGCAAAAGAACCACATAAACCCCGTTACGTAGCAGGATCAATTGGGCCAACAAACCGTACGGCAAGTATGTCGCCAGATGTTAATGATCCAGGTTATAGAGCAGTTACTTTTGATGAGTTGCGTATAGCTTATAAACAGCAAACGGAAGCGCTTATTGATGGAGGAGTCGATTTGTTATTGGTAGAAACTGTTTTTGATACCCTAAATGCCAAAGCAGCTTTGTTTGCCATAGAAGAAGTTAAAGAAGAACGGGACATAGATATTCCTATTATGCTTAGTGGTACCATTACCGATGCATCAGGAAGAACACTTTCTGGTCAAACAGCAGAAGCCTTTTTAATTTCCGTTTCGCATATTCCATTGTTGTCTGTAGGTTTTAATTGTGCTTTGGGAGCTAATTTATTACAACCTCACTTAGAGGCCATTGCTTCTAAAACAGATTTTGCCATTTCAGCACATCCCAATGCGGGGTTACCGAATGCTTTTGGTGAATACGATGAGACCCCGGAAGAAATGGGGGCTCAAATAGAAGCATATTTACAAAAGAATTTAATAAATATTATTGGAGGCTGTTGTGGTACAAGTCCAGAACATATTAGAGTTATTGCAGAGATAGCAGCGAAGTATAAACCTCGTGATTTTGTCATTCCTGCAGAGGCAGGAATCTCATAAATAGGAGTTAAGGATTATGATACTTGAAGTAGCCGTATTAAATATAAAGAAAGGACTTTCGGCAGATTTTGAGAAAAGTTTTCAAGAAGCGCAAAGTATCATTTCGTCCATGAAAGGTTATACATCACACGAATTAAAAAAGTGTGTAGAGCAGGAAGATAAATATATATTATTGGTGAATTGGGAAACCATTGAAGACCATGAAATAGGGTTTAGAAAATCTAACGAATATAAAAAATGGAAGGCTTTATTGCATCATTTTTACGAACCATTCCCAATAGTAGAACATTATACAAAGGTTGATGGTTGCTAGTTTTTGGTTGATGGTTAGAAAATAGTTATATGAATTATACAGAATTAGGTATTTGGAAATATTTAAGAGAATTGGTTAAGTTGGTTTATAAATTAACAAAATCGTACCCTCAAGAAGAGCTATATGGCTTAACAAATCAAATTAGAAGAAGTGTGATTTCTGTACCATCAAACATAGCTGAAGGTTGCGGAAGACAATCGACAAAAGAAACAATTCCTTTTTTATATATTTCAAGAGGTTCCTTATACGAATTAGAAACGCAATTATTCCTTTCTAATGATTTGGAGTTTCTTCCGGAAGAAAAATTAAATAATTTGTTAATTCAAATACAAACTTGGAAAAAGTTGCTTAACGAATTTATCAATTATTACAAGAAATTATGAGCATGAGTGAAACCAATAACCAACAACGAATAACTATCAGCCAAAAAAAATACATGAAACTTTCGGGATTAGAACCTCTAGTCCTTAATGAAAACAGCAATTTTATTAACGTTGGTGAGCGTACCAATGTTGCTGGATCACGTAAGTTTTTAAGATTAATAAAAGAAGAAAAATTTGATGAAGCACTGGATATTGCACGTCATCAAGTTGATGGAGGTGCGCAAATAATAGACATTAATATGGACGATGGCCTTATTGATGGTAAGGAATCGATGGTTCGCTTTTTAAATTTAATAGCTGCCGAACCGGATATTTGCCGCGTACCTATTATGATAGATAGCTCCAAATGGGAGATTATCGAAGCAGGGCTTCAAGTTGTACAGGGAAAATGTGTCGTAAACTCCATTTCCCTAAAAGAAGGTGAAGAAAAGTTTATTTGGGAAGCAAAGCAGATTAAGCGCTATGGAGCCGCTGTTATTGTCATGGCCTTTGATGAGGTTGGGCAAGCAGATAATTACAAAAGACGTATTGAAATAGCTAAGCGTTCCTATGATGTTTTGGTTGACAAAGTAGGATTTCCATCGGAAGATATTATTTTCGATTTAAATATATTCCCTGTAGCTACAGGTATGGAAGAACATCGCAGAAATGCGATCGATTTTATTGAAGCAACACGTTGGGTACGTGAAAATTTACCAAATGTAAGTGTGAGTGGCGGGGTGAGTAATGTGTCGTTTTCTTTTAGAGGAAATGATGGTGTGAGGGAAGCGATGCACTCGGTGTTTTTATATTATGCCATTCAAGCAGGTATGAATATGGGGATTGTAAATCCAGCGCTTTTAGAAGTGTATGATGATATTCCTAAGGATTTATTAGAGCATGTTGAAGATGTTATTCTAGATAGAAGAGACGATGCGACAGAGCGTTTATTAGATTTTGCAGAAACCGTAAAAGGTTCTAAGGTAGAAAAGACTTTAGATTTATCATGGAGAGAAAACCCACTTCAAGAGCGTGTTACACATGCCTTGGTAAAGGGAATTGATGCCTATATTATTGAAGATGTAGAACAGGCAAGACAGGAAGCCGAAAATCCTATTGATGTTATAGAAGGCCATTTAATGATAGGTATGAATGTGGTTGGCGATTTGTTTGGAGCGGGAAAAATGTTTTTGCCACAAGTCGTTAAATCGGCTCGGGTAATGAAAAAAGCGGTGGGCTATTTGAACCCATTTATAGAAGCTGAAAAATTGGAGAAACAGCAGGCATTAGGAAAGGTATTAATGGCAACTGTAAAAGGAGATGTGCACGATATTGGAAAAAATATTGTGAGTGTTGTATTAGGTTGTAATAATTACGAAATAGTCGATTTGGGGGTTATGGTGCCGCCGGAAAGAATAATTTCTGAGGCTAAGGAACATCATGTAGATGCCATTGGTTTATCTGGTTTAATTACACCGTCTTTAGACGAAATGGTTTATTTAGCTAAAGAAATGGAGCGGCAGAATTTTACCGTGCCCTTACTTATTGGTGGGGCAACAACATCGAAAGCACATACCGCTGTGAAAATCGATCCTCAGTATAAAAATGCGGTAGTACATGTAAACGATGCTTCTAGAGCGGTGACGGTTGTTGGTGATCTATTGAACAAGAAAACAGCGCATGCATATGTTGCCAAACTAAAAAAGGATTACGATGAATTTCGTGAGAAGTTTTTAAAACGAGGTAAAGAGAAATCATATATTTCCATAGAAGAAGCTCGGAATAAAAAATATACTATAGATTGGGAAACATCTAAAATTGTAAAGCCTAATGAATTAGGAGTTCAAGTGTTAAAGCAGCTAAGCTTAAAAGAGCTATTGCCTTATATCGATTGGAAGCCTTTCTTTATTTCGTGGGATTTACATGGTAAATTCCCGGAGATCTTAACAGATGAGGTTGTAGGTGAACAGGCTACTCAATTGTATGAGGATGCACAAGCGATGATTAAACAGATTATTGCAAAACAGTTGTTAAAACCAAAAGCTGTTTTTGGTTTGTTTGAAGCTAATACCATTAATGATGACGATATATCTATTCAGAAAAAAGGCCGTGAGATTGCGGTGTTTAGAACCTTACGTCA
The DNA here is from genome assembly GCF_028736925.1 of Flavivirga sp. 57AJ16. GTDB lineage: Bacteria > Bacteroidota > Bacteroidia > Flavobacteriales > Flavobacteriaceae > Flavivirga. The sequence goes on along the minus strand of NZ_JAQZAT010000010.1, from coordinate 134,912 downwards.
ACAATTAAAGAAAAGAGATGAGATTCCAAATATAGCTTTGTCTGATTTTGTTGCACCAAAGGAAACGGGTAAAATGGATTATATGGGTGCATTTTGTGTAGGCATTTTTGGCGCTCAGGAACTAGCAACCTATTACAAGGAAAAAGAAGACGATTATAACGCTATCATGGCTCAAGCCATTGCGGATAGATTTGCAGAAGCATTTGCAGAATATTTACACAAGCAAGTGAGAACAAAACATTGGGGATATGCAGTAGACGAAAACCTATCTAATGAAGAATTAATAAAAGAAACCTATAAAGGGATCCGTCCAGCACCTGGTTATCCAGCATGCCCAGACCATTTAGAGAAAGAAACCATTTGGGAGTTATTAGAGGTCGAAAAACTGATAGGCGTCTCTTTAACAGAAAGTTTGGCCATGTGGCCAGCAGCAGCGGTATCTGGATATTATTTTGGGAATCCAGAAGCAAAATATTTTGGTTTAGGTAAAATTACCGATGATCAGGTAACCGATTATGCTATTAGAAAAGGTATTGAAAAAGATAAAGCCAGAAAGTGGTTGCATCCTAATCTTGCTAATCAATAAATACATTCCTGCGCCTGCCTGCCCAGCAGGCAGGCGCAGGAATCTTATGAAAATAAAAGTGTTAATTAAAAAGATTCCTGCTTTCGCAGGAAATGAATATGAGATTTATAGAGTTAACATTAGGAAGCCATGTCGTTGCACATGGCTATGATAATGCTAATAGAGAAATAACAGAGCATATAACTGTGGACGGGTTTTCTAAAAAAATGGTAGCCGTTTCCAGAATCAAATCAGTTAGTGAAAAGTATGTTTTAACAGACTACATAGATGGTCGATGGATATACTGGGAGTATGAAGAAGCTTTTGAAGATTTGAAGAAAATATTGATTTTGGACATTTGATAAAGAAAAAATAAAAAGCTTTAAGAGACCATTCGTGAATTCTTAGCTAAGAAAAAGAAAGTAATAAATTAAAAGATTCCTGCCTTTGCAGGAAATGAATATGAAAGTAACTGACCATATTAAAAAAGCCAACGGAAAAACATTGTTTTCGTTTGAGATTATTCCACCTCAAAAAGGTAGAAATATTCAGGAACTATATAATAACATAGATCCTTTAATAGAATTTAATCCACCATTTATTGATGTAACAACCTCAAGAGAACAATATGTGTATATTGATAAAGGTGATGGCTTGTTGGATAGAAAGATAACACGCATGCGCCCTGGTACAGTTGGTATTTGTGCGGCTATAAAACACAAATATAATGTGGATACTGTACCGCATGTTTTATGTGGTGGTTTCACCAAAGAGGAAACCGAATACCTACTGGTGGATTGTCATTATTTAGGTATTGATAATGTCATGGCTCTACGCGGTGATGCCATGAGTCATCAAAAATATTTTGAACCTTCAAAAGGCGGGAATCATTATGCAACAGATTTGGTGGCCCAAATCCAGAATTTAAATTGTGGCAAGTACTTGCATGAGGTCATAGAATCCGATCATAAATCTGATTTTTGTATTGGTGTTGCCGGTTACCCGGAAAAACATATGGAAGCCCCTTCTATGCAGGCCGATTTAAGACGTCTTAAAGAAAAAGTAGATGCTGGAGCAGACTATGTAGTAACACAGATGTTTTTTGATAACAAAAAATATTTTGAATTTGTAGAAAAAGCCAAAAAAGCAGGAATCAATGTGCCTATTATCCCAGGTATAAAACCACTGGCAGTAAAGCGCCATTTACAGATACTGCCACAAGTCTTTAAAATAGACTTACCAGAAACCTTAGTGGATGAAGTAGAGAAATGTAAAGACAATAAACAGGTAAGGCAAGTAGGTGTGGAATGGGCCATAAAACAATCTGAAGAACTTAAAAAGGCAGGCGTTCCCGTGCTTCATTATTACTCTATGGGTAAAAGTGATAATATAAAAGCCATTGCATCACAGTTGTTTTGATAATTCCATTATTTTTGCTTTTCAAGCAAATCCATAAATGAGATTATTTTTAGCCTGTGTTTTTTGTGCAGTTTTCAGTATTTCTTTCTCACAAGAAAAGGCATATACGTCTTATATTGATGCGAATTATTTTAAAGGAAACATCGCATTGCACAATAATGACTTGCTGCATTTAATAAAAGGACATCCTGAAGGTTATATTTTAAGCTGGAATAAAAAAACGTACGGATTTAAAGCTTGGGAACAACGCTATAATTATCCGGATTATGGGGTGACTTACGCCTATCAAAATTTAAAAAATGATGTTTTGGGGACCGTATCTTCACTGTATGTGCACTATAACTTCTATTTTTTCAAGCGACATATCATGTTGCGTATTGGCCAAGGCTTGGCATATACCGAAAACGCCTATGATAAGGTCAGTAACTTTAGAAATATTGCCTTTGGTTCCAAGTTAATGAGTAGTACGCTTTTGATGCTTAATTATAAAAAGGAACGTATTATAGAAAGGTTTGGGGTGCAGGCAGGCCTGTCTTTTGTTCATTATTCCAACGCCAATGTAAAAGCGCCCAATGCAAGTATAAATTCTATGGCTCTAAATGTCGGGGTAACTTATAATTTAGAAGAAGAGGAACCGGAATACATAACCACACTTCGTGATGAAGAGCAAGAAAGGTTTACACAACCGGTAAAATATAATCTTGCCTTTAGAACGGGTATTAATGAAAGCGATATTGTTGGTAGCGGGCAATTTCCTTTTTATATTTTTTCTGCCTATGCAGATAAGCGTATTAATATAAAAAGTGCGTTGCAGTTTGGGGCAGATGTTTTCTTTTCAAATTTTTTAAAAGAGTATATTTATTACAGATCAGTGTCTCATCCAGAAGATAATTTATCTGGAAATGAAGATTACAAAAGAGTTGGTGTTTTTGTTGGTCATGAATTATTTGTTAATAGAACATCACTGATAACACAGTTTGGATATTATGTTTATTATCCATTTGATTTTGAAGGGCCCACATATTTAAGAATAGGTTTAAAACGTTATTTTGGCGATAAGTGGTTTGGAGCATTAACATTAAAATCACATGCAGCCAAAGCGGAAGCAGTAGAATTTGGTATTGGTGTTAGATTGTAATTATTCCTGCGAAGGCAGGAATCTCATGAAATGAAACCTGAAATAACATGAGTTCGACAAAACTTAAATCTATATTTTACAACCTCTCGACTGAGCTAGAGGGGGATATTAGAATACAAATAGGATTAACGTTGATTAATAAAACTAATGTTAAAATAATAGATTTCTGCCGTCGTAGTAATAACAGCATATGAAAAGAATAATTCACCTATTAGTTTTGTTTTTAATAATAGCTTGCGATAGCGAGCATACCAGTGATTGTTTTCAAAAAGCAGGAAACATTATCCAACAAGAAATTGTTGTAGGTTCCTTTGGTAAAATATTAGTAAACCGCGATATCGAATTGGTGATTAAAGAAGGGGATGAGCAAAAGGTTATTATCGAAACGGGGGCTAACTTATTAAATGATGTAGAAGCTGTTGTTTTAGATGGTAAGTTAACGTTGACAGATCATAATACGTGCAACTATGTGCGCGATTATGGTATTACCAAAGTATATGTGACATCTCCAAATATTACAGAAATAAGGAGTTCTACACAATATGACATAAGCTCTGATGGTGTTTTGACCTATCCAAGTTTAACGATTCTATCAGAAGATTTTGGAGCTCCGGATACTTTTACAAATGCTAATTTTAGGTTACAGATTGATAATAATACATTTCGATTGGTGTTTAATAATTTGTCTAATTGCTTTATTTCAGGAAAAACAGAAAACCTGAACCTTACTTTTGCTGCAGGAACCTCACGTTTTGAAGGCCGAAATCTTATCGCTCAAAAAGTGCAATTATGGAACAGGGCATCAAATGATATGATTGTAAACCCACAACAAGAAATAAGGGGAACTATTTCTGGAACGGGTCATGTCATTTCTGTGAACCGTCCCCCTATAGTTGCTATTGATGAATTGTATAAAGGACGATTAATTTTTGAATAGATTAATCGATTGCTTAGCGATTTCCAGCTCTTCATTTGTTGGGATCACTAAAACTTTCACATTAGAACCGTCTGTATTAATGGCATGTGTTTCTTTGGATCTCACTTTATTTTTTTCGGTGTCTAATTCAATACCTAAAAAGTCCATATTCTCACAAACCATTTGGCGCATTAAAATAGAATTTTCACCAATTCCGGCAGTAAAGACAATAGCATCTAATCCGTTTAAAACAGCAGCATAACTACCAATATATTTTTTTATACGGTACGCATTCATTTGTAATGCCAATTGGCAAGCTTTGTTGCCTTTTTCAGCTTCAGCTTGAATATCCCTTAAATCGCTTAAACCTGTTAAGCCAAACATACCGCTCTTCTTTTGGAGTAGTGCGTTGATTTCATTTACGTTATAATCGTATTTTTCAGCTAAATGAAAAATAATCGAAGGATCAATGTCTCCAGAACGCGTACCCATAATCAATCCGTTAATTGGTGAAAAACCCAAAGAATGATCAACACTTTTTCCATTTTTAATAGCGGTCATGCTACAACCATTACCTAAATGGATGGTGATTATTTTTGAATTCTTTTTTCCCAGATATTCCATAGCCTTTTCTGAGACATATTTATGACTGGTGCCATGAAATCCGTAAACTCGAATATGAAGCTTTTCTGAATATTCATTTGGAATCGCATATTTATAAGCATATTCTGGAATTGATTGATGAAATGCCGTATCGAAAACGGCTATTTGTTTAGCGTTTGGAAATATGGTTTCGGCAACTTCAATACCTTCTAAATTAGGAGGATTGTGCAAAGGAGCCAATGATGAAAGTGTTTTTATCTTATCTTTTACAGCTTCGGTAATTTCGGTAGTATCACTAAAATGTTTACCGCCATGAACCACCCGATGCCCAACAATATGAATAGCATCGGTAGATTTAATAACACCAGTATCTTTATCTAATAACCGGTTTGCTAATAATTCCAGACCCGTTTTGTGATTGGGAATGGCAGTTACAACCTCAAGCGTGTTTTCTTTGGTTTTGAGTTTGAATTTTGCATCATCAAACCCAATGCGTTCAATGAGGCCAGAACAAAGAATGGTTTCTTCCGGCATTGAAAATAATTGAAACTTTAAAGAGGAACTTCCAGAATTTAAAACGAGTACTTGCATATTTATTGATTTTGGGCTTGAATAGCGGTAATGATAACAGTACTATAAATATCATCAGCAGTACACCCTCTGCTAAGATCATTTACTGGTTTATTTAATCCTTGTAGAACAGGCCCTATAGCTAATGCTCCTGTTTCTCTTTGTACAGCTTTGTAGGTGTTGTTGCCAGTGTTTAGATCTGGAAAAATTAAAATACTGGCATGTCCTGCAACTTTAGAATCCGGTAATTTACTTTTTCCAATACGCATATCTACCGCAGCGTCATATTGAATAGGACCTTCAATCTTTAAATCTGAATTTTGAGCTTTTACAATCTCGGTAGCTTCTCTAACTTTTTCTACATCGGCCCCTTTTCCAGAAGCACCGGATGAATAAGAAAGCATGGCAACCTTGGGCTCAATACCAAATTCTTTTGCCGTTTGGGCTGATGAAATAGCTATTTCTGCCAATTGTTGTGCGTTTGGATTTGGGTTGATGGCACAATCTCCAAACACAGAAATCCTATCTTCCAAGCACATAAAGAAAATAGACGATACCAAGTTTACTCCAGGTTTTGTTTTTATAAATTGTAAAGCTGGGCGTAAGGTGTGCTGCGTCGTATGCACGGCCCCAGAAACCATACCGTCTGCATGGCCTTTATAGATCATCATGGTACCAAAATATGAAACATCGGACATGGTATCCCTTGCCATTTCTAAACTTACGTTTTTATGCTTTCTAAGTTCGTAAAAGGTATGGGCATAATCTGCAAAATGAGGTGATTTTGTAGGCGATATAATATGTACCTCGTTAATATTTAGAGGGATGTCTAATTTTTCAATAAGCTCTTTAATTTTATCTTCTTCGCCCAGAAGCGTTAATTCTACAACATGCGCATTAACTAATCTCGCAGCGGCACGTAAAACGCGTTCATCATAACCTTCTGGTAAAACAATATGTTTTTTATTATTTAAAGCGCGTTGTAATAAATGGTATTGAAACATTCTAGGGGTAAATACCTCAGATTTAAAAGTGATAAGTTTATCTGCGAGCTTATCTGTATCTACATGTTTTTCGAAAGTAGCAATGGATGTCGTTATTTTTTCTTTGTTTTCAGCATATATTCTGGGCTTGATGTTTCCAATACTACTGGCTACATGGTAAGTGCCTCCTTTCACACTTATAAGGGGTACAATACTGGAAAGCCCTTCAATAAGTTTTAAAATAGGTTTCTCGGGAATAAGGCCTCCTGTTAAAATGATTCCAGCAATTTTAGGGTAATTTTTAGAAATATTCGCTTGTAGAGCTCCCAGAATAATATCGGCTCTGTCACCAGGGGCAATAACCAATGCATTTTCCTTTAGGTGGGTTAAATAATTACGCAATTGCATAGCCCCCACGCTAAAATTTTCGGTTAGGTTATTTAACATGTCTTGGCCAAAAAGAACTTCGCCATGTAAAGCCTTTGAAATTTCTTTTACAGTAGGGCTACTTAGATTAGGGATTTTTGGTATCACGGTAATATCTGTTCCCTTGCTTATACGTGTTTTTAATTGTGCTTTGAGCGTAGAAAGAGCATCAGGGTTTGCTTTGTTGGTTATTATTGAAAGCACATCAACATCTTGTTTAAAAGTGTCATGCGCTAATTGAACACTATCCACAATCTCTTTAAGCTCTTTCTTGTCCCCTTGAGACACTATAATAACAGGAAGCCCAAGGTTTTTAGATATTATAATATTAATGTCTAGCTCTAGACTTGAGTTTTCGTGAGAGAAATCGGTGCCCTCTACTAAAACAAAATCAAAACGCTCTTCAAGTTTTTTGTATTTTTTTATGATTTCATCTATGACTTCACCGGATTTCCCTTGGTTATATAGGTCAAGTACCTGACTTCTTGTATATGCAAATGTTTTTTTATAATTAATATCCAGTTCAAAATGAGACATCACGGTATTGATGTGATTGTCCATCTCGCCTGCTTCAAGATCTTCAATAATCGGTCTAAAATACCCAACCTTGGCAGTCTTTCCCAAAAGCATACGCATTAAGCCCAGAACAACAACAGATTTACCGCTGTTGGGCTCAATAGTAGCCACATAAACTCCTTTACTCATAGTGTTTTATAGTATTACAAGATAGTTTGTTGTTTGCTTTTAAGCAAAGTAACTATGCTTATATTTAAAATATTATACCGCAAAATTAATGTCTTCATATTATGATAAGGATGATATTTATCATAGAACTCATTTAAACTTTTTCAATGGGCTAAAAAACACCCCCTTTTTCATTTATATTTCGCCTTTTTTGAATGCCGTAACGATGCTCAATGTCATTAAGTTAAGGCCGTAATGTCAGTCTGAGCCTTTCGTCTCCCTGCCCGTCCGGCAGCCGAAGTACTCAAGATAAACTATAGACGAAGTACTCAATGTGACAAAAAAAGAACAAATTACCTTAACTTAATGGCATTGAACGATGTTATGCTATTAAAAAAGTCTTTATCTATATAAAAAATGACTCATTTTCGCTATAATTCAAAAACTTTAAATGAGTTTATACTTTTCATTTAAAGCATGCATATCAGGAAGCTATTTTGATGTTAAATCCCTAAAAAGGGATTCTAAACTGGCGTTCTTTTGATTAAGCTGTAAAATTTTCAATTGATTATCGTGAGCAAAGTCAAACACATAAGACCGCATGTCTTCCGAAGTTTTAAAAGTGATTTCATAAACAAAACCGTGCGTATTGGTTATGCTTTTTACTTTCGGAAGCTTTAATAAAAAAGCATCTTCAACGCGATAATCAAACTCTACAATAACAATTTGTTCTTTGGCATCACGTAATTCGTTTAGTTTTTTATCTGCGACAATTTCCCCTTTATTAATGATAATCACACGATCGCACATGGCTTCGACCTCTTGCATGATATGTGTAGAGAGAAATACGGTTTTGGTTTCTCCAATTTCTTTTATGAGATTTCTAATATCAATCAATTGGTTAGGGTCTAAGCCAGTGGTTGGTTCATCCAATATCAAAACATCAGGATTATGTAATAGCGCATTGGCCAAGCCTACACGTTGACGATACCCTTTAGAGAGCTGCCCTATTTTTTTATGGGCTTCGGGTGTTAAACCGGTAAGTTCAATAACATCATTAACACGTTGTTTGGAAATCTTGTAAATCTGGGCATTAAATCTTAAATACTCTTTAACAAACATGTCTAAATATAAAGGATTGTGCTCTGGCAAATACCCGATACTTTGTTGAACAAGCTGTTTGCTCTCCTTTATATCATGTCCATTTACCTTTGCAGTACCTTCGCTAGGGGTCATGTAAGTCGTTAAGATTTTCATCATAGTAGATTTTCCAGCACCATTAGGGCCTAAAAATCCAACAATTTCTGGTTTGTTGACTCTAAACGATATTTTGTTTAAAGCTTTTTGTTCTCCATAGTGTTTTGAAACCCCTACTACTTCAATAGACATAATTAAAATTATTTATTCAAAAATAATAATTATATAATGCAATAGAAGTTTTACTATATAATCTTTAAAATTTTTAAAAACTTCAAAAAAAAACAATACTACAATTTTGATTTCTTAAAATATTATTTACTTTAGCATCATAATTATGACAACAGTATATTATACATATTTTAACAACTGGTTTTATTTCTTTTTTAGCAAAAGGAACGAGGCGTTGTATGTATAATTTATAACTATAAATTTTAGATATGAGTCTCGATGAAAATCGGGACTTTTTTTTGTTCAACTTTTTAATTAAACAACCGCAATGAAGATTGAGGTCTTAATAAAATAAAACGAAGTTTTGATTAAAACGGTAGCTATACAGGGAGTAAAAGGGTCTTTTCATCACATTGTGTCAAAACAATTTTTTGATAAGCCAGTTGATGTCATTGAATGTTTGACATTCGATAGGGTGGTCGATTCTTTAATTACTAAAGAATGTGATGCGGCTATTATGGCCTTAGAAAATTCTATAGTAGGCTCCATTATCCCTAATTATGCTTTAATTGATACATATGGTTTACATATAGTCGGGGAGTATTATATAGATGTTCAGCATAACTTAATGGCATGGCCGGGTCAACGCATAGAAGATATAAAAGAAGTCTATTCACATCCTATGGCGTTGTTGCAGTGTAAAGAGTTTTTTAAGCAATATCCTCATATCAAATTAGTAGAAGATAAGGATACGGCAGAGGTTGCCCAACGGATACGTGAAAAAAAGCTTAAAGGAATAGGTGCTATTGCAAGTACTTTGGCTGCCGATATATTTGCGCTGGATATTCTGGCGTCTAGTATTCAAACTATAAAGCACAACGAAACGCGTTTTGTTATTATAAAACGAACGAATTCTGAAGTGCCTGAAAATGAAATCAATAAAGCTTCGGTTAAGTTTGAAAGCGACCATAAAAGAGGCAGTTTGGCAGCCATTCTTAATGTGATGAGCGACTGTAAATTGAATTTAACTAAAATTCAATCATTACCAATAATTGAAACACCTTGGAAATATGCTTTTTTTGTTGATGTTACTTTTGAACAATATGAGGATTTTAAAAAAGCAAAATCTATAATTAATATTATGGGAAAAGGACTTAAAGTGCTCGGTGAATATAAAAAAGCTAAGTTATGATTGAAGCTGCTAACAGATTGCTAACGGTAGAAGAATATTACTTTTCTAAAAAATTAAGAGAGGTAAACTTTCTTATAACCAGTGGAAAACCTATCATTAATTTAGGTATTGGGAGTCCGGATTTACAGCCACCGCAAAGAGTGGTAGAGGCCATAAAAGAAGGGTTGTTGGCTCCTAATGCACATAAGTATCAAAGTTATCAGGGATTGCCAGAGCTAAGAGACGCTATGGCGAGGTTTTACGAAGAACATTTTTCGGTTTCTTTAAGTGCTACCTCCGAGGTTTTACCGCTCATGGGAAGTAAAGAAGGGATCATGCACATTTCAATGGCATATTTAAATGAAGGTGATGCCGTGCTGATTCCAAACCCTGGATATCCAACGTATCAATCCGTTACTAAATTAGTAGGAGCAAAACCTGTTTTTTACGAATTGGATGCAGCAAATAATTGGTTGCCGGATTTTGAAGCTTTAGAGCAATTGGATTTGAGCAAGGTGAAGCTCATGTGGGTAAACTATCCACATATGCCAACAGGCGCTCTGCCAAACACATACTTGTTTGAAGAATTAGTGGCATTTGCGAAGCGTCACGGAATTTTAATAGTTAATGACAATCCGTATAGTTTTATATTGAATGATGCGCCAAAAAGTATACTTAGTGTTGCAGGAGCAAAAGAGGTGTGTTTGGAACTTAATTCGTTAAGTAAGACTTTTAATATGGCAGGATGGCGTGTAGGAATGGTTGTGGGAGATAGTGAGCATATAAGCAATATTTTAAAGGTGAAGAGTAACATGGATTCAGGCATGTTTTATGGTATTCAAAAAGGGGCTATTGAAGCTTTAAAATGTTCAGACATGTGGTTTGTTACGCTTAATAGTGTCTATAAACAGCGTCGCGATTTAGTTTGGCAATTAGCAGACGCTTTAAATTGTACGTACGATAAAAATGCCGTAGGACTTTTTGTTTGGGCTAAGCTACCAGGATCCGAAAATGCAGAAGCCTATATAGATTCAGTACTTAAAAACAATCACATATTCATTACCCCAGGAACTATTTTTGGAAGTAAAGGTGAAGGATATATTCGATTTTCTTTATGTGCATCTAACGAAGTTTTAGAGGAGGCTATAAAAAGGGTTAGGTAGTTTGAAGACAGAAAACAGAAAACAGAAGTTAGAAGTTAGAAGTTTGAAGTTTGAAGTCTGTGATTAAATTTATTATGAGTAAAAAACAGAGAACAAAATAACTAAATAAACGCCATAATAATTCCCTCTCCTTTGGAGAGGGTTAGGGAGAGGAAAATGGAAAACATATACATCATAGGAATTGGATTAATAGAAGGTAGCCTTGCTATAAAAAGGGTTAGGTAGTTAGAAGTTTGAAGTCTGTGATTAAATTTATTATGAGTAAAAAACAGAGAACAAAATAACTAAATAAACGCCATAATAATTCCCTCTCCTTTGGAGAGGGTTAGGGAGAGGAAAATGGAAAACATATAGATCATAGGAATTGGATTAATAGAAGGTAGCCTTACTATAAAAAGGGTTAGGTAGTTTGAAGACAGAAGACAGAAGTTAGAAGTTAGAAGTCTGTGATTAAATTTATTATGAGTAAAAAACAGAGAACAAAATAACTAAATAAACGCCATAATAATTCCCTCTCCTTTGGAGAGGGTTAGGGAGAGGAAAATGGAAAACATATACATCATAGGAATTGGATTAATAGGAGGTAGCCTTGCTATAGATATTAAAAAGAATAACCCTGGAGTGGTTATTCACGGTATTAGCAGGAAGGAAGCAACACTCAAAGAAGCTTTGTCGCTTCATTTAATTGATAAAAAAGCAACCTTAGAGGATATTGTTAATGCCGATTTAGTTATTGTATCCATTCCTGTGGATGCTACAGTAAAGTTATTGCCAACTGTTTTGGATAGGATACCCGATTCAGGATTGGTTGTGGATGCGGGGTCTACCAAATTAGACATATGCAAGGTCATTGAAAATCATCCCAAGCGTAGAAATTTTTTAGCCATGCACCCTATAGCGGGAACTGAACATTCAGGTCCCAGTGCAGCTATTAGCGGCCTGTTTAAGGGAAAAACAAATATTGTTTGTGAAGTTGAAAAAACGGCATTCAAGCTTCAAGAAAAGGCGTTAAAACTTTTTGTGGATATAGGGATGCGTATTCGTTATATGAATCCAGAAGCACACGATAAACACATTGCTTATATGTCGCATTTATCGCATATAAGTTCATTTATGTTAGGCAAAACAGTGATAGAAAAGGAAAAAAATGAACGTGATATTTTCGATATGGCAGGTAGTGGATTTGCTTCTACAGTTCGTCTGGCAAAGAGCTCCCCAGAAATGTGGACGCCTATTTTTAAACAAAATAAAGCCAATGTCATTGAGACCTTAGAAGAATACATCCATAATCTAAAGAATTTTAAAGAGCTTATGGAAAAAGATGACTTCGAAGCCATTTATAACGAAATGAAAAATACGAATTATATAAAACAAATTTTAAACGGAATAGCTTAGTCGGCTGAATATTAAGTAAAATGGAAAATAAAAAAGAAATGAGAAACTGGTTGGATGCATTGAATTTAGATCATCCTTTGGTTATTGCAGGACCTTGCAGTGCCGAAACAGAAGAGCAAGTATTAAAAATAGCTCATGAGTTAAAAGATACAGACGTTAACTATTTTAGAGCAGGTATTTGGAAACCAAGAACAAGACCAGGCATGTTTGAAGGTGTTGGTGCATTGGGTTTAAAGTGGCTACAAAAGGTAAAAGCGGAAACAGGAATGAAAATCTGTACAGAAGTAGCTAATGCTGCTCATGTAAAATTGGCTTTAGAGCATGATGTAGATTTATTATGGATTGGCGCACGTTCTACAGTGAGCCCGTTCATCATGCAAGAGATTGCAGATGCTTTACAAGGAACGGATAAGCCCGTGCTGATAAAAAATCCTGTAAATCCAGATTTGTCTTTATGGCTAGGGGGCATTGAAAGAATATACAAAGCAGGCGTTAAAAATATAGGCGCTATTCATAGAGGGTTTTCAACATATCAAAAAACCAAATATAGAAATATTCCAGAATGGCAATTGGCTATCGAGTTTCAAAATAAATTTCCAGATATTCCTTTAATTAATGATCCATCCCATATAACAGGTAATCGGGATATGATTTTTGATGTGTCTCAAACAGCTTTAGATTTAAATTTTGATGGGTTAATGATTGAAACTCATTACGATCCTGAAAATGCATGGAGTGATGCTGCACAGCAAGTAACACCTGCTACCTTAGTGCAAATTATGAAAGACCTTAAAATTAGAAAAGAGACGGATGCTGAAGCAGAGTACAACAGTGCCTTAAATAATTTAAGAGCGCAAATAGATGTTGTAGATAACCAAATTATCACTTTATTAGGAAAACGTATGGAAGCTGCTGATGGTATTGGATCTCTTAAAAAGCAGAAGAACGTAGCCGTATTACAATCTAAACGTTGGAATGAGATTTTAGGAAAAATGGTTTTAGAAGGAGAAGAGCACGGATTGAGTGAGGAGTTCATTCTAAGAATGTTTAAAGCCATTCACCAAGAGTCTATTAACCATCAAGAGAAGATCATTAATGGTTAAATGATAATGAACTTTATAAAAAAACCTCGCAATTGCGAGGTTTTTTTATTTGGTAAGTAAGGTTATTACTTATTTCTTTTAAAAATATAACGGGTAATAAAAATACCTTTACCATCTCCTTTACCACTATCACTTTCAACAGCACTAGTCACAAAAGCCAGCTCCCATCCTTCTTCTATCATCGTATTGATTTTTGAAGTAATTATGGCATCATTAGCGGCAATGTTTTGAAAACGGATACCACCTATATTATAAAAGTTTAATAATTTTGTTTCATCAAAACCTTTCACTCTTATTTCTCCACGTTTAGATTTGTTGCGGGTGTTGTCTTCTTCGGTTTGTGTGCTAGTAAATTCTTTATAATCTTTTTCTTCGTTAGCGCTAATAAGCCTAGAACGCCCTAAACCATTAGGAACAATAGATTCTATACTAGTAATAACTTTATACTCTACTTGAGCACTGGCGTCGATAAAAGAAAATAAAGCAATAGTAAAAACAATAAGTAGTTTTTTCATGTTATTAGAGTTTTTTTAAATTAATAATGACAAGATTAAACAATATCCATACCAAAAAAAAGATTTTTTAACTTTACTTTTGAAAAAATATGACAGGACTTGTTTATAAATCTACTGGAAGTTGGTACACGGTAAAAACCGATTTGGGCCATGTTTATGAATGTCGAATAAAAGGGAAATTCCGTATAAAAGGCATTAAAAGTACAAATCCCATTGCTGTTGGTGATATGGTAGATTTTGAACTCGAAACCAATAATAACCAAGAATCAGGTATCATACACAAGATTCATGATAGAACAAATTACATTGTTAGAAAATCGGTTAATCTATCTAAGCAAACACATATTATTGCTGCCAATTTGGATCAGGTTTTTTTAATGATCACTATTAATAACCCACCAACGTTAACCAGTTTTATAGATCGATTTTTAGTAACAGCCAATGCCTATTCCATTAAAACAATATTACTATTTAATAAAGTAGATACTTATGATGATGAAACGCTTTTAGAGGTTAAATACCTGGCCCATATTTATAGAAAAATAGGGTATGAATGTATAGGGGTTTCTGCTAAAACTGGCAAAAATGTAGATAAAGTAAAGGCTTTGATGCGTGATAAGGTTAGTATGTTTTCGGGACATTCTGGAGTGGGGAAATCTACACTTGTAAATGCTATTGAACCAACTTTAAATATTAAGACAAAAGAAATTTCAACACAGCATATGCAAGGGCAGCATACAACAACCTTTGCAGAAATGTTCGATTTAAGCTTTGGTGCAAAAATTATTGATACGCCTGGAATAAAAGGTTTTGGGGTGGTCGATATGGACAAAGAGGAAGTTGGTGATTATTTTCCGGAAATATTTCAATTGAAACAAGATTGTAAGTTTAATAATTGCTTACACATCCAGGAGCCTAAATGTGCTGTTAAAAAGGCACTGGATAATGATGAGATAGCGTTTTCGCGTTACAGAAGCTATTTACAAATTATTGAAGACGAAAATGAACATTACAGAACAGATCATTGGGAGAATTAGTAATCAGTAATCAGTAAGCAGTTTGCAGTGGCAGTAATCAGTGAGCAGTTTGCAGTTTGCAGTTTGCAGTGGCAGTAATCAGTGAGCAGTTTGCAGTGGCAGTGATCAATAATAATAATAATAATAATAATAATAATAATAATAATAATAATAATAATAATAATAATAATAATTTTTGGGGATTTAGGAAAAATGAAAGTTGTTATTCAAAGAGTATCAAAAGCAAGTGTCACTATTGATGGGGTAAAAGTAGCATCCATTTCTAAGGGGCTTTTAGTCTTTTTAGGCATTGTTAATGAAGATACGTTAGAGGATATTAAATGGTTAACCAATAAGATAGTAAACCTTCGTGTTTTTGGCGATGAAAATAACATCATGAATAAAGCCTTGTTAGATACCAATGGCGACGCTCTGGTGGTAAGTCAGTTTACTTTACATGCTTCAACAAAAAAAGGACATAGGCCAAGTTATATTAAAGCAGCAAAACCAGATATTGCTGTGCCACTTTATGAAAATTTTATAGAACAATTAGAAGTTGATTTAGGTAAAAAAGTGCAGACAGGACAATTTGGGGCCGATATGAAAGTAGAGCTGCTTAACGACGGGCCGGTAACCATAATAATCGATTCAAAAAATAAAACGTAATGGCATCTATATTTGGGCATGCAGTGGTTGGTTTTACCTTAGCTAAAGTTATTGATAAGCATCATGCCAAATGGCTCATGGTATTTGCTATATTTTCAACAATACTTCCAGATTTTGATGTTATAGCCTTTAAATTTGGTATACCCTACGGCCACCCCTTGGGACATCGGGGTTTTTCCCATTCTATATTGTTTTCCGTTTTATGGGCTTTTGTTTTGATGATTAGCTTAGGTAGAAAAAATAAAGGGATCTGGTTTTTAGTTATTTTTTTATCAACGCTTTCACACGGTATTTTAGATGCTATGACATCTGGAGGGAAAGGTGTTGGTTTTTTTATCCCTTTTAATAACGGTCGTTTTTTCTTCCCTTTTCGAGGGATACAGGTGTCGCCAATTGGGATAAAGGATTTTTTTTCAGAATGGGGAATGAAAGTGTTATTTAGCGAGTTTAAATATATTTTTATCCCATCTTTTCTTGTATTGTTTGTGAGAATTTTATTTTTCCGGACAAAAAGGATCTTTTATGGAAAAAACTGAGTTCATAACAATGATCGGTCAGATACAAATATCTTTTGAAGTTTAAAGTTGTAAATATATGATAGTAAAAAAAATTGTGAGCATAGTTATTATGCTCATAAGTTTATCTGTTTCTTCACAAGAAAATTTATATACCAGCTATACCATTCCAGCAAATCTTAAAGAAAAAGCTAATGCGGTTATTCGATCTAATGATATACATATTTCGTTAAGATCGTCCAGCGAAATGTATGTTACCAAGAAAAAAGTTATTACTGTCTTAAATAAAGAAGGAGATGATCATGTAGGTGCCTATGCGTACTATGATGATAATGTAAAAATCAAGAGTTTAGAAGTTTTGGTTTTTGATAATTTCGGTAAAGAAATTAAAAAAATCAAGAAAAACGATTTTAAAGACGTTAGTGCTGTGGACGGTGGCACACTATATTCGGATTCCAGAGTTAAATATTTAGAATATACGCCCATTGAGTATCCATATACCATCGAATTTACTAGTGAAATTGTAAATAACAATACGGCATTTATACAACCTTTTATACCTATAAATGATTATTTTTTAAGTGCAGAGAAAAGTACTTATACTATAGATTTTCCAGAAGATATTACTATTAGAACAAAAGAAAAGAATTTTGAGGCTTTAGGTTTAGAAAAAGAAGCCCTTTCAGGAAAAATTAAATATGAAGTAAAAAATATTGAAGCTATTAAACCTGAGGCATATAGTCCCACATCTTCTAGTTTGTACCCAAAAGTTTTAGTCGCTTCGAAACAATTTACACTAGAAGGGGTGCATACACAAGTTGAAAATTGGAGCGAGTTCGGAAAATGGATGTACCATGATTTAATAAAAGATACTTATGATTTGCCAGCAAGTACCATTAGTATGATACAAAGTTTGGTGAAAGATGCTCCAAATGATGTGGAAAAGGCAAAGAAAATATATGAATACGTACAAGGTAAAACACGCTATATAAGCGTGCAAGTAGGTATTGGAGGCTGGAAACCTTTTAACGCTTCAGAGGTAGATAAATTAGGTTATGGAGATTGTAAGGCTTTAACAAATTATACCATGTCACTTTTAAAAGCTGCAGGAGTTAAGTCTAATTATACCGTTGTATATGCAGGCAAATCTCAAAGAAGTTTAGAGAAAGACTTTGCAGCTATGCAAGGTAACCATGTTATCCTTAACATTCCACAAGAAGATAAAGAAGATATATGGCTAGAATGTACAAACCAAAAATTCCCCTTTGGTTTTATTGGGGACTTCACCGACGATAGAGATGTATTGGTCATCACTCCAGAAGGGGGTAAAATTCAGCATACAAAAAAGTACAGGGCAGAAGAGAGTGTACAACTAATTAAAGGGAATTATACGATTTCGAATGATGGGGCTATTGATGCCCATGTAAATGTTAATTCCAAAGGGATCCAATATGATGATAAATATTGGTTAGAAACCGAAACAGAGAGAGACCTTGATAAGCATTATAAAAAACGATGGAAATATATAAATACGGTCAACATCAATAATATGCATATCACAAATAATAAAGAAACTGTTGAGTTTATTGAAGATGTTAGTTTTCAGGCAACTAATTATTCTAAAAAAATAGGAAATAGAATGCTGCTTACGTTAAATGCTTTAAATAGAAATACAGAGATCCCGGATCGTTATAGAAATAGAAAGCTTCCTCTTAAAATTAAAAGAGGGTTTACAGATATAGACGAAGTCGAAATTAAATTACCACAGGACTATAATGTAGAATCCAAACCCGACAATAAAACCATTGAAAATAAATTTGGCAGTTATAAAACCGAGGTGATCGTTAAGGATGAGAACACCCTTATTTATAAACGAGCATTTGTAATAAAAGATGGTGAGTTTCCAAAAGAAGATTACGAATCATTTAGAAACTTTTACAAAGAAGTGAATAAACAAGACAATGCAAAAGTAGCCCTAATTAAAAAATAAAAAAATGAGAATCACAATGGTTTTATTTAGCTTATGCTTTACGCTAACAGCATTTGCTCAAGATTACAAATTTGGAAAAATATCAAAAGAGGAACTACAAGAAACATTTAATCTGCTGGATTCATCTGCAAGGGCAACGTGTTTATATAAGCACAGAAGAACTTATTTTGAATATCAACAAGGAGAAGGCTTTAATTTGGTAACGATAGAAAAAGAAAACGAACAAATAGTATTAACTAAAGTATAGATGGATATTAAAAACGCACAAAAAATAGTTGACGATTGGATAAATGAACATGGTGTTCGTTATTTTAACGAGCTTACCAATATGGCCCAGCTTACAGAAGAAGTAGGCGAAGTAGCCCGTATCATAGCAAGGCGCTATGGCGAACAAAGCGAAAAAGAAAGCGATAAAGGAAAAGACCTTGGGGAAGAATTGGCAGATGTTTTATTTGTGGTATTATGTTTGGCAAACCAAACAGGTGTCGATCTGCAAAAAGCTTTTGATAAAAGAATGGATAAGAAAGCAAAACGCGATCATAATAGGCACCATAATAACGAAAAATTAAAGTAAATTTGCAGCTTCTATTAAAGAGAATTTATAAGCATGCATATTACACTTCAAAAATCTAAAATAGCTAAGCAATCTTCAATTCAAATAACGGGGTCTAAAAGTGAATCCAATAGATTATTACTTTTAAAGGCACTATATCCTGAAATCAGCCTTGATAATGTATCAAATTCTGATGACAGTAACTTAATGACCGAGGCATTGCGTACAGATTTGGATTTGATTGATATTCACCATGCAGGAACGGCGATGCGTTTTTTAACGGCTTATTTTTCTGTTCAAGAGGGAAGGGAAGTGACACTTACGGGATCTAAGCGCATGAAAGAGCGCCCTATTGAAGTTTTAGTAGAAGCACTTCAAGAGCTTGGAGCGGATATTAGTTATGTTGAAAATGAAGGATTCCCGCCCATAAAAATAAAAGGGAAAAAATTAACCAAGCATAAAGTGTCATTAAAAGCAAATGTAAGCAGTCAATATATTTCTGCATTATTACTGATCGCTTCTAAACTTGAAAATGGATTGGAGTTAACCTTGGAAGGTGAAATAACATCGGTCCCATACATAAAGATGACACTTAGTTTGTTAGACGAAATTGGAGTAGTATCTTCATTTAAAGGAAATGTCATTACAGTAAAGCCAATAACCAACAACCCACAACCCAAAAGATTAACTGTAGAATCAGATTGGTCATCGGCATCCTATTTTTTTAGTATGGCAGCTATTAGTGACATTGGAACAGAAATCACATTATCCTCATACAAAAAAAACTCCTTACAAGGTGATTCTGTTTTAGTTGAAGTCTATAAACATTTTGGAGTAAGTACGGTCTTTAGTGGTAATAAAGTGACCTTAAAGAAAGCATTTTCAAACCTAGAGCCATTAGCTTTAAATTTAAAAAATGCTCCCGATATTGCCCAAACGATTACGGTAACCTGTTTTGCTTTAGGTATGTCTTGTGATTTAACAGGGCTTCATACACTTAAAATTAAAGAAACGGATAGGTTGGTTGCTTTAAAAAATGAAATCGAAAAACTAGGAGGTCAGGTTAAAATTACAGACAGGTCCCTACATTTATCGGCTTCAAATACAATGAACGAACTGGTGTCAATTGAGACATATCACGATCATAGAATGGCAATGGCATTTGCTCCTATAGCGCTTAAAACAGCTGTTGTTATTGAAGATGCAGACGTTGTTTCAAAATCTTATCCAAGTTTTTGGGATGACCTTAAATCTATTGGATTTAAAATAACTAAATAATAATCACCTATTTACTTGACAACCCCTACTTGCAGATTGTATATTTGCAGCTTTCAAAAAATAACTAAACAGCTAGCTAAATAAACCTTTCAATACTATTAGGTTACGTGTTAACCTAATATTTGTGCTATTGAAAGCACTCTTTGGCTTATTAAGAACAATAAAAACTAACAAATGAAATTATCACACTTTGGTTTCAATCTCCCAGAAGAATTATTAGCAGAATACCCAGCGGAAAACAGAGATGAGTCGCGTTTAATGGTTTTAAATAGAAAAGAGCAAACCATTGAACATAAAATGTTTAAGGATTTAATAGACTATTTTGAAGAAGAAGATGTATTAATACTTAATAATACTAAAGTGTTTCCTGCAAGATTATATGGTAATAAAGAAAAAACAGGAGCTAGGATAGAGGTATTCTTATTAAGAGAATTAAACGAAGAACAACGTCTTTGGGATGTTTTGGTAGATCCAGCTCGTAAAATAAGAATTGGTAATAAATTATACTTTGGTGATGATGATACCTTGGTTGCAGAGGTTATAGACAATACGACATCCAGAGGACGTACATTACGTTTTTTATATGATGGATCATATTCTGAGTTCCGTAGAAAATTAAATGAACTTGGTGAAACACCGCTTCCAAAGTATATAAAAAGAGATGTAGAGCCAGACGATGAAGACCGTTACCAAACTATATATGCAAAAAACGAAGGCGCTGTAGCAGCTCCAACTGCTGGACTTCACTTTTCTAAGCATTTACTGAAAAGATTAGAAATTAAAGGGGTTAATTTTGCAGAAGTAACTTTACATGTAGGGTTAGGTACTTTTAACCCGGTTGAGGTAGAAGATTTGTCGAAACACAAAATGGATAGTGAAGAGTTAAAAATTGATGAAAAAGCAGTAAGCGTTGTAAACAAAGGTATTGATAACAAAAGACGTATTTGTGCTGTGGGTACTACTGCCATGCGTGCTATAGAAAGTTCTGTGTCTTCAAATGGCATGCTAAATGAAATTGATGGATGGACCAATAAATTTATTTTCCCTCCGTACGACTTTAGTATTGCTAATTGTATGATTACTAATTTTCATACCCCAAAGTCAACATTGTTAATGATGGTTTCGGCATTTGCAGGACACGACTTTATTAAAAGAGCATACGAAGAAGCTGTAAAGGAAAAATACAAATTTTACAGTTATGGCGATGCCATGTTGATCATTTAATCCTGAACTCGTTTCAGGATCTTTTGAAATAAAAAGATGAGGGTGTCTAAAAAGTAAGTTCGATGTCATATTGAGCTTGTCGAAATATTTTTAACTTACTGATAATCAATATCGGTTTCGACAGGCTCAACCTGACAAATCAAATTATAAAGACTTTTTAGACACCCTCATCTTTCCTGTACCTGTCTTGTTGGCAGGCAGGAGAGCAGGAATAACAAAATGGATAGATTAAATACCAAAATTCGAAAAACCTTTCACTACTTTTGAAACACTTATGGCAACGGGTAAAAAAGACATTCGGGCATTAACCAAGGAAGATCTAAGAGCATTCTTTGAAAAACAAGGAGATAAAGCCTTTCGAGGTAACCAGGTTTATGAATGGCTTTGGCAAAAATCGGCACATACTTTTAAGGATATGACCAATGTTTCAAAAGAAACACGCCAAATGCTGGAAGATAACTTTGTTATTAACCATATCGAAGTTGATACGATGCAACGTAGTAAAGATGGTACCGTAAAAAATGCGGTTAGATTGCACGATGGTCTCATAGTAGAGTCGGTTTTAATTCCAACAGCCACAAGAACAACAGCCTGTGTGTCCAGTCAGGTAGGGTGTAGTTTAGACTGTAAGTTTTGCGCAACAGCACGTTTAAAGCGTATGCGTAACTTAAATCCGGATGAGATTTACGATCAGGTTGTCGCTATCGATAAAGAAAGCCGTTTATATCATAACCGCCCATTAAGCAATATTGTGTTTATGGGCATGGGGGAACCTCTTATGAATTACAACAATGTTATTAAGGCTATCGATAAAATTACATCCCCAGAAGGATTGGGGATGTCTGCAAAGCGAATTACGGTGTCAACATCGGGCGTGCCGAAAATGATAAAAAAGATGGCAGATGATGGGGTGAAGTTCAATTTGGCAGTGTCTTTGCACTCGGCTATTGATGCTGTTCGTACATCCATCATGCCCTTTAATGAAACCTTTCCTTTAGTAGATTTAAAAGAAGCATTAGAATATTGGTACGAAAAAACAAGCAGAAAAATAAGTTATGAGTATGTGGTTTGGAAAGGGATAAACGATACTCAAAAAGATATCGATGCTTTTGTGAGGTTCTGTAAGTATGTACCATGCAAAGTAAATATAATTGAATATAATCCTATTGATGATGGCGCTTTTCAGCAAGCAACGAATGAAGCCTTAGAAAACTATATTAATACCTTGCAGAAAAATGGAATTGTCGTAAATGTACGCCGCAGTAGAGGAAAAGATATAGATGCTGCTTGCGGACAATTAGCAAATAAAAAATGAAAAATGAAAAAAGATCTTTAGTCAAAGTTCTTTTTTCATCTTCTTTGTTAGAATAGCATTATTCTTTTATTTAATTTACGCTTATTGCTTGTGAAAAATTGCGAAGCAATACATTCAAAATGGGTAATATAACCACGCCTAAGACGTGGCATGCTAATCCCGTTTTTGAAATAAATTCAGGATAAATGTTTCAGTATCCAGTGGGATTCTAGGTTTAATGCCTAGTTATTCTATATGTAAGATAGAAAATCTTTTTTATGAATGAACATTTTATCGATCAAATGTTTTTTTTGTAAGATAAATAGTAAAAAATGTTTAAAATAAACTTTCGAGAATCTATAGTAGTAATATTTTAACATTATTAGTAATTTCGCTGAGATTAAGTTTGAATATTGAAAATAGTAGAGCAAATAAAACAACCTATAGCTTATGAGATGGATCTTTTTGAACAGAAGTTCCAACTTTCCATGTCTAGTAAAGTTGCCCTGCTAAATAGGATTACTCATTATATTGTAAACAGAAAAGGGAAACAAATGCGTCCCATGTTCGTGTTTTTAGTTTCTAAAATGGTATCCAATGGTGAGGTTAGTGAGCGTACCTACAGGGGCGCTTCGGTCATTGAGCTTATCCATACGGCGACTTTAGTACATGATGATGTGGTTGATGATAGTAATCGCCGACGTGGATTTTTCTCTGTAAATGCGCTTTGGAAAAATAAGATAGCTGTTTTAATTGGTGATTATTTATTGTCTAAAGGATTGCTTTTAAGTATTGATAATAATGATTTTGATTTACTTAAGATTATTTCTATTGCAGTTCGCGAAATGAGCGAAGGTGAGTTGCTTCAAATTGAGAAAGCACGAAAACTTGATATTACAGAAGCTGTTTACTATGAAATTATCCGTCAGAAAACAGCAACTTTAATTGCGGCTTGCTGTAGTTTGGGAGCAGCCTCTGTAAAACCAGAATCGCAGCATGTGGAGTCTATGAGAAAGTTTGGTGAACTTATAGGCATGGCGTTTCAAATAAAAGATGATTTATTTGATTATGGCGATACTCAAATTGGCAAGCCTACAGGGATAGATATTAAAGAGCAGAAAATGACCTTGCCTTTAATCTACGTGCTTAACCAAGCTTCAAAAAAAGATAAAAACTGGCTTATTAATTCCATAAAAAACCATAATAAGGATACTAAGCGCGTTAAAGAAGTTATTGCTTTTGTGAAAAACAATGGCGGTTTAGATTACGCTATAAAAAAGATGAAAGCCTTTCGGGAAGAAGCTTTGCAAATACTTCAAACATATCCAGAATCAGATTATAAGAATTCATTGGAACTTATGGTGAA
Organism: Flavivirga sp. 57AJ16; assembly: GCF_028736925.1. GTDB lineage: Bacteria > Bacteroidota > Bacteroidia > Flavobacteriales > Flavobacteriaceae > Flavivirga. The sequence continues at coordinate 110,991 of NZ_JAQZAT010000010.1, read as the reverse complement.
TTATGTGATTGATAGGAAAAAATAGGTTGTTTTTTAACTCATTTATTATTGATAATTATTGTTGTCCGATAAAAACTATTGACTATAATTAGAAGTCCATCAATAATAGTAAAAGTAAAAGCATTACAGATTAGACACCTTGCTTTAAATACAAGTAAAAACAAACAAGAAATATTTAGTTTTCAGGAAGTAAAACAATAGAGGAGTCTCTGTTTGTCTGTTAGTTACAATCAAGTCTTTGTTCTTGGTTCCAATAGCGAAGTGGTCTTACGTCTTTAGTCGGACACTAATGATTGATAATAGTATTTTTAGTTTATGGGTTCTTGATATAATTGTTTCCCCCATAATTGGATATCTCTTTCTGGCAAATAAGAATGATTCATTAACTGATAAATCTCATCTTTGATTTCTTTAATAGCATTTAGATCATTTGTTCGTATTCTAGTTTCGTAATTATGTTTTGTTCCGCTAGATGTAAAATTCAAGGAGCCTAAATATGCTATTTGATCATCTATTAAATAGATTTTGCTATGAATAAATGTGTCACTTTCATCAGTCGTATCTGGTGACATATAAACTTTAAAAGGGAATAGTTGAGAATACCAATATGAATAGATTCTTTTATTATTAATCTTGTTTTTGTATAGCTTAATAATTAGAAATAAAATGATAATAGGAGTGAGTCCTAAGATTAATTTTACATCTTTAAGATAATAAATGATTCCTATTAAAATGACTAGAAGACCAAATCCAATATAAGTCAGTATTTTTATTAGGTCTTTCCACTTTTCACGCTTTTCAACAGCTTCTTTGTCAATTTTCTTGTTTTGAATTATCAGTTTATGAATATTCTTTTCATAGCTTCCATAAAAATCCTCAATATTATCGGTCGTAATTAATTGAACTTCTAGATTCCTTTTTCGAAAGTTTATTAATTCGGTAATTAAAAAAGGGGAAAGGTAAGGAGAAACTATTTTGATTGATTTTTTTGCATTACGAATATCATTCAGGAGTTTTTTCCCAGCTCCTTTACCAATATAAATATCGCAATTTGCCCCATTATAAAACATTCCTAATTTTGTTTTATCTATAACTATTACCAATATGTAACGAATATGATTTCATTTTAATGAAAAATATTCGGAGTTAAACGAAGGTAGTTGAAAATTTTTACAAAATCAAATACCTCAATTTTAATGTATTACCTTTTATTTCTTTTTAAATTGCATGTGTGTGTTTTTCTTCAGGCAACCATTAGCATGAAATTTGCGTCTTTAAAAATAGAGCGCTATAATGAAATCATTTTTGAAAGTCATACAACTGCATAAAAACGAATCGTTACTTATAAAAAAAGCGATTAAAAATAATCGTGAGGCACAGCACGTATTGTTTGAAATACATGCCCCAAAAATGCTAAGTGTTTGTAGGTATTATATAAAAGATTTACAACAAGCAGAAGAAGCCATGCTTAATGGCTTCTTTAAGGTATTGTCCAATTTGAAAAGTTTTAAGGGCAAAGGCAGTTTTGAAGGATGGATTAGACGTATCATGATAAGAGAGGCTCTATCATTTTTAAGACAGAAAAAGCAGGTAGTATTTTCTGTTGAGGATTTTGACCCTAAGAACGATTATGCTAATAATATTAGTGCCAACATAGAAGTTGCCGAAATACAACAGCTTATCGACGCGCTTCCCGAAGGCTATAGAGCGGTATTTATTATGTATGCTATTGAAGGCTATAAGCATTACGAAATAGCAGAGATGCTAAATATAACAGAGGGCACATCAAAATCGCAATTATTTAAGGCACGAAAATGGCTTCAGGAGAAAATTAAGGAATTAAACAAAACAACAAGCTATGGAACCAATTAAATTTGAAGAACGCATAAAGGATAAGTTGGATAAGAGAAGGTTGCAACCTTCTCATAGTGCTTGGGATAAACTTTCGGAACGTTTAGATAATCAAGAAAAAAAGAGAAATAATAAGCCTATCTTATGGTTAGGTTTAGCAGCAAGTATCGTTGGGATTTTATTAGTAATTTCTCAGCTTTTTAATAATGAAACCATTGCAAATGATGTTCCTAAAACGATGGTAAATCCAGAAATTGTAGAGCAGAATGAAAGTAAGGTTATAGACGTTGAAGAATACATTAATACTGAAAATACCTCAGAAAGGACCCTAGTCAATCCAAAGGAAATCGTTAAAAAACCAATAAAAAAGCCAGTTCTAATTAAATCTGAACTTAATAAAGGGCAAACGGTCATTGTTCAGGAAAACGGCGTAAAGAAAATAAACAAAGAGACTGTTAATACTGTTAAAATTGCTCTCGATCCTTTATCGTTTGAAGAAGAAAAGGTTCAGGCAGTCGCCCATAAAATACAAGCACTAAAAAATAATAATGCTGTTACGGATGATGCCATAGACGCTTTGTTATTGGAGGCCCAAAAAGAAATTAGATTAAACCGATTATATAATGAAACCACAGGAGTGGTCGATGCTAATTTATTACTTAAAGACGTTGAAGCAGAATTAGATGCATCCTTTAGAAGTAAAGTTTTTGAGGCTATAAAGGCAAGTTATGGCACCGTAAAAACAGCAGTAGCCCAACGTAATGATTAATTTTATTTCCGCGAAAGCGGGAATCTCGCAAATTATAACTATAAACATCATCAATTATCAAGAGATACTGAAATGAATTCAGTATTAAAAAAACGAACAGTTATGCAAACCATTACCAAGTATTTAGCACTTGTCGTGCTATGTGTAAACGTGCAATTAATCAATGCACAAGACACGATCCCAGCTATTAAAAATGAAAAGAATATTAAAATGCTTAGGCATTTAAAAACAGTTGTTGAAAAGGAAGAAAAAGAATTTTTGAAAATAGAAGTAGAAGCTATTAATAAACGTTTGGACAATGGCAAAATAACAAGTGAAGAAGCTCAAAAGCTAAAAATGAAGGCAGCAAAATTAGCAGCACTGAATATTGAAAATCGTATAGGGATTATAGACAATAAGATAGCGCTTTTTGAACGAAATGATTATGGACTGAATAGAGGAGGGAAAGAAACTAAACTAGGCGTTATTATAGGAGGAGAGGAAGTGCTTTATGTGAGGGAGAATGATGACAAACGAAAGAAATATGATAAGCGAACTTCCAGTGATTTTGTATTGGCTTTTGGCTTAAATAACGCTATTGTTGAAGGCGAAAATCTTGAGGACTCTCCGTATAAGTTTGGCGGATCCCGATTTTTAGAGTTGGGTTGGGCATGGAAAACAAGGGTGTTTAAAAACTCTAATTTTTTGCGCTTTAAATACGGGTATTCTTTTCAAATAAATGGGTTAAAACCTGATGACAATAAGTATTTTGTTCAACAAGGCAATCAAACTATATTGCAAGAATTCCCTGAAAACCTTAAAAAGTCTAAACTGTCGATTACCAATTTGGTGTTTCCTGTCCATTTTGAGTTCGGACCTTCAAAAAAGGTTGACAAAGAGACTTATTTTAGGTACTCTACACGAAATCAATTTAAAATAGGAATGGGCGGATATGCTGGTTTTAATATTGGCACACGTCAAAAGCTAAAATATAAATTGAATGGCGAGCAAATAAAAGACAAACAAAAACGTGGATTTAATACCAGTAATTTAGTGTATGGGTTAAGTGGTTATATTGCTTTTGATAGTGTTGCCCTATATGTTAAATATGATGTATCACCTATTTTTAAAGATCAGATCATCGACCAGAATAATATCTCGTTGGGAGTTCGATTTGATGTGGATTAAAATAAAAGAGGTCTGAAAAGTAAAGTATTTTATCCATGTGTGAGGAGCATTGGTATCACTTTCTTTAACTTAAAAACAACAAATTGACTGTCATTGCGAAGCTTCCCCGCTACCGCTAGTTTTAAAAACTAGTGGCGTACCGAGTAAGAAAAAAACACAAGGCACATTAGATAGTTGTAGTGTGGTTTTTGTTTATAACCCCTGCTAGTCCTCGTATGCGCTAGCGCTTCGTCTTTGACGAGTGCCGTGTCGAGTAGGAAATAAATAAAAATAAGAAGCCATGCTTTAGCGATAAAGTGTGGTTTTAGTATACGTTCTTAAAAAGAAAAATTTTGTAGCTACTCTTTGGAGTAATAGGCTGTAAAAGGTGACCGTAGTTAAAAAAAACGCATAGACTACTACCCCCTTTGGTGGGAAACATAAAGGATACAATAATAACGTTGCCCCGCTACCGCTAGTTTTAAAAACTAGTGGCGTACCGAGTAAGAAAAAAACACAAGCCACATTAGATAGTTGTGGTGTGGTTTTTGTTTATAACCCTGCTAGTCCTCGTATGCGCTAGCGCTTCGTCTTTGACGAGTGCCGTGTCGAGTAGGCAATAAATAAAAATAAGAAGCCACGCTTTAGCGATAAAGTGTGGTTTTAGTATACGTTCTTAAAAATAAAATTTTTGTAGCTGCTCTTTGGAGAGGTAGGCTTGAAAAGGTGACCGTCGTTGAAAAAAACGCATAGACTACTACCCCTTTGGACTTGAACATAAAGGATACAATAATGTTGTGAATGGTACTGAAAATAACCATCACACATTCCAAGGAAAAGAAAATCAAAAAGAGTTAGGTTTAAACTGGCACGACTTCCACGCCAGAAATTATGATGCAAGTTTAGGTAGATGGATGAACATTGACCCCGCTACCGCTAGTTTTAAAAACTAGTGGCGTACCGAGTAAGAAAAAAACACAAGGCACATTAGATAGTTGTAGTGTGGTTTTTGTTTATAACCCCTGCTAGTCCTCGTATGCGCTAGCGCTTCGTCTTTGACGAGTGCCGTGTCGAGTAGGAAATAAATAAAAATAAGAAGCCATGCTTTAGCGATAAAGTGTGGTTTTAGTATACGTTCTTAAAAAGAAAAATTTTGTAGCTGCTCTTTGGAGTAATAGGCTGTAAAAGGTGACCGTAGTTAAAAAAACGCATAGACTACTACCCCCTTTGGTGGGAAACATAAAGGATACAATAATAACGTTGCTTCCAGTAATATAGCCCCCGCTCGTGACAGTATGAGTGCTATCGGGTTTTTACTTTTTGTGTCAAAAACCAAAATTCTTTATTTTCTATTATAAGCTTCCTTTATTTAGTGTTCTTAAAAGCATCAAATTGAGATGGCGTTTCAACTTTAGGAAACGAGTTGTTTTTCATATTGGTATCGGCATATTCAAAATTAGGATCCAAATTCACCTCCTTAACCTTTTTTTCTTTTATAAAAGTTTTTTGGATTTCGTATTCGTTTCTGCGCCAAACTTCAGCAGGAATGATATCTATTTCTTTAGAACCATCAGTAAATGCCCATTCAATAGTAACGGGCATAACAAGACCCCCTACATTTTTGATAGTGATTTCATAAATATTTTTACCAGAAAGTTGTTTGCGTAGTTTGGGTTCATCAATTCTTGATAAAAATTGGCCATACGCAGCATCGGGAGTTGTATTCATGGTAATCATTTCCGGACCACTAGAAAAGTCTTTAGCTTGCACTTGCACATTTTTACCGGAGGCATCAATTTTTACTTTAGAGCTGTTATTTTGATCTTCAATATTCGAATTTTCTTCATACACTTTAAACCATTTTACCTGGCTCAATTCCATATCTACATGATCGGTAGTAAAAAACCAACCTCTATAAAACCAATCTAGATCGGTAGCAGTGGCATCTTCAAGGGTTCTAAATAAGTCGGCAGGATTTGGATGTTTATATTTCCATCGATTGGCATACTCTTTAAAAGCTTCATCAAATAGCTCTTTTCCAATAATGGAGTTACGAAGCATTTGTAGGCCAACAGTTGGTTTTAAATAAAAATTAGCCCCAAATTGAGACATAAGCTCATTATCTGAAGTTGTCATAATTGGACGTAAAATATTTTTGTCACCACTCATAAAAGGTACAATGCTTTTAGGTGTTACACTATTAAAACCAGGGTAGCGTTCTGCAAGGGTTCTTTGGTGTAAAAAAGTATTTAAACCTTCGTCCATCCACATCCATTTACGTTCGTCCGAACTCACAATCATAGGAAACCAGTTATGGCCAACCTCATGAATAATAGTGCCTATCATACCTTGCTTGGCTCCATCACTTATTTTGCCATTTTTTGGTCGTCCGCCATTAAAGCTGATCATAGGGAATTCCATACCAATATTAGACGTATTTACAGAAATAGCTACCGGATAAGGGTAATCGAAAGTCGCTTCAGAATAAACCTCTAAAGCCTGCCTCACCGCTTTAGTAGATTCTTCTTGCCAGACGGGCAAACCTTCTTTTGGGTAAAGAGACATGGCCATAACGGTGTTGGTCGGTAATTTTACAGCTTGGGCATCCCACATAAATTTACGAGAGGATGCAAAGGCAAAATCACGAACATTTTTAGCACTAAACTTCCAGGTTTTTTGCTTCTTTGATTTTTGTTTTTCATGGGCTTCAGCTTCTTTTTGTGTAATGATCATGACGGGTTTGTCAAAAGACTTCCGGGCGTCATCTAGTCTTTTGCGCTGTGTTTTTGATAGCACGGACTCACTATTTTGAAGCAAGCCAGTAGCGGCAACAATATGGTCTTCTGGTACCGTGATTTCAACATCATAATCACCAAACTCTAGAGCAAATTCCCCAAGCTTTTGAAATTGCTGATTCTGCCAACCTTCTGTATCGTTATAAACGGCCATTCTGGGAAACCAGTGGGCAATGAGGTAAATAGTATTATCATCGGATGGAAAATACTCATAACCTTCTCGAGATAACAAATACATGCTTCTGTCGGTAATGGGATAGGACCATGCTATGGAAAAACGTGTAGATTCACCCGATTTAAGAAGGGTGTTCAATTTAACCTTCATCATGGTATTGTTAATCATGGTTTTTATATGGTTCCCATCGGCATCTTTTACATATTTAATAGAATAGCCAGCAGGGAAATCTATGGCTCTAGTAAGAAATTGCATTTGCCTGCTGGTCATACCATTTTTTATAGTATTATTTATACTGCCAAAATCTTCGTTTCCTTTTTTGTTGACGTTTTGTTCAAGTTGGATCCATAAATAGCTCAGATCATCTGGAGAATTATTGTAATAAGTAATAGTTTCTTCACCAGAAATGGTATTGTTGCTTTCGTCAAGGATCACTTTTATTTTATAATTAGCACGTTGTTGCCAATAATCCCTTCCAGGAGCCCCACTAGCAGTTCTGTAGGTGTTAGGAGGTTTAATCATATGGTCAATAGGCTCAAATTTGCCTTGCCAAGGTTGCGTTTGTGCCTTCATGAATGCTAAAGAAAAAAGAGTCAAAAATAAAAAAAGGAAAAATCTCATGGTTTTTAGTGTATTATTTGAATTAGTCAGGCACAAGATAGGAAATATTAATGTAAAACAACCTTAGTTTTTGTTGCTTAAAGTCTAAGCGTTCAGTACATTTGCGTCCCTAAAATATTTATAATTTATGAGTAAGAAAAAAGATTTAACATTTGATGTGTTAATAGAAATACCTAAAGGGAGTAGAAATAAATATGAGTACGATTTTACACTACACAAAATACGTTTCGACCGCATGTTATTTTCATCAATGATGTATCCAGGAGATTATGGGTTTATCCCAGAAACTTTGGCTTTAGATCAAGACCCATTAGATGTATTGGTTATGGGTACAGAACCAACATACCCTATGGTAGTTATGGAAGTAAGGCCGATTGGTGTATTCCATATGACTGACGAAAAAGGACCTGATGAAAAAATTATTTGTGTACCCGTTTCGGATCCCATTTGGAGTAAAAACAAAGATATATTAGATTTAAACCCGCATAGATTAAAAGAAATAGAACATTTTTTCCAAGTATATAAGGATTTGGAAAAAAAGAAAGTAGATACTGGTGGATGGGGAAATGCAGAAGAGGCCGTTAAAATTTATCACGAATGTATTAAGCGGTATGAAAATAGCGAACACAAGAAAAAAAGAACTTTTACTATCTAAATACCAATTTTAGTGTAAAATGCCACATATCGACTCGTTTCCCTAATCTTTGTCGGTAGGCAAGAAGTTGAGTACAGGCTTTTTAAACACTAAATATCCTGTTCATAAATCTATAACGATGCTATGTCATCCAATCACAGTGTTTTTGGATTTTAAAAAAGCACCAGCTTAATACGATATTTTACCTTCAGACAGGTATAATTGAAAGATTAATAAAATATCACGAAAAAAAATGAGCCATCTTTAATTAAGGGTGGCTTTTTTTATCACTTATATTTTCCTATTTTTAGCTCCATTAAAATAATAATAACCAATAAAATAACTAATTAATATGGAATTAATAGTGAGATTTTTACCAGTATTTGGTGTTTTAGCATTGCTCTATGTCTTTATAAAAAGTGCGTGGGTGTCCAAACAGGATCAAGGTGATGAAAAAATGATTAGAATTGCGAAAAACATTGCCGATGGCGCTATGTCTTTTCTTAAAGCAGAATACAAAATTTTATCAGTATTTGTAATAGCTGTGGCGGTTCTATTATATTTTAAAGGAAATGCAGAGGAAGGGTCTAATGGTATGGTTGCCGTATCATTTATTGTTGGAGCTATTTGTTCGGCCTTAGCTGGATTTATAGGGATGAAAGTTGCTACTAAGGCAAATGTTAGAACGACAAGTGCAGCAAGGACGTCTTTGGGGAAAGCATTAGAGGTTGCTTTTGCCGGTGGTGCTGTTATGGGATTAGGTGTTGTTGGATTAGGTGTATTGGGGCTAAGTGGTTTGTTTATGATTTATCAGGAGATGTGGAGTGGTCCTGAGAATTTATCATTGGTATTAAATGTGCTTTCTGGATTTTCATTGGGAGCGTCATCTATAGCATTATTTGCACGTGTTGGGGGTGGTATTTATACCAAAGCAGCCGATGTTGGAGCCGATTTAGTTGGTAAAGTGGAAGCGGGAATTCCTGAGGATCACCCTCTAAACCCTGCGACCATTGCAGATAATGTAGGTGATAATGTAGGTGATGTAGCTGGTATGGGAGCCGATTTATTTGAATCTTATGTGGGGTCTATTATTGGTACCATGGTATTAGGTGCTTTTATTTTAACACCGGATTTTAATGGTTTAGGAGCTGTGTATTTACCGTTGGTATTAGCAGCCGTTGGTATTATTATGTCTATTATAGGAACGTTTTTTGTAAGAGTTAAAAATGGTGGAAACCCACAAACAGCTTTAAATATTGGTGAATTTGGTTCGGCAGGATTAATGGTTGTTGCTTCTTATTTTATTATTAATGCTTTAATTCCTGAAACTGTTGATGGTTTACCTTTTGGAGCCATGGGTGTATTTTGGGCAACGATTGCTGGTTTAGTTGCTGGTTTAGCAGTTGGTAAAATAACAGAATATTATACGGGAACAGGAAAAGGACCTGTAGCGTCTATAGTTAGACAATCTGAAACCGGTGCTGCAACAAATATTATTGCTGGTTTGGGTATTGGAATGATGTCTACTGCGATTCCTATTATATTAATTGCTGGAGCTATTTTGGTGTCACATCATTTTGCCGGTTTATATGGTATCGCTATTGCAGCGGTAGGGATGCTGGCAAATACGGGAATACAATTAGCGGTGGATGCTTATGGACCAATTTCGGATAATGCCGGGGGTATTGCTGAAATGGCGGAACTACCAAGTGAAGTTCGTGAACGTACCGATAAGTTAGATGCTGTAGGGAATACAACAGCTGCCATAGGGAAGGGATTTGCAATTGCTTCTGCGGCATTGACGGCATTGGCTTTATTTGCAGCTTTTATGAAAACAGCAAATGTGATTGCTATTGATGTTTCACAACCTCAAATTATGGCAGGACTATTAGTAGGAGGTATGTTGCCTTTTGTGTTTTCTGCCTTGTCTATGAATGCGGTTGGTCGTGCAGCAATGGCCATGATTGAAGAAGTACGCCGTCAATTTAGGGATATTCCGCAGTTAAAAGCGGCTCTTGAAGTGATGCGTAAATATGATTCTGATATGTCTAAAGCTAATGAAGAAGATAGAAAAATATTTGATGCTGCCGATGGGTATGCCGAGTATGATAAATGTGTAGATATTTCTACAAAAGCATCCATTAAAGAAATGGTGCTTCCAGGCTTATTGGCCATTGCAGTTCCTGTAGCTGTTGGATTTATTGGAGGAGCGGAAATGTTGGGTGGTTTGCTTGCGGGCGTAACTACTTGTGGTGTCCTTATGGCGATTTTCCAATCGAATGCTGGTGGCGCATGGGATAATGCCAAAAAAACTATTGAAGAACAAGGAAGGAAGGGAACAGATGCCCATAAAGCAGCTGTTGTTGGTGATACCGTTGGAGATCCCTTTAAAGATACTTCAGGGCCTTCTTTAAATATCTTATTAAAATTAATGTCGGTTGTAGCATTGGTTATTGCGCCTAGTATTGCTTTATCCTCAGAGGTTGTAACGGCTTATGTTTCGGAAGGAAATGAGGTGGAAAATGTAGCCATTTCTAAAGACATTCAAGTAGAAATGATTAATAATAATGATGGCACTGTTAAGGCGATAGTAACTACAGTGACTGTTGAGAATGGAGAAGAATCGACCAGTTACGAGACTTTTAATGGAAGTGCATCTGAAGTAGAAGCCCATATTGAAGCTTTAAAAAGAAGTGATAAAATAGCTGGTATAGAAGTAGAAAAGGTCCTTAATTAAGAATAACTAACATTTAACCAACCATAACAAAAAGGCTATCTAAAAAGTAAGTTCGATGTCATATTGAGCTTGTCGAAATATTTTTAACTTACTGATAATCAATATCGGTTTCGACAAGCTCAACCTGACAAATCAAATTATAAAGACTTTTTAGATAGCCTCTTTTTATTCGACTCAGCCCATTATTTTTTCGGTTTATCCCTATTCATTTCTGTAATATCGATGCTTGTAGTTTCGGTACCCAATAGATGCTTGCTAAAATGATCTGCTCTAAGCCAAAAGGAATATTCTGTCATATCTCCAAAACCATGACGTTGTCCTGGCATGATCATAAAATCAAATCGCTTATTAGCTTTAATTAAGGCATTTGCCATTCTAATAGTGCCTCCAGGATGTACATTATTATCTATATCTCCAGTAATTAGCATAAGATGGCCTTTTAAGTTAGATGCTAAAGACTGGTTTTTATCAATGGCATACTCATAAGAAATATTATTATCTGCATCTTTTTTTTCTTTAATCCCATGATGGGTTTCACTCCACCAACTATTGTATATCGAGTTGTCGTGGTTTCCAGCAGAAGAAACGGCTGCTTTAAAAAAGTCTGGATACACTAGCATGGCGGCGGTAGACATAAAGCCGCCTCCAGAATGTCCGTAAATACCAATTTTATCAATATTGATATAAGGATGTGTTTTTGCTAATTGCTCTGCTACGTATTTTTTATCGGCTATGCCATAATCCCTAAGGTTTCCATAACCATAATTGTGATACCATTTTGAGCGGTTAGGATGTCCGCCTCTATTTCCCAGTGTAATGACTATAAACCCTACTTGTGCCATACGATCTAATCTATCCATTCTAACCGAAAAAGATTTATTTACAGCTTCAGTTTGAGGGCCGGGATATACATATTCCAATAAAGGATAGCTTTTAGTGTCATCAAAATCAAAAGGTTTGTACATAACACCATAAATGTCTGTAATCCCGTCATCTGCTTTTACTTTAAAAGGCTCAGGGAATTTGTATCCTGTTGCAAAAAGCTGGGACAGGTCTGCTTCTTCCAAGGTCATAATAATAGAACCATTGGCATTTCTTAATTCAGATTTTGGGATGGTATTAACCCTGGAACAATTACTTACAAAATACTTATTGGAATCGGCCATACTTGTAGCTGTATTATAATCTCCAGCATTGATATTTCGTAAACCAGTGCCGTCTAGGTTAATACGATATATATGTTCGTAGTAAGGATCTTGATTTTTAGAGACTCCACTTGCTGTAAAATAAAGAACACGCGCTTTCTCGTCTAAATTAGTGAATTCATTTACATGATAAGACCCCGAGGTTACCTGGCGTTTCAAGTTGCCACTAGAATCATATAGGTAAAAATGAGCCCAACCGTCACGTTCAGACCAATGGAGTATTTCTTGTTCATTATTGAATAAGACCAAAGGTCTCGATTCAATATAAGTATTAAATCGTTCTTTGATTAAAACAGTGACATCTCCAGAATTAATATCTGCAACACATATATCCAGTTTCTTTCTATCTCTGCTTATGGTGTTAAAATAAATTTTACCTTTTTTTGAAAGTAACAATGCCGGTTGGAAATCATCATCTCTGTCTGATTGTTTTCTTGGTGCCCTGAAAACAGAGATACTTTGTTGTTTTGTTGTGTCTAACTTAATACTAACAATCTCTTTTGAAGGCATATCAAAAACCAATAATTCTCGTTTGTAGAATTCTGCTTCTCCTGGCATATGGTATTTGTAGGTTTCCAGAGTAGGGCGTTTTTTCGCGACAGAATTGATTACCCACAGATCCTTAATATGTCTAGAGTCAGTTTTTGTGAATACAAATTTTTTGGAATCATGGGACCAAATACCATGAATCTTTTTTCTATCGTTTTTCTTTTTTTCCTTGGTTTCATTATTTTCCCCACGTCCAGAGCCACCATAGCCATAATGTTCCACGCCATCGGTAGTCCATTGGTTCTCTACGATTGTTGAGTCTTTTTCATCTTTTACGGCTTTTAAAAAATTGGCTTTATCCATCCAAAACAAATTATAATTCTTAGAGAACAATACAATGGTGCTATCGGGAGAAATCGTGGCCCATTTTTTCCAGGGTTCATTCTCTTTCTTTTTGTTGTCTACGATAGTTAAGGAATTACCGCCTAATTTATATTCAAGATGATACACCTTTTTTTCCATTTTAGGGGTCTTCTTTTTTTCTTTTTTTGTGGCAGAAGAATCCTTTTCGGTAGTTTTCCCATCTTCTAAAACCTCTACTTCTTCTGTAGAAGTTACTCTAAAGCGAATAGCAGTTTCATTTTTAACGAATTTAAAATTGAAACGCGGCAAATGTTGTGCATCATAGGGGTCTTTTGTGATTTCTGTTAACCACTTAGCCATTTTTTCATTGTCAAATAATTTTGATTTCGATTTTGTATCCGCGTTTACTAAGTAGTAGTTGGAACCTTCTGTCGTTTTATATTGGTACCAAAAACGATTGCCTTTTTTCAACCAATGAGGTCTCACTGTTGTAGAGTGTACTAATTTTGCAAGGTTGGTTGGGGAAAATTGTGATGCTAAGCGATAATTAGGCATCGGTGTTGTTGAAGGGGGGGTGTCTTGGGCTGAAATTGAATTTATACTTAAAAAAAGAATAAACAATAACGTAATGTGTCTCATCATAGGTTTATTTTGGTTGTATTTGACCAACGAAATTACCGTTTTTAGCTAAAAAGCTTTAAGAATGTTATGTTAAAACTTTACTAATATCAATTGAATTTCAAAATGATGTATGGCTAATTTGAAATCGAAGATTTATGAAACCCTACTTTAAAAATAAAAAATAGCGAGCTGAACAAATAGTTGCTTTTAAGCAAGGTTTATTCCCATGCCTGTACCGAACTTGCCTGAGCAGAGCAAGTTTTGGTATTTCAAGTATCCAGCAATCTCAGTTTTAATGCCTTTTATTTGAGCCATGTTAAATTAGAACTGGGATAAAATGTGTTTGATGATAAACGATTGTAAAACAGAAAAATAAATCTTTTTTTTGTTTAAAAAGAGTATTGTTTACCAGACCTTTTTATTTGCTAACACCAAGAATAAAACCTACATTTATAATATTATAAAGTCTAATTAAAATAAAATCTTAAATTATGGAAGGTTATTGTGTAAAGTGTAAAGACAAAAAAGAAATTAAAGGGGCTAATGAAGTGACTATGAAAAATGGTAGAAAAGCAATGAAGGGAAGTTGCCCAACTTGTGGAACAGGTATGTTTAGAATATTAGGAAAGTCTTAATTGTATTAGCTTACAAAATTTTTTAGTTTTTTACAATCCATCAATTTAAATAAAATTTTCAGCTCATATTTGACGCTTATCTGGCTCGTCAAATATTAGTTACGCTTGCTGCTTTTTGTGTTTCTTTTTTGAAACGCCATTCACTTTAAAAGTGCCATTTGCTTTTAAGCTCAATGGTACCGCTACTAAGACCTTTCCGATCTCTTATATCATTTTAAATAAATTAAGGAATATATTATACTGTATTTTACATTCAAATTAGTATTAGACTATTTGCAATGAGTAATTTTGTAAATTGCAATATTTATAATTTTTAAGTAAAAAAGTATGGTTACTTTAAAACAATTAGCAAGAGAGTTAAATGTTTCTATTTCTACGGTTTCGAAAGCATTGAATAATAGTGAAGAAATTGGAGAAGACACAGTGAGGCGAGTTAAAGAACTTGCAGAGTTGTATAACTACAGACCTAATAAAGTAGCCCTAAGTTTAAAGCAGAATAAGACTAAAACCATAGGTGTTATAATTCCTAACATCCTTAATCACTTTTTGGCCAAGGTGCTCTTTGGTATAGAAAGGGAGGCAAATGAATTAGGTTATAATATAATTACCTGCATCTCTAACGAATCATTAGAGCAAGAAAAAAAAAGCTTGCAGTTGTTAGCAAATGGGAGTGTAGATGGATTTATACTATCGGTTGCAGAAGAAACTCAAATTAAGAACGAAATAGATCATTTTAAGAAAACCATTAGCCAAGGTTTGCCTATTGTTATGTTTGATAGAGTGGCCCATGATGTATTGTGTGATAAAGTGATTGTAGATGATTTTGATGCTACTTATAATGCAACCAAAGGCTTGTTTCTCGAACGGCGTAAGAATATTGCTTTTATTAGTAGTATTAATGACTTAAGCGTTGGTAAATTAAGAGAAAGAGGTTACAACAAGGCGATATTAGAAAGTAATAATCAAGAACCTCTGGTTTTAAAAATTGAAAAGCAGGACGACCACCAAAAAAAAATAAAATCTTTCCTAAAAAAGAACAAAACGGTCGATGCCGTAATTGCTGCAGATAGCTCTTCGGGTATTATCGCTATTAATACAGCTGTCAATTTAGGCTTAAAAGTGCCGAAAGATATTTCCGTTATTGGTTTTGCGAGCAAATCAGATTCCAATCATACCCTTCCCAGATTAACAACCATTAGGCAACATGCTAAAATTATTGGGGCTCATGCAGCACAATTATTAATTAATAGGTTGGCAAACATGCATTTAAATGAAGATGTAAAAACTAAAATTGTAAAGACAAGTTTGGTTAAAAGCCAATCTACCCTAAAATAGTTTTCAACAAGTTGTCAACAGATTTTATTGGTTAATTATCATTTCATCGTTAAAATAGTGCATTTCATCGAGTATATTTCGTCGGCAAATGTAGTTTGACCAATTTTGTTGTGTCTTAAAAGAGCGCCCCAAAATATCCCTAAGTTCTTTAAAGACAAATTAATTCATTTAGTATTCCCTCAAAAAATATTTTATAGAATCGTTAAGCTATTGTGCATTCGATTTTAAGTTAATTATCCATTTTTTTCCCTCGTTTAAGATGTTTGTATGTCTTAATCAACAATTTTTATTATAAATATTAAAGAGAAAATAATTAATAATAACCTTAAAATTGAAAATTATGAAAGCCCTAAAAATTACTTTATTAGCAACACTATTTTTTGCAACATTAGTATCTTGTACAAAACAAGACTTAAACGAGGATGATGTATTAAGAGCTGGTGATGACACTGAGATACCAATACCACCTACTGGAGGTGGAGTTAATGACTAATATTAGCATCTATTTAAATAATAAAAGGCTCTTTACTTTTGTGAAGAGTCTTTTATTATTTAAATAATTATAAATACATTTGAGGAAATAGCTAATACTTTCTGATTTTTTGAAATTTATTTTATATAGTGTGGTCGTTTTCTTTTATATAAATTCTGCTTTTGCTCAGCAGGATAGCCAGTATATAATTGACTCTATACAGAGTAATTTTCTAAACTCTAAAATTAAAGATTCTTCATTAGTAGCTAATGCACATTATAAAATAGGAGAATTATATAGATACAGTTTTTCGGGAGGTGATAGTGCTTATTATCATTATTACAAAGCTGAAAAAATTTTTAAAAGCCTAAACAACGATTATAAAAGAGCACTTGCTTTATATGGTATAGCAGTAATTCAAAAAGACGAAAAAGATTTTACAGGAAGTGAACTTACTTCTATTGAGGCCCTGTCTTTGTTAGACGGACTAAGAGAAACAAATAACAGTAGACGGTATAAATCATTTTTGTTTAATAATCTTGGATTAGTGTTTGACCAGCTGGAACAATATGATGAGTCTATTTTATATCATGTAAAAGCGTTGGATATCAAAAAAAGTTTGAAAGGGGATAATAAGGCTAGGATTGATAATTCTAAGAACAATTTAGCGTTAGCTTATAAAAATAAAGGAGAATATGAATTAGCTTCAAGGTATTATAATCAAATTTTAGAGAACAAAAATTTAATCCATGAGCGGACCGATTTTTATGCTTTAGTTTTAGATAATTATGCTCATACCTTGTATTTGTCTAAAAATTACGAGAAGCTTCCACATTTGTATTTTAAGGCCTTAAAGATTACAGATAGTGTTAATCCAGGAGGGTATAATTCAATTATTATTAACCAGCATTTAGCAGAATATTATGATGATAGAAATAACAAGGACTCAGCCAAATATTATGCTTATAAAGCTAAAGATATTTCTCAAAAATATTACAATGATGATTTGTTAAAATCTCTTTTATTACTTTCTGAGATAGAAGACGGTGATGTTGCCGCAAAGTATTCAAAAGAATATATTAGGCTTAATGATAGCTTGCAAAAGAATGAACGTGCTATAAGAAATAAGTTTGCCAGAATTCGTTTTGAAACAAACCAGATAGAGCAAGAAAATATAAAAATGGCAAGGGAACGGATGTGGCTTTTAATAATCTCTGTAGTCATCGTCATTTCATCTTTTCTATTATATCTGGTCATAACTCAAAGAAATAGAAATAAAGAATTAAAGTTTATACAGAAACAACAAGAAACAAATGAAGAGATTTACAACTTAATGCTGTCTCAAAACGAAAGTATTGAGGAAGCAAGAACATTAGAGAAAAGACGTATTTCTGAAGAGTTGCATGACGGGGTTTTAGGACGCCTATTTGGTACACGTTTAAGTCTAGACAGTCTAAACATGAGTAATAGTGCAGAAGCTATAAAAACCAGAGGTCAATATATAGACGAACTAAAAACAATTGAGCAGGATATAAGGAAAGTATCGCATGAGTTAAATACCAATTTTGTTTCAGGTTCTGGATTTATAGATATTATAAAGACCTTTTTAGAAACACAAACAGTAGCCTATGAACTTGATTACAAATTAGAACATGATGATACGATTCATTGGGATGAAGTTTCTAATAAAACTAAAATTCATATATACCGGATTATTCAAGAATCCCTCCATAATATATATAAACATGCCAGCGCAACACAGGTAAATATTAGTATTAAATTAAAAAATAATGTAATTTGCTTAAAAATGAGTGATAATGGTTCTGGATTTGATGTTAATAGAGTAAAGTCCGGTATAGGTTTAAAGAACATGAACTCTAGAATAAATGAAATAAATGGAAGTATAAATATAATCTCAGAAAAAGATGCAGGAACTACAGTAACTATCGAAGCCCCAATTACCTAAACAAAATTTATTATATGATTGAAAAAATAAAAATACTAATGATTGATGATCACCCTATAATTATAGAAGGGTATCAAAATACATTGCTTTTTACTAAAAAAGAAAACCAAGAACTCGAAATCGATATCGCCAATAATTGTGATGAGGCTATTGCCTATATGGATAAATCAATTCAAAAAGGGCTGCCGTATAATGTATTGTTTGTAGACATTAGTTTACCACCTTCAAAAGATGGTGTGATGAGTTCTGGTGAAGACCTGGCAGAATATGCACGTCGAATTTTACCAAATACAAAAATTATTATATTAACGATGTTTAATGAATCTTTTAGAATTCATAATATTATCAAAACGATAGATCCTGAAGGGTTTTTAATTAAAAGTGATTTAACATCCAGCGAACTTGCCAGTGCATTTCAAGCGGTCCTCAATAATCCGCCATTTTACAGTGGTACAGTAAATAGTCATATTAGAAAAACCATTACAAGCGATATTGTTGTTGATATTAAAAACAGAAAAATACTGCATTTATTATCTCAAGGTGTAAAAACTAAAAACTTGGCATCTCACTTAGATATTTCTTTAAGTGCGGTTGAAAAAAGAAAAAAACATCTTAGGGATATTTTTGAAGTTAGTGACGGACAGGATGAGACTTTATTAAATGAGGCAAGAAAAAAAGGCTTTGTTTAGTATCGGAATTTATGTTAGTTTAGTTTTTTTTCTAAAAAATCCTACTTTTTTTGTTCTGAAAACCACTGATATATCTCAATAGTACAATAAACCCGTAAAGATGTTACGGGTTTTCCACAGCTAAAATACAAGACTAATAATTATCTTTACACTATCAACACTTCAAAAAATTAATTAATCCCTCAATTTTTTTGTTGATAATAGCAATTTACAGACCCTATGGAGGTGAGAGACCCATAGGGTTTCTTCTTTTTATATTCCTGCGTAGGCAGGAATCTCAAGATCATATCTTCTGATATATAGCTAATACCAATTATGAATTAAAAAGAGCTACAGAAAACGATATTGCTTATTTGTTTTAGCCAGCTACGAGTTATTTGCATAGCCTAAGCTATGGAAATGATGAGTAAAGAGAAAAAACGAATTAATGAATGAGTTTGAATAGCGTATTTTAATTCATAATTGGTATAAATCGGGATCGTGCACAAAAGTTGTGTTTAGGTAAAAGTTTTGGTCGATCTGAAAAAAGGCCTCCCATTGACCTATCCTGGTTCAGTCCTCCTAAATTTGGGCCTTGTCGAAATTATCCTCCCTTTTGAAAACTACCGTGAGTACACATTTTTAAAAGACACGAACGGCACAAACTCACACGAATCCAATACATTAAGGAATAGATTGGACACAGCATGAATAAGAATTCCTAGACCATATAGACTTGAAATCTGCCGATAGACAGAATAATTAGTGAAAATTTGTGCCATTCGAGACCAATCCTTTTTATTGTGCATTATTTGTGTACACACAGTAGTTAAATTTAAGAGGAGAAGAATTCTAATTTTACAAGTTCGGCACAGGGCACATTTGTCTTTATTAGAGTTATAATCATTTATGATCTAAATAGAAACTCAGGTTAAATAAGCATATCACTTCGGTATAGTATTTAACCATCTAAAAGAAACCCAATAAAAAAGCCTAAGTAAATAATGGACGCAATAAATTTTATAAATGTAGATGCTATAAAGCCCATAAAAGACCCAAAAGCAGCTTTTGCGGCCGATTTGGTATCGCTTTTGTTTAAAAGTTCTCCTATTAATGCGCCAACAAAAGGACCGATAATAATACCGCCGGGGACAGGGCTTAAAAGACCTACTATAAGACCTATGGTTGTTCCTATCATACCATATCTAGTGCCTCCAAATCGTTTAGTGCCCATGGCAGGAATAATATAATCTAGCACCCAAATGAGTGCTGCTATTATGAATGTTGTTATTATAAACGACTTGCTCATTGTGATGGCGTCTGTAAAGTAAAGTATTAAAAGTCCAACCCAACTTGTTAGTGGACCGGGCAATACGGGTAAAAAACTGCCTATAATGCCTAGAACCATAAATAAAGCAGCAATAATAATTAAGACTATGTCCATTTATACTATTTAAGTTTTACGGGTGTAAGACGTATGAAACAGATAAATGTTACATTTTATAACTAAAAAATTAGTTTAAACTAATTTTTTAGTTATATTAGCAAAACGAAATATTTCATTTTGCTATGCTGAACTCGATTTAGCATCTTATTAAGTTAAATAAAAAGCACCAAAAACACTTAAATAAATTCAATATTCATGAAACAACTAACAAAAGCAGAAGAGGACATCATGCAAATTCTTTGGAAATTAAAAAAAGCCAATGTTAAGGCTATAATTGAGCAATTTCCTGAGCCTAAGCCCGCTTATAATACGGTATCTACCATAGTTAGGATTTTGGAGAATAAAGAGTTTGTCGATTACGAAAAAAAAGGAAAAGGACACCTCTATTTTCCATTAGTGGCAAAACAAGACTATAGCAATCAGTCTATAAATAAATTGGTTGATAATTATTTTCAAGGATCTTTTAAAAGTATGGTATCCTTTTTTATGAAGAAAAATGATATGAATATTGAAGATTTAGAATCTATTTTGAAAGAGGTTAATAAAAAAGATAGGTAGCCATGGTACATTATATTATTAATACAGTCGCATTTCAGTTATTCTTTCTAATTATTTATGATTTGTTTTTAAAGAAAGAAACGTTCTTTAATTGGAACCGAGCCTATCTTCTTGTTACATCTATATTGTCTTTAGTAATTCCCTTTATTGAGATAAACCATTTTAAAGAGATCATTCCTCCCGGTTATATAATAAGTTTACCTGAGGCTATTATTGGTAATGTTTCGCAAACAGACGCCAATACTTTGCAATTAGATCCGGTCTTAATAACTACAAAACCTGTGTGGTCTTGGGAATTGGTTTTATATATAGGGATGTTATTAGCGGCTCTTTTATTGCTATTTAAGATCACTAAATTAATCCTGATAGTTTCTAAAAATCCAAAAACGAAAAGGGGACATCTGTTTATTGTTAGGCTGCTAAATAGTTATGCGGCTTTTTCTTGTTTCCACTATATCTTTTTAGGAGAACAAATAAATGAAAAAGATAAAGCATCTATTTTAAAACATGAAATGGTGCATGTTAAACAAAAGCACACATTGGATTTATTGTTTTTTGAAGTCCTACGGATTCTATTTTGGTTTAGCCCTTTGGTATACATGTACCAAAATAGAATGATGCAGCTTCATGAGTTTATCGCAGATAAGAAAGCTTCAAAAAATCAAAGTAAAACAGACTATTACGAAAACTTGTTATCGCAGGTTTTTCAAACAAAAAATATATCATTCATCAATCCATTTTTTAAACAATCATTAATCAAAAAACGAATCGTTATGTTACAAAAATCACAATCAAAACAAATCAATCTTTTAAAGTACGTATTATTAATTCCAACGATATTTGCTATGATGGTTTATACGTCTACACAAGCACAAAAATCAGATAAAAACAAAACTGAGGTTTCAGATGGGACTGCTTTACAAGAAGTTGATATAGAAGTTCCTTTTGCGGTAGTAGAACAAGTTCCTGTATTTCCCGGGTGTGAAGATCTGTCTAGAGAAGAACAAAAGGATTGCATATCCAAAAGTATTGCAAAACATGTGAATAGAAACTTTAATACAGAGCTAGCCACCCAATTAGGGTTAATAGGTAGGCAACGTATTAATGTCATCTTTAAAATTGATACCGATGGAAATATAGGGGAAGTTCGGTCTCGAGCTCCACATCCTAAGTTAGAAGAAGAAGCCATTAGGGTAATAAAAACCCTACCTAGAATGATACCTGGCAAACAGAAAGGAAAAACAGTTGTTGTGCCCTATTCGTTACCTATAATTTTTCAAGTCCAAGATCGATCGGTTGTCGATGAAACGCTAGTGGCTGCACATAAAGAGGTCTCTGCCAAAGATGAGCCGTTAGAAAATATTGAAGTTCCTTTTGGGGTAATTGACCAAGTTCCCATTTTCCCGGGATGCGATAGTTTGTCTTCTAGGTTTGAAAAAAGAAATTGTACGTCTGGGAACATTCAAGAATTTGTAGCAAAAAACTTTAATACAAAATTGGCTACTGATTTAGGCTTAACTGGTAGACAGCGTATTAATGTTATTTTTAAGATTGATACAGAGGGCCATATTACAGGTGTTCGATCTAGGGCCAGCCACCCTAAATTGGAAGAAGAAGCTATTCGGGTCATTAGTGCCTTACCCAAAATGATTCCAGGAAAACAAAAAGGGAATAAAGTAACTGTTCCTTATTCATTACCCATTATTTTTGAGGTTGAAGATGATATACAAATGCTGGATGAAGTAGCTGTTGTTGGTTATGCCGATGATACTTTGAATGGATCGGCTGTGCCTTTTGGAACTTTAGATAAAGTTCCAACATTTGGAGTTTGTAAAAGTGTATCCCAAGACGAACAAAGAACGTGTGTGTCTTATGAAATTCAAAAGCATGTCAATCAAAATTTTAATACAAATTTGGCTAAAAGCCTAGGTTTAAAAGGACAACAACGTATCAATATTGTTTTTAAAATCACTAAAGAGGGGCATATAGAAATTGAACAATCAAGAGCGCCTCACCTAGTATTGGAAGAAGAAGCCATTAGGGTAATAAAAACATTACCTAAAATGACTCCAGGTGAACATAAAGGAGAAAAAGTAGATGCCCTATATTCCTTGCCAATTATTTTTAAAGTGGCGGACTAATTATGTTTAGACTAATTCTATTTTTTTACTGGCTGTGACCATTTCATGAAATAGAAGTTTCGGTTTTAAATAAAGCGGATAGTTTGTATGCAAATTTAGATGTTAAATTTGTTCTTTATAAAAATTTTAAAAAAATACCCATCAGGCTATCATATAGAATATATTAATAAGCGTATTAGTGAGTTAAAGAAAGAAAAATTAATGAAGGAGGGGGCTAAAAGGTAATTAAAATATAAAAAAATTGTACATTTCGGTTTCAGTTTTAATCCATGAGACAGATTTGTGCATTTCTAGTAGTCATATTGCTCGCTTCCTGTGGGTATTTTAATGTGAAAAAAACATCTTCTGAAACTTTTTTAAATGAAGAGTTGCAGACTTTTAAATGGAATGATGTCGATGAATATCCAACCTTCTCTTTATGCGATTCCTTGTCTACCAAACAAGAAAAAAAACAGTGTTTTACAAGTGTTTTAACAGGGCATATATTTACACATCTACAAAAAGAAATTATTGTTGTTACCCAAGATATTAATGATACTATAGATTTGAAACTTCAAGTGTCGGAAACTGGCACAATCATTTTGTTGGAAACAAAAATAGATAGTCTGACCATACGGGAAATACCAAACATTAATGATCTATTAGAGGAGAGTTTAGATGCTTTACCAAAAATTTTTCCAGCTATAAAACGTGGACAACAGGTAACTACAGAATTTAAGTTGCCTATAATTATAGGTGTTAACTGATGCCGTTTTTAAATGTTCTCCCCTTCCATTTATAAGTTTTAAAAAGCGATACAAAAGCGACGTAGAAACTGAAAAAGGGATATATAACAGACCCGAAAACAAAATGTCCTAAGACCGCCTTTTTATTAAAAAAAGAAGCTGCCTTATAGATTAGGAGAAAATCGATACCAAATTTTATTGTTAAAATATAACCCCAGATTTTAAAATTAAAATCATTAAAGATCGAAAGCAATAAAGTTAAAATAACCAATCCGTTCATTAGTAAAACAATAAGTCCAGTAAATTTTCCAAACCAATTATGGTAGGCACTTGTCTTTGCAGCCCAGCGAATACGCTGTGATATCAAATCTTTCCATGATGGCTGGGGTTGTGTTTTTACAATAGCATGTTCGCATTTTAAATAATGAAGTTGCTCGGGGTATGCTTTGTTCACTTTTTCAAGTAGAAAAATATCGTCCCCACTTGCAATGTCCGTATTGCCTTCAAAACCCTTTAGTTCCTGAAATAATGCCTTTTCGTATCCAAAATTAGCACCATTGCAAAGAAAAGGTTGTTTTATGCCAAAGCCACCTATTGTAGCCCCTTGCAAACTTAAAATATCCAATAATTGAAACTGTTCTAAAAAACGATTGGAATGTGCATAGGCAATTGGCGCAGCAATGCATTTTGCATTTGTTTTTTGAATAAAGGCATCAAAGCTATCTAGCCAATATTTTGGCAATATACAATCTGCGTCCGTTGTTACGATCCATTTGTTTTTAGAATGATTAACAGCCGTAGTTATCGCATCCTTTTTTGGAGAATTAGACGTTCTTTCATTCTTAATAACCTTTATGTTATCTTGAGTATTAGCAGAAAATCCCATAATTAAGTTAAGGGAATCATCATGAGAGTCATCATCAACAAAAATAATTTCAAATAAAGGATTCGGATATTCCAATGCGTCTATAGATTCTAATAGACCAGATAAATTTTCCGCTTCATTCCTAAAAGGAACGATAACCGAAAATGTGTTTTTTGGAGGTGTATTTCCTAATTTAAACGGCTTGATTTTATCAAAACCAAAAACAAAACATCCTATTAAAAATAGATAAACTAAAGTGATAATAATGCCTATTAAAACCATGATTAATGCGTGTCTTTAGGAAAATTAAAATTAATGACATAGTAGCTTCCAATAATACTTGGTAAAACAAAGTTGAACAGCCACATGATGGTAATAATGCTTAAGATAGTCATTTCATTAAAACCTATAAGACCAAATAGATAAATAGCAATGCTCCCTTTTACAATAACGTCCAATATAAAAATAGAAGGTAGTATGGAAGCTAATAAATACATGGAAGCAATAACGGTCATGGCATCGAAGTATGATATGTCGGTTTCGAAAAACTGTAGCAAAAGGTAAAATTGAAACGAAAAAACAAGATAGCGCAACATGGATAAAAACAAAGCAAAAACCATTGTCTTTTTGGGAAATTCTAAAACGAAATGTTTGATTTTTCCTAGAGGAAAGCCCTTAATGGTAAATGTTGTTTTTAGTGCTGCAAAAGCTATTAAGGCAACAATAAAGAAACCAATTAAAAGAAATTGGCCAAATTTATAATAATCGATATTAATTTGATATTTAGCAGCAAAGAGACAAAAACCAATAGCACCAAAAACAGTGGTAGTAAGCATTTGCAATATATTACCCAATAAATTGATTAAAAGAATACGCTTTCTATAATTAGAAGTATAATAAATAGCTTTAGCACCATATTCGCCAATCCTATTAGGTGTAAATAAGGATGCTGTTAAAGCACCTAGGCTTTGTTCGAAAGCATTTTTAAAGCTTATTTTTTTAATGGGAGCGACTAATGTTTGCCATTTTATAATTTCTAAAAACCAATTGAAAGACGTCAAAAAAAGTAATAGAAGTGTATTTTTGAGTGAGAAAACGTCTTTTTTTGATAAAAAACCAATAAAATCATTAAAATTTAATTCAGGATTGTTTATTAGTTTTTGGTATATAAAATAAAAAGCCCCAATAACAATGCTTAATTTAATAAGCTCAAAAAAGAATTGTTTAGTTTTGTACGGTAGCATGTAAATGATATACCTATAATTAAACACAAAATTAAATCATTATTACGTTATGACCTCAAATTTTAAAATATATAAAAAAGCCCTTTGTGCTATAGTTCTTGTCATGAGCAGTTTTGTATCGGTTTCACAAGGCGATACAAGTACATTTAAGGCACAATTTGCATTGGGGCTAAACAGTCCGTCAAAAAACGGATTTGTTACTGGTTTTGAAGGGAAAACATATAATTTTCCTACAGTAAATTTAGGGATTCAATATATGTTCAAGCCCATGCTGGGTGCAAAATTAGATTATGGCTTTAGTAGAATATCGAACCAAAAAGATACACAACCATTTAAGCTTAATTACTCCCGTATCAATTTGCAGGCCGTTTATAATGCCAATAGAATATTTAACTTATCTCAAAATAAAGGGGTATTTGTTCATGCAGGACCAGGGTTGACATCGGTGAAACCTTTGGGGAATTTTACTCAAAATAAGACCTCGTTTATGAATGCCATGGCGGGGGTAGAACTCCATTTTGGGGTTTCAGATAAACTTTCTATTTACACAGATGTATCTTACATACATGGATTTGCAAAAGATTTTGAACCCATATCAGATGGATTTGGAGCATTTAACGGTAACCTTTTAACACTAACAGTAGGGGCTTCCATATCGCTGAGTGGCTGTTATTACTGTGAATAGAATGACTAAAGAAAGAATTATTTTAGGGATTGATCCAGGTACAACTATTATGGGGTTTGGGCTTATAAAAGTAGTGGGTAAAACCATGCAATTTATGCAGCTTAATGAACTCAATTTAAAAAAATATGATGATCATTATCTAAAACTAAAGCTCATTTTTGAACGAACTATTGAGCTTATTGATACTTACAATCCGGACGAAATTGCTATTGAAGCACCTTTTTTTGGTAAAAATGTACAAAGTATGCTAAAACTTGGTAGGGCTCAAGGGGTAGCTATGGCTGCGGGTTTGAGTCGGGAAATACCCATAACGGAATACCTTCCTAAAAAGATAAAGATGGCCATAACGGGTAATGGAAATGCCAGTAAGGAGCAAGTAGCCAAGATGTTGCAGAGTATGCTGGGTTTAAAAACCTTGCCTAAAAATTTAGATGCTACAGATGGTCTGGCAGCGGCAGTTTGCCATTTTTATAACTCGAGCAAAGTGAATATTGGTAAAAGTTATTCCGGTTGGGATGCTTTTGTAAAACAGAATAGCCCCCTAACCCCCAAAGGGGGAACAAAAACAACTGTTGTTAACTTACGTAAAAAGAAAAACTAGTTTCAGTTTGCCAAAAAGAAATTATAATTTTAATGTTAATAATTCCTCCCCTTTGGGGAGGATAGGAGGGGCTCTCTACATCCACATACCATTTTGTAAACAAGCATGTTATTATTGTGACTTTCATTTTTCAACATCTTTAAAAAAGAAGGATGAACTTATTCAGGCTTTAGTCAAGGAGTTGGTGCTTAGAAAAGAAGAACTCAAACATCAAACTATTGAAACTATTTATTTTGGAGGGGGCACGCCCTCGTTATTGACGATTGATGAATTACAATTTTTGATCGACACGGTCTATGAAAATTATTCGGTTATAGACCATCCTGAAATAACGCTAGAGGCAAACCCAGATGATTTAATTAGCAACTCACTGTCACCTCAAGATTCGTCGAAAACCTCTATAAATAAAACGGTTTTTGAAAGTTATCGAACTATTGGAATAAACCGACTCAGCATTGGCATTCAGTCTTTTTTTGAAGCTGATTTAAAAAGTATGAATCGAGCACATAATTCTAAAGAAGCTAAAACCTGTCTAGAATTCGCAACTCAATATTTTGATAATATAACGATTGATCTTATTTATGGCATTCCTAATATGAGCTTGGAAAAATGGAATGAAAACCTTGAGATAGCTTTTAATTATGGCGTTAACCATATCTCTAGCTATGCACTAACCGTTGAGCCCAAAACAGCACTTGATGTTTTTATAAAAAAAGGCGATTACCCTCCAATTGACGAAACGTTGGCGTTAGAACATTTCAACCATTTAATTGAAAAAACTAAAGCACAAGGTTTTGTACATTATGAAATCTCAAATTTTGGAAAGCCCAATTATTTTTCGAAACATAATACCAGTTACTGGCAAGGGAAGCCTTATATGGGTATAGGGCCTTCGGCACATTCATTTAAAGGAAACCAACGGAGTTGGAATGTCTCAAGCAATTCAAAATATATACGGTCACTTCAAAGTAATGAACTGCCAAACACTGTAGAAACGCTATCAGAGAAAGACCGATATAATGAGTATGTTATGACGGGATTGCGAACAGTTTGGGGCGTGTCTTTAAATAAAATAGAAAGCGATTTTGGAGAACACTTTATTAGGCATTTAAAAACGTCTTCAGAAAAATTTATAGAAAACGGTTTGCTTGTTATTTCGAGCGGTTTTGATGCCCATCAAAATCGTATTGAGACCTTAAAAGCAACACAAAAAGGTAAATTTTTGGTCGATGGCATGGCTTCTGGACTATTTATGTTGAACTAGTTTCAGAATCTGAATACAGAATTTTGATTTTTGACCCAAAGGTCTAAACCTTGCGGACAATTTCCTGCCTGCCAGCGAGGCAGGAACTGGGTACGAAAGCGGCGAAATACCCCTACGGTTTGACTTGGAGATCGTCGGTTTTAAGAAATTTTTTATTAAGATATTTTACACTCAAACTGGCATATAGCTAAATCAATATAAAATAACATGAACCTTCAGAGTAAAAAACCGAATATCTTCGTTAAAAATACTCGCCTTAACTAGGCTATGCCTATGCTTTTTGCCTTGAACTTCAATTTTTTATATCTAAATATTCTATGCCATTTTATATCGACTTAGCTATAAATGGCAAAATCCAGAATTAAAAAACTTATATTTGAAACAGTATCTTAATTAAAAGATGCTGAAACAAATTCGGTATAAATGCTAGCAACCATTCAGTGCAAATCAAAAAAACTTCAAATAGATTTATCGCTACCCATTGATATTTCAATACCGCTTAGAGCGTCAAAAAACAACGTAAATGCATGGTATATAGATGCACCTACAATTGAACCTGCAAAAGATGGCGAGCGGATTGTTAGTGTGGCAGAAGGCGCCTGTGTAAATTTCAATAATATTTTTTTTAATCCACATGCACACGGTACGCATACCGAATGCGTGGGACATATTACTGAAAATATACATTCTATAAACCAGAATTTAAAGCAATTTTTCTTTTTGGCTGAGGTTGTAACCGTGGCACCGGAAAGATTAAATGGTGATTTTGTGATCTCTAAAAAGCAATTAAAATTTGCTATTGGGAATAAAAAAAGAGAGGCCATAGTTATAAGAACAATTCCTAATACTAAAGAAAAATTGATAGCACAATATTCGCATACCAATCCGCCTTATTTATTAGAAGATGCGGCTACTTATTTATGTGAAAAAGAGGTAAAACATTTATTAATTGATTTGCCCAGTGTAGATAAAGAAAAAGATGAATGTGCACTGTTGGCGCATAACGCCTTTTGGAATACCAAAGGCAAAATAAGACTGGATGCTACCATAACAGAACTTGTTTTTGTGCCAAATACAGTTAAAGATGGGATGTATTTTTTAAATCTTCAAATAGCTCCTTTCGAAAATGATGCCTCGCCTAGCAAGCCTATTTTATATAAAATTATAAATTAATAAAATGGCATGGACTGCTTTGATGATTGACGACAATTGAGATATCCATAACTAAAAGTTCGCTATACAAGGACAAAGATTATATGGATGTTACATGCGACAAATAAAACACAATGAACACATGAACGAGCATTAATAAATTACTACAAAAATTCAAGCATATGAAAGCGTCGTTGAAAATTGAAGAATTATTTATGTTTATTTTTGGAATATATCTTTTTTCAGAATTAAATTATAGCTGGTGGTGGTTTGTGGCATTAATTTTAGTTCCGGATATTGGGATGCTTGGCTATTTATGGAACCCTAAGATAGGCGCTATTATATATAATGTTTTTCATCACAAGGCCATAGCTATAAGTGTCTATTTTTTAGGAATAATTTTTCAAAATGATCTCATGGAACTAGCAGGGATTATTTTGTTTTCCCATGCTTGTTTCGACAGGGTTTGTGGTTATGGATTAAAATATTTTGACAGCTTTAAGAATACCCATTTAGGACGAATAGGTAAATAAGGATTATGGAGGCATTTTTAGGAATTATAATAGGTGTTTTAATGACTTTAGGTATGGTTACTTATTTTAAGTCATTAAAAAGAAAACAATTGGTTAAATCTCAATCCGTATTACTTTTAGATAAAATTAAAACAGTTTGTAAGTTTATAACGGTTGAAGGCGATTTTGCAGAGATCTATCACTACGAAGATGTTAAAGAGCGTTTTTTAAAATTGATTTCGAGTAAAAAGAAAGCCTTGGTTGTCATAAATGCAAAAGCCTATGTAGGATACGATTTATCAAAAATCAAATTAATAGCAGATAATGGTAAAAAGAAAATTTTATTAAAACACTTTCCACAGCCAGAAGTGCTATCCATTGAAACCAACTTGAATTATTATGACAAGTCTGATGGTCTGTTTAATAAGTTTGAAGCGACCGATTTAACGGGTTTACATAACGAAGCCAAACTGCATATCCAAGATAAAATCCCAGCAAGTGGTCTCATTCAGATAGCTCAAAAAGAAGCTTTGGAAACGGTTTTATTAATGGAAACGATAGTAGAAACCATAGGTTGGAAATTAGATTATTCGGCATTAAAAATAGAAGAGAAATCTGGTGAAAAGCTTTTGTGACGGTTAATATTTCAATGGGTAAGAATGAACTATATTCCTGCGAAGGCAGGAATCTTATAAATTAAAATGAATGTGTTGGCAGATTCCTGCTGTAGTTTATCTTGAGTAAAGCCGAAAGGCAGGAATTAAAAAAGTAAAAAGATGTATATAGATCAACTTCGTGAATATTGTTTAAGTAAAAAAGGCACTACAGAAGAATTTCCTTTTGATGAAGAAACACTTGTTTTTAAAGTGCTTGGAAAAATGTTTGCATTGGCTTCGTTAAAGTACTGGGAAAGTGGTGAAGCAGCCATAAACTTAAAAGCGGATCCAGAATATTCTGAAGAACTTCGAGCAGAATACAACAGTATTCGTCCAGGTTTTCATATGAGTAAAAAACATTGGAACACTTTATATATCCATGAAGGTGAGCTCCAGTCCAAGTTAGTGTTTCATCTTATAGATCATTCTTACGACATGGTTGTAAAAGGGATGACGAAAAAGGTAAGGGATCAGTTGTCAAATATGTAAATTAAATATATAATATTGTTTTTTTGTTGTATATTTAGATACTCTCAATCTTCCATTTTATTAAAATGCTTTTAAACTTTTTTTATTGCAATAAAAAAAGTTTAAATCACTTCATCTATTAAAAGTGCATAAATAGGTTGTCCTAAATCTTTTTGTTGCCCCATAATCTTAAAGTTGTATTGACTAATTCAAATATATTAACTTTAAATTTTAACAGATTATGAAAACAACCAATCAATTTTTATCGGCCCTTGTAGTGATGCTTCTATTGTTTAACACGGCCATTATTTCTGCCCAAGAAGAAGCCCCCAAAAGACCAGAGTACATAACGGTTACAAAAACATACTGGAATAGTAAAAATGATAGTACTGTGGATGAATGGAAAGCCGTAGAGAAGGAATACCTAGAAAAGGTTACCAAAAAAAACGAATATATTATAGGATCGGGATATTATTCACATCTTATGACAGAGCATAGTAACGAGGTGCTTTACGTGCAATCTCACCCAAATTGGGAGGCCATTGATAAAGCAGGAGAAAGAAATAGCGAACTTGAAAAAGAAGCCTGGCCAGATGAAGAAGCCCGAAAAGCCTTTTTAAAGAAAAGAAATTCGGCTTATTCCATTTTTCATTCAGATGAAATTTATGCGACCTTACCAGGAGCAAAACCAATGGAAGGAGAAAAAACTAAAGATATGGTCATGTATTTGCGTCAAAGTAAATTAGCTTTTCCAGAGGACGGGAGTAGGGAAGAGTTTATGTTGTTACGTAAAAAAATACTTGAAAATGTTATCTATAAGAATGAATATATAAAAGCATACTATCCCAGTATACATGCTTGGGGTGCAGATAGAAGAGATTTTAATGAGGCTATTTTAATGGATGCTTTAGGCGATTTAGAAAAAATGTTTGATAGAAATACCGAGCTTATGAAAGAAGCGCTAACAGAAGAAGAAGGAAAAACATTAAAAAAGTATTTTAAAGGACATGGCGATTATGTTTATTCGGCTATAAAACTATAAAACTTATATTTTTATTTGTAAAAAGAGGCTGAATTATTTAAGTTTTTAACTTAGAATTCAGGCTCTTTTGTTTATCTGTAAAATGGAACTTGTAAAACCTTTTATTAAAACGTATTATTGCAAAAACTAAAAGTAAAGCATGAGCGTATTACAAACATTACAAGAAAGAAGCAACAATACCTGTGAATTATGTACTTCTACAGAAGGTTTAAAGTCATATACCATCCCACCTTCATTAAACGAAAATGTGGCTAATGATGTATTGGTCTGTAAAACCTGTTTAGATCAAATAGAAGGGAAAGAGGATATGGATGCTAATCATTGGAGATGT
Source organism: Flavivirga sp. 57AJ16 (assembly GCF_028736925.1). Taxonomy (GTDB): domain Bacteria; phylum Bacteroidota; class Bacteroidia; order Flavobacteriales; family Flavobacteriaceae; genus Flavivirga. Next base: position 78,818 of record NZ_JAQZAT010000010.1, on the reverse strand, counting down.
TTAAACGATAGTATGTGGAGCGAGCATGTTGCCGTACAGATTATGGCTTGGAGGATGCTTCAAAGATTACGTAATGAAGGCTGGCCAAAAGATTTGTTGGACATGATGTATTTAGATGATGAAGCTTTAGCTTTGGCACGTGCAACAGGCGAGCATGAAGATCCCGATAACAAGATTATCCATAGGGATGTAAACGGTGTTATTTTAGAATCTGGAGATGCTGTAGTTTTGGTAAAAGATTTAAAAGTTAAAGGTTCTAGTATGGTCGCTAAACAGGGTACAGCTGTTAGAAATATCCGCTTAGATCGTGAGAATGCAGAATTTATTGAGGGCAAAGTAGGAGCACAACAAATTGTAATTATTACCAAATACGTAAAGAAATTATAGCACTCGGGTGTTGAAATGTCATTACGGTTAGGCTTTCTGCTATTCAACAAAATAATTTTAAATGTCCGTCCGTAATTAGTAATAATAAGTAGTTTTGATGTTATACTGCACTAGTTTCAGTATTAAAACCAATAAATTAATTTATGGGGCCCTGAAACAAGTCTAAGGGAAGGCTGTTCACTCTAGATCTAAATTTTCAATATCCAGACGCATATTAATCATATGTTTTTTAAATCCTACTTTTTCATAGGCTTTAATAGCCGGGATATTATCATCATACACATCCAGTCTGATCTCAAAAACATGCCGTGCTTTGCACCACTTTAGTAAAGCATCAATAATCATTTTGTTTAGACGTTTGCCTCTATGCTTTTTAGAAACAAACATAAAACCTAAGTAACCCTGATAAGCATGTTTTAAATACTGCCTGTCAGTTTTAATCTTGGCATAACCTGATGCCACTATTTCACCGTCAGATTCTGCTACGAACACATCAGAATCGCTGCTTGTTATTAATTCGTTAATATCATAATAGTTAATAGGGCCTTCTTTTATAGTAGGATCGAAAGGGCGTTCTGCAGTAATAACACCCTGTTCAAACTCTAATAAAACAGGAGCATCATTTAATGTTGCTTTTCTAATAATTATGGACATGGTTTAGTTAGAGGTGTCGGCAATAATTTTCCACTTACCATTAATTTTTTTAAAAATAATCATAAAAATACCATCGGCATTTCCAACTTCACGTTTTAAATGATATTCCCCCATAACATAATAAGCACCTTCGGCTATTTTGGTAATAGCATTTATTCTAAAATTTAATTTTCCTGTATGATCCTTGGTAGGATAGGCCTTTTTGTATCTGTCTAAAGTGTTTTCCCAACCATAGGTTATGCCATTACTGCCATAAAATTTGAGTGAATCACTTTTCCAATAGCTTTCCATAAATTCTTCAATATTATTATCGGACCAAGCAAGGCGTTGCTTTTTTAATACTTTAAGAATAGCTTTTTTGTCATGCTCTTCAGAAGTTTGAGAATAACTAGTGAAAATAGATATTAGGCAAAGTAGCAATACAAATTTTTTCATTATCGATATAATTAAAATGTTTTGTAGGAGTAAAAGTAACGAAATCTTGATATTAATACCATATTCTAATTAGAAATGGTATTAATATGGTTACTTGACGATGAAATTGACACAGAATATTTTTTCATCTAAAGTTAGAATCTATTGATCGAAAAAATAATATTTTTAATTTTTAATTTCTGTATATTTGTTTCGTTATCAGTTGATTAATTGCCCTAGGATCTATCATTGAAACAATTTAAAATACTATGATTATGGATTTAACAATTTCAAGCTGCAATAATTTTTTCAAAATTAAAGGCATTCTAAACAGACATAGTTTAGAAGTGTTTCAAAATGAATTCAAAAATATTTTTGAAAAAGTAAACAATCTTACTATTAGTATTCAAGATATTGAAAGTATGGATCGCTATGGGGTTAATGCCTTAGCGGCACTTCATAATGAGGCCGTCAAAAAAAATAAAAGCTTCTCGATTATAGGTTTAGGGTGTAAAGATTTATATAATCATTTTAAATCGGAAAACAGGATGTAAATAGGATTAGAAGGCGTTTTTTTGATGTTTGAAAAAAGCATCAGCTTGAAGTTGCATCAACTCTCTCACTTTTTTGCGCTTATAAGTATATAATTCGTCTTCTTTTTCTATATCACTATAAATACGATCGTTAATAGCATAGTCCGTTTTTAATAAAGCGGCTCTCTGATTTTTATTTTGAAGGACATTCGTTTTAATAGCTGTTTCCTGATCTTCTAGCCTAAAGTCGTAAGCACTTTTCGGAGATAACAATTTTGCAAAAATAGGAGCCGTTTCAATAGCTAAAAACAGCAAGAATATAAAAAAGGAAGGGAGCCATGGTAACTTTCCTAGCGCATTCACACGGGCCATTAAACCGTCAAAATTATTGATAATGGGCTGTGTGGTTACAATTTGCTTTTCATAATCCCCTTTTAGTGTTGCTATTTGAGTTTCAATAGCAGTAATTTTGGCTTTATTTTCAGCTTTTAATAGTTGCAGTTCGGCCAACAACGCATCATGCTTCTCTCTTTTTTCTTTATAGACAGGACCTTTGCCCAATAATTTAGTGCCAGCAGTTCCTTCGGCTTCAGCAATATAAGTATCGTATAAAGTGTTTACTTCGGCTTCTTTATTATCTATATCATTTTGTAAACCAACTATGTCGTTTTGAAGTGTGGCGATGGTAGGTGTGAATTGCTCTGCAATCTGGGTTTTATTGGCTAATGTTAGTTCGTTCTTCTGTTCTAACAGTACTTGATTGATTTCTTTTTCAAAAATCTTTAACTCTAGTGGTTTGGAAATAACAATGGCAATAATGATAGCTAAAATTATTCTAGGTGAAGCCTGCATGAGCTCGTCCGTAATATTTCCGGTTTTTTTAATGGTAGAAACAATGTATCTGTCTAAATTAAAGATAAGCAAGCCCCATATAAAGCCAAAAGCAATGGCAATAAATAGATTGTCGAAAACTGTGTAAAGCGCGTAACTGGCAGCAATAAAGGCCATAACCGCGGTAAAGAAAACAGTAGCGCCAATACCGGCATATTTGTTTTGTTCGCCTTTGGAACATTGATCTAAAATATCGGTGTCCGAACCTGAGCAGGTAATAAAAAATTGCTTTAACATACTATGATTTATTTTGATTGACTGACTATTAGAACGCTGAGCCTATCAATTTGTTACATGATTTTCCCATAAATGTAGATAATAATATGTATTCTGCATATGTAGAACAAATTTATATGCTACACATGTAGTACCAAAAGTATGTTTAAGAGCTGATCTTTTTTGATCGAATGCTTTCTATAATAACTGTAGAGAGAATAATAAGTCCTCCAAAAAAAGTATTCCAGGTTGGGATTTCGCTTAAAAAAATAAAGGCTATAATAATCCCTAAAATGGGCTGTGTACTACTAATAATACTTGCGGTACTTACCGTAAAATGTTTTAGACTATTTATTAACATAGTATGTCCTATAGCTGTAGTGATAACAGCTAAAATAATAACATAAGGAAATTGAGTGGACATTCCTGAGGTATCCATGAAAAATAAAACAGGAGATAGAACAATGCTAATAATGCCTATTTGATATAACATGATGGAGGTTCCATTATAACTGCTAACTAATTGTTTTGAGATAATATTGCGCAGCGCATAGAACAATGCAGAAGAGAGCCCAAAAAGAAGCCCTTTAACATGAGAGCTTTCCAGATTAAATTCTGGGGCTAATATGTAGAGGCCTATTAAAACTTGTAGCCCCAGTAGGGTGTAAATAGGGTCGAATTTTACTTTAAAAAATAAAGGTTCTAAAAAAGCTGTGATGATAGGGTATACAAATAAAGAAAGCATGCCTATAGCGACATTGGATAGCTTTAGGGCATAAAAATAGGTAATCCAATGTGTTGCTAAAAAAAGAGCGCTTATTATAAAAAGAAAGATGTCTTTCCTAGATTTAGGTCTTAAGCTTATTTTTTTATATCTACAAAAACCATATAATAATATAAAGGCCAGTATAGAGCGCCACCAAATGATCACTGGAATGGGCAGCTCTATAAATTTACCTAAAGGACCAGAAGTACTAATAAAAAGAGTCGCTAATAAGAGTAGTAGTAGGTGTTTGTTGTGTTGGTTTTTCATAGCACATTACAACCTTCTAAATTCATTTGCATATAGTAATATCGTAAATTTCCCTGATTCCTTTTTTTAGACAAAACAGACCGCTTTAAAACACATGCTACTTTTCGTTCCAAAGGTAAGGAATCCCCTAAAATCAGTTAGATAATTCCGTGAAATATTTATAGAATAAAGGAATGGTTTCGATACCCTTTAAATAATTAAAAACCCCAAAATGTTCGTTTGGAGAATGAATGGCATCGCTATCTAAACCAAAGCCCATAAGTATGATTTTACTTTTTAGTTCTTGCTCAAAAAGAGACACAATAGGAATGCTGCCACCACTCCGTTGTGGAATAGGCCTTTTGCCAAAGGTTTCCTGGTAGGCTTTACTAGCTGCTTGATAACCAATACTGTTTATAGGCGTTACATAACCTTGGCCGCCATGATGAGGTGTTACTTTTACGGTTACTCCTTTTGGGGCAAGACTTTCGAAATGTGTTTTGAATAGCTGTGTGATTTCTTCCCAATCCTGATGAGGAACGAGCCGCATTGAGATTTTAGCATAAGCTTTACTTGCAATGACGGTTTTGGCTCCTTCTCCTATATAACCTCCCCAAATACCATTAACATCTAAAGTAGGGCGAATGGCATTGCGTTCGTTGGTGGTATACCCAGTTTCGCCATAGACATCATTTATATCTAGGGCTTTTTTATAATGATCTAAATTAAATGGCGCTTTTGCCATTTCTGCACGTTCTTCTTTGGATAGTTCTTCTACTTTATCATAAAACCCTGGAATAGTTATATGATTGTTTTCGTCATGAAGTGACGCAATCATTTTGGTTAAAACGTTTATCGGGTTGGCCACTGCACCGCCATAAAGACCAGAATGCAAATCGCGATTAGGCCCGGTAACTTCAACTTCTACATAGCTTAATCCACGTAAACCCGTGGTAATAGAAGGGATATCTTGAGCGATCATACCAGTATCTGAAATTAGAATGACATCATTTTTTAATTTGTCTTGATTGTTTTTTACAAACGTTGCCAAATTAGCGCTACCAACTTCTTCTTCGCCTTCAATCATAAATTTCACATTGCACGGTAATTGGTTTGTGGATGTCATAAATTCCATAGCTTTTACGTGCATGTACATCTGCCCCTTGTCGTCGCAAGCACCGCGAGCATAAATGGCACCTTCTGGGTGTAACGCTGTTTTTTTAATTACGGGTTCAAAAGGAGGTGAGTTCCAAAGGTCTAAAGGATCTGGCGGTTGTACATCGTAATGGCCATAAACCAATACTGTCGGTAGATTTTTATCAATAATCTTTTCACCATAAACCACAGGGTACCCATCTGTTTTACAAATTTCAACAATATCGCACCCAGCTTTTTCTAAACTAACCTTAATGGCTTCGGCTGTTTTTAAAACATCATCTCTATAAGCAGAATCTGCACTTATAGATGGTATTTTAAGTAGCTCTATTAATTCATTTAAAAAACGGGTTTTGTTTTCTTTTATATAAGATTGAATGTTGTTCATTGAAGTGATTATATAGTTTGCTCAAAAATATAAAAAAGAATACTTTATTTATTTGAGAACTCATTTAAACTTTTTCAATGGACTAAAAAATGTCCCCTTTTACACCTATTTTTATCTTTTTTTCCTTCCGTAGCCCTACTATGTAATTTAAAAAGCCTTCAAATGGAAAACACCTGCCTGCTGGCATTTGTTAATCTTCGCTACCATCCAAAAACATGTGCTCAGCTAGACGGGGTAGTTTAAATGAGTTCCGATTATAAAAACGACTTATCGATTTATTTTTAGAATTATTTTGACATATCAACTTTGCAATTTAAAAATCTTGTTTATATTTGCAGTCCTTTTGCGGGCGTGGTGGAATTGGTAGACACGCTAGACTTAGGATCTAGTGCCGCGAGGTGTGAGAGTTCGAGTCTCTCCGCCCGCACTTTTTTTCAACTGTAAATTTGCAGTCAAAAAACCTCTCAATTTTGAGAGGTTTTTTTGTTTGGGTACAACATAGGTACAACATTTTTACTTTTTATCGGTTAGAATAGGGTTTGATGCCTATTGATATTTTTTGAGGTTTAAGAATATTATAGGGATCAATTATAATAGTACCTATCTTAATTTCATATTCACTTTGTCCTAAAAATAGAATGAATTTGGGACAGGAAATCTTCTGTTAATGCAATGCATTTTTCAAAGCACCAACTAATTCATTGTATTTTGACAGGTCATTGCTTTTAAGTTTAATAAGATTTTGTAGCTTCCATTGCACAGCAGGGAATCTTTCAAAATCGTAAACGCTCCAATCCGGTGCAAGGCTCTTGAAGCTCAATAAAAAATCTTTATCTTTTTTTGTTAGGCTCTCTTTGACGGCCGTTATAAGTTGACTTCTGGTTTCTTCAAAATCTTCATAGGAAAACGGAACATAGCTCATTCCATCAAAATGATTTTCCATAGCATGACTTTGGTCCGTGAGGTTTGGGCTGAGCATTTCGTGCAAAGGACGGTTGCTGCCCAATAGACAAAGTAAAAAGCCTTTTTTTATTTCGTCCGTAAAACCTTCGTTCTGTGTTAGATATTTGATATCGAACAAATCCCTTGGGTGTTGCCTGTCCAAAGCAGCACATATTTTACCCCCATAAAGCAGGCTTAATGGGACTACATCAATAGCACAGAATGCTGCAAACTCATCTTGGGCTTTTTCACAAAGCATCATTTCCTTAGTGCCATCGATCACACCCCTGTTGGTTTGGTTGACTTCCAGTTTTATTTGTGCTTTCGGGATTGAAATAAGAAGTTTGAGTATTTTCTCCTGAAGGGAAATATGCATTTCGGGGACGGCAGCTTCGATACTTGATTTTATCCGTTTTAGGGCTTCAACGATATTTTTCATTGAAGTATCCCTATCTTCTATGGATACATAGGTTAAATTGACGTCCACAGACAGTCTGGGCATTTCCCTGACGAATAAATTTATGGCTTACAACCATGTAAAGCAAAACATTTTTCCTTTGCTACCTCTGGCAACACTCTTAACAAAAGTGATACCTGGGCTTTATATACATTTCTTATTTCCATTATGCTTCCAATTCTTTGGGTACGGTTATATTGTATTTAGGTATATAGACCCCATCATTCAAAAGTGCCCGTTTTCCGCTACCCAAATCTACTTTTTCTATTTTTATGTAATTGAACCAATTGTGATCTGTCTTTTCGGCCATATATAAAAACAATCGTTTTACTTTGACGGAACTACACTGTTCAAGCAAGGCTTGTACATGGTTTGGTCTTAGGTTGTTCAACCCCTCCATAAGTTCGTAGGATTCTAAAAAAGAATGGATTTTTGGGGTTAAATAAAGACATTCCAAGATAGCCCTTTCCGGGTTTGATATTTTTATGGAAAATGTTTTGCTCTATAGCGGACAAATCTATATCAGAGGGAAGAAAAGAGGTGTTTATTTGCTCTATTTTATTTTCCCAATCATACTCTAAAAACCATGTGGGAAGTTTAGTGCCACTTTTGCAGAACAGGAATATTTTTTTCACGTTAAAGTCCAAATAATGTGCCCTTCCGAGCAGGGATAGGGCCGTCCTTCCTCCAAGATGTACGCTCAGCCCTGATTGTTCTTGTAATGTGTATAGAGCGCCTTCATACCCCACTTCTTCGCCAATTCTTATCATGGCCCCTGAGCCTATGGGGTCAACCAGTTACTTTCCCTGTACTTTCGTAACAGGTCGCGTGACTATAACCATGCTGAACAAGCCAAGAGGACAAGAACACTGTTCCAGATGGTTGGGACTGTAACAATTGGTTTATTTTAAATCCTTTTTTAGTACTCATGGTACGAATTAAGTAAATATTTCGAACTAAATACAAATATTTGCCACTTTATTGCAATAGTGGTAATTATTGAATTTTCAATTTCATAATCCGTTCAGCACATTCCCCTCCATTCCGCGAAAAGCTGCATTCCGGGCAAAGGACTTCCCTAAAAAGTCTTGGACACCATCCCCAATTTCTCCTTTTCATTCCGTTAACCCTTCCCGTCCCGATAACTATCGGGACGGGAAGGAACACCTGTCCTGAGCGGAGTCGAAGGGCTGCATTCCCAATCCGAAATCGTGAACGAAGTCCGCTCCATCGGAGTTCCATTATTCATTTGGTGCCGCTTCCTATGTATTGGTACTTCACAAAAGCCTTTAGACATACTCCCGCACCCTCACTGTCTCTCCCTTTTATAAGTCCTTATCAATTCCAAATATTGAAAATGTACCAGCAATCAAAAACTTTGTAATTAATCATCGTCTTGTGAATATGGAAGGTAACCAATTGAATAAAAGTAGTGACTCCCACTAACTATTATTGCTAATAGGCTTTGTTAGTAGCTACCTTCCTAATGCTAAAATTCTGTATCAATCCGGCTTAAATGCGTATGGGTAAAACGATCTTTGTACTTTAAACCTATACCAAACATCCTGTCCATTGCTGAATGACCCAATAAAATAACCCCTGCCAAAGTGATTACTGATTCATTCAGCCATATCCCCATAATAAAAGTAATAATGACCGCCAGTTTATGATGAAAAAAATTATAGATCCAGGCACCTATTCTTAGATTCATCACATAACCAATCATAGAAATATCGGGTAGTAGAAGACAGGCAGGAAAAACCCACCAAGGATAGTCCAGTTGATTGAATAAAATAATAGAAAGAAGGAACATCCCTACCTCTTCAAGTTTTAAAAGAGTACCCATCGCTTTTGTCATTATTTCTGAATTTAATTATTGAGAACCAAAGGTCTTCAACTTTAATTTTGAAACTCTTGATAAAAGTCAAGAGTTTCAAAATACATTTAACACTAACACTAATTTATTTGCCAGTAATTTCCTGTTTGCTTGGTCGCTCTCTTTATTAAAATAGATTTTAGTAGTAAAGTATAAATGAGTGATAGATGATAATAAGAAGTCCTAATTCATTACAAACTACCTAAGTTTTAAAAAATTATTTTCGGGCATACGTGGTATAGCCACCGTCCACTAATAATTCAGTTCCCATAATAAAACTTGCCTCATCAGAAGCCAGGAACAACACCGTATTCGCAACTTCATCCGGATTTCCTATTCTTTTTAATGCCGTTACCGAAGCCAGATAATCTTTTGCATCTGCACTAGGCATTACGCTGTCAAGGCCTTCGGTTTGGATAGGACCGGGGCTTACAATATTGACCCTAATTTTTCTTTCTGCCAACTCGTTTGATGCAACCTGCGCAATTTTATTAAGTGCTCCTTTGGTAGCCGAATAAACGGTTGATCCCAGTAGTGCGGCTGTTGCCACTGTTGATGAGGTAAATATTACAGAGCCCCCATTCTTAATGTTGGGCAGCAATTTTTGCAACGTGAAAAAACTTCCTTTTACATTGGTGTTGAATTGTGCGTCAAAATCGGCTTCCGTTACCTGGTCTATTGAGCTGAAAACAGCTGTTCCTGCATTTAAATAAAGAACATCAATGTTGATTTTATGCTCCTCAATGGTTTTTTGTAACACTTCAATCCCTGCTAAATTTGAGGTGTCTGAAACTACTGTTGTCAGTTTTGAACTATTAATAGTAGAAGAAGCTTTTTGAAGATTATCAGCATTTCTTCCGGTAATCCATACATTGGCACCGTTTTTAATAAAGGCTTTTGCAGTGGCGAATCCTATGCCGGTACTTCCGCCAGTGATCACTACGTTTTTGTTTTCGAAATTCATTTTTTAATATATTTTAAATTAGATTTCAAATGTAAACTGGTTTTATTTATTTTCGTTACTTTGTAACAAAAAGTAACAGTAACCTTGAAGTAACAAAGTAACCTATGATGGCGTGTAAAGAACGTAAGCAAGATGAGTACAAGAAGGAAATGATGGCGGTGCAAGACACCTTGGATGTACTAAAAGGAAAATGGAAAATAATTATTCTATCATCTATATGTTTTTACAATCAAAGACGATTTTCAGATATTTTAAATGATATAAATGGCATTTCCAACAAAATGTTGAGCAAGGAATTAAAAGAGCTTGAAATAAATCAGTTAATTAAAAGAACAGTTATAGATACGCATCCTGTAACCATTCATTACCAGCTTACCGAGCATGGGAAAACACTAAGAACAATAATAGATAATATGACCGATTGGGGAATTAGACATAGAAAAAAGATTATTGGGAATTAAATTTGCTTCAACGAGCTTTACTTTACTCTTAGATTTTTTTTAAACTTCCGAGTAAGAATGTCAAATCTTGACCCAAATTCAAATGCTACTTCGCCTAGTGTGTAGTGATAAATGTGGAAAAATAAAGAACCATTTGCAACAAGAAAGCCCTTTTACATTATAAATAATTATGGTTTAAGCTCGGAAGTAGTCAATTTGAATTCCTAAAACTTTCACGGAAACCTGAAGGGGACATTTTTGTTTTTTGTTTAAACAGTTTGCTGAAGGACTGCGGATGTTCAAATCCAAGTGCATAAGCAACTTCGCTCACGCTTAATTCAGTCGTAGAAAGTTTCTCCTTGGCCTTTTCAACTAGTTTATGATGAATATGTTCCTGCGTTGATTTTCCTGTGACATTCTTTAGTAAGCCGGTTAAATACTTAGGAGATAAGTTGATTTGATTGGCGACCTTTTGAACAGTAGGGAGCCCTTCTACAGATAATATATCTTCAGCAAAGTAATGATTCAATAAATTTTCAAGCCTGGAAAGTATTTGATGGTTTGTTTTTCGCCGGATGAGAAACTGCCTGTTATAATACCGCTCGGCATAGGAAAAAAGCAAATCTAATTGTGCAATAATAATTTTATGACTGTATTGGTCAATATTGCCGTGATATTCCAGTTGGATGATTTTAAGGATTTTGGTTATCGAAGCTTCTTCTTTTTTAGATAGAAATAAAGCCTCGTTGATAGCATAATCAAAATATTCATAATTGTGTATGCTGTTTGCCAATTTCGTTTTCCAAAGAAAATCAGGATGTAACATCAACATCCAGCCCGTAGGTTTTTCTTTGGTAGCGTTTTTTATGCCGAATACTTGTTCAGGGGCCATAAAAAGCATTACACCATCATCAAAATCATATTCCTGTTGCCCGTATTTTAATTTTGCTTCTGGGTGTCTTTTTAGGGCGATGGTATAGAAGCCGGAAACCAATCTATCGGGTTCGTTTTTCTTTAATTTAATGTCATCAAAATTAATCACACTTATCAGGGGATGTTCCGGTGCGGGTAATCCCCTGAACGTATGATATTCGCTGATAGTGTTAAATCGATGTGGCGATTTTTTGACCATTGCTAAAATTAATCATTATATTAAAACTCTTTGGCAAATTCTTGGGCAAAGTCCTTTAACTTTTTGTTCCCAAAGGTATGGGGTCTATTGTTTTCAAAATCTTCTTTAAGCAATCCAGATTCCAATGCGGCATACATTTCGATAAGGCCTTCTGCAATTTCAGGGTTCATTCCGGCTTTTTTAAGTGCATTCATAACAGTTTCATCATCCACTATCTGCCATTTTAAATTTGGTTTTTCAATGGCTTTTCCCAATATTTTCGCCGTTTCTTCCCCGTTAAGTTCATCGCTTACCACATAACGGATTTTTTCGTTGTTGTCGAAGGAGCTTAGTTCTTCTGCAACTACTTTGGCGATATCTTCAGGCGCAACCCAGGGAATAGCGTGAGTGCCGTAATTTGCATAAATGGCGTTCTGTGCTTTGATGCTTTCAATATATCCGTATAGATTGTAGTAGAAAGAAGTAGGCCGCATATGTGTCAATGAAATGTTTGAAGGCAGGGCGTTAAGTGTTTTTTCAACATAATGGGCACCTTTAAGAATTCCGTTTCCTTTTTCTAGATGGGCACCAAAAGTGCTTAGGTTCACCACTCTTTTTATGTCTGTGCCGGAAATTGCTTTTGCATAGTTTTCTCCAAGGTGTTTATAATAACCTGTTAGATCTAAATCGTGATCAAAATAATTATTGGGCGGAACCATTGTAAAAACAGCATCGGCATCTTTAAAATGTGTTTTTAAAAAGTCAATATCCTCTAAGCTGCCAATGGCAGGGATTGCCCCAAGAGCTATGATATCGCTTATTCTTTCTGAAGAACTACTTATGACCTTCACCTCGTTATTTGCTGCGAGAAGGATCTCGGTCAAGGATCTTCCAATGTGGCCTAATGAACCCGTTACTGTGATTTTCATAATTTTTTAATTTTAAATTATATGACAAAGTTCTGCATTAGTGTCTTTACTGAAATAACCAAATTTCAGCTTATTGTAGCCAAAAAGGTAGAATCAGCCGATTGTGTTGTTCAATAATTTACTTTTCAAAATAACTTTGAAATCAAAACATAGTATTGAAAGTGAGTTTACCAATCTCATAAAAATCATATCATCATATTTACCCATTTTGAAGGCTTCTTCTACTTTGTTAAATGGCTCCTTTAAGTTTGAAGCTTACAAGCAGATTATGAGAAACGCTTTTAGTCTGTAAATCATATTTGATTATAATAAATCAAAATTCGGTAGTAAAGATACGTGTATTAAAGCAGAAGCTTAGCCCTAAAAAAATCGCAAAGATGATTTATTGTACCTTGAAAATTAATTACGCTATCCAAGGCATCGTCCGCATCTTTGTGGATAAAATTCGCTTGATAATTTATGGTGGTTTTCAAATCGCTGTGTCGGTAAAGTTTTTGTAACATTAAAGGATGAATAGCATCACCTGCAATGTTTCCAAATGAGTGCCTTGCAATATGCATTGTCACTTTTTTGTTGATTCCAGCTTTTTTAACAATTGATTTTAGGTTCTTGTTGAATTTACTGGTCGCTACTTTAATTTTATTATAAACGTCTTTGGCATTACAGAAACCTGCCTTTTTCATTTCAGGAAAAATAAAATCATCAGCTCCATTTTTATTCTTCTCATAATACTTCATTATTATCAATACCTTTTGGGGTATTTTGAACGATACAATTTTGGTGTTCTTGCTCATCCTGTAGTTCAATCTTCCATCATAAACCATTGACCATTTGGTAAAAAGAATATCCGAAACTCGCATCCCGGCAAAGTAAAAACTGAAAAGCCAAACATTTAATGAGTGTCGTTGTACTTCTGATAAGTTTTGAACTTTCTCAAGTTGTGTAATACCAATTATTATTTAAAAAGAGCTATAAATAATTTGAATTATATTTTGGTCAGATAAGATAGAAAATTCAATCATAGCCTTAGTTATGATTTTATACCCAGTCAAGCTGAGCACATGTTTAATATTGAAATATGAGCAAAATAGAAATCGAAGATTCATGAACACCTATTTTTAAAATGAAAGATAGTGAACTAAACAAATTATAGGGGTTGTTTTGAGTCATAATTGGTATAATTTCCTTTTTGTTAAGTCCTATTTTAATGGTTTGTGGAAATTTGATTTTGAAACTACCTTTACCGAAAGGGTATAAATCTTTGCTTACAACTTTATCAGCAATTGCTCTATTGTAAATCAAACGAATCAATACCATGACATTGAGCGCAGAAGTCTCCGTTAAGCATCAGATAAGTTTTGAATCTTTTGAGAAAGCGCAGATTAATTTCTTGAAAAAAACCTCTCAATTTTGAGAGGTTTTTTTGTTTGGGTACAACATTTTGCCATTTTCCAACCTATAATATTGGTTCAATATGTTTTGATATCATTCGAAATTAAATATTAACAGTTGGTTTTCTCAAAATTTATTCCTACAATAATTTGTAAATTTACAAGTCTCTCTGTTTGTTAAATAATCTTTTCAATATTTTATAGATTAATTATGGGCAATAAGGTTGCCCGTAATGATAAATGTCCCTGTGGTAGGTAGTGGTAAAAAATACAAAAAGTGCTGTATTGGTAAAATTAGTAATGTGAAATGTTTAGAATTATTAATGAGAGAGAGAGTTTGTTATACGGTAAAAAAGATTCTGGCTCTGCAAATATTAAGGAATAGAAAGAAATTCTAAACACTTATAATGCTCATTATCACTTAGAAGATCTGCCTGTTAGTCCATTTACTAAAATAACGTGAGTTCGATTAAAAACAAGGGAGTTTTTAACAATAAAATCACTAATAAAGCGATTTGTCGCCTTGAGCGCAGACGAAGTACTCAACCTGACAACCTAGATTAAATTATTGATAGTCAGCTAAATAATATTATGCTTACATCGAACTCACGTTAAAATAATTACCTTTTTTGGAGGAGATTATTTGATACTACCTGGAATATCCGAAGGAGGAGATTTTATATTATCCAATTTGCTTAGTGCTATTTTTCACACTAAAAATGAGCTTCCCAAAACTTTCAAAAGTTTGGTTAGGCAATTAGACTTACTTATGAATACTATGTTAAAATCGGGTTCGCAGTCCCATATCCATATCATTGTGAGCCGAAAGGATGCCTCCAATAAATACAGTTTGTCCCCTGAAAGTAAACACAAAGTCTCTGAAGTAGAGATGAACGGAAAAATGGTCAAACGGGGATTTGATAGGGATGTTTTCTTTTCGGTATCCGAAAAAACCTTTGATCGCTTGTTTTCATACAAACGAAATTATGTGGAAAACCTATCAGGCGAGAAAGTTGTTCATTAAAGCCCCAAAGACCTATTATACCAGTATCATGGGCTTGCCGACCAATCAACGTGCCTTGACCTTTAAGCTTATTAGTAAAACGGGCATAAATATAGCTTTGATGAACATCCCTACGAATAAAGTGCAACTAGCCCTTAAGGTGAAAAAGAAGTCTCCAAACGTCGTGCGGATGTGTTTTTTAGACCGAAACTAGGCGAGTTCATCACATTTGCAGACGGCAAAGACGAAAAATTACAATTTAAATTGCAGAAATTCAAAAAGAAATTCCCAAACCAGTATATCGGTTTTCCAAAGATGAACTCCAAATAAACTTCAAGTGCATCCATCGTGAAGCCCAATCCATATTTGGAAAATAAAGGTATTTTATTCATGGCTTAAGGAAGGGGTGTAACTAATTCAAATTCAGTTAAATAATGTCTGTTTAAGTAGTGCTGATTTTAGCAACTTTTGGAGGTTTCAATTTTTTTATTATACCTTTGAAGGTACAATCATCCCATTTTACATATTTTAATTGTGGAAAAAAAAGCGACATATAAGCACTTTGATTTTCAGGGAAATGAACAAAATCATAAAGCTTCAGTTTCTGACGAAAAAGCCGTGCATATGACCGATTTACAGATATGGCAGGAATTTCAATCCGGTAGCGACTCTGCCTTTGCCAATATTTATAAATCCCATGCAACTCTGTTGTATAGCTATGGGCTGAAACTGGTTTATGATAAAGAATTGGTAAAGGATGCCATACAAGATCTCTTTATCGAACTATGGGATTCCAAAGATAGATTGTCAAAAGTAAAATCCATAAAGGCATATCTTTACAAATCATTACGACGTAAATTAATCTCGAAAGTTATAAAGGAAAGAAAGACATTTGATAAAAACCAGGATTTGACAAGTTTGGATGCAGAAATACCTTCCACCGAAATTAGTCTCATCGAGAAACAGCAATTTGATGCCAAGCGAAAAACCTTGGAAAAAGCAATAGCTTCACTTTCCAATAAGCAACGCGAAATCATCCATTTAAAGTTTTATGGGCGATTAAGCTATTTGGAGATTTCCGAAATCATGGCATTGGATAAAAAAGGCACTTATAATTTAATGGCACGTACCATTCAAATTTTAAAAGACCATTTGGTTTCCATCATGTTGTTAATCGTATTGTTCTCTGTTCTTTAAGCTATACTTTTCTAAAGTTAAATCACTTTATCTTTATTATTTCCAATCAATTCACCATTTTTTAAAATAATTTTTCAACGGTTAAGACCTTAAAGCACAGTGCTTTTAAATTTTTATTAAAAAAAAAGTTAAGTTTTTATGAAGTAAAAATGAAATTTTCTTCTCTTAACTATAAAGAGCCTGATTGTAGTATCAGATTCTGAATTGAAAAGCGATAAATAGCAACTGATGAAACACCCATGACAAATAACTTTAATACAAATATGATTATTGAAGGTGTTGTATTTGACCTCTAAAACAATAAAACGAACAAATGAAATACATTCATTATACCGTAGAAGACTTTGTAAATGACGAATATTTCCAAAAATGGGCTTTGGATTCCGATGCGATGACCACCAAGTTTTGGAACAGTTGGATGGCTAAACATCCTGAAAAGGTATCCATATTAGAGGAAGCAAAACAATTGATTCTATTATTGGACTTTGACACTGAAAAACTTTCCGAATCCGATTTTGACATGATGTGGCAACACATCATCGAAAAACGAACTTCTACTCCAGCCCCGAAACAAATCCAGTCAAAAACAAAAGTAAGACCGTTGTATTGGCGATATGCCGCAGCAGCCATTCTGGTTGGTATTTTGGCAGGAACTTACATTTTTAAGGATAACATCTTCACATCTCCACAGGGATTTGTTGAACCTATCATAGTAAACAATACCATAGAGACTGGTACAGATAAAGCTACGTTAACCCTGGAGACAGGAGAAATAGTGGCACTTGAGAAAGGTAAAACCTATCAAACACAAAATGCCACCAGTAATGGTGAAGAAATCACCTATATTAATAGTACTTCCCACAAATTAGTCTATAACTATATAACAATCCCAAGAGGAGGGCAGTTTCAAATGACCCTTTCAGATGGTACCAAGGTATGGTTGAACTCGGAGAGCCAACTAAAATACCCTGTAAGTTTTGCCGACGGCGAAAGCCGCCAGGTAGAACTTGTTTACGGTGAGGCTTATTTTGATGTATCACCAAGCACAGAGCATAATGGTTCAGACTTTAAGGTCTTTAATAATAATCAGGAAGTTGAGGTTTTGGGCACCGAGTTCAATATTAAGGCTTATAAAGGAGAAACCAATGTATATACCACATTGGTCGAAGGAAAAGTGGCCGTAACACCCAATTCAGACACTTTCAATACCAAAATATTGTTGCCTGGCCAACAATCCGATTTTAATACAGCCAACAAAAACATAGCCATCAACACGGTGGATATCTACAATCAGGTCTCATGGAAAAAAGGTGTGTTTAGTTTCGAGAATATGAAACTATCAGAAGTGATGAAAGTAATGGCACGTTGGTACGATATGGAAATTTCAATAGAAAACAAAGCAATAGAACAGTTAAGGTTTACAGGTGGTATACAGAAAAGCCAACGTATTGTAAGCATCTTATCTGTTATTTGTAACAACGTTAGAAACGTGAGTTACGAAATACATGATAAAAAAGTCATTTTAAAGAACACTAACTAACCAAAAAACTAAAATATATGGATAAAAACTAACTCTAAAAAACAAAGGGAGCATATAGTTCATACCTGGACAGTACCTTAACTATATCCCCCTTTCACGTATCGATTAACTAAGAATAATTAATTAACCAATAACATAACAAATTTATGGAATTAAAATTTAAATCCAAGCTTTTCCCAAATAGGGGAAGTATTTTAAAATTCATTATGAGAACGTTTATACTATTGTTCTGTACTACTGTCTTTAGTTTGTCATCGGGAAATATCCTTTCCCAGAATACTAAAGTGACCATTGATGCAGATAAAACAGTAATGGTAGATGAAGTTTTCAAAATTATCATCCAGCAAACAGATTATACAATTATCTATCAAGCAGGTTTGTTTAAAGACTTCCCGAAAGTAGAGTTAAAAAAGGGTGTCATCCGTATGGATAAACTCATCAACCAAAGCATTAAAGGCGGTAATTTAAATGTAGTGCTAACAGAAGACAACACCATACTCATCAAGGAAGCTAAAACCCAACAACAAATACAGGTAAGTGGCAAAGTAACCGATGATAAAGAGATGCCACTTTCTGGTGTTACAGTTCTTATAAAAGGAACGACTAAAGGTACAGCTACCAATTTTGATGGTTCATATAATATAACGGTTCCAAACCCAGAAAATGTATTAGTGTTTTCAGTTTTGGGTTTTAAAACTCAGGAAATTTCCATTCGGGAACAAAGGAATATTAACATAACCATGGAAGAGGAAATCTCTAATTTGGATGAGGTTGTTATTTCTACAGGATACCAAAAAATAAAACCTGAACAGAGTACAGGCAGTGTAACAGTGATAAAGTCCAAAGAATTTGAATCACAGGTAAATAATGATTTTCTCTCTGGATTAGCTAATAGAATTCCTGGATTGATGATAAATGATAATGTAGGTTTTACCAGTAATGTAGATGGAGAAATATCTAGTAGAAGCCTATTTAATATTCGTGGTATTTCTACCATATCAGGCAACCAAAACCCATTAATTGTTATCGATGGATTTCCAACAGAATTAACATTGGATATGATTAATCCCAACGAAATAGAATCTGTAACGGTACTGAAAGATGCAGCGGCGGCTACAGTTTATGGGGTTAGGGCTTCTAATGGTGTAATAGTTATTGAAAGAAAAAAAGCAGCAGTAGGAAAACCAAAGGTTCAATACAGAGTAAATTTTGGGTTTACACCAAAAGAAAATTATAGTAGATATAATTACGCCTCCAACGCCTCAGAATTAGCGGTCAATTATATAAGAGATCTAAATACGTCAGTTGATCCTTTAGCATACAGTGGGTTTTTTAATTATACTGGAAGATACGCTGAGAACCCTGTGTATTATTTATTAGCCATGCAATCAGGAAATATAATTCCCCCAAGTAGAATAGAAGAAGCACTAATCGACTTGGGTAAATATGACAATGTAGAGGATTATGAACGACTATTTTTACGAGCTGCCGAATCCCAAAACCACAACCTAAATGTTTCTGGTGGCAGCACCAATTATTTATACTACCTAACTTTAAATCATGTTCGAAATAGTTTATCACAAATAAATAACAATGATGAGCGAACCATGCTTTCCATTCGTACAAATTTGAAATTATCAAAGCGTCTGTCTCTGGAGCTAACGAACATGTATATGGAATCAGATGCTTATAGTGCACCTATACCCAATGTGGACACCGCTTACCGTTTTGAGCCTTACGCAGACGAAGATGGGAACGCCCTACCTATTAACAATGGGTCTATTATAAACCCATATTATAATACCTACATAATGTCATTGGGTTTGCAAGACCATTTGTATTATCCATTGACAGATGCACTCCATGTTAAAGATCATCAACATACGGTAAATAATAGGTTTAATGCCAATTTTAAATATGGTATAGGTAAAGGTTTAGACTTAGCTTTTGGCGGAATTTATGAAAATAGCCGTACTGATTTTGTTCATTATGCCGATGAAGAATCAACAGAGGTACGGCAAACTATTAATAATTTTATTACGATAAATCCCGAGGGGTCCTTAAACTATAATATACCTGTTGGAGCTTATTTGAATGAGACAACTTCTACTACGAATACGTATACACTTCGTTCCCAACTAAATTATAATAAAAATATTGGAGAAAACCATTCCGTTAACGCGATATTGGGCGGTGAAATAAGGGGTATTTTAACAGAGGGAAGTAACAGGGCTTATTATGGTTATAACGAACAAAACCTCTTACAGCAACCAGTGGATTATAGCGAATTAGGCAATAATTTTGTTAGCACTTTATTTGGAAGTCAGAGTCTTTCTTATCCATTTAGCAAGACCTATCAAGAAGACCGTTTTATGAGTGTTTACTCCAATATTGTGTATTCATTTCGTAATACATATTCTCTTACTGGCAGTTTTCGTATAGATCAGTCCAATCTTTTCGGAACCAATCCTAAGTACCGTTACAAGCCTTTGTGGTCTGTGGGCGTAGCATGGAATGTTCATAATGAAAATTTCATGGAAGATATAAGTTGGTTAAATAATTTGAAGTTTAGAATGGCATATGGTTTCAATGGAAATGTTACGAAAAACTCTCTTCCAGAGGTTATTGCTTCAAGTTATTTGAATACGGATACCAGTCCTGCTTCTACCGCATTAGAATTGTTTTCCCTTGCGAACAGCACATTGAGATGGGAACAGACCAGTAATTTTAATATTGGTTTAGATTTTGGTTTTTCAAAAAACATTAACGGTTCTGTTGATTTTTATACTAAACGTAGTACAGATGTGTTGAATAACGCTCAAATAGACCCTACCTATGGTAAAACAACTTCGTTACTTAACGAGGCGAGTATCAATAACAAGGGTTTTGAATTCAATTTACAAGCAGATTGGATTAGCTTGCCTACATTTAATTGGAATACAGGTCTTGTATTTTCTCGTAACACCAGTAAGGTGTTAAACGTATATGAATATAGTTCGGATAATTTACCTAATGAACTTAATGTAAGAGGGTATGTGCCAGGTTATCCCATAGGAGCATTGTTTGTATATCGTGATGGGGGATTGGATGATTCGGGGTATCCAGTAGTATTAGATGAAGAAGGAATAAGCCAGCCAACAACATCATTATCTTTATCTACGGAGGGACTTACTTATTATGCGGGTTCATCAATTCCTACAATTAGTGCTGGTTTGAGCAATCGTATAGATATTGGTAACTTTTATTTATTCTGTTTGATGAGTTATTATGGGGGCTTTAAAGTACAGGTGCCTAGAATTCGACCAGGAGATCCTGTAGCTGGATCTGACAATTATTGGAAACAACCAGGGGATGAAGAAACAACAGACATTGTAGGAATAGAGGCTAACAACTATTACTTAACGCATCATATTTACGATAATCTTGATACATTTGTGGTAAATGGCGATTATATTACATTAAAAACGATTACCGCCTCCTATAATTTTGATGATAAAAAGCTTCTTTTTCTTAAAAAGGCAGGAATAAATAGTTTTGAGCTTAAACTACAGGCTTCAAACCTTTTTACAGTAGGGTTAAATAAATATAATTATAGTTTAGCTACTGGAAATTACTACAAACAGTTTCTTACACCAACCTTTACAACTAGCCTATTAATTAACTTTTAAAAATTGAATATTATGAAATATAAATATTGCTATAAATACATTTTATCAATATGCTGCATAATGCTTATAGCTTGTGATGATTATCTTGATATCGATCCTAAAGGTAAGACGACCTTAGTTACTGTAGAGCATTACGACCAATGGTTGAACGATTTGGAAGTTTTGGGATATGTTGACTTCCGATTGGATTTTCTAGGCGACAACGTAGATATTTCCACTTTAACATTGCCAACTACAGTAACTCATTATTTGGCCTACCTTTGGGAAGAGCAGTACAACAGCTCCACAACTGCAAACCCTCATCCTTGGGGAGACCATTATGCTTCAATTAACAAATATAATTCCGTACTTGTAGGAATAGATGATGCTACTGAAGGGACAGAAGAGAAAAGAAATTCCCTAAAGGCAGAGGCGTTATTGGGAAGGGCTTTGGAATATTTATACCTTGTCAATGAATATGGACCAGTATATAATAGTACTACGGCGGATGAAGATCTTTCGGTGCCATTCGTAACCTCTAATGATGTGGGTGAATCCATCCCTTCCAGGGCAACTGTACAGGATATTTACGAACATATTATTGATGATATAGAGACCGCTATTCCAGATCTTCCAACAGACAATAGTACAAACCGTTTTCGTGGTAGTGTAGCTGCTGCTTATAGTGTATTGGCTAGAACATATCTTTACATGGGAGAATATACCATGGCCGCCCAAAATGCGCAACGTGCTTTGGATAATGGAGATGCTGCTATAATAGATTTTAACGAGCCTCTTCCTGCTCAAAAACTGCTAAGTCTTAGGCCAGATGTTATTTATGCTCGTCAAGGAGGATTTGGTGTAGAAGGAACACTTGATTTTATGCGTATGTACGATCCAAACGATTTACGTATAGTAATGTTCTATGCTAGCTTTAATGGATATTCTTTTACTGAAAGAGGGGATTCTTTTGTAAATTATTCTATTCTAGATGGTAATCGAGGTACTTCTGCACAGGAAATGAAGCTAATTATAGCTGAGTCTGCAGCCCGAAATGGAGATTTGTCTACTGCTTTGCAGCAATTAAACGATATCCGTATGAATCGTTTTTCTGAATCTGATTATGAGGAGCTTGAGTCTACAGATCAAGAAATGGTACTAGACTTAGTTTTAAAAGAGCGTGCTTTAGAGTTGCCTTTTAATGGCTTACGCTGGTTTGATATGCGCCGTTTAGATAAAGAAGGAAAAATGTCTACGATACAACGTTACCTTGGAAATGGAGAGCTTATTTCTACATTGTCTCCTAATAGTCCTAAATATACTTTACAAATACCTGTACAGGTTATGGTATATCACCCCGATTGGATACAAAACCCTTGGGAAGAATAAAAATAATGATGTTATATTATTTGTTTAATAAAAAAAATGAGTCATGAATAAAAAATCCAGATTTATATTTTGTTGTATTACAGTAATGCTATTAGTAGCTTGTAGTGAAGACGATATACCTAATTTAGTTGAATCATCTAGTGTTAGTATCCAAAATTATATAACAACCGATGTGATTGTTAACGAGTTGCCAGTGGTAGAGGATGTTATAATTCCTGTTAATTTGAAAGCTCAACTGAACAACCAAACGGCAAAACAAGACCTCCATGTGCGTTTTGCAGTAGATGAATCAAAAACACAACTTTATCGTAATAAATATGGAGATGCATTTTTGCTACCCTATACCTCTTACAATTTCTTTAAGTCCAACTGTCATATTCGGGAAGGGGAAACTTTATCGGACGATATAGAGTTGTATATTGTTAGAGAATCTTTACTTAGACCATATAGCACTTATGTATTGCCACTAGTCATTAAATCGGTAGATGGGGAAAAGCATGATGTTACACCAGGAGAGGTAATGTATTTGGTATTGAAAACAGGTAAATCTTCTATAATTAGCAAGAATGAATGGAAAGTTGTAGATGTATCTCACGAGTCAAGTGGTGGCCCAGCTAGGTTTGCAATAGATGATAATCTGGATACAATTTGGAGCAGTGACATTTTTGATTCCCCTCCATATAGCATAGAGATTGATTTTGGTTATGCAATAACCTTTAGTGGAGTAACTTGCACACCAGGATTGCTTTCATTTGCTTACCCTACACAGACTCAAATTGAATTTAGTGAGGATGGAAGCACTTGGGTAGATAAAGGAACTTTTGATTTAGCAGTGGCTGAACAACAACTAATGGATACAGGAATTAGTACAGCTCGCTATATGCGTTTCACCGTATTGGATGTGGCTCCTTTTGCTATTTACACACCCTTAAGCTTAAAAGAAATAGGTTTAGAACCTTAATAGGAGTCCACCTTTTTTAAACTTAAATAAAAAGAACAATTTCAAACTTTATTAAAATGTTATTAAACTTAAAAATAATAATAAGTAAGTTTTTATCCGTCTTATTTTTTGCAACTCTTTTTTCGCATCTATTTTCTTGTGCGAGACAAGTAACCTCCCAATCAGTAAATCCAAATTTCAATGTTGAGACAAGGGAAACGGCAAACACAGACAATGATAGTATATTAATCTATGGAAGCGTAGTTAAGTTTAGTGAGGGAGCACATAATATTGATGCCGTTAAAGTGATACGTTATGATAACACTAACATTATTGTGGCTGCATCTTTTGTTAAAAATGGGAACTTCGAGTTTAAGGTACCAAAATCGATGAGAGGTACTCAAGTTTTGGTTATTTTTTACAATAAACTTCAAAAGAGTAGGGGAGGCTCTAATTTTAAGCGTTTTATGATAGAAGGAGATTCCATTTATATGGTGTTCGATGAGAATACTAAGAAAGTGCATATAACGGGTGGAATTCAGAACTTGGCCAATGATGTATACACTTTGGAGAATGAATTATGGTCTCTAAAAAAGGGAAACCTTAAAGATAAGAAGGCTAAGGGCGTAATTTCTTCAGAGACTTACAGAGAAAAAAAGAAAGAACTTGATTCCTTTATTAAAAAGGAAAAAGTTCAGTTTGTTAAAAGCCACCCTTATGCATGGAAATCATTAGATATACTACAGGAATTAATGCAAAATTATATGCGTATTACTTGGGTAGATATTTTGCCAGAAGGGGGTGAGCCATTAAAGGAGTATAAAAAGATATTCTATAGTTTAGACAAACCTGTTCAGGAAAAGGGACAGAATATACTAAAGATGATTCAAAATATGGAGGCTAGAAGAGTTCCATATTTTACAGGTGAAATGCCCGATGGAAACACATTTGATTTAGCCGATATGAAAGGAAAAGTGGTTCTTATCGATTTTTGGGGAAGTTGGTGTGGTTGGTGCCGTAAAGCACACCCTCACCTAAAGGAGTTATATGCAAAATATAAGGATAAAGGATTTGAAATTATTGGTGTTGGTGTAGAACACGAAAAAACCAGAGAAGAAAAGTGGCAGAAATTTCGAGATGCCATAGCGGAAGACGGGATTACTTGGCCACAGATGTTGGTGGACAGGAATAAGCAAGATATTCCTGCAGAATATGGCGTAATAACTTATCCTTCATCATTTTTGCTTGATAGAGATGGTCGCCTTATATTACGTGTTGGAGGAACTGATATTAACAGGGTAATTGATGCAAAACTGGATGAACTCTTTAGTGAGAATAGCATTTCTACATACAGAAGCAAAGAATTATATGAGTCGGATATGTCTTTATTGCATAAAGAACATGGCGAGGTTTATAACAAAATTGGAGAACTAGCAAAAGCAGTCTCAGGTGTTTCAGAAGAGGAAAAAAAAGCTGTTATAAATGAATTTTTAAAATTGGAGGGTGAAATGTTAAAAAAACATACGGACTTTGTATCTAAACATCCTGAGGCACCATTTAGTTTAGATATTTTAAAAGATAACAGTGATTTATTTATTAAGCATGGAGATTCAACGTTTAGAGTACTACATAGTTTATACAAAGGACTTTCTGGGAAAGTACGGGCTTTAGATACTGATGATGCGCTGGGAGATTATCTTAAGAATTATGCCAATACAAGCGCGGGAGAAAAGTTTGTTCCTTTTTCTTTTGTTAATAACGATGGACGAACAATAGATATGAACAATTTAAAAGGCAAGGTTATCCTTTTGGATTTTTGGGGGAGTTGGTGCTTTTGGTGTCGTAAATTAGACCCTCATCTAAAAGAGTTATATTCAAAATACAAGGATGAGGGGTTTGAAATAGTAGGTATAGCATTTGAGTATGGTACAAAAGAAGAGCAAATACAAAGATGGAAAGAAGCTATAGAAAAAGACGAAACCCCTTGGTTGCACGCTTTAAGCGACGTTGATGGAAGAGATTTGATTAAAGAATATGCCATAAAAGAATACCCAAGTTTAGTTTTAATAGATAAGCAGGGGATAATCGTATCACGTAGCAAAGATTTAAATGGATTAAAAGAAAAAATAGAAGAGCTTTTAAAAACATAAAAATCGATTTTGTTCTAGAGTACAGACAAATAAGAATTGATCATATATAGCTTGAAGTATTATTTGTAAATCATATGTTGATAATTCTAGAATCAATTGCATAAATCGTAAATTTTATTAAATTCTAAAATTTTTAACAGTTTATTAATTGGGGAAAAAGTTTGAATATAACGTTTCTCTAGGTAAGTAATATCTTTTAGGTTTTTATTCATATTTGAATTAGTCACTCTGTTATGAAGAAAAATTTAGGGGCTGTTTAAAAAACAGCCCTCTTTGATTAAAATTATATATACATAAAACTTAACTTCTTAAAAAATACAAAACAGATTATGAAACGTTTAATAACTATTACGCTCATTTTTTTTGCGGTCTTAAACATAAAAGGTGTAGCTCAAACAATTGATTATAACAGCATACTACCAGTGGACGAAACCATTAAAAAAGGTGTGTTGCCCAACGGGATGACCTATTATATCAAAAGTACGGATGTGGTAAAAGGTGCGGCAAGCTACTATATTATTCAAAATGTTGGGTCTATTTTAGAGAACGACGACCAACAAGGATTAGCACATTTTTTAGAGCATATGGCCTTTAACGGTACCAAACATTTTCCAGGGAAAGGTATTTTGAATACCTTACAAAAGCACGGCGCTGTTTTTGGGAAAGACATAAATGCTTATACATCTTTTGATGAAACAGTTTATAATTTAAATAACATTCCTACCAAAGATGGTTTGGTAGATATCTGTTTAACTGTTTTGGAAGATTGGTCACATTATTTATTGTTGACCAATGAAGAAATTGATGCTGAACGTGGTGTTATAAAAGAAGAAAGGCGCACAAGACAAAGCGGACAAATGAGAATGTTCGAATCTTCAGCTCCCATTGTATATAATAACTCTAAATATGTAAATAGACTGCCAATAGGCTTAATGTCTGTTGTAGAAAATTTTGACTATAAAGTTTTAAGAGATTTCTATCACGATTGGTATAGAACTGATTTACAGGCTATAGCTATTATTGGAGATGTAGATGTTAAAGATATTGAACAAAAAATTATAGAAAACTTTTCAAAAATTCCAGCAGTAGAAAACCCAAAAGAACGTTTTGTTGTTGATATTCCTGAAAATGAAGAGATGTTGTACAGTTTGGGAACAGACCCAGAGGTGTCAACCGCTTCTATAAGTTTTGGTATTCGTCATAAAAAATCATTGAAAATAGAAACCGTAGAGACCTTTAAAGAAAGTTTACTGGAGCAAATAGCTTTGCGTATGTTGTCTGCTAGAATTTCAGAAAAATCCCAAAACCCAGAAGCTTCATTTTTAAGAGCGAGCCTTAAATTCAGTTCATTATCGAGAACTTCCAACTTGTTTAGTCTAAACGTAACCCCGAAACTAAATAAACAACAAGAAGCTTTTAAAGAAGTTTTTAAAGAAGTTATGCGGGCCATAAAACATGGTTTTGTAACTGCCGAAATTGATCGAACTAAAATCATATATCTTAATAATTATGAAAATAAAATAGCAAAATATAACGATAGGAGCCATCGTAATATAATAGGAGATATTCAAGACAATTATCTTAACAACAAACCTATAACCGATATTAAAAAAGAATATGAGCTTGTAAAGCAAATTTTAAGTACGGTAAATGGGGACGAAATACAAAATGCATTAAAGAAACTATATACGCCCAACAATAGGTTTTTAAATGTTACTGGGGTAGAAAGTCAGAAAAACTTAACCAAGACACAAGGCTTGGAAATTATTAAAACTATTGAAACCAGTGAAGATATAGAACCATATAAGGAAGAACTAGTAGATCAATCACTTCTATCTAGCATAGAAATTAAACCAGGGACGATTATAAACACATCCACTAAAAATAGTGTAGGAGCAACTACATTTTTTTTAAGTAATGGTGTTAAGGTACACTATAAATTTGTTGATAAGAATAAAAATGAAGTTAGTTTGGAGGCATTAAGTTATGGTGGTAATTCACTATTGGAAGATGAGGAATTACCATCGGCTGGTATGGTTACAAGCCTTTTGCAACGTTCTGGTTTGGCAAAATTTAATTCAACCGATTTAAAAAAGATACTTGCCGGTAAAACAGTAAGTATGAGATTAGGTTTAAATGATATTAGCGAGTCTATTTTTGGTAGTTCCAGTACAAAAGACGTAGAAACCATGCTGCAATTAGTTCATGCCTATTTTGTAAAGCCAAGGTTTGATGAAGAGGCGTATAAAGTATTGAAAAGTAGACTCAATAATAATTTGCAAAGACGTGTTAATCATATTGGTTCAAAAATAAATGATAGTATTACAGTTGCTCTTTACGGGAAAAACAATACTAGAAAGCGTATTTATAATCAAGATTACATTAATGACATATCTTTCGAAAAAATAAAAACAATTTATAAAGAAAGGTTTTCAGATGCTTCAGATTTCGAATTTTTTATAGTTGGCGATGTTAAAGAAGCACAATTAAAACCGTTATTAAAGCAGTATTTAGCAAGTATACCAACATGGAACACAAAAGAAATCTACAAGGATAATGGTCCAGAATGGATATCGGACCAAATCGATAAAGACATTTATTTAAAAATGGAAGAACCTAAAGCTAATATAAATATTGCCTATAAAAAGGAAATGCCTTATTCAAAAAGCAATGAAATTTACACAAATGCTTTAGGCGATATTTTACAATTGCGTATAACCGAAAGTATCCGGGAAGCCGAAGGTGGTGCTTATAGTCCAGCTGTAGGTGCAAGTTTCTCTAAAGAACCAAAATCTCAAGCTTATGTGTCTTTTAGATTTGACTGTAATCCAGAAATGGCTGATAATTTAGTTAACATAGCTAAAGGCGAGCTTGAAAACATTTCTAAAGGCAATATTAAAGAGGATGATTTAAACAAAACCAAAACCAATTTTATTAAAAAACGCGAACAAAGCAAAGATAAAAACGGTTATGATATGAGTGTGCTAGTTAATTATTTTAGATACGATACCGATATTAACGATCCTAAAAACTTCGAGAAAATAGTAAACGGAATGACAAAAAAACATATTCAAAAAATAGCAAAAGAAGTGCTAACGGGTAGTGTGTGGTACGAAATCGTTTTTAAACCAGAGCAATAAGTTGAATTTGTTTAAAACAGTCTTAGAGAAATAGGTGACTTTTTAAGTTATTGCTTACTTATAAAAATTCATACAAAAAATAATTTTAAGAAATAAAACATGAAATATTATTTAAAAAAAACTTTACTATTAATGGTAACCTTAATGAGTTTTTCATTAGGAAACGCTCAAATTTCAGATCCTGTAAACTGGAATACCTCTGTTAAAAAGATTTCAGATTCAGAATACGAACTAATAGCCACAGCAACCATAGAAGATGGCTGGCATTTATATTCACAACAGGTATCAGAAGGCGGGCCAATAGCCACAACTTTTAACTTTGAAAGTAATAAAAACTATCTAAAAAAAGGGAATACTTTAGAGGAAGAAGGTCATACGGTAAACGATCCTATATTTGAAATGCAAATCAAGTATTTTGAAGATAAAGTAGATTTTAAACAACGTATTAAACTAAAATCAAAAGCACCTTTCAAGATTAATGGCACTGTAGAATTTATGGTTTGTGACGATAGCAGATGCTTGCCGCCAACTGAAGCCGATTTGGTTTTTAACATCAAATAGTCCCCCCCCCCCCTAAAAATGAAGAGAATTCTTTTTGTTTTGCTTGGAATTTAATAAGACCTCTGTTAGCTTTTTTAAATTCAGAAGAAATGAGCTTGTTTAAAATACCCGAATTTGGATGGGCAGATTTTACTTGTCTGTTTTTGGAATCCCAATCACTTAATTTAATGTAGTGTCCTAAATACCTATAGGTAGATTGGCGATTTTTGGTGAAACGTACTGCAAGAGGGTATAATACGTCCTTGTTTTTTTTCTTTATTAAGACTATTTTTATACTAGAAGCCATAGTTGTCCTGTTTAGTCATGAAAGCTAAATCAGGTAAAACGTTTTGCGAAAAAACCTTGTTTAAAAATAAAAAATATTTAATACATTCTCGACACAACATAAGTACAACTTTGAATGATTTCAAATGGTTTTAAATGAAATCAAAGAAAATTAATAAAAATGTAAGAAATTGTAAATCAATCCGTTTAGCTTGTTTTGTGCAAATATAATGATAGCTTAGGATCTAGTGCCGCGAGGTGTGAGAGTTCGAGTCACTCCGCCCGCACTTTTTTCAACTGTAAATTTGCAGTCAAAAAACCTCTCAAAATTGAGAGGTTTTTTTGTTTGGGTACAACATAGGTACAACATTTCGCTTTTTTACTGACTTAATTTAACGTGAGTTCGATGTAAGAATAATTCTATTGAGTTGGCTATCAATAATTTAATATTTATTGTCAGGTTGAGTACTTCGTCTGTGCTCAGCATAAACTAAAGTCGAAACCATTTAAATAGCTGGTTTTAATGAC
Organism: Flavivirga sp. 57AJ16; assembly: GCF_028736925.1. Taxonomy (GTDB): domain Bacteria; phylum Bacteroidota; class Bacteroidia; order Flavobacteriales; family Flavobacteriaceae; genus Flavivirga. The sequence goes on along the minus strand of NZ_JAQZAT010000010.1, from coordinate 48,699 downwards.
CTTTCGACTGCGCAAGGCGACAAATCGTTTTATTAGTGAATTTATTGTTAAAAACTCCCTTATTTTAAATCGAACTCACGTTAATTTAGAATAATTGGTTTTAATTATATTTAGCATTAAAAACTATTATTTTGTACTACTATCAATAATTTTGGTTCTGTCTCATTAAATAGAAAGGGCTGTATTTTTAAAAGAGAATCTGATTTCAAGAAGCGAGAGCGCAGAAAGTTTTAAACGTTGAAGATTTAGGTTTTAAGATTTGATCCTTTCTAATTATATTTATTATTTCTATTCCTGCTAGTGTTCTTTGTGCTGCCTCAAAATTCTTTAAACTCTGTTGAAATTGCTACTCTTCTTTTAATACTCCTATGGTCTTGCTCTATAATATTGTTCAAGTATTTGACTCGTCTAATCTTTATCTTTTTTCTAGAGAAGCTTCTTTTATTCCAAGTCTTAATGCCAACAGTATTAGCGCCGCTTTTATCTATATTTATGATTCTAGGTTTACCATTGTTTCTAATCGCTTTATTCAAGAACTTTTGAGCAGAACCTTTCATTCTTCTTTTGGTTAGTAGGAAGTCTATGGTATTTCCTTGTTTGTCAACAGCTCTGTATAAGAACCTGTCTTTACCAGGGACTTTAATATAAGTTTCATCTAACCTCCAACTATTAGTTACTTATTTTTTACGCTGATTCATATTGTGCTCAATCTCTTTAGAGAACTTAAAGAACCATCTTTGAATGGTAGAATGATCAACATTAACAACTCTAATTGCTAAAAGCTCTTCGACATCACGATAGCTTAGAGTAAATCTTGGTTTGAAATAGACAGCTTGTTTGATTATAATAGGAGGGTAGCGGTGGTGTTTGTACATTGAGTAGATTTTTTATTTCAAAAGTAAGTATATTTGAAAAGGAAGGAATTAATGCGACAGAACCTCAATTTCCCATTCTAAAAATATTCGTAGTATTGTATATGTTCAATTTTCGCTTAAAAGTTTTTTATACCGTCGCTCGAAGGCTTAATTTCACTAAGGCTTCAGAAGAACTGCTCATATCTCAACCTGCTGTAACCAAACATATCAAAGAATTGGAAAGCCAGTTCAATCTTGCTTTATTTGATAGAAAAGGAAATAAAGTAACACTAACTCCTGCTGGAAAAGTATTACTTAAACATACCGAACAAATACGAGAAATTTATCGCCAAATAGAATTTGATTTAAATCAGTTTAATGAGACTCTAAAGGGAACATTACATGTTGGTTCTAGTACCTCTATCACACAATATATTTTGCCCCCCTTACTAGCGCAGTTTCATAGTATTCATCAAGATATAAAGGTAGAATTGCTCAATGGCAATTCAGAACAGATAGAACAAGCTCTGCTGAATAAAAACATAGAACTAGGTATAATTGAAAGCAAGTCCAAAAGACGAGAAATCCATTATACACCATTTTTAAAAGATGAGATTGTTCTTGTCTCTAGTAGTAATAATTCATTGATTGAAAAGGATGAAATAAATCCTGAAGATTTGAAAAATATTCAACTACTTATGAGGGAACCAGGATCTGGTACTTTAGAGGTTATTGCCGATGCGCTAAAGCAAAAAGGAATTGGTCTTTCTGACCTAAAGGTGGAAATGCAACTGGGAAGTACAGAAGCTATCAAATCATACTTGCAACATTCCAATTGTATGGCTTTCATTTCTTTACACGCCATATTTAAAGAACTAAAAAATGATACGCTTAAAATAATTGAAATCAAAAAATTACCAATTCATAGACATTTTTACTTTATCACCCCTCAAGGTTCAGAAGGAGGTTTACCTGCTTTATTAATCCAGTTTTTAATACGGAATCATAAATTTTGATTATATAAGTGACCATTGTTTTAAATACGTCCTTATGTTCTTTTCTATTACCTTCATTACAAAAATCACATTTAAGCTATAACCTAAGGTTATGCTAAATAAAAATTAGCTATTGGCAATTCGTTTTCTTGCTCCTTATCTTTGAAGTACTAAAAAATTAGTACAATATTTTTATTGTTTAACTTAAAATTTAAAAAAATGAGTTTACGAATTGGAGACGACGCACCAAATTTTAATGCCCAAACTACACTGGGAGTAATCGATTTTCATCAATGGTTAGGAAATACTTGGGGAATTATTTATTCACATCCTGCCGATTTCACCCCAGTTTGTACAACAGAACTTGGGCGTACCGCACAGTTAAAGGATGAATTTTCAAAAAGAGATACCAAGGTAGTTGCCGTTAGTACAGATGATCTTGAATCCCATAAGGGTTGGATTAATGACATTAACGAAACGCAAAATACCAAAGTGGAATTTCCTATTATCGCTGATACGGATAAAAAAGTAGCCACGCTTTATAATATGATTCATCCTAATTTCTCTACAACGGCAACAGTACGATCTGTGTATTTCATCAATCCTGCTAAAAAAATTCAGGCTATTATTACCTATCCAGCTTCTACAGGAAGGAACTTTACAGAAATATTACGTGTACTGGACTCCTTGCAACTAACTGCTGGGCATAGTGTTGCTACACCTGTGGATTGGGAAGTGGGACAAGATGTAATAATTTCTCCTTCAGTAAAACAGGAAGATGTTGAGGCTAAATTTCCTAAAGGACACCGTGTTATAAAACCATATTTAAGATACACACCAGAACCCAACAAGTAATTTGAAATTAGTGTAAAGCATGGATTTAAAAAAGGGATTAGAAAGAGGGCCGTTTAACGATAGGCAAACAGAAAAACTTAGTAATGCGTTGTCTGAGCTTGATTCTGGACAACTTTATTGGTTAAGCGGCTATTTTTCAGGTCTCAACTATGTAGCTTCAACAGTTTCTCCTGAGCTTGATAATCAGACAATAGTATCTACAACTACTGTTACAGAGGTTAAGCCCGAAAAAATAAATATTTTATTCGGTAGTCATACAGGTAATAGTGAGGCACTGGCAAAGAATCTTGCTGCTCAGGCCAAAGAAAGAGGTGTGGAAGTAGATATTTCTGATATGGCTTCTTTTAAAACTAGAGAACTTAAAAATATTAAAAACTTAGCGGTTGTTGTAAGTACTCATGGATTGGGAGAGCCACCTGTACAAGCCGAAGACCTTCATAAGTATCTTCATGGCAAAAAAGCACCAAATCTTTCTCATGTCAATTTTTCTGTTCTGGGTCTTGGAGATAGTAGTTATGTTGATTTTTGCCAAACAGGTAAAGATTTTGATACCATTCTAGAAAAATTAGGGGCTAAACGACTTGCTCCTCGTCAGGATTGTGATGTAGATTATGAGGAAGAAGCAGAAGCTTGGCAAAAAATATTTTTAGATTCTATAGTACGAACATCCGAAGAGGTTTCTAATTTAGAAAACCTAAATGATGTAATTGCACCAGTAAATGGAATAAAATATGATAAAAAAAAACCTTTTGAAGCCACCATTCTGGAAAAGATCAATCTTAATGCCACGGGGTCTTCCAAGGAAACTATACACTTGGAATTAGACCTAGCAGGATCTGGCATAACATACGAACCAGGTGATGCTTTGGGCGTATATGGCAGTAATTCTCCTAAACTTGTCCAAGCGGTTTTAGAAGCTACAAATTTCGATGGAAAAGAAAATGTAATAACGCACAAAGGAGAAAAAAAGTTATTGGAAGCACTGACCTATGATTACGAATTAACCCCTTTATCTAAAACCACATTGTCTAAATATGCTGAATTAACAGATAATCTTCGATTAAATAAAATATTGTCAAATAGTGCCCCGGTTCTTGAATATCTTAAAGGTCGAGATATTTTGGATTTATTAAAAGAAGAACCTCATAAATTATCTCCCAATGAACTGATTTCAGTTTTAAGAAAAAATACGCCACGGATGTATTCCATTGCTTCTTCTCAAAAAGCAGTAGAAGATGAAGTGCATCTGCTGGTATCTGTAGTTCGTTATAATGCCTTTGGTAGGAATAAGGAAGGCCATTGCTCGTCTACTCTAGCAGACCGATTGGAAGTTGACGATAAGGTAAAGATATTTTTAGATAAAAATTCCCGTTTTAAGCTTCCAAAAAAACCTGATATCCCAATTATTATGGTGGGGCCAGGAACCGGTATTGCGCCTTTTAGAGCCTTTATGCAACAACTTGAAGTTTCTGAAAAAAGAACGCCTTCATGGCTTTTCTTCGGCGACCGAAATTTTACAACAGATTTCCTGTATCAAACAGAATGGCAACAGTATCTAAAAGAAGGGATATTGACAAAAGCCGATGTTGCTTTTTCTAGAGACCAAACACACAAGCAGTATGTACAGCACAGAATGTTGGAAAATGGCAAAGAGTTGTATAACTGGCTAGAAAGCGGTGCCCATTTTTATGTTTGCGGCGATGCCAAAAATATGGCAAAGGACGTAGATTTGGCATTAAAACAGATTATTCAACAACAGGGAGGAGTCACTCTTGAAAAAGCAGAAGAATACATTAAAAACCTTCAGTTGTCCAATCGATATCAAGCGGATATTTATTAAATCAAATTAAACAGCCTACAATACAGTTATGGAAAAAAAATTTGCACAAGATAATTTATCGGAAGACGAACATATCAAAGATAAGAGTGATTTCCTTCGAGGAACAATTAAGGAAAGTTTACAGAATCGTTTGACGGGTGCTTTGGATACTGATGATGTAAAGCTTATAAAATACCATGGATCTTATCAGCAGTATGACAGGGATTTGGAGAGTGAAAGAAAACAGAAAAAATTAGAACCTTTATATCAGTTCATGGTCAGAGTAAGAGCTGCAGGAGGTCTTACTACTCCCAAACAATGGCTCGCTTTGGACAAACTTTCAGATGAATATGGTAATGGTACCCTTAAATTGACCAGCAGACAATCATTTCAGTTTCATGGAATATTGAAACGAGGTCTAAAGCCAACTATTCAAGCAGTGAATGAGGTGTTATTGAGTACGCTTGCAACTTGTGGTGATGTGAACAGGAACGTGATGTGTAATTCAAATCCTTATCAATCATTAATCCATAAAGAAGTGTATGGGCTTGCGGGCGAGATAAGTAATTATTTTCTTCCTAAGACTACCGCATATCATGAAATTTGGCTAAATAAAGAAAAGGTAGCTGGAACTCCTGATTTTGAACCATTATACCACCATACTTATTTACCTCGAAAATTTAAGATAGCATTGGCCATTCCGCCAAACAACGAGATTGATATTTTTGCCAATGACCTTGGTTTTATAGCCATTGAGGAAAACAACAAAATCAAAGGATTTAATATTTGTGTTGGTGGAGGATTAGGAAGTACTTTTGGTAATGAAACCACATATCCACGACTGGCGGATGTCATAGGTTTTACACCAAAGGAAAAAGTAATTGAAGTAGCGGAAACTGTGATAGCCATTCAAAGAGATTACGGTAACCGATCGGACAGAAGATTATCGAGATTAAAACATACCATCGATGATAGAGGGTTGGAATGGTTTGTAAATGAACTAAATACTCGCCTCGGTTGGAAGCTTGCCAGTCCTCGGTCATATCAATTCATATCAAACGGCGATAAATATGGTTGGTTAAAAGGGATAAACAATAAATGGTTCTACACATTGTTTGTGGAACATGGAAGAGTGAAAAATGAAGAAGGTTATTCGTTGAAAAAGGCATTAAGTGAAATAGCTTATATTCATAAAGGTGATTTTCGGTTAACGGGAAACCAAAACCTAATTATTGGAAATGTATTAGAAAAAGATAAAAAAAATATTGAAGATATTTTAAAGAAGAATGGGGTTAAAGATCATTCTAAATTAACTGGCCTTCGGAAAAGTTCTATGGCATGTGTTGCATTGGGCACCTGCGGACTTGCTTTTGCCGAATCAGAACGTTACTTACCTTCATTAATAGATAAGCTCGATGTAATAATACGGAAAAATGGTCTTGAAGAAAATGAAATTAATATTAGAATGACTGGTTGTCCCAATAATTGTGCGCGTTCATCTCTTGGAGAAATTGGTTTAGTCGGTCGTGCTATTGGACGCTATAATCTTTATTTAGGAGCTAGCCATAATGGAGATAGATTAAATAGTCTTTATAAAGAAATGCTATCTGAGGCGGATATTTTAGCAGAATTAGAACCTATAATTGTGGCTTATGCACAAGAACGAGACATGGAAGAAAGTTTTGGAAACTTCGTAATTCGTAAAGAAATAGTTGAAAAAACAATACGTCCTTTACAAGTACTAAAATAAAAAATATATTCTGTGTAGTTGTTTTTTGAATTTGCAAATGGTCAGTTTGCTTAGATTTTCAAGAGCAGACTGGTTAGGAAAATAAAGGAAGGTCTTTTACTATTTACCCAAAGAAGAACAACTCGAATTTATTATAAAAATAATAATACCGATTTACATGCATATTTTATCTATGTGGTTTCCTTCCAGTGATGGAAAAAGCTGAAAAACAATTGACCAGTTTATAAATACATGCGAATTCAATCGTAAAAAGGATTTCAATGATTTGAATCAGCAAGTAGATTAGATATGTTAACAGATAGTGAGATTCTTAAAAAAATGAATTCAAAACTTGTTCAGATTCAGTTTAGCGAAATGCAGAAAGTGTTGTATGCCTTATTTCTCAAGTACAACTTTACTGAGAAGAAGTCTAAATTACTTGCCAAAATCTATACAGAAAGTACCTTGGACGGAGTTAATTCTCACGGTATCAACAGGGTTGCACCATTTATTGAATATGTTGAAAAAGGGCTTGTAAGTATTGATGTTGAAGCTAAAAAAATGGAATCCTTTGGCAGTATGGAACGATGGGATGGTCAACTAGGGCCTGGGATCATCAATGCGACAAAATGTATGGAGCGAGCAATAACCTTATCAAAAAGGCATGGAATAGGTCTCGTTGCACTACGAAATACAAACCATTGGATGCGTGGGGGCACCTATGGTTGGCAAGCGGCCAATAGTGGATGTATTTCTATATTATTTACCAATACCAAACCCAATATGCCGCCATGGGGAGGTAAGGAAAGTCGATTGGGGAATAACCCGCTTATTATTTCTATTCCTAGAGAAGAAGGTCATGTGGTATTAGACATGGCAATGTCTCAGTTTGCTTTTGGAACAATCAATAATTATATGTTAAAAGGGGAGAAACTTCCATATCCTGGTGGTTGGGACTCTAATGATGTACTTTCAGATGATCCAAAAAAAATTTCAGAAAATGAGCGCGGCCTACCTATAGGCTACTGGAAAGGCTCAGCCCTTTCTATGGTCTTGGATATGTTAGCCACATTATTGTCTGCGGGTGATTCAACTTCTAAAATTGCAAGCAGAAATTATGAGACAGGGGTTTCTCAAATATTTCTTAGTATATTCCCCAAATTATTTTGTGACATAGAATTACAGAAAAAGCTACTCAATGAAATTATCGATTACACTCATGATGTGGAGCCTATGGAAGTTGATAAACGTACCTATTATCCAGGAGAGCAAACCCTACTGACCCGAAATAGAAATCTAAAGGAGGGAATTCCGGTTAATAAAGAGGTCTGGAAAGACATATTGAATTTGGTTCGTTAAAAGATAAGAATCATTTAATATAGATTTACTTTTTTTGTATTAAGATGTTTAAAAACTATCTATTTCAATTTTGAGTATTACCTTCGATTTTTTATAAATCCATTCATTATCGGATTATAATTATTTTTCAATCTCAGGTAGTTTGAATTGAATTTTTCTGTTCTTTCCAGCAAAAACTACAAACTCATCTTGTTTCAAACGAAAAAGATATCAGCACTCCATTTGACCACAAACTTTTCTTTTTTAAGGCACTTTTATATCAGAACAAATCTGTTATCTAAGACAAAATAACCGTGGGATTTTTTGCTTGATTAATAGGTTGGTTAAGGACAGCTGTTTTTTTTGCTTTTAAATCTACTTTAGGTGCTTTTAAAGTTTTTCCTCTAGCCATGATTTCTAATTTTTTAAATATGAAACATCAATTATTGTTTTTAATGACGATCCTTGATAAGCGAACGTCTTACCTAGCGAGTAGTCATCAATTGCATAGCAACGGAATATTAAAACAGTAAGGTTTAATAATGGGCATTTATAAGCACACTCGCAGTGCTTATAAAGTCGGGAAGATGATTTTTAATTTACTAATTTGAAACTTAGTTTGATACGGTATATTACCATTAAAAGATGTTGTTAAATGTAAAGTAATATGTTGCAATTTGCCAAGATAGTGAATTGAAATTTTTGATAACAGGATAAACATAAGCTTAATATTTAAACTTTCAAGTTAAATGATTCTTAAAGCTTTCTAAAACGCGACAAGTCAAAAATTTCTATCGTTAGTAAAATAAATTTGGCACATAAATTCTCTCAGTTCAGTTGAATTTACACAAAATTTAAACAAACCAATTATTAATTGATTAACTATGTTATAGTAATTTCATATGACCATCAAATTTATGTTTTATGAAATCCAATATTCTGTACTTTTCAAAACACTATCTTTGAAGTTTATTTTATTTCTAATATTAAATAGCCTAAATGATCAAAAGAATCTTCCTTACACCATTTCAGAAATTCGTAAAAATTGAAAGTTTTAGTGGTATTTTATTGCTGCTTGCTACAATTGTAGCATTGGTTTGGGCAAACTCGTCTTTTGGTAATACATATAGAGAACTTTGGCAGTACGATATAGGTGTTGTAACCGATAGCTTCGAATTTAAAAAACCTTTGATCCTTTGGGTTAATGATGGTTTGATGGCTATTTTCTTTTTTTTAATTGGTTTGGAAATAAAACGAGAATTATTGATTGGCGAACTCAATTCCATGAAAAAAATTGCATTTCCTTTAGTTGGTGCTTTGGGGGGTATGTTGGTGCCTGTTATTTTCTTTTTGGTGATTAACCAAAACCCTGACACAACCAAAGGTTGGGGAATTCCTATGGCTACTGATATTGCTTTTTCGTTGGCGGTTATAAATGTACTGGGAAAGCGAGTACCTTTAAATCTTAAAATATTTCTAACGGCATTTGCTATTGTAGATGATATTGGATCAATTTTGGTTATTGCACTGTTTTATAGTGGCACTATTAACCTAACTTTATTATTGATTGCACTTATAATGTTAGCAGTATTGTATTTCATGTCCTTTAAAGGTCTTTACTCTAGATTTATGCTGTTTTTCTTTGGGGTTATTATATGGTTCTTGTTTTTAAAATCTGGAATCCATCCAACAGTTGCAGGTATTTTGCTGGCGTTTTCTGTACCCATAAGACAAAAAATAGACACATCAACATTTTTAGTTCAATTGGAATCGGTATTTAATAATATCAAAAAAGCAAGTGTTTCCAATAAGCCGATTTTGTCAAATGAACAAATTGGGCATATTGATGATTTAGAAGATTGGTCTGTGAAATTTCAGTCGCCTTTACAGCATTTAGAGCATAATTTACATGGTTGGGTGGCCTATTTTATTATTCCAATATTTGCGCTTGCCAATGCAGGCTTGTTTATTGATAGTAGAGCATATTTAGATACAGCCTTAATAATAAATATTATAATTTGCTTGGTGTTGGGCAAAGGTATTGGAATTACATTTATAGTAATGTTCGCTAAAAAGATGAAATTGGTAGAAGTTCCAAAGGATATAAGTTTCAAGCAAATTATAGGTGTTTCTTTTTTAGCAGGAATTGGATTTACAATGGCGATTTTTATTGCTAATTTAGCATTTGCTTCAACACCAGAATTTATAGATTCTGCCAAGATTGGAATTCTAATAGGATCGTTTTTTTCTGCAATAATTGGCTATTTGATTTTGAGAATGGATTCAATTAACAAAAAAACAACTCAAAAAAAATGAATATGTTAATATAATATGAATTTATTATGATAAAGCTATTAGAAACACATAGACAAGATATTATTTATGGAATAGTAGTCATAATTGCAGTAATAGTTTTACGAATTCTAACAAACAAATTACATTATTGGCTCTCCAAAGAAAAACAGAGTAAGTTCCCAGGAGAACCGATACAATCTTTGAGTTTATTAAAACTCATTCTTAATGCATTATGGATTGTTTTAGGGTTGATAGCTTTAAGTTACCTTTTTGTAGATGAAAGTCACCATAATACATTGACCGATGATTTTAAAACAGTACTATACATAGGTATTGTTTTGGCACTTACCATAATTGCTGCTACAACTTCCAATATATGGTTCAAACATGATATTAAGAAAAAAATAGAAAGTGAGCATGACCCAACCAGTTTTAAATTTTTAAGATACATAGTCCTAATTGGAATTTATTTTGTTGGTATTCTTCTTTGTCTCTTGGCTTTCCCGTCTCTTAAAGGTGTTGCTCAAACTGCTTTGGGTGGAGCAGGTGTCATGGCTATTATTGCGGGACTTGCGGCACAAGAAGCCTTGGCAAATATCATAGGAGGTTTATTTATTATTACTTTTAAGCCTTTTAAGATTGGTGATCTTGTTAAAGTAACAGACACTATGGTGGGTAGGGTTAAAGATATTACACTAAGGCATACTGTAATTCGCAATTTTGAAAATAAGATGATTGTGATTCCTAACGCTATAATTAATAAGGAAAAACTCATTAATTATGATATGGGCGAACTTAAATGCTGTGAACGATTGAGATTGGAATATCATATGATAGTGATATCGATTTAGCAAAAAGAATCATGCAGGAAGAATGTGAAAGGCATTCATTAATTTTAGACAATCGTACTGAATTAGAGGTTGAAGAAGGTAACCCAATAGTGAAAACTGCGCTAACACAATTAAATGAATTTTCAATGACCATACAAGCTTGGGCTTGGGGACGAAGTTTCGATGAAGTATTTCAATTAAAAATTGCTGTATTAGAAAGTATTAAAAAACGATTTGATAAGGAAGGTATTGAAATTCCATTTCCTTATAGGACCATTGTTATGAAGCAAGACATGAATTCTCAATTTAAAAAATAAATTACAATTTGATGGGTGATACAGAGCAAGAATTAAAAGAACGTATCAAAGAGTTAACTTGTCTTTATGAGGTGTCATCTATTATTGGCAATGCTAACGCAGAATTGATAGAAGACACGTTAAAAGCTGTTGCTTTCAGTTTAAAAAAAGCATTTCAATATCCCGAAAAAACTGTTGTTGTCTTTCGTATAGAAAATATTTCAATTTCTACAGACAATCAAGTTAGTAACGAACTAAAAATCCAATCTCATATTAAGATTTTTAATAAAGTTAAAGGAGAATTAATAGCAGGGCTTAACAGTTCCGATTCTAAAGAAATCAATTTTTTAAAAGAAGAACAATCACTGTTGGATAATGTAGCTTTAAAAGTAGGAAGCTTACTTGAACGTATTGAGATTCAGAAAAACGAAACCTCTTTAAAACGGCAGATGGAGCGTGCAGACCGTTTAGGTATCTTAGGAGAAATCACAGCAGGTATTGCTCACGAACTCAATACACCTCTAGCCAATATTCTTGGTTTTGCAGAATTGCTAAAAAATGATTTAGACATAAATAGTAAATTATCTGAAGATATAGATAAGATTATAAAAAATGCTATTTTCTCACGTGAGGTGGTTAAAAAGCTAATGTTTTTTTCTTGTGAGATGCCTCAAGAAATGAAGCGTATTAACCTTATTCCTCACATAAAAAATGCCATTAATTTGTTGGCTGCCACTTTTAAAAAAGAACAGGTAAAATATGTAGTTAAAATAGAAGAGGAAGAACTTTGGTTGCGAGCCGATCCAATTCAATTAACACAAATTATTTTCAATTTATTGATGAACGCCATCTACTTCTCACCAACAGAGGGTTTGGTTACTATTGAGGTTCTAGGTTCAGAAAAAGAAATTATTCTTAAAATTTCTGATGAAGGTAAAGGGTTTGCACTGAATGAACTAGAGAAAGTATTTCAACCATTTTTTACAACAAAACCGACAGGGGAGGGTTCAGGATTAGGACTGAGTGTGGTTCATGGCATAGTTGCTTCACATAAAGGCACTATAACTGCTCAAAATAACAAAAAAAAAGGGGCTATATTTACAATTATACTTCCTAAGGAATAATTATAACCATGCAGTTACGAAAAGAAAATATACTTATTGTAGATGATGATGTTAACATTCTAGAACTCTTGCAACGTCATTTACAATCATGGAATTATCATACCTATAAAGCGGTTTCAGTTAAAGAGGCGGTCATTATTTTGCGAGATACAAAAGTTGATTTGTTAATTACAGATTTAAAAATGCCCGAAATAGATGGGTTCGAATTGATAAAGTTTGTTTCAGAGCATTATCCGAAATTACCTAAATTAGTGGTTACTGGCTATCCTTCAGTTCAAAATTCTTTGGCTGCGATTAAATCTGGTGTGGTCGATTATTTAACAAAACCATTTACAAAAGATGAGTTAAAATCTGCATTAGATAAGTCTTTGATTACTTCCGAAGAAAACGTACAGCAATCTAAAAAAATTTCTGAACCACAAAATAAGGCTTATGGTGAAATCATTGGAAATTCAGAAAAAATGAATGATGTCATACAAGTTATAGAGCGTGTAAAAGATAATAAAGCTACCATTTTTATTAAAGGAGAAAGTGGTACAGGCAAAGAGTTGGTAGCTCGTGCCATTCATTATCAAGGCAGGTTTTCAAGAGCTCCTTTCATTGCGGTAAATTGTGGTGGGATTCCAGAAAATTTGTTAGAAGCCGAATTATTTGGTTATATAAAAGGGGCTTTTACAGGTGCCGAAACGAATAGAGAAGGTTTTTTTCAAGCAGCTAATGGAGGAACCATTTTTCTAGATGAAATTGGAAATGCCTCACTTAAAGTTCAGTCACGATTGTTGCGAGTGCTCCAAGAAAAGGAAGTGGTTAAGGTTGGTGCAACTAAAGCCGAAAAAATAGATGTTCGAATTATAGCAGCAACGAATAGCGATCTGCGAGGCATGATACAAAAGCAGACCTTTAGGGAAGATTTGTTTTATCGTTTAACAGTTGTAGAAATCGATGTTGCGCCATTACGTGATCGAAAAGATGATATTCAATTATTAGTTGATAAATTTCTATTTAAATATGGTATAGAGTACAAAGATCAATTTGTGAAAATGACACCTGAAACTTTGACCATTTTAAACCGTTATGATTGGCCTGGTAATATTAGAGAATTGGAAAACATCGTTCAACGCGCTGTGATTATGTGTGACAAAATTATAGATGTAGAGCATTTGCCAGAGCATTTAAAACATACGTTAAATTTTTCTTCAGAAGCATTAGTACCCCTAAAAGTTATAGAAAAGCAATACATTGAGAAAGTATTGCGAGCCACCAATAATAATAAAACGAAAGCAGCAGAAATTCTTCAAATTGACCGAAAAACCATTCGACAAAAACTTTCAGAATAGTTGTTTTTAACTGATACATTTTTACCCTTCTGGGTAATTTTGTACCGTTTCTGTTTTTTAAGATTTAATTATATTCTATATCAAACCCTTTGTTTATAAGGGTTTTCTTGTTTTATGTCAATTTTACAATGCTTCTGGCACAGGCATTGCCTTTTGGTATGTGTATAACATTAATAAGTTTAATTATGAATCACTTTAATATCTGTCCAGATTGTATGCATCGTAGCTATTGTGTTTTAACAACGCAAAAAGATAAAGTCTGGTCTTGTAGTGAGTTTGATGAAGAAGTTCCAAACCAATACAATTTAGAGACAGTGCAAGAACAACAGCAAAAAAAAGAACTAAGATTAGTTTAACTTTTAAATTCTAAAGAAAATGATTTTTAATGTGTTCATAAAAGCAATGATATGTCAAAGTTTAATATCCAAAAAGCCTAAAGCAAAAACACTAAGGCATAAATATATCATTGAGAAATTCCATGAAAGGTCTATCGTTAATCGATATTTTAGATGTTAGATTAAACACACACGCACACATAAATTACAAAACAAAAGATTCATAAAAAGCCAATCGCTTAAAGTATTGGTATAATAAAATAAAAAATAAGATCATGAATTATAAAACACTTTCAAACATTTTTACAAATCGAAGGACAACTACAGGTAAATTAAGATTTGAAACCATTAGTGCTAGTCCTTACAAACTTTCAAACAATGCAAGATATCGCAGAAACAATCAAACTTTAATTTAAAACATAAAATGGCAACATTAACAGCAGAATTAAAAAAGAAAACCAAGAAAGTGCCTGTTAGAGGTATGATGAATAATGTTATGAAGCAGTTCAATAGTGCTGCAGACCAAATTAATTTGCATCCAAGTATTAGAAAGATATTAAGCATAACCAACAATGAGATTATTGTAAATTTTCCAGTTAAAATGGATAATGGTGAAGTAGAAATTTTTAGAGGATATCGAGTGCAACACAATAATGCATTAGGGCCCTATAAAGGTGGTTTGCGTTATCATTCAACTGTAGACATTGATGCGGCTAGAGCTTTAGCGATGTGGATGACTTGGAAAACTTCTTTGGCAGGACTACCATATGGTGGTGGAAAGGGAGGTATTCAGTTAGATCCTTCAAAATATTCTCAAGGAGAACTAGAGCGGATTACAAGGCGTTTCACATTTGCTTTAGCAGATAATATTGGTCCAGAGCATGATATTCCAGCTCCAGACGTAAATACCAATGATCAAACCATGGCGTGGATGGCAGATACATATATGAGTATGCGTCCACCAGCTGAACGTACAGCTAATCAACATGTAGTTACTGGAAAGCCAGCAGGTAGTGGTGGTCTTGAAGGTCGGGATAGAGCAACAGGTTTTGGGGTTTTCTTAGCTATTAAGTTTTGGGCAGAAAAAAACAACAAAAACTTAAAAAGGAAAAAATTTATTGTTCAAGGTTTTGGAAACGTAGGATATTGGGCAGCGCATTTTCTTGAGGATGAAGGTGCAAAATTAGTAGCAGTTCAAGATGCTTTTGGTAGTATTGAAAACCAGAAAGGAATTGTAGTAGATGATTTATTTAACTATACAAAATCTAATAAAGGTAGCATTATAGATTTTCCAGATGCTAAAAGTTTAAAGAAAGAAGACTTTTTTGCAACGGAATGTGATATATGTATTCCAGCCGCATTAGGGAACCAAATAACTGCAGATAATGCTACGCAAATTAAAGCAACCATTGTGGCAGAAGGTGCCAATGGACCAACAAACGTAGAGGGAGAAAAAATTCTACTAGAAAGAGGAATTACAATTATTCCTGACATTTTATGCAATTCTGGAGGTGTTGTGGGTAGTTATTATGAGTGGCTTCAAAACCGTAATGGTGAGCTATGGCAGCTTGATGAAGTAATGGCTAAACTGGAGAAAAAGTTAAGAGAATCATTTAATAAGGTATATGACTACTCTCTAAAAAAAGTTGTAGATATGCGCACAGCAGCCTATTGTATTGCTATACAACGTATAGAAAGAGCGTATGTTGAAAGAGGGATTTTTCCTTAAAATTAAAATAATCATTTAAACATTTTATGACATGAAGTACGGGAGTTTAATATTAGAAAAGAAAGAATATGTGTATTTAAAACGCATACTCAATATTTCAGGTTATGCTGAAAATTTCGAAACACAAAAGTCCTTGCAACGATTAACAGATGAGATCAAAACTGCTCATATAGTCGATGAAGATGAAGTGCCAGATGATGTAATTCGCATAAATAGCAAAGTTAGGGTAATCTCTGGTAATGGTTGGGAAAAAACGGTTCAAGTGGTGATGCCAATGGACAAAGATTTGAAGCAAAATAAGATTTCGATTCTTACTCCAATGGGAGCTGCATTAATTGGATATTCAAAAAACGACATCATAATTTGGGATTTCCCTGGAGGGAAACAACAACTACAAATAGTTGATGTGGATCAAGAAAAACATATAGTAATATCGATATAAAAATATAATATATGAAAACTTTAAATACAGAAATATTGAATCATGATAACGATGTAGATATTCTACACAAATATAATTCAATAGAACTAAAGGGGTGGGTGAATCAACTTCAATATATAGATAAAGAAGTAGACAAGCTTTTAAACTTATATGCGCAATCCATTCAAAATGAAGAAATACCTGAATCCGTTTTAACCCTTTTTTCAAAACGAAAAGAAGCTAATAAACAACTTTATAATACAGTTTTAAAATATGCTAATACCTATAATAAAGTTGTAGAATGTGATGACATACAATGTGATATCGTTTTTTTAGGAGAATATGAACGTTTACGTAAAAGTTATCAGTACCATTTGGATAAATATCAACGGCTTAAAGACAATCTATATGATAGGGTATTACCAAAATTTCAAGTTTAAAGAAATTGGTTGATGCAAATCACAATACATAAGATAAATGTTCATAGAAGACTATGTATACAAAAAGATCTGCTCGAATTAAACTCTTGGATTAATTCTATGGAATGTTTCAATAGTGAATTAGATCATGTTTCTATAATTGAAAAGCAGCTCATAAGAATTGAATCGGTTTCTAGGAAAATTCAAGTTCTACGCAGAAATAATATATTATACATGGCAAACCTGTGTAAATATGAGCAAGAGCTTAAGATAGAATATGAGTATGGAAAAGTAGAATATGATTTCAATAGATTGAAAGTACATGAACAAAAACGCGAAAACTATATGAAGCTAGTTGAAGAGTTTAACGCTTTTAAAAATGAGTTCTATTTGTTACTTAGAAAGTACCAACGTAAATAAAAATCAAATTTTCTTAGGTGCACAAAACCATGGTTGGTTAATAACAGGTTAGTTAGTGTTTCAAAAGGTTTTGTGCATTTCTAACCACAAAGATGATTGAATTTGCGGTTAGCCTAAGTAATACCAATTAAGAATTAAAATACGCAATTCAAACTCATTCATTAATTCGTTTTATCACTTTACTCATCATTTCCATAGCTTAGGCTATGCAAATAACACGCAGCAGGCAAAAACAAATAAGCAATGTCGTTTTCTGTTGCTCATTTTAATTCATAATTGGTATAATAATTAAAAATCATAGCATCATGAAAAAAATATTGATTCCAACAGATTTTTCACTAAATAGTTATCAGACCGTAGATTATATCACTACGCTTTTCAAGAATGTGAATTGCGAGTTTTATTTTTTGAATACTTATAAGTATGAAACTTCTGGTTTGAATGCGATCGAAATGCTTCAAGCTGATGACGAATGGTTTGAAAAACCAAAAAAAGAATCCTTAAAGAAACTAGGAATACTAGTTACGCGTAAAACTTTAAAATCCGACAATCCAAAGCATACTTTCCATGCCATTTCAGAATCTAGAAGTTTGGCTGAAGGTATTAAGGAAAACGTTGATAAAATAGGAATAGATGTCGTAGTGCTAACAAGTAAAGGTTTAACCTCATTGGGAGCAACGACCGAAAATATATTGGAAAAAATAAGGTCTTGTCCTATTTTAATTGTGCCGCCACACGCTAAAGCATACAATGGAATTCATCTAATAATTGCATCAGATTTTCAGGAAAAAATCAATACCGAAGAAATTGAACGATTCATAAAGGTTTTAGAAAACACCAAAACCAAGATTGGAATTTTCGTGCTAGAGGAACAGAGTATGCTATCTGGGAAAGCAACAGATAATCTAGAAATCATGCTAGGATATCTTAAACAATTGTCCAACAAACCGATAGACCTGGAATTTTTAAGGCCAGATCATAAATTGGCAGATTATGCAGCTTCTCACAATGACAAGATCATCTGTGTGGTGGATAAAAAACCAGATTTATTTAGGAGAATGGGTATAGTGCAATCGAAAGTTATTTCAACATTAAAAAAGTTAAATACAAACACGGTATTGACAGTACACCAATAAATTCTTCTCTAATTAAAAGTTTAACACTGTATTGGTAAGAACTTGTTGCTATTTATAAATGCAAAATCATAAATTATTAGTTAAAATTAAAAACCCTTTGATTTTGTGTTTAATAACCGTGAAAGTTTTGGCTTTCACGGTTTATATTAGAGAATCCGCTTTATGGGTGTATTAAAAAGCATAATAAAAATTACTTTAGTTTTTTTAATAAGTTCAAGAAACGTATGTTAATTAATTATATAAAATAAGACGTGAGTTCGATTTAAAACCTGTCTGCCGACCAGGCAGGCAAGGGGGTTTTTAACAATAAATTCGCTAATAAAGCGATTTGTCGCCTTGAGCCTTTCGACTTCCTGCCCGTCCGGCAGGCGGGCGCTCAGCATAAACTAAAGTCGAAAGGTCATTAAAACCAGCTATTTAAATAGGTTTCGACAGAGCCTGTGCTGAGTTTACCGAAGTATTCAACCTGACAACCAAGATTAAATTATTGATAGTCAGTTCAGTAATATTATGCTTACATCGAGTTAAAATAAACAATATGTCTGGAGCTTCATTAAATTTGGCTAAACCAACAGCAAAAAATTGGTGGCTGTTCCTTGTATTGGGAGTACTATTTATAGTTTTAGGTATTTGGATGTATAGAACACCAGAGGCAAGTTATGTTTCTTTAGCTTTAATTTTTAGTATTTCAATTTTTATTTCAGGAGTATTTTCTATCATCTTTTCACTCTCAAATAGAAAGAAAATGGAAAGTTGGGGTTGGCATTTGGTTGGCGGACTCTTTGATTTAATTTTAGGCACACTTCTCATCTTACATCCACAGCTAACGATAATTATTCTTCCTTTTTATATGGGTTTCTGGACCTTGTTTAGAGGGATTTTCGCTATAGGCTTATCATTTCAGTTCAAAGCTGTTGGAAGACCAGGTCAGTTTTGGTTATTGCTTGTGGGTTTTTTAGCTGTAATAATTGCTTCTTTATTATTATTAAAACCTATACCTAAGATTTAATTATCCTGATGAAAAAGGTTTCATTTTATGTGGCTTAGTGGGTATTCTCAATACTACTAATATCAATCTGGTCTATAATCGTGTTAACTATACGAACGGGATGGTTCTTGGGACTAATTTATCATAACTAGGTGGTAGTAGAATCAATTGGTCTTGATGATTGCTCTTCCATACTACTTTTTTATTCATACTTTAAGATACGAACACCATCAATCAATACAAAAAAAGAAGCTGCCTTTTTAGACAGCTCCTTTTTGTTTGGGTACAACATAGGTACAACATTTCAAAATCTTTCCTCTGCTAGATATCTCGTGGGCTCTGTCCTGAGGAAGTTCATTTGGTATTCTCGGTTCACTCTTCTTCCAGATTATATAACAAATGGTTTGCTTCGCATAATCTGAAATATCCCAAAACATATTCTTCAGGATTGTTTTGGTTTATAATATTACCTCTAATGTTTGCGGGTGGAGTTGCAAAGGGGTTGGAACTCGTAGTTTCCAATACTAAATTCATATAATTATAAAACTGTTCAGAGACCCCCCTATGTATAATCTCTACAGTATCTCCCACTTCCAAATCTTCATCTGAAAAGTTATTTTCAATTTCATTACCATTAAAGAAATCATCATCGGCCAGAATGTATTCAGGATATTGTAAAACCTGAGCTTTAAAATGAGTTAAATAAAAATTAGTTTGATTTTCAGGGTCATTATAAAAAATAGAAACCTCAAAGTTTTTATCTCCTGAAAACCCATTTACGTAATCTTGTTCTACGCGGTTTATTTCTGGTACAGGGATTAAAGTTTCAGAAGCACTAAAAACGTGATCTCCTACCGTGACTTCTAAGGTATAGGTGTTGTTTAATTGAGGAAGAAAATGATCGCACACATACACACCAGTTTCATCAGATTCATTGAAAGTAAATAAATCTCCACGGCTATTTTCTATATAAACCTGAGCTCCGGATACTTTTGGGGGCTCCGGATTATAATAATCTGTCATTCTGCTTATTCTTATAGTCTGAAGATTTCCATCTGTTCCCTTTTCCCATAAAATCTCTGCATCGATTACAATTGTAGAATCACCTGTTTCCAGATCTACATCGATGACCTCTTCACAGGAGCTTAAAAAAAATAGAAAAAAAACGCCTATATATTTTAAATATTTCATTGTTATTATTTTCATCTCTTTAAAATTTGAAATTATACGATATGCTTGGTAATATGCCAAAGATGGATAGGCGGCGTGCTTCATTTGCGCCTGTGTCATCGTTGGTAGTAAATCGAATTGAAGCTGCGTTTTTTCTATGATATGCATTGTAGATGCTAAAGACCCAAGAACTTTGCCACCCTTTCTTTTTATCTGGTTTGGGGGTATAAGTAGCTGCCAAATCCAAATGATGGTACGTAGGTAAACGGTTCTCATTTCGGCTTGAATAGTTGGGAATATGAAGTTCACCAAGCTCATAATAACCATTTGGATAGGTTACGGGTTGACCTGATTGCAATGAAAAATTAGCGTTGAACGACCATTTTTTGTTATAATCATAATCTGCTATAATGCTAATGTCGTGTAATTTATCATATGGAGATAAATACCAATTCCCATTTGCGATTCCCGGTTCTTCAGGTGTTCTGCCTATTGTTTTTTGTTCTGCCCTTGAAAGGGTATAGGCGATCCATCCCGTTAATCTTCCTGTGTTTTTACGAAACAATAATTCCATTCCGTAAGCTCTGGCTTTCCCATTGAGAATAATCCTTTCTATGTTGTTATTCGCCAATAAATCTGCTCCTTCTACATAATCCAGTCTATTTTTTACATCTTTATAGAAGAATTCCGTTTCGAGTGAATATTGCTTATCACTAAAATTTCTAAAATATCCTACAGCATATTGGTCAAGCAGTTGTGGTTTTATAAACGGTCCGCTAGGTGTCCAAATGTTCATCGGTGTCGGTGATTGTGTGTTGGATAAAATGTGCAGGTACTGCGCCATCCTATTATAACTTGCCTTAAAGGATTGATCATCGTTTAAAGCATATGACAATGCCACCCTAGGTTCCAAATTGTTGAAACTTGCAATTTTTTCTCCCTTGCCATAGGCCACAGATCCTGTAGGTGTAGCCTCTTCATAAATGTTATAGATAGAATTATAGATTACAGGATTATTATTGGCATAGGTATTTATTTCCTGCTTCCCAAAACGATAGAACATACTATAGCGTAAGCCGTAGCGTAGGTTAAGTTTTTCTGTGATTTTATGTTCAACATCTAAATATGCTGAAGGTTCTAAAGCATATTTTTTATCAAGCTGCTGAAAATTAAATTGTGAATCTTCACTTTCGGGTTTCAAGGTACCAGGGTTAAAATCATAATAATTTGCCGCTATACCATAGTTGAGCTGTAAATTTTCTGAAATAAAATGATTCCAGTTGTATTTCAAACCATAACTATTGATGTTACTTTCCCAATTAAAATTTCGCCCACTAATACTTAATTTGAACGTATAATCACTGTAGAATAATGATAAATTTGTATTTATATTATCGGAGAAACGATGTTTCCAACTTAAATTCCCCATAGTATTTCCATAAGTACTAGAGAAACTATCGCTTATGTCAAATACATCATTTCCGAAGTAGCCTGAAAAATGAATGCTGTTATTTTCATTAAGCTTATAATTCAATTTTGTGTTAAGGTCATAAAACTTAGCAGAATTGTTATTGTTTGCCAGTTTTAAAAAAAGATGGGCATAAGATGTACGTCCGGCAACCATAAAAGATCCTCTTTCTTTTTGAATAGGCCCTTCTGCGGTAAGCCTGCTGGAGATTAATCCAATACCTCCGTTCATATGAAAGTCATCATAATCTCCTGTTTTTTGGTGTACGTCCAAAATAGAAGATACCCTCCCGCCAAATCGGGAAGGGATGCCTCCTTTATATAAGTCTAAATTACTAATGGCATCAGCATTAAAGACAGAGAAAAATCCAAATAAATGCGAATCACTATAGATGGGGGTGCCATCTAATAAAATTAAATTCTGATCTGCTGCACCACCCCTCACATTAAAACCCGAAGAGGCTTCTCCAGAACTGGTCACTCCGGGAAGAGTTAAAAGGGATTTTAAGGGATCGGCTTCTCCCATGGCTACGGGCATTTCCTTTATTTCTTTGATTGATAGACTATTCACGCTCATTTGCGGTTTTTTAATATTCACCGCCTTGGTATTCTGGGTAATTACAACCTCGTCCAAGGCTTGATTGTTTGCAAGCATTGAGATGTTAAGATTTTTATTACTATTGAGAGCTACATTTAGGGTTTGGTTTTCATACCCTAAATAACTTGTTATTAAAGTATAGTTCCCTTCCGGGAGCCACATTGAGAAGTATCCATTTTCATCCGTTACAGTTCCTGTTGATGTTTCCTGAATGTAAATGTTAGTTCCTAACTGAGGCTGTCCTGAATCATCTAGGATTACACCAGATAGTTTATGTCTCTCTTGTTGAGATTGTAATTCTCTTCTCTTAACAGTAATACTGTTTCCTATAACGGAAAATTGAAAAGGTGAGTTTTTATTGAGAATCGAAATAAGGTTTTTAATTTCAACATCACTATAGTCTATTTTTTCACTTAGATTTTGGTCTACATATATGGAGTTATTATATGCAAATTTATAGTCGGTCTGATTTTCTATTTCAGTAAATAGTTGTTTCAACGTTGCTGTTTGATCTAACGAAATTGAGATATTTTGCGAAAAGATATTTAGGCTAAGCATTAGAAAGCAATATTTTATATGCTTCATAAAATTTGTATTTTTATATTCGGTTAAAATGGATGTATGTCTTTTTTAATCATAGAAAGGATGTTTAGTTTAGCGGCTAGGACATCCTTTCGCTTTTTTATTTAAATGTTATTTCTTTTATGTTTTCATCTCTATAAGAATTTAGATTGTATATTTCAGATAATATTTGTGTGATGTTCGATAATTTCTCCTTTTTTCGAATGCGAATTGTAACTTGCTTTTGTAGTAGTTCTTGAGGGAAGGTTATTTTATAGTTGTAATTTGTTTGAATGTATTTAATGACCTCTTTTAAAGGTTTTTTATTAAAATCTTTAAACCTTTTAAAAGACGTTATGGTCAAGTGATTTGTATTGTAGACAAACTTTTCGCCTGGTGATAGTATCCAATTATTAGTACTGTCCTTTACGCTCATTTGAATACTACCCTCATAAAGCTGGACATTTACAGTATTACTAATTTCTTCTTTCACGTTAAACTCAGTGCCTAAAACAGTAGTAGTGGTAGTTTTGCACGATACTTGAAATGGATGGTCTTTGTCTTTTTTAACTCTAAAGAAAGCTTCTCCTTTTACCCTGATTTTTCTGTTCTTTCTAAAATTATCTGAAAATTCGAGTTGAGCATGTGGTTCAAGTTCTACGAGTGAGCCATCCGGAAGATAAACGGTTTTATCCTGATTGCCTGGATTTTTGATAATATTGATCTTGCTGGCAATAGAAGGCTCAAATGTTGAATTATTGTACATCCACAAACCACTTATCGAAAGGAAAATAACGAGCACGGCCGCAGCTGCGTAGTGCCAGGGTTTAATAGGTTTCTTTTTACGGTTAAATGTTTTCGATGAAAAATCTTGCCAGGATTTTTCAAATTTATCTTCGGGCTGTACTTCAGAAGTTTCCTCCCAAACATCTTGTAATTTTTTTTCAATCTCTTTATCGTCCATAATATATCTTTTAAAGCTTTTGACATTTTACTCCCTGAGTTATAAATAATGAATGTACTATTTCTGAAACATCACGGTTTACTTCAACTTTTAATAAAGTATTGCTCTCTTTAAAATCAAAATCGATTAACGCATCTGAAATACTTTTTCTAAGTAGGCTTAACAAGTAATTAGCCTGTTGCTCATTTTTAATATCGGTATTAAATATTTCAACCTTCATTGTTTACGTATATATGACAAACGAGAAATACAAAGTTCCCAAGCTTAATCAATTTTTCTTTTAATATTTATCATTGGGTTGGTAATGAAGGTTTATATTCAGATGTATCATCAATTTGAACTATCGTAAGTAATAGCCTTCCTTGAAAAGGTAAACCCGAAGTTTGATTCAAACTTCAGGTTTTTTATATTGGAACAGCTATTGGCGTTCAAGGGTAATAGTTCCTTCACCCGCTCCTTCCATAGTATTTGTGCTTTCACAAGTTAATTCTTGTTGTGTACTGGCGTCAATCATAATATTTGTGTAGGTAAGTCCTCCATTTTCTTGAAATATAGCTACAGGTATAGGATCACATAAATCGGTCAAATCGTAAACTTTTTCTATAATGTTGCCATTAGATGGGTTTTCATATTTCAAACTAACTTTGCTTTGAACCCAATTGCCCACCATGGTTGTGGTTTCCGGAACAGAGTTGTCGTCGTCATTGCTACAGGACGGGAAAATTAAAATGAAGATAAATAGACTAAGAAATTTTACTACGTTTTTCATAATAAGTTTGTTTTGTACTTACTTATATGACAAACAAGAATCGAAAAGTTCCTAAGCGTTTGCTATTTTTTTCTGAAGAAATTTATTGGCCAGGTAAATGTGGTTGGCAATTGTCTTGGGGGAGAGTTGGGTAATTTCTGCTATTTCCTGATAAGAATAATTTTTTAGTTTGTGAAGTATGAAAATTTTCCGTTGCTGTTCTGGAAGTTGGAGGAGTAAATCCTCTAATTGTTTTTTTTTATATTCGAAATCTTCATAAAAATCATCTTCTTCCTGAAGATCACTTTTAAGAATAGAGGCGTTAATAGGAATAACCTTATTTTCTCTTCTTAAATGATTTAGGATAATGTTTTTACAAATGACAAATAACTGCTTATCAAAAAGAACGTCTTCTTTTAGCTGTTCTCTGTTATTGTAGATCTTAAGAAAAGTTTCCTGTACAAAATCTTCGGGTGTAAGAAACTTGAACTCAAATCGCTTTGCGGTTTGAATTAATTTTGAATAATAGGAGGAATATATATCCTTGAAGGCCTTTTTATTGCCTTTCTTAAGCTTTTTCACAAGTTCTTTGTTTTCCATTTCATTGAAGGTTCTTCTGCTTTAAAACAAACATTTGGGTTATTTATTATAGGTTTTATGTTATTTCTTTTTAGTAATCAAGGCTTTTTTTTACAATTGATTTTAGGTCCTTGTTGAATTTACTGATCACCACTTTGATTTTGTGATAAATAGCTTTGGCGTTACTGAAATCTGCTTTTTTCATTTCAGGAAAAATAAAATTATCGGCTCCATTTTTATTGTTCTCATAATACCTCATAATTATTAATTGGACTTGCAACAAAAAACTGGACTTTAAGTTGAATGACTAAGCAGCTAGTTTGTGGTTATACATATCTAATTCAAATTCTCTTATTGTTCTGTTCCCTAAAAAGGAATGTCTTCGTTTGTTATTGTACCAAGTCTCTATCCACCCGAAGATGGATAACTCTACTTCAGTTCTTAGTTTATAATGATGCCTATAAAACCATTCTACCTTTAAGGATTAAAAAATGATTCTATTTTTTATAGCATTGCTAATTTGGATTATTTAATTCAATTGAAACTCGCCCTAAACGCCATCGGACTGACCCCATTTTTACTCTTAAACAATCGGCTAAAACTTTGAGGGTATTCAAAGCCTAATTTATATGCTATTTCACTAACTGTTAATTCAGATACAGAAAGCATTTCTTTTGCCTTTTCGACAAGTTTGTTGTGTATATGGTGCTGTGCGCTTAAACCGGTTAGAGCTCTCAACATATCACTTAAATAGCTGGGAGAAATATTTAATTCTTCAGAGAGCAATTGCACTGTTGGAATTCCTTCCTTCAATGGTGAGGAGCCATTAAAATAGTTGTCTAAAATTTCCTCCATTTTTTGTAGTAATTCGTTGTTTACGACTTTTCGAGTCATGAATTGTCGTTTATAAAAACGGTTACAGTAACTTAACAGGAGCTCAAGTTGTGCTATCATGACATCCTGGCTAAAATCATCTATCCTACTTTTTAATTCAGCGTCTATAATTTCAAAAATGGATAAGATTGTTTTTCTTTCATTTTCTGATAAATGCAGTGCTTCATTAGTGGCATAGGAAAAGAAACCATATTCCTTGATCTTCTTTGCCAATGGATAGGTTAAAAGAAAATCGGGGTGGACCAATAATAAACTACCACCTGCGTGATTGCCACTGGGACTTTCAAATACTTGATTTGGAGAGGTAAGTACCAAACCCCCTTCTCCAAAATCATAATAATGCTGTCCGTATTTAGCTTGTCCACACATCCCCGTTTTATAGGAAACCTTATAGAAGTTCATTACCATAGATTTCGGAAAATCGTTGGGTAGTTTTTCTAAGTCCGTAATATCAATGAAGCTAATCAACGGGTGCATAGGTTTTTGTAAGCCAAACACCCAATGAAAGTCGTTTAATGATTCAAATTTATAAAGTGTATTCTCTTCCTTTTTCATTCTCAAATTTACAAAATTCAAAAGCAATAATTTTTACCAAGGGCATTCTCCTGTTTCTGGATTGTGTTCCTCGCTGATGAACTTTCCTGTGGGACCATCCTCGCCAATCATAGCATATTTACTAATACGAGTTCCTGCTTCTTGCACCGTACCTGTGCCACGATGGTCATTAAAGTCCGTTGCCACGAATCCCGGACAAACGGCATTTACCTTAAATGACGTATCCTTTAGTTCATATGCCAAATTGATAGTGTACATATTAAGGGCTGCTTTTGATGCCGGATAGACAGCCGCTTTGTGTGAATAATATTTCCAAGCGGGATCGCAATGTAGTGTTAAGGAACAACCACTTGATGATACATTTACTATACGTGGTTCTTCTGCTTTATACATCATATAATAAATGCTTGTGTCACTCTAGCCACACCATACACATTGGTTTCAAATACTTGTTTGAATTGGTCTATGCTTGCTTCTAATGCAGCTTGTGGCCAACCGCCATTGATACCTGCATTGTTGATAAGCACGTCCAGAACTTCCGTTTTTTTACCGATTTCAATTCTTGCCGATTTTACTGAATCGTCATCGGTAACATCCAATTGTACGATTTCAACATGAGTTAGTCCTTCGGCTTTAAGTTTTTCGAAAGCTGCCGCTCCGTTTTCCAGATTGCGACTGCCTATGAAAACGTAGTAGCCTTGTTGCAATAATTGTCGTGCGGTTTCATAGCCAATACTTTTGTTGGCCCCTGTAATTAGTACTTTTTTCATGTCGCTTTTTTTAATTATTATAAGCTATAGCAAAATCTTTGGCGAAATCAACAAATTTTATTTTGCCCAATTCTGGTTTGTTACGATAAAAATCTTCGAACAATAAACCGGTACGTTGACTTGCCTGCATTTCTACCATCCCTTTTGCAATTTTTGGATTTACGCCCATTGACAACATGCCCTCTAGCATTTGTTCGTCTGAAATTTCAACCCATTTTAAATCAGGGTTTCCGATGGCTTTTCCCAATATTCGGACTATCTCATTGGGAGATACTTCATCACTTGCTATATAACGAACTTTTCTTCCCTCAAAAGGGGATGCCATTTCTTCGGCAATTGCGTCAGCGATATCCAATGGGGAAACCCAAGGTTCTTTTTTATCGCCACCATAGTTTGAAACAATCGCCCCTTTTTCTTTAATAGATGGCATAGACCTAAATAAATTGGTGTAGAAACCGGTTGGTCTCATAAACTTGATGGAAACATCATCGGGAAGTTGCTTCAAAATATTTTCAACATCATAGTGGGCGGAAAGCGAACCATACCCTGTAGAACAGTGAGCACCAACACTGCTGAGATGAACAACCTTTTTAACTCCCGAAGCCAATACAGCTTGTTTATAATTGTTTCCAATGAGATGAAAGCCTGCCAAAAAATCAACATCTTTATCAAAAATGCTGCCGATGCCTTCCCATGCTTCCATGAGGTAAACGATATCGGCTCCTTTGAAAGTTTTGGCTAAAAACCCGCCATCTTTCATAGAGCCAATGGCTGCTTTTGCCCCAAAAGCTTCAATGTTCTGTTGCCTTTCTGCTTTGCTCGAGATTACTGTGACATGATGCCCTCTTTTTACCAAAGTGGGGGTGAGCGATTTACCGATGTTCCCTAAGGAACCTGTAATGACTATATTCATACTTCTATTTTATAGTGCAAATATCATCAAGCGGATAAAGGCAGATATAACCTAAATGAGGGATTTTATAACAGGAATGGGGATAATGAAAAGAGGCTGTCTGAAAAGTTTGTTATTAACTTAGAATGCTCAGTACAGGCTATAGCGAAGAATCTTATTATTTTGTAAAACAATATATTATGTTTTTAAGAGATTCATCATAGCTTCGCGGCTACCTTCAAAACAAAATATTTTTGTTTCTCGGTAATATTCAGAATGACACTTTTCAGACAGCCTCTTTTTCAAACTATTGAGAAGAGCAGTATATTTTTTTAATCAATGACAATACTATTAACTCCTTTTTCTAATGCCGTATCCTGTATAACGGGAATATGAAGTCCTTCAGCTCTAAATACGGTAAGGTCGGTCATGCCCAAGAAGCCTAAGAACGATTTTAGGTAAGGTGCTACAAAATCATTCGATTTACCTTGTTCATCTGTGTAAATGCCACCTGAACTCATGGCCACATATACTTTTTTTTCTGAGATGAATCCAATGGGCATGCCAGCTTCATTATAGCCAAATGTGATTCCACGACGTGTTATATGGTCTATCCATGCCTTCAGGGAAGAATGGATGGTACGGTTGATAAGTGGTGCGCCAATTACCACGATGTCACAGTCAAATAATTGTTTCACCAAATTATCCGACAGTTGAAGTGCTTGCCTCACTTCATCGGTTTGATGCTCTTCTGGAGTAAACATGGCATGTAAAGTTTCCGGTGTTAGATGTGGGATATTACTTTCCACCAAATCCAATTGCTCAAGTGTACTGTTAGGATATTTTACCTTTATTTTTTCAACGATAGCATTTCCTAATTTTCTGCTATACGATTTTTCTTCCATGATACTGGAGTTGATTTGTAATATGCGTTTTGAAT
Source organism: Flavivirga sp. 57AJ16 (assembly GCF_028736925.1). Classification (GTDB taxonomy): domain Bacteria; phylum Bacteroidota; class Bacteroidia; order Flavobacteriales; family Flavobacteriaceae; genus Flavivirga. The sequence goes on along the minus strand of NZ_JAQZAT010000010.1, from coordinate 19,641 downwards.
TCATTTTGTATTTTATTTACAACTTTAAAAGCACAAAACTAACGCGAATAACTATACAAAATATAGTAGTTACCTAAAGGAAAGCGGTTACCTTTAGGAAAGTTTTTATCTTTGTTACTATGAAAACACTTGAACAAGAAGCACTTCCGACCAAGGAAGCATGTGCGGGCTCATTAAAAAACGTGCTGGATGCGATGTACGTATTAAACGGAAAATGGAAATTGGCCATAGTGCTTTGCCTGGTGCAATCTCCCAAAAGGTTTAATGAGATTCAAAAAGAAATCAAGGGTATTTCGCCCAAAGTATTGTCGAATGAATTGAAGGATCTAGAAATGAATTTTCTCATAAAACGAATCGTATATCCAAGTTCACCGGTAAGTATCATTTATGAATCCACAGCATATAGCCACACATTAAAAAATGTCCTGGAAGAGCTAAGCACATGGGGCAAAAATCATAGAGATAAAGTGATTGGGAAATCTATATAAACCTTTTTTATATTATAATTCCTTTAAAACATCTTTCAAGTTTTTTACGTTTTTTTTCTAATTTTTTCCTGAAATCACTAGCCCATTCTTTCATTTGGTCAAGCACGGGTTTCAAGGTAAGTCCATCATCCGTTAAACTATACTCAACGGTAATAGGGACCGTATTGAATGTTTCCCGGTTTACTATGCCAATAGCTTTGAGGTTCTTTAATTCCTTGATTAGCATCTTACTTGAAAAAGTATAATATTGAAAGTATATTTGCAATTCCAATTTTTAAAAATTGAGAATGGCTAAAAAAATTTTGATCCTTAATGGCCATCCAAATAAAGAAAGTCTGAACTTTAGACTTGCGGCCGCATATAAAAAAGGAGCTTTGGAAAGTAATGCGGAAGTAGAAGAATTAATAATTTCTAATTTAAAGTTTAATCCTAATCTTGAATTTGGCTATCTAAAAAGAACCGAATTGGAGCCGGATCTTTTGAATGCTTGGGAAAAAATTACATGGGCAGACCATTTGGTTTGGACTCATCCTGTTTGGTGGGCAGGAATACCTGCAATTTTAAAGGGCTTCATAGATCAACTTTTTTTACCTGGTATGGCATTTCAACCCAGAGAAAACTCAGTTTAGTGGGATAAGTTGCTTAAAGGTGAAACGGTACATATAATTACAACTCTTGACGCTCCAAGTTGGTATTATTGGCTTGTTTTAGGAAAACCAAGTATCAATCAACTTAAAAAGGCAACCTTGGAATATTGTGGAATTAAACCAGTGAAAGTTACCTATTTTGGATCTGTAAAAAAATCGACCAACGGATTAAGGAAAAAGTGGCTAGATAAAGTGGAAGAATTTGGTCGGAAAAATAAATAAAGGTGAACTTTTAGCAGCAAATAAATTAGAATAAAATATAATTAAAGTATATATAAAACAGAGTAATAATACAGTATTAATTACTGGTGGAAGTGCAGGTATTGGTTTGGCAATGGACGAAACCTTTTTAAATGAAGGACATGTAGTTATTATTTGTGGCAGAACAAAGGCAACACTTAATGAGGTGAAAAAACGTTTTCCAAAAATAAATACCATTGTGGCAGATGTTTCAACACAAACTGGTCGTGAATCATTAACAGCAGAAATCACAAGTCGATTTCCTAAACTAAATGTATTGATAAATATTAAATTGGGTAACTAACTAAATTCAGTCCAGATAGTGCTTGCCCAACATCGGTTATTTGACCCGCCTGTTCCAAATTACCAAGGTCAACAACCTTAAATCCTAAGTCTTTTATTATCCTCCCTACGGTTGCATTGGCAGAGGGGTGGTCTCCGGAAATAAAGCTGACACGTTTGCCGTTCGCTACTTTAGGATCTGCTTCGATCCACTTGCCATATAAATGGTTAAATGCTTTGACGATTTTAGAATCAGGCATTAGTTCTGCGACGATAACACCAGTTGGCTTTTCCAATTTTGTAGGATTACCGTCTTTAGAAAAATAATTGCTAACATCAACAACGATTTTTCCTTTCAACTGGATTTTAAGTTCATTTACCACATCGGGTATATGCCACCACATCACAGCCAATATTATAACATCCGCATTGCAGGCATCTTCGTTTGTACCGGCTATTGCCAATGTTCCAAGTTCTTTTATAAGGGGTTGCAACGACTCAATACCCCTCGAATTGGATAGGATAACAGGATAACCTGCATTTACCAATTTCTTTGAAAGGGCTTTGCCTATTTGCCCTGATCCGATAATTCCAATTTTCATACCTTTTTTTAACAGTTAAGATTTGATAGAGTTAAATCGAAGTGGCTGAAAACATATATTCTCAACCGCTTCGGTTATTATAACTCGCAAGTATTCTAAACTAAAGTTGTTTCCATGATATCTTTGAAAGTTTTTGTCTTTCTACCTAATAACCGCTCCAAATCACCGGATTGATATTCGAATTCACCTCCTTCAATGGCCAGTACCCAACCTGTTATAAATTCGGCAACATGACGAGCGACTCCTTGGGCAACTATTCCATCAATATATTCTTCGGCCGTAATGGTGGTAAAAGAAACAGGTTGTCCTTTTAGTTCCGAAAGAATTTTTGCTATGTCGGAAAACGAAATAGCATGGGATCCACCTAATGAATAGGTTTTATTTTCATGTCCCGGTGTAGAAAGTATTTCAGCGTGGGCTTCTGCCAATTCGTCTCTTGTCGCAGGAGCCATTTTTCCATTGTTTGCTGGAACTTTTATTCCAGTTTCAAAAGGATCGGGACCATAGTAGAACGATAAAAGATCGGCGAAGGGCGGGTGGTACAAAATAGTATAATCAAGCCCTGAGGATTTAAGCACTTGTTCCGTAAAAAGGTCCGATTCCGTAACTTCGGGCATAATACGTCCCGAACCTTCTTTACGCATAATTGACATATATACCACGTGCTTAACGCCCATTTGTCGGGCAGCGGTAATTACATTATAATGTTGGGTAGATCGATCTGTAAAAGCAATGGCGCTCGTTAGCATGATTTTATCAACACCTTCAAATGCACGCAATAAGGAATCATAATCAAAATAATCACCTTCACGTATTTCTACGCCTTTCGCAGCTAAGTCTTCTAGATTTTCTTTTTTTCGAGAAAGTCCGATAATTTGACTTGCGGGAACACCTTTCTTTAACAAATGTTCCACTGTACTTCTTCCCACTACTCCTGTGGCTCCTGTTACTAAAATTTTTGTCATGATGTAATATCTTTTTATTTCAAATGATTAAATTTGCTTTTGATTTGCAAGTGTAAATTAAAATTAATTACTTGCAAAATGCAAGTACAAAAATAAATAATCACTTTCAATATGCAAGTAAAAAAATAAAAAAATTATGAAATCAGCTGAAATGCGCTCCGATTGCCCAATAAGTTCATCGTTGGATATTTTCGGAGATAAATGGTCGTTATTGATAGTTAGGGATTTAATGCTGCATAAATCTCGTACTTACGGAGATTTTACAAAATCTGCGGAAAAAATAGCAACCAATATATTAGCGAATAGATTACAGATGTTGGAGAATAATGGAATCATCATCAAATTACTGTATCCGGGTAATAAGGTAAAAGGATTGTATAGACTGACTCCAAAAGGTGTTGATTTAATACCTGCTCTAATTGAAATTGCGCTATGGGGAGGGAAGAATATCTCCAACATTGATGATGGTTCGCCGTTTCTCAAAGAAGTAAAAAAGAACAAAACAAAATTTCTAAAAAAGATTATGGATGGCCTATTACAGGAGGATAAGACAAATATCGATTAGGCCCGCCTTAAGGTAAAACCAGTCCCCCTGAAATTAGGAAGGAAGATTGCCCACTAGGTTTTTTACGATCTATGGTATGTGCTTGATATTTGAAAGAACTAGCTACTTGGATGCACAACAACACTAGGTCTCATAATCTACCACCTATAAATTAAACTAATGAATTGATAGAAAGTTATGGAAATAAAAAACTGTGGTACAGATGATATAGATGAAATATTTCGTCTGTATAAAATTGCAAGGGATTTTCAAAAAACAAAATTTACGATGCATTGGCCTAAATTTGATAGAAAACTCATTATAACAGAGATATCTGAAAATAGGCAATGGAAATTATTGATTGATAACCAAGTTGCTTGTGTTTGGGCGACAACTTTTGATGACGCACAAATTTGGGAAGGACGGAATAATGATCCTTCTGTTTATATACATCGTATTGCGACCAATCCAAGTTTCAGGGGGCAAAATTTAGTTAGGGAGCTTCTAAAATGGGCAAAAAAATTCGCTATTGAGAATGACAAAAAATATATTCGCATGGATACTGTTGGAAATAATCCTGGATTAATAAAATATTACGAAAAATGTGGTTTTGATTTTTTAGGATTGGTGAAATTAAAAAATACAAATGGACTACCAGCACCATATAAAAACTCCAGTATAGGTTTATTTCAAGCAACGACAGATTCAAGTAAATGAAGCAATAAAAATGGCAAGGGGGCTATAATAATAAGGGGTTTTCTACAGAATCAATCATCTAAATAGGGAAATGGATTTTCATCATGCGTCATAAAGGGTTGTAAGATGATCACGTTTTCAGTGATTGTTATTCATTTTTCGAATGACCTTTTTTTACAAATTACTTTTTACAGATAATATACCAAAACCGTTGCGAGGGTTTGTCTCCTAAATTATTTATAGGTTCTCTAATTTCTCTGGCATCTACCAAACCATAATTGCCAAAATCTACTCGAATTGATTCTGAATCATAAAAGTACAGGGTAACACCGTAATTTTTCTTAAATGTGTCTTTGCATATTTCTTCTCCTTCTCCATATCTAAAATCCTTTTTCGAGATGGATACAAAAACCATATATCTACCAGACCTAAGTTGGTTATAGCAATCCTTTATCAACTTTGTTCGCTCTTTGTGGTTTAGTAAATGGATTAAAGAATAACTGAATATGCCATCATACAGGTCTTGGTCAAACGGCATTGAACTTGCAGGCCATGGTGTATTTTTATACTTGCTCCAAAATGCTCTTTTGCTATATCAATTGCTGTTTTGGAAATCTCTATCCCAGCTACTTTGAATCCATTGTCAATAAAAGCCTTGGCATTTCTTCCATAACCAAACCCGGGTATTAAGATTTTATTTAAGCCATTTTTCTTAAATAATTCTACAGTTTCAATAGCTGAATCTGCAGGTTCCCATCCCCACATTTCTTGCCTATCCCGAAAACTTGTCTCCCAAAATTCTGCCATAGTTACCTTTACTTTATTTACAAATTTTATCTTCCAAAATTTGACATTTAAACCCTTGTTCGTTTACTATTGCTATAGTTTCATCAGAGTTAATGGCACCTCCTTCTATTCTTAGAATTGTATGCCCACAAGGAAATGATAAATCTGTCTCGTTTAAATCAAAGTTAATTTTCAAGTCAGCGGTTTCAGTTTGAATTTTACTTAAAATATGATTTGCTTGGACCTTGTTTTGAATATCGGTAATAAAAACTTCTATCATTGTATGTTTGTAGATTAAAATGGCTCATTTGATAGTTCTCCGTTTACCACTGCTCCTGTAACATTGCCACTATAAACGGCATTAGCAATGGAACGCATCATATTCGAATTATCACCGCAGGCATAAATACCTTGAATAGTAGTCTTTTGAAAATCGTCTACATGGATATAGCCAAGCTCAGAAAGTTTACAACCAAGAGAAACCGGAATATCTGAATGTTGTATAAAAGGAATGGCAGCATAAGCAGCATCAAATGATATTTTAGTGCTATCGTCAAAAACGACATTCCTTAGATGTCCGTTCTCGTTTTCAAATTCGGAAATTTTTGTTTCTATAATTTTTATACCATGTTTGTTCAGTTTATCAAATTGTTCTGAACTAAAGTCAGCTTTTCCAGTGGTCAAAATCGTAATGTTGTCTGTCAGATTATTGACTAACGTAGCAAGGTGAAATGCTTTTGCTCCGTTTGCCAATATTGCTGTGTTTTGGTTCCGATATTCATAGCCGTGACAGTAAGGGCAATGAATTATTGAAATTCCCCAACATTCTGAAAATCCCTTAATATCTGGCATAATATCTTTTATGCCAGTTGCAAAAATCAATTTTTTTGCAGTGAATTTTTCTTTTGTACCTGTTGTGATTTCAAAGCCTTTTTCTGTTTTTGTTCCGCTCATGGCAAGCCCGTTATAAAATTTAACCGTTTCATATTTTTCAACTTGTTGTTTGGCTAGGACGGAAATTTCTTGTGGTGTTTTTCCGTCATGTGTTAAAAAATTATGTGAATGCGGTGTCCGAGTGTTTTTCGCTAAAAAAGGTGAAAGTGCTAATTGTGACACAGTCTGTCAGTACAGGCTATAGCGAAGAATCTTATAGTTTAGTAAATCCATATATTATATTTTTAAGAGGTTCTTCACAGCTTCGCAGTTACCTTCTAAACAAAATATTTTTTGTTTCTCGGTAATATTCAGAATGACACTTTTCAGCCTCGTTTATTAAGTTAACACAAAACTTTTCCTCTTCCTTTTGAGTGACCATATAAATCTCTTGCAACCTTGTGAATCGTTTTTAAATTACTGAAAAATTTTTTCGGTTCTGGAAAAAATCTAGAAACGACACCATTCAACAAATTTAATTTTAAGAAAATGTCACATTATTGAGACAAATTTCATAAATTTGTGTCATGATAAGTACTAGAACTAAAATTATAGCTGCCGCGGTGAGATGTCTTAGGAACAACCAATCTGATACCTTGGAGAAGATTGCTGAAGAAGCCGGGGTTTCCCGTAGAACGCTGCATCGCTATTTTGAAAATCGTGAGGACTTGATCGAATCGTGCAAAAACGAGATGTTAGTTAGTTGTAACAAGGCTATGACTACAGCTTATGCAAGTGACAAGGACCCTATAAAAAAAATAAGGAATATGCTTTTTGCCGCTATTGAGCAAGGAGCCAATTATTCATTCGTTAAAAGAATCTATGAACGCAGTAATTTCTCTGATTTAGACAGGAAAAAAGAATTTGAATCCGATAACGTCAAATCAAAATGGTTGAAAACTATCAACGAACTTCAAAAGGCTAAGCGGCTTAACACGGAGCTAACCACCCCCTGGATTTTTAATTTGTTCGGATCGATCATTGAGACTGCAATTTATGCAGTCGAGTCTGGGGATGTTGCCAAGAACGATAATAAGAATTTTGCATGGATTTCCTTTAAGGGAGCCATCGGATTAAAAGAATAAAATCATATCAATATGAATCCATACACAACAGAAAATCTTATAAAACAAATGCCAGGTTTTTCCAGCCGCTTTCAAAAAGTCAATGGCATAAACACCCACTATGTCATAGGTGGAAAAGGAGAACCCTTGATACTGTTACCAGGTTGGCCTCAGACCTGGTGGTCTTACCACCATATTATGCCTTTCTTAGCCGAAAAGTATACTGTAATTGCAGTCGATCTGCGGGGAATGGGTGATAGTGATAAACCTGAAGAAGGTTATACCAAGAAGCATATGGCCAATGATATTCAAGAATTGATAGTTGCTTTAGGATACGATATGGTGCATGTCGCGGGACATGATATTGGAGCCAATGTTGCCTATTCGTTTGCCGTCAATCATCCAGACAGTGTGAATAAACTGATTCTTCTGGATACTCCCCCTCCCGATGAAAATATGTATCGACTCCCCATGTTGCCCGTGGGAACTCCTGTGTATCCTTGGTGGGTGGCTTTTAATCAGTTAAACGATTTGCCTGCCCAACTACTGGAAGGACGTTTTGGGTTATTGTTGGATCATCTGTTTGAAAAGTTACTTGTCAATAAAAAGGCAATCAATGATTTTGACCGTTCCGTCTACCTTCACCACTATAACCACAAGGAAAATATAAGAGCGGCCAATGCCTGGTACCAGACCTTTGGTGAAGATATTGTGCAACAGAAAACCTATCCTAAAATTAAAAATCCAACCAAAGGAATTGCGTCATCCGCTAGTTTTGAAATTCTCGATAATTTTTTATCTCAAAATGTATTTGAGCATGAAATGATGGAAGTTAAGGAATGTGGTCATTTTCTTCAAGAAGAGAAACCTGAACAAATTGCAAGGTCGATCTCGGATTTCTTGAATTAGGTAGGGTAACATAATATATTAACTATGTAAATACAGCATACTACTATGACAGAAAACAATAAAATAATTCTACAGAAAGCAAATGAAGCTGTTTCTAAGGGTAATTATGAAGAATTTCTTCAATACTGCACCGATGATACCAAATGGATATTTGTAGGTGACCAGGTTCTAAATGGAAAAGAAGCAGTCCGAAAATGGATGTCTAACGAATATATTGAACCACCACAAAATGATGTTAAAAATTTGGTTGCCGAGAATGATTATCTTACAGCAATTGGTCAAATCGCGGTGATGAACGAAAACGGAGAAAACATTAAATACTCTTACTGTGATGTATGGAGGTTTCGTGATGGAAAAATGGCCGAACTAATAGCTTTTGTAATCGAGCACAAGGATTAGAAAGACAACAAATAATAAAAAAAAATGACTTTTAAGAAGTTGCTGTTCTGCTCAAAAAAAAATTACTAGCATGGGCCTTATGCATGCTTATTGTGGCAAATCAAAATTACACAAAAGAAATATATAAGTAAAAGGACTAGGCCTGTTGCTGTTCAAAACGTTAGCGGTAATAAAAAATTAACTAAACTTGAATTTCAACACATTTATCCTTGATTTGAAAACTTCATAAATCTATGTGCCCTGTAGTTTTGTAAAAAAACAATATAGTATGAGCACACAGAAAGTTTGGTTTATTACAGGAGCCTCTAAAGGGATGGGGCTTGAAATTACAAAAGCCGTTTTGAATAACGGAGGGAAAGTGATTGCAACATCCAGAAATACAGATACACTTTTAGAAAAAATTGAGGATTACAAGGACAATCTACTTCCCGTAAAGTTGGACATCACCAAAGAAACAGCTATTGAAAATGCTATTTCTAAAGGTATAAGAAAATTTGGTCAAATAGATGTTGTGGTCAACAATGCAGGTTATAACCTGTTAGGAAACATCGAAGAACTAAGTGATACCGAGTTTAGGAAGACAATGAACGTAAATGTTTTTGCAATGGCCAATATTATTAGGAAAGTCTTGCCGCATTTACGAAGACAAAAATCCGGGCATATCATTAATACTTCATCTATGATGGGCTATATGGGTTATCCGGGCAATGGAAGCTATAATGCATCAAAATTTGCTGTTATCGGACTATCAGAGGCCCTTGCCCAAGAAGTTGTTCCTTTTGGGATAAAAGTAACGATTCTTGCACCAGGAACATTTCGTACAAACTTTATGAGCGAGGATAGTCTGAACGTTGCGAAAAATAAAATTGACGCCTATAATTTAGATAAGCAGGTTGAACAGTTTACGGGATTTGATGGCAAACAATTGGGTGATCCAAAAAAATTGGCAGAAGTAGTTCTTAAGATTACTGAAATGCCGAATCCACCCTTACATCTTCCATTAGGCTCAGATAGTTACGACGCCATTTTAGAGGTACGCAAAAACGAGAAAAAAGAAATGGAAAAATGGAAAGCTTTATCTTTATCTACTGATTTTAAATAATTATATAGTGAAAAAAGCTGCTCCATATAGAATTCGGTCAATTTCAGAGCTTCATAGTTTATTCGGCTTGCCTAGGCCTTATCATCCATTAATAAGTGTTATCGATTTTGAACTTCTGAAATTTGATGAAAACAAAATTTGGAACAGTTTTTTCTATGATTTCTATTGTGTAGCTTGCAAAAAAGAATCTTCAGGAAAGTTCAAATATGGGCAAGGTGATTATGACTTCGATGAAGGTGTTATGGGTTTCACCAAACCAGGGCAAATTTTTTCTGTAACGAATATTACGAATGATCCAGTGTCTGGTTATATGCTGGTCTTTAAACCCGAGCTCATTCGGCATTATGAATTAGGAAAGGTCATTGGAAATTACGGGTTCTTTTCCTATTCAACTGCGGAAGCCCTACATCTTTCGGAAAAGGAGGATAAAATAATGATGCATCTTATGCATCAAATGCAGGATGAACTAAAAAATAACATCGATTCTTATAGCCAGGACCTTATTGTTGCCCATATTGATCTGCTTCTCCATTATGCGAAGCGTTTTCACAACAGGCAGTTTCTCACACGAAGTGCTGTCAACAACGACCTAGTTGCCAAATTAGAGGAATTGATAGATAAATATCTAAAAAGTGATGCTACGCTCACGGGTTTGCCAACTGTTAAGTTTTTTGCGGAAAAGCTCAATGTATCTCCTAATTATTTGAGTGATCTCTTGAGAAATGTTACAGGGAAGAACGCTCAAACACATATTCAAGAATTTGTAATCGATAGAGCTAAACAACTGCTTTCAACTACTAGTTTAAGCGTAAAGGAAATAGCTTACGATTTGGGATTTGAATACCCCCAATCCTTTAGTACCATGTTTAGGAAAAAGACTCAACAAACTCCCCTGCAATACAGAGCATTGTTTAATTGAAAAAATACTAGTGCTCGATAAACAGCTAATTGGTATTATTTAAATATGTTCATATTTTCATCATAAATAGGACTGTCTATAGCCAAGAAACTCAGGATACTATGAAAAACATGATTTTGTGATAGAGTATCGTTTGACTTCAATTTTTTAGAGCCATCCGATAACCATACAATAAAAGGAATTTCTAATTGCTCTTTAGGGGCAAAAGCCGCTGGTACTCCATGCATGTACAAATTATATTCCCCTAAGGATTCACCATGGTCTGAAACGAACAGCATCGTACTGTTGTATTCCTTTAATCCCTTTAAATCCTTAATTAAACTTGCAAGTATAAAATCTGTATAAACAATGGTATTGTCATAGGCGTTTACGAGTTCCTCTTGGGTACATTCTCCCAGTTCAACACTTTTGCAAACGGGCACGAACCTTTCAAATTCAGGGGGGTATTTGGTATTGTACGATGGCCCATGACTGGTACTTGTATGTAAAACAACTAATATTTTATCTTTTTTACTTGCTAAAATTTGCTCTTTTAACCCTTTTAAAAGAATCCCATCATAATTACAATCTTCTCCCTTAAACATTTCTTTTAAATCCTCTTTTTTTAAATAACTTTTAATATGGACAGGAGGCTCTCCCCAATTTGTGGTTCTCCAAATGACTTCGACATTATTTCTGTATAAGTAATTAGGCAAAATCTCATAAAGCTTACCAGAATTTGTGTGTTCCAATATGCACTTGACACCTGCTGTGGTGTAAGTAGCACAAGCTATTGAATTGAAATTGTGCACATTTTCTATTTTAGACAATAGAGGGTTAGTGGGTTTTTCATAGCCATAAAGAGAAAAGTTTTCACTTCTTGCCGATTCTCCAATAACTAAAACTGCAATAGACTTTACATGGTCCTTTATTTTCGCATTGGGCAATAAAATCTCTTTTTTATTTTCTTTACTCTTATAAATGTAGAATCTTGAGATATTTACCATATAGGACCAAGGCATTGTCAAGGCACCTAACTTGGTCGAATTTTTATCGATCCATCGCCAATTGCCACCATTAATAAAAACAAAAACGACAAGAAAAAGCAATGTTAAAGAAAAATTAATTAAAAATCTCTTGGAGGTTTCTTTAATGATCTTGACCCTAATTATAAAGATTACAGGGATAAGGCCTAATAAAACTAAATACAGCATCAATCGAAAAGAAAAGAAACTGCTGGCTTCTTCGTAATTGGTATTCAGAATATTACCAATCATTGTAAGATCTAAAATAACGTGATAGGTATTTATAAAATAGGCAACAATTGCATTAACGATGAAAAAGAAAGTCAATAAGGTTTTTCCAACAGATCGAGAAAGAAAAAATATAAGATATAATACAAAAGCATTTACAACGAGCATTGCAGTTACCAAAGAGACAATAATGGTAATTCCGCTAAAACTTTTATAATCCAGAGCATTAAAAACGTACTTAAAAAAAGGATAGTGAAATAATAAAAAATTAACAAAGCTTGCTATGAATACAAAATGAACTAATTTGATGCTATTTTTTAACATAAATACATCAGAATTTCAATGATAACCCCAATCCATATTCCCTTCCATTGTAAAAAGGCATCACAATAGCATTTGTTTTTTCCCTGTCTTTGAAAAATGTTTTCTTGATTAATGGCTGCATCCAATAAGCCATTTTGGTACTTAAGATTCCGATTCCTGCACCTGTGGCAACATCGGTAAGCCAATGCCTTTCGTTGTGCAATCTAAACAAGCCCGTGCCGGCAGCGACCACATAGCCGGTAATACCATACCAAACCGATACATCTTTATATTCTTGATATAAAAATTCGGCACCCATAAACGCCGTAGCGGTATGCCCCGAAGGAAACGAGTTTGTGGAAGAGCCATCTGGTCTGGTAATATTTGTGGTTTTTTTTAGGATGTTTACAGAGCTACCCATAATAAGATATGCTGTTGCCAAAACGATGGTCCTGTCCTTAAAATTATGTTTTCCTTTTATGCCCATCGCATTTAAGGCATATACAGATAAAAGCGGACTGTATTGGGAAAAATCGTCGATGTTTAATTTTCTATCATCATGATCTCTAAATTCATTTTTTGTACTGGTATTAATGTCTTTTAGAGTACGGCTTTTAAGACCAACAACTCCATATCCGATTAAAGCAGTTGGGATTATGAGCGATTTGTATTTGAACGGAGTATTTTTCTTGTTTTTTGTTGAGTCAATTGAAGTGTTTTGTCCGCGAACCTTAAAAACGGACAATAATAGAAAAAGCACAATGATTATTTTATTCATTTCATTTAAATTAGTAGATTATTACCACCACACCCTATCCATCCAAAAAAGGATAAGCTAGGCAGCGACTAGATTTGTTGTTATTAACCAATCATCTAGGGAATAATTTTTATATACATTTTGCGTAGAAGACCTGAAACATTTGATAACCGAACTATATCGGTTTTAAAAACATACTTTTCCAGCTCATTGCTATTTTTTTGATAATTATATTTTCTGTGATATATAACCCTAATTTTAGGAAGTAAAACGTGGTCTGTTTCCGTAAAGGAAACAATAGCGTACTCCAATGGGGCATTGGGTTCCTTTTGCAGGATTTTCCCCGTTACTATAATTTTAGCATTGCCGTACATCAACGATGTAGTTAAAAAAAGTAAGAGTGCGATCGTCCTAATCATTATTTATGCTATTTTGTGTGTTGCTGTTTTCGTCATTATATGCCGGAATCACTATGACCAACTCAAAATGTTCCCCATATCGGTTATTTTTTCAAGTAATTCTCAATAGGCCCTAAAATTTGTAGGTTAAACCAATGGTAGGGATGTTTTCAATAAAGCCTGAAGAAACCCCTAACTTCTTTTTCCCTTCATACCGTTTGGTGAACAAATAGCTCATTCCAACACCTATCGTAGCACCCGCTAGCACATCCAAGCCATCGTGCTTGGTTGTCTTGATTCTTGTATATCCAACATATCCTGCCAAGAGGTAGGCAGGAATGCCATATTCCCAACCATATCTTTTTTGCACAAATGCAGCACTGGCAAATGCAACAGAAGTATGACCAGAAGGAAAACTATTGTTGTTTTCACCATTCGGCCGCTCTTTGTTTATGGCCAGTTTTAAACCATACGTTAATACAACAGCACCGATTAATGCTTTGGAAAATTGATAAGCACCCTTTTGACCATCCTGCCAAATGAATGTAGAGCCCAGAGCGAGAGCGGGCATTGCACCAAGCAAAACATCTCCTGCCACCTGATGGGCTTTTTGGGATGGGGTCAGGGGCCCGACCTGCCCATACGTTAGGGACGAACTCAAAAACACAAGCACGACCAGGGCCTTAAAACCGCGCGGACCTCTCCGTAAAATGCTGCTGCTGCCCATAAGTTTCATGCTGAGGTATTTAGATTTGGATAAAGCGCATTTTCAACAATTGCTATCAGCCCACCGATATCCACCACATTGGTGTCTACGGCGACACTGCCCTCGTTGTAAGGCCTGTATTTTTCTATATCCGTAACGGAGAACAGGCCAATGGTGGGGGTAAGCGAGGCGCTCGCCAAGTGCATTACCCCGCTATCGGCTCCAATGAAGACATCCGTGCTTGCAATCATGGCGGCCATTTCCCGTATGTTTAAGGAATACACGGAAGGGGACCTGAAACCGATCCTGGATACATTTTCCTTGGGAAGCACCTCGATAATGTTCACATCTGGAAAAGCCCTCAGCAAGCGCCCGTACAGATCGAGCCACCACCGTTCAGTATAGCACTTGTCACCAGTGGCATGAGTGAACAAGCAAATGGTCGGCTGTGCGTTCTGGACCATGTCATATACCAAACGGCCACCATGTACCAGTTCATCGTTCGCAAGCCTCAGGTCCAAGCTGGCCGGAACCGCATCATTTTCCTTAACCCCTATACTGGCTAAAAACCCCCTCAAGGAATAAATCACCTGCATTGCAATATGTCCTTCCTTTTTATCCATATCGATAGCACCTACAAATTTGAACCTGGCATTGGAAATGCTCGTAAACAGTCTTCCAGAAGAAGATTCCTTGACGGCATTTATGGCCAGATCATATTTCTTGCTTCTAAGCCGTACAAATGTTCTTATGTACCTTATAATATTTTTGAAGGGTCTCTGCGGAAATTCAATGACCAGATTGACATTATCATAATTTTGATAAAGTTGGCCAGCACAGGATTCGTTTACCAGCAGATCGATCTCGCTATTTGGGAATGTGGATTCCAGCTCCTGGACCAAAGGAGAGAGCAACAATAAATTCCCCAACCTATGGTTCGGCCTACAGATCAGGATGCTTTTTATGGCATCATTATTACTGACCGTTTTACCGATCTTGTTTTTAAAACTACCAGTAAAATACCTAAATGCTTTCCTCTTTATAGTGTTGATGGATTTTTTTGGATTCATTTATAAAATTTTTGTGTTGAACAACTTTCTGAGAGTTCGTCTGATTCTTATGCATTTTCATATAAATCTATCAGCGGAAAATGGGCGGAAAAATAAGGAGGTTCAGGATACGTACTAAAAATTTATCCGTGCAAATAAATTTTTGTCCATTCGATAGCCAATAGTTCCAAGCACTCATCTACGCACCCTAAAACCACCTTTTTGTCCCATTACTAATTAATCGTATACGATGTCGTATCAAATTCACCTAGCCTAAAATATCCCAATACCTCTTCGCTGGGATCATTGACATTGGTACAGTTTCCCTTTAAGGGTACCGGGGTCGTAGGAAAAGGCCCTTGCTCATCACTTCCGGACTGTTGGATCAATATGTTCAAAAAGTCATGATACCGTTGTGAAATACCGGACACATTAATATTTACAGTTACTCCCGCAACATAGTTGTCATTATCGTTCTCAATGAAATTTTCGTTGCCGTCCGTAAATTCGTCGCTAATGACCCTAAGTGCCGGTATTGGTAAATTGGAAGGAACAAATTCGCCCAGATAATAATTTTCAACATCACCAAGGTCGTCAAAAAACACTTGAAGTTGAATTTCTGTATCATCTCCAGAACCTTCAATGGTTTGCTCAACCCGATTAATTTCCGGACCTGCAATTAACCTTTCGGTTGAAGAATAGGTATTGCCATTATATAGGATCTCCAAGTTGTAAGTAGCATCTACTTCCGGAACAAATTCGTTTGTTGTGTAACTACCATTATTCTGGTCGCCAAACACAAATATTGACCCATCGTTTTCTTTGGTCACCGTTACCGAGGCCCCCGTAACGGGGACATCCGGATTGCTGTCGAAAAAAGTAGTTGATTCCCTTAGATAAATTGTTTGTGTTCCGCCCGAAGTACCCTTTTGCCATTTAATGGACGCATCGACCACCAATCGTGTGCCGCCGTTTGGAACATTGACATCTATGACATCGGTACATGAGTTCAATAATCCAATTATTATAAGGAATATCCCTAATTTGTGGTATATATTTATTTTTTTCATTGTCTTAAAATTTAAAGTTGTACGTTACAGAAGGAACAATACCAAATATGGAAGTACGCGTGGCCTCGGTCACGCCCGTCTTTTGATTTTGGCCAAAGGAAATAGAAGCTGCATTACTTCTGTTGTAAGCGTTGTATATACCAAATACCCATTCGCCCTGCCATTTTCTGTCCTTGTTTTTTCGGGGTGTCAAGGTTGCAGAAAGGTCCAGTCTGTGGTAGGCCGGCAACCGGTCTGCATTCCTTTCGGAATAAGTTGCCACGGACACTCCGTTGTATATAAACTGTCCGTTGGGATAGGTAACGGGCCGCCCCGTTTGGAATACCATATTGGCCCCGAACCGCCATTTTTCGTTGAGCTCGTAACTCCCGGTAAACGAAAAGTCGTGGGTCCTGTCCCAGTTCGAGCTGTACCATTTCCCATTGTTAATGCCCAATCCGCCCGCTGCTCCGCCCGGTGTACGCTGTTGCGATCTGGACCACGTATATGACAGCCAGCCCGTGAAATCGCCTTTGTTTTTTCGTACTAAAAATTCCAGTCCATAAGCACGGGCCTCACCGGTCAATATTTCGGTCTCAATGGTGTTTTGGGCTATAAGTTCTGCGCCATTGATGTAATCCACCCTATTGTCGATGGTCTTGTAATAGGCCTCGGCTTCAATAGAAAACATATTCTCCCTGAAATTCCTGAAGTAGCCCACGGCATATTGGTCCGCAATCTGTGGCTCGATAAACTTTCCGCTAGGTGCCCAGACATCCAAGGGCGTGGCCGAGGTGGTGTTGGAGATCAAATGCAGGTACTGGGCCATTCGGTTATAACTTACTTTAAACGAGGACTTCCCGTTAATTTGGTATGAAAGCGCAAACCGGGGCTCTAGATTATTGAAGGAAGCTATGCGCTTTCCATTGCCGTAATCGGTACTGGAAATAGGGTCGGCCCGCTCATAGATGCCCAATTCTTCGTTGTAGACTACCGGTAGATTATTGGCATAGTCGTTTAAGGTTTGCTTTCCCAACCGATTGAAGTAACTAAAGCGTAAGCCATATTGGGCGGTGAGCCTATCGGAAATTTTATGCTCCAGACCTGCATATACCCCAGCTTCTAGAGCAAATTTGTCGTCCAGTTTCTCCGGGTTAACGCCCGAATTTGCATCCAAGGGGTTGAGCTTGCCCGGATTAAAGTTGTAATAAATACCATTGGCCCCAAAATCAAATTTTAATTTATCGCTTGCATAATACCCCAGGTCATAGCGCATATTATAATTGCTGATATCCGAGGTCCAATCAATTCCTTCAATGGGAATTTCCAGATTGTAATTATAGCGGCTGTATATCAAGGATGCATTGGAGAACAACTTGTTATTAAAAATATGGTTCCATCGCAGGTTTCCTGAGAGGTTTCCGTATGAATTGGTGAAAATTCCTGCCAGGTTAAAGTTATCATTTCCTAAATAACCGGATAGATATAGTCTGTTCTTTCCATCAATTTCATAATTTGTTTTCAGGTTCAAATCGTAAAACCCCGCCCTGCTACTTTCGCCCGCCAGGGCCAAGAATATATTTGCATAAGCAGCCCTGCCCGCCATGAGAAACGACCCCTTGTCCCTGAACATTGGCCCTTCCGCGGCCAAACGGCTGGAAATGGCGCCAATACCGCCGGTGAGCTCGAACTCCTTGCTGTTCCCGTCTTTTTGGCGTATGTCCAGTACCGAAGAGGCCCGTCCTCCGAAACGCGCGGGAATGCCTCCCTTATAGAGCTTGACGTCCTTAATGGCATCGGCATTGAACACGGAGAAGAAACCGAACAAATGGGAGGCGTTGTAAATAACCGCTTCATCCAAAAGAATTAGGTTTTGGTCCTCTGCACCACCGCGTACATTGAAGCCCGATGCCCCTTCGCCGGCGTTGGTAACCCCTGGCAGCAATTGAATGGACTTGACCAAATCTACCTCGCCCAAAACAACAGGTATCTGTTTGATATCCTTGGTCGAGAGCTTTGCCACGCTCATTTGTGGTGTGCGAAGATCTACCTTTTTTGATTCCTGAGAGGTGATGACCACTTCATCCAATTGGGCGGCATCCTCTTTGAGCTCAATGTCGAGCTTTTGGTCGGCGCCCAGGTCTATGGCCCTTTCAAAAGTTGTAAACCCCAAATAGGAAACGATCAAGGTATAACTGCCCTCAGGGGCAGTGATGGAATAAAAACCATACTCGTTGGTCGTGCTTCCAATGGAAGTACCCTTTAAAAAGACGGTTGTCCCCAAGAGCGTTTCACCGTTGGCAACATCCTTGACCACACCACTGATCGTATATTTGGTCTGTGCAAAAAAGAATACAGGGCACAACACCATCACCGCGAACAGGGCCAGTCCTTTTCTTGGCCCAAGGGGTTTTAATTGCTTTTTTTTTGTCATAATTACTAGAAATTTTAATTGAGGTTTTATATTTAACTGGGGGTAAAATTAGGCCTGCCCCCATAGAGTCCAAAATGGAGTAGGTCTTGAATCCGCTTTCAGTACCTGTTTGTTCTTGGATTGGTTTTAAACACCTGTATATCAGTGTTTTGTGTTTTATCGGTTGGATGGTTTAAAAGGTACTAAATGCGTTTCTCGCACTTGGAAAGCCGCCAGCTGTAGAATTTGTGGCTTTTTTCGTTTTTAGATTAATATAAATTTTGGACCAAAAGCAACTACAGTGAGTACACAAAAAAAGCACAAAAAAAGATCGGGCACGAATGGCACAGATTTTTCACAAATTGTTCAGACTATTGACAGATTTCAGGCCTATAGCTAAATTGATATAAAATGGCATAAAATATTTTTAAAGAAAAAAGTCAAAGTTTTAGGCAAAAAATGTAGCCATAGCTATGTTATAGCGAGTATTTTTAACGAAGAAATTTGGCTTTTTTATCAAAAGATTGATGTTATTTTATGTTGATTTAGCTATATAATAGACCAGGGATTCATATTCATGCAGGGTCCAACCAATACCATAACGCATTGGATTCGCGTGAATTTGTGCCATTCGTGTCTTTTTTAAAGATGCGTACTCACGGTAGTCAAGAGCAAGGGGAAACCAAAAACCAGTTGGAGATCTGGCGTTACTATTTGGGGCCATCGATTCCAAATAGCTCTCATGAATCCCCATAAATATTAATATTTGGCAATGGTATTAAAGGAAATGATCCGGTATCCACCACAAAGAGGGGGCCTTCTTAAAGCGGATTTAGAGTGTTATTCTTCTATAAAGAACAAGGAAAAAGGGCAGGGCCTAAACTGCCGAGGGCAGGGCCTTTTTAAACTCACTGGGAGTAACCCCGTATATTTTTTTAAAGGTCGTGTTGAAAGAGGACTTGGACTTGAAGCCGACCTCGTTGGCAATGCCCATAATGGAATAGTTCCTGAACCTGTCGTCCTTGAGACAGGCTACAAACTCTTCCGCCCTGTACTTGTTCATACAGTCCTGGAAATTGGATTTTAAGTACACGTTCAGGACCTCGGATAAGTACTGTCTTGGAATGCCCATCCTTTGGGCTACCAGGTTGACCGTTA
>NZ_JAQZAT010000001.1:503484-578550 GCF_028736925.1 Flavivirga sp. 57AJ16 | reverse complement strand
TCGTAATCTTCCTGAAGGGGAAAAAAGAGAAAGACGACCCTGTAAGTCAGAAATTCTTTGTACTTTCATAATTATCGAAGATAAAAACCCCGTTTTTGTGCCTTTTTGGCCTTTTTCGGGGTTTATTTATACCTCAATATACAACAAAACCCTCGTTTTCACAAGGGCTTTCGTGTTTTGCGAATGTGCCTTTTTATACCTAACCTTAATTTTTACAAGCTTTTAAAGATACCCTATTTCTAACACCCCCCCCCTCTGCGAAATCAGCGACTTCGTAGAATCATAATCTTATAAGTAAATTGCATAAGATTCCTGCCTACGCAGGAATTTGCGCCCCTGCTAGCGCTCGTCTGCGACGAGTGCCGAACCAGTTGTATCATCCTAAAATAACTAAATTTTTATACCTAACCTTAATTTTTACAAGCTTTTAAAGATACCCTATTTCTAACCCCCCCCCCTCTGCGAAATCAGCGACTTCGTAGAATCATAATCTTATAAGTAAATTGCATAAGATTCCTGCCTACGCAGGAATTTGCGCCCCTGCTAGCGCTCGTCTTCAACGAGTGCCGTACCAGCATTTTCATCATCATTTTTGGCTTTTATTTTTTAATTCTATCCCAAAAAGCCAGCGGAATCTATTTCCAAAACTGTATAGTCCTCTTGGTAATTCCTTGCGCTCGAATATTTCCAGTCTATGGCATTTGTCACAAAACCGCTTTCTACTGGATTGTTATGGATATAGTCTATCTTTTGTTTGATAACCTTTTCACTCCACAGTTCTATGGGTTTGTTGTGGTGCTGCCAAAATTGATATCTGCTTACATTGCCCTGTTTTTTACCGGCCTTTTCAAACATCCATAAAAGCCATTCCTTTCTGCTTTCCTGTGGGTTGTTTTCTATGGCTTCTATGACTTTTTTGGATGTATGCTTTTTAAATGCCTGTAACAATTCCATTGGTTGTTCGTTTGTTGACCTGAATATAAAATGGACATGGCTGGGCATAACGCAATAGCAATATAGCTCCATGCCTTTTTCTTTTCTGCAATAGTCTATACTTTCTGCTAACACATTAAAATAAGCTTGCCTTGTAAAAACATCCAGCCAATATACTGTGGCAAAACTTACAAAATACAGACCTGACTTGTTATGGAATTTATACTTCCTGCTCATGCCTCCAAAATACAAAAAAGCTACTCTATCTCTAAAGTAGCTTTTAATTTATTTTTGATTACTCGGTACGGCACTCGTCGAAGACGGAGCGCTAGCGCATACAAGGACTAGCAGGAGAAGCAGTTTGAAATGAGTTTTCATTGACAGGAGATATTTTTTTTAACGATGAGCTGATTATTTTAAGTTAATAAAAGGGTTTAAAAATTCATTCTTAAACTTAAATTTGGAGTGAAACCAAGTGACTTATTATCTATTTGAATGGCTGAGCTAGAATCTTCTGGATCCACTTCATAATACCTGTTAATACTATTTTTTACATTGGTAATATTAATAACACCAGCACTTAAAGCCCCGGTAAAAGTATTGGAAATATTAAAATTATATTTAATAGAGGTATCCAATCTCATAAAATCACTTAAATTCTCATTATTGGGCACATCGTAATTCACCTCGGTATTATTGCCATTTTGAACGGTTTCATTGCCTTCAACTGGTTTAGTGTAAGGTTGGCCAGATCTCCAAATACCACCTATCGATATTTTTAAATTACTCAAAACATCATAATTAAAAGCCAAGGACACAGAATGTCTTATATCTACATTATTAGGAAAAGAGGATGGTGTAAAGCTTTTAAATTCGTAATCGTTCATACTGTAAGTATAACTTAACCAAGTACTATATTTATGAGATGTTTTATTTAATAAAAACTCACCCCCTTTTACGGTATAACTTCCAGTGGCATTAACATATTGAAAATTATTATAAAACCCTTGGTTTGAAACCGTAATGCCATCCACAAGTTTATAAAACCCCTCAATATCCAACAGCCAATTATTTTGGTTAAACTCAAAACCTGCAGAAACTTGCTTGCTAACAGAAATGGGGATGTCTTGGTCGTTGGCTAAAATCCATCGCCTATTTTCTACGCCTAAAAAGTCGTCTTGAAAATCAATTTTTTGATTAGCGGATTGATTTTTAAATTCACCCAGGACCTTAATGGCCAATTGGTCGGAAAATTTTTGCCTAAAATTTAATCTGGGTTCAACGAGTACCTTATTAAATTTTTGAAAATAATTTCCTCTAACGCCCAATCTAAGATATGTTTTATCCTTTCTCAATTCAATTTCACTAAAAAGGGCATGATTTAGCAAGACATCTTTTTTAGTTCTTTCGTATGCCGGAGCACTAACGGTTGTTTCGTTCAAAATACCTATCTCACTAAATTGGTAACCAGTAATAAGATGTAAGTGCTTGTTGATTTTAAGTTTTGTTTTAAGCTTAACGCCTGTTTCAATAACCTCATTAGCTTGAGTTAATTTTTGATCTGTTTCAATTCTGTAATCGACTGCATCAACATGATACTTTGAGTAAAAAGCGTTAAAATTTGTTGTGAATTTATGGTTCCAAACAGCATTCCAATGAGTACCAACACCCAGGTTTTGTTGTTTTAAACGACTTGTTTTAGACTCCGTTTCACCATCCGTATTTGTATAACTTTCGATATAATCCAAATGATTGTTTATGCCTATAATATTGGCTCTAAATTGATGGTTCTCATTAAGATCAAAAAGTAATTTCGCCGTATAATCGTAAAAGAAAAACTCCGAAGACCTATTACTTTCACTTATATTATCACTATTAGTAGTGAGTTCGCTATCTTGAAAACTACGCTCAAAATAAGTGTCGTAAGTAGGGGAATTAAAAACATCTGTAAACGAACGTCTTCCAGACACGTGCAATGCCAATTTCTTACTTAATGGCATTTCTAAAAAAGCATCTGCATGTATTAAATTAATGCCAGCACCACCGGCAAAAACCTTTCCAATTTTGTCCTTCGTCGACATGTTAATAGTACTGGAAACACCATCACTAAACTCGCTTGATGTCCCATTTTTAGTCACTGTAACTTTATTGGTCAAATAGGGATTATAAGCAGAAATGAGTCCGAAAAAATGTCCAGAATGGTACATTTTAATATGGTCCCAAAGGATGAGGTTTTGGTCATTTGTACCCCCACGAACATTAATGTTGGCAATACTTTCATTAACACTTTCAACACCCGGTAAGGCTTGGATGGATTGCATGATATCGGGTTCTGTAAGTCCAGGTAAAACACCAAACTTTTCCGTGTTTAAAATAGTGCTTCCATCAATACGTTTTTGTAAACCCGTGGTTAGGAATTTTGATATTAAAACTTGGTTGAGCTCCTCATTCTTCACCTGCATAGTTATTGTTTTACAAGTGTTTTGTAACAACCTTAAATCCGACGCTTTAAAAACTTGTGTTTCAAAGCCCAAAAAAGAGATGGTTACGGTTTTGTTCGCGCCTACTTCGTCCAAATTAAAAGCGCCGCTAATATCGGTAATAACGCCTTTTGTTGAATGACTAATTAAAACGGAAGCCCCAAGTAACGGTTCCTTGTTTTTTTCTGAAACTAAAATACCACAAATAGATATGGTTTTATTAATAGTTGAAATTGTAATATAACGCTCGTTAAGAAATTTAAAATTTAAAAGTGTGGTTGCGTTTAAAGCATCTATAATGCTATGTAATGTATCTGTTTCATTTGGCTTGCTAACTGAAATGCTATGAACATCATCGACCGAATAAGAAAATTTAACATCAAATTGTGCTTCTAATTTCTGTATCAAATTTAACAATGGGATGCTTTCTTGAGATTGAAAACCAAAAGAAAAAAAGGAATAGACAGAAAATAAAATAACAAGATATTTAGTTCTGTTCATAGTTGTATAGCTCAACGTTATTACCACTTATTTTATAGCTCAATTTAAGTGGAATGGTTACAGATTGTAACGCTATATTTTTATCGGTGTGTGTAAAACTTCCCGAAAAAGTTTTAGAAACATCTATTTTTGAAGCATTAATAGTGATATCATATTGAATTTCTAATTCATTAATAACCTGCCAAAGAGGTATCTCGTCAAAAGTAGATTCTTTTTCTAACCACGATGGCGCTTTAGCATTAAAATCTTTGGCCAAAACGACCTTGTTATTAATAACCCTAAATGACTTTCCTGGTGTTAATACCAGTTTTTCTTTATGATGTGTTACGCTTACAGAACCTTCATAACATTGTACTTCAAAATAATTAGCACGTTCTTTTACATTAAATTGTGTGCCCAATACTTGAATACTACCAACAGGTGTATGCACTGTAAATTTTTCGCCTTTAGTAACTTTAAAAAATGCTTCACCAGTTAATTCAAGGCTTCTGTTTTCCTCCCATTGCTTTTTGTTAAAGGATAATTTGGATTGCGCATTTAGTATCACTTCAGAATGGTCCGGTAGACTAAATGTTTCTGTTTGGGCTATTTTGGTTGTATATGATTTGGTGTTGTTAAAGAAAACAAAATAAGCCGATGTTAACATAACCACTAAAATGGCAGCTATCTTTAAAAACGATTTAAAATTTAAAGGAATTACTTTAGGAGCTTCCTTTTTAAACGTTCTTGTTTTAAAATCTTCCAAAGCCTTTTGGGCATCAATTATAGGTGCCTCTATCTGTTTTGAATAATAGCCTGCTTTTTCCAATACCGAAAAGTCTTCTTCTGGATATTTTTTTCTAATGTCTTTTATAGAAATTTCGCCATCAAACCATTTTAATATGTCAGTTTCTTTATTCATTTTTTAGCCCTTTCTGTAAATAAGACGCCTATATATATATTTACCCTACGAAAAAAATAAAGAATTTAAAAAAACGCTTTATTTTAGACTCCTTGTTTTTCGAGAAAGACACTTCGTAGGAAGCTCCAGGGCAGGACTTCGAAGCACTCTTTTTCGTTTATATTTTTAAATTGTCTACTTTTTTGCGTAATATTTTTAATGCCCCAGACATCCTTTTTTCTACCGTTTTTTGCGATATATTTAATAATTCGGCTATTTCCCTGTACTTTTTGTCCTCTATCCTGTTTAATAAAAAAACGTCGCGCTGATCTTCGCTTAAATCTGAAATAGCCAATAATAATCTTTGCTTAAACTCATCTTCTTCCAATAAATATTCTGGATTCTGATTTGTTTTATCCATATAAGGAGATGCCTTTGCATAAGACATAACAACTTTTTGATGGCGCACCGTATTTAAAAATAAATTATTTACAGTGGTAAATAAATATGTTTTGGCTTTTTCAAAATCAATTTTAGAGCAATTCTCCCAAATTTTGGCAAAAGCATCCTGTACAAAGTCTAACGAAGCCGCCTTATCGCCACACTTATAGAATGCAAAACTATTTACAGCTTGAATATGTTCTAAATAAAAGGAGTTAAAATATGATTCTTCGCAAAGTTTATGCTTGTGGGTACCCATAAATACGTTATGACATGTAGATTAAAACAAAAGTAGTAAATAAAATTTTTATAATTAAAAATCAATAATGAAGTGGTTTAAACTACCCAGTCAAGCTGAGCACATGTTTTTTGATTGAAGCGAAAAATAGTGATTTTATTCCCAAATGAATGCTTTTTTGCACTGCATAGCATCGCTACGGAGTAATAAAAAGATAAAATATGGGGATAAAAGGACATTTTGCAGCCAATTATAAAAAGTTTAAACCACTTCAATTAAAGAAAAATATTTAAAAACCGTAGGGTAAATTTAATCGTAAGAGTCTTAAAGTTGTATGAAAATAAAATATAATATTATGAAATCAAAGATTATCTATAGAACCATACAAATATCACTATATATCATACTTGTACTGTGTGTTTTTGCTTTTATAGATTTAATAGTTGAGATAATATTTAAAGAATGATAGGGAAAAGTTCACCATAAGTGTCTTACCTATACAAGCAAAAAATTTGCTATGAAAAAGAAAAAAATAAACCCAAAAAAAATGAGTATTATGAAAAATTTAAAATTATTAACTGCAACTTTCCTTTTATCTATTTTAACATTTACATCTTGCCAAGATGAAATTGATAATGAGAATGGAGAAAACCCAAATACAAACGCGGCAAACTCTGAAACGGCAAATAATTTAGAGCGTTCCTCTATGTACGATGGTAGTTTTGATGACTTTTTAGACGGCATGTCCTGTTCATCGATTTTATTTCCGGTTACTGCTACTATTAATGGTACTCAAATAACTTTAATAAACGAAGCTAATTATGATTTGGTTTTAAATATTCTTGGAGAATTAAATAATGATGATGATGAAATTGTATTTCAGTTCCCTTTGTCTGTAAAATTAAGTAACTACACAGAAGTTCAGGTAGCTAATCAAACAGAGTACGATGCACTAATCAATGCTTGCGAACAGGCCGAGAATAATGCACAAGATGCCATTAATTGTTTAGAGATAGATTTTCCTATCACTATTTTAACATACAACTTAAACATAGAACAAACGGGAAGTGTTGTTATAGAATCTGAACAACAATTGTACACTTACATGAGCAACTTTGGTGAGGATGAAAAATTTGCTGTTAATTACCCGATTACTGCTACATTAAATGGAGAGACAGTGATAGAAATAACAAGTGATCTGGATTTAAAGAGCCAAATTTCAGATTGTTTAGATGTCGATGATGCCAAAGAAGAGGCTGAAGATAATGCTAAAACCCTGGAAGGTATTTTAGTTGACGGTCTGTTTAAAGTAGAATCATTTGTTACGGCAGGTGTTAATGCTGCAAATGATTATGCCGATTACACGATTGATTTTGCAAACGATTTAACCTGTACTGCAGAGCATAAAGTGAACGCAACCATAGAAGATGTAGAGGGCACCTATACTGTAGCATCAGAACTTGAAGTATTGTTAAATCTAACTTTTTCAGGAAACGCTACTTTCGAGTTATTAAATAACACATGGGAAGTTACAAGTTATTCTGAAACTTCCATCTCTCTACAAAGTACAACAAATGCAGCGATAACCCTGGTATTGACCCAAGTTTAAAACTAGATTTGCATTTGTTACGTATGTTATGGTAAAGAGGCTGTCTAAAAAGTAAGTTCGATGTCATATTGAGTACTTCGATAAACTCAGCACGGGCATTGTCGAAATATTTTTAACATACCGATAATCAATATCGGTTTCGACAGGCTCAACCTGACAAATCAAACAATAAAGGCTTTTTAGACACCCTTTTTTTAAAATAAAAAATCAAGAAATATGCTTAATTCCAAACAAATGAGGCGTTCATTTTTAACAATGCTTTTGCTTTTAGTGTTTATAAACTCGTGTTCTAAGGAAGATGTAAATCATACAGGCCCCAATAACAATGATACAGATAATATAGATATAACCTTAAATCAAAAAGCAACAGGGGCTTCATCTCATGATCTTTTATCCGATGATGTATTTAAAAGCATGATTATTGAAGTTGTTTATGTGGATGGTTTCGAACCTAGCCAAAATGCTATCAATAATTTTAAATCGTTTTTAGAAGCTCGAACTTTTAAACCCAATGGCATTACTATTGAAAAAAGAGCCATCACTTCTTCTGGAAAAACAAAATATACCATTCAAGATATAATAGCTATTGAAGAAGCTAATAGAACCAAATACAACACCAATAACCAAATAGCGGTTTGGGTCTTTTTTGTAGATGGAGCGTCTCATGAAAACACCAATAATGGTGTTGTTTTGGGTACTGCATATAGAAATACATCTTTTGTGATTTTTGAAGAAACCATCCAGGATTTAAGCAACAGTGCCTTTGAACCCAATAGGAGTGTTTTAGAAACCACTGTAATAACCCATGAGTTTGGGCATATTTTAGGGCTTACAAACCTGGGTACAGATATGGTTAATACCCATGAAGATACAGAGCATCCTAAACATTGTAATGTAGAAAACTGTTTAATGTATTGGTCTGCCGAAACCGGGGATGGTCTTTCAAATTTAATTGGTAGTAGCTCCGCGCCACAATTAGATGCGCAGTGTATTGCCGATTTACAGGCCAATGGCGGGAAATAGAAGTGTATTTTAACCTTAAAAAGCAAGAAAAATGAAAACGGTATTTTTAATAATAACAATAATTATAAGTATGACCTTTAGTGCTAAAGCTCAAGAAGGAAATACATCCAATGCAGGTGTTAAATTAGGCTATAATTTAGCGGCTGTTAGTTATGATGGAGAAACAGAAACAGGACAAAGGCATGGCTTTCACGCAGGATTTTATGGAGAATCATTTCTATCTGAGGTTGTTGCATTACAAGTAGAGCTCTTATATTCGCAACAAGGTTATGAAATTGAAGATAATAGTGGCACATTTACCCAAAAATTAGACTATATCAACTTGCCATTATTATTAAAAATTTATCCCAATAGAAATTTCTTTTTTGAAGCGGGCCCCCAAGTAGGTATTGCGGTAAATCATAAAGAAGCATTCGATAGTAACTTTAACCTGTTTGATACGTCTCAAGAGTTCAGTCCTCAAAATTTTGATTGGGGCCTTAACTTGGGTGGTGGATTTAAAACCGATTCGGGAGTAAGTCTTGGTGTGAGATATCATTTGGGCATGGGCGGTGTTTATGACGAAGGAAACCCAAAAAATAGAGTGTGGCAATTCTCATTAGGTTTTGATTTTTAAAACAAATCGTTTATACATCCATAAAAAGCCGCCTGAATGCATTTAGGCGGCTTCTTTATTTTTTATTAAAAACCCGTAGGGTAAAAAAACTTTAGGGTGTCTTAATATTGAAAGCACATGTATAGTGTATTAGTAATCTTAAAATTAAAAGTTATGAAATTATTTAAAACAATAATATTTATTATAGCCATAGGTTTTTCATTGGCAGTACAGGCTCAAGAGCCTGAAACATCAAATGAAACAAAAATTGATAAAAAAACATATTATCAAAAAAGAGCAGCCGAAGATGCTAAATATGAACAACAATTTAGTGCAGAAACCAAAGCTGAAGAAGCAGCTTTTTGGAAAGATCAAAAAGCCTATGAAAAAGATTTAAAACAGAAAGACAGGAAAGCTTATAAAGCTTATATGAGAGGCAAGAAAGACGCGTATGCAGAACATTATGAACATTGTAACCATCATTGCCACCACAGTGATCATTATTACCGCCACGCTACATTTTATTATTATAGATACGACGGGCACTATTATGAAAGGTATCCAAGAAGAAATACCATAAGCACGAGGGTAAATGTGGGTACGCCGAATGTACGCTTAGGCATATTTTAGAGTACCCATGGTTTTGGTAGAAAAGCTTCCTGTTTTTGGAAGCTTTTTTATTTTAACCCGTGTTGGTTTATGTGCTTTTTTCAGCAGGATTTATTATAGTATAGCTAAATTGATATAAAATGGCATAAAATATTTTTAAAGAAAAAAGTCAAAGTTTTAGGCAAAAAATGTAGCCATAGCTATGTTCAATGTCATTAAGTTAAGGAAATTTGTTCTTTATTTGTCACATTGAGCGCAGTCGAAATGCTAATAAAAACTAGAACTCCAATAGGTCTTCGACTGCGCTCAGACTGACATTACGGCCTTAACTTAATGACATTGAGCTATGTTATAGCGAGTATTTTTAACGAAGAAATAAAAGATTAATGTTATTTTATGTTGATTTAGCTATAAGTCCAAAGTTAATTGGTATAAGATTTTAAAAAGGATAGAATCACCTGCACAGCTTTCTCTAAATGTACGGGTAAATGATCTCCTTCCCAAGGATGCGAAGCCCCAAAAACATGATTGGCGCCTTCTATAATTTCCAGTTGGCTATTGGGATGCCATTTATGGAGGTTTTCGGCTTCTTCAATAAAAATGCTGGTATCCGCATTACCATGAACAATTAGATGCGGGATTTTTAAATTTGACACGGCCCTTTTTATGGTTAAACGTGCTTCATTTTTTATAAAATCCTCATAGAATTGATAATAATGAGGCATTTGTTGTTTTGTTCTCCCATTAAGAACATACTTTACACCGTCTTTTTTCCAGGATTCTAAGCTGCCCAATAATGCCGTTTTTTTGCCAAAATCGCAAACGCCAGCCAAGCTTACCACGCTTTTAATACGCGTGTCCTCTTCCGCTTTTATCGAAACAATACCACCACCACGACTGTGCCCAATTAAGCAAATATTATTGGTACCCCCTTTGTATTTTATGTCATCATTTTCAACAGCCCAATCAATCACGGATTCTAGGTCATCTAATTCTTTTGTATAATTATTATTGCCAAAAGCATCTAAATCGGGAAAGTCTATAGGCTGTTCAATCGTTCCGCCATTGTGTGAAAAATTGAACTTTATAAAGTAAAACCCCGCTTTAGCAAAGGCATTTGCCATTAAATGCCATGCACCCCAATCTTTAAAACCTTTGTAGCCGTGGCAAAATATAATAATAGGTTTATTAATATCATTTGAGGTATAAGTTGTATCTATTAAAATAGGTCTTTTATGTCTACCGTCAATGACAATACTTTTTTTATTGATCATTTAAATCCTGAATTATGCATTATACCAAATAAACTTTAAAATATCGCTAATAATTCATTTCTATCACACACATATTCGATTTCAACTTCAATTTCAACTTTTTAAAACCTATTAGGTATTAGAACTTCGTTATAAAGGTTAAAACTACAAAAACTATGGTTTTTTGTGAACTTGAATTCGAAGTTAAAATTGAAACTGAAGCTCAACTTCGATTTCAACTTCAATTTCAACTTCAAATACCCTCTTCTTTTTCAGTGAATGGGATATTAATGTTGCAGATCTCTAAGATGAGTTTTTTTAATTCTTTACTAAAATCATCAAGGATTTCTTGGGTAATCAAAGTCTCTTTTTTAGCATAGGCACCTGCTTTATCTTTTTTGGAGAATTTTAAAAAGCCTTTACTAAGGTTTTTAAATGATATGATACCAGCTTCAACTGGAAGCTTAATTTGATTTGATACATGCATCATATAGGCATAAGTGAGCACTTGAAAGCTTTTACTGTATTTAGAGTAATCGATTGTAATAGTTTCCCAATCTACAATCTCAATGCTGCTTTGCGCTACTTTCCCTGTTTTGTAGTCTATAATTCTGGTAACACCATTGTATTCATCAACGCGATCTACTTTCCCTGTAATGCTAACGGGGAAGCCCAGTTCTGGAATGTCAATGATCACATTATTATTAGCTTCAATGGCTATGATCTTTATTTGATTGCCCGCTTTTAAATCTTCAATTTCTAAATCTAAAAAGTTCGATACATATCTTTTTGCAATTTCAAAGATTATTAAGTTTTTACCTTTAGTAATATCGCCTTCCTTATAAACATCCGTAAAATGATACCCAACCCTTTTTACAA
This sequence comes from Flavivirga sp. 57AJ16, assembly GCF_028736925.1. Taxonomy (GTDB): domain Bacteria; phylum Bacteroidota; class Bacteroidia; order Flavobacteriales; family Flavobacteriaceae; genus Flavivirga. Next base: position 567,109 of record NZ_JAQZAT010000001.1, on the reverse strand, counting down.
TATTGGCTTTTAGTTTTTTAATAATCTCTACAGATATAAAAGTGCCGACCAACGGTTTATAAAAGTCTTCCAGAGTATTATGTACAACGGTTCCCAAAGTATTGGCAGCTACAGTTTCCTCTACACTGTCATGCTCTTTTATCTTTAATATTTTCTGATAATAAAAATCAATAGGGTTTCTTATATAATTGGTAAGCGATGATGGGGAAAACCCTTTTTGAGCAACGATTTTTAGTTCATTTAAAACAGGGTTCGTTTTTTCAATACTATTTAATGGTGTTTTAATTATGGGAACCTGAGGTGCAATAATTTGATGGTTTATATGATGTATCCCCTCCAGTTCCAATTGGGTTATAAACCTACTTTTTTCACCGCCCGTTAAAATATCTGCTTCTGTATTATAAAGGAGATACACATTTTTAGCCCGTTGTAAAAGCCTATAAAAATGATAGGTATAAACAGCATCCTTTTCTTTGTAAGTCGGTAAATTGTTTTCTATTTTAACATCAAACGGAATGAATGAATTATTGGTTTTTCCAGAAGGAAGAATACCTTCGTTTACCGATGAAATAATAACGGTTTCAAAGTCTAAAACACGAGATTCCAACATCCCCATAATTTGGAGCCCTTGTAGAGGTTCTCCTTGGAAATCCAAGGTTTCAGAGCTTAACAATTCTTTGTAAACGCTATACAGTGTCGAAATATCCTTAATATGATGGTATGCTGTATTGAGCCGGGATAACTCATTAAATAGCTCATTAAAACGGAATAGGTACTCTAATGATAATAGATTGGAAGCTTTTTTATCGTCTAAATAGTTTTTGATATATAATATTAATTGAGAGCAGTTATTTAAGGCCGTATCAATAGACTTGTCCCAATTTGAGAACAACAGATCAATAAGATCGTTAGAGCTATCTGCCAGTCCTTTTATACGTTCGACAGTTAAGTAAGCTAAATTATTAGTATTAATAGTCTCAATAATTTTTGTTGCTAAATCAACCTCTTTAACATAAAATAGAGGCCTTATAAATTGATGTGATATAATATTAATAATGTCTTTATAGTAAAATGCATTCGATGATGTATTGTGTAAACGAAACAAGGATTCAAAAAGAGAGGCTATTGGGATAGATTTTAAAGGGAACCCCATAGTTATATTTAACGTTTCGATCGTTGAGGGAAGCGAATTTAATACCGGGATAAGTAAATTTTCGTCACCTAAGACAACGGCTGTATTTTGTAATGGTTGGTTGTCTTTTTGTAAACTATTTAAAAGTGTCCCAATGTATTTTGCCTGCCCAATATTTTTTGGAATACCAAAAGCCGAAATATTTTTTTCTTTTGAATAATTTGTAGTTACCCAGTTAAACGGATTGTTTTTAAAAAATGACCAATTAGTTTTATGTTGTCGTGTAAATAAAGCGGCATCATGTTTTTGATTGTTTATAAAAACAGCGTCTATATCCCAATACGTTTTTGCCAAGTTATTTTGAAGCAATTCCTGTATAATGGTTTCTTCGGAAGTATTTAAAGCATTAAAGCCCAAAAAAACATGCAGTTTTTCAGGGTTATTTTGAATATAAGATTTTATGTTTTTAGCAGCTTCTCTATAAATTAAGCCTTGATAGCCTATTTTTTTATTTATAAGTTGTTCGGTAAATAGGGTATAGTAGTTATAAAGTTTGTTCCAAAAGGACAAATAATTTTTAACAAAATCAGTTTTGTTATTTTCTAAGGACCAGTGATTTAAATCTTGTATAGCACTTAAATAATCGAAGATGTTTTTTTGAGGTATGAGGTATCTATCTATTTCATTAAAGTCTTGAAGTAATATTTGGGCCCATTTTGAGAACGATTCAAAAGCGTCTGTTTCTTTACTATTGGTTAATTTAACATAAACGTTATAAAACTCAAAAAGGAGCTCTGTATTCGAAATACTTTTTAGCTGAGATAATTCTTCAACAAATTCTTCAATACTTATTATATGGGGAGAAAAGATAGTTTGCTTAGTAACTGTAGCGAGTTGATGTTTTAAAAACAATCCAGCTCTTTTACTTGGTAATATAAAAGTTGTTTCAGAAAAATTTTCGTTGCTGTTTTGTAAATCTTTTAGAACATCAAAAATAAAAGTTGTCATTGAAGTTTAGTTGGTGGTATTGAACCCATTAAATTTTTTTAAAAGTTCATTATATAAAAATAAAAAACGCTTCGGGATATCCGAAGCGTTTTTATAAAACTTATTTGTTTTTTACCAGAATGGTGTTATTATTTAACTAAGTTAATTTCAACACGTCTGTTATTAGCTCTACCTTTTTTAGTTTTGTTAGTGTCGATTGGTTTAGATTCTCCGTATCCAAGAGAAGAAAGTCTAAATGCATCGATACCATGACTTACTAAGTATTCTTTCACAGAGTTAGCTCTAGAATCAGATAATCTTTGGTTTAATTTTTCACTACCTACACTATCTGTATGACCTTCAACTGTAAATTTAGCAGTTGGGTACTCATTAAGTATTTTGATGATATCACCTAATACAGATTCAGATTGAGATTTGATACTTGATTTACCAGTATCGAATAAGATGGTTTTAGCATACTCATTTAAAGTTTTTTGTACTTCTTCAGTTACTTCAGGACAACCATTGTTAGCAACAGTACCTACAACATCTGGACATTTATCATCTTTATCTAAAACACCATCACCATCCGTATCAGGCCAAGGACAACCATTATTAGCTGGAGCACCTGGCGTGTTAGGACATTTATCGTCACCATCTCTTACGCCATCACCGTCAGCATCAGGACAACCAGATAAAGCTTTTAAACCAGCCACTGTAGGACAGCTATCATCTTTATCAGCGATACCATCACCATCTGTATCAGGACATCCATTAAATTCAGCTAAACCAGCTTCGTTAGGACAAGAGTCTTTACTATCTTCGATGCCATCACCATCCGTATCAGGACAACCATTGAAAGCTTCTAGACCAGGAACATCTGGACAAGCATCGTCTTTGTCATAAATACCATCACCATCTGTGTCAGCACCACCGAATCTGATAGAAATACCAACTGTATGTTGGAAATGTGTATTTAAATAATCTTCAAATGCATGTTTGTATGCTGATTGTACGGTTAAACCAACATTTTCGCTAAACCAAAGATTGAAACCTAAAGTTCCGTTTAAAGTTCCAGCTCCAACTTCGTCAACCCAAGTGTAACCACCACCAACACCTACATAAGGATCGAAAGTGTTCCAGTCTAATGCCTCACCAATGCTATATTTAATAGTACCATCTGCGGCATAGTAAGATAAATCATCTACATTAATAGCATCTCCATTTGCATCTTCTCCCCAGTTTTCTATTTTATTAAGAGAACCAGCTATCCCAAAAGAAAATCCGTCCCCAACATATTTAGATACGGAAATTGAAGATAATGAAGGCAAGATGTTGTAGTTGTCTACATCAAAATATTTGCTAAAGATAGTCTCACTAAAAGGAGCACCGTCCCCAGAAGGGTAAGCATCAACTGCGTTAGTCGCAATGGTAATTTGCCATGGGTTGTTTTTGTCTTGCGCATTAGCATTGCTATAAACAAGTACAAACAACATAGCGAACAATAATCTGCTAAGATTTTTCATATTCAAAAGTTTAATTTTTAAGTGTTAAATGTAAACAAAAGTAAGTTGTTAAAATTTATTAACAAAGACAAATATATAAAAAAATAGAACATTTCTTTTGTTCATCCGCAGTTCTAAACGATTTTAGACAATATTTAAAGCTTTCCTAGCTTTTGTAAGCGCAATAATAACCTTGTATAAAGCGTCTTATGTATGCGCTATTAAAAAACGGGTACTTTTTCTTGCTTTTATTTTGAAATTGCGTGAAAGTAAAATCCTATATCAGAAATATTTTTTTTGACTTAATAAATTATAGGAAAAAACCTTCATTTTTGTGTTTAAATTAACTTTTGCTCTTGGAACGGATGTTATTTATGGCATCATACCATTTTATATTTGAAATGGCATAAAATGGTAAGTGTTTCTGCCGTTTTTATATATAAATGTTTTCGAAGCTTATACTTCTTTTACCATAATTTCATCATTTATATAGATAAGTATCTTTTTTTTAACAAGTATGGCCATGTCTTCTAAAACATCTTGATAGGATTGTAATTGTTGCCAGTGTTTTTTATCTTCACTACCCGTTTTATAATCAATAATAACGGCTTCATTTTTAGGGTTTATAACCAATCTATCTGGTCTTAAAATGATGCCTTCTTTAGTAATGATGTCTCTTTCGTTATATATAATAGAGCCTGGGGAATAATAACTTTCGAGCTTTGGGTGCTCGACAATTTTAATTATTAGTTGTTTCAACTCTATGTTTTGTTCTTTTGTAATTAAAGAAGCATTTGTAAAATCGTTTATAACAGTATTTATATCATCTTTAGTTTTAATTTGGGACATCATGTTGTGAATAAGGTTTCCTTTCTCAATAGCCTCTTGTTGGTTTGTGTCCCAAAGAAGCCCGGATTTGGTTATAACCTTTATATTATGAGTTTCCTTTGCTGTTGAAATGAATGCTTGTTGAATATGAGCTTCTTTTATAATAGTTGAACTTTCGGTAGTTCTTTTAGGATCTCCAAAATAATATATCGACTGGGAATCGTTCCAGAGATTTAAGTATTGCAGATAGTTTATGAATAAACCTGAATATTTTTTATTATTTGGGACGCCTTTTGAAGAGATATCTTTTGTTGAAATTATATACAGCTGCTCAACAGCTCTGGTTAAGGTGACATACAATAAATTAATATTATCTAGTTCTTGCTCAGATTGATGGTTATTATAGATGCGCCGCCCTTCTTCCCCGTAATTTTCAAAATCCTTACTATAGTTTAATAAAGTGTGCGTAAAACCAGCGTACTTTTCTTTGTCTATTTTAAACCATTCTTTTGGGTCCAATTCTCTATAAATATCTAAATCGGCATAAGGAAAAATAACCACAGGAAATTCTAGACCCTTAGATTTATGAATGGTCATTATTTGAACAGCATTTTGCCCTTTAGGAGATACAATGCTTAAGCTTTCTTTTTTCTTATCAAAATATTCCAAAAATCCAGAAACGTTCGATCCTTTTTTTTGTGAAAAATCTAAAACAATATCTAAGTAAAATTGTATGTAGGCATTAGAAGATTCAACTAGATTAAAAGCTCTTACAATGGTTTCTGCCAAATCATAAAGAGGAAGCTGTAATAAGAAATCACTATTTATGAATATATTGAATGCTTCAAAACTTTTAAATAGATCGGATACCGATAAATTTAGGTGTTTTGAAAAGAAATCGTGTTTATCTTCAATCTTAAAAAGAACCGTTAGATAATTGAGAACCTCAATCTTTATTTCATTATTTTTTGGCTGAATTAAGAGCGTTAACATGTTGTTTACAAAACCTACTTGAGTGGCCTTGTTAATTAATAATGTTTCAGAAGAAATTATAGGAATGTTCTGTTGCCCTAAATAATTTGCAATCGCGACCCCTTCTTTTTTCTTACGTACCAGTACGCAAATATCTTCTAACCTAAAACCATTTTTTAAACAACGATTAATGGTTTTTAAAACATGCTCAGAAAAAAGCGTATCCCTATCGTCTTCTTTATCAATATCCACAAAAGATAGCTCAACATAGCCTGCATCTTCTAAAAAAGTATTTTGATGTGCGTTTTCATAAAGGTATTTATAATCTTTTTTACTAAAAACCAGGTTTGATAGATAATTAAAAAAACCATTGTTAAAGCTTACAATGTCTTTAAAGCTTCTGTAATTTGTTGGAAGGTTTTCAACCTGTTTTTTAATATGAAAAGGGTTGTCATCATTAAACAATCCAATAAATTGCTCTGCTTTTCCACCTCGCCAACGATAAATAGCCTGTTTGGCATCACCAACCAACATGACATTCCCAGTATGGGTAGATAACGCGTTTTCTAAAAGGGGAATTAAATTTTTCCATTGCATGACCGAAGTATCCTGAAATTCATCAATAAAATAATGGTTGAACTTTTCGCCAATACGCTCGTAAATAAAAGGGGTGGGCTGATTTCTTATTTCTTTGCTAATAATGGTATTGAACTCTGAAATAAGCATTTTATTTTGCTCTTCTTTAAGTGTTTTTAATTCATTATGAATAGCATTTAAAACAGATAGTGGCGTTATATTTTTATAAAAAGCTTTTAAAAATTTAAGATGGAAAACCAGGTGTTTGGTTTCGTGGAAATTGGTCGCTATTTGCGGTTGAATTTGTTCTATTGCAGAAGCTACATCTTCAGTGGCACGTTTGGGGTATAATGTTTTAGTTTCGAGATCTTCTTGCCATTTGGCTTCAAAATTTAGATCAAACTTTTTATCGGCCAAATTTTTAAAGTGCTTAGGTAAATAGCTTCCGGAAAAATCATTAAACTCCAGACCAGCGGTTTCAATTAAAGTTAATACGTTTTGCGCTTTTTGAATGATATTATTCTCTAAGGCTATGAGGTTCTTTTTTAATTGTGTTTTAAGTATTTTAAAATCATCTAAGGTTTTATCTTTCAATGTTTCAAGAAAAGGGATGTCATTTTCATTAACCAAGAGCCGCGCTATGTTATTAAAATCAAAAGAGACATCCCAACTTTTGTCATCATCGGCTTTTTCAATGGCAAAATCAATAAGGACCTTGGTAAGTGCATCATTGGTTCCCGCTTTTTCAATCAAACTATTAACGGCCTCATTTAATAAAGCTTCTTGATCTAGTTCTACTTCAAAATTTAAAGGGAGTCTTAAATCGTAGGCAAAGGTCCTAATGAGTTTATGCGTAAAGCCATCAATAGTCGAAATATCAAACGCTGCATAGTTATGTATAATGGTGTTTAATAGTTTTTCTGATTTATTATGGAGCTTAGATGCGTCCATTTGCAATTCTTCACTAATGGCCTTAAACATATTATTAGGTTTGTCCAATATGGTCTTGCTAGAAAATTGCTTGAGGGTTTCGATAATCCGATCTTTCATTTCGGCAACGGCCTTGTTTGTAAACGTAATCGCCAAAATCCGTTTAAAATGCTCTGAATTGTTAGATTGAAACAAAATTTTTAAATATTCCTTTACGAGTGTAAACGTTTTTCCACTTCCGGCAGAAGCATTGTAGATAGTAAAAGAATGGTTTTGGCTCATAAATTATAATTTTGGATACAAGATAAAAACTATCAATGGTTTCATAACCATTTATTATTTTTAATTGACGTGTATTATATGTAAATTTGAATGAAATTAAACACTAATATTTTAAAACAAAAAATTATGGCTTTCGAATTACCGAAATTAGGATATGCGTATGATGCATTAGAACCTCATATTGATGCTCGTACTATGGAGATACACCATTCTAAACACCATCAAGGATATACAAACAATTTAAATAACGCCATTGAAGGAACAGATCTAGAAGGAAAGTCTATCGAAGATATACTTGAGGATTTAGATATGAATAATGGTGCAGTGAGAAATAACGGGGGTGGTTTTTACAACCACTCATTATTTTGGGAAGTAATGAATCCCGAAGGAAAAGGATACTTATCTGGAGCATTAAAAGATGCTATCGAAGCTGCATATGGTTCTGTTGATGCATTTAAAGATGCTTTTGCCAAAGCCGCAGCCACACGATTTGGATCTGGCTGGGCTTGGTTATGTGTACACAAAGGCGGTAAAGTAGAGGTTTGTTCTACGCCAAATCAAGACAATCCATTAATGCCGGGAGTTGGTTGCGGAGGTACACCAATTTTAGGTATTGATGTTTGGGAGCATGCTTATTATTTAAATTATCAAAACAGACGCCCAGATTATATTAATGCCTTTTTTAATGTTATTAACTGGAATGAAGTTGAAAGGCGTTATGCTGAAGCAAAATAGAATTTAGCCTTAAAAACAGACTAATAAAAAGACACTTAGCAGATATTTGCTAGGTGTTTTTTTATGTTTATTTGGGATTATTCCCAAAAGAGGGCTTTAATGAGCTGTATATAGCTATATGAATAATTCATAACAGGATAAACACAAAAGCATGTCGTTTTCTGTGTCACATTTTAAAATATATTTGGTATAAAGATTAATATACTTTTTTTTGTTTTTCGTACCCCCTGCTTACAGGGTATTTTTTTCACTGAAAAAGATGTTTGGTTAATGTTTACGTTACCGCATCTTTGCCTCAAGATATTAAAAAAAACTAAATCGAATATTAACCTTTAAACCTTTAAAATTATGACTTGGGGTATCACCTTAATCTTATTAAGTATTGTTGCAGTACCATCTTTACTTCTTTCAAAAAAACCAAACGCAAAAGAACTTTTAGAAAAAATAGAACCTTATCAAGGATGGATTGGTTTTGTCTTTTTTTGCTGGGGTGTTTGGGGAATTATTTCTGCTGTTTTAAATATTGGTTGGCTTACCACATTCCCAATATGGTGGATCACATTATTGGCAGGAAATATAATTGAAGCTGTTTTAGGATTTATGTTAGGCTTTGGCTTAATCAATAAATTTATTTTGTCCAAAAACGAAGCGGCAAAAGAAAAAGCAAATAGAATGAGGGAAAAACTAGCTCCAAAACAAGGAAAATTGGGGGTTCTAGGATTAATTGTCGGAGCTTGGATGATTGTAGCTTCTTTCATGTTTATTTGATTTTTTATAATTAAACATTAATCAAAACAAGTAGCAAAAACCTACAAAAGAAAACAAAAATGTAATTGCTATGGCCTTATGGGTTGTTGGTAGTATCTTAAGTGGACTTGCTCAAAAATTAAAAACGCTATAAAGGCAAAGGCTTATGAAAATCATGCAAGTTCAGAAGCGTATTTCAATACTTATATTACGGAGCGTTCGGATATTTTTTAAAATTAGAAAAGATGCTGTAAAAAATGCTAACAGGGCTGTATTAGTACACAATGATGATAGTAGTGAGATGCCCAAGCAGCCAAGAGGTGTAAAGTATAACTCGTTATTGAAGTATAAAAGTGTAGCTAGTACACCTGCGAAAGCATTAACTGCTGGCTTATATAGAATTGGATTTACAACTTATAAAACAGGTGACGTAAAAGGGATATTTTTAGCGCAAGTTGCTGCACCTATAAAACTTCCTGGAGTAGTCATGGCAAAAACCATTGAAGATCTTAAAAATATATATAATTAAACTCGATATATTCAACTAATTCAAAAAACTCATTCTTTTTAAGGATGAGTTTTTAGTTTTATATTAAATTAGCTTTTTACAATATTTTACATTGTAAAAGTTGCCCTAAAAATACCTATACGCATTTATGTTAAAACCTTTAAGACTTTTGTGTCTACAAATCTTATTGCTGCTACCACCTGTAATAAGCGCTCAGGTTAATGATTCGAATTTTTCTTCCAAAAGAGATTTCGCTGCTAAAGAAAAAGAACAAGTGCTTGATGCTTTTGATATTTTAAACCGGGGAGACGAAAAAGCGTATGTTATTGGTCATCAACTACGAAAAAAAGCACGCACACATTTCGCTAAAATCAATGCCCATTTATTGCTAGCGCATTATTTTAAAAATAGGCGGCTAAGTGATTCTTCCAATTTTTATGTCAAAGCATTTATGACATTGAATACCGTAGGGAACGATTCATTAATCTGTAGAAGAAAAATGGCAGCTTATAATTTATTAGCCATTAATTACAATACCAAAGGTTTGGTTGAAGAAAGTAAAAAGTGGCATCAAAAAGGGATTATTTTAGCTAAAAAATATAATGAGGAGGAAGATTACTTTATACACTTGCATGGGCTTGCGGTTAATTATTTAGCAATTGGAGATTTAGACCAAGCTTTACGTCTTTTCAAAGCGTGTTTAACGTATGGCGAGCACCTTGAAATAACCATGGGGAGTTATATAAATATTGGTCAGATTTATGCAGATAAAAAAGATTTCGAAACGTCCGATCTATTTTTAAAAAAGGGACTTAAACTAGCCAAAGAACATCAGTTCACTTCTGCAATAACGACCATTTTATTGAATTTGGCATCTAATGCCCAAACTCTGAATAAAACCGAGGAAGCACTAGTGCTTTATGACAGTGTTATAAAAATAGCCACCAAGCATAAATTTTATAAAGAAAAATTAAATGCTGAAATGAATATAGGCAGTATTTTTATCAATGAAGAAAATTTTGACAATGCAGAACTGATTTACTCTTTGGCTTTAGTGAATGCTATTGATTTAGGATATCTAGATCAACAGTTAATTATTTATGAAAACCTAAAAAAAATAGCAAGGCATAAGTCTGATTATAAAAAAGCATACTATTTCTCCTGGAAATATTTCGCTATCAAGGATTCTATTGGTCAACTTCAAAGAAACAAAGAGATCAATGAGCTAGAAGTTAAGTATCAAACACTTCAAAAAGAAAAAGAAATTAGTATTCTACAAGTAGAAAAAGTCAATCGTAATTTAGAATTAGCCAATCAAAAGGAAGCCTTTCAAAACTTGGAATTACTAAGGGAAATAGAAAAAAAATCTAATGAAAATGAATTATTATCTATTCAAAATGCTACAGAAAAAACAGCTAATGAAAACAGATTACTTAGAAAAAATCAAGAAATAAAGGCCGCTCAATTTTTAATTCAACAAGCTGAAACAAACAGGCAAAAAGGGATTAAAAATATAATTCTATATTCTTTTCTTATCTTTTTAATACCAATCATAGGTTTACTGTATACATACTATTTAAAGTTAAAAGCACAGAGCGAATTAAATAAAAAGCAACAAGAAGTTAACGAGCAAAAAATAGCATCTATTTTAAAAGATCAAGAATTAAAATTAGTAAAAGCTTCAATAAAAGGTCAAAATAATGAACGGAAACGTATTGCTCAAGAACTACACGATAGTATAGGTGGTAATTTAGCCGGGATTAAGTTACAATTAAATAATTCTGACCATAATGATTTAGCTTCAATTAATTTTCAAATAGATAATACTTGTAGGCAAGTTCGGGATTTGTCACATAATTTAATTTCTAAAAAATTTAGTGAAAATAATTTTTGTAATGTTCTTAGGGAATATCTTAATAATATTTTAAAAAAAAGTTCCATTTCTTCAAATATAAATGTATATCCAGTAGAAGAAATTGATCTTCTGGACGAGAATTTACAAGCTGAAATCTTTAAAATTATTCAAGAATTAATAACCAATACCATTAAACATGCTCATGCAAGTAGCATTGATATTCAAATTAATTTAATAGACAATGTACTGGGGATTATTTTTGAAGATAACGGCATTGGGTTCAATGTTAAAAAACAAACCAATGGCATTGGTTTTAAAAATATGAAAAGTCGATTAAAAAAAATATCAGGAGTTTTAAATATTGACTCCAACCCTAAAATAGGTACTATAATAAGTATCGAAATTTCCAATTTGATATCCATGACCAATGAAATATAATTTAATTATTGCAGATGACCATAAAATGTTTTTAGATGGCCTGCTATGTATTTTTAATTCAGAAGGGGCATACCATATTTTGTTAACTGCAAAAAATGGCGCTCAGGTTGCTAAGTATATAGATATTAATAGTGACCAACAGATAGATCTAGTTATTACAGATATTACCATGCCAGAAATGGATGGGATTGCATTGACCAAAATTTTGAAAAAAAAAGATAGTAATCTAAAAATCCTTGCTGTAAGTATGCATACTAATCCCGATATGATTGATACACTTATTGAAAGTGACGTGGATGGTTATGTGCCTAAAAATGCTGAAAAAGAAGAATTACTCAAAGCAATAGAAACTATTATAAAAGGAGATAAATATTTTTCACGAGAAATAACAGAGATCTATATGGAAAATAAATTCTCTAAAAAGAAAAAAGAAAACATCAAATTAACACAGCGTGAAATTGATGTGATTACACTAATAGCAAAAGAGTTTACTACCCTGGAAATTGCAGATAGATTATTTTTAAGTAAGCATACCATTGAGAGTTATCGTAAAAATTTAATTGCAAAATTAGGAGTAAGGAACTTAGCAGGATTAACTAAATATGCTATAAAAATGAAGTATTTGGATTTAATGGATTCTTAAACCAATTAACGAATAAAATAAACCTAATAATTCATTTCTATCGTACTTAAATTTAAATATAAAATAAAATGATTTTTAAGATTAAAAACCAATTAGTTATCCTAAAAAAAATTATCCTTAGATGGGTCGATAACATTTAAATCCTCGTTTTAAATTGCGTTTCGACCTTACTTTATGCTCAGGGTAGTCGAAGTACTCAACATGGCGAAATAGAATAAATTTTCTTAACCTAATAACATGGAGCCAAGACCTTTTGAAAACCTCACGACTGTGCTCGAGGAGACATTGTTAATAATCAGAAAATTGAATTTAAATGAGGCTATTAACTACCGACCTCTAAAATCAATACACTTTTTTTTGGTTTTACAGCACCCTGTTTACAGGGTGTTTTTTTCACTGGAAAAGATGTTTCTTTAATGTTTATGATGATGCATCTTTGTCCCATGAAATTGAAGCGGTTTAAGCCTTTAATAGAGTCGTTAAACCAAATATTAATCTTTTAAAAACTTAAAGTTATGGTTTGGGGAATCACATAAACCTTATTAGGTATTGTACACTGAACCATTTTTACTTCTTGAAAAAAAACAAATGCAAAAGAACTTTATATTAATTGTGCAACTCAACGATTATTTCATAAAAAAATGGCATAAAAGAGGAGTCATATTATAGAATAGAATCCTTATATCATTTATGTTTTTTAAGTTTGCGACCTAATAATATAAAGATTGCCCCACTCTAAAATATAACCACATGAAAAACAACCTATTCACTACTTCTTCAGTTCACTTTAAATGGACAACTGTGACAGCTATAGATGCTATTTTAAATAGGCTCTAATTGATTTAGGTGTCACTCCAATAACAATCTATGTGTCAAAGCTTGAGCAATTATGCGCGTTGCTATTACAAGAGATGATTACAGAATGTTGCAAATCAAATATTTACAAGTAAAAACCAACATGGCGATCCATCATTATTAGGTTAACCTAAAATCAATGTTATCATATGATAAAAAATACTTTCACTATATTTCTTCTACTTTTCTGTTATAATTTATTTGGACAGACATTTAATTCTATTTGGGATACCGAACAATCAAGTGTATCGAATCCAAATCAGGTTACCATTCCCACAAACCCCGCTTATACGTACAATTATACTGTAGATTGGGGAGATGGTTCAACAGACACCAATGTCCCTGGAGATATTACACATACATACGTGACTCCAGGAAAATATACGATAAGTATAAGTGGTAACTTTCCTTCTATTTACTTTAATAATAGTGGTGATAGAAATAAGATTATAGAGATATTGGCTTGGGGAAATATTCAATGGCAAACCATGGAGAATGCTTTTTATGGATGCGAAAACTTGAATTTTGATGCTATCGATAGCCCGGATCTTTCACAAGTAACAACCCTTAAAAATATGTTCAGGAATGCCAGTGTTTTTAATGGCATTATAAATAATTGGGATATAAGTACTATAACCGATATTTCAGGAATTTTTGCCAGTGCTATTACTTTTAATAGACCCTTAGATAATTGGGTAACAAGTAATGTTACTGATATGTCTGAAGCCTTCTATGGAGCAAGATTATATAATGAACCCTTAGATAATTGGAATACAGCTTTGGTTACTAATATGTCTAATATGTTTAACTCTGCAAGTGCTTTTAACCAAAACATAAGTAGTTGGGATGTTTCCAGAGTTGAAGACATGTCCGGCATGTTTAGTTATTGTCAATTATTTAATCAAAATATAGAAATTTGGAATGTTTCTTCGGTAACCGATATGTCTGCCATGTTTCTTAGAAACACCGCTTTTAACCAACCACTCAATAATTGGAATGTGAGCCGTGTTACTAATATGTCCAGGATGTTTGATGGCTATTATTTGTCTAGTACTTTCAATCAACCATTAGATAAATGGGATGTAAGTAAGGTAACAGATATGAGTTTTATGTTTAGATACACTAGAAACTTTAATCAACCGCTAAACAGCTGGGACGTGAGCCATGTTACAAATATGAGCGGCATGTTTGAAGACGCATATGCCTTTAATCAGGATATAAGTGTTTGGGATGTCAGTCAGGTTACAAATATGAGTTCCATGTTCGAGAGTACAAGTAGCTTTAATCAGGACATAAGTATCTGGGATGTCAGTCAGGTTACAAATATGGCGTCTATGTTTCAATCTGCCCAAACTTTCAATCAGGATATAAATGACTGGGACGTGAGTCAGGTTACAAATATGAGTTCCATGTTTCGATATGCTCCGGTTTTTAATCAACCTTTAGATAAGTGGATTGTAAGCAGTGTTACAAATATGGAGACAATGTTTGGGAGTACTAAGGTTTTTAACCAACCACTAGACAGTTGGGTGGTAGATAAGGTAACTGATATGGGAGGCATGTTTGAAGACGCAAATACCTTTAATCAACCCTTAAATAGTTGGAATACTAGTGCAGTAAGAGATATGTCTAGTATGTTTCGTTCTTCTAGTGTTACTACAGTTTTTAATCAACCCTTAAACAATTGGAATACTGGGGCCGTATCTAACATGTCTAATATGTTTTTTAATGCCAGCGCTTTTGATCAAAACCTAAGTAGTTGGGATATTAGTACAGTTAATAGTATGACTAATATGCTTTCTAATTCGGGATTATCACAAACTAATTATGACGACACTTTAATAGGTTGGGCTGCACAAGCCGTAAGTTCTAACATAGTATTAGGTGTAACAAACCTAAACTATTGTGATGGACGTCACGCACGGCAGGAGCTTATCGATAATTTTAACTGGACTATTAATGGAGATATTATAAACTGTCCTTTTGTGATCTGTACTTCCTTAGTGTATCCAAAAAATGGCGAGACTAATGCGCCATCAAATACCGATATAGTATGGGAGGCTGTACCCGGGGCAACTGGATACCGAATAAGTGTTAGAAGAGTAAATGGTGGAATTTCTCAAACTATTTATAACAATGAGGATGTCGGTAATGTAACGGGGATTGACTTTGCCACAGATTTAACTCCTGGAGATGAGGTTTTTGTTACGGTTGTACCTTATAATGCTGCTGGGCCTGCAACAGGTTGTGTGGAAGAGAGCTTTACAGTGATAGCAAGTTGGGAAAATAGTCCTACCGCTTTTAAACTTACTTACGATACTAGTAAAGTGTCATCGACGACTTCGGATGCAAATCAACTAAGAATAAGTGCTAAAGGAGGTTTAACATACAATTACTCTATAGATTGGGGAGATCATCAATTTGATAACAATGTCACTGGATCTATAACTCACACCTATCAAACACCAGGGATTTATACCATAAGTATTATTGGAACTTATCCCGCACACTATTCTTGGTACTCTACAGATAATATAAAACTGTTGACCATAGATCAATGGGGAACGCAACAATGGCAGTCTATGAACAGAGCATTTTTTGGTTGTGAAAACATGACTTATAATGCTACAGATATACCAGATCTATCTCAAGTAGAAGATATGTCTGAAATGTTCCGGGGCGCCCATCTTTTTAACGGTAATATTGATTCTTGGAACGTTAGTAACGTAACCAATATGTCTGAAATGTTTTATACTGCAAATGCTTTTAACCAACCTCTCAATAGTTGGAATGTAGCTAATGTAGAAAACATGCATTCCATGTTTGCTTCTGCACTTATATTCAATCAAAATATTAATACCTGGGATGTAAGTCGTGTAACGAATATGTCTGATATGTTTAACTATGCCGAAGCTTTTAATCAACCATTAAATACTTGGGATGTAAGTCGTGTAACGAATATGTCTAATATGTTTCTAGGTGCCAAAGTATTTAATCAACCGTTAAATACTTGGAATGTAAGCAGCGTTACAAATATGCCTAGGATGTTTCGAAATGCTCTAGCTTTTAACCAACCTATAAATAGTTGGGATGTAAGCAAGGTGACCGATATGAGTTTTATGTTTAATAATGCTGGCAGTTTTGATCAACCTCTTAATAGTTGGAACGTATTATCGGTTACTACAATGGCCTCTATGTTCGAAAGCGCTCAGGTATTTAATCAAAAAATAGATGATTGGAATGTCACCAATGTCACTAATATGTCCAGCATTTTTAAAAGTGCCACTGCTTATAATCAACCCTTAAATAATTGGGATGTTAACTCTGTAGTAAATATGTCCTCAATGTTTGAAAGTGCTCGGGCATTCGATCAACCCCTTGATGGATGGAATGTAAGTGCCGTATCAAATATGTCGGCTATGTTTAAGAAGGCTATCTTATTTAATCAACCCATTAATACTTGGGATGTATCATCTGTTACCTTGATGAATTCGATGTTTGAAGGTGCGGAACTATTTAATAATCCTATTGAAAATTGGGATGTAGCTTCAGTAACAACGATGGAGGCTATGTTTAAAGATGCCATAGTATTTAATCGTCCATTGGGAAATTGGGATACAGGAGAAGCTTTAACTATGGAAGAGATGTTTAGAGGAGCTTCCGCTTTTAATCAAAATATAGATAACTGGAACGTAGCCTATGTTACAACCATGGAAGCGATGTTTAAAAATGCCGTGGTCTATAATCAACCTATGAATTCCTGGAATGTAGCCTCTGTTGCCACTATGAAAGAAATGTTCAATGGGGCTTCTGCTTTTAATCAATTGATAGATAATTGGAATGTAAGAGGTGTTACTACCATGCAATATATGTTCAATAAAGCTACAGTTTTTAACCAAACCATTAATAATTGGAGAGTTTCAGGTGTATTAAATATGGACGCAATGTTTATGCATGCCTTGGCATTTAATCAACCTTTAGACCGTTGGAATATAGGTGCTGTGAGTATGCGCTCTATGTTCAATAACGCTACCAGTTTAGATCAGGAATTTAGTACCTGGGATGTTAGCCGTGTTTCCGACATGACTAATATGCTAGATAAAACAGCGCTTACAAGAGAAAATTATGACACCACTTTAATAGCTTGGTCAGAACAAGTACTAACTCCCGGAGTTACCTTAGGTGCTCAAGGATTATTGTATTGTGATGCCTTGGAAGAAAGACAATCCATGATAGATACCTATGGCTGGACCATTGTTGGTGATGTGTTGGATTGCCCTGTACCAGCATGTACTCAACTTATTGCACCGCTAAATGGGGCAACAGAAGTTCCAGTAAATACGAATTTAAGGTGGGAACCAACTCTTTATGCAAGAGGTTATAGACTTACTGTTCGTACAAACCCTGGAAACATTACAATCGTTAATAATGAAACTGTTACAGGGACTTCGTATGAATTTGCCACTAATTTTTCTGGCGGAGAAACCGTTTTTGTAACATTAATACCATTCAATGACGAAGGGGAGGCTACGGGCTGTATAGACGAAAGTTTTGAAATTACCAGTAGTGCTGTTCCAACCGTACCAGATTGTACTAATTTAACCACTCCAATTCACGCTGCAACTGGAATAACCGTGGATTCAGATTTAGAATGGTTAGCTATAGCAAATGCTGATGGTTATCGTATAACGGTAGGTACGAACTCTGGGAGCAATGACATTGTTGATAATGTTGATGTTGGTAATGTAACCACATTCAATATTCCTACCGACCTGCCAGAGGACACCACCATTTTTGTTACTATAATACCTTATAATGAAACAGGTACTGCTTCCTTATGTACTGAAGAAAGTTTTACAACAGAAATAATTCCAGTTGCGCCAATATGTACAAGCTTAACGAGCCCATTAAATGGAGCTACAGACGTTCCTGTTAATACCAGTCTTAGCTGGGGTTCTATACCCAATGCCACTGGTTACTTATTAACGGTAGGTACTACTGGAGGAGGTATAGAGGTTCTTAATAATGTTGATGTTGGTAATGTAACGACCTATACTCTGCCAGATGATTTAATACCCAACAGATTAATTTTTGTAACGATTATACCCTATAATGATATAGGCGATGCCATAAGTTGTGGTGAAGAAACCTTTAGAACCGGGAATTCTGTGATGACCATTCCTACTTGTACAACACTATCAAGCCCGTTGGACGGCGATACGGATGTTGCCGTAACGACCGGGCTTGGTTGGGATGCCGTGGCAAGCGCCACGGGATATAGAATAAGCGCCGGGACTTCGTTGGGCGCTACCGATATATTCAATGCCGAGGACGTGGGGAACGTACTGGTGTACCCTTTCCCTTCGGACCTACCGGAGAATACGAGGATCTACGTCACGATAACGCCTTACAACGCGGTCGGGCCCGCCACAGGCTGTAGCGAAGCATCGTTCGTTACGGGGACCATGGCGAACGCCCCTGCCTGTACGACACTATCAAGCCCGTCGGACGGCGATACGGATGTTGCCGTAACGACAGGCCTTAGCTGGGACGCCGTGGCAAGCGCCACAGGATATAGAATAAGCGCCGGGACATCGGCGGGCGCTACCGATATATTCAATGCCGAGGACGTGGGGAACGTACTGGCGTACCCTTTCCCTTCGGACCTACCGGAGAATACGGGGATCTACGTAACGATAACACCTTACAACGCGGTTGGGCCCGCCACAGGCTGTAGCGAAGCATCGTTCGTTACGGAAACGATAGCGACCGCCCCTGCCTGTACGACACTATCAAGTCCGTCGGACGGCGATACGGATGTTGCCGTAACGACAGGCCTTGGTTGGGACGCCGTGGCAAGCGCCACGGGATATAGAATAAGCGCCGGGACCTCGTTGGGCGCTACCGATATATTCAATGCCGAGGACGTGGGGAACGTACTGGCGTACCCTTTCCCCTCTGACCTACCGGAGAATACAAGGATCTACGTAACGATAACACCCTACAACGCAGTAGGGCCCGCCGCTGGCTGTAGCGAAGCATCGTTCGTTACGGAAACGATAACGGCCGCCCCTGTCTGTACGACACTATCAAGTCCGTCGGACGGCGATACGGATGTTGCCGTAACGACAGGCCTTGGTTGGGACGCCGTGGCAAGCGCCACGGGATATAGAATAAGCGCCGGGACCTCGACGGGCGCTACCGATATATTCAATGCCGAGGACGTGGGTAACGTACTGGTGTACCCTTTCCCTTCGGACCTGCCGGAGAATACAAGGATCTACGTCACGATAACCCCCTACAACGCAGTTGGTCCCGCCGCAGGCTGTAGCGAAGCATCGTTCGTTACGGGGACCATGGCGACCGCCCCTGTCTGTACGACGCTATCAAGTCCGTCGGACGGCGATACGGATGTTGCCGTAACGACAGGCCTTGGTTGGGATGCCGTGGCAAGCGCCACGGGATATAGAATAAGTGCCGGGACTTCGGCAGGCGCTACCGATATATTCAATGCCGAGGACGTGGGGAACGTACTGGCGTACCCTTTCCCCTCGGACCTACCGGAGAATACAAGGATCTACGTCACGATAACCCCTTACAACGCGGTCGGGCCTGCCACAGGCTGTAGCGAGGCATCGTTCGTTACGGAAACGATAGCGACCGTCCCTGTCTGTACGACACTATCAAGTCCGTCGGACGGCGATACGGATGTTGCCGTAACGACAGGCCTTGGTTGGGATGCCGTGGCAAATGCCACAGGATATAGAATAAGTGCCGGGACCTCGTTGGGCGCTACCGATATATTCAATGCCGAGGACGTGGGGAACGTACTGGCGTACCCTTTCCCCTCGGACCTACCGGAGAATACGAGCATCTATGTCACGATAATCCCTTACAACGCGGTCGGGCCCGCCACAGGCTGTAGCGAAGCATCGTTCGTTACGGAAACGATAGCGACCGCCCCTGTCTGTACAACATTATCAGGTCCGTCGGACGGCGATACGGATGTTGCCGTAACGACAGGCCTTGGTTGGGACGCCGTGGCAAGCGCCACGGGATATAGAATAAGCGCCGGGACTTCGTTGGGCGCTACCGATATATTCAATGCCGAGGACGTGGGGAACGTACTGGCGTACCCCTTCCCCTCTGACCTACCGGAGAATACAAGGATCTACGTCACGATAATCCCTTACAACGCAGTTGGGCCCGCCGCAGGCTGTAACGAGGCATCGTTCGTTACGGAAACGATAGCGACCGCCCCTGCCTGTACGACACTATCAAGTCCGTCGGACGGCGATACGGATGTTGCCGTAACGACAGGCCTTGGTTGGGACGCTGTGGCAAGCGCCACGGGATATAGAATAAACGCCGGGACTTCCACGGGCGCTACAGATATACTTAATGCCGAAGACGTAGGGAATGTTATAACATTTGATTTGCCAGACTTACCAGAGGGAACAACCATCTATGTCACTATAATCCCTTACAACGCTGTTGGAGAAGCTATGGATTGTTCAGAAGCATCGTTTACTACAGAACATTTAGTAGAATCAAAATATGGTTTTTCACCTAATGGCGACGGAATTAATGATTTTTGGGAGATAAAAGGTATAGAAAATAGTCCGCAGAATATGGTAAATATCTATAATAGATGGGGGGATTTAGTTTTTTCAATCCCAAATTACAATAATAGTAGTAACGTGTTTAGAGGAGAAGCGAATAACCTCAATAAATTTGGAGCAAGCACATTACCGAATGGCACCTATTTCTTTGATATTAAAATTTCGGGAAGTCATAACCTGAAAAAATTAAAGGGATTTTTAGTAATAAAGCGTTAATATAATGATTAGAAAAAACAACTATTCCGCTTATGCGGCTGTTATACTATTTTTTATTTTAAAAACCAGTATAAGTATTGGTCAACAAACACCATTGTTTTCCGAATATAATTACAACCCTTTTATTATAAATTCTGCTTATGCGGGCCTAACTCCAAACACAGAGCTATCCATAAGCAATTCTGGCTATTTTAATCAGTTTGAAGGAAGTCCAAGGACTTTTTCAATGAGTGGTCACGGTGCA
Source organism: Flavivirga sp. 57AJ16 (assembly GCF_028736925.1). Taxonomy (GTDB): domain Bacteria; phylum Bacteroidota; class Bacteroidia; order Flavobacteriales; family Flavobacteriaceae; genus Flavivirga. Next base: position 546,034 of record NZ_JAQZAT010000001.1, on the reverse strand, counting down.
TTAAATAGAGGGAAAATGGGGATTGGCGCTGGTATTATAAGAGATGAAATAGGTGTCACGACTTCTACAAATGTTTTTGGAGCGTATTCTTATAAAATATTCTTTGATTTTGAAAGTAATCGCCCATATTGGCAACCATATGACGCAGGCGTACTTTCCTTTGGAATTACTGCTGGCTTACAGCAATATCAAGATAACCTATTAGATTTAGGAATTCCAAACGATCCTAGATTTGCTGAAAATATCAATGCTACGATCCCGACATTAGGTTTTAGTTTCTTGTTTAATCATGCCTCATTTTATCTAGGGTTTTCAACGCCAAATATTTTAGGGGAATCATTAGCTTCTGATGATAATTTAAATCTCGTAAACCCTTATTATGGGTATTTAGGATACCGCTTTTTTAATAATCGTTATCATGAAGTGATGATAAAACCAAATATACTATTAAAACATGAAGATGGTGCGCCTATGCAAGTCGATATAAATTTAGCGGTAAGTTTTAAAAACAAATTTGAAATTGGAACAGGATATAGAACGAGCTCTTCTCTAAATTTTTTAGCTGGAGTTTATTTATTTAAAAGTGCACGCTTTATATACAACTATAATACGGCAACTAACAACTCTCCATTGGGTAACACACATGGGTTTGTATTAAGTTATCAATTTGGAGATGGGTATAGTATTGATTAATTGGGGTTAAAAGGCTAGATTGAAATAAAAATGAAAAAGGTGAACGTTCGTCCACCTTTTTGCCCCAAATCTACCATGAACTTAACCTACTTATGTTATGGTGAGCCAAATATATGCTGATTGTAAAGATTGACGAAATATTTTAGTTAAACTGCCTATATATTGGCTTAAACGGTTTTGTAAAATTATTATAAAGCAAAAAGAGATGAAAGAATAATTTTTAAAACGGGCCTACAAAAAAAAATAAATTGCATAAAAAAAGGCGAACAGATGTTCACCTTTTTTTGCCCCAAATCTACCATGAACTTAACCTACTTATGTTATGGTGAGACCAAGTTATGTGTATTTTAGATATATTGATTATTTTTTAGATAAACGGCATATTTTTCGGGTTAATTGCGATTTTGTACAGATAAAGTGAAAAAAATTAGCAATTTAACAATTAATAAGCACGCTCATTATTTCCTTCATAAAAGTTGATAAATGCTCTATTTACAACTCTATTGCCTCCTACAGTAGGATAATCTCCCGTAAAGTACCAATCACCTAAATGATTAGGACATGCTTTATGTAAATTCTCAACAGGTTGAAAGATAATTTTAACTTCTGCCTTAATACTTTCATCGCTTAATAGCTCGGAAATTTTATCTGATATTTCTTCATCAGTAAAAGGATTATAAATCTCTTTTACAAAATTCTGTACATGCTTATCATCTAAATCCGTTTGACTGATACATTTGTTGTATACCTCTTCTACAATATGATATTTGTTGGCATCCTTTAACAACTCCAAAGTAGCCCTAAAGGCAATCAAACTTTCGAGATTGGCCATGTCTATGCCATAACAATCAGGATATCTAATTTGAGGAGCAGAGGACACCACAATAATTTTTTTAGGGTCAAGACGGTCGAGCATTTTTATAATACTCATTTTTAATGTAGTACCCCTTACGATACTATCGTCGATAATTACCAAATTGTCTTCTGGCTTTATAACACCATAAGTAATATCGTAAACGTGGGCTACTAAATCGTCACGACTACTGTCTTCGGTAATAAAGGTTCTGAGTTTAACATCTTTTATGGCAATTTTTTCAATTCGTGCACGCTCTGATAGGATTTCGGTTACTTTCTTTGCCGATAAAGAACGTTGTCCGTTTAAAATAGCCTGGGTCTTCTTTTTGTTTATGTAAGCTTCAGCAGTTTCGATCATTCCAAAAAATGATGTTTCTGCTGTGTTGGGTATATAAGAGAAGACGGTATTCTTAGTATCATTATCAATAGCTTCAAGAACTTTTGGCATCAATAGTTTACCAAGCATTTTGCGTTCTTGGTAAATTTCTGCGTCACTTCCTCTGGAAAAATAAATACGTTCAAAAGAACAGGATTTTCTCTCTAAAGGCTCTAGTATTTGTTTAAAGCGTACTTCTCCAGACTTTTTAATAATGATGGCCTGTCCAGGATCTAATTCTTTAACGTCTTCAAAGTTAACATCAAATACGGTTTGAATAACTGGGCGTTCTGATGCAACAACAACTATTTCATCATCTTGATAATAGTATGCTGGACGAATACCTGCTGGGTCTCTTAAAACAAAAGAGTCTCCATGACCAATAAGCCCTGCCATTGCATAACCGCCATCCCAATTTTTTGCTGCACGTCTTAATATTTTAGCTACCTTAAGTCGCTCGGCAATAAGTGGAGAAGCCTCTCTTTTGTTATAGCCTTCCTTTTTTAAATTTTTGTAGATCTTACTTACGGCATCGTCTAAAAAATGACCGATTTTCTCCATAATAGTTATGGTGTCGGTATATTCCTTTGGATGCTGGCCTAACTCGATAAGATTAGAAAAAAGTTCTTTAACATTGGTCATGTTAAAGTTACCTGCCATGATTAAGTTTCTGTGCATCCAGTTGTTTTGTCTTAAAAACGGATGCACACTTTCTACACTGTTTTTACCAAAAGTACCATAGCGAACATGCCCTAATAAAAGTTCTCCTATATAAGGAATATGTTGTTTCTGTAAGGCAACATTATTAGCGTACTCTGGATGTGCCGTTAATTCGTTATTTATTCTTTCATTTATCTGACCAAAAATATCTTGGATAGGCTGTTGTGCTATAGAGCGCACTCTACTTATATAGCGCTCACCTGGTTTGGTATCTAATTTAATACTTGCAAAACCGGCACCATCTTGACCGCGGTTATGCTGTTTCTCCATCATAAGATACATTTTGTTTACACCGTAAAATGCACTCCCATATTTTTCTTTATAATATTCCAGTGGTTTTAAAAGTCTTATAACAGCTATTCCACATTCATGTTTTAAGGCATCACTCATATATAAATTTTTTTCGTTTTCCTGCCCGTCCAACAAGCGGGCACGGAATGACAAATTATTAATTCCAAAATAATACTACTTTGGAGTTTTGTTTTTAATTAAAAACGCGCTCTAAATTTAGAGCGCGTTTGTATTATGTTAATTCTATTTCAAATTGTGTTAATTGCTTAAACTGTAACAGCCGCTTATGGACTTCTTCTTTTGATAAATCTTCCATGCGCTCGGTGCCAAATTTCTCTACACAAAACGAGGCTAAAGTAGAACCATATATAATAGCGTTTTTCATGTTTTCAAAAGAGGTGTCCCCTGTTTTCGCAATATATCCAGCAAAACCTCCGGCAAAGGTGTCTCCTGCTCCTGTTGGATCGAAAACTTCTTCTAAAGGTAAAGCAGGGGCATAAAATACATTGTCATCATGAAACAATAAAGCGCCATGTTCTCCTTTTTTAATAACCACATATTTAGGTCCCATATCATGAATTTTCCTTGCGGCAACAACCAAGGAATACTCTCCTGTTAATTGTCTGGCTTCTTCATCATTTATAGTAATAACATCTACATTTTTAATAACGTTGTGCAAATCTTCCAAAGCGCAATCCATCCAAAAATTCATAGTGTCTAAAATCACTAATTTAGGAGTTGTTGTCATTTGGTCTAAAACGCTTTGTTGTACTAAAGGATGTAGATTTCCCAGCATAACAATTTCTGCATCGCGATAATTTTCTGGAACGACAGGATTAAAATCGGCAAGCGTATTTAATTCCGTCACTAAGGTATCACGAGAATTCATGTCGTTATGATACCGTCCACTCCAAAAAAATGTTTTCCCATCTTTAACTATTTCAATACCCGAAATATCTATGTTTTTATTTGATAATAAGTCTAAATATTCTTGGGGGAAATCATCACCTGCAATAGATACTATTGCAGAATTTATATTGAACTGTGAAGCCGATAAACCAATATAAGTTGCGGCACCGCCCAGAATTTTATCGGTTTTACCGAAAGGCGTTTCAATAGCATCAAATGCTACTGTGCCAACTATTAGTAATTTACTCATAAAAGAGACCTGATAATTTTCTGCAAAGATAAGTCTTTTAAGTGCTAATTCAAGAATATTTTTTTTGAATGCAAATACGCTTATTCGTAGTGAAGATATAGATTAAAAAAACAGCTTATTTCCTTCCAAAATCTGCAGGGATTTCTCCCCAAGCTTTGGTTTCCCATTTTACAATAACGGTTATATAGGTGTTGTTTTTTAACCACTCAATAGCTCTGTCAATTAAATCAAAAAGAGTTTTGTTTTTATTATTGCGCTTTAATTTGGTATTACAGTTTTTCTTTTTCACCCAGCTCATGGCTGTTTTGGAATCTGTATATAAAATACGATCACTATTGTTTTTTTTAAGTAAAGCCAATCCGTGTACAATAGCTAGAAACTCACCTATATTATTCGTTCCTTCTTCAAAAGGGCCTTGAATAAAGAGCTGTTTTTTAGTTTTAGTGTCGACACCACGATACTCCATTTTTCCTGGATTTCCACTTGAAGCAGCATCAACCGAAATAGAGTTGTAATTGGGCAGTCCTATTTTTTTTAATTGCTCTTTGGAAAGCTCGCTTTTAAACTTTGAGGATTTTCCAATATAATCTTTATAGTTTCCCTTCAAAGCCTTTTTTGCTGCTTCAAATGTTGAAAACGATTTATATTGAGCGCCCTGAAAATCTTTTATTTGCGCTTTGCAATCATTCCAAGATTCAAAAACACCGGTACGATGCCCTTTCCAAACAGTATAATATTTCTTCTTCTTCTTTGACATTTTTTTGTCATTCCCGCGAAGGCGGGAATTTTTTTAATATTAACTTCTATCTATAATTAAGACGCTTCGACTATGCTCCTTTTAGATTCGTTTTTCTACGAATTTAACCTTTTAACAATCCTTCAACCACCTTAGGGAAATGTGCCATTTCCAATTCATGGATTTTTGCAGCAACATCTTCGGGGGTGTCAGAAGTATTAACATCGCATTTTGCTTGAAAAATAATCGCGCCTTCATCGTAATGTTCGTTTACATAATGAATAGTAATACCGGTTTCAAGCTCCTTATTAGCGACAATGGCTTCATGTACATGCATTCCATACATACCTTTACCACCGTATTTCGGTAATAAAGCAGGGTGAATATTAATAACTTTATTAGGAAATGCTCTCAAAATAGGTTCTGGGAATTTCCATAAAAATCCAGCGAGCACGATTAAATCCGGTTGAGACGCCTTTAAGATGTTTAATACATCGTCTGTTTTTGTAAATGCTATTCTATTAAAAGAGAGCGCACTTACTTTTAGGGTTTTAGCACGGTCTAAAACTTTAGCGAAAGGATTGTTAGTAAGAATTTGAATAACAGACGCACGATTGCTATTGCGAAAAAAGGTAATTAAATTTTCAGCATTAGTACCGCTTCCGGATGCAAAAATCACAATACGTTTCATGTGTTGATTTATATTTTTAAATTAATGTTTAGATACCATCTAGTAAATAAAATTCAAAGCATGTTCCGTAAAATCTTCCAAGTTCATTTCGTTTTACAGCGCATCATGTTGAAATTACTCGAGCAAAAAAAAGAATAATTATTAACAATTTGAAGGTAAAACATAAATACTTAGAAGTAATTTAGTAAATTACAAACACATTTTTATATTTAAAGATATGTTTTAAAAATAAAGTTTTTTATTTTTGCCAACTAATTAAAATTTAAAATTAAAATATTATGTCAGACATTGCATCAAGAGTAAAAGCGATTATCGTGGACAAATTGGGAGTTGATGAGAACGAAGTTGTAACAGAAGCAAGCTTCACAAACGATTTAGGAGCGGACTCATTAGATACTGTTGAATTAATAATGGAATTCGAAAAAGAATTTGATATCCAAATACCGGACGATCAAGCAGAAAACATTGCCACAGTTGGTCAAGCTATTTCTTATATAGAAGAAGCAAAATAAGCATTACACTTTATGGAGCTAAAGCGAGTTGTAGTCACAGGATTAGGGGCTTTAACACCTATAGGTAATACCAAAGATGAATTTTGGAAAGGACTTATTAGTGGTAAAAGTGGTGCTGCGCCTATAACATATTATGATACCGAGAAATTTAAAACCCAATTTGCTTGCGAATTAAAAGGTTTTAATGCAACTGATTTTCTTGATAGAAAAGAGGCTCGTAAGATGGATAAATTTGCACAGTATGCTATGGTAGCCTCAGATGAAGCTATTGCAGACGCTAAATTAAATCTAGACGAGGTAAATAAGTTGCGCGTAGGTGTTATATGGGGAACAGGGATTGGAGGTTTAGAAACTTTTCAGCAAGAAGTTTTAAACTTTGCCGATGGTGATGGAACTCCAAGGTTTAATCCGTTCTTTATTCCGAAAATGATCGCAGATATTGCACCAGCCAATATTTCCATTAAACATGGATTTATGGGACCAAATTACACAACGGTTTCTGCATGTGCTTCTTCTGCAAATGCTATGTTCGATGCTTTAAACTATATACGTTTAGGGTATTGTGATGTGGTTGTTACAGGAGGAAGTGAAGCAGCAGTTACTATTGCTGGAATGGGCGGTTTTAATGCCATGCACGCATTATCTACTAGAAACGAAAGTCCAGAAACAGCTTCAAGACCATTTGATGGAACCAGAGACGGTTTTGTTTTAGGAGAAGGAGCAGGTGCTTTAGTTTTAGAAGAGTACGAGCATGCAAAAGCAAGAGGAGCAAAAATATATGCTGAAGTTGCCGGAGGAGGATTATCTTCCGATGCACATCACATGACGGCTCCACACCCAGAAGGTATTGGTGTTGTTGAGGTCATGAAAAATTGTTTGGAAAATGCCAATCTTAAACCAGAAGATGTAGACCATATAAATACACATGGTACTTCTACCCCTTTAGGGGATGTGGCAGAACTCAAGGCCATTTCTAAGGTTTTTGGAAATCATGCTAAGAGTATAAATATCAATTCAACAAAATCAATGACTGGGCACTTATTAGGCGCTGCTGGGGCTATTGAAGCTATTTCGGTTATATTGGCAATGGAACACGGTATGGTACCTCCAACAATTAATCATACGACAGTAGATGAAAATATTGATCCTGAACTAAATTTAACCCTGAACAAGGCTCAAAAGCGCGATGTTAAAGTAGCAATGAGTAATACATTTGGATTTGGCGGACACAATGCATGTATTGTGTTCAAGAAAATAAATTAAATTCCGAATGAAATAAACCATATGATAAATTAAATTTTACAGTAGAATGAGACATGGTTTATTGCATCTGACATTAAAATAAAACTATTAATTATCAGATGAAAAACATTCGTAACATATTAAATTCCCGTTTTAAACGCAACGGGAATTTTTTTATGCAATTAACTAAAATCCTTGGGTTTAAACCTAAACATATAAAATTTTACAAAACGGCATTCACACACCGTTCAATGAATTTAAGAGATAGTAAAGGAAATGCTATTAATTATGAACGTTTGGAATTTTTGGGAGATGCGACCTTAAGTGCCGTAATCGCATCACATTTATATTTAGAAGTACCAAGCGGTGATGAGGGTTATTTAACTAAAATGCGCTCTAAAATTGTAAGTAGAGAGCATTTAAATGAACTGGGGAGAGACTTAAACTTAATAGACTTAGTAGAGAGCAAAATCCCTCCAGGACAGTTTGGAGACAATATTCACGGTAATATTTTTGAAGCTTTAATAGGAGCTATTTTTCTTGATAAAGGCTATAGGTCTTGTGAAAAGTTTATATATAAACGTGTTATTATTCCTTATGTAGATATTGAAACTTTAGAAGGTAAGGTTATTAGTTACAAAAGCTTGCTTATTGAATGGTGCCAAAAAGAAAAGAAAACATTTCGTTATAATGTGTATGAAGATACAGGTAATGATGAGGTTCGGCATTTTTCGGTAAAATTATCTATAGATGAAAAAATTGTTGCAAAAGCACGGGCAACATCAAAGAAAAAAGCAGAAGAAAAAGCTTCAAAACGTGCCTTTTTTGCATTTCAAAGCAAGATGTCTAAAATGATTTAAAGGATATTTTAGATAAAAGAACTAACTATAACGTTTTCGTTTACTTTGTTATTAAGATATAAGTTAAACGTATTCCAATTGAATGTTTTAAATGCTATATTTACCCCAATTAATATAAGTTATGGCTGTACACAAACTTATTTTAGATGATGTTTTTGAAGAGGATTTTTGTACGTTAATAGCAATTCATTATACACTTGAAGATTATCGTTTAGCATATCTCTTAAATAAATATTTAGGAATAAGCCTTACTAGAAACCCATTGGATTTGGATTATCAAAATGGAAAAATAACCTATTCACTTTTTGAATGGGAAGATAGTAAACAGCAAACGGTATGGAGCTTAGTTTCTAATGTTTGTAAAACAGAAGATCATAGGCAAAGTAGAAACGAATCATTATTTGACTCTCAAGAAAAAATCACGAGAACAGCATATTTGATACCAGAATATAAAATGGTTAATTATTTTTTGAAAATAGATAATGAAATCTTTTTTAATAAAGAAAAACTTATTCTGAATAATATATTAAAGGTACCACAAATTGTTACAGCTTACAGTATTGATGTCAATCAATTAAAATCTAAGGATAATTTAATTTTTAGCTAATGTCAACAACAAAAAAAACCAAAATAGTAGCAACGTTAGGACCTGCTACAAGTACGAAAGAAGTTTTAAAAGGAATGCTTGAAGAAGGCGCTAATGTATTTAGAATAAACTTTTCTCATGCCGATTACAATGATGTTACCGATCGCATTAAAATGATACGGGAATTAAACGAAGAGTATGGTTTTACGGCTGCTATTTTAGCAGATTTACAAGGCCCTAAACTTCGTGTTGGTGTTATGAAAGAAGAAGTTGTTGTGCTCCCTAATGACGAAATCATATTTGCTACTGGCGAGCGTTTTGAAGGGACAAAAGAGCGTGTTTATATGACCTATGATAGGTTTCCGCAAGATGCAAAGCCAGGAGAGCGCATTCTTTTAGATGATGGAAAATTAATTTTTGAAGTGGTTTCAACCAACAACAAAAATGAGGTCGTTGCCCGTGTTATTCAGGGAGGCCCACTTAAATCCAAAAAAGGGGTAAACCTTCCTAATACAAATATTTCGCAACCAGCTTTAACCGAAAAAGATATTGAAGATGCTATTTTTGCTATTAGTCAAAATGTAGATTGGATTGCTTTATCATTTGTGCGTCATGCAGAAGATTTAATGGAACTGCGCGATTTAATAAATAAACATAGTGCCCACAAAATACCAATTATAGCTAAAATTGAAAAGCCGGAGGCCGTAGAAAATATTGATAAAATTGTAACGCATTGCGATGGTATTATGGTAGCTCGTGGTGATTTGGGTGTTGAGGTGCCTGCTGAGGAAGTGCCGCTTATTCAAAAGGAATTAGTATTACGTGCTAAAAAAGCGAGAATTCCAGTGATTATAGCTACCCAAATGATGGAGACCATGATTTCTAGTTTAACACCAACAAGAGCAGAGGTAAACGATGTTGCAAATTCGGTTATGGATGGGGCCGATGCCGTGATGTTATCTGGCGAAACATCCGTTGGTAGTTACCCCGTAGAAGTTATTAAGCAAATGTCCGATATACTTAAAAGTGTAGAAAACTCAAGCTTAATTAAAGTCCCTCAATTACCACCTCATATCCGTACCAACCGTTATATAACAAAAGCTATTTGTTATCATGCGGCTAATATGGCAAATGAGATTAGTGCAAAAGCTATATCAACATTAACAAATAGTGGGTATACGGCATTTCAAATATCTGCATGGAGGCCATCATGCCATATTTTGGTTTTTACTTCTAACAGGCGCATATTAACACGCCTCAGCTTGCTTTGGGGAGTTCGTGCTTTTTATTATGATAAATTTGTAAGTACCGATGAAACTATTGAGGATGTAAATGCTATTGCCTGCAAAATGGGATACCTGGAAGCAGGGGATATGCTTATTAGTTTAGCGGCCATGCCTATCAAAGATAGAGGGATGGTAAATACATTGCGTGTTACCGAAATAGATACCTGTGATTTTTAATAAATTCAGCGTTTAAAATATTTAAGCGTTATTCTTTTGAAGAATAACGCTTTTTTATTGTACTTTTTCTAGTATCTCAAAAAAAAGGAATTTATCTGAAGATAAGTTAAAAAGACTATAGATGTTAACACAGATATAACTAAATCATTATAAAAGGTCATACGAAGATATTTTTTAAACTAGAAACAATATCATCTTATCGATTGTTTTTCAGTTATTTAGACCTGTCAGGTTTTTAAAACCTGACAGGTCTGGGCTGTAAATAAAAATGACTTAAAATTCAAACTTCAATTGCACACTCACACTTTTTTGCTCCCGTTTTTTATTGGTTTCGGTATTTAAATTAGATATTGAGATACCCAACAAACGTACCGAGTTATTCAGTTTTTCCTGATATAACAAATCCTTAGCAGTTTCTAGAATGATGCTCTTGTTATTTATATAATATGGCAAGGTTTTACTTCTCGTTTGCAATGTAAAATCGCTGTATTTTATTTTCAACGTGACTGTTTTTCCAGCGACGTCACTTTTGTTTAAACGCCGTGAAACCTCATCGGCAATATGCTCCAATTTTTCAAGCATAAAAACTTCACTCGATAAGTTTTTGCTAAATGTACGTTCGGCAGCTAGCGATTTTCGTATTCTGTTAGGCTTCACCTCACTATTATGAATCCCTCTAACCACATCGTAATAATAGCGTCCGGATTTCCCAAAGTTTTTATCAAGATACTCAAGCGATTTTCCTTTTAAATCCATCCCTGTAAAGATGCCCTTTTGATACATTTTTTCTGCAGTTACCTTACCCACACCATAAAATTTCCTGATGTCTAACTGTTCTAAAAATACAATGACCTCTTCGGGGTTTACGGTTTTTTGTCCGTTAGGTTTATTGTAATCGCTTGCTACTTTAGCAATAAATTTATTAATAGAAATACCCGCAGAAGCGGTTAAACCGATTTCTTTAAAAATGCGTTCACGAATTTCCTCTGCAATTAAAGAAGCACTTGGATTGCCCTTTTTGTTTTCGGTAACATCTAGATAAGCTTCATCTAGAGATAGTGGTTCAACCAAATCGGTATAGTCGTAAAAGATGCTCTTAACTTTTTTCGAAATTTCACTATACCTATCAAAACGCGGTCTTACAAAAATTAAATCCGGGCATAATTTAGAAGCTAAATTACCGGCCATCGCACTTTTTACACCAAATTTTCTAGCCTCATAACTGGCAGCACTAATAACACCTCGTGTGCCACCACCGCCAACAGCAAGAGGTTTCCCCTTAAGGTCAGGGTTATCCATTTGCTCAACAGATGCGTAAAAGGCATCCATATCCACATGAATAATTTTTCGTATTGGTAAATTGGCAGACATACTGTAAATTTACAAATTCCTGCGGAGGCAGGAATCTCTTTTTTATTTGAAATGTTTTATAATTAATAAGGTTTTTATTAGTAAACTACCTCGGAGCAAGCTTCGGAGCAACTTGCCTGACGGCAGTCAGGTTTAAATCTCGATTATCGAGTAAATAAATAGCAGGAATTATTAAAAGATTCCCACTTTCGTGGGAAATAAATATGATAGAAATAGAACGTAAATTTTTAGTGACATCCCATGCTTATAAGGAAGAAGCATTTAAGAGTACTAGAATTATTCAAGGGTTTTTAAACACCCATAAAAAACGTACGGTTCGGGTTAGGTTGAAAGGTGATGTAGGCTATATAACGGTTAAGGGGCAATCATCACAAGATGGACTATCACGATTTGAATGGGAAAAGGAAATACCTGAAAAAGAAGCAGAATCACTTTTAAATATTTGTGAACCAGGCGTTATTGATAAAATTCGCTATGAAGTAAAGATTAAAAACCATACTTTTGAAATAGATGAATTTTTTGGTGACAATGAAGGTTTAGTGATTGCAGAAATTGAATTAGGGAGTGAAAATGAAACTTTTGAAACACCTTATTGGTTAGGAGAAGAAGTTACAGGACATATAAAATATTACAATTCACAATTAAGTAAACAGCCATATAAAACATGGTAATAATTTAAAAAGGTCTAAATTATGAAGCATTTAATAATAGCAATATTTTTAGCGTGTGTACTTTTCTCATGTAAAGAACAAGGAAAAGCACCTATTTTGGATATTGAAGCGGACAAAGAGGTTATAGAAGCGCAAGTAGATTCAATAATAGAAGTAGAAGTAGTGGAAAAACCCATTAAAAAGACAACTAAGCAAATTAAAGAAGAACTTACTGCAAAGGGCTTTAAAACTTTTGATTATGTTGATGAAAAAACGCAAGACACTGTTTTAATGCAACAGTATTTTATAGCGTTTTTAAAAACGGGCCCTATTAGAGGTCAGAACGAAGAAGAGACTGCTTTATTACAAAAAGAGCATTTAGCTCATTTAAGAAAAATGTACGAGTTGGGCTATGCGGATATTTCTGGTCCTTTTGGTGATGAGGGAGACATTCGCGGGATTACTATTTATAATGTCCCCACATTAAAAATGGCGGATAGTTTAGCAAACTCAGATCCCATGGTAAAAGCAGGACGCTTAGAGATTGAAATTCATCCATGGTGGGCAGGAAAAGGCTTTCCTTTGCGATAGATGTTAAAGTTTATAAAGGCCCTATTTAATGTTATTAATGTTATCATAATTATAGCATTATTGGCTATTCATTTTGTTGCAAAAGAAAGTAGCTATCAAGCGTCTTTATATTTTTATACATTTCCTTTACCCATCATTATTCTTATCGTTTTAGTGCTTTCTGTTTTTATTGGTAGAAGATTTAGAAAGTATAATTTATTACTGGGAACTTTATTGTTGGTTATTTGGCTAGGCAGAAGTTTTAAAATACATATTCCGGAAGACATTAAAGAAAATGATTTAGAGGTTGTTTTTTGGAATGCCTCACATGAAAGAAATTTTCAAGACGTATTTAATGAAAATGATGCCATTCCAGATGTAGTTGTTTTAGTTGAATATCATGGCGATATATTAAAAAAAACAAAGTTAAAGTACCTCGATTATTATTTTTACAAGCACCCAGTTAAAGAGATAGGTGTGTTTTCTAAAACACCTATCAACATAAAAAAGGTAATGCCATCAAAATACAAATCAACAGTAATTAATTTTGAAACCAATGGTGTTAATTTTTATGCGGTCGATGTATCCGGAAGTATGGATGTGCCGCGAAGTTGGGAACTGGAATTTGTAACTGAAGCTATTACACAAACCAAAAACACCGTAGTTTTAGGAGATTTTAATGTCCCTTTTGAATCTATGTATTTAGATAAGATTAAAATGAATTTTAATCACGCTTTCTCAGAAAAAGGAAATGGTTTTAGAGAAACGTGGTTTTGGAATATACCCTTGTTATCACTTGACCATATCTGGGTATCTAAAGATCTGGAAACTCTTAAAGCTGTAAAGATCGGTACATTTAAAAGCGACCATAGCATGATTAAGGCAGTTGTTGGAAAATAGTTGTTCCCAAAGGGAAGCGGGATTAATACCAATTATGAATTAAAATGAGTAACAGAAAACGACATTGCTTATTTGTTTTAGCCTGCTGCGTGTTATTTGCATAGCCTAAGCTATGGAAATGATGAGTAAAGTGATAAAACGAATTAATGAATGAGTTTGAATTGCGTATTTTAATTCATAATTGGTATAGTATAAAAGAATTTTCCGAGGCTTGCCGCGAGATAGATCGTTTCAAGAAATTCTTTATTTCGAAATTTCAAAACGTCGTTTCGCCTCATTCCCAAATTCATCCACAACCGTAATCATGTGTGTACCTTGCTTTGGTATGATGGCCATATCATGGATGTCTTTAGTGCTTCCAATAAAAGTATTATCAATATACCAGAATAAGGTGCTTTCAGGCTTTGAATGTGCTATTTTTAAAACCAGTTCATTTGTTTTTCCATCGAAATCTTTGGGTAAAAAAATGTTGTTATTTTCTTTTGGATAAATAAATGCCATCGAAACGGTATGCGCTCCTAAGCAATCATTCCTAAATTTAGGAAGCGGTTTATAAAACGGATTTTTTGTTTTGTAATAATAGGCCATTAAAGGAGGTAAAACAAACCAGGATTTGTGAACAATGTTGCTTAAATCTTCACAAGACGTATTCACTTGAAAGGATTCGTTATGATCCAGGTGTACTAATATATGATACGGACAGGGTTTTGTCTTTAAGCCACTTACTTGAATAAATTTCTGTTCAACGGTCTGGCAATTGGGAGCTGCTCTATGCCCACTTTGTTTACAAATATCGACGGCCTGCATGTCGTCAAAGGGTTTCGGGAACCAATCACTATTTGGCAATAAATCGAACACATCAAATAAAATAGGTGCTGCCGTTTGTACACCAACTAAACCTGGTCGCCCTTCGCCATCAGCATTACCAACCCAAACACCTACTACGTAATCTTTGGTAGTACCAATGGCCCAAGCATCCCGAAATCCAAAACTGGTACCTGTTTTCCATGCAATTTGTTTAGAGCCATCAAAAAACTCCCAGCTTTCATCACTTTCGGGTCTGTTTACTTCTTTTAGGCTTTCATAGGTCAAATAAATAGATGCCGCATCAAAAAGTGTTTTGTCACCAGTTTTATTCCCGAAGGTGATTTTATCTGAAGCTAAAAAAGTAGGTTCACGAAATTCATTGGTGAAATATTCACTTGAGGTTTCCGAAAAATGATTTAGCGTTGAGGACAGCGCCGCATAGCTTTTGCATAGATCCCAAAGATTACTTTCTGCACCTCCTAAAATAAGTGATAGCCCGTAATGGTTTGCATGGTATTTTAAGTCTTTTAATTGTAAAGCTTTTAAATAATGATGGAATCTATCTAAGCCAAATTCTTGAAGCATTCTAACGGCAGGAACATTTAACGAACGTGATAAAGCTTTACTTGCAGGAACGGCACCATCGTAGGTCTTATTATAGTTTTCTGGGTTATAACTACCAAATTGGGTAGGAACATCTGTTACCAAGGTATGAGGCAGCAAATCTCCGGCATCTAGCATGGCAGCATATAAAAAGGGCTTTAGAATACTACCGGTACTTCTTGGTTTATCAATAATATCAACATCTTTTTGATGGGCTTTATCTGTCGGGGTATTACCTACATAAGCTAAAACCTGTCGGGTCTTTACATCTAAAACGAGCACCGCTGCATTATAAATTTCATTCTGGCTCAATTGATTATAATGATTTTTTATAATATAGTTTACACGTTGCTGGAGCTTCGTGTCAATGGTTGTTTTTATGTGTTTTCCATAATTGGTTTGAGATACTTTTTGTAATAAATGAGGTGCTATTTGTGGTAAGGGGTAGGGTTTTTGAGGTAAGCCCTCGGCAACTGACAGTTGATAGGTCAATGAATCGATAATAGCGTTTTCTAAAAGTTTTTTTAAAAGGCGATCGCGTTTTTTTAATAGTTTTTCTTGGTTTTTTCCAGGATAAATTAAACTTGGGGCATTTGGTAAAACAGCAAGTGTGGCACTTTCTGCCCAGGATAATTGGTGGGCGTTTCTATTAAAATAACGCCACGAAGCAGCATCCAATCCAACAACATTTCCTCCAAAAGGGGCATGGCTACTATAGTAGGATAATATTTTATTTTTTGATGCCCGAAACTCTAATCGAGTTGCCAAAATAATTTCTTTTAGTTTTTCGAGATAGGTTCTGGAGGGGCCTTTTCTGGATAACCTAATGACTTGCTGTGTAATGGTACTTCCGCCCCGTTTTACTGCACCCGATTTTAGATTATCCCTTAATGCTTTAAAGATAGATATTGGATTAAAGCCAGGATGTTTATAAAAATATTCATCTTCGAATTGAACAATACAGGTTTTAAATTTTTCTGGAATACTATCGTTATGTGGAAATCGCCATTGACCATCTTTGGCAATTTGAGCTCCTAATAGTTCATTGTTAGAGCTTGTAATAACGGTTGCAGTAGGATCTTTAAAGAGTTGTTTTGGTAAACAGAAATAATAAGCAATCAATAACACAGCTATAATAGCCGATTTAATTTTATGTTTTTTAATATGTTTTGTTATTCTGTTCATTTTGTGTTTAGGACCCTTCCGTCTTCCGATTGCCATCGGAATCCACCTTCCCTTAACAAGGGAAGGAGTTGTTTCTAACTTTAATTTAAACTTTTAGTTCGGTTAATTAATAGCATTTTTATTTAACTCTCCTCCTTTTAAGGAGTCGAGGAGGTTCTAACTCTTAAAGTGTTTACTTATTTCCTCCAATACATTAGCACTATCTTTAAAAACCGATTTATTTTCGAATCGAAGTACTTTAAAGCCTAAATTTTCTAAAGCTTCTGTTCTTTCCTGATCATAGTTTTGTTGAGCAACATTAAGGTGATAGGCTCCGTCTAATTCTATAATCAGTTTTTCTGATGCACAATAAAAATCAACGATATAGTTTTTAATACTATGTTGTCTTCTAAATTTCCTTCCTTTAAGTTGCTTTTTTTGTAAAAACGTCCATAATGTTGCTTCTGCAGAAGTTGAATTGTTTCGCAATTCTTTTCTGTATTCTTCAAGGTATTTATGATTATGGATTTTTTTGTTCATATTTAAAACTTGTGTTTTTCTGTCTTATAATTTAACCCTTCCGTCTTCCGATTGGCATCGGAATCCACCTTCCCTTAATTAAGGGAAGGAGTTGTTTCTAACTTTAATTTAAACTTTTAGTTCGGTTAATTAATAGCATTTTTATTTAACGCTCCTCCTTTTAAGGAGGAGTGGCTTCTATTTCAATACCTTGAAATAGGAGTCGAGGAGGTCTTAAACTCATACTCACGTTCTACTTTGCAAATTCTTACATGGTACCAACTATACCATTCGGATCTTCCTTTTAGCTGGGCTTGTAAATGGTCACTTTGTTGCTTCCAATTTCTTATGGCATCTAAACTTTCCCAGTAACTTATGGTTATGCCTACATGCTCTCTGGCACTATCCATGCCTAAATAACCGTCTTGCTGTTTTGCCAGTGCCTCCATTTTGTTGGCCATTTCGGAGTAACCTTCAATAGTCTCATTTTGCGTTGATGTAAAAATGACTGCATAATAGGGTTTAAAATCGTTGCTCATATTTTTTATTTAAAAGTCACTTATGGGACGTTTTCTTTTATCCCAGGTTAATACTTGCACACCACTGGAATAATGTATTTTATCGGGGTGATTGTTTATTAAATGATTAAATCTGGGATAGTTTAAATCCAGTTTGTTAACCATGATTGATTGCATGGGCCATTCGATATGGTGTACATCATATTCAATCATATGGTTTTTGTAGTTTTGAAAAACAGCATAGCGTTCCGTTAGCCATAAGTCGGTTTTATCTTTTTTAACAGGAGTGTTTTCTATGTTATATTCTATGTTAAAAGTATCATGGAATATTTTGTTTTTTGAGGTGTAAAAGGTGTTCCCTCTACTCATTTTAGAATGTTGATAAGGAAATTTTGATATGGCTTTCAGGACTTTACAAGAGGATCGTTTACTTCCTTCCATATTTAAAAAGTAAACACTTGGTTTGCCATTACAGGTAATATAAATTCTAATGTTTATTTCATGAAAATCTGAAATATAAGGCGTTTTAGGAACGTTTCTAACCCCTATATTGTTCATGTTAAAAGCAACTAAACTCACCCAGGTTTTTTCGTTCAGAACATCAAGTTTCACCCCCTTTGGAAGTAAAGGAGTTATTAAATTCGGCGGCACTTCCCAATGTAAAAAAACGGCTTTATTCCACTCTTGATAAAATGTCCATTTTCGTTTAGGGTATTCAAACGGTCTGTGATCCTTCTCTTTTAGTATTTCTGTTGCGTTCATGATTTAACCCCTAAGTTTCTAGTGAATTTATCAAAATTAATTAAGCTGGTATAAGCTCCCCAAAATCTGACCATTTAACCGCTACTTCTCAACAGTAACCCATGTCCCCTGTGTCCTTACTAAATATTCATTATCATACATGGCTTCAGCTTGAACGCCCGGTAAATAATAGGTTCCTAAATACGATGCGTTTAACATGACATTAAAAGTCTTGGTATCCCGTCTTCCTTTTTGCTCTAAATCGAAATAGAAATTAACACGATCATCCCTTATGTCTGTAAATCTGGCCTGACTCGTTGTTGTATTTCCAAAATCTGTAAAACGGGTATTTACGATTTCCCAACCGGATGGAAATAGCTGTGTTAATGCCACATCGTTAACAATTTCGTTTTTAAGGTTGCTAACCTTTACTGTAGCTACAAAATCCTGACCTTGTTTTAGCTCGGAGACCTTAATTTTATTTCCTTTTAAATCTTTGTATTGTATGGATACACTTAATCCGCGTTGTTCTGCTAATTCTTGACCTAGTGGTAATTTCCCCGAATTTAAAACACGTACATAAACCATATTGTCTTTATTATTGGTAAACGACAAAGTGTTTTCGCCATCAGCAATGTTTAATTCGCGTTGAGCAATCGCACTTTTAGAATTTATGGTTTCTGCTTTTCCGTTTATAGTATAGCTTACGTTAAGGGCTTTTCCGCCATTGGCATTTACCATTTTTGCAATGGCCAATAAGCTGTAAGCGGTTGTTTGGGTGCTCATCCAGCGATTGCTCGATAAGTCCTTAGCAATATATTGAGACAATTCCCGCCTTTTAGGGTTTTTGGTAATTACCATAGTTTCTAAGGCCATAGCACGATTTCTATCAACAGAACCATAGGTGTAATAGTTATGGCGAACCGGTTTAAAATTAATGTTGGCCAATTTTGAAATAGCCGTACTGGCTTCCTTTTGTCCTGCTAGTGCATAAGCTGCTGCCAATCGCCATTTTGCTTCGTTTGATAGCTCGTTAAATTCACGCAATCTATTCATAGCAGCTAAATCTGCCTGCCCAGCTAAAGCTAGGGTATACAGTCTGTAAGCTTGTGCTAAATCGGAATGATAAGATCTGTAACTCGGTCTCCAATCCCTTGCTGCTTGTTGTTGGTATTTAAGCCAATTGCTTTTAAAAGTAAGCGGTAAAACAAACCCTTTCTTTTCGGCCTCTAACATGAAATGACCTGCGTAGCTGGTTCCCCAATCGTTCGTATCGTTTTCTCCCATCCAATAGCTTAAACCTCCATTGGGTCTTTGAAAATGCCCTAAACGTTTAATCCCATTTTCGATATTATTCTTGATGTTTTGTTTTTTATCGTGTGTTAGATCGAAAATATCATTTAAGAACAATTGTGGAAATATGCTCGATGTGGTTTGTTCTACACAGCCATGCGGGTACTGAATTAAATATTGCAATCTGCGTGAAAAATCCATTGGAGGCATTGTTGAAAACTCTAAGGTTGCCGAGTTTGTTCCGTGCTCTCCAAATGTTGAAAATGCTATGGATTCTGAGGCGTTTGCTTCCAAGGTTTGATCTATTGGTTTTGATGTTATAGGGTTTGGATTCATAACATCCAGTTCTACTTTATAAGTCGATTTTTCACCATTTCCAGAGGCAATCACTTCAACAGTATTAAAACCTTTTGCTTTACTAACGTCCAATTCAAAGTACGCCATTTGTTCATCTGGTTTTGTAAAAGTGAGCGCTTTTGATTTAGCACCAACGATGGAAATGCCGTTACTAAGTTTCAAGCTAATATTTACATTTTTTACTTTGGGCTCCATAGCAAAAACAGTTACAGGAAGCGTCACTTTTTCGCCAGGGCTTAATTTTCGTGGAAGCGATGCTAATACCATTAAGGGCTTTTTTACTTGAACGGATTTGTCGGTACTTCCATAAGCTTCGGTTGCGTTATTTCCGGCAACGACCATGGTTCTTACAGAACCAATATAATTTGGCATTTTTATTTTATGCGTTTTACTACCGCCAGCTTTTAAGGTAAAAGGCCCTAAATACGTAACGACGGGTTTAAAACGGTTGGCCTTTTTGTTTTTCCCACCAGCAGCACTTCCGTCACCACCAATAGCAAATACTTGGTCTATACTGCCTGAATAGGCACCAATAACATCATCAAAAAGATCCCAGGTTTTTACGCCCAAAGCTTCGCGAGCGTAAAAGGAATCCCAAGCATTTGGGGTCTTAAAGCGTGTTAAATCCAACAAGCCTTCTTCAACCATAGCAATGGTATAGGTCATGGGCTTTCTATTTTTTTCTGAAACGGTCACCTCAAATTCTTGCTCGGGACGTAAGGTGTTTGGCATTTTTAATTCGGGCTCTAATTTGGTTTTTGGGTCTTCAACCAGCATGGGGATGACTCCAAATAAACGAATTGGTAAATCGTTGGCCGAAATAGCATGGGGCTGTAATAACGAAATATTAATAAACACATTAGGGGCCATTTCGGACGTTACAGGAATATCGACTACGGTTTCGCCCTGTTTTGTTTTTACCCATTTATAATCCAATACTTCGGTGCCATTTTCAATACTTACTAAAGCGCGTCCTTCGGTACCGGATTGAAAGGTTACTTTGGCCGTTTCCCCAACATTATATTTTTCTTTATCTGCCGAAAAAACGAGCATTTTTGCAGCATCTTTATCACCGGAAGATGAGTTTTGCCACCAGTTTTTATAAAAATAGGCGGTCCTCCCTGTGGCGTGGCCGCTTACAGGATCTGTGACTCTTATAAGATAGCGACCCCGTTCGTTATCTGGAATATTTATATTTAATGTGGCTTTTCCGTTGGCATCGGTGTTTATTTTAGAGTTTAAATAAGGTCTGTGGTAACTGCTGGAGACATAGCTTGATAAGTTATCGTAAGACGAATTCCACCACCAGCGCCATTCAATTTTATAGATTTTAACTTCCAGGTTATGTCGTTTTACAGGAGCCCCTTTGGCATCGACCACCACCAGATCAAAGCTTTGATCTTCATCTGTATAATAAGATCCATAGGCTTTTCCTTTTGGAGAGCGCAGCCCAACAAAAGACTCATAAGGGGCATATTGTTTGGTGAATGCATCCAATGAAAAATCGCCGCCGTTTTCGAAAGCCCGCACTAAAAACTGAACGTTTAACATGCCTGGGGCATTCTTTCCGACAGCTATTTTATTGGTAATTTGAGCGCTCCCTTCCTCATTTACCTTCCCTTCAAAAACATTGATTTCTTCTGTGTTAAATTGACGGGCAGGATCGTTAAATGTATAATCCTTATAATTTTTAAAGCCAGTATACGAGGTGCTGAACTTTGCTTTTATTTCGGCTTTTAAGTTTTTTCCCGGAGCACCATGAAGCCATTTTACATCCAAGGTTCCGCTTAAAGGTTCTGCACTTGTAAGAATGTCATTTTTAAAATCAACTTTAATTTTTAATCGGTTGGGTTTTACCGTTTCAATTTTTAAGTTTTTATTAAAAGTAGCACCCCCAACAGAGATTTTAGCATTGTAGTTTCCTGTTTTATCTTCTGAAGCTGTTGGAACCGTGAATTTGAAAAAATTATTAATATGATCTGCACTCACTTTTTTATAAACCAATTTTCCGTTGGGATCTGTAATTTCCAACTTTACAGGATGCTGCTTAGGAAGATTATTGGCTATATCATTTAGCATGAATGTTAAGTGTAACGTGTCACCAGGTCTCCAAACACCACGTTCCCCATAAATATAGCCTTTAAGTCCGCGTTGTAACCGATTTCCAGAAACATCAAATTTACTTAGGGACAATGAATTACCGTCATGAAGCTTTACATAACTAACATGGTTTCCTTTAGAGATAATAGCAAATGCTGCATGTTTTTTGGCATCAATAAGTGCCAAACCCTCCTTGTCTGTTACCGTTTCTTCCAATTTTTGCTGTTGGAAGTTATAAAGGGTTACCGTTGCATTTGCTTCTGGGTTGGTATTTAAAATATTAGTAACTGCAAAGTAATATGAATTATTAGTGCCCCGTTTTGCGATCACTCCCAGGTTTGAAGCAATTAAGTTCTGGTATGTAATACGGCTTTCATTGTAGTAAGCATTATGACAAGGGTTTTCCCTTTCTCTCCAGTTATACGAATAGTTACGGTATCTGTAATTTAGATTGTTCCAATAGGCTTCTTCTCTTAAATCATCGTCTTCTTCAGAAGTTTGGCTACCGTAATCCTCCTCTTCATAGTAATCCTCGTCATAATAATCATCACCATTTTCTACATTATTTACATTAACAACAGCATCACAATCATACAGGGAATAGCTTTTGTTGAAACTAACTTCTACGCGATAGATCGCACCTGGATCTGCTTTAAAGAACTTTGAAAGATCAATGCTATATGCTTTCCATTTTCCTGTGTTTTCAGTTTGAGATACTAACGGAATGGTTTTTTTTGCAATACGGCGCCCTACCTTTCTAATTTCATGGCTGTTATTACTGTTCATGTCATTGTCTTGTAAAAACTGAAGCATATTGTCTTCGAAAATTTTAATAATCCTAACATCAACAGCACTTAAATTAACCGCTTCGAAATTGAATTTTAATTCTTCCGAATTTGGTAAAATAGAACCATTACTAATTAAACGGACTTGGGGTTTTAAAGCTTCAAAACCAATGGTTTCAGAAAAGGTCTCTTTGAGTTTGAATCCCTCTGTGTTTTTAATGCCTTGAAAAACATCTACTTGAATATTGCCTACCAATTTAGCATCTGGATATACTTTTAGTACGTTACCATCAACGATATATTTTGGGTTTTTTACGTTTTGAAGCGCTACTAAGCCATCAAAATTTTGCTGCTTTTTTAAGGGATCTGAAAAATTGATCAATAAATATTGTTCGGGCGATTGAATAACGGCTGTTTTGGTAATCGTAAAGTTATTTATCCCTGGGATGGTTATTTTGTTTTCCCCTTTGTTATCGGCATCAATAGGCTTTCCGTCCCAAGAAACAAGAATATGGCTATCGTTGGTTAAACGGTTAATACTATCTATTTTAAAATCGAAAACCTTGCTTTTTTCATGAGCTTCATTAAATACAATATTTAAGTTATTCCCATTCTGTGAAGCTTTTACCAATTGCTTGGCATGGTCCAGGGAAATAACATCGGCCGATTTAATAATGCCTTCTAAGTACTGCCATTTTTTACTGTACGATTGCAGGCTGTTGGTCACCATATTGAAGCTAGGCGTGATGGTTTTAAACTGAAACGTATAGGTTTTAAATTCGTTGGGGATATCTTTATAAATATCCGATAGCTTAACGGTAACAGTATATTCTGTAGCTGGTTGTAGTGGTTCGTCTGGAGTAAACAATAAGGCATGCTTATTGGCTACCATTAATTTTCCTTGTACATGTGGATTTATGGAAACCATACGATCTGTAATTTCCTGACCCATTTCCCATCCTTCAACGTCTTCTGTTAAATTTATTTCGATGGGGCTTATTACCGATGTTAAACCAGATGATGTATAGCTTATATAATCTTTGAATTTAAAAAGGTTATCAGTTTCAACAACTTTCTTTTTACAGGATGTAGCTAACGTAATAAGTAATGCGAAAGCAAAAAGTTTTTTTAACAGCATAGATTAATAATTTTAAATTAAATTGGTTTAAACTACCCAGTCAAGCTGAGCACATGTTTTTTGATTGAAGCGAAAAATAGTGATTTTATTCCCAAATGAAGGCTTTTTTGAACTGCATAGCATCGCTACGGAGTAATAAACTTCATTTTATAAAAAGAAAAAGCAAGCCATTTCCTATTAATAAAGGTACGTTCAAATTTTAAGTTTCAGACCTTTTTTCAATGTTAAATAAGTCTTAAGGTTTTTTTGAATTTAACGACCGCATAACAAAACTAAACGTATATTTAGAAACCCAAAATCTTAAAAATGAATAAAACCTTTTATTTTAAAGCATGGCTTTTATTGGCATGCTTGGTAGTCTTAATTTGTAATGTGTCGTGTTCGAGTGACGATAATTCTTCTGAGGTTTCTGTTACCTCTGAAATACTTCGATTGGTTAATGAACATCGAGCCAGTATTGGAAAACAAGAGCTGGTATTAAATACTTTGGCAACCAAATTGGCTGATGAACACACGTTCTTTATGATTGATCAACAAAAAATAGGGCATGAAAATTTTGATCAACGAGCAGATAGATTGTTTGATGAGGAAAACGCTAAAGGGATAGGTGAAAATGTAGCAGCCAAACAAAAATCTGCGCAAGATGTTATGGCAGCCTGGTTAGATAGCAAAGGACACAGAGAGAATATAGAAGGTGATTTTACACATATTGGTATTAGTGCTATTAAAAATAAGGATGGCCATTATTATTACACACAGCTTTTTCTAAAAAAATGATTTCGTCTTGACCTTTTTTCGCGTGCTATCGCTAGAGGGGAACCAGACCCCAAAGTTCGTCTTTACTTGGCAATCCCATAAAAAACCAAGATGGGATATTATACGGTAAGGCAGTATAATTGAACCGCCTCCCTACTTTAGCAGAACTACTGTGAGTACACAAAAAAAGCACAAAAAAAAGATTGGACACGAATGGCACAAATTTTCACTAATTATTCAGACTATTGACAGGATTTCAAGCCTATATAGACTAGGGATTCATATTCATGCAGAGTCCAATCTATACCATAAAGTATTGGATTCGTGTGAATTTGTGCCATTCGTGTCTTTTTTAAAGATATGTACTCATGGTAGTTTAGCAGAAGCGGGGATGAATTTTTCGATCTCAGGAGGAAAAGAAAGGGGCTTTTAACGAATTAAACAAGAAAAGAGCTCTTAAAAAAACCTCCGACTGTATGTTACCACATACAGCCACGAGGCAGTCTGAAAAGTAATAAAATTTGTCATTCAGAGTACTTAGAATGCTCAGTACAGGCTATAGCGAAGAATCTTATAGTTTAGTAAAACAATATATTATGTTTTTAAGAGATTCATCACAGCTTCGCAGCTACCTTCAAAACAAAATATATTTTGTTTCTCGGTAATATTCAGAATGACACTTTTCAGACAGCCTCGAACCTGTCTCGGACAGGCCTTTGGTACAAAGCAGAAACTAATCTTTATAAATACCAATTGCTAATTCGCCTTTGGCATTCATGGTTGCCCTATACATGCCCGCTGTGTTAAATTCTGCAACCATATTCCCGTTTTTATCAATGGCGACAACGCCTCCGGTGCCTCCTAGGTTTGATAGTTTATTTTGAATAACGTCTTTGGCTGCTTCTTGCAGGGATACATTTTTATATGCCATAAGTGCAGAAATATCGTGGGCTACCATGGCGCGGATAAAATACTCACCCCAACCTGTACTGGAGACGGCACAGGTATTATTATTCGCGTAAGTCCCTGCTCCAATAATAGGCGAGTCTCCAATGCGGCCCCAGCGTTTGTTCGTCATACCTCCGGTTGAGGTGCCAGCAGCCAAATTTCCATTTTTGTCAAGTGCTGCACAGCCAACGGTTCCAAATTTAGAGTTTTTTATATCTTCATCATAAAAGGCCGCTACCTTGTTATCGTGGTCTAATTGAGATGTCTCGGTTTCTTTTATTTTTTCAAGGGATTTATAACGTTTTTCAGTATAAAAATAATCAGGTTCAACAATTTGTAACCCTTGTTCTTTTGCAAAACTATTAGCGCCATTTCCAGATAACATGACATGAGGGGAACGGTCCATCACAGTTCTGGCTAAGTTTATAGGGTTTTTTACAATGGTTGTCCCTGCCGATGCGCCTGCATTCAACGTTTTTCCATCCATGATGGAAGCGTCGTGCTCGTTGGTTCCCGCATTTGTAAAAACAGCGCCTTTCCCGGCATTAAACAAGGGCGAATCTTCCATAACATTAATCGTTTTTTGTACGGCGTCCAAACTAGAACCGCCATTTTTTAAGATGTTATATCCAACTCTAATGGCTTCCTCTAATGTTGCTTTATAGGCAGCTTCTTTTTCTGAAGACATGTTTTTTCTTAAAATAGTGCCTGCACCCCCGTGAATTATAATTGAAAACCCATTCGTGTTTTCTTTATTTAATGAGGTGATATGATGCGTTTTTTCAATTTCGGACTTGTCCGGATAATTTTCTTGGGGATTGGAATCAATTAATTTCCCTTTTTCTTTACAAGAAAATAATAATAAGGTAATAACTAATATGTGGATAGGTTTTTTCATGAAAATTGGAATTGATGAACACGTTAAAGGTACTAGTTTTATCATTATTAAATTTTTATTTAAAAGGCTTTTTATTGTTATATTCGCATATAATCATATTATAAATAGTAATTCAATAATTAATGCAAGCAATGGCAACAGATTTTGGTATAGATAAAGCGCTTAAGATACTAGGTGTGGCAGATGTTAACGAGGGGACTTCAACAGGCTCTAATAGTTTTTCCAGTGGAGATACTATAGTGTCTCTTTCGCCGGTTGATGGACAATTGATCGGGAAGGTAAAAACGACTACTCGCGAAGATTATGAGAAGGTGATGGCAAGTGCTACAAGTGCTTTTAAAATTTGGAGAACCATGCCTGCTCCGCAACGCGGCGAGATTGTACGTCAGTTTGGTGATAAATTACGAGAAAAGAAAGAAGCTTTAGGTAAGTTGGTTTCCTATGAAATGGGAAAGTCGTATCAGGAAGGGTTGGGCGAAGTTCAGGAAATGATAGATATCTGTGATTTTGCAGTTGGCTTATCGCGCCAACTTCACGGTTTAACCATGCATTCAGAGCGTCCGGGACACAGAATGTACGAGCAATACCATCCATTAGGTGTGGTTGGTATCATTTCCGCATTCAATTTTCCAGTGGCAGTTTGGGCATGGAATACCGCATTGGCATGGGTTTGTGGTGATGTTTGCGTTTGGAAGCCTTCCGAAAAAACACCTATGTGCGGTGTGGCCTGCCAGAATATTGCCGCCGAAGTTTTTAAAGAAAACAACTTGCCAGAAGGCATTTGTAATTTAATTAATGGCGATTATAAGGTGGGTGAGTTTATGACGAAGGATGCCCGTATTCCATTAATTTCCGCAACAGGTTCTACCAGAATGGGTAAAACTGTAGCACAAGAAGTGGCGGCACGTTTAGGAAAAAGTTTATTGGAACTAGGGGGCAATAATGCTATTATTGTGACACCTGATGCGGATATTAAAATGACTGTTATCGGAGCTGTTTTTGGAGCAGTAGGGACAGCCGGACAACGCTGTACCTCGACACGTCGTTTAATCATTCATGATAGCATATACGATCAGGTCAAGAATGCCGTTGTCGATGCATATAAGCAATTACGTATTGGAAATCCGCTGGATGAAAATAACCATGTAGGGCCGTTAATTGATACAGATGCGGTTAAAATGTACGAAAATGCATTAACTAAAGTTGTTGAAGAAGGCGGGAATATTGTTGTTGAGGGCGGCGTACTTTCTGGCCCAGGTTACGAAAGTGGCTGTTATGTAAAACCGGCTATTGCTGAAGCAAAACCTGGCTTTGAAATTGTACAACACGAAACTTTTGCACCTGTATTGTATTTATTAAAATATTCGGGAGCTGTTGAAAATGCTATTGACATTCAAAATGAAGTAGCTCAGGGGTTAAGCTCTGCCATTATGACCAATAACCTAAGAGAGGCAGAGCGTTTCTTATCTGTTGCTGGTAGTGATTGTGGTATTGCGAACGTAAATATTGGAACTTCAGGAGCTGAGATTGGTGGGGCTTTTGGTGGGGAAAAAGACACTGGAGGCGGACGCGAATCTGGTTCTGATGCCTGGAAAGTGTATATGAGACGTCAAACGAATACTATAAACTACACCACGGAGTTGCCTTTGGCACAGGGAATTAAGTTTGATCTGTAACTAATTCCTGCGCCTGCCTGCCGGATAGGTAGGAAGGCAGGAATCTTATGGTAATAAAGCAAAACTTTTTGGGTATAGACATTGTTTTATGTACCGCAAGGTTTTTCCTCAGCTAGTCCACGCATGCGCTAGCACTTCGTCTTTAACGAGTGCCGTACCGAGTAAGTAAAGTGGGATAAAAAAGAAAGCTTTTACAGAAATGTAAAGGCTTTTTGTATTTTTGGGCAATGAGCAGGAAGTATAAGCTTTATAACAAGAGCGGTTTATATTTTGTAAGTTTAGCCACAGGTAAGGTCAATGTCATTAAGTTAAGGAAATTTGTTCTTTATTTGTCACATTGAGCGCAGTCGAAATGCTAATAAAAACTAGAACTCCAATAGGTCTTCGACTTTAGCCTGTCTTGAGCGGAGCCGAAAGGCTCAGACTGACATTACGGTCTTAACTTAATGACATTGAGGTAAGGTACACGTTGCAAACGAGCCTCAATGACATTGAACGAGCGCTAGATGGGTCTATTAAGGAACAAGCGGGGATCTTGTTAAATTCTTTTTCTTACGATAAAATTCTGCTAGATTTGCTGGGGTATGTACGAATATATGTGTTCCAATACGCATAGCCATTCATTCTACTTCATGAAAACTAAAAACCATAATCAAAAAAATAAGAATGCAAAAATTATATAAAATAATAGCTGTCATTGTATTTAGTTGGAGTCTTATTAATTGCAATAATAAAAAACAAACAATAGAAAATGGAGACACTCGAAAACCTAACATCATCTATATTCTAGCAGACGATCTAGGTTATGGGGACTTAAGCGTAATGGGGCAGAAGAAATTTTCAACACCCAATATTGACAAGTTAGCTAAAGACGGGGTTTTATTTACCCAGCACTATTCAGGGTCTACTGTTTGTGCTCCCTCTAGGTCATCTTTAATGACAGGGCTACATACGGGGCACACATTTATACGCGGAAATAGAGAAATCAAGCCCGAAGGACAATATCCTTTAGATTCTTCAATAGTAACAGTTGCCGAACTTTTAAAATCCGAAGGCT
This sequence comes from Flavivirga sp. 57AJ16, assembly GCF_028736925.1. Taxonomy (GTDB): domain Bacteria; phylum Bacteroidota; class Bacteroidia; order Flavobacteriales; family Flavobacteriaceae; genus Flavivirga. The sequence goes on along the minus strand of NZ_JAQZAT010000001.1, from coordinate 516,999 downwards.
ATATAACAGGTGCTTTTGGGAAATGGGGATTAGGTTACCCTGCCTCTGAAGGAGATCCTAATAATCAGGGCTTTGATGAATTTTATGGTTATAATTGTCAACGGATAGGACATAACTATTACCCTTATTATTTATGGCACAATCAAACCAAGGAAATATTAAAAGGGAATAGCGGAAAAGAAACTGAAACGTATGCTCCTGATGTTATTCATGAAAAATCTATAGCATTCCTCGAAAAGAATAAAGACACTACTTTTTTTATGTATTACCCTTCGGTTATTCCCCATGCAGAACTTGTCGCTCCAGAAGGGTATATGGCAAAATTTAGAGGGAAATTATTACCTGAAAAAAGTTATCAGGGTGTAGATGATGGTGAAGATTATAAAAACGGTGGGTATGGTTCGCAAAAAGAACCTCATACAGCTTTTGCCGCCATGGTCTACCTGCTGGATAAACAAGTGGGTGAGATTAGAAAAAAAGTAGAAGAACTTGGCATTGCAGAAAATACCATAATAATATTTACCTCAGATAATGGTCCTCATCAAGAAGGTGGGGCCGACCCAAATTATTTTAACAGCAATGCAGATTTAAGAGGGCACAAACGTGATCTGTACGAAGGGGGAATACGAGTGCCCATGATTGCATATTGGCCAAATAAAATAAAAGCAAATTCTACTTCAAATCATATTTCGGCTTTTTGGGATTTTTTGCCTACAGCATGTGAAATCGCACAATTAAAACCACCTGAGAATATAGATGGTATCTCATTCTTGCCAGAATTATTGGGGAAAAAACAAGAAAGCCATGATTATCTATATTGGGAATTTCTAGAGCGAGGAGGAAAACAGGCAGTAAGGTTTGGAGACTGGAAAGGGATACGCTTAGATATGAACAATAACGCTAGAGCGTCTATTGAACTCTATAATTTAGTTTCTGATATTGGTGAAGAAAATAATGTTGCCGATGAAAATCCTGAAATCGTAGAGCAAATCGCCAACATTATGGAGAAGGAACATACTTATTCGGAAGCATTTAGCTTTGGGTATGAAAAAAATTAAATATCGCTAATCATGGTTGAGAACGTTAGCCCTTTGCTGGTACTAGTTTACCGTAACGGCTACCGCTAGGATTTCCTAGTGGCGTAGCGAGTAAGAAAAAATAAATAAAGAAGCTACTTTAGAAATAGGGTAGCTTTTGTATTTTTAGATGTTTATAAAAATATACAAGTAAATCTATTATAAGGTTAAGTATAAATATGTAAACTTATTTTAGGGCGAGATTTCGGGTACGGCACTAGTAGATACTAGAGCTAGCGAGGGGTTACTAGTTTTGAAAACTAGAGCTAAAGAGCTTCTATATTTATAATTTGTAACTAAAACATTTATAATTTTACTTATTGTTATATTTTTTATTTAACAATAATTAAATTTTATTATTAAATCTGTCTCAGGTTAAAAAAATTATTTAGAGAAATACAGCTTTAAGTTATATTAATAAAAGAAGTCTATTAGTTCTCTATACGCTAGCGCTACGTCTTTGACGAGTGCCGTACCGAGTAAGTAAAGTGGACTAAAAGAATAAAAAGAGAAAGCTTTTACAGGGATGTGAGGGCTTTTTGTATTTTAGAGCTATGAGCAGGAAGTATAAGTTTAACTACAGATACGGCATTTGTTGCAAACGAGCAATAGCTAGAAGAATTGATGAGTAAACTCAATGCTGGACAAGTGATAAGTAGGCAGAAAAAAATTGTGATCGCAGAATATTAAAGTAAGCACAAATATGAAAACAACACCAGAACACGATGCGCGGATAGCTAAAATGACATTTGCATCCGTATATCCGCATTATATTAATAAGGTTGAGAAAAAAGGAAGGACAAAAGAAGCGTTGCATCAAGTTATAGAATGGTTAACGGGATTCGATAACAAAAAGCTTAAGAAACAACTTGACGAAAAAGTTACTTTTGAGACTTTCTTTAAGAATGCAAAATTAAATCCTAACGCCCATCTAATTACAGGGACAATTTGCGGATATCGGATAGAAGAAATTGAAACTCCTTTGACAAAACAAGTGAGATACTTGGACAAATTGGTAGATGAATTGGCAAAAGGTAAAAAGATGGAGAAGATATTGAGACAGGTATAAGAAAGACAACGGATTATAAAGGTTGAACTAAATCCATTGGAAGATAAGTATTATGGTGATAGCATGAAATAGTGCTCAATAACTTACGTTTTGTGTTCTCTCTTTTTCTTTAAGAAATCTTTTCAATTAAAAACCCCGCTACCGCTAGTTTCCAAAACTAGTGGCGGTAAGAGTAAGAAATAAAAAGGATTGAGCAAAGAAATATAAATGAGCTTTTGTATTAAATTGCAAAGGCTTTTTTATTTAAGCTGGTTTGCCTCTGCTGGTGCTAGTTTGCTGTAACGGCTACCGCTAGGGTTTCCTAGTGGCGGTAAGAGTAAGAAAATATAAAAAGAGAAAGCTTTTACAGGGATGTAAGAGCTTTTTGTATTTTAGAGCAATGAGCAGGAAGTATAAGTTTTATAACAAGAATGGTTTATATTTTGTAAGTTTTGCTACAGCGAAGAAAAAAGTCAAGATGAGTTCAAAAAAAAACCTTGCTCCAGCACCGAATTTCTCGGGAGTAACAAGGTTGTATAAAAAGATTAATAGCAGTGCAAAATTAATTATTTTTATCGCAGTTTAAAAGTCTATGAGTTAACTTACGGTTAAACTTGTCAACAAATGTTAACTGTATTTAACCTTTCTTAAAATGCGTAGAGATTCTTTGTAAAGATTATATAGTGCTGTGCTATGGGCTTTTAAATAAGGTTTAGCTTCGTTAAGTTTGTTTATGGCTTCTTGAAATGAATTGAGAAAACATATAAGGTAAGTTCCAGGGAGATTTTTCAGGTCTGCCTCTTCTCTTTTAGTAAGAGCAAGTCCTTTTTTGAGCTTCTCTAAAATAGCATTGTTAGCATTATAAATATGGTGCAATACCTTTTTATCAAATTGAGGCGGTTCAAATAATAATGTGGTATCAATATGATAGCTTGCATTGTTTTCGAAGCGAATGGTTGTTTCTTCTAACGGATAATATTTACTGGAATTTTGAAGCCCTAGATCGACATATTCAATAATTTTAAAACTGTTATCATCAAATGAAATAGAGACTTCATCCAAGGCAGAAAAAAATAATCGTACCTGTTCATTAATCAATTCAATATCTACTCTGGAAAAGAAAACTTCGTCCTTCACCATCTTTTTTTGACCCGCCCAACAGACTACGAAATACTCTTTAAAAACCCTGTATTGTGCATTATAATCTTTACGAGTATTCATAAAGTCGAAAACACCGTTAAGCGTATGCTCTATATTGTTTTGTGCATTGTTCTCAATGGCCTCAACAATTTTAGAATTAACGTCTTTAATTTCTATATCAAAGACTTTGGGCATACTCATGCTGCCATCTCTAAAAAACACAGAACCGCCGTAGTATTTCCAAATGTTTTTTCGAAGCGATGTTATTTTACCGGTAGGTCTTATGGTTACCAAACCGACCACTTTATCATCAGGGAGGTGCGGAAACGGGATGTTTTCATATTGAATTATTGGCGGGTGGCTTAAGTACGCATTGATGAGGTTTTGTATTTTGCTGTCATCAAAAAAATCGACACCTATAATAGTATTGTCCTCGTCTTCAACGCCAATAACAATATACGAGTTGTTTTTGGGGTTGCTATTAGAGAGTGCGCAAACATGCTTTAAAAACTTAGCTTTGCCTTCTTTATGACTGATGTCTATTTTTCGTTTTTTATCATAGAAACTGTTCTCATCGTTATGAGCTAAGAGGTGTTTTATGAGTAGGCGTTTGTTAATCATAGTTGTCATTCCTGCGAAGGCAGGAATCTCATGCGTTTTAGTTTAAAATTTTATTGGAATGAAAAATGGATTAGTAAAAGTGATACTCATTTTATAAATTCTTTTTAACAATCGTACTACTAGCCTGTGCCGTTGGAAACACTAATAAATCTGCAATATTTACATGCGGGGGGCGTGAAATCACAAAGTAGATAATCTCTGCAATGTCCTTAGCCCGTAAAGCTTTAAAACCTTTGTACACAGAGTCTGCCATTTTATCGCCCTTAAAACGTACCTGGGAAAACTCTGTTTCTACCAAACCAGGATTTATGGCTCCTACTTTTATCCCAAACGGATTTAAATCAATACGCATGCCTTCTGTAATAGCTAAAACGGCATGTTTACTGGCACAGTAAACATTTCCTTTTGGATATACCTCTTTGCCTGCCGACGAACCGATGTTAATGATATGCCCAGATTGGCGAGCTGTCATTTGCGGAATAATAGCTTTGCTTACATATAGTAGTCCCTTTACATTAATATCCATCATGGCATCCCAGTCATCTATACTTCCTTCATTTATAGCATCAAAACCATGAGCGTTACCAGCATTATTTATTAAAATGTCTATGTTCTTAAAAGCATCAGGGAGTGATTCGATGGCCAGAAGTGTTTTTGCTTTATCTCGTACATCAAAGTTTAAAATATGAACGTTCGTTAATCGGTCTAATGCCTTTTGGATGGTATTTAGACGTTCTTTACGTCTTCCACACAATATTAAATCAATACCATGTTTTGCAAATTCATAAGCAGTTGCTTCACCAATACCGCTTGTTGCTCCTGTAATTAGGGCTGTTTTTTTCATTTTTTCATTTTAATTAAAAAGAATTCCTCGTGGTTTTGCCGAGGATAGCTCATTTCAACTACCCAGTCAAGCTGAGCACATGTTTTTGGATGGTAACGAAAATTAACATTTTTCCACATACATGATACGGGTAATATCTTGTTGAAATTCACCTATAAAAATACTTAAAAACTAGTTTAAAATGGTACTGTTGAAGGTAAATAGTATTTAGCGATTAATAACAAATTAGTTATTCTTTTTTGATGGCCACTGATATTATATAGTCTAAACCCTGTTTTTAATGCGTATATAATAGTAACCTTTAAAAAATAATTAAAATTATGAGTATTTTAAAAAAGCTAAAATTTATTTTTCCATTATTGATCTTTGCATTCTTATTATCATGTGCTGATGATGAATCCCCTGGTATTAAAGAAGGGCAATCAACAATATCGGTAACCTTGGTTGATGCTCCTGGAGACTATGAAGCGGTTAATGTTGAAATAGTTGATGTAATGATTAAAATGAATGATGACAATGATGATGATAACGGATGGACCTCTCTCGAAGCAAACAATGAAACTGTTAATTTATTAGATTTTACGGGCGGTTTTAGTAAAGTTTTGGTTGAAAGGTTTCCAGTTCCAGCCGGAACTTTAAGTCAAATGAGACTTGTACTTGGAGACGGAAACACTATAGTCATTAAAGATGATAATGACGAAAACGAAACCTTTGACCTAAAAACCCCAAGCGGACAACAATCAGGGTTAAAAGTTAAAGTGAATACCACGATAGAAGAAGGTTTTGCCTATGATTTTGTGTTGGATTTTGATGTAGAGAAATCAATTGTAGATGCAGGTGATTCGGATAATATTATTTTAAAACCAGTACTATATGTTAGTGCCGAAGTTAATTCGGGGATAATTAAAGGGACCGTTTCTCCAAACGATGTGCCATCTGTAGCTTCTGTTTTGGTTGATGATATGGGTAATGAGGACCCTGAAGACGATTTTGTGATTTCTGCATATACAGACGAGACAGGAGCCTTTGCTTTATGGGGTGTGCCCGAAGGCACTTATGAGGTTAAAGTGATGCCAGTAGATGAAGAGTCGGATTATGCAAGTACAAGTGTTATGGATGTTGTTGTTACCAAAGGCGAGATTACCAACATAGCAGAGCCTATTGAGCTCATGCTACAACCAGGAACTATAAGTGGTACCATATCTGGCCTAGCCAATGATATTATTGGAACAGTGTCTCTTAACGATAATGCTTCAGCCAGTGTCGAGGCTAATGCAGCAGGCGAGTATGAAATAAACGGTATCGTACCAGGCGACTATACGGTAACAATAAGCGCAGAAGGCTATGTTTCACAAGACTTTACGATTACATTAGGTCCTGAAGAGGAAGAAATTATAGATGCGACTTTAGTTTTAGAATAAGCGTTTTATAATTTTCTAAATATTTTAAGGGCCATGTCGAAAGACATGGCCCTTTATTTTTAAGTAATTATTAACTGAGTTAACATCAATATTTTAACCAATCCTTAACAGGTTTAAAAGAAAAATTTTAACAATTTGCATGGCTCAAATATGCTTATTATATTCGGGCTTTAAAAAATAAAGAAGATGCAAGAAACAGGTACAATTGATATTAAGACCATTAATGAGAAAATTGAAAAAGAAAGTGCTTTTGTTGATTTACTGATGTTGGAAATGAATAAGGTAATAGTGGGCCAAAAACATATGGTCGAACGATTACTTATTGGGTTGTTAGGCCGAGGACATATCCTACTTGAAGGTGTTCCGGGATTAGCAAAAACATTAGCCATAAATACTTTGGCGCAAGCGGTAGATGGAAGCTTTAGTAGAATACAGTTTACCCCCGATTTATTGCCTGCCGATGTCACAGGAACATTGATTTACAATATGAAGGTCAATGATTTCTCCATAAAGAAAGGTCCTATATTTGCTAATTTTGTGTTAGCGGACGAGATTAATAGAGCACCTGCGAAAGTGCAGTCGGCCTTGCTTGAGGCGATGCAGGAAAAGCAAGTAACCATTGGGGATGAAACATTTGTATTGGATAAGCCATTTTTGGTAATGGCAACACAAAACCCAGTAGAGCAAGAAGGTACCTACCCATTGCCAGAAGCCCAAGTAGACCGTTTCATGTTAAAAACGGTTATAGACTATCCAAAAATTGATGAAGAACAAATGATTATGAGAGCCAATTTGAAAGGTGCTTGGGATAAAGTAAATCCCGTAGTATCTATATCTCAAATAATAAAAGCTCAAGAGGTGGTTCGGGAAGTGTACATGGATGAGAAAATTGAAAAATACATTCTGGATATTATATTCGCAACACGTTATCCAGAAAAATATAAACTTGCAGATTTAAAGCCTCTTATTTCCTTTGGGGCATCACCACGTGGAAGTATCAATTTAGCAACCGCTGCTAAATGTTACGCCTTTATTAAACGACGTGGCTATGTCATTCCTGAGGATGTTCGAGCGGTTGTTTACGATGTACTAAGGCATAGAATAGGGATTACCTATGAAGCTGAGGCTGAAAATGTGACTTCTGAAGATATCATCAACAAAATTGTAAACGAAATAGAAGTACCTTAATCCCATCCTAAATCCTTCCCAAAGGGAAGGACTAGATTTCGATGGAGCTTAAAACTAAAAAAGCCCTCTTTCCTTTGGAGAGAGGGTTGGGAGAGAGGAAAAATGGATACTAAAGAACTACTAAAAAAAGTACGAAAAATTGAGATTAAGACACGTCGTTTGTCTGATCATATATTTGGAGGCGAATACCATTCAACCTTCAAAGGGCGTGGCATGACTTTTAGTGAAGTGCGCCAATATCAATTTGGTGACGATGTTCGAAATATAGACTGGAATGTCACGGCACGTTATAATGAGCCTTTTGTAAAAGTTTTTGAAGAAGAACGAGAGCTTACCATGATGCTGATGGTAGATATCTCAGGCTCTGAGCTGTTTGGAACAGAACAACAGTTTAAAAACGAGGTTGTTACAGAAATAGCAGCCACATTGGCCTTTTCGGCAACTCAAAACAATGATAAAATAGGGCTCATTTTATTTTCTGATAAGGTAGAACTCTACATTCCACCTAAAAAAGGACGCTCTCATGTGCTTCGTATTATTAGGGAACTCATAGAATTTCAACCGGAAAGCAAACAAACGAATCTGGCAGAAGCGTTGAAGTTTATGCAAAACGTGATGAAGAAAAAAGCCATCGTATTTGTGTTATCCGATTTTATTGCAGACGATTATCATCAAACAATGAAAATTGTTTCAGGGAAACATGATGTTACGGGAATACGAGTTTACGATAAGCATGAAGAAAGCATACCAAACTTAGGAATGGTACAGATGGAAGATGAAGAAACAGGGGAGCTCATGTTAGTAAATACATCATCAAAAAAAGTAAGAGACCATTATGGTAAATTCTATCATGAAAAAGTGGCTTATTATAAAGAGAGCTTTACGAAATCTGGGGCAGGTGCCATTGATTGTCGTGTTGATGAAAGCTATGTGAAAAAACTTCTCGGGTACTTTAAAAGAAGAGGATAAACGATTTTAGATTTATGAATAACGAATTACAAATTATGAATAAAAAAACAACTGTCTTCGGTCTTCCGTCATCAGTCTTTTTCTCTTTATTCTTTGGTCTTTATTCTTTTTTCTCTTTTGGTCAAGTGACTTCAGCAATCGATTCCACAACCATAAAGATAGGAGAACAAATTACATATCATATTCAAGTAGAAACAGATACGACCAGTTTAGTTGTTTTTCCTGAGGGTCAAACATTTTCACCTTTAGAAATGATTGAATCCTACGAAGTAGATACCTTAAAAAATAAAGATAAGTACAACCTTATAAAAAAATACGGATTAACACAATTTGATTCGGGCACCTATACGATTCCGAGACAAAAAATAATTGTCGGTGATAAAACTCTTTTTACTGATTCTTTAAAAGTGGAGGTTAATAATATAGTCGTAGATACCACAAAACAAGGGCTATATGACATCAAGCCTATTATTGAAGTTGAAAAGAATCCAAGTAATTGGTGGAAATATGTATTATTTACGCTTTTGGTCATTGGTGTTATAGCATTTTTATTGTTTTGGTTTATTTGGAGAAAAAAACCATTAACAGAGGCCGAAAAAATAGCATTACTCCCACCATACGATAGAGCTAAATTAGCCCTTCAAAAATTAGACGAAAGCCACTATTTAGAACATTCAGAAATAAAAGAATATTATTCAGAATTAACAGGGATCATTAGAACGTATTTAGATGAAAAGGTATATGACCATTCTTTAGAAAGTACTACCGATGAGCTTATTAAGCGACTCCGATTACTAAAAGAAGGGAACCAAATAGATTTAAGCCTGGAGACGATTAAAAATATTGAAAGTATTTTAAAACGAGCCGATTTAGTAAAATTTGCAAAATCAGCACCAGATAAGGAATTAGCTGAATTAGATAGGCATACGATTGATAGTGAAATTGATCATGTAAAAGAAGTGTTGCCAGAACCAACAGAAGAAGAGAAGCTTTTAGATGAAAAATATAGAGAAGAACTAGAACGTAAAAAGACCCGAAAAAAAATCGTTACCACAGTAGCAATAAGTGTTTTTTTGTTAATAATAACCCTAACAGGTTTTTCAATAAAATACGGTTTCAATTACGTAAAGGATACCATTATTGGTCACGATAGTATGGAGCTTTTAGAGGGCGATTGGATAACGAGTGCATACGGATTTCCTCCTGTAACCATTTCAACACCAAAAGTATTGAAAAGAATGGATCCCAATTTGCCAGAAGAATTGGCACAACAGGTTGATATGACCATGTTTGGGTATGGGAGCTTAATCGACAAGTTTAATATTGTAGTCGCTACTTCAAAATATAAAAATTTGGGTGAAAATAAAATAGATTTAAAACAATCTATTGAAGGAAATTTTAAAACACTTGAAGGAGCTGGTGCCAAAAATATTATAACTAAAAATGAGGAATTTGTCACGCCTAATGGTGCTGAAGGCCTAAAAGTTTATGGTAATTTGGATATGCCGGTACCAAATTCGGACAAGGTTGAAAAAGGAAAGTATGTTATTTTAGCCTTTACATCAGAAAACGTCGTACAGCAAGTATTGCTTTTTTGGAAAGAGAGCGATGTTTATGCAGATCAAATTGTTGAGCGCATTTTAAATTCAATAGAACTTAAAAAAGCAGAAGAATAATGTTTGAGGGAATCGAATTTTTAAATAAGGAATTTTTCTGGTTGCTATTAGTGCTACCATTGGCCATAGTGTGGTACATTTTTAAACATAAAAAGCAAACAGCAGAACTTAAAATATCAAGCTTAAAAGGTTTTAAGATTACCAATTCCTGGTTGCCCAAATTAAAGCACTTATTATTTGTTTTACGTTTGGTAGCATTGGCTTTATTAATCACAGCATTGGCAAGACCTCAAACAGTAGATGTTTCAACAAAAACAAAAACCACCAGGGGAATAGACATTGTTATGGCTATAGATGTTTCTGCAAGTATGTTAGCTAAAGATTTATCCCCAAATAGATTAGAAGCGTTAAAAAAAGTAGCGTCAGAGTTTATTAAAGGCAGGCCAAACGATAGAATCGGTTTAGTAGAATATGCGGGAGAAAGTTATACGAAAACACCAATAACAAGCGATAAGGCCATCGTAATACGTTCTTTAAAAAGTATAAAATATAATAATATTATCGAGGGCGGTACGGCTATAGGTATGGGTTTAGCAACGTCGGTTAACCGATTAAAAGACAGTAAAGCAACGAGTAAGGTCATTATTTTATTGACCGATGGGGTTAACAATTCTGGATTTATAGACCCTAAAATTGCCAGTGAATTGGCGGTTGAATATGATATAAAAACCTATACTATTGGTTTGGGAACTAACGGTACGGCATTGTCTCCAGTTGGGATCCTACCTAATGGAGCCTTTCAGTATGGGCGTATTCAAGTAGAAATTGATGAAGCATTATTAAAAGAAATAGCCAGTGTTACCGGAGGCAAATATTTTAGAGCCACCAACAATAGAAAGTTAGAAGAAATTTATAATGAAATAAATAAACTGGAAAAAACAGAAATCGAGGAGTTTAAATTTTATAATTACGAAGAGAAATACCGCTCTTTAGTATTATTTGCAGGATTATTGCTTCTTTTGGAATTACTGTTGCGTTTTACAGTTTTTAGAAGTTTTGTTTAAAGAAGAATGAAGAGAATAGAATATAGAGAAGAGAATATAGAGAAAAGACTTAAGATGATAATTAACTAAGAAGGGCCATTAAAAGGCAGGTTTAAAATCTATAATTAAAGCGTCTTTAGAAATGAAAACATTAGTGAATTAGTGGTGAAACAAATAAACGAATCTATAACGAACAAATAAACAATAATGTATCAATTAGAAGAGAAAATATGGTTTTGGACATTAGGAATTATTCCAGTAATAGTCCTATTCTTTTTGGTGCTTCAATTTTGGAAATATAGAGCACAAAGTAAATTTGCCGATAAAAAATTACTTAAAAAATTGAGCCCTAATACATCGGTATTTAAATCGATTTTAAAAATAGGTATTTTAAGCTTGGCTTTTGCATGTTTGACAATAGCCCTGATTAATCCTAAAATAGGCACAAAATTAGAAACCGTTAAGCGAGAAGGGGTCGATATTGTTTTTGCTGTCGATGTATCTAAAAGTATGCTGGCAGAAGATGTTGCACCAAATAGGCTAGAAAAGTCGAAACAACTCGTAACGCAAATCATCAATAATTTGGCGAGTGATCGCGTGGGAATTATAGCTTACGCAGGAAAGGCCTTTCCGCAATTACCCATAACAACAGATTATGCTTCGGCTAAAATGTTTTTACAAAGCATGAATACCGATATGTTGTCATCGCAAGGAACTGCTATAAACGAAGCTATTAAATTGGCAAAAACGTATTTTGATGATGAAGAGCAGACCAATCGTGTCCTTATTATTATCTCTGATGGCGAAGATCATAGTGAAGAAGCCGCAGCTATAGCAGAGGAAGCCAGTGAAGAAGGTATTCGAATATTTACAATAGGTGTGGGTGATGTAAAAGGAGGCCCCATTCCAGAAAAAAGAAATGGCATTGTCTTAAATTATAAAAAAGATAATCAAGGAGAAACTGTTATTACGCGTTTAAATGAAGAAACTCTCATTGCTATTGCAGAAGAGGCCAATGGCGCTTATATAAATGGGAAAATCACGAATGATGTTGTAGAGCATATTCGTGAAATTTTAAATAGTATGGATAAAACAGAATTTGAAGCCAAACAGTTTGCCGATTTTAAAGATCAATTTCAATGGTTTTTAGGTTTGGGCATTTTCTTTTTGCTTTTAGATATTTTCCTATTGGAGCGTAAAACGGCCTGGTTAAAAAAGTTGAATTTATTTAATGAAAACCTTTAGTTTGTTGCGGGTTATAAGATAAAATCAACTCATATCATTCGAATTAAAACTTTTATAAATTTTTTAACTAACAAAAAAATAAGGTTTTATATCTTAGAAATAAAAAAAATGAAACATTTAGTATTAATGCTATTAACATGTATGGTTTCCATATCTTATGCACAAGAAGATAAGGAGCAAAAGTTAGCGCTTAAAAAAGCTAATGACTATGTTTTCGAGGCAAATAGTTTAATAAATGAAGCTGATTTTGTTTCTGGAGAAATGGCCTATAGGCAAGCCATTTCCGAGCAACCAAATACGGTAGCTGGGATTTACAATCTGGGAAATGCTTACTATAAAAAGGGCCATTTTGAAGAAGCACTGTATCGTCATGAACAGGCAGCAAAGGCCACCACTTCAAAGTCCGAAAAACATAAGGCATATCATAACATTGGCAACATTTTAATGCAGAACAAAAAATGCAAAGAAGCTGTTGAAGCTTTTAAAAATGCTTTAAGAAATGATCCTACAGATGATGAAACGCGTTACAATTTAGGTTTAGCAAAGGTTTGTGCAGAACAACAAAAGGATCAGGAAGACGAAAATAAAGACGACAAAAACAAGGACGAGAACAAGGAAGATCAAGATAAGAAGGAGAACGAAGACAAAAAGGATAAAGAAGGCGACGATAAAGAGGATAAAAAGGACGAAGGAGATCAGGAGAAAAAAGAAGGCGAGGATGAAAAGGATGATGAAGGAAAACCTAAAGACGAAAAAGAAGATAAGGGAAAAGGAGAGGATGATAAGAATAAAGAACAGCAAAAGCCTAAGCCGCAACCTGGGCAAATGTCACCGCAACAAATAAAGAATTTACTGGAAGCCATGAATAATCAAGAGCAAAAAGTTCAGGAAAAAATGAATGCAGTAAAAGAAAAAGGGGCTAAAATAAAAACAGAAAAGGACTGGTGAAAATGATTTATGAATTACGATTTTAGATTGACGATTTGTGAATTACGATTTATGAATTACGATTTATGGATTATAACGAATCCTCGTAAATCATCAATCTAAAATCATCAATCTAAAATCGTCAATCACAATGGAATAAAAGGAAAACGGTAAAACGAATTACGAATGATGAATTACGATTTATGAATTACGAATATTAGCCTTCGTAAATCATCAATCTAAAATCGTCAATCTAAAATCGTTAATCACAATGGAATAAAAGGAAAACGGTAAAACGAATTACGAATGATGAATTACGATTTATGAATTACGAATGTTAGCCTTCGTAAATCGTCAATCTAAAATCGTCAATCTAA
>NZ_JAQZAT010000001.1:0-503474 GCF_028736925.1 Flavivirga sp. 57AJ16 | reverse complement strand
TAAAATCGTCAATCTAAAATCGTTAATCACAATGGAATAAAAGGAAAACGGTAAAACGAATTACGAATGATGAATTACGATTTATGAATTACGAATGTTAGCCTTCGTAAATCGTCAATCTAAAATCATCAATCTAAAATCGTTAATCACAATGGAATAAAAGGAAAACGGTAAAACGAATTACGAATGATGAATTACGATTTATGAATTACGAATGTTAGCCTTCGTAAATCGTCAATCTAAAATCGTCAATCTAAAATCGTTAATCACAATGGAATAAAAGGAAAACGGTAAAACGAATTACGAATGATGAATTACGATTTATGAATTACGAATATTAGCCTTCGTAAATCATCAATCTAAAATCGTCAATCTAAAATCGTTAATCACAATGGAATAAAAGGAAAACGGTAAAACGAATTACGAATGATGAATTACGATTTATGAATTACGAATGTTAGCCTTCGTAAATCGTCAATCTAAAATCATCAATCTAAAATCGTTAATCACAATGGAATAAAAGGAAAACGGTAAAACGAATTACGAATGATGAATTACGATTTATGAATTACGAATATTAGCCTTCGTAAATCATCAATCTAAAATCGTCAATCTAAAATCGTTAATCACAATGGAATAAAAGGAAAACGGTAAAACGAATTACGAATGATGAATTACGATTTATGAATTACGAATGTTAGCCTTCGTAAATCGTCAATCTAAAATCATCAATCTAAAATCGTTAATCATTATGAAATTTATTAAACACATACCCATATTATTATTAGTACTTACAACAAGTATTGTTTCTGCGCAGGTTAAATTTGAAGCCAAAGCAAGTAAGCAAAAACTAGGCGTTAACGAACGCTTACGTATTGACTTTGAAATGAACAAAGACGGGGATAACTTTAATCCCCCCAGTTTTTCAGATTTCACAGTAGTAGGCGGCCCCAATCAATCGGTAAGCAACTCTTGGATTAATGGTGTGAGAACTTATAAAAAGACCTATAGTTATTTTTTAGCACCAAAAAAACGGGGTAATTTCACTATTAAACAGGCAACCATTACTATTAATGGAGAAACCTATAAAACATTACCCTTAAAAATTGAAGTTACTGCGGCAGTAGACAAACCAAAAGATCCCAATGACGCCAATTATATAGCTTCGGAAAACATTCATTTAGTAGCAGAAGTTTCAAAAACGAACCCCTATTTAAACGAAGCCATTACAGTGGTTTATAAACTCTATGTATCACCTTCCATAGCCGTTGATAATTGGAACGAGATCGATAGTCCAAGATATAATGACTTTTGGAGCCAGAACATAAACACACAAGGGCAAAAAGTTCAAAATGGCACTTATAATGGCAAAGATTATCGTTTTTTAATTTTGCGAAAAGCAGTATTATATCCTCAAAAAACAGGTAAGCTAAATATAGAGCCATTAAGTTTGGATATTGCTTTACGGGTGCCTTCCAATAGACGGGATATTTTTGGAAGCCTTTTAATGACACGCGTTAACAAAAGGGTTTCTGCGGGTAATAAAACAATTAATGTCAAGCCTTTACCAGAGGCAGGTAAGCCAGTAGATTTTGCAGGAGCTGTGGGCGATTTCAAGCTTGATGTCGTAACTTCTAAAAAAGAATTAGATGCCTCTGAATCATTTCAAATAAAAGTAGGTGTTAGTGGTAGCGGGAATTTAAAGCTGTTTAAATTACCAAAAATTTCATTACCAAGTTCTTTAGAGGTTTATGAGCCAGAGCATAAAGAGGAAGTAAAGACAAATCTATCTGGAATGAGAGGTCATATTTCAGACAGTTATACTGTGGTGCCACAATACAAAGGTAAGTATCCAATACCTAGTATTTCTTTTTCATATTTCGATTTAGAAACAGAAAGTTATAAGCGCTTATCATCCGACGAAATTGTAATTGACGTATTAAGTGGCCCTACAAATAATGCCAATGGGATTTCAGATAGAAATACTACAAATAACGCTAAACAACGGGTTGTTTTAAATAACGATCAATTTGCCTTTATAAAAACCAAAACAGATTTTATTAGCACAAAATCAACTTATTTCTTTAAAACAAATTTGTTCTGGAGCTTATTATTATTGCCCTTTTTAGTCATTCCTATAGCGATTATTGTCCGTAAGAGAAAAGCCAGTAGGGATGCCGATGTCTATGGAAATAGAATTAGGAAAGCAGATAAACTGGCAAAGAAATATTTAAGCAATGCTAAAAAATCACTTGGTAAAAAAGAAGCCTTTTATATCGCTTTAGAAAAAGCATTACATAATTATTTAAAAGCAAGATTACATATAGAAACAGGCGATTTAAGTAAGGATAAGATCAATAGTTTACTAAAAGAAAGACAAGTCGCTGATGGGGCAATAAAAGATTTTATTGCCATTGTAGAAAATTGCGAACTAGCAAGATACACACCAATAGATATTGTTACCATGCAAGAAGATTATGATAAGGCAGCAAAAACAATTTCTTTAATAGATAAACAAGCACGTTAACATGAAAAAAGTTTTTTACATCGTATCGTTTTTGTTAAGCTTAACCGCTTTTTCTCAAAATCAGGTATTATTTGAAAAAGCCAATGCGCTGTATAACGAAGGTAAATATGCAGAGGCGATAGATAATTATAATGCTATTTTAGATACAGGGAACCATTCGGCCGATTTGTATTTTAACTTGGCAAATGCACATTATAAATTAAACAATATCGCGCCAAGTGTCTATTTTTATGAAAAGGCATTACAATTGGCTCCTAATGATGATGATATTAAGAACAATTTATCGTTTGCACAGAACATGACCATTGATGCTATAGATGTTATTCCTGAAGCAGGACTATCAAAGCTCTTGAAAAGTATTACCAATACAATGAGTTTTGATAATTGGGCAAAAACAGCTATAGGGTTGGTATTTTGTTTTGTTGTTTTATTTCTCATTTATTATTTCGCTTACTCAACATGGAGAAAACGTTTAACATTTATAGGGAGTATAACATCACTACTTTTATTGTGTCTATCACTCGTATTGGCATTTCATAAATATAATTTAGATAAAAAAGACAATCCAGCTATTGTGTTTGCGCAAGAAAGTAAAGTGAAAAGCGACCCTAACTCCAGAAGCGAAGAGTCTTTTAGATTGCACGAAGGCACTAAAATACAAGTATTGGAATCATATAACGATTGGAAAAAGATTAAGCTTTCGGATGGTAAAATGGGTTGGATTGACTCAAAAGATATAAAATTGTTAAACCATATTTAGGTTTTCTTTAACAAAAAATGACATATATTTGTCTTTCAAAATTTTTAATAGATAGAATGTCTAGAAATATAATTTCTATATGCTTTTCGATAATTTTTATGTTGTTTTTAACAACACCAACTATTACTGCCATATTAGACGATTCTATTGATATCTCTTTCTTCTTTTCTTTATCCGAAGAAGAAGAAAAAGGGGGTAAAAAAAACAAAAATGTAGAGGTTTTGTTCTTTGACCTCCATGTAAACGAATTAGATTTTGCCTCGAACGAAACAGAGAACGACTTAGAGTATTATTTTAAAAAATACCCTAAGCCTCATTTAAACCTTATTTCCCCCCCTCCAGATTACGCATAATTTATAATTTAAATTTTTGTTGGCTTTAAAAGCCTTTTTGTCAAGTTAATCACTCTTTGGTTTTTACCAAGGAGTAAAGTTTATTTATAATTATGTTTAAAACTATTAAAAATGACTTACCGGCGAGTATAGTCGTATTTTTTGTTGCATTACCATTATGTTTAGGTATTGCACTAGCAAGTGGAGCGCCATTATTTTCGGGGCTAATTGCAGGTATCGTTGGAGGTACTATTGTAGGGATGTTAAGTGGTTCTAAAATTGGGGTTAGTGGCCCCGCAGCTGGTTTAGCAGCTATCGTTTTGGCCGCCATAGGAACATTGGGAGGCTACGAAAACTTTTTAGTAGCTGTCGTGTTGGGAGGTGTTATTCAATTATTGTTTGGAGTTTTAAGAGCTGGTATTATTGGATATTATTTTCCATCATCAGTCATCAAAGGCATGTTAACAGGTATAGGGATCATTATTATTTTAAAACAGATACCTCACTTTTTTGGTTATGATTCCAATCCAGAAGGTGATTTATTTTTCTTTGAAGTAGATAGCAAAGGAACTTTTTCAGAATTAATGCAAACTGTTAACCATATAAAATTAGGCTCGGCGTTAATAGGCTTAATAGGACTGGGTATTTTAATACTTTGGGATAAAGTCCTATCTAAAAAAGGTAAAATATTTCAATTGATACAAGGACCACTTGTAGCTGTTGTCGTTGGAATTATTTTCTTCGCCTTAACACAATCTCATAAGGTTTTAGGAATTTCACCATCACATTTGGTAAAAGTTCCTGTTCCCGAAAGCGCATCATCTTTTTTTAGTCAATTTAGTTTCCCTAATTTTGGAGCTATTATGAATCCAGATGTTTGGCTTGTTGCCTTTACAATTGCCTTAGTAGCAAGCTTAGAAACTTTATTGTGTGTCGAGGCAACAGACAAATTAGATCCTCATAAAAATGTAACCCCAACAAATAGAGAGTTATTGGCCCAAGGAACCGGTAATATTATTTCAGGGATGATAGGAGGTTTACCAATAACGCAAGTGATTGTAAGAAGCTCGGCAA
The DNA here is from genome assembly GCF_028736925.1 of Flavivirga sp. 57AJ16. Taxonomy (GTDB): domain Bacteria; phylum Bacteroidota; class Bacteroidia; order Flavobacteriales; family Flavobacteriaceae; genus Flavivirga. The sequence continues at coordinate 498,781 of NZ_JAQZAT010000001.1, read as the reverse complement.
ATATTCAATCGGGAGGTGTGTCAAAACTGTCTGCAATTATTCATGGTTTTCTCTTAATAATTTCGGTAATTTTAATTCCGAGACTATTGAACATGATTCCGCTATCTGTTTTAGCGGCTATCCTGTTAATTGTTGGTTATAAGCTGGCCAAACCTTCATTATTTAAAAAAATGTACGATTTAGGATGGAAGCAGTCTATTCCATTTACGGTAACTGTTTTGGGTATTGTATTTATAGATCTTTTAATCGGTCTGGCACTAGGTTTAATTGTAGGCATTGTTGTTATTTTGATAAAGAGTTACCAAAACTCGCATTTTCTACATAAAGAAGAAGGAGAGAACGGTGATAGAAAAATAAAAATGACATTAGCCGAAGAAGTGACTTTCTTTAATAAAGGAGCTATTTTAAAAGAATTAGATAGAATTCCAGATAATTCATTTTTAGAATTGGATGTTAGAAAGACAAGATATTTAGATAATGATATCATTGAGATTCTCGATGATTTTGCTTTTAAAGCAAAAGAAAGAAACATTGATATCAAGTTAGTTTCCGAACGGGGAACCGTTGAAAACCCTCCCAGTTACATTGAGTTCTTTAAATTAAGACCCAAATCAGCATAATTAAGTAATTAAAAATATAAAAATGAAAGCACATACAAGAGAAACACAGGCAACAATGACCCCTCAGAAGGCATTGCAATATTTAAAAGAAGGAAACACGAGATTTTTAGGTAATTTAAAAGCAAACAGAAACTTACTGGAACAGGTAAATGATACGAGTGAAGGGCAATTTCCGTTTGCAACTATTTTAAGTTGTATAGATTCCAGGGTATCGGCCGAATTGGTTTTCGATCAAGGTTTAGGAGATATTTTTAGTGTAAGAATAGCAGGAAACTTTGTAAATGAAGACATTTTAGGAAGCATGGAATTTGCTTGTAAATTGGCTGGAACCAAAATCATAGTTGTATTGGGCCATACCAGTTGTGGTGCTATAAAAGGCGCTTGCGACAATGCTAAAATGGGTAATTTAACAAAACTTATTGAAAAAATCACACCGGCAGTAAACGCGGTTTCAGAACCTACAGATGACAGTTTAAGAAATTCAAGGAATTTGGAATTTGTAGATAATGTTTCAAAGAAAAATGTGGAATTGACCATTGAAAGAATCATGAAAGAAAGCGATATTTTAGCAGATATGAAGAATAGTAGTGAGATTATGATTGTTGGTGCTATGTACGATATCCATTCAGGTGCCGTGACATTCTATGAGTAATACTTTATAGATGGAAAAGAAAAGTATGAAAGAAAAAATAAGTGTGGCAGCATTAATGTTAATATTAATGCTGCCTTTACTTATGCAAAGTCAAGATAGTCATTTTGGTAATTGGTTAATATACATAGGCAATAAAAAGCTTAACCAAAAATGGAATATCCATAACGAAGTTCAATACAGAAATTATGATGCCATTGGAGATTTGGAACAGTTGCTTTTAAGAACGGGGCTGGGCTATACGTTTAATGAAAACAAGAATAATGTACTATTAGGATATGGATACATCCTTTCTGAAAACTATATAGGTAATACAGACGATAAGGTTTCTGTGAACGAACATAGAATTTTTCAGCAGTTTACATCAAAACAAAATGTAGGCCGTGTAAAATTAAATCACCGTTATAGATTTGAACAACGTTTTGTTGAAGACGATTTTAAATTACGTTTTCGTTATTTTTTAGGGATAAACATCCCTTTTTGCAATGAAGAAAACCAAAACAGTCCATATTATTTTTCTGCATACAATGAAATATTTTTAAATACCAGAACGTCTATTTTCGATAGAAATAGACTTTATGCAGGCGTTGGCTATAATATTAATAAGAGCATAAGGTTAGAGGCAGGTTATATGAATCAGTTTTTTGAAACCAGCAGTAGAGACCAATTTAACATTATCACATTTGTCACTTTTTAGATGTTATAAAAGGTCTAAAAAGTGTCATATTTTGCCATTCAGGTCAAAGTGAGCTTGTTTGTCGATAGGTAGGGAGTTTTATATTTCCGAAAATCAATGCATTATGATTCTTAAGGGGTTCTTTATTATATTTAAAATAAATATTTTAACACAGCTTTTTTATAAATTTTGAGTTAAATTAGAAACCATAAAAGATATAATATGAAGACTCTATTTTCAAATATTAAAGGAGATGCCTTCGGAGGCATTACTGCGGGAATCGTAGCATTACCATTAGCATTGGCCTTTGGCGTATCGTCAGGTTTGGGTCCTAGTGCTGGACTGTATGGAGCTATTTTTATTAGCTTTTTTGCTGCTCTTTTTGGTGGTACCAGTACTCAAATATCTGGACCAACAGCACCAATGACTGCTGTGAGCATGGTAATAATTGCAGGTATTATTGCTACTAATGACGGTGATGTCGATAAAGCTTTACCTGCTATACTTCTTGTGTTTTTGTTAGCAGGTTTCATGCAAATAGGCCTCGGAGTTTTAGGCTTGGGAAAATATATAAGGTATATTCCTTATCCCGTAGTATCGGGCTTTATGACGGCTATTGGCGTTATTATTATAATAACGCAAATTTTACCTTCTTTAGGATACTATCCCAAAGAAGATGCAGAATTTGTAAACCAGTTTAAGCCACAGGCGGAAGAGGTGATTCTTGAAAATATTTTAAAAGAAGAAGCAGGTGAGGGGATATTGGTCCTTGAAAATTTTAAAGAAACTATTGATAGAGCAGAGGATATTTCCCAAGATCAGATTTTAAATGAATCGCAGACCTTAGCGGCCAAAGAGGCATCGGGGACTGTAGGAGCATTAAAAGTATTACCAAGAGCATTACAAAACATAAATTGGTTAGAATTAATATTAGCTCTGGGAACTATTTTTATTATTTATGGTTTTAAGCGTATTACAAAAGCAGTACCAAGCACATTGGTTTCTTTAGTTGTTATGTCTGGTATTGCCGTTGGTTTTGGTTTAGATTATAGACCTATTGAAAGCATCCCCGATGGATTGCCTCAATTACGATTGGATATTTTTACAGGGTTTGAATTGGGTTCGGTGACACCTTATTTCTTTACGGCCCTTACCTTGGCCCTTTTGGGGGCGATCGATTCTTTGTTAACCAGTGTGGTGGCAGATAATATGACAAAAACAAAGCATAAGCCCAATAAAGAATTAGTAGGTCAAGGCATTGGTAATAGTATAGCAGCTCTTTTTGGAGGTATTCCAGGAGCAGGAGCTACCATTCGTACTGTTGTAAATATTAATTCAGGAGGGAAAACCAAATTATCAGGTATGATAGCAGGTGTGTTATTATTGATAATATTATTAGGCCTTAGTGGTATAGCATCAAAAATTCCAGCAGCCGTTTTAGCGGGTATTTTAGTAACCGTTGGGATTGGTGTTATGGATTATAGAGGTTTAAAGGCCATCCCTAGTTTACCGAAAGATGTTAATATGGGGCCATTTAAATTAAGTTCAGAAGTGTTGATTATGCTTGTCGTACTTATTTTATCAACCTTTTGGGACTTAATCTTTGCTGTTGGCATTGGGCTTGTAATTGCCTCATTGTCATTTATGAAAAAAATTGGAGACCTAACGGCAGAGCGCTCGGATGTGAAACCACTTAAAGAAGAAGTCTGGTCAGATGAAGTCAGTTTTCCAAATAATTTAAAAGAAGAGGTCTTTATAAAGCACCTTAAAGGACCACTTTTTTTTGGATCAACGAGCGATTTTCAGCAACTTACCGCCCAAATCCCCGATACTGCTAAAACAGTAGTTATAAGGTTAGGACGTATGCAGTATATGGATCAATCTGGGCTATATGCTATGGAAGATATGTTACAGGAATTAAATAAAAAAAACGTGGAGGTGCTGTTTGTAGGTCTATTAAGGCAGCCAAAATATATGATGGAACGCATTGATATCATTCCTGATTTAATTCCAAGAGAGCATATATTTAAACGCTTTGACCAATGTATGGCTTGGATTAAAGCAAATAAGAGCTAATCCTGCATCATGTGCAGAACTTATTTGAGTATCTAGGGTTTGCTTTGGGTTTAATACCAATTATGAATTAAAATACGCAATTCAAACTCATTCATTAATTCGTTTTATCACTTTGCTCATCATTTCCATAGCTTAGGCTATGCAAATAACACGCAGCAGGCAAAAACAAATAAGCAATGTCGTTTTCAGTAGCTCATTTTAATTCATAATTGGTATAATCCCTTTTATCATTGATTATAAAAGAGACTCAAAAAGCAGTATAAACTAAAAGCTATCTCCTCGAGCGTTATCGACATATAAAATTATTAAAGGTCCCTAGCGAAGCTTAACGAGCGGTTTTTAAATAAAACCATTTCTAACTTAAATTTACTCAATAAAACAGCATCTAAGTCAATAATCTACTACTTTTCTTTTGAGTAAATTTAAATCAGAACTGGTATAAGCTCAAATTTCAATAGGACTAAGTTTCGATTGTGCTCGAGGAGTTATGCTTTTAATTTTGAAATCTCTTACCGCCCACCATTAAAATGCGGTGACATCTGCATTTGGCTGATAAACATAATTAAATGTATAATACGGAGTTGCATGAATGGAAATATCAGGATTTGCAGGGGCATTTTCATAATAGCTTAAAATTTCAACCTTGGCATATTTTCCATCCCTTGTTTTAAACACTAGTATTTTTCCAGGAATGGGAGTAATTAAATGTGTTGGTGGCCCCGAGTAGGTATACCATCCATTTCCGCTTCCGGTGGTAATGGCATACCCTGTATTAGAATCTTGTACAAATAAAGAGGTGTCAACATCTGTAATAGATGCCATGGTTCCACTAGCAATATAAACAGCAGCTTGGCCTGTTCTATTAGGCTCATCTGTTGTTTCTAAAGATGCCCCACCGTTTACAATAATAGAAGTGCCCCTAAAAGCAATATCCCAATCGGTTTCATGTGTTGTTGCCACACCCGTTGCAAAATTAAACTTTGTAAAAACTCCTGATGCAGGTTGTCCCTGCCCGCCAGATTGAGGTGCATGTAAATTTGAAATGGTTTTGGAGGTTATTTCTAATAAAGGTTTAGAATCGTCACTACTACAAGAAGCAAGTCCTATAAATAATGTTACTAATGTTAAAAATTTGATTGTTTTCATAGTGTTTATATTAAAAGTGAATGTTAAGTTTTCCATATATAATGCGACCAGCTATATTGCTGATATTTTGTGTGTCCGTAAAATTCAAAAGGTTATCAATTCCAAAACCTAAACCATAGTTTTTATAAAAGGTCTTATTTATAGCAAAATCAATAATAGAATACCCATTAACAAAATCATCATACTTATCTAAATAAGTGTTTCCGTTAGTATCCAACATTCCATATTCACTTCGGTAAGTCCCTCTAATATTAGTATCTAAATGCCATTTAGGAATTTTATAGAAGACCTTTAAGTTTGCCATATGTCTGGATCGATTGTACAACCCGAAATAGTCCTGTTTTTTTAGTTGAAAAGTAGGTGTGTTTGGACGCTCTCTGGCAAAAACATTTCCATTTTCAAAGGCTTTTTCTGCATCAGTATCTTTTGCAAATAAAAGTTGGTAACCCCCAGATATTTTAAACCTATTTGTGGGACGCCAAGCAGTATTAAACTCTAAACCTTGTGTATATACTTTATTGACGTTGTAGTAACTAAATACATTTTGGCCATTGGTTTTATTGGCAATAACTCTAGTATCAATAAGGTCGTTAATCTTATTTCTGAAAAAATTAAGACCAAATTTTAATCTAGAGGATAAGTTATAATCAATTCCTAGATTAATACCGATAGAATTTTCGGGATTTAGTGTGCCTTCAAAATCAGAAATAGGAATCGTCATATTTGCTATTTGTCCTTGAGATTGTAATACAGGTATTGCTGTTGTAACCGTATTATACCCTAAAACTGTATAACCAACGGTTGTATTTGAGAAATCGAAATATAATTGTCTAAAATCCGGAGCTTTAAAACCATAACCAATAGAACTTTTTAAAGACAGCTTATCATTTAACTTATAGCGAATAGCGGCTTTTGGACTAAGTTGGGATTTGTATTTGTTATGGTTATCAAAACGAGCACCTAAAATAATATTAAGTCTTTTAGTAGGCGTACCATCATATTGAAGATACAGGTAGGGTGAATTAAATACGGGTTTTAAGGAAAAATATGTTCTGTTTAAAGATTCATGATTAAAGCCTAGCCCCCCGATAAAAGCATTTTTATCATTTGGGTTATATGTGGCTCGAATTTCGGGACGAATTAATAATTGGTTGTAATAACTATCGCTAAACCGGGTACCATCCTCATTATCTAAATAATCTTTTGCTTTATATTGAGTGGTATAAAATTCAAAATAACTACGCCATTTTTTATTGTAAGTATGACTCAACTTTAAATGGGTATTCCATTCATTTATATCACTTTCCCCTTTCAATTCTGAGGAAGCTACATAATCTTGATTCTGATTATAATATTTGTTTGAAATAAAAAGCTTAGTAGCCCCAGAAAAGTCATAAGTAATCTTTGCATTTAACGTGTAATTGCCAAAAGGATCAACGGTTTTTAAATCATCACTCTTGTTTAAATCATAGCCATCACTAGAATACCTGTTAAAAAAAGCGCTCATGCCTAATTTTTGTTTTTTATAATGAATGGTCGAACTTAAATCATGATTGCCAAAGGATCCCAATCTATAGTTTACATGGCCTTTAAAGCCCTTTTTAATGGTTTCGGTAATAATATTTATAACACCTCCTAAGGCATCACTTCCGTAAAGGCTTGAAGAGGCGCCTTTAACAATTTCAATTTGTTTTATGTTACCAACCGTAATTCTACCAAGGTCTAAAGTACCGGCAGAACGGCCAATAAGGGGCACACCATCTATAAGGATTAATGTATATTGAGAATCTAAACCTTGTAGCTGTATCCCTTCTCCGCCTCCAAAATCGGGCACAGTAATTAATCCAGTTTGTTCATTCAAAATATCGTTTAAACGAATAGTATTGGATTGCTTAATATCTTCTTTAGAGATTATTTGGGCAGGAAGGGGCAAAGATGATAATTGCCTAATGGTTCGTGTTGCCGTAACTATAATGTCATCTAAATGTTCTGTTTTTGTAGAATCCTTTGTAATGACATGAGTCTCTTGAGAAAACGAATAACTCACAAAAAAAAGAGAAAAATAAATATAAAAATATTTTTTATTTAGAATCATTCTTAATTATTTTGTTGCAAATATATAAGTTATTTTAATTTAGTCTAAATAAGAATAAATATTTTTTAGCTTTTTTTTGATAAGTAACGTCAATTTATTGAAAATGAAACTATTGTGATTTAATCTGTCATTGACTTTAACATTTTTCACTCGAAAAGAGTTCCTCGAGGTTCTGTTTAGGTCGGTAAGGCAAGGTTCATTTTAAAATTTTTTATTGTTGGAAATATTTTGAAGAAAAAATAAAAACCAAAACGCACTTAAACAGGTGTTTCCTGTATAACAACAACATAATTTTAACTATGGAAGATATAAATACCATTTACTACAATAATTTCGGAATAGCTTTTCATTGGAAAAGGTGTGCTGTTAAGGACTTTAAGAAGGTTCAATTAATCTTTAGAGACACAGGCTTGTTACTAACGCCCAATGAATTGGTGGAATTCTCTAAAAATATAGATTGGTCTTTAAATAATAACTGCTCATGTGTAGATTGTATGGAATATAAAGCCCGTAGATCTTTATTGGTCGAAGCTCCAAATCCGCAAATAACTTTTGCAATGAGCTATACAGAGATAAAGGAAATACAAGATTTGGTAAAAGGCACGTTGTTTCAAATGGGATTAAACAAACTACTTAACGATCATATGATTAAGTAGTTTTATATATCATCCTTTGTAGCATCATCGTCTTCCTCTGTAGTTAAAACACTTGGAAGGATCATTGGTACTAAAGATTTTACTGGTTTGTAGAAGGCAGAGGTTTCCAGATCCTCTTCATCAGCAAATGGAATGGCACGATTCATTTTATCGAAAATAATTAAAATCACACTTAAGATCAAGGCCATTTTAAGGCCACCAAAAAGACCGCCAAGGAGCTTATTTAAAATACCAAGAGCTGCGAAATTTGCTAATTTGGTTAATGCCTTTCCAGCGAGTGCAATCGCTAAAACGATGATTACAAAGGTTATAGCAAAAGCAGCTATATTAACAGTTCTTTCATTCCAGTCTACTTTGCTTTCTAAAAACCCACCCACAAAATTGCTAAAATGTATCGCTCCATAAACACCGGCAATTAAAGCAACTAAAGAGGCAACTTCAACAAAAAGCCCTTTCATAAAACCGCGAATAAGGCCGAATAAAATTAAAGCCCCTAAAACAATGTCTATAATTCCCATAGTTAATCTAAAAATTCTCCGACCTTTGGCGTCGGGGTTTCCTATCCACCTCTCCTTTGGAGAGGTCAGAATTGCCTTTTTTGGCAATTCTGGGTGAGGTTAAATACAAAATTTCGATTTTTGACCTAAAAATCAAAATAAAACTTGCGAAACCTGTGCTGAGCCTTTCGAATTCCTGCCCGTCCGGCAGGCGGGCGCTCAAGATAAACTAAAGTCGAAGCATACCCCCTATGGCTTGCCTCGGGGATAGTCGGCTTCAAGAAATTTTTTATTTAGAATTTAAACAAAGATAAAATAATAGTCCCATTTAGGTTTATTAACTTTGCAACTTTGCATTTATTATGTCTAGAGATGAACAATTAAAAGAACGGTGGCAATTGGTAGTAAAAAAACTATCCAATCAATTTGCAGATGGTGAAACCTTAGACCTCGATGCCATTATTTATTTAATTGGGGTGCAAGAGTTGGGGCAGTTGGATAGAAGCTTCAAAAAAGATCAGAAGTTAGACCTTATGCACATTGCTATCTGTAAACTGCTTACCCCATATGGGTATTATGAACTCGATTTTGTAGATAATGAGGGGTGGCCACATTATAAAACACTTGAAGCCCTTCCCCATTTAAAAGCTGGTGAGCAAAGTGTTTTAATGAAAGAAGCCATTGTTAACTATTTTTTAGAAACCGAATATATTAATTAGTTTCTCATCGTTAATTTTTACAAAAAGTAAACAGGATAAGTTTATGCTGGTCGAAGATGAAGGGCGAAATCCTTAATACAAATCCCGATAAATTGATTAAATTTGCATTCATTTTTGAAATGACGCCATGATAGATAAAATAAAAGAACTCATTGCTGAAGCTGAAACCTTTAAAACACAATCTAAAGAAGAGGTAGAAGCATTTCGTATAAAATATTTAGGTAAAAAAGGGTTGCTGAATGACTTTTTTGCTGAGTTTAAAAATGTAGCTAACGATCAGAAAAAGGAATTTGGTCAAACGATCAATAAACTTAAAAAGACAGCCGAAGATAAGGTAAATGCTTTAAAGGAAGAGCTAGAAAGCAAAGAAGATGCAAAAGGTATTTATGGCGATTTATCACGTCCAGGAGCCCCCATCCAAATTGGATCGCGTCATCCTATTTCGATTGTAAAAAATGAAATTATTGATATCTTTTCCCGTATAGGCTTTAATGTTAGTGAGGGACCGGAAATAGAAGATGATTGGCATAATTTTACAGCCTTGAACTTACCAGAGTATCATCCCGCACGTGATATGCAGGACACCTTTTTTATTCAAACGAACCCAGATATCCTGTTGCGTACGCACACCAGCTCTGTACAGGTACGTTATATGGAAAATAATAAACCGCCAATTCGTACTATTTCGCCAGGCAGGGTTTATAGAAATGAAGCCATTTCGGCGCGATCACACTGCTTTTTCCATCAAGTAGAAGGATTATATATTGATAAAGATGTGAGTTTTGCAGATTTAAAACAAACCCTTCAGCACTTTACTACCGAAATGTTCGGAAAATCTAAAATACGTTTGCGCCCATCGTACTTTCCATTTACAGAGCCAAGTGCAGAAGTAGACGTGTACTGGGGCTTGGAAACAGAAATCGATTACCGAATTACAAAAGGAACGGGTTGGTTAGAAATTATGGGCTGTGGAATGGTAGATCCCAATGTTCTTGAAAACTGTGGTATAGACTCAAAAGAATATTCTGGTTTTGCTTTTGGTATGGGTATAGATAGAATAGCCATGCTATTGCACCAGATAGGTGATATTCGGTTGTTAAGTGAGAACGATGTTAGGTTTTTAGAGCAGTTTAAGAGTGCTTTGTAGCGTTTACCTCTATTTCATTACTTCAATAAAAACTGGTAAATGATCGGATAACCATAGGTTGTTTTTTCTACGATCGTCAATGTTCCTATAATTCTCAACCACTAAATTTTTGGTGAAAATGTAATCTATTCTTTTTTCTGGTATAAAATCGATATCAAACGTATTAAAAGTCCCAACGGGGCCATATATAGGGTGTTTTGTTATTTCAAAGCTGTCTTCCAGTACTGTTTTTAAACTTTGAATGGCTTTTTCTTTTGGGGTACTATTTAGGTCTCCCATGACAATGACCATCCTTTTTTCAAGGTCTTTTTGTCGTATTAGGGATACAATTAATTCTGATGATTTTTGTTGAGCCATTTTTCCAATATGATCATAATGGCAGTTAAAAACGTGCAACGTATCGTTCGTCTTTAAGTTTCTAAATACACCATAAGTAGTAATACGTTCCATAGAAGCATCCCAACCCACAGAAACCTTATTAGGTGTGCTGGAAAGCCAATATGTTTTCGTGTTTATGAGCTCAAATTTATCCGAATTGTAAAAGATAGCAGCGTATTCACCTTTTTCTTTGCCGTCATCCCTCCCAACTCCGGTGTAAGAATAATTAGGCAGGTTATTATAGAGGTCATTTACCTGATCGTTTAGACCTTCTTGTATTCCCAAAATATCTGGATGATAATACTTTATCATGCCCGCAACCTCTTCTTTTCTGTTTTTCCACCAATTTACATTATCATTAGGATTGTTGAACCTAATATTATAAGTCATTATGGAAGTCTGTCCATAAAAATTAAAACTTAACAATAAAAGCACTATTAGCTTTATGTCTTTTACTTTTTTACCTATGGTCTTCAATTTAGAAATGTTTAATGTTTTAACGAAGTTAATCAGTTTTTAAATAAAACGTATAATGGATCGGATTTTTTAATACTGAACTCATTTTAAACTACCCAGTCAAGCTGAGCACATGTTTTTGGATTGAAGTGAAAAAGCTTAAACACTTCACTATAAAAGCGTATTTTTGCAGCGGTTTATATGTAGAAGTGATTTAAAATTAGAGAAATAAAACACTTTTTAATGAAAAAAGACATTGAAATACCAAAAGTTAAAGATGTTTACGTCGCTGTTGTAAATGAATATAATGACATTTACAAGACACAGGACTGGAATGCCTATATAATAAACGATAAGGATGTTGATTTGGATATGGTTCTTATTGTTACCAGTGGTTATTCTAAAGATAAACAAACATCCGTATTTAGAAAAAAGCTGGATAAGCTTCCAAAGAAAAGTTATGCAAAAATAGAATTGATGCAAGAGGCATTGTTTGCCTTAAACAATACTTTTAAAGTGACCTTTTTTGAAGGCAATACCATGTTCGATAAAACCTATTTGTTTAGAAAGAATACGATTAATCTAAAAGCTTTGCAAACGGTTCCTTTAATGGATGCAATGGGCGTATTGGTGAAATAAACCTTTCCGTCTTTAATTCTTTTTTAAGAAACAAATCTAAAGGAGTTTGATTTAATATTTGTTGATTTTCAATTAGTTATTCTGAAAACACCCCTAAAGTCCCCTCAAGGGGATAATTTTACCGAGTGAAATTCCTCCCTTGAGGGAGGATTAAGGAGGGTGTCTTAAAAATGCAATCATTATTATAAACCCAACGATTTGCGATGAAATTAAATGACCTAAGCTAAATCGAGTTAATTAATCTGATGACAGACAGATCTCAAGCTTTTACAGGCTAGAAATTCATATTCATGTTGAGTCCAATCTATAATATACAGTACTTATAGTTCAATCAAGATAAAATGTCATCCGAAGATATTTTTTTAAATCATAAACAATTATGGTCTTATTTGTTGTTTTTCAACTGTCTAAGCTGTAAAAATTTTTATAATAATTTAGCTATAGATTCGCATGAATTTGTGCCATTCGTGTCCAATATTATTGTTCAATATTTATGTGCACACGCTAGCTCCAAAAAAGGAAAGAATGTTAACGAATAATTAATCCAGCTTCTCAGTTAATTTTTTAAACACTTTTTTTGGGTTTTTACCTTCATATAAAACCTGGTAAACGGCATTAATAATTGGGAGCTGTGTTTTTTTTGCGTTTTTCTGATTAAGTAAATGGGCACTTTTTGTAGCATAATACCCTTCGGCTACCATACTCATTTCCATTTGGGCCGATTTTACCGTGTAACCTTTGCCGATCATGTTTCCAAACATACGATTTCTGGAAAAAACCGAATAACCGGTTACTAATAAATCTCCCAGATAAGCAGAGTTGTTAATGTTACGCTTCATTTTATGCATTTTTTTAATAAAACGCTTCATTTCCCTAATAGAGTTGCTCATCAGTACACTTTGAAAATTATCCCCATAGCCCAAACCATGTGCTATTCCAGCAGCAATAGCATAAATATTCTTAAGCATAACAGCATATTCTACACCTATAATATCATCACTAATTTTAGTTTTTATGTAATCACTGGATAGTTTTTTAGCTATCATTTTTGCTTTTTCGGCATCCGAACATGATATGGTTAGGTACGATAAACGTTCTAAAGCGACTTCTTCGGCATGACAAGGTCCCGCTATAACAGCAATATTATCATAAGGAATTTTGTGAAACTCATGAAAATGCTCACCAACCAAAAGCCCGGACTCGGGCATAATACCTTTTACTGCAGAAACAATGATCTTGTTAGAAATATCAATATTTAGTTTTTCTAACTCGTCATGGATAAAAGCAGAAGGAATTACAAAAAATAAAACATCTGCATAAGTAGCAATTTCATTAATATCATTACTAATTTTTAGCTGTTCTAAATGAAACTCAACCGAGCTTAAATAATTAGGGTTGTGCTGTTCTTTTAGTAAATGCTCTTTGGTATACACACTTCTCATATACCAACCAACTTCATTTAAATTTTCACAAAGCATTTTCACAATAGCAGTTGCCCAACTTCCTGCTCCAAACACGGCGTATTTTAGGGGTTTATCCATAGATAACAAATCATTCATATTTCAAAAATACATAAAATAATAATCATTGCTAAGTCGAGAAAAGATTAAGAAATTGTTTTTTGGCACGCGTTTTGAAAACACTAAGATATAACCCCTAAAAACGTTTGATTATGAGGATAGTAAAATTACTACTTGGCTTTACTTTAACAGCAACATTGTTCACAGCATGTTATACAGAAGTAAATATTGAGGACGAACCAACAACAATATCTATAAATCAGCTATTGAGCTCGTATGAGATATGGTATGTGGATATTAATAGCACCGTAGGGTTTGGAGAAACGCCTTTTTTACAAAAAGCGTTTACCATATCTTTTAGAAATGGGGTGATGTATGCAAACAACAATATAGTTGGATTAGGCGATAATGGAGGCGGGTTTGGCATTGATGTTGGTGTATATGATGCATATGACATGATTTTAGATGTTTCTCATGATATTGATGGGTTTGAAACTTTTGATGTTTTTCAAATAAACAGTAATACTATTGAGCTTTACAACCCTAACAATGATACCTCTTATTTTCTAGAAGGTTACCAACGCAGTAATTTTGATTACGATTTTGTTTTCTATGATAATATTCATTATTTCTTACAAGAATATGAGGCTTGGGAAAAAACTTATACAAGTGCGTTTGGAGCTATAAATGAATTTGATAATGAAAATTATTTACAGTTTTTAGCTGGTGGAAACGACTCGACATTTAAAAGTTCGCAAGATGAAAGCGGGACAAATACAAATAATCTTATATGGGATTATACAGGAATATATGGTGTTGGAAATGTTAACGGAAATGAGTATTTGAAAATTTTAACATTAGATTATGATTTCTTCAACAATGAATACTTCGAATTGAGCGTTATAAACGACAGAAAGATAGAATTGTTTCACCCATCATCTGAAACAGTTTATGAGTTTGAGGGTAGAGGGTATATACAATATCTGAAAAATGGAGACACAAAAGGAAAAATAAAAGCTTCGATCGATAAGAAGCGTAAGTATAGAAAAGATAAAGTAGAAAACCCGAGAGAAAGCACTAGGGTTAAACAATAAAGTGAGATCACTTTATGTTAAGATACTGAAACAAGTTCAGCACAGGCAAGTTCAGCACATGAAGCGGGATAGGTTTCACTAAAATTTTGGTTGGTTATTTAGTTTGGAAACCGTTTAAAGAATTGTTCTTTAAGCGGTTTCTTTTTTCTCAATCAAAAATAATGCTTCGGCTTGCTTGCAAAGGCAGGTTTTCCATTGAACCTGTTGGCAGACAGGATGGTCACGGAACAAGAACAAAAGTTGTGTTTAGGCAAAGGTTTTGGCCCATCTGAAAAGAAACCCCGCCGTTGACCTATCTTGGTTTAACCCTCCTAAATTTCGACCTTGTCGAAATTATCCTCCCTTTTCAAAACTACTGTGAGTACACAAAAAAAGCACAAAAAAAAGATTGGACACGAATGGCACAAATTTTCACAAATTATTCAGGCTATTGACAGATTTCAAGCCTATATAGACTAGGGATTCATATTCATGCAGAGTCCAATCAATAACATAAAGCATTGGAATCGTGTGAATTTGTGCCATTCGTGTCTTTTTTATAGATGTGTACTCATGGTAGTTCTGCTGAAGTGGGGATGAATTTTTCGACGCCAGGAGGAAAAGAAAGGGCGTTTGACAAATTAAACATGTAAAGAACACTCAAAAAAACAAACCCTCCGTCTGTATGTTACCACATACAGCCACCTCCCTTTTTAGCCAAAAAGGGAGGGACCCGTCTCGGACAAGCCTTTGGCACAAAGTAGATACTAATTAACTTGGTGTGATTATTTGTGGGTACACCGTAGTTAAATTTAAGAGGAGATGAATTTCAATTTTAAGCTTAAAATTGGAAGAAAGAGGTGTTTTTTGTGGTTCTCTCTCGAATATCTAGGTTATCTAAATTTATCTTGAAGCGACTATTATACACTTGAACTTGGTTCGTTATATATGATCTCACATCGCACACAACTTTTGGGATTGATCCATGGTCACCCCTACTAAAGTAGCAAACAACGTTTGCCGAAAGGAGGGCATCTAAATAATAGCATTTCGGTTGATTTTTGGGTTAAAAAGAAACAGCTAAATACTTCTATGGCTTACCTCAAGGGGAGGGACAAGAAATATCTTTATTTAAAAAACATAAAAATGTGACTTTATAATTTTTTGAGTGTCTAAAAATCATAACCCAAAAAAAGGATATTAAAAATTATGGGATTTTTTTCATTTATTAAAAATGCAGGTGCTACCGTATTAGGGATTGATATAACAGAGGTGGAAGATGCAGAAGAGAGGGCGGCAGCAGAACTTAAATTAGAAAAAGCGGTTGCAAAAAAACTTAAAGAAACCATTATAGATTTACATTTGCAAGTAGAAAATTTAAATATTTTTATTGATGAAGATATTGCTATGGTTAAAGGGTTAGCTTACGATCAGGCTACTAAAGAAAAAGTAGTTTTAATTATTGGGAACTCTAAAGGAATAGCCATTGTTGATGATCAAATGACGGTAGAGTGTGCAGGACCTGAAGCACAGTTTCATACCGTGATTAATGGAAATACTTTAGGAAAAATAGCAAAAGAATTTTATGGTGATGCAACGAAATACCCAGTTATTTTCGAGGCTAACAAACCCATGTTAACAGATCCGGATACTATTTATCCAGGGCAATTGTTACGGATTCCAATTCTGGATTAGTACCTTATCCATTTCTTATTTAAAGACAGATTTTTTGTATGGGATTTTACCATATAATTTTTAAGATTATTTGTAAAAATTCATCTCGTCCAAATATTCCCAAACAAATTCCGGAAGCATTGGTTTTATGTTTTTACCCACTTTTATGGAATTACGTATAAATGTTGAGGATAATTCCATAATAGGCCCATCGATATGATGTATTTTTTTATGGCCATTAAATAGCGTTTCTATCTTATTTTTAGAAATACGAGGGTATACATAGATATGGTGGTTCTCAAGAATTAACTCGTAGTTTCTCCATTTATGAAAACTCTTTAGGTTGTCTTCGCCCATGATTAAAGAAAATGCATGGTCTGGATGTTTTTCTTGCAAATAAGCAAGCGTATTTATGGTATAATTGGGTTGTGGCAAGTTAAACTCTATATCGCATGGTTGAAGCTTAGTGTAATCTTTAGTAGCACGATATACCATTTCTAAACGTTGATAATTATCCAGTAAACTACTCTTTTTTTTGAATGGATTATGAGGGGTGACTACAAACCAAACTTGGTCTAAATCACTATATTCAGCTAAATGATTGGCAATAACCAAATGGCCAATGTGAATAGGGTTAAAAGAACCAAAATACAGCCCAACTTTCATTCTAATGCTTTTAAGAGTTTAGAAAATCACTAACTAGTTTATGCGCATTTTCAAGTGCTTTATCTAAATTGTCATTGACAACGATCACATCGAATAAAGGTGCTGTTGCCAGTTCTGCCGAGGCCTTTGCAACCCGCATATTTATTTTGTCTTCACTTTCTGTTTTGCGCTTTTTTAATCTAATTTTTAACTCGTCAATACTTGGCGGCTTTACAAAAATAGCTAAAGTTTCCTCCGGGAATTTTCGTTTTATACGCAAACCACCAGATACGTCAATATCAAAAATAACATGCTTGCCCATGGCCCAAATACGTTCCACTTCTGTTTTTAAAGTACCATAAAAATTATCGCGATATACTTCTTCCCATTCTAAAAATTCATCATTTTTAATTTTGGCTTTAAATTCTTTGGCCGATAAAAAATAGTAATCTTTTGCATCTATTTCCTCACCTCGTTTTTCTCGGGAAGTTGCCGATATAGAAAATTCTAAATTCAAATCTTCTATACCTAACAAGTGTTTTACAATAGTTGTTTTTCCAGAACCGGAAGGTGCGGAAAATACGATGAGCTTACCTTTTTCTATATTCTTATTTTGATTGACCAAGAGGCGTGTTATTTAATAATTTAGATCTCGACTTTAGTTTATCTTGAGCATTATTGAGAAACAAAATATATTTTGTTTTGAAAGTAGCAAACAAGGTTTGCCGAAAGACCAGACCCGATTATAGTTTTACAATACGTTTAATAATTGTTCCTTAATTTTTTCCAGTTCGTCTTTCATTTGCACCACTAACTGTTGCATAGGCGCATGATTACTTTTAGAGCCAATGGTATTTATTTCCCTTCCCATTTCTTGACTAATAAACCCAAGTTTTTTTCCGTTGGAGTCTTTAGAATTTATACATTCTGTAAAGTAATTTAAGTGGTTTTTTAAACGCACTTTTTCTTCGGTAATATCAAACTTTTCGATATAATACACCAGCTCTTGCTCAAAGCGGTTTTCATCATATTTCTCTTTTAGGTCCTCAAGACCTTTAAGTAACCGTTCGCGAACACCTTCAACACGTTCAGGATCCATGGCAATAACCTGTTCAAGGATGTTCTCAATCGTGATGACCCGTTTATTAAAATCCGCTTCAAGCACTTTGCCTTCATCTAGCCTATGGTCGATTAGGTCATTTATGGCAGTGTTGATTTGTGCTTCTACAGCATTCCATTCGTTATCATCAATTTCTTCACGAACTGTATTTAAAGCATCTGGAAAACGAACTGCCATTTTAAGAAGTTCTATGGCATCACCATCAACAACATTTTTTAACTGTTCTATATATTGTTTAACAACTGGGGTGTTTATTTGTGTAGATGTATCTTCTGCAGTAGCTTCAACATAAATAGAAAAATCGACTTTCCCCCGTACTAGTTTAGCAGCAAGAAGTTTTCGAATAACTAGTTCCTTTTCTCTATAAATAGAAGGCATCCTTGCATTTAAATCTAAATTTTTACTGTTAAGAGATTTGAGCTCTATGGTTATCTTTTTTGTGGGCAATTGCAATACAGATTTTCCATAACCTGTCATTGAATATATCATAATGCATGTATTAAGTTTCGCAAAGGTAATTAAAACCTAAAGGATAGGAAATAGATTAATTTTTAAAAGAGTTCTTAAAAATAAAAGACTACCTACTATATAGTTCAAATAGGTCGTCTTTTAATGAGGGGGGCAAAGGTTAAAAAAGAATGAGTCAGCTTGAAATCCAGAATTTGTATGAAGCCGCCGTAATTCGTTTAGTTTAGCATTATAGGTACTTCACTTGGTTCTGAAAGACATAGTGGATGCCCTTTTTCAGATCTTTTATTGTTTTTCAATCATTACTAGTGATGCGTTAACTTTTTAATTTTCTATTTTATCGCAATGTTTACAGTGCATTCAAGACGTTCTTTGATTTTTTGATTTGAAATGAATTTTAGCTTAGTGGTCTAAATAAGACCATAATGAATTCAGGAAAATATGTTTTCGCCCAAGTCCTACAATATGTGAACAAGTATGAGTTCGGGAAATGTGTCAAGCGATGCAATGGTGACCATAGAACTCGCGATTTCAATTGTTGGAACCAGTTTGTCCAATTATTCTTTGGTCAATTGACCGCCGCTCCCGCTAAACTGTGTTTAGTGGCGTACCGAGTAAGAAAAAACACAAGCCATATTAGATAGTTGTAGTGTGGTTTTTGTTTATAACCCCTCCCGCTAAACTGTGTTTAGTGGCGTACCGAGTAAGAAAATAAAAAGTTAAAAGCTACTTTAGGATGGGGTAGCTTTTTTGTGGGCTAAAAGTTGAGAAGTAAAACCTGTTTAGTGGTCTCAGCAGTGAGCAACAAGCAATAAAATATTTCATAAAAGCTTTTATGGAAATATGTAGCTTTTCGTACTTTAGGAGCATGAGTAGAAATTATAAGTTTCATAATGAATCAGGAATTTTTGTCAGTTTGGCTATCAAATCTATGATTGATATATTGAAAACAAGATAATTTCTAGTTCCCGAGCACTTTTCGACACTAAATTTCCATGAAATTTAACTCGAAGATGCCCACGAATTGGTTAACCCTTACAAAAGTGGCATGTTAGCTCTTAAACGAGGTTCACGTTACAATAATATTTTGATTTATTAATGTTCAGTTAGTTTGCCGCCACTAAACACAGTTTAGCGGTAGCGGGGAAATAGTTCACCTTGCCCTCTGGTTTTTCAGAAATTTAATAAGGTTAAACTTCTTGTAAATATAAAATGCAAAACTAATAACGCAGTCGAAATGCTAATAAAAACTAGAACTCCAATAGGTCTTCGACTTTAGCCTGTCTTGAGCGGAGCCGAAAGGCTCAGACTGACATTACGGCCTTAACTTAATGACATTGAACTAGGCTATGCATTTGTTTTTTATCACATCTAAAGAAAAAATAATTCAAATTTATTACCAATCATTTTAAAATTCATTTGGTATTAAACCTTTATCGAGTAATATAATGTGCAAAAGAGATAAAGGCAGGTCCCGTAAAATTTGCTCACTTTACGGGATACTGCCTTTATTGTAATGGGGTTAAAGAAATTTTATAAACTTAAAAAGTCAAGATGATTCCGTTAGGAATATAATAATAATCTACTTTTTCATAACTTTTAAAAGTTTTATAAAATAGCCACCAACAACAGAACGCCCTTTAAAGTTTATACGTTTTGCATTGGTAGTTTCATGAAAGTCGCTTATTGGAACTCTATCTGGAGTTTCATTGGCATATTTCCACATAGGGTTAATTAAAGCTTTGAAATCCGCTTCGTTTTCTGCTAAAGTAGCGGTCCAGACTATCCAATCAGATTTTGTATACGTTTTTCTGCTATCCAAGGGTAAGCCATATTTGTTTTGTTTGGTTAAATAATATTTAATTTCTTTTTTTATAATATCTTTTGAGAAGATATTTAAATCTAATATGTCATCCCAAACTAAGTTGTATTTTTGACTCCATGTTCCTTTGGCTTCAAAAGCTAAACTATAATGATTGCCATCCGCATCAATTTTTTTCCAATCTTTAGCTAATTTTTTTGCTATTGCAATGTAATTTTTTTCTACCTGTTTCTTTCCTAACATGCCAGCAAGTTTACCATAGGAAGCGATTCCCATAATGGCTTTTACAGAAAGATTCGCGTTACGGGCTAAATGACCGGCAAAATCATCGGTACACAATTGATTTCCTGGGTCAAAACCTTCTTTAGTTAAATAGTTTGCCCATGTAGTTAATGTTTCCCAGTGTTTTTTAGCATATTCAGCATGTCCTTCTTGCTGTGCAATAGCAGCGGTTAATATAATCATATTTCCTGCTTCTTCTACTGGCATATCCTCTCCATAAATATGGCCTGTAGCTATAGGATAAACTCCTAAATCATGTGTAGGATAAGGTTTTGACCATTTGCCGCTTTTTTCACTATAATAAAAGATGCCGTTTAACATGCCCTTTAACAAATCTGGGTTGTAAATTAAAAACAGTGGCGCTGAAGGGTAGGTAACATCTACAGTATTTATAAAACCCCCGCTATTGTTTTCTTTTGAAAGAAAAAGAATTTCACCCTCTGGACTTTCTACCAAAGTATGGGCAGCAATGGCTTGCCTATATGCTAGAATACATAAATCTGCATATTTTTTACCTCCAGCATTTAAACAATCTTCATATATTTTTTTGTCAAATGTTTCAACACGTTTTATAATGCTTTTATAGTCATCTGCAGCTGTTGCTAAAGCACCATCCATAGATATGCCCTGTTTTTTAAACCAAGGCTTTAATTTGGATCCAAAATAGTTAATGGTATATACTTCATCATAACCTAGCATTAAAACAGTTTCTGTTTCTTTAGTACTTACAGAACCTAAATCAGTAATTGTATTTAAAACCAAGTTCTTACCGGTAATTTCTGTTTTGGTATTTATTTTGTCGTTTGAAACAAAAGGAAGTAGTGCTGTATTGGCAGCGCTTATGTAGTGTTTACTAGTTGTAGCAGGAGCAGATAAATAAACATAACCCCAATCTACACGCATATCATCGCTTTTTTTCTGTAATACGGGTTGTTCTACAGTACCAGCTTTAAGAATATTAAGATTGCTTTGTGTATATTTTGTTGCTACAACTTCTTGTTGAGGTGTATATACGGCCATGTTACTTGATGCACCAATATATAGTTTTGTTTGATGAGCTTTGTTGTCTTTTGATTTTACTTTTACTGATAAATAGGATATTGGACGACTCATTACATCTAAATCATCTAACAATAACGGAGAAGTAAATGTTGCAGTAAGCGTTACGTTGTCACAATCAAACCTATATATAGTTTGATTTGCATTTAGAACGACATTAGTTTGTTTAGCTTTTTTAATTTCTACATTTTGCATAGATGGCGCTTCGGTAACCAACCCCGCATCTAGCCATTGACCACCTGCCGTGTTTTTTACATGGATAGCAAGTACATTATCTTTTGATTTTAATTTTTTGATGATGTTTTGGTTTATTGGAATGTACTTATAGCGATGCAGCCATCCTTCGGTTTCATATATTTTATTACCATTTAAATAGACAACCACGTTATCGTCATGACGAAGCTTTAAATACAAATTTTTTAAATTCTTATTATCTAAATCAAAAACACGTCTGTACCATAAATTGTTACTTTTCCAAATAGTTTTTGCATCACTGGTTTCATTGCTAAACGGTGCAGCTCCTTTTTTCCAATGACTACTGTTATAATTGATTTTTTCCCAACCAAAATCAGGTTTTGATTCGGTATAATCTGCTTGGTAATCAATTTCATCAGAAGCCGCTAAAATGGTTTCATAAATTTTGGTTTCCGCACCCAAAAAACGATAATATTCATTGTCGACCTTTAAAATACCAAGTAAAGAATGATCTTGTTCTGTCCAGTGTTGGGTTGCTGAACCATTGAGTTCAGAATCCATAGACCAAATACTAAAATTGGGATTGTGCGTAACTAAGGGATAAGCAGGCGCTCTTAATTTTTCTTGTGCATATAAGGTTGTTGTCCCAATAATCAGTAGTAGAATACTGAGGGTTTTGATGTGTTTTGATAATCTCATTTTAGTTTAAAATTATTTGTTCAAGATTTACTGAAAGGTTCAAATATAAGGGGCAGAAAAGAATATGTTTACATCAAATGATCTCACTATTCTTTAAAATGTGTCAAATAAGCATAAAAATGTTTTTTGGATTATTGTTTGATTAGTTTTAACGAAATAATGACACATGAAAAAGACAATATTTAAAGAAATATGTGGTACTTGAAAAATATTTATTTTAAAGTAATTTAAGAATGACTATGAGCTCTAAACTAAGTTTAGTCCGGAATAAATATATTGAGTTACATTAAATCCAAACTAATATTTTATAAATAACACAAAAATGAAAAAACAAAAATTCTTTATTTTATTTGTAATGTTTACTACTTTACTTTCTGCTCAATGGAAACCAGCGGGGGATAAAATTAAAACAAAGTGGGCAGAAACTATCGACCCAGATAACGTTTTAAATGAGTATCCAAGACCTATAATGAAGCGAGAAGATTGGAAAAATTTAAATGGCTTATGGAAATATAGCATTTCAGAATATGGTCAAGCTAAACCTAATAATTTTGATGGAGATATTTTAGTGCCTTTTGCCGTAGAGTCTAGTTTATCGGGAGTCATGAAAAATGTAGGGGCCTCAAAAGAAATTTGGTATGAAACTAACTTTACTGTGTCAAAAAAATGGAAGGGCAAACAAATATTATTGCATTTTGGTGCAGTAGATTGGAAAGCGGATATTTGGCTTAATGGCATTAAAATTGGATCGCATTCTGGAGGATATACCCCTTTTTCTTTTAACATAACACCTTTTTTGAGTAATACGCCTCAAACTTTAACAGTAAAAGTATGGGATCCAAGTAGTGATGGGCAACAACCCAGGGGTAAGCAAGTAAAAAATCCAGATGGCATTTGGTATACACCAGTTACAGGAATTTGGCAAACCGTTTGGTTAGAACCAGTGAATGCTAAAAGTATAAATGATATTAAAACCTTAGCCAATATTGATAACAATACAGTTACAATAAAAACCGATGTAAAAGGTGCCGTATACGGAGATGTCATTGAGATTAGCGTTTTTGATGGGAAAAAAGTAATATCAAAAGTAAAATCTGAAGTATCTCAAGACATTAATATTCCTATTCCAAATGCTAAATTGTGGTCGCCAGAATCTCCTTTTTTATATCGTACAACACTCAAATTAATAAGTAAAGGAAAAGTAACCGATGAAGTAAAGAGCTATTTTGCTATGCGAAAAATAGCATCAAAAAAGGATAAGAATGGTATTGTAAGGATGCAATTAAATAATAAAGATTATTTCCAATTTGGACCTTTAGACCAAGGTTGGTGGCCTGATGGGTTGTATACAGCGCCTACAGACGAAGCCTTAAAATATGATATTGTAAAAACGAAAGAACTAGGTTTTAATATGATTCGTAAACACGTTAAGGTTGAGCCCGCACGTTGGTACACGCATTGTGATGAATTAGGCATTTTAGTTTGGCAAGATATGCCTAACGGAGGCGTGTCTCCACAATGGCAAAATAGAAAGTATTTTGATGGAAAGGAGTTAAAAAGAACAGCAGAATCGGAACAGATATACAGAAAGGAATGGAAAGACATTATGGATTATTTATATTCTTATCCAAGTATTGTGGTTTGGGTTCCATTTAATGAAGCATGGGGGCAATTTAAAACCGAAGAAATTGCAGATTGGACTAAAACATATGACCCAAGCAGATTGGTTAACCCTGCCAGTGGAGGTAATCATTACAGAACAGGAGATATTTTAGATCTTCATAATTATCCAGGACCAGATTTATACTTGTACGATGCAGAGCGCGTTACAGTTTTAGGGGAATATGGAGGCATAGGACTGCCTTTAGAAGGGCATCTTTGGAAAACCGATAATAACTGGGGATATGTTAAGTTTAAGAATTCAAAAGAAACCACCGATGAGTATATAAAGTATGCGAAGCACTTGATAAAATTGATAAAACTTGGTTTTTCAGCAGCAGTTTATACGCAAACAACAGATGTAGAAGGAGAGATTAATGGTTTTATGACTTATGATAGAAAGGTTGATAAATTAGATATTGAAAGCGTAAATAGAGTTAATAAACAAGTTATTGAAACATTACAAAAGTAAGTTAGTAGTAGTTAGTAGTAGTAGTTAGTTTTTTTAGATTAAATGCTCTTCTTTTTAGAAGAGCATTTTTTATGCAATAAAAAACAGGATATGGAAAAATATGCGTAAATAACGAGAGTTCGATTTAATACCAATTATGAATTAAAATACGCAATTCATACACATTCATTAATTCGTTTTATCACTTTACTCCTCATTTCCATAGCTTAGGCTATGCAAATAACACGTAGCAGGCAAAAACAAAAAAGCAATGTCGTTTTCTGTAGCTCATTTTAATTCATAATTGGTATAAAACCTGTCTGCCGACCAGGCAGAGTTTATAACAATAAAATCACCAATAAAGCGATTTGTCGCCTTGAGCCTTTCGACTTTTAGTTTATCTTGAGCGCAGACGAAGTACTCAACCAGACAGCTAGGATTAAATTATTGATAGTCAACTTAATAACATTATGTTTACATCGAACTCACATTAAATATTTTAATTGAAAATAATCTTCTTATAGTTATAACTGTGAATTCATATACTCTGTAGGAGTCATGTTAAATTGTTTTTGGAAGTTTCTACCAAAACTAGTTTGAGAACTATAACCTACCATTTCCGAAACTTCATAAATTTTATAATCTCCTTTATTTAGTAATTCGGCAGCTTTTTTTAATCTCGAAATATTTATAAGTTCATTTGGACTTAAACTGGACATTTCTTTAATTTTTCTATACAAGGTAGAGCGACTCATATTCATTATATCACACAAAGTTTCTACGCTAAAATCTGTATTTGGAATATGCTGGGAAATTATTTCATCTAGTTTATCTATAAAGGTTTCATCAGTTTCTGTAAG
Source organism: Flavivirga sp. 57AJ16 (assembly GCF_028736925.1). Lineage (GTDB taxonomy): Bacteria > Bacteroidota > Bacteroidia > Flavobacteriales > Flavobacteriaceae > Flavivirga. The sequence goes on along the minus strand of NZ_JAQZAT010000001.1, from coordinate 473,500 downwards.
AGCAATACTTTTAAGATGAGCCAAGGGAGAACTAATATAATAAGAGAGTATATTTTTTCTATTCTCTATTAAATTATTTATTTGTTTTCTTAAATAAGGTAAAGAGAATGGCTTAGCTAAATAGGCGTCTGCCCCAGATTCTAGTCCTTCAATTTTAGAATTTAAAGCATCTTTAGAAGTTAATATTATTATTGGTATATGACTGGTTTCTAATGAAGATTTTATAGTTTTACAAACTTCAAATCCATTCATCTTAGGCATTTTAACATCAGTTACTATTAACTGAATATTTTCGTTTTCTACAATTTTTAATGCATCAACGCCATTAGTTGCTTTAAAAATTTTGTAAACATCACTTAAATCTTTAGCAACAAAATCTAAAAGATCAATATCATCTTCTATCAATAGCACCTTTGTTTTATTATCACTTTTCTCCAAATTGGTAACAAGGTCGTTTGAAATATCTTTTTTATTGTCATTCTTTGAGCTATAGAGTTTAAATTCTTTTTCTTGATGAATTGGTAAGCTTAATAAAAAGGTATTCCACTGTTTTTCTTTTACATCAAAAGTCAAGCTACCGTTATGAAGTTTTGTAAGGGAATGGGCCAATGCTAAACCTATGCCCGTTCCAGTTTGGTCTTTGACTTCTGAGACCCTAAAGAAAGGACTAAATATTTTCTCAAATAGATGAGTAGGGATTAACTCTCCATTGTTTTGAATTTCTAATAACAATGATGCTTCTTGAGTACTTAATGTCACTTTAATTTTGCCATTAGAATACTTAATAGCATTTCCTATGAGGTTACTAAGTATCTTTTTTACTGCTTCGGCATCGATATAGGCATAAACATCTGTTATTCCCAAATTTAATTCAAAATCTATATTTTTATCTTTTATAACCTCTGTAAATCGTTGATACGTATTATTTATTAAGGCAGTAAAATTGGTTTCTACAAAGGTTAGGTTTATATTTTCTACTTCGGTTTTTCTAAAATCCAGTAGTTGATTCACTAAGTTTAGTAAGCGAGATGTGTTTTTCTCCATTATAAAAAGGTTATTCTTTATTTCTGGAGTAATGTTATTTATCTGTTTTAATAGTTTGTCTAGTGGGATTTTTATAAGCGTTAAAGGTGTGCGTATTTCATGGGAAATATTAGTAAAAAACTCAATTTTAGCTTGATAGATTTCCTTTTCCTTTACATTATTAAGCTCTTTAATTTTTTGATTGTTTTTTGAAACCGTTCTTTTATGGTAATATCTTGCGGTTAGATAAATGGTTAGTATACAAAGTAATGTGTATAATAAATAAGCGAACTTACTCTTCCAGAAAACAGGTAGAATTTTTATTTTTAAAGTAGGAGACTCAATGGCTTCATCATAATTGTAATTTAAAGATTTAACTTTGAATTTATAATCTCCAGCTGGTAATTCTGTGAAAAAGACTTTGTGCTCTTTTTTTAACGGAATCCATGAATCGCTAATGCCTTCCATTTTATACCAATACTCTGTTGTTTCAGGACCAGAAAAACTTAATGAAGCAAAGTCTAAACTAAATGAAGATTCATTGGGTTTAAGAATTAATTCATCAAGAAATGTTATTGATGATTTTAATGGAGAAATAGAATCATTAACAATGATATCTTGATTGTTTATTTGTAAACCTGTTATTAATGTTCTGGAAGTATGTGTGTGTTTGTATTTGTTAAAGTCTTGTGGGTTAAAACTTATCATGCCATTTACGCTACCAAAATACATAGTGCCATCTGGAGCTTTATATGAGGAACTGTAGTTAAATTGATCACTTAATAGGCCATTTACTTTAGTATGTGTTTTTTTAGCACCATTTTGGGTATTAAAAGCAACCAAACCATTAGCTGTTGTAATCCAAAGTTTATCTGGACTTTCTTCTAAAATAGAATAAAACGTGTTACTAGGGAAACCATCTTTTGTAGAATATTTTTTAAATTTTGTTTTAGTGCTATCTAGTAGGTTTAAACCATTTTCAGTTGTAATCCAGATGTTGTTTTTGCTATCTTGAAATATTCCATTAACACCATTGCTGCTGATACTAAAAGGTTTATTTTTTTCTTGATAAAAACGCCCACTTTGTTTTGTTTTAGGGTTAAAATAAAACACACCACTAGTACTTGTTCCTGCCCATAAAACACCATCATTATCTTCTAAAAAACTGGTGTAAAAAGTGTTATTTGGAAATGCTTCGTAGCGAAGAAAATTATTAGTTTCTGCATCAAAATATTGTATTGCAGAACCTGTAATTAAGATAATTTTATTGGTTTTTGTTTTATAGAATGAATAAATAAAATTATCGAGTAAATTATAAGCACCTCCTATATTAAAATTAGTTACTAATTTATTACTGTTAGGGTCTAAAACGTCTAATCCATGATCAAAGGAACCTATCCATATTTTATCATCAATTGGTAAAATACCATGAATATTATAATGAGATAGAATCCCGCCTTTGCTTTTAGATGTATAATTGGTAAATAGCCCTGTTTTAGGGTTAAATTTGTTTAAACCGGCATCTTCTGTTCCAATCCATATATTCCCATATTTGTCTGGGCGAATCTCTCTAACGGCATTACCACTTATTGAGTTTTGAGAGGGGTTTGGAAGAAATTTTTTAAATATGCTATATTGCGGCGTATAATAATTTAATCCACCAAAAAAAGTACCTGCCCAAATACCACCTTCATGATCAATTGTTAAGGAGTAAACGGCATTATCGGATATATTATATGGGTTATTATAATTTTTAACTAAATTAGTATAATGGTGGGTTTTTAAATTATAAATGTAGATGCCAGACTCTGTAGCTATCCACAATTCTTCATTTCCATTTAAAACAAAATCTCTTATAAATAAGGATGTTTTTAAATTAGGAAGTACATTTTTTATTTGCTTTTTTTCTTTTGTATCAAAAACTAAAACACCATGATTGGATGTACCTATAAGCAAAGTATTTTCATTTAAACTGAAAAGCTTGTTTATTCCAAAAGGAGCTTTTGAATCTTCTTTTACTTGTAAAGAATATGTTTTAAATGAATTGGTTTCTTTAATGTATTGATGCAATTTAGTTGAAGAAGTTGCCCAAATTTCGTTAGTATTAGATTTAACAATTGATGTTGCACCGAAAAAATCATGGGCAGGAAAAATATGTGTTTCTTTTGTGATAGTATTATATTTACACACTTCTCCAGAGGCTATAAACCATAAATTACCTGACGTATCATTATCAATGCCTCTTATCGCTTTTTCATTTGTTTCTCCTATACAATCAAAATTTTCTTGTTGTTCATTGTAACGAAATAAACCATTATTTGTGCCAACCCACATGGTGTTATTATATTCATGTAAAAAGCCAATATAATTTCCTTGTAAACTTTTGGGGTCTTCAGGGTTATTTTGAAAAAGCCGAAAAGAATACCCATCAAATCTGTTAAGGCCATTTTTGGTCCCAAACCACATAAAACCATTCATATCCTGCATGGAACTTAAAACAGTATTATGAGATAAGCCATCTTCAACCTTATAGTGTTTAAAATAATATTCTTGACATTCTATACTGCTAGAATAAAATAGGCAAATACTTAGAGCAATTATTACTTTTTTCAACCTTTTAAATTTTTTAGGAAATATAAGAATTTTAAGTTCAATAAAATGTCTCAAAATTCAACATATATACTCAAAATTGGTTTTAATTAACTAAGTATGAGGATTAAGAACTGTATTATTGAAATAATGAAACAAATGTATGTTTAAAATTATCTTAATAATTCTTTTATTTGGAAACACTGTCAATATGACATTTAATAGTGTTTTAAATTGTTTTTTTGACAAAAAATAAACATCATAATTAACATATTGATAAATCTTTGTTGATCGGTTACTGTTAAATAATGGCTTTGAGTAAAGCTAATATAAAGGGTAAGGGGTCGCAGATTTAAGATAATTAGCTACTTAATTATAGTAACAAACTAAACAAACCAAATAAGAAAATAAAAGAGATGAAACAGAAACATAATAAAGTTAATTTAATATTGATTTTGTTTACAGTTTTAGTATGTATATCCTGTAAAAAAACCACAAAAAAAACAGTTGAAACAAATACCAAAGTAGAGCAAATTACAAACGCTAATTTATTAAACCCAGAAGATTTTGATACTATAATTGATGGCAAAAAAGTTAAATTATACTGGCTTGAAAAAAATGATATCAAACTTGCCATTACTAATTATGGAGGCCGATTTGTAGGTCTTTATGTGCCTAATAGAAAAGGTGAACTAGTAGATGTAAATATAGGGTTAAAAAGCGTAAAGAACTATATAGAACATGATGAGTCTTATTTTGGGGCAACAATCGGTAGAGTAGGGAATCGAATTGCTAACGGAAAGTTTAGTTTAGAAGGCGAAGAATACTCAGTTCCAACAAATAATGGAAACAATGCATTGCATGGTGGTTATAAGGGTTTTCAAGATGTGATATGGGACGCTAAACAACCAAATGCTTACACATTGGAACTTAATTACACATCCATAGATATGGAAGAAGGGTTTCCTGGTAATTTAAAAGTGAAAGTGACTTATTCCTTAACAGATTCTAATGCTGTAAAAATGGAATATGAAGCTACAACAGATAAGCTAACAGTGGTTAATTTAACGAACCATGCCTATTTTAATTTGAATGGCGAAGGTAGCGGAACAATTTTGAATCATTCTTTACAGGTATTCGCTAATAAATTCACTCCTGTAGATCATGGCCTTATCCCAACTGGCGAACTAAAGGAAGTTAATGGGACCCCATTCGATTTTATTAATCCTCACACTATTGGTGAGCGAATTGAAGCTGATGATGAACAACTCAAGTATGGTGGGGGATATGATCATAATTATGTGCTTAATGGGGCTAAAGTGAATGGAATGAACCATGCAGCTAGGGTTATTGGAGATAAATCTGGGATCGTAATGAATATTTATACAGTTGAACCTGGTGTACAGTTTTATAGTGGTAACTTTATGGATTCTAAAAACCTCCTTAAATCCGGTGCTAAAGATGATTTTAGAACAGCTTTTTGTCTTGAAACACAACATTTTCCAGATGCTCCTAACCAGCCAAGTTTTCCATCAATAATTTTAAAACCTGAAGAAAATTATCATACGGTTTCTTTATATGAATTTTCAGTTCAACATTGATTCACGCTTAATGAATGTTTGATATAAATTTTACCAAAAATGTCATACCAAAGACAATAACAACTAAACTAATAACTAACGAAATAAACATGTATGGGATGAAATAAAAAATAAATAAAACAATTCACAAAAATTAGGGAAATAGATTTGGCTTTTCTCAAATTTTACGATTGAATTAATAAGAAAACCAAACCAAAAAAAACAAAACTAAACTAATCTAAATTATGAAAAAAATCATAATAAAGGAGAGGTTAAATCCAATAACCATGGATTCTTCTCTTTACTTTTTTAGAAGAAATCTAAAAAGGAAACTATTAGCATTTTTATTTTTATTATCATTATTTAAGACTCAGGCAAATACAAATATCAATAATTCAAAATATGAGTTAAGTGAAAAGGTCAATGCCTTAGAAGTAATAGCTAGCTCTGAATTTTTATCAAGCAATTTTTCAACATATAACAAGTTAAAGGGGGACAAAGTTTTAAATGACGGGGAGGCATTAACACCAAAATTACAACAGATAGAAATAAAAGGCCATATTACTTCTGCTCAGGACAATACCCCTTTACCTGGTGCAAGTATTCTTGAAAAAGGAACGAACAATGGTGTTGTAACCGATTTTGATGGTAATTTCTCTATAAATGTTACAAATGAGGATGCCATATTGGTTATTTCCTATATTGGCTATACTGTACAAGAAGTTCCGATAAAGGGAAAAACAGAACTTGACATTGTTCTGGTTGAAGAAGCCGACAGTTTGGATGAAGTTGTTGTCGTAGGCTTTGGTGAGCAGAAAAAAATAACGCTAACTGGTGCGATTTCTACTGTAGATTTAGAAGATGTCAAATCAAACCCTACCTCGAGTATATCAAATGCTTTCGCTGGAAATGTGGCGGGTGTTATGGGCATGATGCAATCAGGTCAACCGGGAAAGAACATTTCTGAATTCTGGATTCGTGGAATATCTACTTTCGGAGGCGGTAGCAGTCCCCTGGTTTTGGTAGATAATATCGAGCGTGATTTAAATGAACTGAACATTGAAGATGTTAAAACGATCACTGTATTAAAAGATGCTTCGGAAACAGCTATGTATGGTTCCAGAGGAGCAAATGGCGTGATACTGATTACCACTAAAAGAGGAAGTGACGGCAAAATAAGAATTAATTTTAAAGATGAATTCATTTACAATACCCGAACTATTACACCTAACTTTGTAGATGGTATCACCTATGCTAATCTGTTAAATGAATCGCGTATTACCCGTAACGAAGGGCCCATTTATCAGCCAGAAGAATTGGAAATTTTACGTTTGGGTCTGGACCCCGATTTATATCCAAATGTAGATTGGAAAGACCGATTACTAAGAGATGGAAGCATGACATATCGTGCTAATTTGAATATGAGTGGTGGTGGGCCAACTTCCCGGTATTATGTTTCGGGCAGTTATGTAAACGAAGGTGGGATGTATGAAGTCGATAAATCACTGAAAGACGATTATAATACCAATGCAAATTACAGACGCTGGAACTACCGCCTCAATGCAGATTTTAATATCACCAGTACAACAGTGGCAAAAGTTGGCGTTGCAGGTTCTCTTAGTAAAAGGAACAGCCCCGGACTTGGCGATGCTGATTTTTGGGGTTCGCTATTTGGCTATTCCCCTATTCGTACGCCTGTCCTTTATTCAAATGGCTATGTACCGTCAATTGGAACGGGAAACCAGACCAACCCATGGGTAATGGCTACCCAAACAGGGTTTAATGAGAATTGGGTGAATAATGTCCAAACCAATATTACTGTTGAACAGGATTTTAGCTTCATTACAGAAGGCCTCCGTATGAGAGGAATAGTGGGCTATGACATCCAAAATACGAACAACATACAACGCCGCAAATGGCCGGAGCAATGGCGAGCTGCCCGGGCCCGTGATGCAAACGGAGATTTGGTGTTTACACAGGTTTCTGATCCAAGTGAATTGACTCAGTCCAGTAGTTCATCGGGTAACAGACTTGAATTTTATGATCTGATGTTTAATTATGACCGTAATTTTGGTAGCCATAATCTTGGTGGAGCTGTACGATTAACCCGTGATGCGTTTGTACAGACAGTTGATCTTGGCGATGATATCAAAAACGGTATTTCCAGAAGAAATCAAGGCTTGTCTGGACGGGTTCTTTATAACTGGGAAAATCGCTATTTTTTCAACTTCAATTTCGGTTATACAGGTTCAGAGAATTTTGCTCCTGGAAACCAGTATGGTTTCTTTCCTGCTGTTTCATTTGCCTGGAATATAGCCGGAGAGGAGTTCATGAAAGATCATTTAAGTTGGATTAAATTGTTTAAAATTAGGCATTCATACGGTAAAGTAGGAAACGATCAGTTACTGGGAGGCGAACGTTTTCCTTATTTATACACGATCTCAGAGATTTTTAATGACGATGGAGATCCTACTGGCGGCTATCAGTGGGCAGACTATGGCTCTGATAGATATTATGGAGGCATCAGGTATTCGCAAGTAGCTTCATCCAATGTCACTTGGGAGGTGGCAACAAAACAAAATCTAGGTTTTGATATAGAAACCAGGGACATTACAGCAAATTTAGATTTCTTTGACGAGGAACGTACCGGTATTTACATGGCAAGGAATTTTTTGCCTGGTATGGTCGGATTGGAAAGTACGCCAAGAGCTAATGTAGGTATCGTAAAATCACGTGGTTTCGACGGGCGTTTCCAATTCAGGAAACAACTTGGAGAGTTAGTCTTAACCGCAAGGAGCAATGTTACTTATAGCAAAAATGAAATTATTGAAAGGGATGAAGAAAATAATGTTTACCCCTATCAAAATCAAGAAGGTTTTCGTATAGACCAATCTAGAGGGTTAATAGCTTTAGGTATGTTTAAAGATTATGATGATATTCGAAACAGCCCTACGCAAACGTTTGGAGATTATCAACCAGGAGATATCAAATATAAAGATGTAAATGGTGATGGTGTTATTAATGATGGCGATCGCGTGGCAATAGGTGCAACCAGACGTCCTAACTTAATATACGGAGTAGGGGCTTCCGCCAATTGGAGAGGATTTAGCCTTGGAGTTCATTTTCAAGGTGCAGGTAAATCTACTTTTTCAACCTATGGAAAGACCGTGCATGCATTTAGCGAAGGAGAGTGGGGACAAGTTATGGAAGGAGTTATGGGAGATAACCGTTGGATTTCTGCTGATATTTCGGGAGATCCTTCTACCGAAGATCCTAATGCCTCCTATCCTCGATTGAGCTTTGGGCCCAACCCTAACAACTTTAGGGAATCAACTTTTTGGTTGAAAGATGGTAGGTATCTGCGTCTTAAGACCATAGATGTTGGCTATAATCTACCTGAAAGCCTCACAAGTCGAATGAAAGTAGAAAATATTAGATTATATGTGGTTGGAACCAATTTGTTAACGTGGTCTAAATTCAAACTTTGGGATCCGGAATTAGCTACCCCTCGAGGAGAAGATTACCCTCCTGCCAAATCCATTACAATGGGAATTAGTATTAATCTGTAAACTGAAAAATGATGAATAAAAAAATAATATATACTGTTTTATTACTTGTATGTGGCTCAGGTTTAATGTCTTCTTGTAGTGATTACCTTGATTCTGGCCAATATTTCAAAGATCGCCTCACAGAAGAAAAGGTATTTGAAGGCAAAGTATATTCAGAAGAATGGCTTGCCCACGTATTTGAAGAACTAAAAGGGATCAATGCCGATGTTGCAAGTAAAGGGGTAACACCTCATAATTTTGCCGATGATATGTATTACGGCGATAGAGATAGTGATTATGACCCATCAAAAAATGAGCTTTCCTACAATATGTTCAGAATGGGGCAATATAATGAAAATGATAAACAAGATACCTGGACCCAGTGTTATCGTGGTATTCGCAATGCATCTACTTTCATTCATAATATTTACATGAATATAGAGATGACCGAAGATGAAATTGATGACTACAGAGGTCAGGCTCGATTTGCAAGAGCTTACCTATACTGGTTGCTATTACGTAAATATGGCCCTATACCATTGTTACCGGACGAAGGCTTGGATTATGCAGATAGTTACGATGAACTGGCTATTCCACGTAGTACTTACGAAGATTGCGCAGCGTTTATAAGTAGTGAAATGTTACTTGCTGCGCAAGAAATGGAGGCAAGAGGTATGGTGCGTGGTCAAGATGGTTCTGCCAGACCATCTGTTGGAGCAGCTTTGGCTACCCGTGCTAAAGCATTGATTTATGCGGCCAGTCCGTTGGCAAATGGAAATACCTCAAATTTTGCTACACAATTAGTTGATGATCAGGGAAACCAGTTGCTTTCTCCAGATTACCAAGAGGAAAAATGGGCAAAAGCAGCTGCTGCAGCCAGAGATGTGATTGAACTTGGTGTATACCATTTATACACGGTACCTGTTCAGGAAACAGGTGAGGATGCTACAGTTATTCCTCCTGATGATAATAATTTTTCTGAAAAAGCCTGGCCAGAAGGATGGGCAGATATTGATCCAGCCAAATCATATGCTCAGGTATTTGACGGTACCTTACCTCCTTCAGGAAATCCAGAATTGATTTTTACTAGAGGTAATAATCAAGACGGAGAAGATATAAGAGCCATGGTTGCTCATCAATTGCCACGATCTGCTACAGGTTGGAATACGCATGGGTTAACACAAAAGTTGGTAGATGCTTATGCTATGAATGATGGTAGCGATGTACCTGGTAAGGATAGTGAAATTGGTCGTGGGGATGGTTCCGAACGGATAAGTGGTTATGTGACACAGGAGGATTATGATGCTGGTCGTTACAGACCGTTAAGAGCTGATGTTTCTTTACAGTATGCTAATCGTGAACCCAGGTTTTATGCATCTGTGGCCTTCAATGGTAGTTTCTGGCCATTGTTAAATGAGTCTCAAGAACGTAACCGTAACCAACAGGCGTTTTATTACCGTAATAATGCTAAAGGAAACGGATTTAATTCATCCAATGCATATTGGTTACGAACAGGTTTTGGAGTAAAAAAATATGTGCATCCGAGCGATACTTATGAGGGTGGAGATATTAATAAGATTGTATTTAAATCCGAACCTGCCATTCGTTATGCAGATATTTTGCTTATGTATGCAGAAGCGTTGAATGAATTGGATGGGTCGTACAACATGCCTTCATGGAATGGCGGAAATTACAATATCACGCGCAATATCACCGAAATACAAAGAGGGATTCATCCTGTACGTATCCGCGCCGGTGTACCAGACTACTCGGCCAGTGCATACAATGACAAGAATGAACTAAGAAAAAGGTTGAAGCGAGAACGTTTTATTGAACTTTTAGCAGAAGGGCAGCGCTATTACGACCTGCGCCGGTGGATGGATGCTCCTGTAGAAGAGTCTTTACCTATATATGGTTGTAATGTTCTTATGAATAGTGAGGAACGAGATCTTTTTCATCAACCTGTAGCTGTATGGGCACTCGAAACCACCTTTGCAGATAAGATGTGGTTTTGGCCGATTAGCTTAACCGAACTCAAACGGAATAACCGTCTTACTCAAAATCCAGGATGGAATTACAACGATTAATAAAACATATATCATCATGAATAAACCATTTATACTGTTTCTTTCACTCACGCTGCTTTTAATTGGCAGTTCATGTAATGATGAGTGGACCGAAGAGCAATTTGAAAATTATATATCATTCAAGGCTCCTATAACAAATCAAGGCGTTAGCGATATCTATGTTCGCTATAAGGGAGATGAGAAAACGACATTCCAGCAACCTTTGATCGTGAGTGGGTCTAAAACAAACGCTCAAGACATAACAGTACATGTCGCTATAGACTCCGATACGTTGAATGTACTAAATTATGAGCGCTTTCAAAGTCGGGAAGATTTTTATTACAAGGAGCTAAATAGTGAATATTATACGATGCCTTCTACTGTAGAGATCAAAGCTGGTGAGGATACGTCGTTAATGGCTATCGATTTTACATTAAAGGACATCGATATGGTAGATAAGTGGGTGTTACCCATAACTATCGAAGATGATCCATCTTATGGTTATGTTGCAAATCCGCGGAAACATTATCGAAAAGCACTTTTACGCATTAACCCTTTTAACGACTACTCCGGGACCTATAGCGGTACTGCACTCAAGACCGTGATGGAAGGCTATGAAAATGAGACGCCTCTTGTAAAAGCGGAAATAAAGTCCTATGTGGTGAATGAGAATACCATATTCTTCTATGCAGGTAATATAGATGATGAACGTCAAGATCGCCAAAATTATAAAATTTATGCAACTTTTGACGAAACTGGCGGCGTTACATTCTCTGCAGATAACCCAGATATGAACTTTCAGCTAAATAAAGATGCAAGTTATACAATCTCTGAACAAGCGGATGATATTCGTCCTTATCTTTTACATAGATATTTAACCATTAATAATATCGATTATGAATTTTCAGATTATACTTTGGTACCTAATGTAAATATTAATTACAAAGTTTCGGGATCGTTGATTCTAGAGCGTCAATTAAATACTCAGATTCCAGATGAAGACCAACAAATAGAATGGTAATAATGGAACGTAACGATACAGTTGAAAAAATGGGAAATAAACCCAGTAAATATTGTGAATTTAAAATCTAAAAACTATGTATTTAAATATAATATACAATAAATGGAGATTTCATGCTCTTTGTTTAATATTGGCTTTTGTAAGTATTGGCTTTTATGGTTGTCAAAGTGATGATAAGGAAGAGATGACTTATCCGCCCTTTGACGCTTCGAAACCCGTTGTGGTTTCTGGTTTCACCCCTGAATCAGGTGGTGCAGGCCAGCGTCTTGTTATCTACGGACAGAACTTTGGAACAGACCCCAGCATAGTAACAGTTTTAGTTGGTGGTAAAGAGGCCGTTGTGATTAGTGTAAATGGTGAGTCGCTTTACTGTTTGGTACCCCAGCAAGCATTTGACGGTGATATTGAAGTACGTATAGGGGAAGATAATAGTGAGGTAATTGCTTATTCGGACACAGATTTTGACTATCAGCGCAAGATGGTGGTATCTACCGTGGTCGGGTACAAAAATGACCGGGGTGATGAACCCTGGAAAGACGGTGTATTCATGTCTGATAACGAGAATGAGATGGCGAGTGGGTTTTGGGAGCCTTCATTTATGAAGTTTGATCCGCTCAATCCAAAGCATTTATGGGTAGTATTCGACTTTAATAATGGTCTTTACCTAATCAATTTAGCAGATAGTACAGTAACCAAAAAACGCTCGGATTTTGACCGACCAAGGAGTATTGATTTTACGAATGATGGTCAATACATGATTATTGCAGAAGACCGTGGCGGTGAAAATGACCGGGCAACATACCGATTGTCGCGCGACCAAGATTGGCAAGACAGGGAGGTTTTAACGAGATACAGGCAATGTAATGGTGCATCGGTTCATCCAGTCAATGGAGAACTGTATTTCAACAGTTATGAGAAGGGTCAGTTTTTCCGTTTTGATCTGAATAAATATTTCGACGAAGGACTTGGAGATAAAGAGTACGAAACCCTGTTTGTGGTTCATGATCCAGGATGGGAATATAAGACTTTTATACATCCATCCGGAAATTACGCCTATATTATGGTTATTAATCAGCACTACATCCTCCGGCTTGATTATAATTGGGAAAAGGAACAATTTAATCAACCCTATCTGGTATGCGGTCAACTTAGAAGCCCTGGTTATCAGGATGGCGTTGGCTCTAGTGTTCGTGTGAGAAACCCCTACCAAGGCGTATTTGTGAAAAATGACGACTATGTTGAAGCAGGTAAACCGGACGAGTATGACTTTTATTTTACAGATCAGCATAACCATGCTATTCGAAAATTGACACCAGAAGGTAGTGTGACCACATTTGCTGGAAGGGGAAGCTCAAGTATTAACCCTGATCCATGGGGTTATGTAAACGGCGACCTGAGAGAGGAAGCTAGGTTTGACAGACCGTCAGGAATTGCTTATAATGAGGAAGAAAAGGCTTTTTACATCGGAGACCAGGCGAATCACCGTATTCGTAAAATAGCGCTTGAAGAAAAAGAGGAATAATTCCGAGACCGATAAAAAATAATAAAAAAAGTCAAAATGACTTTATAAAATTAAAAACGTTCTTGCAAGGATAATTCTTGGTTTTAGTAATGAGGCTTGAGCCTATGACGCACAATGTGCTTAGGCTCAAGCCTATTTTTATAAGTATTTTAACGTGAGTTCGATTTAAAACCTGTCTGCCGACAGGCAGGCAAGGGAGTTTTTAACAATAAATTCACTAATAATGCTATTTGTCGCCTTGAGTACTTCGGCTATAGTTTATCTTGAGCGAAGTCGAAAGGCTCAGCATAAACTAAAGTCGAAAGGACATTAAAACCGCTATTTAAATGGGTTTCGACAGAGCCTGTGCTGAGTTTACCGAAGTGCTCAACCTGACAATCAAGGTTAAATTTTTGATAATCAGCTTAATAATATTATGCTTACATCGAACTCACGTTATTTTAATAATTAATTAACAAGATGATTTGGGATACAAATAGAAATAAAAAGGATTTTAAGTTAGTATAAATATATGATTATGTCTATGAAAAATTTAAAACACATTGATAGCTAAGTCGATATAAAATGGCATAGAATATTTAGATATAAAAAATTGAAGTTCTAGTTAAAAAGCACAGGCATAGCTTAGTTACGGCGAGTATTTTTAACGAAGAAATTCGGTTTTTTACTCTGAAGGTTCATGTTATTTTATATCGATTTAGCTATATAGTTTGATTGTGGGTATTTTAGCAGCAATGATACACCAAAACTTATAGGTCAAGAATACCACACGATCCCAAAATATAAATTTCAATAAAAAAAAATTCAACTACATGTTAAAAAAACTTTTACTTTCATCATTTACGTTTGTTTCGTTATTAATAAATGCTCAACAACGCCAGGCACCAGCGTATCCTTTAATAACCCACGACCCTTATTTTAGTATTTGGTCCATGAGTGATGAGGTTAATGAAGAAACCACAAAACATTGGACGGGTAGGGACCATTCGTTAATGGGAATGATTAAAGTGGATGGAAAAACATATCGGTTTTTAGGAAAGAAAAGTGATTTGTACAAAGAGGTGCTCTCTGCTGCCGATGAAGAAAATTATCAAGTAAAGTTTACCGAATCCAAACCAGCAAACAATTGGATGACATTTGATTTTGATGATAGTAATTGGAATACTGCCACAGCACCAATTGGAAACATTGAAGGCGTATCAAAAACGATGTGGGAAAGTAGGGATATTTGGGTGAGGCGAGAGTTTAATCTTGAGGACACAAATTTCGAGCCTGTTCTAAAAGTGAGAAACGATGATGATATTTCACTTTACGTTAATGGTGAATTGGTTTACCAAGCAGGATGTTGTAACGATGCTTACAGAATGGTTTCTTTAGGAGAAAAGCTTTCCAGTAAACTTAAAAAAGGTAAAAATGTGCTGGCCATGCATGTTGTAAATAATGCAGGTGGTGCTTACTTGGATGCAGGTATTGTTGAAAGAATTGAATTGCCCAACTCTACTGTAAAAGCCACACAAAAAAATATAGAGTTTAATGCCACACAAACTATTTATGAGTTTGAATGTGGAGGTGTAGATGTTAAACTTACATTCACTTCGCCTTTATTATTGGATGATTTAGACCTCATGTCCCGTCCAGTATCGTACATAGATACCGAAATTAAGTCCAATGACGGGAAAGCACATGAAACCAAATTGTTCTTTGGCGCGTCTTCAGATATTGCAGTAAACAATACAGCTCAAAAAGTTACTGCAGAACAATATAATTCAGGAAAGTTAAGTATTTTAAAAACAGGTACAGTAGAACAGCCTATTTTAAGAAAAAAAGGCGATGAATTAAGAATAGATTGGGGCTATTTATATATGGCTGTTCCCAATAAAAAATCTGTAGAACAGTTTGTTTCAAATGAGTTTTTAACAAATCCTTTTTCTATGGATAGAAACTCCAAAATTAACGACAAAAAATTATTTTTAAACACTATAATTAATACAGGGAAAGTGTCAAATTCACCTGTAAAGGAAACTGTTATGTTGGGCTATGATGATGTATATTCCATTAATTATTTTGGAACCATGCTTCGTCCGTGGTGGAATAGAGACAATAGCAGTACTATAGAAAAGGAACTCAAATCTGCTCATAAAGAACATAAAAATATCATAAAAAAATGCGTGAATTTTGATGAAAAACTATATAAAGATGCTACAAAAGCAGGCGGAGAGGAATACGCAAACATTTTAGAAATAGCTTACCGCCAAGGTATAGCAGCCCATAAACTGGTTCAAAGCCCAGAAGGGGAAATCTTATTTCTCTCAAAAGAGAATAATAGCAACGGCTCAATTAATACGGTTGATGTCACCTATCCATCAGCACCACAATATTTAGTGTACAATCCAGATCTATTAAAAGGAATGCTCAACGGTATTTTTTATTACACAGAGAGCGGTCACTGGAAAAAACCTTTCCCTGCACACGATTTGGGAACATATCCTATTGCAACTGGGCAAACCTATGGAGGGGATATGCCTGTAGAAGAAGCTGGAAACATGTTAATCTTAACAGCAGCCATAGCCATGGCAGAGGGCAATGCAAGTTATGCTGAAAAACACTGGAACACCTTAACCTCTTGGGTAAATTATTTAGAAAAAGAAGGATTGGATCCAGCAAACCAATTATGTACAGATGATTTTGCAGGTCATTTGGCTAGAAACGCAAACCTTTCGATTAAGGCTATAGTAGCCATTGCAGGATATGGCTATTTAGCTGAACAATTGGGTAAAAAGGCTATAGCTGATAAGTATTCTAAAATGTCCAAAAAAATGGCAAAGGAATGGATGCAGCTGGCCGATGCAGGAGATCATTATGCATTAACATTTGATGACAAGAATACATGGAGCCAAAAATATAATTTGGTTTGGGACAAAATTATGGGATTAAACACCTTTCCTGAAAGTGTTATAGATAAAGAGTTAAAGTATTACTTGACCAAGCAAAATGCTTATGGTTTACCACTTGATAACAGATCCGATTACACAAAATCTGATTGGATATTATGGACGGCGACTTTAACAGATGATGAATCCGTTTTTAAGGAAATAGCAAACCCTGTATATAAATTTGCTATCGAAACAAAAGACCGTGTTCCCATGAGCGATTGGCACATGACCTCTAGTGGAAGACAAAGAGGCTTTAAAGCTAGAAGTGTAGTGGGAGGGTATTTTATCAAACTACTTGCTGAAAATTGGAAAAATAAATAACATTCTATAATTTTTACAAACTTAATTTTATGATATTCAAAAAAACGAAATACTTTCTTGGGGCTGTATGTGGTTTTATAGTGTTGCTTGTGTCATGCAACTCACTAAACACAAAGGTAGAACAAGTATCAAACCAAAAAATACCAGATACTAGCAGTATTAATGTAAACTACATTAGCAATAAAAAACCATTAGTTTCAAGTGCTTTAATTAAACTGCCTGTTGGTGCTGTAACTCCAAAAGGCTGGATGAAAGAAACATTGGAAAGACAAGCAAACGGTCTTTTAGGGCATCTTGGAGAAATAAGTGCATGGCTCCAAAAAGAGAATAATGCGTGGCTTTCAAATAACGGAAATGGTGCATGGGGATGGGAAGAAGTTCCTTATTGGTTAAAAGGTTATGGGAATACAGCCTATATCCTTCAAGATGAGAAAATGATTTCTGAGACCAAAGAATGGATTGAAGCAGCCATGAGTAGCCAACGAGCTGACGGGAATTTTGGCCCTGTTAGATTAGGTAGTGATGGATCCCAGGATTTCTGGCCAAATATGATAATGCTTTACTGTTTGCAATCCTATTACGAGTATGCCAACGATGCCAGAGTGTTAAGCTTCATGTCCAAATATTTTAAATACCAGTTGGGCTTGCCAGATGATCAATTGCTATCAAAAATTCATTATTGGCAAAGAGTAAGAGGAGGCGACAATTTATACAGTGTCATTTGGCTATATAATAGAACGGGCGAAAAATGGCTTTTGGAATTGGTTGATAAAATACACAGAAATACCGCACCATGGAGCAAAAGAGATAACACCTTAGATGACATTAAGAACTGGAAAGAAAAACGGGAAGGTACCGAGTGGCCAGAGTGGTACGCTAATTTGGTAGATTGGCATAACGTAAATGTTGCCCAAGGTTTTAGGGAACCCGCACAGTACTATCAGTTAAGCCACAACACTAAAGACCTAAACGCTACATACGAAAACTTTGATATTATCAGGAAACATTTCGGTCAGGTTCCTGGTGGCATGTTCGGAGCCGATGAAAATGCCCGACCGGGTTACGATGATCCTAGACAAGGTATAGAAACCTGTGGGGTGGTGGAACAAATGAATTCAAATGAACACCTTTTGAGGATCACGGGAGATCCCTTTTGGGCTGATCACACAGAGGAAATTACTTTTAACACATTTCCTGCTACTATGATGCCCGACTTAAAATCTCTTAGATACATTACAAGTCCCAATATGGTCATCAATGATGATAAAAACCATAGACCTGGCATTATGAACGAAGGGCCTTTTTTAATGATGAATCCGTTTAGTTCCAGATGTTGTCAACATAATCACGGACAAGGATGGCCTTATTTAGTGGAAAATTCTTGGATGGCAACACCAGATAATGGGCTAGCAGCCACCATCTATGTACCGTCTCAGGTAAAAGCAAAAGTGGCTCAGGGAAAAGAAGTAAAGTTGTCCCTAGAGACCCAATACCCATTTGAAGATGATTTGAAATTTACTTTTAACGCTTCAGAAAAAATTAGTTTTCCATTGTATTTACGTATTCCTTCATGGTGCAAAAACGCTTTGTTGTCAATCAATAATAAAACGGTAGATATGGCCATAATCTCTGGACAATATGCCAAGATCGATAGAGAATGGAAAGATGGCGATGTCGTCATTCTTTCACTACCAAAAGAATTAAAAGTGCGTAAGTGGAAAGAAAACCATAACAGTGTGAGTATAGATTATGGTCCGCTTACCTTTAGCCTTAATATAGATGAAAATTATATACGAAAAGAAAGCGACAAAACCGCTATTGGAGATTCCCAATGGCAAGAAGGTGTCGATAAAGAAAAATGGCCGTCATACGAAATTTATCCTTCTACACCGTGGAATTACGGATTGCTTTTAGATGAAGAAACACCAGAAAACTCATTTACCATAGAAACCAGAAAGTGGCCAGAAAGCAACTATCCTTTTACACCAGCCAGCACACCTATTGTTTTAAAGGCTAAGGCAAAAAGGATTCCTAAGTGGACCATAGACAAACATGATTTGGTTAGCGAGTTACAGGATAGTCCAGTAAAATCGTTAGAAAAAACCGAGAGTGTAGAACTTGTTCCCATGGGTGCTGCAAGATTAAGAATAACGGCTTTTCCTGTAATAGGAAATGGCGAGGACGCCAAAGAGTGGAAGTCAAATTAAGGTCGATTTAATGGCATACAATAAAACAATATTGAGAGTACAGTTACTTTTTGTAGTGTAAACGTGTTTTTGAGGACCTCAGGAGATCATGGGTAAAGCATTAAAAAGAAACTGGTTTACCCATCAAGAAATTTTAGAAGACGGCGAACTTATATTAGAAACATCACTTAAGAACAAATAAATTTTTCGCGATTTCTTTTGGATAAATAAATCGTTTTAGTAGATTGAGCTATCCAATCATTAATTTCAAAAACCAGAATGATTAAAGGTTTCGATGGGATAACCAAAATGAATAGCTAAATGTGACCATTGGCTTTTAAGCATTCGATGGGTTTTTATGTTAATAAATTAATCCATTGAGGTTGTTTTGAGTAATAATTGGTATTATTTCTAAAAATGTTAAGCGCTTGATTATTTTAAATAAAACATAAATGAAATACAACAGTCCAAAAATAGCTACACTAATAGCGTGTTTATTTATCCAATTAATTTCGGCACAAGAAAAAGCTAATCATGAAAAAGCCAAAACAGCTTTTCAAACATCAAGTAAATGGATGCCAGAAATTGATATTCGGTCAGATGTTGCCATAGTTTATGGTGTAAATGGTAATCCGTCAGATCATGATGGTTCATCTGTTTTTGAGAACAGGGTAAAATCATGGCAGGAAAAAGGATATACTGCCCATTTTATGACGGGAATTGCGTGGGGTTCTTATCAGGATTACTTTTTAGGGAAATGGGATGGACAGAACCACTTAGGTGAAGGACAAGTACAAAAAAATGGAGATACTATCTGGCATGGTAGGAATGTGCCATATATAGTTCCTCAAAAAAGTTTTGTTGATTATATAAAAAAAGAAGTTATAGAGCGTGTTATTGATGTTGGTATAACGTCAATATATCTTGAAGAACCAGAATTTTGGGCACGTGGAGGTTACAGTTCAGCATTTAAGGAAGCATGGAAAGATTATTATAAATTCCCTTGGAGGCCTCAACATGAATCCCCTGAAAATACATGGTTGTCTAACAAGTTAAAATACCATTTGTATTACAAAACAATTGATGAGGTTTCTCAATATGCCAAATCTTACGGTAAGAAAAAAGGACTGGATGTAAAAATATACATACCGACACACTCGTTGGTTAATTATTCTTCATGGATGATTGTAAGTCCTGAAGCAAGTTTAGCGTCCTTACCAGGTATTGATGGCTACATAGCCCAGGTTTGGACGGGTACTTCTCGTGAAGCTACCTATTACAACGGAAAGGTTAAGGAAAGAACTTTTGAGAATGCTTTTTTAGAGTATGGCTCTATGGCTTCAATGACAACTCCTACAGGCAGAAAAATGTTTTTTTTAACCGATCCTATCGAAGACAGAAGAAAAACATGGGATGACTATAAAATAAATTATCAAGCAACTTTTACAGCTCAGTTGCTTTACCCACAAATTGAAAATTACGAAGTCATGCCATGGCCAGAACGCATTTATACAAGGCCTTACAAAGTGGCAAGTTCAAACAAGCAAGAACTTATTTCCCATAATTATTCTACCCAAATGCAAGTTATGATTAATGCCCTAAATGATATTAAAGTATCAAAAAACAAGGTTAGTGGTAACAATGGTATTGGTGTACTTATGGGAAACTCCATGATGTTTCAACGATTTCCAATACATGATGGGTATGACGATTCACGCTTTTCAAATTTTTACGGTCAAACATTACCACTTTTAAAAAGAGGGATTCCAGTGCAAACCGTTCACATGGAAAATTTAGGATACGATGAAACCCTTAAAGATATAAAGGTTTTAATTATGAGTTATTCCAACATGAAACCTTTTGGAGAAGTGGTTCATAAACATCTTGCAAAATGGGTGAAAAATGGTGGGGTTTTAATTTATACAGGAAAAGACGACGATCCTTATCAAGGCGTCATGGAGTGGTGGAATCAAAAACGGAACAAATCCAAAGTCCCTTCAGAGAATCTATTTAAACATTTAGGGCTTCCCTTAAATGCTCAAAATGGTAATTACAATATTAGCAAAGGAGAAGTATTTGTTATACGACAAAACCCAAAAGCGTTTGTTATGGAAACAGGTGGCGATATAACGTTTATTAATGTAGTAAAACAAGCTTTTAAAAATATTGGAGAGAACCTTCAGTTTAAAAACAATTTAGTGCTTCAAAGAGGGCCTTACAAAATGATTGCCGTATTGGATGAAAGCGTAAGTGATGAACCTTATTTTGCACAAGGCCCAGTGATTGATCTTTTTAATCCACGTTTACCTGTTTTTACGGAAAAAATGATAGTGCCGGGAGAACAGGCTTTTCTGTATGATTTAACACATGCTTATAAAAAAAATAAACCTATGGTATTGGCTACTGCAGCCAGAATTTCAGACGAAAAACATGAAAAAAATCAATATACATTTATTTGTAAAAGTCCAGTAAATACAATAAATAGCATGCGAGTATATTTTCCTTCCTCGCCAAAAAAAGTAACACTGTTAAATTCAAACGGAGAAGAAATCATGCCAAAAGGTTCAAGTTGGGATAGTAACTCAAAAACCTATTATTTACAATTTGAAAACGCTCCTAAAGGAATAAAAGTAATGTTTAGTTTATAGCCATAAAAAGGAAAAAAATAATAAAAATTAAAAATATATAACTGGTATTTATTGTTAGTGTTGGTCAACCAAAATGAACTTGGAAATCGTAAAAAAGCTAGAGGTTACAAAAGCCAATGCAAAAAGGGTTTGGAATAATCATTTGTCTAAAATATTGGTTGAAGGCGGAACAGAAGCCCCATTTTGATAATATTTTGGCAACAACTTGCCGCCTTGAAGTATGTTTTTGTTTGTTTTTCATAAATGCAGGCGGACTCCACGGGCTAGCATAAAATACTAAGTCGTCGTTGATAAGTTGTGTTGTCCTTTTAATTAAAGGGATTTTAAATTCTCTATCGTGATCTATGGTAAATGTCTTTAAATCGGCATCACCTTCTTCAATATAAGTGTGGCTTCCAGAACCAAAATCAGTTTTGGTATCGATTAAAATTAAAAAACCTGTAAATATATATTTACAGGTTTTTTGAATTAGGATAATACCTAAAAAGTACTCAAGGTGGAACTAGCTGAAATTTGAAATTATTAGGATTTATTGGTGTTTTCAGAGGGAGCAAATTTCACTGATACCGAATTTGCCTCTTTTTATGAAAATTTTAACATTTAAGTGAAAAGTTAGCTGCAAATTGAACGAAAAAGCACTAATTCTAATGTTTTTCAATTTTAACTTTTAATTTCTATTTAGCTATTGGCGTTCCTTTTAAACTAGCAGTAACTAAATAGGCAATATATTCAGCAAAAGGTTTTATGTTTTGCCCAAAGCTTGCGCTCTCCAGAGCAGTCATATATCTATCCCTTTCTTCAGTTGGGATTACAGTCCAAGGATAGCCTCCAGAGACGAGCATTGCATTCATTAAGAAACGTCCCATGCGTCCATTACCATCTACATATGGATGTGTATATACAAAAATAAAATGCCCTAATACTGCTCTAATACTTGCCTCTTCTTCATTTTCTAATAGTTCAAATAGTAATGGCATAACATCACGCACACCATCTTTATTTATTGGAGTATGTTTTGATTGCCCTATGTAAACTTGTATGTTTCTATATCCGGCTAAATCAGAAGCCTTCAATAAACCGACAGTAACACTTGGAGCTAATAATTCCCTATACCAATCCCCATGATCTTTATCAACTACTTTCCCAGGGTTTTCTCCATGTAAAATTTGAATGACACTTTCTTTAACGACCTTAAATGCTTGCCAATATCCTCTTGCGGCCATGGCATCTTTTTGCTTACGATCATCTTCATTCTCTTTAGCATCCCATGCACCACTTCTAACACGTTCAATTAATTCAGGTGTCACGGTATATCTTTCAATCGATAAAGAATGATAAGCATCCGTTGTGTAAATATCTTCAATGGCTTTAATATAAGAATCTTTATCTTCCGGTAATCCAGGTGCTTTTGGGAATACGGCTATAATTTCTTTTCTCATGGTATGCCACATCAATCTAATACGATTAACATAAGGGGACCGTTCCCTTAAATCAAACTTTATAGGCGTGGGTTCTTTAAATGGGTCAGTTTCCCTAACATCATAGTCGGCTGATTTCATGGTTTTTATAATATCATCGGCAATTTTATCCTGACCTAAATTTCTATATGCTCCTGCTAACCTACCCGCTATAGTTGAATGCCCCCCATCAAGTAAGATACCTAATAATTCAGAGGCATCTCTAATCATTATAAGGGCTGTTCTAGCTTCTATGGGCTGTCTTGTAAATATTGATGGCGTTGAATGGATTATAGAGGATGCTAAATTCACCATTCTTACCCCATTTTTTATTTCGATTTCTGCTATATCTGGCAGGGGTGATTTCATTACAAATAACGATGTGCCAAATAATAGTGATGTTAGTGAATTATTTCCTTTGGTTGAGCGTATGACTAATTGGATAGGGACGGAATCGTTTCCGGCATGAAGCATGAGGGATTGTTCAGCGGAGATACAATAATCTTCTCCATAACGATCTTCTAAATATCTCCCACAAAACCCCCAAAATGATGAAAACCAAGAAGTGCTGTCTCCTTTTTTTTCATCAAATGGTGTAGCAATATACCAACCTTTAATGACCTCGCGAATAAAATTATTCTTAACCAATCGCTCTCGATGAACCCTAGTGAGATCTGATGCTTTTATGGCTACTATACCTTGATCTTGAATGGTTTTTAATTGCTCTAATGATTCAGCTAATTTTTCTCCTGGTGTAGACATTTTTTTAATTTAATCTGGATTTATACTATTTTTAAAACGTGTAGTTTTTATTAATTAGCGATGTGTAATTATTATTAATTGATGTTGTGCAATTATTATTAATTAACGATGTGCGATTATTATTAATTGAAGTAAATATATAAATATTTATTGATTTACAATTAATTAAAGTCCTTAAAAAAGATTTGTTAATCCAGAACAATAAGTAAAAAAGCGTCAATTATTGAGGCCGTATTTTTGAGTTTGCTCTTATTTTTAGATGTATTTATGGGATATGGAATGTTCATTATTAATATTTTTTATCTTCAACTTAATTCTTAATAAACTTAATACTGCTATGAGGGAGTATACTGATTTTCAAAAAGAGTATTTTGAGAATTTAAAGAAACAAGAAATTCAGGAGTTGGAAAAAAATGATAAACTGATTCAGAATTTCAAAAAATTTTGCTCAAAAAAAGGAGTTCGTCTAAATGAAAGAGATTTCAAATATGTACAAACAATAGGAATAGTTGCTTACAAACCCAATATAGTGGAAAAATTATGTCCAGAACTCATCAGGGATAAAGAAGGCTTAATACTAATTTTGATTTTTTTTCCTCGATTTTCACAAACATTTCTTGAAATGCCTGAGTAACGGTTGTTTTTTTACAAAAAGGAGATTGATGTCGATCTGTTCTATATCTTCCCTTAAACAAAACGTCTGGATAATCATACCTTACCAATGTTTCTAGCGCATGATAAAATCTTGAATAATGCACAAACGTGTATGGAGGATCAGCATAAACTATCGTTCCATTGGGAGTGTGATCTAAGCAATCAATATAATCTAAAGAAGTGATAGTATGATTGTATTTATTCTTTCCAGTATATTCAATCAATTCATTAAGTTTTTTCTTAAAGAAAGGTAAAATACTTTTATTTCGATAAATAATAATATCTTCCATTGAAGCTATATTATTAGCATCTCTGTATTGAGCATAATGCCCAGTACTTTGCGCATTGTAAGCCATAGCATACATTATACTTGACAATAATGGATAATAAACTGGCGAATTTGAATATTCTTCTGCTGCTACTCTAAGCGCATCTATCCATAAACATTGTTTGAAAGACCAATAAGTTCCCGAATAATTTTTAATAAATAAGTGATGCTCAATATCTTCAAAATTTTGAGATATTAAATCTTGTTGTAATTGCTCTAAAGCATTAAATTCATTAAGAGTAATATCTGTATAATCAAAAACTAAATCAGGATATGATTTCATTACATTATCAACATACTCTTGAGCAATCACTATCACATCATCAATAATTCTTGGGTACTCTTCCCAATTATAATTACCTAAATATGTTTTTGCAAATACAGCAGAATATTCTTGAATGTCATTAGAGTATGTATTAACATTATGCCCCAAAGCACCACTTACAACACTAGTCCCAGCAAAAAGATCGCAAATGGGCTCACCATCGTAAATTTCATTTTATAAAATCTAAAAGTTCCCTCTTAGATCCCATATATTTTATTATACGTGGAATTTTAGATTTACAATCTAATAGCTCAACTTGTTTTTTGCTTTCCTTCAGTATTGTAGTCATCAAATGTTTTTTTCAAATTTAAGAATCCCAACTCTAAAATATAATAACTTTTATTATATTTTGCTATATTATAGAATAATATCTCAGTAGAAAGCAATTTATATATTTCATTTACACTTCTAAGTAATTATTTAGAAAATGTAAGAGGTGTTTTAGTAAAACAAACTTTGTGTTTTTTAGCAGCAAAATTAATTCAATCGTACAAATATTAAAAGTAAAAATCCGTAATCATATAATTATTAATGAATTACGGATTTTATATGTACTCAAGGTGGGAATCGAACCCACACTTCCGAAGAAACTGGATTTTGAATCCAGCGCGTCTACCAATTCCGCCACTTGAGCATTTTGGATTGCAAATTTAACTTTTATCTCGAATTAAACGAAGTTTTTCTTTACCAATTCCAGATTTCCAATATTTTTCCCGCTTTCTTGCCTCAATTCGGGTCTCAGTCTGTTCTGAATAAATCAATTGAAACGTCACATAAGCCCTTGTTGTTTTTTCTCTTTTTTGATTATGCCTTTCAATCCTGGCTTCAAGGTTTTGGGTTAAGCCTACATAAATGTAGTTTTTGTTAAGGCTTGAAATGGCATAAACATAAAACATAGCATAAATTGTAGTAAGGATTTTGAATCCAGCGCGCCTGCCTGTCTGCCGACAGGTCTACCAATCCTACCTTCGGTAGGTAAATCCGCTTTACCTGCCGTTAGGCAGGTACTTGAGCATATCGAATAGCAAAAATATATATTTTTTCGATATTAAACATAAAAATACCAGTCAATATACTTTTTAGGTTAAAATAAATGTATAAATTTGCACCTCGTTTAAAATAAGGTGCTGTATTAGTGCTGCAAAACAACAAGTTAACTATGCCAATTATAAATACTGAAGCCAAAATTTTTGCATGTACCCAAAGTAAAGTTCTTGGTGAAAAAATAGCTAAGGCATTTGGTGTGGATTTAGGCAATGTCATTACTTCAACATATAGTGATGGGGAATTTCAGCCATCGTATGAAGAATCTATTCGTGGAACTAGAATTTTTATTATTGGTTCTACAAATCCAGGCCCAGAGAACTTGATGGAAATGTTGTTAATGATAGATGCCGCAAAAAGAGCTTCAGCAAGGCATATTACTGCAGTATTGCCATATTTTGGATGGGCAAGACAAGATCGAAAGGATAAGCCACGTGTGCCCATTGCAGCAAAATTGGTTGCTAAAATGTTAGAAGCAGCGGGAGCAACTCGTATTATTACAATGGATTTGCATGCCGATCAAATACAAGGGTTTTTTGAAAAACCAGTAGACCATTTATTTGCATCTACTATTTTTCTGCCCTATTTAAAGAGCTTGAATTTAGATAATCTAACAATTGCTTCTCCAGATATGGGGGGATCTAAAAGAGCTTATGCTTATTCTAAAGCACTAGCAAGTGATGTTGTTATTTGTTATAAGCAACGTGCCAAGGCAAATATAATTTCTCATATGGAATTAATTGGAGACGTTACGGGTAAAAATGTCGTATTAGTTGATGATATGGTTGATACAGCTGGTACATTAACAAAAGCAGCAGATTTAATGATGGAAAGAGGTGCATTAAGTGTGAGAGCTATTTGTACACATCCTATATTATCAGGAAAAGCTTATGAGAATATAGAAAACTCAAAATTAGAAGAACTCATAGTAACAGATTCTATACCATTATCACAAAAAAGTGATAAAATTAGAGTTTTAAGTTGTGCTGACTTATTCGCAGAAGTTATGGATAAAGTTCACAACAATCAATCTATCAGTTCAAAATTTGTCATGTAATTCCCTACCAACCTCCCCAAAAAGAAGGCGTGTTAGATAAGGACCATTATTAATATATAAATAGAAAATGAAAACGGCTTGAAATATAAATTATATTAAATTTTACAATAAAGTTTAGTTTCAATAAAGTTTACATCATACAATTAAATAATAATAAATAACAATTATGAAATCAATTACAATCAACGGATCTCAAAGAGAAAGCGTGGGCAAAAAAGCGACAAAAGCCTTACGTAATGCTGGTCAGGTTCCTTGCGTATTATACGGAGGAGATAAGCCAGTTCATTTCTCGGCACCAGAATTAGCTTTCTCTAAACTTGTATACACACCAAATGCGCATACAGTTGTGATTAATTTAGATAATGGAGAGACTTTAAATGCTGTACTTCAGGATATCCAATTCCATCCAGTTACAGATAGAATTTTACACATAGACTTTTATCAACTATTTGAAGATAAAGAAATTGCTTTGAATATTCCGGTTCAACTTGTAGGAAACTCAAGAGGTGTTAAAAATGGTGGTGTTTTAAGAAGAAACAATAGAAAATTACGTATTAAGGCACTTCCTGTAAACTTACCGGATTTTATCGAGATAGATATCTCGCCTTTAAAAATTGGAGATAAAGTTGCTGTAGGAGACTTGCCAAGTGAAAAATATACATTTTTACATACAGATAATACAGTAGTATGTCAAGTTAGAACTTCTAGAGTAGCGATCGAAGACGAAGATGACGATGAAGAAGAGTTAGAAGAAGGAGTAGAAGCACCAGCAGCAGAAGGGGCAGAAGCACCAGAAGCACAAGAATAAATATATTCTTAATTTTAAATATTAAGAGCATCCTGTATTATTCGGGATGCTTTTTTATTTTTACAGAAACATAAGAATTATGTGTCGGTTTTTATTCAAACTATTTAGGAAAAAAAAGGAAATAGAAGAACAAGATACAATGAAGAAGTATTTAATAGTTGGTTTAGGGAATATTGGTGAGAAATATGCCAATACACGCCATAATATTGGATTTAAGATATTAGATCATTTTGCAAATAAAGAAGCTTTAACTTTTGAAACCCAAAAATTAGGAGATCTTACTGTATATAAGCTAAAAGGGAGAACACTTATTTTTTTGAAACCTAATACCTATATGAATTTAAGTGGGAAAGCCATATTGTATTGGTTAACAAAAGAGAAAATTCCTTTGGAAAATTTATTAATCATTACAGACGATTTAAATCTGCCTTTTGGGAGCATTAGATTAAAAGCAAAAGGTAGTGATGGCGGGCATAATGGATTAAAGGATACCCAAGAAAAATTAAATACCACTAAATACAATCGCTTTAGATTTGGAATTAGTGATGCCTTTTCAAAAGGAAGACAGGTTGATTATGTTTTGGGGGAATGGACTCAAGAAGAATCGGATAAACTTAAAGAGCGTTTAGATACATCGGTTGCGCTTATAAAATCCTTTGCTTTAGCAGGAATGAATATCACAATGAATACGTTTAATGGGAAATAATTAATACCTCGTGAGCTTGCTTATTCAACAATGATCTTTTTAATAGATTCTCGAATACCATCACTTACTTTTAAGATATACATACCAGATTGTACATTATTTAAATGGATCCTTTCGTTAAAGTCTCCAGTACCTTCAAACACATCTCTATAAATAAATTGAGATCTTATATTAAAAATTTCTATAGTAATGTCTCTGGATAAAGAACCGCTTAGTTTAATATTGAATGCTCCATTATTCTGGTTTGGATATATCATTAAGTTTTCAAAACCAGATGCCTCAATAGTTTTGGTTGGTAATATGGTAAGCGTATAATCTTCCACCTCCCCATCAAAACCATTTTCGGAAGGCATTGGCTCTTGGTCGCCAGAGCTTCCTACATATCTCGTAGCGATTCTCATAACAGTGTTTCCTAAAACAGCATTTAAAGGAATGCTAATAGAAAGCGGGGAATTATTGGTTGCTTCGTTTGAGACATTGGTAACATCACCTAAATCGTATGCTTCTCCAGGATCATTAAAACTGGAATTTTGATTCCAATCGACCCATGCTTTTGTTGCTGTAGTAAAATTTCCTTCTGTATTAACATTTACCACTAAATCGTAGGTGTCCTCCCTATTTAGTTCTGTGCTTACAGATGTGTAATCAGAATAATCAGAAGGTTTTTCAGAAGGCTGGTTAATCGTATTAAATTGAACCAAAGTTATAGAGGTATCAAACTCAAAGTCTGATGGTAGTACATTAATGGTGTAATCTTCTACCTCCCCATCAAAACCATTTTCACAAGAAGTTGGCAATCCATCATCCTTATATTTTGTTGAAACCCTCATAATAGTATGGCCAGGTACCGCATCAATAGGGACTGTAATCGAAAGCGGCGAATTAGTAACTGCTCCATTGGTAACATTGGTAGCATCGCCCAGATTATATTCTTCGCCAGCATCATTAAAACTACAGTTTTGGTTCCAATCTATCCAAACTTTAGTTGTAGTAGTATAATCACCATGAGTATTTACATTTACAGTGAGGTCATACGAAATATCTCTATTTACATCTGTAGTTATTGATGTGTAATCTGAGTAACCAGAAGGTTTTGCAGAGGCATTATTAATAGTGTTGAACTGTACAAGTGTTGTACTTGTATTATACTCTGTGTTGGCAATAGAAGAACACAATCCGTTGAAAAAATGAAAATCCACATTCTTGTTTTTTGTAATGGATGTTGATGTTCCAGTAATTATTAAAGGGTAATGACCTTCTGAAATACCATTTAAATTGCTAATAGTCATGGTAACACTTCCAGAAGCATTTAAACTTGTTGGAGAGAAAGTTACCGTAGACCCTCCTGGGTTTCCGGAAACACTAAAAGTTGTATTTTCAGAAAAACCATTTGCTGTGACAAAATCAAAATGAAATGTCGCTGTAATTTCTCCGCAAGTAATGGGGTCTAAAGTTTCTTCAACTATGAAAAAATCTGGAATTGCAGAAATAGAAAAATCAAAGTTAGAAACATCATAAAAAATATTATCGGCTGCTTCAATAAGTAGCCGTGCAGTAGTGGTATCGGGAATTGCAGGAACCATGTAATCAAAAGTGCCATTATTAGGCGTGTTTGATACTATGGTTATAGGAAATGTTAATCCGCCATCTGTTGATAGTTTTATATTTACATTTTGACAATTTATAGTGCCATTTGTTGTTTGCCCTACTTCCCATTCAATGGTTTGCATAGCCCCTTGAGTCCAGGAAACAGGGTTGGTAATGGTAAAAGGCGTT
This sequence comes from Flavivirga sp. 57AJ16, assembly GCF_028736925.1. Classification (GTDB taxonomy): domain Bacteria; phylum Bacteroidota; class Bacteroidia; order Flavobacteriales; family Flavobacteriaceae; genus Flavivirga. The sequence goes on along the minus strand of NZ_JAQZAT010000001.1, from coordinate 443,146 downwards.
ACATCTTCTACTGTAATTTGCATGGTGTCATAACTGCTTTGACCACCAACGGACGAAGCTGGAGCCCTGTCCCTAACCGTTAATGCCCAATTTAAAGTTCTTGCCACAGCCGAAACAGTTTCCCAATCACTGCCCAATGTGGGATTGGTTTGTGTGATATTGCCGCTAAGGACACTGCTAAGCCTAGGAATATACCTGTCGGGCGCATTTGAAGGCGGAAGCGACCTGTTGGTTGGTCCAGAAGCTAGTTCAGGACCAAAATTCAGATAGTTTGTTATGCCACTATCTATTTGTTCCCAACAATATGTGAGGTTATCCCCGCCATCTAAATCTGTAGCAGCACCTCTTAAAACATAAGCTGTTCCTTTTGGTATATTATAATTGTTCCCGGCATCTGCACTAGGCGGGTTATTTGAGATCACTTCGGTTGTTTGACAACTTTTGGTATTTAGATTATCTAATATTTGTTTAATACTATGATAATGAAAATAATCGTCACCATTTAGTTCCACATTGTTTGCGCCTTCAATACCGGCATATGCCATGATGGTGGATCCGCTTCCAGGTTCAGAATTAACACCAGTTCCTTCACTCTCAAAAGCCCAGGTGTGATTAGCGCCCATTTGATGCCCAATTTCATGAGCGACAAAATCAATATCAAAAGTATCTGTTTCAGGAATTCCATTCGATGGTGATGTATAAGCACTTCCTTTGGCATGGGATGATGGCCCCGAAGGATTTTCACAAACACAGCCAATACAGCCTGCATTTCCACCTCCTCCAGTGGCTCCAAATAAATGGCCTATGTCATAAGCCGCATTACCGATAACACTAGTTAAATTGTTTTGAAGTTGCAAACTCCAACCATTAGAGTTGTTAAAGTTATCACTATCAGCCCCAATATTTGCATCAGAATAAGGGTCTGTAGCAGCATTGGTATATATTAACTGTGTGGCGTCAACAAGCTCAAAGGTTACGGCCATATCAGTTTCAAAAACTTCATTAACCCGGCTCAATGATGTGTTTATTGCTGCGAGCGCATCAGCAACGGCATCACCATTTCCAGGATTACCATCATCGTGATAAGCAGTGTATTCTGATGTGGTGGAGATGGCAATTCTAAATTTTTGCAATGTTTGATTATTGGCACCGCCTTCATTGGCCTTTGCAGTTTTGCTCGTTTTATTAAATGATTTATTTAATTTATTCAGTGTTTTACATTCAAGTTTTTCTGCAGAATGACTTTTCGAACCTTTGTCGTAAACAACATATTCATTGGAGCCTTTGGTTAAAGGTTGCATAAATACAGTGGGTTTACCAACATAAGAGATCATGGTTTGTACCCCTTGTGGGGACATGCTCATTCGAAGACGCGTTCCAGTATTATCTGTGCTAATACCTACATACGATTTAATATTTGGGTATTTAGAGGCGAGCCCAGGGGAAAAAACAGGCGCTTCGTAAATTTTAAAAGTCTCCATGTGCCCGTTAATTCCAGGTATAGAGATAATCGTACTTTCTTTGTTGTTTTTAGCCCCCCTCAAGGTTGTTGAAACCGTGCTGTTTTTAAATGAGGTGATGTCAAGTTCAAACAGATGGACTTTATTGTTATTTAAATGAAATTTAGATAATTTTTCAGGGTTTTTTAAATTTTCGACCTGTTTCCATGAAGAATTTTGAGCAATACTTGAAAATGCAAACAAAAGCATTGTTATTGAAAAAACATAATGTAGTTTTGTTTTCATAAAAATATTTAGGGCGTTTTTATTAAGCGATCTATAAACAAATCTAACTTTTTTAGGTGGAATTAGCAATTTAACTTGTTAAATGAGTAAGGTAATAGACATTGAGACTTATAAATCTGTAGAGGCTACAGTTGTTACAATTGGTACTTTTGATGGAGTTCATATTGGGCATCAAAAAATAGTGAAGCGTTTAATTTCTACAGGAAAAACAGATGGGTTAAAATCTGTAATTCTAACTTTTTTTCCACACCCGAGAATGGTTTTACAGAAAGACTTCAATATAAAATTAATAAACACTATTAACGAACGACGGGCTATTTTAGATGGCTTAGGTTTAGATTACTTACTTATTAAAAAATTTACTAAAGAATTTTCCCGACTTTCGGCCGAGGACTTTGTAAAACAAATCTTGGTTGATAAACTCCATGCAAAAAAGGTGATTATTGGCTATGATCATAGATTTGGGAGAAATAGAAATGCCAATATAGATGATTTAAAAAAGTTTGGTGAGGCCTACGGATTTGACGTGGAAGAAATATCGGCACAAGATATAAATGATGTGGCAGTTAGTTCTACCAAAATTAGAAATGCTTTAAAAGAAGGAGATGTTATTAAAGCGAATGCTTTTTTGGGATATCATTTTAGAATAACCGGAACGGTAACAAAAGGCAGAGGGCTAGGGAGGCAATTAAATTTTCCAACAGCTAATATTAAAGTTGAAGAAACCTATAAATTGATACCTAAACAAGGGGCGTATATTGTAAAAGCGATTATTGATAAAGGATCCGTTTATGGTATGATGAACATAGGCATAAATCCAACTGTTAATGGTAAAAAAGAAACTATTGAAGTTCACTTTTTTAATTTTGATAATGATATTTATGGTGAAAACATTCAAATTGAATTGTTAGACCGTATTCGTGATGAAGAAAAGTTTGAATCTATTGAAGCTTTGAAAATACAGTTAAAAAAGGACAAAGAAACGGCGCTTACATACATAGCAACACATCATGCTCAATAAATGGCTGTTTAAAAATATTGATAATTCCCCATTAATAGTTTTCCGAATTATTTTTGGGCTCCTTTGTTTTTTAGAATCGGTCGGCGCTATTTTTACGGGTTGGGTAAGGAAAACGCTTGTAGAACCCGAATTTACGTTTTCTTTTATAGGGTTTGAGTGGTTACAACCACTTCCGGGAAATGCCATGTATTTCTATTATGGCATTATGGGCATATTTGCATTATGCATTATGGTCGGTTATAAATATAGATGGAGTGCCCTATGTTTTGCCGCTATGTGGGCTGCCACTTATTTAATGCAAAAATCGTCCTATAATAACCATTATTACTTATTGATGCTCTTAAGTAGTATAATGGTGTTTCTTCCAGCTCATAAATATGCTTCCATAGATGTGAAATTGAATCCTAAAATAAAGAGTTTTTCAATGCCACGTTGGTGTCGTTTGGTTATTATATTTCAGCTTTTTATTGTGTATACCTATGCTTCCATTGCAAAACTATATCCAGATTGGTTGGATACCAGTGTTATGGAGATATTTATGAAAAGTAAGGAACATTATATTGTAGTAGGCAACCTATTTCAACAAAAATGGCTGCACTATATTTTGGCTTATGGTGGGATATTGTTTGACGGTTTAATCGTTCCCTTATTATTATTTAAACCTACAAGGAAATATGCTTTTATGGCATCTGTTTTCTTTCATTTGTTTAACTCGTTTGTATTTCAAATAGGTATTTTTCCTTATTTATCGTTAGCATTTACATTGTTCTTCTTTGAATCTGAAATGATTCAAAAACTATTTTTAAAAAAGAAGCCTTTTTATAGTTCAGATACGGTTGTTGTTCCAAAGATGAAAAGGCCATTGTTAGTTCTGTTTTCTATTTATTTTTTAGTTCAAATAGGGTTACCGTTAAGACATTATCTTATTAAAGGTGACGTACTTTGGACGGAAGAGGGGCATAGACTTTCATGGCGCATGATGCTTAGGTCGAAAAGCGGTAGCATAAGCTATCGAGTTAAAGACAAAGACTCCGGTAAAAGTTTTGTCATTAATTTGAATGATTATTTAACAGCTAAGCAACAACGCTCTGCCAGTACAAAACCAGATGTTATATGGCAATTTGCACAGTATTTAAAGCAAAAGTTTCAAAATAATGGTCAAGAGATAGCCGTTTATGTTGATTGTAAAGTAAGCGTTAATGGAAAACCTTTTAAAACCTTAATAGACCCAGAAGTAGATTTGGCACATGTTGAATGGCACGCGTTTAAACATGCCAATTGGATTTTACCTTCAAAAGAGGATTGAATCGAAAAGAATTCCTCGACGCTTTGCGTCGGGGTTTCCGTTGAAATTGTCATTCCCATGAAAATGGGAATCTAAATAGAGAATTTCGGTTTTTGACCCAAAAAGGTCAAAACCTGTGCTCAACTTGATTGGGTATGAAACGAGTGAAATACCCTACGGCTCTGCCTCGGAAATAGTTCGTTTCAAGAAATTCTTTATTGTCTTAGTAATTTCCTAAATTTGTCGCTTAAATTTTCGAAACATGTTACAAGTCCCTTTTATTAGAGAAAACAAAGCGTTGGTCATTGAACGATTAGCAAAAAGAAACATAGATGCTACTCAAATGGTAAACAATGTTATTTCCTTTGATGAAGATAGAAGGCGTATCCAAACAGAATTAGATAACACCTTAGCAGAGTCCAATGCATTATCTAAAGAAATAGGGAACCTGTTTAAATCTGGAGATCCTCAAAAAGCAAATATTTTAAAAGAAAAAGCAACGCAGTTAAGGGACGTTTCAAAAGAACTTACAGAAGCACTTAATAATAAATCTGATGCGTTAAACGAATTACTTTATAAAATTCCTAACGTACCAAATGAGACGGTGCCTTCGGGGAATTCAGATGCCGATAACCAAGAGATTTTTAAAGCAGGGGATATTCCTGTTTTACACGAAGGTGCTTTACCACATTGGGAACTCGCAAAGAAGTACGATATCATAGATTTTGAACTTGGAAATAAAATTACGGGGGCAGGGTTTCCTGTTTATAAAGGTAAAGGAGCGAGGTTACAACGTGCATTAATAGCTTATTTTTTAGACAAAAATACAGCGGCAGGTTATACCGAATATCAATTGCCTCATTTGGTAAACGAAGCGTCTGGTTTTGGTACAGGACAGTTACCAGATAAAGAAGGGCAAATGTATCATGTAACCGAAGATAATCTGTATTTAATACCAACCGCAGAAGTGCCCGGCACCAATATTTTTAGGGACGTGGTTTTAAATGAAAGTGAATTGCCAATTGGCATTACGGGCTATACACCATGTTTTCGCCGTGAAGCAGGGAGCTATGGTGCACATGTAAGAGGCTTGAACAGATTGCATCAGTTTGACAAAGTTGAAATATTACGAGTAGAGCATCCAAGTAAATCCTACGACGCTCTGGAAGGTATGGTAAATCATGTTAAGTCCATTCTTCAGGAATTAAAACTACCATATAGAATTTTAAGACTTTGTGGAGGGGATTTAGGGTTTACATCGGCATTAACATACGATTTCGAAGTATTTTCTACAGCTCAAGACAGATGGTTAGAAATATCTTCGGTGTCTAATTTTGAGACCTTTCAAGCTAACCGATTAAAATTACGGTTTAAAAATAGTGATGGTAAAAACGAATTGGCGCATACGTTAAACGGAAGTTCATTGGCATTGCCTAGGGTACTTGCTGGAATTTTGGAAAATTACCAAACCAAAGATGGTATTATGGTACCAGAAATACTTCAACCTTATACGGGGTTTAGTATTATTGATTAAATCCATTTATATTTATGTGTAAAATCTTACAATTATGTAAGATTTTAGTTCTAAAAATCGACAAAATACATATTTTACATGCTGTTTGACGATTATGTTTTAATTCTTTTTGTTGTAAGATATATATTTTGGATGTTAGCTAGACCAAACCTACCTAACCATGAAAAACTTTAAACGTATTGTGATTTTAATTACATTGATCTTTTTTGCAAGTAAGGTTTTATTCTCGGATTTCGAAATTTCAAAATCTGAAAATAAAGTTACTACAGTGGTGAATAAATAGAAAGATATTTATTTCACTTATAAAATTGTCCCCAATCATATATTACATCGTTTTTAATATTAACGGTAGTTAATGGAACATTTATTTTGGTTGGTTTATGCCCGAATTTTTATTCGGGCATTTTTTTAGCAAAACGCTATTTTGAAAAGTTTGTAAAACGTATTCAAAATATGCTGATTTCGATTATTATTTTATGGTTAAAAAAGATGTAAATAATAGCTTTTCAAAGGACTGTCATTTCAACACCTGCCTGCCGGCAGGTTCTTCGAAAGCTGTACTTTGTATCTTCAAACAAAATGTCATTCAGAAGGAGGTACGACATGTCATTCAGAAGGAGGTACGACATGTCATTCAGAAGGAGGTACGACTGAAGAATCTAGAACAGTTTTTATTTTTATGTATATAAGTTATATAAAATTCGATTAATCATAAAAAGACTCCCTGCCTGCCGGCAGGTTCGCTACGCTCTGAATGACAATTCTTTCATATATTATTTTGTTCAATAATGTGATATACAATGTTTTTTAAATTGAATCCAGATAAAATAGTAAGTTGAGTTAATCACACTTATAGTGTAATTCCATTTTATTTCTTGGTATTTTTGGCATATCGTATCTTTAAAAATTCATAAATATTACAATATCTACATATTACATTCCTTATATTTACAATATGAGATATATCCATATTTTATTCATATTAATAAGCACAACGATGTTTTCCCAAAACGATATTCTTGCGAAAGAATATTTAAAAAAAGGAGACTTTGAAAAAGCATTGTATGAATATAAAAAGTTATATGCTAAGTCGCCTTCCAATATTAATTACATCGGTCAGATTGTAAGTACTCACCAACAATTAGAGCAATATGACGAAGCTGAAACATTTCTGTTAAAATTAATGACAAGGATTAATTACCCTGCCTTTTTTGTAGAGTTAGGTTATAATTACCAGCTTAAAAATGATATGGAAAATGCTACAATTAATTATAAGAAAGCAATTGCTAGTATAGATGTTAGAGCTAGTAACGTATTTGCTGTAGCCAGAAGTTTTCAAGGACATTCACTTTTAAACGAAGCAGTGATCTCTTATGAAAAAGCAATGCTGATAAATCCGGATTTTAATTTCAATCTGCAATTGGCCAAAATATATGGAGAGCAAGGAGATATAGAAAAAATGTTTGATAGCTATATTCGTTTTGCAGAATCCAATCCGCTTAGTTTAAATAATATTAAAAGAGCGATCAGCGAATTTATAAGTGAAAATAGTGCCAATGAAAACAATATAATATTTCGAAAAGTTTTACTCAAAAAAAATCAGCAAGCCCCTAATTTACTTTGGAACGAAATGTTAAGTTGGTTGTTCATTCAGCAAAAAGATTTTAATAAGGCATTCGTTCAAGAAAAAGCAATTTTTAATAGACAACCAGATGATTTAGGTCGTATTGAAGAGTTGGCATTAATAGCCTTTAACGAAAACGAAAATGATATTGCTAAAACCATTTTCACTTATATCATTGAAACCGCGCAAGATTCAGAGACCAAACTAAAGGCGCACTATAATTTAATTCAATTAGAGACAAAAGAAAGTTTAAAAGCCAATTATCCTGCTATTAATACTAAATATCTAGAACTGTTTAAGGAGTTTGGAACATTTTCACAAACCTTAAAACTACAAATGGCCTACGCCCATTTTTTGGCATTCTATATGGATGACACCAATAAAGCCACCGCATTTTTAGAAAACACATTAAAATTGCCTCTAACCAAGTTACAGAAAGCAGAGGTAAAATTAGAGCTGGGAGATATTTTGGTATTACAGGAAAAGTTTAATAAAGCTTTAATTTACTATACACAAATTCAGCGTAATTTAAAAAATAGTACGATATCTCAAGAAGCACGTTATAAAGTAGCAAAAGCAAGTTATTATAAAGGTGATTTTAAATGGGCAGAATCGCAGCTTAAAATTTTAAAGGCTTCCACCTCTCAACTTATTGCCAACGATGCTCTTGATTTAAAGCTGCTTATTTCTGATAATAAATATGAAGACTCATTGCAAACAGCTTTAAAACTTTATGCCAAAGCAGATTTGCTCGCTTTTCAAAATAAAAATGAAGCATCCATACTATTGTTAGATAAGATTTTAAACGAACATAAAACCGAACCTATAGTGGCTCAAGCTTTATATAAACAAGCCCAATTGTTTGAAGTTGAAAAACAATATGAAAAAGCAGAAGCCAACTATGAGGCCATCATAGCTAATTATAGGGATGGTATTTTAATAGATGATGCTTATTTTAAGTTGGCCGAGATCTATGAAAAAAAATTGAACCTACCTGAAAAGGCTAAAGCTTTATATGAGTTAATTATCTTTAACCATGCCGATAGTATTTATTTTGTTGATGCCAGAAAAAGATATAGAGCACTACGGGGAGACGCTATTAATTAAATATGGTAATAACAGAAACCAAACGCTTACTTATTTCAGAATTCACAATAAAAGATGCACCATTTTTTCTAGAACTAACAAATGCACCTCATTCCATGTAAATACATTGGTGACAAAAAACTAAGAAGTGTCGAAGACGCAGAAAAATATCTTATAAATAAGACCATTAAAAGTTATAAAGATTTCAATTTTGGGTTTTATAAATTGGAGTTAAAAGGAGAAAAAAACAAACCCATTGGCACCTGTGGGCTTGCTAAGCGCGATGAATTGGATGATGTGGATCTTGGATTTGCTTTTCTTCCAGGGTATGAAGGCAAAGGGTTTGGTTACGAAGCTTCAATGAAGGTTATGACTTTAGCAAAAGAAACCTTCAAACTAGATAAGCTTATAGCTATAGCTAAGTCGCTATAAAAAGGCATAGAATATTTAGAAATAAAAAAAAGAAGTTCAAGGCAAAAAGCGTAGTCATAGCCTAGTTACGGCGAGTATTAATAACGAAGAAAATCGGTTTTTTACTCTGAAGGATCATGTTATTTTATATTGATTTAGCTATATAACAGTACCATATAACAAAAACTCAATAAAGCTATTAGAAAAACTAGGTTTCGCTTGTGAAAAAAGAGCAAAACCTTTTGAAGATGATGAAGAACTCCTGTTATTTGCAAAAAAAATTGTAAGTATGATTATATACAACGTCACCGCAAACATAGATGCGTCCATTCATAAGGAATGGCTAACCTGGATAAAAGAACATATTCCGCAGGTACTGGCTACAGGAAAATTTGAGAAGGCAACACTAACGAGGGTTTTGGTAGAAGAAGACATGGGAGGCATCACCTATTCTGTTCAATATCGCTCATACTCACGAGAGGCCTTAGATGCTTATTATAAAGAAGATGCTGAAAAATTAAGGGCAGATGGCATGAAAAAATTTGCAGATAAAATGCTAGCATTTAGAACAGAACTTGAAATTATTGACGAGTACACTGTAAGCTTTAAATAGTCCATCATTCCTGTGTAGGCAGGAATCTCATAAAAAGGAATCAAAATCCAACAAAAAACTTCTAAATCACTTTGTCTTCATCTTAATATACTTCGGGGCAAATTCACTCCTTCTTAAAAAGAAAAGAATTCCAAATGGGGAATGATATTAACGGGCAAATAACTTTTGCTTTGAAATAACTACCGTGAGTACACAAATAAAGCACAATAAAAAGATTGGACACGAATGACACAAATTTTCACTAATTAACGTGAGTTCGATGTAAACATAATATTATTAAACAGACTATCAATAATTTAATTTTGGTTGTCAGGAGCGCAGTCGAAACCCATTTAAATAGCAGGTTTTAATGACCTTTCGACTTTAGTTTATCTTGAGTACTTCGACTATAGTTTATCTTGAGCGAAGTCGAAAGGCTCAGTATAAACTAAAAGTCGATAGGCTCAAGGCGACAATCGCTTTATTAGTGAATTTATTGTTAAAAACTCCCTTGCCTGCCTGGTCGGCAGACAGGTTTTAAATCGAACTCTCGTTAATTATTCAGACTATTGACAGATTTCAAGCCTATATGGTCTAGGGACTCTTATTCATGCTGTGTCCAATCTATTCCGTAAAGAATTGGATTCGTGTGAATTTGTGCCATTCGTGTCTTTTTTATAGATGTGTACTCACGGTAGTTTGAAATAAGCGAAGGCTTCTTTTATATGATTTTATGGTGCTTAAAAAAACAAGAACTAAAAACAAACCCCAAAAGACATCACGCCATCGATTTTAAGTTTCATATCTTCGCATATTGTAATATAAAGGTATTAAACCTGAGATCCCGCTGGATCCTGAAATACCGAAATACCGAAATACCGAAACAAGTTCGGCACAGGCAAGTTCGGCACATAAAGCGGGATACAACTATCTGTTTTGAAAAGTTACGAAGCAGTGCATTCAAAACAGAGTTTCACTAATAAAACACCCATGATTCGTGGCACATAACCCAAACCAACATCAGGTAAAAGCAAAAAAATACTTAGGACAACATTTTTTAAATGATGAATCCGTTGCGCAAAAAATAGCCGATACACTTACTTTAAAAAACTATAAAAATGTTTTAGAGATTGGTCCGGGCATGGGGGTGCTAACAAAATATTTGCTAAAAAAGGATATCACGACTTATGTGATAGAGATCGATACAGAGTCGGTGGAATATTTACAGGCCAATTACTTAAACCTCGCCCCAAGAATTATAGAAAAAGATTTCTTAAAGTATGATTTAAATAGTGTTTTTAATCAAGAACCGTTCGCTATTATAGGGAACTTCCCGTATAATATTTCAACGCAAATAGTTTTTAAAACTTTAGAAATGCGTGACCAAATTCCAGAATTCTCCGGGATGTTTCAAAAGGAAGTTGCACAACGTATTTGTTCTAAAGAAGGAAGTAAAATTTATGGCATTCTATCGGTCTTAGCGCAAGCATATTATGATGCAGAATATTTATTTACGGTGCCACCAAATGTTTTTAATCCGCCACCAAAGGTAGAATCGGGCGTATTAAGACTTATCAGAAAAAAAGATTACACATTGCCTTGCGACGATACATTGTTTTTTAAAGTGGTAAAAGCAGCATTCCAACAGCGAAGAAAAACACTTCGTAACAGTTTAAAAACATTCAAATTATCAGATAATTTAAAAGCAAATGTTATATTTGGCAAACGTCCAGAACAATTAACTGTTCACGAGTTTATAGAACTTACACAGCTAATTGAAAAAGATATATAAATGCAATCATTTGTCTGAAGAATTAGAAAACATACAATTTGAATTAACGGAAGATTTAATCAATCAGGTCGAGAATCTCATCGAAGCAAACGATGATAAGGCTTTACAAAAGCTTTTAAAAGATTTTCACTATGCTGATATTGCCGAAATTTTAGATGAATTAAATCTAGAAGAGGCTATCTATGTGATTAAATTGTTGGATTCAGAGACGACTTCAGACGTCTTGATGGAACTCGATGAGGACAATCGAGAAAAGGTATTAAAAAACCTTTCTGCTAAAGAAATTGCTAAGGAAGTTGGAGAATTAGATACAGATGATGCTGCAGATATTATTTCGGAATTACCGGAAGAACGTCAACAAGAAGTCATCTCGAGAATTGAAGATGAAGGGCATAAGGCAGAAATTACAGAACTTCTAAAGTATGATGAAGATACTGCGGGCGGACTTATGGCCAAAGAACTTGTAAAAGTTTATGAAACCTGGACGGTTGCAGGGTGTTTGAGACGTATTAGAGGACAGGCCAAAGAAGTCACCAGAGTACATTCCATTTATGTGGTCGATAAGCAAGATAGGCTCATAGGGCGTCTTTCCCTAAAAGACCTTATTGTTGCCAAGAACGAAAAGAAAATTGCCGATATCTATATCTCAAACGTAGATTATGTTGAGGTTGACGAAAATGTTGAAGATGTTGCTAAAGTCATGGCAAAGTATGATTTAGAGGCCATTCCGGTGGTGGATGGAAATCAAGTTTTATTAGGAAGAATAACCATCGATGATATTGTAGATGTTTTAAAAGAAGAAGCCGATAAAGATTATCAATTAGCAGCGGGTATTACTCAAGATGTAGAAGCCGATGATAGTATTCTAGAACTCACAAAAGCTCGCTTACCATGGCTGGTTTTAGGGTTGGTAGGAGGTGTGGGAGCTTTTTTGATTATGGAAGGATTCCAGGAATCATTTAAAGAAAAAGCCATCCTTTTCTTTTTTACGCCCTTAATTGCAGCAATGGCGGGTAACGTTGGGGTACAATCCAGTGCCATTATTGTACAGGGGCTTGCAAATGATGATGTTAAGGGAAGCGTTAATGGCAGGCTCATAAAAGAAATGCTTTTAGCGGCACTAAATGGTATCATACTAGCTGTATTTTTATTTTTATTTGTTTGGTTTTACAAAGGCGAGTTGGATAAAGCTATAGCCATATCGGTTTCATTGGTCGTTGTGATCATTGTAGCAGGTTTAATTGGAACTTTTGTACCATTATTCTTAAATAAGCGCGGCGTCGATCCCGCCATTGCAACAGGGCCGTTTATAACAACCAGTAACGATATTTTAGGGATCCTTCTTTATTTTTGGATAGCCGAATTAATAATAGGCCTTTATAGTTAAGGTATTTCTCTTCAAATAGCACAGTTATTTCGATCACAGAGAGAAACCCGGAATAATATAAGGCAATATAGCGAGATATCTCGATTTTACCTCGTTCGACATAACCCCCTTCTAATTCAACACACTGTGTCATTTCGACGATAGGAGAAATCACATAAAGAATACCAACTATTTTTTGTACAGAAATCCATCAAAAAACAGTTTAAAATGATTATCAGCCCTAACATAAAACTTTGTAATTTTACGAGATGCAAGCAATAAATATTAAAAACAAGTTTTCGAAATTTAATAAAAACTGGCATCCGCACCAAATAGCTGTAGTGGATAATATGCAAGTTATTCTAGCAAAATTAAAAGGTGAATTTGTGTGGCATAGTCATGATGACGAAGACGAGTTATTTCAAGTGGTAAAGGGGACTTTGTATATGCAATTTCGCGACAGGACAGAAATAGTCAAAGAGGGCGAAATTATAGTTGTACCAAAAGGTGTTGAGCATAACCCATATACAAAAAATGGAGAAGAAGTGCATGTGTTACTTTTCGAAAAACTATCGACAGCACATACAGGAAATGTAAAACATGAAAAAACGCAAACCCATTATCCAAAAATTTGACTTTGTTACGCCGAACTTGCCTGTGCCGAACTTGCCTGTGCCGAACTTGTTTCGGTATTTCGGTATTTCGGTATGTCAGTATCTCATAGCTTTCTTTTAAATAATAAATCACTTCATTATGAAAATACTTCACTTGGATACCAATCATGAATTATTGATCAACCAACTTAATGACCTGGGCTATACAAATCACGAAGATTACACAGCATCAAAAAAAACCATTGAAGCTAAGGTTAAAGATTACGACGGTATTGTGCTGCGAAGTCGTTTTACTATCGATAAACCATTTTTAGATGCAGCCACAAATCTTAAGTTTATAGGTCGTGTGGGAGCAGGATTGGAAAACATAGATTGCGATTATGCCGAAAAAAAAGGAATCACTTTAATTGCTGCGCCAGAAGGCAATAGAAATGCCGTTGGAGAACACGCATTAGGCATGCTCTTATCATTATTTAATAAGCTCAATAAAGCAGATTTAGAAGTGAGGCAAGGCAAATGGTTACGCGAAGACAATCGAGGGATGGAACTCGATGGAAGAACCGTTGGAATTATTGGATATGGAAACATGGGAAAAGCTTTTTCCAAAAAGTTACGGGGTTTTGATACCGAGGTACTATGCTACGATATTAAAGAGCACGTAGGAGATAGTAATGCGAAACAAGTGTCCCTAACAGCGTTTCAAGAAAAGGTAGACGTAGTAAGCTTGCACACACCGCAAACACCTTTAACTTTAAACATGATTGATGAAACATTTATCAATCAATTTAAAAAACCATTTTGGTTTATAAATACCGCACGTGGTAAAAGTGTGGTCACAAAAGATTTAGTTTCAGCTCTAAAATCCAAGAAAATATTAGGTGCTGGGCTGGATGTTTTAGAATACGAAAAGGCATCGTTCGAAAACTTATTTGGTTCTATGGAGATGCCAGAGGCTTTTCAATATTTAATTAATTCGCAAAACGTTATTTTATCACCACATGTAGCGGGTTGGACTATTGAAAGTAAAGAGAAACTAGCACAAACCATAGTAGATAAAATAAAAGTGAAATTTAGTATATGAAAAAAACTATTTTAGTTTTTACACTTTTAATTGTTGCGCTCTATACCCTTTTTAGAATTAGCAAATACACATGGCTTGTCGGAGGGACCTCAATGGAGTTTATCATTACTGCTATTGCCTTAGTGTTTTTTGTTGTTGGTATTTATATTAATAAAAAGAGTCTTTACAAATCACGAAATATTTCCAGGGAAATCGATCACCAAAAAATCAAAGCCCTAGAAATTACCACTAGGGAGTATGAAGTCCTTCAAGCTATTTCAGAAGGTCTATCCAATAGGGAAATCGCTGAAAAGTTGTTCTTATCGGAAAGCACGATAAAAACCCATGTTTCTAATTTATTGGTAAAACTTGATGCAAAAAGACGAACACAGGCTGTTCAAATTGCAAAAGACCATAATATTTTATAGTTTTAAGAGAAAAGTAATACCAATTAACAGGTATTTGGTACTTTAGTATGAAGCCTACTCTAGCCATTACAGGTAGTTTTACCACTAACTTTTTAAAAATAAACAATATGACATTAGGAGCATTTTCGGCAAGTTTAAGCGTTCAAGATATTAACGCTTCGAAAGTATTTTATGAGAACCTAGGCTTTAAGGTTTTCGCAGGCGATATAGAAAGCAATTATCTCATTATGAAAAACGGTAATGCCTTAATAGGACTTTTTCAAGGGATGTTCGAGAACAATATTTTGACCTTTAACCCTGGTTGGGACGAAAGTGCAAACAAGGTAGATTCTTTTACAGACGTTCGGGATATTCAAAAACATTTAAAAAACAAAGAAATCAAAATTGAAAGCGAAGCAGACGAAAGTACTGTTGGCCCAGCGAGTCTAGTTTTAAAAGACCCCGATGGCAATGTCATTCTAATCGATCAACACGTTTAATATAATTATGAAAGACACTATTAAAAAGTTTGGCGGTTATGCGGCTTTAGTTGGTGGACTGATCTTTGTTGGCGGGCACTTTTTCGATTGGAATATCGATTTTGGAACCTTGGAAGTTCTTGGCTATGCATCCATTTTTGTCTCACTATCTTTCGTATACTTTGGGATAAAACATTGTAGAGACCGAATAAATAATGGGATTATATCATTTAAAAACGCTTTATGCATTGGTTTGGCGATTTCGGCGATTTCTGGTATGGCCATAGGCCTTTTGGATGTTGTTTATGTTACCGTAATAAACCCGGATTTTGTCATTGAATATAAAACATATGCATTAGAAGGTATGAAAAGTACCTTATCGGCAACCGAATTTGAGTTAGAGAAAGCAACTTTGGAAGAACAAATGAAATTATTTGAAAATCCAGTATTTGCTGGATTGATTATGTTCATAACGGTATTCGTAATCGGAATTATTGTATCTTTAATAGCATCCTTAATCTTACAGCGTAAAAACTAGCACAATGCAATCAAAAGCCACTTCACCACAACAATATTTAGACGAATTGCCAGAAGAAAGAAAAGAACCAATTAATAAATTAAGACAGCAAATTTTGAATAACCTGCCAAAAGGTATGGAAGAACAGATGAATTATGGTATGTTGGGTTATGTTGTACCACATGCCATCTATCCAGATGGCTATCACTGCGATCCTAAATGGCCCTTACCGTTTATGAGTTTGGCTTCACAAAAGAATTTTATAGCGGTTTATAGTGGGGCTCTTTATGCAAAAAAAGAGTTAATGGACTGGTTTGTTTCAGAATATGTTAAGCAGTGTAAGTATAAGTTAGATATGGGCAAAAGTTGTATTCGTTTTAAAAAAATGCATGATATCCCTTTTGAATTGATAGGAGAGCTTACCGCAAAAGTTAGTACTGATGAGTGGATAGAGATCTATGAAAAAACTATTAAGCATAATAAAAAAGCAAAAAAATGAAACCGACATGATTAAAATAATCTTTAATTACCAAAGATTACTTATAATTAATTTAATGTCAAATAATAACTATAATTGGTTCTACCACGAATGTTGTGGAAGCTATTTTTTAATTAACGAATAGAGATTAACGAATAACGATTTATGAATGGCATATTTTGACGATTTTTCTCTGTGTAATTCAGTGAAACCTCAGTGAAGCTCTGTGAAATAACAAACACATTTTAAAGCATAAAAATTATGTGAAGTTATCTTATAATTAATTTAATGTCAAATAATAACTATAATTGGTTCTACCACGAATGTTGTGGAAGCTATTTTTTAATTAACGAATAGAGATTAACGAATAACGATTTATGAATGGCATATTTTGACGATTTTTCTCTGTGTAATTCAGTGAAACCTCAGTGAAGCTCTGTGAAATAACAAACACATTTTAAAACATAAAAATTATGTGAAGTTATTTTGAAGTAGCGAATTCTAAAATCGTTAATCAATTTACCTATACAATTAATGGTAGAACCCTAAAATTTAAACGTGTGAAAAAGCGAGTAACAGGAATTGGGGGCGTGTTTTTTAAAACAAAAGACCCAAAAGCATCAAAAGATTGGTACAAAAAACATTTGGGGTTTAATACCGACGATTATGGGTGTACATTTTGGTGGAAAGACAAAGACGGGAACGATTGCTCTACACAATGGAGCCCGTTTTCGGCAGATACCAAATATTACGAACCATCTAAAAAAGATTTTATGTTTAATTATCGTGTAGAAAATTTAGATGAGCTACTTAAAGTTTTAAAAGAAGAAGGCGTTACTATTGTTGGAGATGTAGAAACGTATGAATACGGAAAATTTGGCTGGATTTTAGATAATGATGGAAACAAAATTGAACTTTGGGAGCCAATAGATAAAGCCTTTTTGTAATTTAGCCCCCATATCACATGTTACACTCAAAATTAGAATAAGACTTTAAGTATAATTAATTGACTTATTTAGAAATACTAGAATCATATAATTTGACGGCATTGCAATGGACTGCTATTTGTTTTGCGGTTTTTTTATTGGGATTGTCCAAGGCAGGAATTAAGGGTATTGGGATCTTAATAGTGGTCATACTAGCCTTTGTTTTTGGAGAGAAAGCCTCAACAGGTGTTTTGCTTCCCATGCTGATCGTAGCCGATATTTTTGCGGTAATATATTATAATAGACATGCACAATGGGCATATATAAAAAAATTAATGCCCTGGATGATAGTAGGTGTTTTAGTAGGTGTTTGGGTAGGTAATGATATTTCGGAAGTACTATTTAAAAGAATCATGGCCATTATTATAATTGCCTCCGTTCTAATTATGTTTTATACAGAAAACAGAACATCTAAAGATATACCAAAAAACAAATTGTTTTCTAGTGGTGCTGGATTTTTAGCAGGATTTACAACCATGGTTGGTAATTTAGCAGGCCCCATTTCCAATATTTATTTTTTGGCAATGCGCTTACCAAAAAATGAGTTCATAGGCACCGCCGCATGGTTGTTTTTCATTATTAATGTGTTTAAATTACCCTTTCATTTTTTTGTTTGGAAGACAGTTACCAAAGAGACACTTATTTTAAATACTGTTTTAATTCCATCAATAATTATTGGTTTTATTGTTGGAGTTGCCGTAGTAAAATTAATTTCGAATGTAAATTATAGACGCTTTATATTAATTGTGACAGCCCTTGGAGGTCTTGTTATGTTGTTTAGATAATCTTTTCTGTAACATTATTATGGATTGATAGACATATAGATAGTGTATATTAAAAGAGAAAGGTCATGTCTGGAGCATCTAAAAAGAGCGAACCAAAAGATAAAGTTTATGAAGCTGAAGTTATAAGGGGCGATTCGTATCATGATAAAAACCATGTGCAGGATAAAACAGAAAAGCTAAAAGCAGAAGCCAAGGAGATTTATTATAAAGCAAAAGAAAAGGCTAGTGTGTTTTTGGAGGAAGCAAACGAAAAATTAGAAGATTTTACAGAAATAGCCAAAGAGAAAAGTGCCAAGCTTTCTGTTGAAACTAAAGTAAAGTATGCAGAAGCCAAGGTTAAAGCCAAAGAATTTGCAGAAGAAGCCGGAGAAACCTTAGATAAAGTTACTGAAAAAACAACTGTATTTGTAGACGAAGCAAATGAGAAACTAGAGGAGTTTGCAGAAGAAACAAAAGCATCATTATCTAAAGTATCAAAAAAAGCAAAAGGGTATATAAAAAATATTTTTGATAAAGATTAACAGTCTGTTGATATGGCATTATTATAATGAGTTTAATCGAAAAGAACTCTCTAAGGGCGCTGCCTTCAAGGATGGTTCGTTTCAATAAATTCTTTATTTTTTAATTGAATGTCCGTAATCATGCATAATGATATTTTTGTCATTCAGAACGAAGTGAACCTGCCGGCAGGCAGGGAATCTATTGATAATCAATGAGATCCCTCGTTGCCTCGGGATGACAAAAACAATATGTTTTTAGGTTTATGACAAATTACGGTCAATCAAATTTTTTATTACCTTTATATGATAACCAATAATAATTAAATACTATGTCTGATGAAAAGAATTTAAGCGATGACCTTAATGATATGTTAGGGGATGCTAAAAAAGGAGCAAAAAAAGCTGCAGATAAAGCAAAAGAAACATTCGAAGATGTTAAAGAATCTGCTTCCGAGTTTACCGAGGGGGCAAAAGAAACTTTTAATAGCGTAAACAGTGACAATAAAAAAGTACTGGCAGGTGTTTTAGCTATTGTTCTGGGACCTTTTGGAATACATAAATTTATTTTAGGATATAACAAAGAAGGTATTATTCTGTTGGCGGTTACTTTTATTCTTGGATTTATTACTTGTGGTTTAGGTGCTGGGTTAACAGGTCTTATAGGATTAATAGAAGGCATTATATACTTAACCAAATCTGATGAAGAATTTTATAACACTTATCAAGTAGGGCAAAAACCCTGGTTTTAATTGGAAAAAGGGATCAATCCTAAAAGTTAGTTGTGTGTGAAATATTAAATTATGACTAAAATTTAAAACAGTATTCGAAACATGAATCAGACTTGTTCCTCACTTTTAAAAACTACCGTGAGTACACATCTATAAAAAAGACACGAATGGCACAAATTCACACGAATCCAATACATTATGGAATAGATTGGACACCGCATGAATAAGAATCCCTAGACTATATAGGCTTGAAATCTGTCAATAGACAGAATAATTAGTGAAAATTTGTGCCATTCGTGTCTAATCTTTTTATTGTGCATTATTTGTGTACACACAGTAGTTTTAAAAAGGGAGGATAATTTCGATTTTATCGAAATTTAGGAGGGTTAAATTAGCGATTTGGTATTTAGGCTTTTGTAAAAAAAATGTATATTTCGTTTTATGTCGTAAATTATTTTTTAGCATCATTCCGAATTTATTTCAAGAAATTCTTTCTTTATTGTTATTTTTAGATATAAAAAAGCCAGAAGTTATATTTCTGGCTTTTGTTTTTTTATATAAAAAATAGATTATAACTACTCTTTACCAATCTGATCAATTTCTTCGGCATCAGATTTTGGATTTGGGCCCCATTTGTTAGATCCAGCTTCGCTATCTGTGCAAGCTAAAATTAAATTGTAAATGGGAATAAGTAAGAACCAGCCGCTTTTACCAGCATCGTGCATTCTTCTCACGCCCACAGCTAATCCTGGAATTAAAACTGCTAAAGAATAAATTGAACTTAGAATAGATAATGAAGGCATTTCTAAGCCTATTGCTATAAACATAATTCCGTAAGAAATAATTATATTGAATAAGAAAAACATCCAATATTCTTTTCTTCTGGATCTTCCAGTAAACGTTGCATACTCTTTTAATACTTTTAGGTACCAATTCATGATAATAGTTGATTTTGGGGTTAATAAGTTTCAAATATAACTTTTTTATTTATAAATATTATCGTAATATTGCAATATATAAATAAATCAAAAAAATAATGGGAATTACCAAAACTCAAATGTTTTCCGAAAAGCAAAACGACTTAGCGCAGTTTTTTAAGGTCTTGGGACATCCTGCCAGAGTTGCTATTTTACAATACATCAGTAATCAAAACGCCTGTATTTGTAACGATTTAGTTGAGGAAATAGGATTGGCACAGGCTACTATTTCCCAACATTTAAAAGAACTTAAAAGTATAGGGCTGTTAAATGGTGAAGTGGAAGGTAAAAGCATGTGCTATTGCATTAATGTTGAGCGGTGGACTACCATTCAAGATCAATTAAATTCGTTTTTTAACACCACTAAATCAAATTGTTGCTAAATGAAAAATAATTTCCTCAAGATTCCTGTTAAAACTCTTAATCCCTTGCCTGTGCCGAACTCGCCTGTGCCGAACTTGCCTGTGCCGAACTTGCCTGTGCCGAACTTGTTTCGGTATTTCGGTATTTCGGTATTTCAGTATACAGGTATCTAAATCGAAATAAAATGAAAACACAAGAATTATTTAAAGTACTAGAACAAAATCAAGATAAATCATTATTATTTGAATATGCGCCAAATCTATTAGTTGGAGCTAATTACCATATTACAGAAGTAAAGCATTTAACAGTTGATTCTGTTGATTGTGGCACTCAGGTTGATGCTTGGAAAGAAACCATAATTCAACTTTGGGAAAGCCCAAATGAATTAAGTAAAACAGAATATATGTCTGTTTATAAGGCCTTGGCTATTTTAAACAAGGTTGGAAAAATGAAACCTTATCATTTAGATGCTGAGGTAAGGTTTGAATATAGCAACGCAACATTTCACACAGCACAGCTATTTGTTAACGATTTTGAAACAAGCGGGAATCATTTAATAATTAAATTAGCCATCGAAAAAACGGACTGTAAAGCAAAAGAACTTTGTGGTGTGCCAGAACCTTTAGAAGCAGTATCAACAGAAGCTGAAGCTTGTTGTTCTCCTAATGGAAATTGTTGTTAGGACATTAACAAAAAGCGATTGGCCTTCTGTTTTAAAGATCTATAAAGAAGGTATCGCCACAGGAATAGCCACTTTTGAAACAGAAGCTCCCAGTTGGCAACAATGGGATGCCAAATATGTTTTGGTTTGTAGATTCGTGGCTTTGATAAAAGGAAAAGTCGTAGGGTTTGCGGTTTTATCTCCAACCTCAAAGCGAAAAGTTTATAAAGGAGTTGCAGAAGTTAGTGTGTATGTTTCTAAGATGTTTAAAGGAAAATATATTGGTGAAACATTATTAAGACATTTAATTAATGAAAGTGAAGCTAATGGCTTTTGGAGCTTGCAAGCAAGTATTTTTTCAGAAAACATAGCCAGTATCAATTTACATTTAAAATGTGGTTTTAGAGTGGTTGGAATACGGGAAAAGATCGGAAAACTATATGGAAAATGGTATGATAATCATTTTTTGGAAAGACGGAGTTGTAAGATAGATTAATGTTATATAGAGACTTGTTTTTAGTTAGCTTGAAGCATTATAACTAATAAAAAAGCCAAGCACAGTTCTTGTATTATTGAATGAATAAAGAAGAAAGTATATTAATGTGAGATCGACGTAAATGGCAGTGTTATTTTAAATTATAAGACGATGAAATTTAGAAACTTGTCATTTCGACAGAGAGAGGAACGAGCGACGAGAAATCTCAAATGTGATGAGATTCCTCCTCCTTTGTCGTTACCGATGACGTTTTATCATTAGTTATTGATCAACAATCTGATACCCTAGGTTTTTTGCTGTTTTTCGAAGCCATTTTTCTTTATTGAGCTTGACTTTTTCCTCATAGGCTTTAATACCCTTTTCGGTGTAATCCAACCCTTTGACCATCAACCTCCAATATAGTTCAGCCAATTTTCTAGCTGTGGCCTTTATGGCAATACCTGGCCCTCGTTTGGCCTTGAGCCTTCTGCCGAAAGCGCCCAAGGCGATCTTTTTACTTTCGATCAGGCTTTGGGCAATCTGTCTGAATATTTGCCCGGCCTTAGGCCTGTGTTTTTTAGTTACTCTTTTTTTCATTTTTCCTGACTCGTGCTGACCCGGAGCGAGACCCAACCAGGAAGTAAAGTGTTTTTCCGTTTTCCATTTCTGTAAGTCCTTGCCCGTCTCAGCATAAAGCTGTAACCAGGTATAATCGGTAATCCCTGGCAGATCAGTAGCATCTCTACCTGTAAATATTTGAAGCAGGTGACCACCCAAATGGTCTATCCTTGGTTTGTTATGGCGTATTGGTTTGCGGGCTTTGGAAGTTTGAATCTTTTTTTGAGCATTGGCATCATTATGGTAATCGTTGATCTGCTCCATGGCCTCTTGAAGCTTTTGATCGCATTGGGCTATTTGTTGCTGATAGAACGTATAACCTTGGCAGGCCTGCTTTAGAGCAAACAGCCCCGCTTCGGTGTAATGCCCATTTAATGCTTTGAGCACCAAATCGGCTTTTTTGGCTCTAATACTGGTGTGACAAAGCGCTAAAAGGTTTTTAGCTTCCCTTTCGCCCTCTAAAATAGCTTTTATCATCGCCAACCCGCTTGCACCGTGTATTTGGCTCAGCACTTCTTTGAGTCTGATATTCATCTCGGTCAACGCCTTCTGCATATGGTTGATATGCATCGAGGCCGATCGTATGTGATCCTCTCTCATGCGCTGGTAAACCCTTATTTGCTTGACCTTTTCATCGGGCACAAAGCACCTGTTTAACAAACCATAGCTGTGAAGCTGTTGAATCCACTGGCAGTCCTTGACATCTGTTTTACGGCCTGGAACCTGCTTGGTCTGAAATCCATTGACCAACCATACCTCCAACCCTGCACCCGACAAGATCTCATACAGGATTACCCAATAAACACCCGTAGCTTCCATGGCTACTGTTTCAACACCTTTTGATAACAAGTAGTCCTTGGCCTGATGAAAACTCTCTGTAAAGGTTTCAAAGGATGCTACGGGCCCCGATCCTACTGCAACAAAAATTTTCTTGGAGCCGATATCTATACCGGCTGCATTTGCTCTTAGTTTTTTCATATGTAAAATAATTTTAATACTTACACGGAAAGAAATATTTATCACTAAAGGCTACCGATCGGACATCTTATCTTATGAAAAAGAGTACCATGTTTCGTGACTCCTTACTTCCCAACCATGCTCGAAAACAGGCATTAGGCACTATTCGCAGTCCGGCTATTTTGTGTAAGGTTTGCAAAATAAAAAAACGTCATTCCATTTTGTGTGTTTGCCTAGCAAAAATTATTTCTCGGAATGACAACGATACTCTATATTTGTTTTCAGATAATTGAAAATCAAAGCCTTGCAAAGCAAAGCATATCGAGTTTACGTTATGTTAAATAAATGACAGGGGTTATTGACTGTTAAATTGGAACGTCATTCTGAGTTTCGCTTTTTTGTGAATCGTGAAAATCTGTTTGTCGTTTTTTAGATTATAACGCAATAAACGTATATAGTGCTGGGATAGAACCCCGTGGTTTAAATCCTGAATCCTTGCCTATTATGAAAGAAGATGGGTTAAATATAGACCATCACACCTCTAATCATGTAGATGAATATGCCGATGTGGACTTCGATTATATCATTACGGTATGCGATCATACCAACGAAAACTGCCCTTATATTCCAAGTAAAAGTGCCGTGCGTTTACACCATAATTTTTCGATCCATCAAAAGTAATGGGCACCGAGCAGAAAAACATGCGGCATTTCTAAAAGCACGAGAAGAAATAAAAACTTATTTCAAGGAGTTTGTAGGGCAGTATAACTTGGTTTAAGCTTCCCCATTATTCTCCAGTTTACTTTCCAACTCTGCTTGGAACTCTTCCATAACAGGGCGTACAGTACTGTCGGGTAAGTCGGCGATTTTAATATACATCAAACCATCAACAGCATTGTTGAATAATGGATCTACATTAAATGCGACTAATCGAGCATTTTGTTTTATGTACTTTTTTAGTAGTACAGGCAAACGTAAAGCACCTGGTTCTACCTCGTCTATAATCTTGTCGAATTTATTTAAATCGGCTTCGGTTGCATCAAAGACAAAATCCTTATCGGCATCTTTAAGGATAACTTTAAACTCTTTTTTAGGACGTACATATTGTGCTATATATGGGTCGTAATAATGCGATTTCATAAATTCGATCATCAATGATTTTGAGAAATTAGAAAACTGGTTACTAATACTAACGCCGCCAATCAAAAACTTATGCTCAGGAAAACGCAGTGTAGTATGTACAATACCTTTCCAAAGTAAAAATAAAGGCATAGGCTTTTGTTGGTATTCCTTGATGATAAAAGCACGTCCCATTTCAATAGACTGGCTCATCATTTTGTGTAATTCAGGTTCAAACCTAAAGAGATCCTGCAAATAAAAGCCATCGATACCGTAGCGTTCAAAAATTTTAGATCCTAAGCCCATTCGGTAAGCACCAGCTATTAACTTTCTTTCATTGTCCCAAAGAAACATATGATGGTAATAGGTATCAAAGGTATCCAAATCTATTGCTTCATTCGTTCCTTCGCCGACTTCTCTAAAAGTGATTTCGCGCAAACGTCCAATTTCGCGTAAAATGTTAGGAATGCTTTTAGGCTCTGCTAAAAAGACTTCGTAGTTTTTACTTTGTAATAACCTGAAATTATTCTTGGTAAGAGCTTCCACCTCTTTTGTCATTAGCATATTATCAACAGGAGTCACAATACGCTTAGGTATTTTAGGTGTCTTTAACGTAGATGAAAGGTTATCAAGAATCTTCGATTTGTCCTCGAAGGCATTTGATAGCATATAGGTTTTTCGTCTTAAAAATCCAGAAAAACTATCAAGGGATGTATGTTCTTTTTGATCGGCAACAGAAATGGGCTTTCCTATTCTAACTTTTATAGTACGCCTTTTTTGGGTTAATAGCTCAGAAGGCAATTTTGCCGTTCTAAAGGTGTCACTAATTTTAGAAAGCTTATAAAACAATTTGCTGTTCTTGGCATGAAAATAAATAGGAACTACAGGGACTTCAGCTTTTTTAACAAGTTTCATGGCGGCCTCTTCCCAGGGCTTGTCCACAACTAATTTACCATCTCTATACGTCGATACTTCACCTGCCGGAAAAATACCCAATGGGTGGCCATTTTTTAAATGTAAAATAGAATTTTTAAATCCAGCTATACTGGACTTTACATCTTTCCTGTCCTCAAAAGGGTTAACAGGCATAATGTAGGGTTTCAAAGGTTCTATTCTGTGCAATAAAAAATTGGCTATTATTTTAAAATCTTCTCGCTGTTCAAGCATAAGCTTTAAAAGTAGTATGCCATCAATACCGCCAAGAGGGTGATTGGAAATAGTAATATAAGCACCATTTTTTGGTAGGCGCTTTAAATCCTCTTCAGGAATTTCGAATTTAATCTGAAAATCCCCTAAAATACCATCCAGAAAAGGCAAGTCGCTAAGATGCTTGTTGCGCTTGTATATTCTATTTAGAGTAGATATTTTAAGAACTTTCATTAAAACCCAACCAATAAAAGTACCTATAAACCCATATTTGCCTAATTGGATAGCTTTAGCGACTTCTTTGGCGGTTACCAGCCCAGTGTTTTGTTGTTTGGTCATGAGTGTAAATGTACTAAATTGTTTATTTAGTTACTATTTGAACAGTTTCTTGAGTTAATTGTTTTAATAACACGGTTTTACCTGCTTCAATTTGATTAATGGTATTTCCATTATAATGACGAATGGTATAAAGTGATACATTTTCGTTACAAGTTACTTTAAATTTTGCTTTTAGATGCTGTAATAATTTATCAAGATTGTTAAAAATATTATCTACACAAACAGAAAAACTAATAGCGGAATTTTGAATCACATCTACTTTCATTTTATATTGATGCAGTAAATTGAAAATATCGCTAATATTTTCTTCAACTATATATGAGAAATCTAAAGAAGATAAAGAAATTAAAACTTGGTTTTTCTTTACAATGAAACAAGGGATCATAGGATATAAAGTAGCATTTTTCCCAATCCTTGTTCCAGATGCTTCAGGGTTTAAGAATGATTTTACATATAATGGAATCTCTTTACCTTGTAGTGGTTGTATTGTTTTAGGATGAATGACCGATGCTCCATAGAAAGCCAATTCTATAGCCTCTCTGTACGATATTTTATTTAGCAGTTGGGCATTTTCAAAATAGCGAGGATCTGCATTTAAAACGCCAGGAACATCTTTCCAAATAGTAACACTTTCGGCATTTAAACAATATCCGTAAATGGCTGCCGTATAATCACTCCCTTCCCTACCAAGTGTTGTTGTGAAGTTGTTAGAATCGCTACCTAGAAATCCTTGTGTAATATTTAAAACAGTTTTGTTGAATATTGAAGTTATTAAGCTTTGTGTTTCTTCCCAATTTACATTGGCACGTCTATAATAACTGTCTGTTTTAATTTGGGTCCTAACATCGATCCAATTATTTTTTATGTTGATCGCGTTTAAGTATTCGCTTATTATTGTTGTTGAAACTAATTCGCCAAAACCTATTACCTGATCATAAACAAAGTTGTAATCTGGTGATTTATTTGTTGTAAGGAAGTTATTTAATTCATCAAAAAGAACAGCTACTTTTTTAAAAGCTGGATGGCTTTCGTTTTCAAATAAATCTAATAGAATGATATGGTGATATTTTTTAACTTCTTGAAGAGAGCTTTGCAGTTGGGGTTTGTTTTCAAAATAATTTTTGATAACGGTTTCCAAAGCATTCGTTGTTTTTCCCATAGCAGAAACAATAATTAGTGTGTTGGCGTATCCCACTTTTTGCAATACCGTAGCTATGTTTTTTACACCTGCGGCATCTTTTATAGATGCGCCACCAAATTTAAATATCTGCATGTTATAATTTTGATATATAATCTTTAATCCCTTGTTCGTCTAAATGAACAACATCCCAATCACGTTTTACCTGCGCGCCCTTTTTTTCATAGAAAGCAATAGCAGGCGCGTTCCAATCAAGGACCTCCCAATTGATCCGTTTTACCCCTAAATCATAACCATATTTAATAACTTCGTTTAAAAGGGCAGTTCCTAAGCCAGAACCTCTCATTTGCTCACTTACTATTAAATCTTCTAAATGCAATGTTTCCCCTTTCCATGTAGAGTATCGGTTGTAAACTAGGGCAATACCTTCGATGGTATTGTTTGCCTCAGCTACAAAACATTGAAATTTAGGTGTGTCACCAAACCCATCCGCTTGCAAATCTTCTACAGTAATTTCTACAGCATTGGTTTCCTTTTCAAAACGGGCTAGTTCTTTTATTAAAAGAAATGTTTGAGGCATATCATCTTTGGTAGCTTTTCGTATAGAGTAACTCATAGGATCATTATAATTATTTCAAATATAGCTTAAAGTTGATTATTTATGGACATTAATCTTTTACGAAAACGTTGTAGTTCATTAAAAAATAGTGGATATTTGCACAAACCAATCCAACATTTTATGTCTCATAAAAAACAAACTTTAGGAGAATTTATTATTGAAAACCAGTCATCTTTTAAATATTCCTCGGGTGAACTATCCAGTCTTATCAATTCCATTAGGTTAGCAGCAAAAGTGGTTAACCATGAAGTTAATAAAGCTGGGCTGGTAGATATTATTGGAGCAGTTGGAGATACGAATGTCCAAGGTGAAGATCAACAGAAATTGGATGTTTATGCTAACGATAAGTTTATACAAACATTGACCAATAGAAACATTGTTTGTGGGATTGCGAGCGAGGAAGAAGACGATTTTATCTCGATTAATAGTCAGGATGAAAATCACCAAAATAAATATGTCGTATTAATAGATCCTTTAGACGGGTCTTCAAATATTGATGTGAATGTGTCTGTGGGAACTATTTTTTCAATTTACAGGCGGGTTACGCCAGTTGGAACCCCGGTAACACTTAAAGATTTTTTACAAAAAGGGAGTGAACAAGTAGCTGCCGGTTATGTGGTATATGGAACATCTACTATGTTGGTTTATACAACTGGCGATGGTGTTAACGGATTTACGTTAAACCCTGCAATAGGCTCATTTTATTTATCGCATCCAGATATGCAGTTTCCTAAGGATGGATCCATTTATTCTGTAAATGAAGGCAACTATATTCATTTTCCACAAGGGATTAAGGATTATATTAAGTATTGCCAGTTAGAAGAGGAAGACAGGCCGTATACTTCTAGATATATTGGATCATTGGTTTCAGATTTTCATAGAAACATGATTAAAGGGGGCATTTATTTATATCCACAAAGTTCAAAAAACCCTAAAGGGAAATTACGTTTGTTATACGAATGTAACCCCATGGCCTTTTTAGCTGAACAAGCCAATGGAAAAGCCAGTGATGGATTTGTTCGAACTATGGATATTCAACCTACAGAATTACACCAACGGGTACCCTTTATTTGTGGAAGCAAGAATATGGTCAATAAAGCTGAGGAATTTATGCGCAAAGCGAAATAAAAATGCGAACTAAAAAGTTCGCATTTTTTAATTGTCCTAATTATTAGCGGACAATAATTAGGAACAGCAATTTACTTTTTTTAGAAAAAAACTTTACTTTTATAATTCGTATTATTTATTTTTGGTTAAATAGCACCATAAAATCAAGAAAACTAGTAAGTGTAAGATTTGGGAGGAAAAAATATTTTTTTGTAATATAAATATTTCAAATATATAGACACAAATATATAAAAACTCACAAAATATAAAAAATCTTCCTTGTCTATTTCACTATAAAATGGACCTTAGCGATCTTTCGATTTCGCTGCTGTGTATTTATTATGAACTCATCTTGACTTTTTATGTTTAACCGAAATCGAAGATTCATGAACTCCGATTTATGATAATAAGAGTTAAGAGAACTAAAATGAGATAAAATTTGTCCAGATGAGGCACTTTTTGAAAGGCATAGCAATAGCATTGCTACGGATAAGAAAAGTAACGAAATATGGACGGATTTTAGCCATTCCTGCCTGCCGGCAGGTTTTAGGAAATAGTAAAAGTCAAGATGAGTTCTATGTATGCTTTAGTAGATTGTAATAACTTTTATGCGTCTTGCGAACGTGCTTTTAACCCTAATTTACGCAACAAGCCCATTGCTATTTTAAGTAATAATGATGGCTGTGTTATTTCGCGCAGTGATGAAGCTAAGGCATTAAATCTCCCTATGGGCGCCCCTATTTTTAAATGGGAAACTTTTTGCAAGGCCAATAATATTCATGTGTATTCTTCTAATTATCCATTATATGGAGATATGAGTAATCGGGTCATGACTATATTAGAACAGTTTACCCCAAATGTAGAGGTGTATAGTATAGACGAAGCGTTTGTACAATTTAAAGGCTTTGAAAATTACGATTTTAAAGAGTACGGAAACCAGATTAGGCAGCGCATTTTAAAATGGACGGGCATTCCTACTTGTGTGGGGATTGCACCAACAAAAGCCTTGAGTAAAGTGGCCAATAAAATAGCCCGTAAGTTTCCAAACGAAACCAAAGGTGTTTATGTGATTGATTCTGAAGAAAAAAGAATAAAAGCTTTAAATTGGATAAAGCTAGAAGCTGTTTGGGGTATTGGTCGTGGGTTGCAAAAACGATTAAAAGCAAAAGGATGTATAACAGCATTTGATTTTGTTCAATTGCCAGACGAATGGGTACGCAAAAATTTTTCAATAACGGCATGGAAGTTAAAAAAGGATTTGGAAGGAATTTCTAAATTAAAGTTAGATGAATTTCAAACAAAAAGAGCGATTGCAACAACCAGGAGCTTTGAGTATACTTACTCTGATATAGATAATATTAAAGAACGTATTTCAACGTTTGCAACAAGTTGTGCCGAAAAATTGCGTAAACAAGGTTCTAGTTGCCATATTATTTATGTTGTTTTGAGTAGTGACAGGCATAAAAAGGGAACACAACAGCATAGAGCAAGTAAAGCGGTAAGTTTACCATACCCAACCAATTCATCTTTAACTATTAGTAATTGTGCTATAAATAGTGTAGCTTCAATTTTTAAAAAAGGAATAAAATATAAACGGGCGGGGGTTATTGTAACAGGTTTGGTTCCAACAAGCAATCATCAATTGGATCTGTTTGAAACTGAAGATCCAAAACATAGACCATTGATGGATACTATAGACAGATTAAATGCTAAATATGAAAATTATAAGATCAAGTTTGGAAGTCAAGATTTAAAGCGCACCTGGAAAATGCGGCAAGAACGATTGTCTCCAAGGTATACAACTAATATTAATGAGATTATTGTTGTTAAGTAAATAAACTTTACTATTTTACAAAATAATATTCAAGGATGCGTTTTTCACGATTAATTTTAAGTATAATACTGTCAACTTTTAGTATGCATACATTATATGCTCAAGATTGGGCCAATTTAAGACGATATCAAAAAGATAATGCGAGATTAGTATCGTTGGAAGCAAATGAACCTAGAGTTGTATTTATGGGCAACTCAATTACCGAAGGGTGGTCAATAATCAATAATGGGTTTTTTAATAACAATAATTATATAAATAGGGGGATTGGTGGACAAACCACTCCACAGATGTTACTTCGTTTTAGGCAAGACGTCATTGAGTTGCATCCAAAAGCAGTGGTCATACTTGCAGGAGTTAATGATATTGCAGGCAATACGGGACCTTCTACAATAGATATGATTTTTAACAATATAAAGTCTATGGTAGAGCTTGCAAAGGCTAATAAAATAAAAGTCCTATTATGCTCAGTCCTACCAGTTTTTGATTTTCCTTGGAACCCTGGGCTAAAACCAGCTAAAAAAATTATAGAGCTTAATATGTTGTTAGAGCCTTATGCAAGTGAACAGGACATTGTTTATGTCGACTATTTCTCTGCTATGGTAGATGTGTCTAATAATGGACTAAGAAAAGGGCTGGGAGAAGATGGTGTTCATCCAAATGAAGATGGCTATGCTATTATGGAACCTATTATACAAAAAGAAATTGCTAAAGCTTTAAATAAATAATATTATGATACTTCCCGCTTCTCAAGGACTTACTTTTTTCAAGCCTAAAGTTTCTGAAAATTCTGGAGCTATATTTATTGACTCAGGAATTTCGGCAGGGTTTCCTTCGCCTGCCGAAGATTTTAAGGAACAGCGCTTGTCTTTAGATAAAGAACTCATTAAAAATAAGGAGGCGACTTTTTTTGCGAGAGTAAGCGGGCAGTCTATGATTGGTGCCGGATTAGATGATAATGATTTATTAGTTATAGATAGAAGTTTAGAACCTGCAAATAATAGAATAGCAGTCTGTTTTTTAGATGGTGAATTTACAGTGAAGCGTTTAAAAGTAGATAGGGATGAAGTGTGGTTACAGCCAGAGAATCCTAATTATCCAATAATCAAAATTACGAGCGATAATGATTTTGTTATTTGGGGCATTGTTACAAATGTGATTAAAAAAGTATAATAGTCATGTTGCAAATTGTTTATAAACGGGCTGAATCGGAAGGGGAACTACAGCAAATTTTAGATTTACAACAGCTTAATGTTAAGCAGTTATTATCTAATGATACTATTAAAACGGAAGGGTTTGTTTCTGTAAAGCACACTTTTGATGTTTTAAAGCGCATGAACGATGCTTGCCCGCATGTTATTGCTACACATAAAGGAAAAGTTATAGGCTATGCCCTGTGTATGCTCAATGCCTTTAGAAAAGATGTCCCTACACTTATACCCATGTTTGAATATATGGATGGTATCATCGTTTCTAAAAATTTATCGGCCCTTCGTTATTTGATTATGGGGCAAATTTGTATAGACAAAGCGTACCGAAAGCAAGGTGTTTTTAAAGGGCTATACCAGTATTTTAAAACAGAATTAGAGTCAGATTTTGATGCAGTGATTACGGAAGTTAATTCTAAAAACAGCCGATCTTCTCAAGCACATCGGGCTGTAGGGTTTAATATTTTGGATGTGCATACCGAAGGGGGGGAAGATTGGGAGTTGATTATCTGGAAATGGATATAAAATGATGTTAAATAAAAAAACGCAAAGCACTGCTTTGCGTTTTTAATATATTTTATGAATAGAAATTTAGTCTGCTAAAACAATAACTTTATTGTCTTTCATTTCTATGGTTCCAGAGTTTATTTTTAATAAAGTCGTATTTTTTTCTCCTTTAGTAAATTTGTCCTGAACGGCTTCATCTAATTCAATATTCCCTGAAATTTTAACAACACCTTCTTTTAATAAAGATACAATGGGTGCATGATTATTTAACATTTCGAAATCTCCATTAACTCCAGGAACAGCAAGACTAGTTACTTCTCCACTAAATAGGGTTGCT
Organism: Flavivirga sp. 57AJ16; assembly: GCF_028736925.1. Taxonomy (GTDB): domain Bacteria; phylum Bacteroidota; class Bacteroidia; order Flavobacteriales; family Flavobacteriaceae; genus Flavivirga. The sequence continues at coordinate 410,734 of NZ_JAQZAT010000001.1, read as the reverse complement.
TCAGGTGATACAATTTCTAAATACATACTAAAACTCGTTTTAGTACCCTGAACTTGTTTCAGGGTCTTTAATTTTTATTGAAAATTCAATTTTAAAGATGCTCTTTAAAGATGCTTTAAAGACGCTCTTTTAAAGATGCTGAAATAAATTCAGCATTAGCTTCGGCTACGCCTCAGCTAACATTTTATCTCCAGCTTCTATAGCTTCTTCAATAGTTCCTTTAAGGTTAAAGGCAGCTTCTGGCAAGTGATCTAATTCACCATCCATGATCATGTTAAATCCTTTAATAGTTTCCTTAATATCAACTAATACACCTGGTATACCTGTAAACTGCTCTGCTACGTGAAAAGGTTGTGATAAGAAACGTTGTACACGTCTAGCTCTACCTACAGCCAATTTATCTTCTTCAGATAATTCTTCCATACCAAGGATAGCGATAATATCTTGTAATTCTTTATAACGTTGTAATAATTCTTTTACTCGTTGTGCACAATCATAATGTTCGTTTCCTAAGATGTCTGCAGTTAAGATTCTGGATGTAGAATCTAATGGATCTACCGCAGGATAAATACCTAACTCAGCAATTTTACGAGACAATACTGTTGTGGCATCTAAGTGAGCAAACGTTGTTGCAGGAGCAGGATCCGTTAAATCATCCGCAGGTACGTAAACCGCTTGTACAGATGTAATAGAACCTCTTTTAGTTGATGTAATACGTTCTTGCATCGCACCCATCTCTGTTGCTAATGTTGGTTGGTAACCTACTGCAGAAGGCATACGACCAAGTAATGCAGATACCTCAGAACCAGCTTGTGTAAAACGGAAGATGTTATCTACGAAAAATAATACATCCTTTCCTTGACCTTCACCAGCACCATCACGGAAATACTCAGCAATAGTTAAACCAGATAATGCTACACGAGCACGAGCTCCAGGAGGCTCATTCATTTGTCCGAATACGAAAGTTGCTTTAGATTCTTTCATTTTAGATTTATCAACTTTAGATAAATCCCATCCGCCTGCTTCCATAGAATGCATAAAATCATCACCGTAACGAATAATTCCAGATTCCAACATTTCTCTTAAAAGGTCATTTCCTTCACGAGTTCTTTCTCCAACACCTGCAAATACTGAAAGACCACCATGTCCTTTTGCAATATTATTAATCAGTTCCTGAATCAATACTGTTTTTCCTACACCAGCACCACCAAATAAACCAATTTTACCACCTTTTGCATAAGGCTCAATTAAATCGATGACTTTAATACCTGTAAATAAAACTTCAGTAGAAGTTGATAAATCCTCAAACTTAGGAGCTTGACGGTGAATTGGTAATCCAGCATCATTTGCTTTAGGTAAATTTCCAAGACCATCAATGGCATCACCAATAACATTAAATAAACGTCCGTAAACATCATCACCAATCGGCATTTGTATAGGCGCACCCGTAGCAGTAACTTCAGTTCCTCTACTTAAACCATCAGATGAATCCATTGCAATTGTACGAACCGTATCTTCACCAATGTGAGACTGTACTTCTAATACTAATAAAGAACCGTCAGGTCTTTTAATTTCTAATGAATCGTAAATTTTTGGAAGTTCTGAACCTGCACCGAATTCAACATCGATTACCGGACCTACTATTTGTGCAACTTTACCTGTAACTTTAGACATTACTTATGTGTTTAATATTATGCGATTTAATTGTGTGAAAACAGTTTTAGTTTTCGCGTGCAAAGATATATTTTTTAATTGAAAATAAAAGTTGTTTTTTGAGCTTTTTTATAATAAAAAAACACCTTCTATTAGAAGGTGTTCTATAATGCCATTTTTATTTTAAATTATTGTAATGTAGGGGAGTAATTTGTGGGATAATCGTTTGCTTTGGCAACATTTCCGGATTCAATAAAGTTAGATCCAAAAGCATTGTCTATAGCTTCTAAAAATTTGTTTGCCATAAGCGCATAGCCCCTGGCTGTTAAGTGAATACCATCGAGTCCTATAGCACCACCTGTAACCAGATCTGCATTGAGATTGAAGCCATCAAAATTAATGCCCGTACTTGCAGTTTCGCTAAGAATACTATTTAAATCTACTAAAGCAATATTATCATTTGAACTTGCAACAGCGGCAATAGTTACATTGTATGCGTCTGTTGCCATTTTTATTTCTGCTTGTTCGCTTGGTAATAATACCCATTTATCTGCTAATGGAAGTGTAATGCCTTCAACCGAAAACTGTCCTGCCAATGCCAAAGGCAAAGTTTGTGCTACCAGTGCCTGTACATTATCTTCATTTACGGTCCCAATAATAGCACTACTTGGTAAAACAAATAAGTCGCCCTCGGTAGCTTGTCTAGTTTGACCATAGGTAAGCCCTAATAAATCTGCTACAAGGGGTGCTGCCTCGGCAGGTAAACCAAATGATTGTACGAAAGTAGGAAATGCAGGGCTGTTGTTTAGAACAGTAGCAATTTGAACGGATAAATCTGCTAAAGTTTCATCTTTAATAACAACAGCGCTAGCTTCTGTTGTAGAGAACACAATGGAGCGTTCTGGTACATTAAGAAAAGCATATACTTGATTTAATTGACCAAAAATACCGTTAAGGGTAGGGATTTCAGGGCCAAAATCGGGATTTGTTGGATCCAAAGGATTATAAGGTACTGTTGTAAAATGGGGTAAATCTGTAATATAAGGCACGTTCGTTACGGCGCCTTTAGCACCTTCAGAAGTTAAGGTGGCAACTAAGGCGTTAAATGTTTCATCGAAACCAACTCCGGCGTCTCCGGCAGAAGGTGTTATTGAATTTGATCCATCTCCACCAGAGGTAGCATAACCTAGCACATCATTACCTCCAATTTCAGATAAGGTAAAAAATGTAGGGTTTTGTGACATGGCATCGGCTAAAACAGTAGCTGTTGGAGCAGATGCCATACGTGCGTAGTAAGGGTTTAGGCTAGCATAGCCAGGCAGTACGAGGTGCCAGCTTTTAGCACCAGGAATTCCAAAATTATTAAAATCACTGCCAATATTTACACCCGCTTCAGTGGTGATAGGAGGAACCGGAGCTCCCAGCCCTGTTAAAAAAGCATCTAACGGTTGTGGTCCAGGGATGTTGCTGTTAAATGTCAACCTATAACCTCTTGCCACATTGCCGCCTACTAGAATGCCCCCAGTATTATCATTCATTAAAGGTTGTGTAAAAGTACCCCCTCCTATTTTTGCAAATTCTTTTGATAAAATGTTTGGGAATGAATTTTCTTGTGAAGCTATAAATAAACCACCATCTGTAAAACCAGACGTAAATGAGGCTCCTACAGCTACGTAATTTGAAAAGTCTGCAGAACCCGCTGTTAATTCTGGTAATATGACTGCTCCTGGTAATATCTTATCGTCTTCGTCGCAAGCAAAAAAAACGAAAGCCAAGACAAAAAGGTATATATATCTAATATTCATAATGATCTTTTTTTATAAGTTATTAATGGTCCATGAAAGGTAAAACTGTGAGCCTATCATACCTGTTCCCACAGCTGTAAAATACTCATCGCCTAAAAGATTGGAAGCACCTGCTTTAAATGTTGATTTTAAGGATGGTACGCGTAAGTTTATTTGTGCATCTAAAACGTGATAAGCAGGAACTTCTGCCGTAGCAAAGGTAGCTTCCCAAACATAGTTGTCGCTCCATCTCCAAGCGACGTTAAAGCCAAAGTTTTTAAATAGGTCTGTATTCCCGAAAGAGGCTTTTAACTTATGTTCGGGTGTGTTAAAGTTTGTTTGGAAATCTGGATTGGCATCACGATCAAAATCTAATTTTGCATACGTGTAGTTCATTCCTAAATCGTAGTCTCCAAATATTTTAGTTGTCACGCCTAAAGCAGCACCATAGGAATTAACATCTGCCGTTGTATTTGTGTAAGCTCTATACGCTTGAAAGTCACTATTGGCCAGGGCAATGATAGCTAATGGTGTTGGAGTACCATTTACTGGGGCTGTTTGTGTTAATTGCACATCGCCATAATATGGATTAACAACATCTACAGTTGTAATGAAATCTTTATATTGGTTTAAATACGCACTAAAATCTATAATCACTTTATCTAGTTTGCCTCGATAACCCACTTCATAAGAACTCACCTGTTCTGGTTTTACGATATTAGGATTGGCTATTTTTAAATCTGCTGGGTTTTGGGAAGCTGCAAATGCCGCCGCCGAAGTTCTTGTAAATGAGTTGTTATAAGCACCGGTGCCATCATAATCAAAACTATTACCAATAATGCTTTGCCCAGTGGTCGAAATATCATCTCCACTAACCGTTCTTAAATCCCTTTCAGGGTTATCTGGAGCACTACCAAGTAAAATAATGCTTCCTACATTAAAGCCAATGTATAGGGCTTGAGTATCTGGGTTTCTAAAACCTGTTTGAAAAGAGGCCCTTAAATTATGGTTGTTGTCTTCTCCTAAATTATAACCAACGGATAATCTTGGGGAGAAAAATGCATCAAAAAGTTCTGATTTGTCGTAACGTATCGATGCGGTCAATTTTAAGCGGTCATCTTCTAAAAATTTCTTTTGAAGCTGCGTATATAGACCAACTTCAGAATATGGAATTTCCCCTAATTTATCGGTATAAATGGAGCCAAACGAATTTAAAACATATTTTCTGTAGGATCCTCCAACTTGAATTTCGGCAAAATCAGTTAAATGACTAAAGTTATAGTTTGCATCAGAATGATAGATTTTAGACTCGTCTCTAAATTTACTCCCCGTTAATACATCCGGATCGTTGGTTACGGTATTAAAAGCATTTTTAAATTCGGGGGTGCCAGGCTCAAATCTTCCAGTGTCTGCTGCTTGTCTTGCACTCGCATGTGCTTCATTTGCATTTAATCCAGCCAATGTACCACTTATAAAAGCAGCTGTATATTCACCAAACCAAACCTCATCTGCTTTCCATTGTCTATTTATATTCACACCTGTAAATACCATATCGTAGGAGTCACCTGCATTGTCGGCAGTTATGTAGCCCCTAAGAAAAAAATGGTCATTTTTTATTTCCAATTTGTGTTGTTGTAAAAAGAAATTCTTTATGGAGTACCTATTAGAGCCTTGATATACGGTAGACCCAGAGCCTATTTTACCTACATATTGAATTTCAAAATCATCTTCCCAGGGTCTAAAATATAAACCCCAATCCGCTTTGATACTTTTAGCATCATAATCTGTTAAATCCGCTTCATCGTAACCTGTCCTACTCACACTTACAGAAGGTACCAAATTAGCCAAATCGGGATTAGGGAGTCTCCCTAGTGCAGCTAGCCTATCAGCAACCGTTTTAATATTAATCGAAGCGATATCACCATATATGTTTACACCATCATAATCTATATCATTTTCTCTAGTGCTATTGTTTTCTACGAAAGAAGTATTTCGATCTTTGCCCCTGGTGTCATTAGCGACCCAATCGGTTCCTTGTAAGTAGCTAAAATTAACTTTTGCGGCAAATTTTTCACTGAATTTGTGGGCTGCCCGAATACCATAATCTTTATAATCATTATCGCCAGCTGCTTGTTGGGAGGTAATGCCTTGTTTGTAATATGCACTTATACCCGAATGATCGAAAGGGTTTTTGCTTCGCATAAATAGTATCCCATTAAAGGCATTAGCACCGTATAGTGCTGAGGCAGCTCCCGGTAAGAGCTCTACGCTTAATACATCTGTTTCTACCATTCCCAATAAATTACCTAAAGGAAAATTAAGAGCCGGTGCAGCATTGTCCATGCCATCTACTAATTGCATAAAACGCGTATTTGCGAACGTTGCAAAACCTCTTGTGTTAATAGATTTGAAGGTCAAACTATTTGTATTAATATCTACACCTTTTAAATTTTCTAACCCATCGTAGAAATCTGAGGAAGCTGTATTTTTAATTGCTTTTAACCCAAAACGCTCTACGGTAACGGGCGATTCAAAGATCCGTTCTGGAGTTCTCGAGGCAGAAATGACTACTTCATCCAACGAAGTTCCTTCTTTGAGAATAAAACTTAAAGTTTGATTATTTGACGTTACTTCTTTAGTAACGGTTTCAAAACCTACACTGCTTGCTTGAACGCTAAACGGGGGGGCTTGGTTTAAAGTAAGAGAGAAATTACCATCATAATCTGTTACAACACCTGTTGATGTACCAATAATAATAACATTAACTCCAGGAATGGGTTGATTGTTATCGTCTACAACAGATCCAGAAATAGTTGTTTGAGAATAGGATAAACCACAAAACAACAACATTAAAATTGATAAAATTGTCTTCATTTAGTAAGAATTAGTTTATATTTTAGATAACAATATAAAAAGATTAAATGTTACTTCAATATAAAAATATAAAAAAGTATGCATGCATAGTATTTTTTAACAAAAAACTGTGTTATAAATTGGTTTATGTGCAAAAAAAGTAAAGATTTATTGAGAACTTATTTGAATTTTTTCAATTGACTAAAAAAGGGGCCTTTTTTAGCTATATTTTGTCCTTTTTAATTCCGTAGCGATGTTTATGCAATTAAAAAGTATTTACCTATATAAAAAATGACCCACTAAAACAGGTTCTTTTTCGCTTATGGTTTAAAATAAAATTGACCGTAGTTGAGGTTATGCTTGCTTTTTTTTGCCTAAACAAAAAGTGACTGTATTTTATTTAAGTCATTTTAAAGCAAAAATGGTATAATTCACAAACTTTAAATGAGTTCTGAATATTATCATTATACCTTAATCATCTCAGGTATAATGATAATATTTAGAATGTAATTATTCTACCGTGACAGATTTTGCTAGGTTACGAGGTTGATCTACATTTTTACCTAACATCACTGCAATGTGATAAGATAGTAATTGAAGGGGAATGGTTGTTAATAACGGAGAAAGTGATTCTAAAGTTTCTGGTACTTCAATAACATGATCTGCCAGTTCTTTAACTTGAACATCTCCTTCGGTAACGATTCCTATAATTTTTCCTTTGCGGGATTTTATTTCTTGAATATTACTTACTACTTTTTCATAATGTCCCTTTTTTGTAGCGATAACTATAATAGGCATATTTTCATCAATTAAAGCAATAGGGCCGTGTTTCATTTCTGCCGCTGGATAACCTTCGGCGTGTATATAAGAAATCTCTTTTAGTTTTAAAGCGCCTTCAAGTGCTACGGGGAAGTTATAACCTCTTCCTAAATATAGCATATTAGGGGCTTCTTTATAGATCTCGGATATTTTTCGAATATGTGCATCCGATTTTAAAGCTTCTTCTACTTTTTTAGGAATCATTTCTAATTCCAGCAAATGATGACGGAAATCCGTACTGCTAATAGTTCCCTTTGCTCTAGCTAGTCGCAATGCTATTAAGGTTAAAACCGTAATTTGAGTCGTAAAAGCTTTTGTCGAGGCCACACCAATCTCTGGGCCTGCATGTGTATAAGCTCCTGCATGGGTCTCTCTGGCAATAGACGAGCCCACAACATTGCAAACGCCAAATACAAAAGCGCCTTTAGATTTTGCTAATTTAATGGCTGCTAAGGTATCTGCTGTTTCTCCAGATTGGGATATGGCTATAAGCACATCTTTCTCTGTAATAATGGGGTTTCTATATCTAAACTCAGAAGCATATTCCACTTCTACAGGAACTCTTGCTAAATCTTCAAAGATGTACTCTGCTACTAAACCGGCATGCCATGAAGTCCCACAAGCTACAATTATAATACGATCGGCATTTAAGAACTTTTTCATATTATCTTCAACCCCAGCCATTTTTATAATAGCTTCTTGTCTTAGAAGCCTACCTCTATAAGTATCTGTGATCGCTTTAGGTTGTTCGTGAATTTCCTTCAGCATAAAATGATCGAAACCACCTTTTTCTATTTGCTCTAAATTTATTTGAAGCTTTTGGACATAGGGATCAACTAAAGAATCATCTTTAATTTTTCTGATTTTTATACCTTTATGAAGTCTAATGATGGCCATTTCTTCATCCTCTAAATAAATAGCATCTTTTGTATATTCTAAAAAAGGAGAGGCATCACTTGCAATAAAAAAATCGTCTTTACCAACACCAATGGCCAAAGGGCTTCCTAAGCGTGCAATAACCACTTCTTCAGGCTTGTTTTTATCAAAAACAGCAATGGCATATGCACCTATTACTTGATTTAATGCAATTTGCACAGCTTTACCAAGCTTTACATTTTCTTGTCTTTTAACATCTTCGATCAAATTAATCAACACTTCTGTATCTGTATCCGATTTGAATGTGTAACCTCTTGATATTAGCTCTTTTTTAAGCGATTCATAATTTTCAATAATACCATTATGAATAATAACCAACTCGCCAGAATTTGAAATATGGGGATGCGAGTTCACATCATTAGGAACACCGTGTGTAGCCCATCGTGTATGCCCAATACCTACATTTCCGTGTTTGGTGATTTCTTTTTCAGAACGTTCTTCTAAATCGACTACTTTGCCCTTGGTTTTAGAAACTTTAAGGTCTTTACCATCATATAGTGCTATTCCAGCACTATCATAACCTCTATATTCTAAACGTTTGAGGCCTTCTATAATAATTGGATAAGCTTCTCTTGTTCCAATATACCCTACAATTCCACACATAATATTAATTTGGGTTTTAAATTTTAAATGCGAAGATGCAAAATAAGTATTAATAAAAGATTAAATAATATATGAAATAATGATTTATACGATGAAATTCACTTATGTGTTTGTTTGCAAACACATAAGTGAATTAAAAACTTTTTTAAAAACTTTTTAGTTATTTTCAGGCTCTGTGAAAAATACTTTTAATGTCATTCTTCTGCCTTCTGGGAGAACATTCTCATTGCTTCCATGTAAAACAGTGCCTCTTGGCGTTAAAATGGCAGCAGCTGGAATCCCTGTAAGGTCATCGTCATTACTATTTAATATTTGAGCACTAGCAGTGTTATTGACATTTGTTGATAATACCAAGCCTATTTTTGTATTGGTAGAGTCTCTTAGTAGAATATTATTTAAATGTTCCGTAAGACGTATTTTATACTTTTTTTGAACGGTATCGCGTTGACTTAAGTGAATTATTTTAGAATTGAAGGGTGCTTGAGTGTTCTCGGTCGGATCAATGCTATAATCAATAGTAGGAATATTGTTTTTAACATCATAAGCATAAATTCTATCGTATTTGTGAAAATCATTTCCATAAGTACCGTTATTTATGTCTTTATCTTCATAAACAACCAAATGTGCCTGGTTAATAAGTTTTTTTAATAGAAAGTTTCCTGTACTATTATCTTTTAGATAGCCACCATTGCCATCGGACATCCTAAAATCATCAATAAAATCTTCTAAGGCATCTGGAATATCATTGTTGTCGGTATCCTCATTGCCAAATAAATCGATAATGCTCATAGAGCCTTCCGCACCTTTCAAATAAAGTTTTTCATCTCCTAAAAGGGGGTCTCCATCTGTTAAAGTTACATTATAATTATTTATAAAGGTGTTAAGTCTGTTGCCTCTAAAATTAAGAGTATATGTAGCTTGTGTTCTGGAATCGTCTGCTCCTTTGGTATAGTGTATCGTAATATTAGCATCTGTTGAACCCAGATTCATTAAGACCATGTTCCCTTTTGGATCCGCAGGGTTTTCAGGTTCTGCCTTAAAATACAGTCCTCTAAAATAGTCGTAAAAATTACTGGCATTGCTCAGCTCAGGTTGTCCTTCTTGATCTATAATAACAGATTTCCAAAACGGTTTATCGAGACGTGTCCTAAAGGCAGGAGGGGTTCTTGTGGTTACGGCATCATCACCTTCACCAACGGTTGTCTTAATAGCATCCCCGCTAGGAGTAAATATAGTATCCTTTATTATGTCGCTTGCGTGGTTATCAAAATTTATGGTATTGTTTTCGGTAAGCGCAAAATTGTCGGTTGTTCCATCATCAGCCTTAGAAAAATAATTTTGAATACTATTCTCTGAATTTGGATTAAAGTTCCTTAAGAAATAATTATTACGGTAAATAGTTAATTTAATTGTTGCAGTCTCATCTCCATATAAAGAATCTTTAATAGAATATGCACTATTACCTTCATCATCAACACCATTAGGTCTGTTAACATAAGGAATACTTAAAATAACAGAGTCGATAACAGGATTGTCACCAAAATCAGGATTAAAAGAGGTTGGGACTATTTGGGTAACGATGCTGGCAGTGGTTTGCCCAAATTCTGGATCATCAAAAAAACCAAGTAAATTAAAGTTTAAGTTGTTTATTTGTAGAGCATTAAGTTTTTTATTGTATGCAGATATAGGAAGCATTAAGCTGTCTATTTTAAAGTTTGCATTTCCTTTTCCTAAAACGTCACTTTCTATAACACTAAAATCCTTATCACATGCTATAAAAGATAAAATGATTAGTAGAAAAGTAATAGGAAATTTAAAGGCTTTAATCGTCTTTTTCATATATATGTTGAATGAATATAATAGTTTAACTTAAAACGCTGGTATTAAAAAATGTTGTGTAAGCTTCACCAAATTCATCTTTATTTTTGTATTCTAAAATAGGTTTGTTAGATGCTTCTAAATAAGATTTTAAATCTTCGGGAATATTTTCAGATCCTACGATTAGTGCATCAGAATAATCAACAGCAATTTTCATTAAGTTATTATATGTAGGTTCTTCAAGCACACTGATGGCATCTTCATTTATGTTGTCAAATTTAATCTTATTAAGCATATCTTTATTTAAGGTATTGTTAAAACTTTGATTATAAATTGAAGTAACAATTTTGCTTTCGTTAAATAAAGGCTCTCCTTTATAGTATTCTTTCAAGTATAAAGGCAGTAATGATGCCAACCAGCCATGAACATGAATAATATCTGGAGACCAATTTAATTTCTTAACGGTTTCAATAACCCCTTTTGCAAAGAAAATAGCACGTTCATCGTTATCTGAAAATAATTTGCCAGCTTCATCGGTCAACGTCGCTTTTCTTTTAAAATATTCATCATTATCAATAAAGTAGACCTGTATACGTTCTTTGGGAATAGACGCAACTTTAATAATAAGAGGCATGTCTAAATCATTTATCACTAAGTTTATACCAGATAACCTTATCACTTCATGGAGTTGGTGCCTACGTTCGTTTATGTTGCCGTATCGGGGCATAAATATTCTTATTTGACCGCCTTGTTGATTCACCAATCTAGGTGCTTCAAAAGACATGGAAGAAATTTCGGTTTCTGGTAAATAAGGAACTACTTCAGATGATACATATAATATCCTCTTATCTTTCATATGTTTGTTTTTGTTGACATTTTACAGTCTAATATAACTAGCAATCGTTGGTCTTTTTTTTAAAGAGAAATTTTATAAAGCTTATTTTTTTGATGGGATCACTTTTAAAAAATCAAAATAAAAAACACGCAAAAGTACAAAATTTTATGCAAATTGGCTGTAAAATCTTAAGTTTGCACGCGTTAATTTTTTATTAAAAAGTGGAATTATACTCAGAAAAACAACAAATTACAACAGCCATTGATGTTTTAAAAACAAAACAGTTAACATTAGGGTTGGTTCCTACTATGGGGGCTTTGCACGAAGGCCATTTACAATTGGTCAAAAAAGCTTTGGAAGATAATGACAAAGTGGTTGTTAGTATTTTTGTTAATCCCACACAATTTGACAATAAAGAAGACTTGGAAAAATACCCAAGAACACTTAAGAATGATCTAAACCTGCTTAAAACCGTTAGCAAAGAAAACATCATGGTTTATGCGCCTACAATAGATGATATTTACGAAGGCAAAACGGTTTCCCAGAACTTTGATTTTGATGGATTGGAGTTTGAAATGGAAGGTAAGTTTCGTAGTGGTCATTTTGATGGAGTAGGTACTATTGTTAAACGTTTTTTTGATATTGTGAAACCGCATAATGCCTATTTTGGAGAGAAAGATTTTCAACAGTTGCAAATTATAAAAAAACTAGTTGAGAAGGAACGTATTCCAGTTAATGTAGTAGGTTGTGAAATACATCGAGAGGATAGTGGTTTAGCAATGAGTTCGCGCAATACGCGACTAAAACCAGCGTATAAAAAAGCAGCCCCTTTTATTTATGAAACTTTAACAACTGCCAAAAAGTGTTTTGGCACAAATAGTGCTAATAAAGTTTTGGAATGGGTTGAAAATCAGTTCATGAAACATGATTTATTAGAATTGGAATATTTTATTATTGCTGATGCCGAAACTTTAAAACCAGTGAAACGAAAATCAAACAAAAAATCATATAGAGCGTTTATTGCAGTATATGCAGATGATATTAGACTTATTGATAATATCGCACTAAATTAATTATCTTTGCCACATGCAAATTCAAGTAGTAAAATCTAAAATTCACAGAGTAAAATGCACAGGTGCAGAACTCAATTATATAGGTAGTATTACCATTGATGAAGACTTAATGGAAGCTGCCAATATCATACAAGGTGAAAAAGTTCAAATTGTTAATAACGATAATGGCGAGCGTTTAGAAACCTATTGTATTCCTGGCCCACGTAAAAGTGGTGAAATTACGCTTAACGGTGCAGCGGCTAGAAAAGTTTCGGTCGGTGATACATTAATTTTAATTACTTATGCCTTTATGGATATTGAAGCCGCTAAAGGTTTTAAGCCCTCATTAGTTTTCCCAGATGAAGCAACCAATTTATTAAAATAGGGATTTTGAACCAAAAGATAAAAAGAATACTAAAAATTATGCTCCCATTATTATTGGGAGTTTTTTTGGTCTGGTATTCGTTGTCTCAAATCTCTATTGATAAATTAGTAGAATATTTTAAAAAAGCAAATTACACATGGATTTTTTTAGGTGTGTTTCTAGGGCTTTTAAGTCATTTGTCAAGAGCTTATCGTTGGCGTTTTCAATTGGAGCCCATGGGGTATAATATTAGATTGGGCAATAGTATTATGGCCGTATTTGCCACCTATTTAATAAATTTAACGATACCAAGGGCCGGTGAAGTAGCTAGAGCTTCTATACTTACAAATTACGAAGGGGTACCTTTTGAGAAAGGTTTTGGAACTATTGTCGCCGAACGTATTGCAGATATGGTTGTCATGCTTGGCATCATCATCATGACGCTTTTCCTTCAATTTGATTTTATATATGGGTTTTTAATTAAAAAATTCGATCCATTTAAGGTCGTAGTTGCCCTTGCTGTGGGGGTTGTATTGATTGTGTTTTTTTTAAGGTTTATAAAGCGGAGCAATTCCAAAATAGCTATAAAAATAAGAGTGTTTATCAATGGGCTCATTGAAGGTGTGTTTAGTATTTTTAAGATGAAAAAAAAGTGGGCATTTATTTTCCATACACTATTTATTTGGGGGATGTATCTTCTTATGTTTTATGTGACTTCATTTTCTCTTGAGCAAACTCAAAATATTCCTTTGGCGGCCATATTAATTGGTTTTATAGCAGCTAGTTTTAGCATTGCAGCCACTAATGGAGGTATTGGCTCTTATCCTGAAGCTATAGTACTGGCGTTTTTGTTATTTAATATTCCAGAAGACCCGAGCCGTGCTTTTGGTTGGATTATGTGGGTCTCTCAAACTCTTATGATTATAATATTTGGAGGCATGTCCTTAATTTATTTACCTATTTACAATAGGAAAAAATCAAAAAAGAAAGTTTAAAAACTCTGTAAAGGTTGCAAAACTTTGCTTTTAATCTCTCTCATTATTTATTACCTTGCCAATATTAAATTTCAAATCATTTAATCAAAATGAAGCAAATATTTTACGTCTTACTGTTTGGGTTATCGATCCATTTAGCTGAAGCCCAGATTAAATATGAAACTATTGAATCTTCGAAATTAGGAGCATCCAGGGAGCTTAAAATACAATTACCAAGAGGTTATAATAGCAATGAGGATAAAAATTACCCGCTATTTATTGTGCTGGATGGTGATTATCTATTTGAAGGGGTTGTTGGAAATGTAGATTATCTCTCCTATTGGGAAGATATGCCAGAATCCATTATTGTAGGCATTAACCAGATTGATAAACGATTTGATGATTGTATGTATTCTGAACAAAACTCATTGCCCATTGATACGGGGTCTAATTTTTTTGAGTTTATTGGGATAGAGCTTATTCCATATATAGAAAAAACATATAGGACGGCTCGTTTTAGAGTTGTTGTAGGCCATGGAGAAACGGCTAATTTTATTAATTACTTTTTATTAAAACCCGAACCATTGTTTCAGGGTTATATTGCTGTTAGCCCAGATTTGGCCCCGAATATGATAGATTATTTGCCAGAGCGGTTAAGTAAGTTGGAATCTAAAGTGTTCTATTATTTAGCAAACACTAAAAATGATCCAAGCTCTATAAAGGAAATGACCGAAGTTTTGAATAAAGATATTTCCGCTATAGAAAACGAGAACTTAAATTATAGTTTTGATAGTTTTGAAGCACCATCACACTACTCGGCACCTTTACACGCTCTGCCAAATGCCATTGAAAATATTTTTAGAGTATTTCAGCCTATAAGCAAAAAGGAATATAAAGAGACGATACTTGAACTGGAAACGTCTCCTGTAGATTATTTGGTAGAAAAGTATAAAACTATAAACGGTCTATTTGGTCTCGAAAAACAAATTCTAATTAATGATTTTAAAGCTATTGAGGCAGCCATAGAGAAAACCGAACAATTTGAATATTATGAAGCGTTGGGTAAAATAGCTAGGGATCAGTATCCGAAAACCCTTTTAGGAGGTTATTATTTAGCACGTTTTTATGAAGAAATGGGAGAGCCAAAAAAGGCCATGCGGACCTATGAAACGGCTTATACTTTAAAAGAAATTGGAGGTATTACAAAGGATTTACTAATTGAGAAAATAAATTTAATTAAAGAAGATTTTGGGTATTGAAATCATTTAAACTTTTATAATTGGCTAAAAAATTGCCCTTTTATACCCATTTTTTGTCTTTTTTTTATTTCGTAGCAATGCTATGCAATTTAAAAAAACCTTCAATTGGTCGCAAAATGACTAATTTTCGCTTCAATCCAAAAAGTTTAAATGAGTTCATTAATAATGAAGATTCAAATCTCAATTTCTAAATTCCAAAAGAATTAAATGGCAAAGGTAAAAACGACTTTTTTTTGTCAAAATTGCGGGGCTCAATATGCAAAATGGCAAGGACAATGCAATGCTTGTAAAGAATGGAATACTATCGTTGAAGAAGTTATTCAAAAGCCGGAAAAGAGTGATTGGAAATCTCCAACATCCACTGTCAAAAAAATAGCTGTTCCGTTACGAATCAAAGATATAGATCTTTCTAAAGAGCCACGGCTTAACACTTTTGACGGTGAGTTTAATCGCGTATTAGGAGGAGGTATAGTGCCTGGGTCTTTAACATTGTTAGGTGGAGAGCCTGGCATTGGTAAAAGTACATTATTGCTGCAAATTTCATTAAAGCTCCCTTATAAAACTTTATACGTTTCTGGAGAAGAAAGTCAGAAACAAATAAAAATGCGAGCAGAGCGCATTAACCCAAATAATAATCATTGTTATATACTAACAGAGACAAAAACACAAAACATATTCAAACAAATAGAGGCTTTAGAGCCCGATATTGTTATTGTAGACTCAATACAGACACTGCATAGTGATTATATTGAGTCTTCCTCGGGAAGTATTTCCCAGATAAAAGAATGTACTACAGAACTCATAAAGTTTGCTAAAGAAACAGCGACACCCGTTTTGTTGATTGGCCATATTACTAAAGATGGACATATTGCCGGGCCCAAAATTTTGGAGCATATGGTAGATACCGTATTGCAATTTGAAGGAGACCGAAATCATGTATTTAGAATTTTAAGAGCTCATAAAAACCGTTTCGGTTCTACCAATGAATTGGGCATATACGAAATGCAGGGTTCTGGGCTTCGAGAGGTGACCAACCCATCAGAGGTTTTAATCTCTAAAAAAGATGAGGAATTGTCTGGAAATGCCATAGCGGCAACCCTAGAAGGGATGCGCCCATTAATGATAGAAGTGCAAGCTTTGGTTAGTACAGCGGTTTACGGAACACCGCAACGAAGTGCTACGGGCTTTAATGCAAAACGTCTCAATATGCTGTTGGCCGTATTGGAAAAGCGTGCTGGATTCAGGTTGGGAGCAAAAGATGTGTTTTTGAATATTACAGGAGGCATTACAGTAGACGATCCAGCTATTGATCTGGCAGTTGTCGCTGCTATACTATCTTCTAATGAGGATACGGCATTGCAGAAAGACTTTTGTTTTGCTGCCGAGGTTGGCTTGTCTGGAGAAATTAGACCGGTACATCGTGTAGAACAGCGTATTCTAGAGTCAGAAAAACTTGGGTTTTCAACTATATTTGTATCTAAGTATAACAAAATCTCGCTTAAAAATACTGCCATTCGTATTCAACTTATTTCTAAGATTGAAGATTTAATAGGGTTTTTAATATAATACTACAGGCTTTAATTGAAAAAGAATTCCCCGGTGCTCTGCGTCGGGCCTGCCAGCCGGCAAAGGCAGGGTTTCCGATGGAACTGTCATTCCCATGAGGCCACGGAGTACTTCGGCTATGCTTGGTATAAACTAAAGTCGAAGTGAAAACGGGAATCTAAATACAAAATTTCGGTTTTTGACCCTAAAGGTCAAAACTTTGTGCTCAACTTGATTGGGTATGAAATGAGTGAAACCAGTGCAGGAGCGAAGTCGAAGTATACCTCTATGGCTCTGTCTCTAGGATAGTTCGTTTCAATATTTTTTTAACCTGATTTTACTTACAGAAACAATGCCATATATCACTTCGTCGAATTATTTACACTTTTTATCTGATTTTTTATTGCTTTTGTCGATTATTTAAATTAATATTGTAACCGAAATACTATATATATAGATGCTTAGTGCATCATTTTGAATGAATCTTTCCCTCAATTTTTAAATTCAAAAAACTAATAAATAAATTTATTCATGGTGTATTTAAGTACTTCATGTTATTGGTATCTGTAAATTAATTGAACTCAAAACAATTAAATTATGAAAATGAATTATAAAACCTACCATTGGATTTTCTATCTAATTATTGTTCAATTCTTTTTAGCAGAAAACCTTTATGGTCAATACTGTACTCCAAAAAATATTGGAACGTTTAACACAAACTATATTTCTAATGTAAGTATAGGAAGTATCAATAATTCTACCTCTGGCTCAACAGGAGGGTATACTTATTTTTCATCAATATCTGCAACAGATCTTACTGCTGGTGAAACCATTGAGGGAACCGTAACAGTGACACTAAACGGATGGAATAAAAATGAGAACACCTTAGTCGTATGGATAAATTTTAATAATACAGACGATGATTTTGAAGATGATGGTGAAGCATTCTTTTTTACTGTGCAAGATGGAAGTAATAAAAGAGGTAATAAAACAATTGATATCCCTATCTCTATACCTGTTCCTAGTTCGGCTTTAGCAGGAGCTTCAATGATGCGTATTGGTTTTAGAACAGAAAAGAATACCAATTTCACATCATGTGATTATAAATATCAAGCAGGAGAAATAGAAGATTATAATATAAACATACTGTCAGATAACTCGGCTTCATCGGGACAAAATCAATTTAATTACTGCGTTCCTAATAATATAAATAGTAATAATATTGTAACTATTTCCAAAGTTGATTTGGCAGGAATAAGTAATACGAGTTCGGAACCTACAGGAAGTTATACCTATAATTCGTCTTTACCTGATGGTGAGGTGAGTATTGGCGAGACCATTAAAGGAACTATTACTTTAGAGTTAGACGGTTGGAATACAGACGTAAATACAGTTGCCGTTTGGATGAATTTTAATGAGGGGACAGATGATGATTTTGATGATAGTGGAGAACGGTTTTTATTTAATGCAAGGGATAGAAGAAACGTAAGAGGAACAAAATCAATAGAGGTGCCAATTGAAATTCCTGTTCCTGAGAATGCTGATTCAGGGTCTTCATTAATAAGAGTTGGTGTAGTGAGAGGTAATAATACAAATTTCTCGTCATGTAATTTTTCGTATGAGGCAGGAGAAGTAGAAGATTATAATATGAGCTTTGTTTCGAGTAGTGGCCTTTCTAGTAGCGTTTCGTCATCACAAGATACAGATGGAGATGGAATACCCGATTCAGTCGATATAGACGATGATAATGATGGTATCATAGATTCTTACGAATGTTCGGCAGCTATTCAGTTTAACAATGCATCATTACTAACAGCTACAGATTTGAGTGACGTAAAAGCTGGCGAAAAAGTAGTGTATTCCAATGCTTTGTACTTTCAAAATCAATATTATGATATTGTTCTTACGGTTATTGCCATTAATGGATCCTATACCGTAGATTGTAATAATGAGTTAAGGATAAGTACTTTTAATTCCAGTAGTGATGATTATGTGACGTATTCATTTGACTTGGTTGAAGCGGGAACTGCAACTTCAGGGGATCCTATAGGGGTTCCAGCGGCTTTATACGACATTATTTTAGAATTACGGGATATTGATACCAGGTCTTACAGGGATTTTACAGAAATAGCAGGGTTTAATCCATCCACGGTAACATCTACGGTAACCCCATATTTAAGCAATACAACAAATTTAGAGCAAGCAGGCTTTGTTAACGGGCCAGATCCAGCCGGCTATACTTTATATAGATTAGACCCTACAATTACTGCTCCCAATACAGATTGGGTGTATGAGCCAGATGATGGCGGTACGCAAGGTGATGATCCAGATTTTTATTTGTATATGGAGTTCGATAAGTTTTCTCATGTCGATTTATTATATGGTGCCACGGGAACACATACCAATACAGGTGTGAGATTGACAAATTTTGGAGTTAGTTCTAGATGTGATTTTGATAATGATACGATCTCAGATACGATAGATATTGATAGTGACAATGATGGGATCCCGGACAATGTAGAGGCCCAGCCTACCATTGGATATATTCCGCCTAGTAATGCAATGGGAGGAAGTATTACAGATGTAAATGGTAACGGATTAGACGATGTATACGAATCTGCCATGGGAGGAAAAGACTTAAATCAATTAGAAGACACCGATGGAGATGGCCTAAAAGATTATTTAGATGGAGATTCTGATAATGATGGCTATGCAGATATACAGGAAAATGGTATGGCAGACACTTTTACCGCTGCCGATGTAGATGGAGATGGTTTGAATAATGCATTTGAAACAAATGGTGTTATGGATGCTTTTTTAGATGTTAATGAAGATATTGAGGATCCTACCGATTTGTCAATTTTGCCGGATGCAGATGGAGACTTGTTTTCAGGAGGAGATTTGGATTATAGAGATTTATTTGACGGTAATCCACCACCAATAGCCTCCATAGATTTTGATGGTGTAGATGATTATTTGTCACGGGCTTCTTTTATAGATGGTTTAAATGATGTTACCATTATGGCTTGGGTAAAGTCAGATTCAGGTAATTCTACAAATATGACTGTTGTGGGAGAAGACACAGGGTGTAAAGTATGGTTACAAAATGGAAATACCCCTACATTTACTATTAAAACATCAGGAAACTCTCAGGAAACTATAAGTTGTAGTACTATTAATTTTGATGAATGGCACCATATAACAGGCACTTATACAAGTACAACAGGGTTAATGCAGCTTTTTGTTGATGGCGAATTATTAGCTTCGGCAACGGTTGCAAGTACAGGAGCGGCTATTGAGAACACTGAAAACTCTAACGGGAATTTTGAGGTAGGTAGGTTTTCAAATAATGTATCGGATAAAGAGTATTTTAAAGGTGATATTGATGAGGTAAGGGTATTTGATGTGGTATTGACACAGGAGCAACTAAAAAAGATGGTGTATCAGGAAATTGAAAACAATTCCGGAAATACGATAGGTGCCATCGTAGGAAAGAATATTGAAGACACGGCTACGGGTGCTACCGTACCTTGGACTAATTTGATAGCCTATTATCCCATGACAAATATTATAACAGGGACGACTTCAGATTATTCAAGTTATGATAAGAAACTGTATTTAAATTATATTGATACCGTTCAAGATCAAACAGCCCCCATGCCTTATGTTTCTTCAAATAATGGCGATTGGACAGCACAATCTACATGGCAGCACGGCGATGTTTGGGATATTGAAAATATAGCAACCAATAAAGATTGGAGTATTGTAAAAATAGCAAGTGATGTTTCAGCTTGCCACTCCGTAGAAACAGCAGGGCTCATAATTGACACTGGGTATACTTTTAGGGTTCACAGTGAAAACCTTGTCGAAAACACCTGGTATTTGGAGTTGAATGGAACGCTTGACTTAGAAGACGATTGCCAGCTAATACAGACCGTAAATAGCGATCTGGTTACCTCTGCAACCGGTAAGCTTTTAAGACGCCAGGAGGGCACTTCGAATGTGTACAGGTATAACTATTGGGGATCGCCAGTCGGGGCTATGGGCGTTACAAGTTTGACAGATAACAATGCATCTACAAACAATACGAATAATACACCGTATAGCTTGAACATGATCAAGGACGAGGCAGGAATTAATTTTTCTTTTACTTCTGCCTATGACGAAGTTGGAAAGATCAGTACCTATTGGATTTACACTTACAAAAATGCTATGACGTATTGGGACTGGGCATTTCTTTCGCCCAATACACCGCTGGAATCTGGAGTAGGGTACATACATAAAGGAACAGGGAATGCGGGAATAGAGCAGCAATATATTTTTGAGGGTAAACCAAATAACGGGACCATATTGGTAAATGTCACCGATGTAGGCGGACCGGGATCGGTCACATCCGTGTCAAAAACAGAATACCTGTTAGGAAATCCATATCCATCGGCTTTAGATATCCATAAATTTATTGACGACAATGCCGGGGTCATAGATGGGACCTTACAATTATGGCAACAATGGGCGGGAGATTCCCACTATCTTGACCAGTATAAAGGAGGCTATGCACAAGTAAATAAATTGGGGTCGGTAAGGGCCTATCAATTTGTAGGCTTCTATGGCGCCCATAACGGTTCTCAAGATGGGACCATAACCCCTTCAAGATACCTTCCAGTTGGTCAAGGGTTTATTACAGAAATTGTTGCAGATGGCCAGGTAGAGTTTAACAATGACCAGCGGATATTCATAAAAGAGTCGGAAGCAGATGGGACCTATGACAACGGATCGACATTTTTTAAATCGAGTAATACAAAATCCAAAAAAGGTAAGATCTCCAAAGAAAGCGAAGCGCAAAGCGGTATGCAGAAAATCCGCATAGAGTTCAATTCAACATCAGGGCCAAAAACGAGAAGAGAGCTACTTTTGGGCTTTAGTGAAACCACTACAGATGGGTTTGATTACGGATACGATGCAGAATGTGACGAATCTACTAACAACGACTTTAATTTAAACTTAGAGGGCAAGAATATGAATATGCAGGCATATGGTCCCATTACTGTTGATAAGGTCATACCGTTGAATTTTAAATCTTCTGGAGATAATGCATTTGAAATTAGAATGACGGAAGCAGAAAGTCTAGATGAAGATCAAGCGATTTATTTAAGGGACAATTTAACAGGGAACTATTTTGAATTAACAACAGAGGAAGTGTATGGTTTTAGTTCAGAACAAGGTAAGTTTAATAAAAGATTCGAAATCGTTTTCCAAAATGAATCCAAAACTTTGAGTGCTGAAGAAGCCACGTTTACGGAGAATTATATTTATTATCAGAACAGGACAAATACCCTGTTTGCCAAAAAGTTAAGCAGTCAAGTTAAAAAGTTGGCCTTGATTAATATGAGGGGGCAAACTGTTTTAGAAGCCGAAAATGTACCGACAGAAAGTTTAGAGAATGGTTTTAAGTTTGATAATATGGCGACGGGAGCCTATATAGTATGTTTAAGAACAGAAAAGAATGAGGTGCTCACCAAAAAGATTGTTTTTAACTAATCTGTTTTCTTGAAAAATATAACAAAGACTAAAGGTCTGAAAAGTCTATTTTACAAGAGATTCTTTTTTATGAATTAACCTAAGAGGATTTTGATAAGGAAAAAAGACGGTTCAAACCCGTAACAGTGTTTTTTGTGTAACCCCATGATTTAAAAATCATGTCCTTCTTTTTACAATAAACTAACTTCTTTTTTATCAAAATTCCTTAAATTCGCATCCTTATTAGAATAAAGAGTAAATGAGCACTAAATTTCCTGAATATAAAGGACTTGACTTGCCAAATGTGGCAAATGAGATACTACAATATTGGCAAGAAAATAACATCTTTGAAAAAAGTGTTTCTACCCGAGAGGGTAAAGAATCGTATGTGTTTTATGAAGGGCCACCATCGGCAAATGGACTTCCTGGAGTACATCACGTTTTAGCACGCGCTATAAAAGATATTTTCCCACGTTACAAAACCATGAAAGGTTACCAAGTAAAGCGTAAAGCGGGGTGGGATACTCACGGGTTGCCTATTGAATTGGGAGTTGAAAAAGAATTAGGTATCACTAAGGAAGATATAGGTAAAACGATTTCGGTAGAAGATTATAATGCAGCTTGTCGTAAAGCTGTGATGCGTTATACCGATGTTTGGAACGATCTCACTCAAAAAATGGGCTACTGGGTAGATATGGACGATCCGTATATTACCTACGAGCCTAAGTATATGGAGAGTGTTTGGTGGTTATTAAAGGAAATTTATAATAAAGCGTTGCTTTATAAAGGGTATACCATACAGCCATATTCACCAAAAGCAGGAACAGGTTTGAGTTCTCATGAGTTAAATCAACCGGGAACCTATCAAGATGTTACCGATACAACGGTGGTTGCTCAGTTTAAAAGCCCCCTAACCCCCAAAGGGGGAATTGAAAACTCAATAGCAAATGCGTTTGAGCTCTCTCCTCCTTTGGAGGGGTCGGGGGAGGCCTTTTTCCTAGCTTGGACAACCACACCTTGGACATTACCGAGTAATACTGCCTTAACCGTTGGACCAAAAATTGATTACGTTTTAGTTGAAACCTATAATCAATATACATTCGAGCCAATTAAAGTGGTTTTAGCTAAGAAACTGGTCGATTATCAATTCTCTGGAAAATTCAATCAAGTAGAAGATAGATCAGAATTATTAAGTTATAAATCGGGAGATAAAAAAATACCTTTTCAAGTCATTGCAGAATGTAAAGGGGATGATTTAGTAGGCATAAAGTACGAGCAATTATTACCCTATGCTTTGCCAAACGACCATCCAGAAAATGCTTTTAGGGTCATTTCCGGTGATTTCGTAACGACGGAAGATGGTACGGGAATTGTACATACGGCACCTACTTTTGGGGCAGATGATGCCTTAGTTGCAAAACAGGCAAAACCGGAAGTACCACCTATGTTGGTAAAAGATGAAAATGGTAATTTGGTGCCACTTGTAGATTTACAAGGACGTTTTAGACCAGAAATGGGAGAATACGCAGGCAAGTACGTAAAGAATGAGTATTACAATGAAGGGGAAGCACCAGAGCGTTCTGTTGATGTTGAGATTGCTATCAAATTAAAAGAAGAAAATAAAGCCTTTAAGGTCGAAAAATATAAGCACAGCTATCCAAACTGTTGGAGAACCGATAAACCCATTTTATATTATCCTTTAGATTCCTGGTTTATTAAAGTAACCGATGTTAAAGATCGTATGCACGAACTTAACAACACTATTAATTGGAAACCAAAAAGTACGGGCGAAGGACGATTTGGTAACTGGTTAGCCAATGCTAACGATTGGAATTTATCCCGTTCACGTTATTGGGGCATTCCATTGCCAATTTGGAGAACCGAAGATGGTAAAGAAGAAATTTGTATTGGGTCTGTTGAAGAATTAAAATCAGAAATGGATAAAGCTGTTTCTGCAGGTGTTTTAGCAAAGGATATCTTTGAGGATTTTGAAGTGGGAAACAATTCCGAAGAAAACTACGCTAAAATAGATTTACATAAAAACATTGTGGATGCTATCGTATTGGTATCACCATCAGGTCAAAAAATGTTTAGAGAAAGCGACTTGATAGATGTGTGGTTCGATTCTGGCTCTATGCCTTATGCACAGTGGCACTACCCGTTTGAAAATGCAGATTTAATTGATAAGGGGACAACTTTTCCAGCAGATTTTATAGCAGAAGGCGTTGATCAAACAAGAGGCTGGTTCTATACATTGCACGCTATTGGAACGATGGTTTTCGATTCTGTGGCTTACAAAAGTGTGGTGTCTAATGGATTGGTATTAGACAAAAACGGACAGAAAATGTCGAAGCGTTTAGGAAATGCTGTCGATCCGTTTGAAACCTTAGGGAATTATGGAGCAGATGCGACACGTTGGTATATGATTAGCAATGCAAATCCTTGGGACAATTTAAAATTCGATTTAGAAGGTATTGAAGAAGTAAAACGCAAGTTTTTTGGGACCCTTTATAATACGTATTCGTTCTTTACCCTGTATACTAATTTAGATAACTTTAATTATTCTGAAGCAGATATAGCTTTAAAAGATCGCCCTGAAATAGACCGTTGGATTTTGTCTGAATTGCATACATTAATAAAGAAAGTAGATGCATTTTATGCAGATTATGAGCCTACAAAAGCAGCACGTGCTATTTCGGATTTCACGCAAGACTATTTAAGTAACTGGTTTGTTCGTTTAAGCAGAAGACGTTTTTGGAAAGGGGATTACCAACAAGATAAAATATCGGCATACCAAACACTTTATACCTGTATGGTTGCTATTGCTAAGTTAGGAGCACCCATAGCACCATTTTTTATGGACAGACTGTATTTGGATTTAAATTCGGCTACCCAAAAAGAACCATTTGAAAGTGTCCATTTAGCAAACTTTCCCATTTACAATGAAGCTTTTGTCGATAAAAGTTTAGAACGAAAAATGGAAAGCGCTCAAACAATATCATCATTGGTTTTATCGTTAAGAGCAAAGGAAAAAATAAAAGTGCGCCAACCACTCCAAAAAATAATGATCCCTGTAGATAGTGATCAACAAAAAGAAGAGATATTGGCTGTGTCGGAGTTAATAAAACATGAAGTAAATGTTAAAAGTGTTGAGCTCTTAGAAGAGGCTTCAGAGATCCTGGTAAAGCAGATAAAGCCCAATTTTAAAGCGCTTGGACCACGTTTTGGTAAAGAAATGAAACTAATTGCCAACACGATTAAAGCCCTTAATTCTGACGATATTAAAAAAATTGAACAAAATGGTATTTTAGATGTTGAAATTAATGGAAAAAATATTACTTTAGGGCTTGAAGATGTAGAGATTACATCTCAAGATATTGAAGGTTGGTTGGTTGCAAACGAAGGATCGTTAACAGTGGCTTTAGATGTTACAATATCTGATGATTTACGAAAGGAAGGTATCGCGAGAGAACTAATTAATCGGATACAAAATCTGCGTAAAGATTCAGGGTTTGAAGTCACAGATAGAATTGATGTAAGGCTTCAAAAAGATGACCATGTTATAAATGCTGTTAATGCAAATATGACCTATATTAAATCGGAAACGTTAACCAATGAACTTGAAATTATTGACAAATTAGATAATGGTATAGAAATTGTTTTTGATGATGTAAGTACCAAATTGTTTATACAAAAACATTAAAGTTATGAGTACAGATGCAAGTGTAAGATATTCTGATAAGGATTTAGCCGAGTTTAAAGAGTTAATTACAGAAAAAATAGAGAAAGCAAAACATGATTTAGAGCTTATAAAAAGTGCGTATATGAATGACCATAATAATGGGACTGAAGATACATCGCCTACTTTTAAAGCGTTTGATGAAGGAAGTGCAGTTATGAGCAAGGAATCCAATTCTCAATTGGCCATTAGACAAGAAAAGTTTATTCGCGATCTTAAAAATGCATTGATTAGAATTGAAAATAAAACATATGGCATTTGTCGTGTAACAAAAAAACTAATCAATAAAGAACGCTTAAAATTAGTGCCTCATGCTACTTTAAGTATTGAAGCTAAAAACATGCAATAAATATATATTCACAACGTCTCGATTTAAATCGAGACGTTCTTTTTTTAATTATGTCCCTGAAAAAATCGATCATCCTTATCATTCTAGTATTGCTTATCGACCAAATAAGTAAAATATATATAAAAACCCATTTTAAACTTCAGGATAGTATTGAGGTGTTTGATTGGTTTAAGATATTTTTTATCGAAAATAATGGTATGGCCTGGGGCACAAAAATTAGCGATTTCTCATCATATATATCAGAGAGAACAGCCAAAGTGATATTAACACTATTTAGGGTTTTCGCTATTTTTGGTATTGGTTATTGGTTGTATAATGCTACAAAAAATAAAAGTTCTAAAGTATTGATATTAGCTATAGCTTTAATATTTGCCGGTGCTTTAGGTAATATAATAGATTCGGTTTTCTATGGTGTTTTGTTTGACAGTAGCCGCAATCAAGTTGCCACATTTTTACCAGAAGCGGGAGGTTACGATGGTTTGCTTCATGGTAAGGTCGTAGATATGTTACATTTGCCTTTGTACAATGATTATTTGCCAGATTGGATACCATTTTATGGCGGTGAATTCTTCACATTTTTCGAACCTGTTTTTAATGTTGCCGATGTTGCAATAAGTGTAGGTTTCGTCATGCTTATTGTTTTTAATAAGAAAGCATTTCCAAAGACAAAGCACGACGGGGATAATTAATTAGCTCAATTTAAAAATCAATAAGTTATATTTAAACATCAGGTTGAGCACAGTTGAAATAAGCAGCAATATAAGTGTATTTATCGTTAAAATATGCCAGTTTTAGATCGAAGCTTACGTTAATCAGAATGTGTAGATAGTCTCAGGTGTCACACAATAATCCAACTTTATATCGCTTTCATAAACATCTGTAATCTTATCTTCAGCCTTAAAAAAAGACAAACCAATTTTAATGGTTTCTGGCTTGCAACCAGCCAAAAAACGGTCATAAAATCCTTTACCATAGCCAACCCTGTTCCCAGCTTTATCAAACCCTAAAAGGGGTATAAAAGCCACATCGATTTTATCATTTGAAATGGCAATACCATCAACAGGCTCCGGAATGTTATAACTGTTTTTTTTAATCTTTATGTTATCGGTTAAAAGAAAATGGGTCATTAGTCCCGTTTTAAAATCACTTTTAGAAATAACAATATTCTTATCCTTTCCTGATAAGATATTAAGAATATAATCAGTATTGACTTCCCTTTGTTCTTCAATCGACAGAAACAAATGATAAAAAGTATGTTCCCAAATAGGCAGTTTTAAAACATGGTTAGCTATACTTAAGCTTAGCGTATCCATTTGCTCTGGGGATAACTGTTTTCTAAGAACTTTATATTTATGCCGCAATTCCTTTTTAATCATAATGAGACGGTTTGAATTTCAAAAAGAAACAAATTATAGCTAAATCATTATAAAAAGCCATTTTTATTTACACAGCCCAGACCTGTCAGGTCTAAAGCTGAAAAACAACTGATAAGGCTATATTGTTTCTAATTTAAAAAAATATCTTCGAATAACATTTTATCTTGGTTTGACTATATATGGGTTTAGAGGTTTAATAGGTTTATTTAAACGCTGTTGAAATGTGGAAAAGGGCATCGCCTTGATAAACAATAGGCGCTTCGTTTACATTTATTATGTATCCAGAATGGTCCGCTTTCACAAAATAATTAAACTTGCCATAAGGGTCTGTAATGTTACCTAAAATATCGCCTTTCTGTACTTTGGAGCTTATTTTTGCAGATGTTTGAAACATGCCCGAATATTTAGCACGTTTCCATTTGCTTCCATATATAAGAATACAATCTTTTTTAGGGGTTGAGACTTTAAATTTAGAGTTTAACATACCTAAATGATTTAGAATGCGTTTAGCGCCATTCACCCCAGAATTAGTTATTACATCGTCTATATGAAAGGACTTTCCTCCTTCAAAAAGAAGCAAGGGCTTTCCTAATTTAGAACAAGTGTGCCTAAAAGATTTGGTTAGATGCTTAGAGTATAATACAAAAGGAGCTCCAAAGACGGTAGCTAGTTTGTTAAGTTGCTTTTCCCCTTCAATGATACGAATTTGTGGCGCATTAAACCTGCCGGAACCACCCGTGTGAAAATCCATAATATAATCTACATATGGTACAATTTCATGTATAAGTTTATGCGCGACCCTACTTGCCAAAGAACCATTTGAACTTCCTGGGAATACACGATTTAAATCACGTCCATCAGGAAATTCACGTTTTAAATTTATAAAACCAAAAACATTGATCACTGGAATACAAATAGTAGTGCCACATTTTGGTTTGTTAATACCTTTTGCAATGAGTTGCCTAACAATCTCGACCCCATTAACCTCATCGCCATGTATGCCAGCGGTAAATAATACTATGGGGCCTGGTTTTTTAGAGCGCTCAATAATTACCGGCACATTTACAGGAGTAGAGGTATGTAAATTAGCAACATCAAAACTAGCTTCCTTACTTTCTCCGGGTTTAATAGATACCCCAAGAATGGTTAATAAGTTGGTTTTAGTATTCGCCATTAATTTTGTTTAACTGTGTCTATTTCTTTCAATGTAAGTAATGATGCTTTTAGCAATATTTTTGCCTGTACCGGCTTCAATGCCTTCTAAACCAGGCGTGGAGTTTACTTCTAAAAGTAAAGGGCCTCTTTTAGATTGTAGCATATCTACACCACAAACAGGAAGTTTTAAAGCTCTCGATGCTTTCATGGCCACTTTTAATTCGGCTTCATTAAGTTTTATGACCTTAGCGGAGCCGCCTCTATGTAAGTTAGAACGAAACTCCCCTTCTTTACCTTGTCTTTTTATAGCGCCAATAACTTGACCGTCTACGACTAAAGCTCTTAAATCGGCACCTTTAGCTTCCGAAATGTATTCTTGAACCAGAGCTCTTGCCTGCAAGCCATTAAAAGCCTCCAAAACGGATTCGGCAGCATTTTTAGTTTCAGCCAGTACCACGCCAAGCCCTTGAGTCCCTTCAAGAAGCTTTATGATAACAGGGGTACCCCCTACATGGGTAATGACCTTCTCAACATCTCTAGAGTAATTGGTAAATACTGTTTTTGGCATACCAATACCAGCTTTAGAAAGCCTTTGGAAACTCCTTAGCTTGTCTCTCGACCTTATAATAGCATCCGATGTGACCGAAGTAAATACATTCATCATCTCAAATTGTCTAACAACAGCACAACCAAAAAAGGTTGAAGAAGCTCCAATGCGAGGGATAATGGCATCTACATAGTCCAGATAACGATCCTTGTAATAAATGGTGGGCTTTTCTTTTTCAATAATAAGGTCACATTTTAAGGGATCTATGACCTCCATAATATGTCCCCGTTTTTCACCTTCTGTAACAAGGCGCTCGGTAGAAAACAAATTAGGATTTCGTGATAGAATAACTATATTCATTAAAATATGGGTTAACCAAGTACTGCAATATACTAAAAAAGGTAAACGAATTTTTACATTATCTAGAATTTAATATACCTTTGAGTTAATGGATGTACCTGCATTAGAAATACAATTAAAAACCTTACCCAATGCCCCCGGCGTATACCAATATTTTGACGTTAACGATACCATTTTATACGTAGGCAAAGCTAAAAATTTAAAGAAACGTGTAAGCTCTTATTTTACAAAGACCCATGATAATGGCAAAACCAGGGTGCTTGTAAAAAAAATAGCGCACATAAAACATATTGTAGTAGAAACGGAAACGGATGCTTTGTTGTTAGAAAACAATCTGATCAAGAAACACATGCCCCGTTATAATGTTATGCTAAAAGACGACAAATCCTATCCTTGGATCTGTATAAAAAAAGAACGTTTTCCAAGAGTGTTCTCAACACGTCGAATCTTTAAAGATGGGAGCGAGTACTTTGGTCCCTATACCAGTATGAAAACGGTTTCAACTTTGTTGGATTTAATAAAAGGCCTATATCATTTAAGAACATGTAATTATCATTTATCTCAAGAAAAAATAGAGGCAGGTAAGTACAAAGTATGCTTAGAATATCATTTAGGAAATTGTAAGGGCGCTTGCGAAGGGTTAGAGACCGAACAAGAATATCATGATAATATAAAAGCCATTAAAGAAATTTTAAAAGGAAATTTTAAAGATTCACTGGCACAATTTAAATTGCAAATGAAGCAGTTTGCGGAAGCCATGCAATTTGAAGAAGCTCAAAAAATAAAGGAAAAAGTAGAAATATTAGAAAATTATCAGGCAAAGTCTACTATTGTAAATCCAAAAATCAGCAATGTTGATGTGTTTTCTATAATGAGTGACGAAAGTTATGGTTATGTTAACTTTTTACAACTTTCATATGGCTCTATTATCCGTTCACATACCTTAGAGGTTAAAAAGAAGTTGGACGAAACAGATCTACAGCTTTTAGAGCTGGCTATTATTGAAATTAGACAGCGTTTTAATTCTAATTCAAAAGAAATTTATGTGCCCTTTAAAGTTGATGTAGGCGATGATATTAAAGTAACTGTACCAAAACTAGGGGACAAAAAGCATATTTTGGATTTATCTCTTCGTAACGCTAAATATTACAGAATGGAGCGTTTTAAGCAAGACAAAATGGTAGACCCAGATAGGCATGCCAATAGAATTATGGCGCAGATGAAAGCCGATTTAAGGCTTTCCAAAGAACCGAGACATATTGAATGTTTCGATAATTCTAACATTCAGGGCACTAATCCAGTAGCCGCATGTGTGGTTTTTAAAAATGGAAAACCCAGTAAAAAGGACTATCGCCATTTTAATATTAAAACGGTTGTTGGACCAGACGATTTTGCATCTATGGAAGAAGTGGTGTACAGGCGTTATAAACGCTTGATTGAAGAAGGGCAGCCGTTACCGCAGCTTATTATTATTGATGGCGGTAAAGGACAATTATCTTCAGCATTAAAAAGCTTGGACGCTTTAAATTTAAGAGGTAAAATAGCCATTATAGGCATTGCAAAACGTTTGGAAGAACTGTTTTATCCAGACGACCCTATTCCATTATACTTGGATAAGAAAAGCGAAACTTTAAAAATTATACAACAATTGCGTAACGAAGCACATCGTTTTGGGATTGAACACCATAGAAATAAACGTAGTAAAAGTGCATTAAATACAGAGCTGGAAAATATTTCGGGCATAGGAGATAAAACGGTTGTAGAGTTGTTAAAGCATTTTAAATCTGTTAAACGAGTAGCAAATGCTAAGTTGGATGAGTTGGAGACTATTGTAGGGGTTTCAAGAGCTGAAAAGATTTATAATTATTATCATGAAAAGTAATTTAGTTTTAGAAGTGGTTTAAACTTTTTTGATTGAAGCGAAAAATAATCATTTTGTTCCCATAAGAAGGCTTTTTTGAGCTGCATAGCATCGCTACGGAGTAATAAAAAGACAAAATATGGGGATAAAAGGACATTTTGCAGCCAATTATAAAAAGTTTAAACCACTTCTTAATTTAAAAAGATGTTTAATACATGATCTTAAAATTATTTGTTACTTTGAACAACGTAATAAATTATATAGAACATACCTTTAAACCTCTCATGGAGTGCCTTGATCGTACCTCATTTCAACATGACAAATTCAGTAAAGTTTTGAGCCATTTAGATTTGATTAAAAATAAAGTTTGAAAATAAAGATCACCATATTGACCCTATTTTTACTCGTTTTGTTTTCCGCGAAAGCTCAAAACAAACCAGAAGAAAAAACGACACCAAAAATTGGTTTAGTACTAAGCGGTGGAGGAGCAAAGGGACTAGCGCATATTGGAGCTCTTAAAGTCATTGATAGTTTAGGGGTGAAAGTCGATTATGTAGCTGGAACAAGTATGGGAGCTATTATAGGTGCATTATATGCATCGGGATATTCGGGTAATCAACTTGATTCTATTTTTAAAGAAATCAATTTTAATAATATTATAAATGATAATTTACCTAGAGCATCCAAAGCATTTTACGAACGGGATAATGATGAAAGGTATGCTATAAAACTTCCTTTTAATGATTTTAAAATTTCGTTACCATCGGCACTTTCCAGAGGTCAAAATACATATAACCTCCTTTCAAGGTTAACATTACATGTTAGCGAAATAAACGATTTTAACAAGTTGCCTATTCCGTTTTTCTGTATTGCCACCAATATTGAAACAGGAGAAGCCGTTATGCTCGATAAAGGAAACCTGGCTCAATCCGTAATGGCCAGTGGGGCGCTGCCTTCAATATTTCAACCAGTGGTTATTAATGATAAAATCCTAACAGATGGCGGTGTAGTAAATAATTACCCAATTGATGAATTGAAAGCCAAAGGGATGGATGTTATTATTGGAGTAGATGTTCAAGACGGATTAGCAGATCGTGAAAAATTAGTTTCTGCTCCAGAGGTTTTACTTCAAATCAACAATTTTAGGACCATTAAAGCTATGGAGTTAAAGGTTCCTAAAACAGATGTTTATATTAAACCGGATATCAAAGATTTTAATGTCGTGTCTTTTAGTGAAGGGTTTAAAATTATTAAAAAAGGCAAGCAAGCAGCCATAGATAAGGTAGAAGCCTTGCAAGCTTTAATAAAAAAAGAAGAAATGGGGACAGTCGTTCCCAAGGTAAAAATACAGCCACTGGACAGTATTGTAATCAATAAGGTTTCTCTTGCGGGAAATAGTCATTACACAAGGGCCTATGTTTTAGGTAAGTTGAAGTTAAAACTTAATAAAAAAATAAGTTATAAAGACTTTAATAATGGCATAAATAGTTTAGTAGCTACAAATAACTTTAAAACATTCCAGTACGAGTTTAGCAAAACAAAAGAAAAAGACGGATATGATTTATTTGCAACCTTAACCGAAAATGAAAACAATACTTTTTTAAAGGCAGGAATTCATTACGATGATTTATATAAGAGTGCTTTGTTAATAAATTTAACCCAACATCATGTGTTATTTGATAATGATATGGCTTCCCTGGACATTATCTTAGGCGATAATGTTAGATATGATTTTGAATATTTAATTGATAAAGGGTTTTATTGGAGTGTTGGATTTAAATCGAGGTTTCAACAATTTCATAAAAATATAAGCGCACAATTACTACTAGAGGACGATCAAATTGTGGGTTCAGGCTTAAATAAAATAGATGCAAAGTTACAAGATCAAACCAATCAGTTTTATGTGCAAACATTATTTAGAAAAGATTTTGCCCTGGCTATAGGTGCAGAGCATAAACGCCTGAAAGTAAAATCCCAAACAATTGCGACAGATAATCCAGAAGAAGAGTTTTTATTCGAGAACACCGACTATTTTAGTGTTTTTGGGAATTTAAAGTTAGATACTTATGATGATAAGTATTTTCCAAGAAAAGGATTTTATTTTGATGGCAGTTTACATCTCTATTTATATGCATCGAGATTCAATGAGAATTTTGAAAGATTTTCGATAGCCAGAGCAGATATGGGTTACGCTTTTAGTGTTTCGGAAAAATTAGCATTTAATTTACAATCACATGGTGGGTTTAAATTGGGGGATAAATCTACCCAAACGTTAGATTTTGCGCTTGGTGGTTATGGTAACAACTTAATAAATAATTTTATTCCATTTTTAGGGTATGACTTTATTTCACTTACAGGCAACAGTTATGTAAAAACCTCCCTTATTGCCGATTATGAAATTTTTAAAAATCACCACATTAGTTTAGAAGGAAACTGGGCAAATATAGATGATGATATATTTGAAACGGGCGAATGGTTTACATTTTCAGATTACAATGGCTATGCATTAGGTTATGCCATAGATACTTTTATTGGACCCATTCAAGGAAAATTTAGTTATTCTCCCGAACAGAAAAAAAGTATCTGGTTTTTCAATATAGGCTTTTGGTTTTAAAACATTGTTGTATTGTTATTAAAATCACCTCTGTTCTACAACGGGACAGGCTATTTTTATTTTATAGTAATTTTAAATAAGAAATGGATTGATATATAAATGTTACTGAATGTCCGTAATCATACATAATGATATTTTTATCATTCAGAACGAAGTGAATAATCTGTTTATAATCAATGAGATCCCTCGTTGCCTCGGGATGACAAAAACAATATGTTTTTAGGTTTATGACAAATTACGGACAATCAATTAAATGTTTAATTTTAAATAGATTTCCCCTATTACGGCAGGTAGATTTATTTTTATTTAGAATAATACATCAAACCTTTAAATAACCAAATCACTTTACTTCCTTAATAACATACACATAAGCAGGAAGGTGATCACTATAACCATTTGTAAAGCGCCCATTGGAAAAACTTCTAAAAGGATAGCCTTTATAGCGGCCATCTTTATAAAATAAGTAGCTTTCATTAAAGATGCCAGCTTTATAAAACCTAAAGGAAGAATACTCCTTTTCAAGCAAGGGCCTGGTCATGATAATTTGATCGAACAAACTCCAGGTATCTCGATAAGCCGTAGTACCCAATCCATTTTTATAAAAGCTTTCAAAAGGATTATAAAGCCCTTTTAAACCAGTTTTGTTTTTCTCTTTTTTGGCTTTTAAAATAGCTTTAATACTTTTGTTTGTAGGATCGTCATTTAAATCGCCCATAATAAAAATCTTTGCATAAGGGTTTATTACTTGAAGCGAGTCAATTAAATATTTATTCAATTTAGCGGCTGCCATACGTTTTGGTCTACTTTTGGCCTCACCGCCACGGCGGGATGGCCAATGATTAATAATGATATGAATCATTTCCCCTTCTAGGTAACCGCTTACTAATAATTGGTCCCTTGTGTAAATTCGTTTCCTATTAGTGTCATCGTAAATTTTAAGTTTATGTTTGCTTGTGTGTAGAGGGATAAATATCTTTTTCTGGTATAACAGACCAACATCAATACCCCGGGCATCGGGAGAATCAAAATGTACAATCCCGTAATCGGTATCCCTCAGTAAAGAATCATTAACAAGATCTTCCAGCACTTCACGGTTTTCAACTTCAGACACTCCAATAATGGCGGGTTTATTATGAGTTATTTTATAGCCAATATCCGCAATGACCCGGGCCATATTTTGCACCTTCTTTTTATATACCCAGGTACGATTTGTTTTTAATTCCATGATAGGACTAAACTCATCCAATTTATTAGGATCATTAATAGTATCGAATAAGTTTTCCAAATTGTAGAAGGCTATTGTATGAATTTTAAATAGTTTCTTTTTCTGTGCATAAGTGTTTTCGGTACAGAGAACATACAATATAATAAAACAGAAGCTTAAATATTTCATATAGGAAATGATTAGGTTAAGCTAAAAGTAGATAATTTCTTAATATAAAAAGATGTTAATTCCTACAAATAATATATATTCGCATATACATTAAGTCAAATAACATATTTGAGTGAATATATTTTTAATCGGAAAGAAACAAGCCCTATTAAAAAAGTAGCCATTATACTATTCATATTATTTTCAACACGACCTGTGTTGGCACAGCAAACTTTAATAAAAGGCAGTGTAAAAGATGCCCTGGCATTTCAGCCTATAGAAAATGTCATCATTAATATAGAAGAAACAACACAACAAACGCAAACAGACGCTTTGGGTGAATTTGTATTCTCTGTAAATGTACCCTTGGGCGAACATATTTTAAAGATTTCAAAATTGGGATATATAACTAAAAGGTATCCTATAGTCGTTAATGAACATGAGGTTGTAAATATTACCGATATGACTTTGGAATTAGATAACTCGCTGTCTCAAGACTTATTTACAATAAGCCTTACTGATGATGAACTTGACGATAATGCCAATGGTCTGGGCAGTATTTCAGGATTATTACAAGCGTCTCCGGATATTTTTCAACGTACAGCAGCTTTTGAGTTTAGCGCTTCCTTCTTTAAGTTAAGAGGGTTGGATTCAGATCAGGGATCGGTTATGATCAACGGTATCGAAATGAATAAAATCTATAATGGACGTCCGCAATGGAGCCATTGGGGCGGTTTAAACGATGTGATACGCCATCAGGAATTAAGTACCGGTTTAGCACCTTCTAACTACCATTTTGGAGGCTTGTTGGGCAGCATAAATATAAACACCAGGGCATCACAAAAGCGATCGGGGAGACGACTGACTTATTCCTCTTCTGATAGAAGCTATACCAATAGGCTGATGGCGACCTATGCCTCGGGATTATTAAAAAGTGGGTGGGCTTATACATTATCTTTAGGAAGACGTTGGGGAAACGAGGGCTATCAAGATGCGACAATATATAGCTCCAATTCAGTTTTTATGTCCACAGAAAAAGTAATTAATGATAAACATAGTTTGAGCTTTACAGGTATTTATGCACCAAATAGAAGAGGCAAATCATCTGCAAATACTCAAGAGGTTTATAATTTAAAGGGCATAAAGTATAATGAATATTGGGGATGGCAAGGAGGCAAAAAACGTAATTCACGTATTAAAGAAGTGGAAGAACCTATTGTGATGTTAAATCATTATTGGCATATAAATAGTAAAACAAAATTAAATACGAATATTGGTTATCAATTTGGAAAGCTAGGAAACAGTCGTTTGGCATACGGTGGCCCCAATAGGATTGTGAATAATGATGGGACTGTAGTTTTTGAAAGTGGCGGACAAAATCCGAGTCCGACCTATTACCAAAAACTTCCAAGCTATTTTGAAAGGAACTTTCCGA
The DNA here is from genome assembly GCF_028736925.1 of Flavivirga sp. 57AJ16. Taxonomy (GTDB): domain Bacteria; phylum Bacteroidota; class Bacteroidia; order Flavobacteriales; family Flavobacteriaceae; genus Flavivirga. Next base: position 373,914 of record NZ_JAQZAT010000001.1, on the reverse strand, counting down.
ATGATTTAGAGTTCGCTTATGGTGCGCAACAGGCCTTTTTAAATAATGGACAGGTTAATTGGGAAGAAATGTACCGTGCAAATTTAATTAGCACATCCCAAGAAAGACTTGCAACGTATATGTTGTATGAAGATAGGGTAGATGACGATCAATTAACCCTAAATACTATTTTTAGTAGTGAGTTAAGCGAGCATCTTCTATTTAATGCATCTATTAATTATAAAAAGCTGGAATCTAAAAATTATGCTCAAGTTCTAGATCTTCTTGGCGGTTCCGGCTTTTTAAATGTAGATAGCTTTGATGGCGTTCAATTCGATTTAAAAAACCCGAATACCATGGTTGGTGTAGGAGGTACTTATGGCTACCATTATAATATGTTTGCCAATATTATTTCTGGTTATGCACAAGCACAGTTTACATATAATCCTGTAGATTTTTTTGTGTCTGGAAGTGTTACCAATACACAATATCAAAGAGAAGGGTTATTTCAATACGAAACATTTAAAGATAATTCCTTTGGCAAAGGTGAAGTATTATCTTTTACAGGGTTAGGTCTTAAAGTTGGCGGTACATATAAAATCACGGGGAAACACATCGTAGATATACATGCAGGTTATATTATAAAAGCACCTTCTATTCGCAATAGCTATTCTAATTCCAGAGCGAATCACAATATCGTTCCGAATATTTCCGAAGAAAAAATAATGTCTTTAGATGCGAGTTATATTTTTAGGTCACCCATTGTTAAAGCTAAACTTACAGGGTTTTATACACAACTTAAAGATGCCAATGATATCTCATTCTTTTTTGCAGATGGCATAGGGCATGTCATTGCCGAATCTGGAACACAACGATCGGGCTATGATGACAACGAGTTTATTCAAGAGATTCTACAAGGCATACATAAAAATCATTTAGGCATAGAACTGGGCATAGAAGCTCAGGTAACACCAACCGTTAAATTAAAAGGAGTGGCTGCCTTAGGGGGATACACTTATGCTAATAACCCAGACCTATACCTGTCTTCAGATAGGTTTGAAAATGTTTATCTAGGAACTTCTAAACTTAAAGACTATAAGTTAGCTGTTGGTCCACATCGGGCTTACTCTATTGGCTTTGAATATCGTGATCCGGAATATTGGTGGTTTGGAGCTACGGTCAATTTTTTTGATAAAATCTATGTCGATATAAGTCCATTGACCAGAACCGATAATTTTTTTAAAGATGTTGATGGCTTACCATTTGTTGATTATGATGAAACTATCGCTAAAGCATTGTTAAAACAAGCCTCTTTTGATGATTATATGGTTGTAAACCTTGTGGGAGGGAAATCGTGGCGAGTCAATCAGTATTACATGGGATTTTTTGCAAGTATAAATAATGTTCTGGATGAAGTTTTTAAAACAGGAGGCTTTGAACAAGGGCGGCAAGCAAACTATAGACAACTAAGAGAGGATCAAGCTTTAAATAAACCTGTTTTTGGACCCAAGTATTGGTACGGAAGGGGCGCTACGTATTTTCTAAACCTCTATGTTAATTTTTAAAAAGATATGATGAATTATAGAAATAGACTTTTAATTTTAAACATGATGATCCTGTTTTTTTCTTGTGTAGATGAAGATTATAGCATCCCAAGTCCTGATGATGTAGAAAACATAGTCATTCCAACAAACCAACTAACAACATTTAAAGCTATTTATGAAAGGTATGAACAAGAAAAGAACAATGGAAACCTTATAGCGGTTATAAATGAAGATTTATATATTGAAGGTTATGTTGTTTCCAGTGATCAAGCAGGGAATTTCTTTGAAGAGCTCATTATTCAAAATAAGATAGATGCGGAGAACCCAGATCATGACCCCAGGCTTGGTATTAAATTGGAAATTAATGTAGGGAGCCTATCGGATATCTATGAATTTGGCAGAAAAGTATATGTAAAACTTAAGGGGTTGACCATTGGGGAATCCAACGGTGTTTTGGCAATTGGTCGAGGGGAAGATTCTAAAATAGAGCAAATTCAAGATTTTGAGTATCAAAATATAGTTTTAAGAACCTCGGAAGTGGCTCCGATTACGCCTAAATTGAGTTCATTAATTCATTTAACAGAAGCAGACGAAAACACTTTGGTTCAATTAGATAATATGCAGATTAATAGGTTTGATTTAGCGTTAACCTATGCTGGTGAATCTACCGATGCCTTTGATGGTTTAAGGGTTTTGGAAAGCTGTGAGTCTGGAGCTTCTATTTTACTACAGACAAGTACTTTTTCAGATTTTAAATCGTTGCCCGTACCTCAGAACAAAGGAAGCATTAAAGGCATATTTAGTAGAGATTATGGGAATGATCTTAATGTGCTGATAGTAAGCAGTTCGTCCGATATTATTTTTGATTCTGATGAACGCTGTGATCCTATGGAATTAGATTGCGGATTGGCACCTTCGTTTGGAACGGTGAATTTATTTTATGAAGATTTTGAATCGCAAAAAAACAATAAGTTAATAACAGGAAACGGTTGGACCAACTATACAGAATCTGGCAGTGAAGGTTGGGAGGCCTATTCCTCAACATCATCGAATGCATCTTTGGGGAGATCTGCCAGATTTAAATCTGCAAGCTCAGGTGACGCTAGTAATATTGGATGGTTAATAACACCGGCCATCGATTTAGACACCCAAGATGGTGAGACCTTACGTTTTAAAACCTCTAACAGTGTGGCAGACAGTAGTTATTTAGAAGTGCTGTATACTTTAGATTGGGATGGAACCGAAGCAAATATAACCTCTGCAACATGGGGTGTATTACCTGCCGCCTATGTTGTAAAGGATACCGATTCTTTTGTGCCTTGGTTTAATTCCGGTAATGTGGATTTGTCTTGTATTACTGGGACAGTACACATCGCCTTTAAATATACGGGTAGTGGACACGAAATCTTTGATGGTGTTTATGAGTTGGATGCCATTAGTATTGATTATTTACCATAGATAGTAAATGGGTTGTTTAAAGGAACATGTCATAATGAATATAGATGCTGAATGACATGGTGACTTTGTATTGTATAGAGGAGGTGTCATTCAGAGTACTTCGACTACGCTCAGTACAGGCTATAGCGAAGAATCTCACAGTGAAGAATCTCATAATCATTAACAGAAAATGAAAACAAAAGGCACACACAACTACTACATTTATATACTTACCAATAAAACAAAAACAGTTTTATATACAGGAGTAACCAATAATCTAAAAGAACGGCTCTATTATCATAAAAACCCTGAACCCTTTTCAAAAGCTTTTACTTTAAAATATAGATGCTTTTACCTTGTTTATTATGAACATTTTTTTGAAATTGAAGATGCCATAAAAAGAGAAAAACAAATCAAAGGTTGGAGTCGAGAAAAAAAGAACAATCTAATTTTAAGTGTTAACCCTAAGTGGATATTCCTTAATGACACCATTTGAAAGATTCTTCAGTCGTGCCTCCTTCTGAATGACATGGCGGCTTTGTTTTGTTTGGGGGGCAATGTCATTCAGAGCACAGCGAAGAATCTCATCATATTAGGGTCGAATGAAAACAAAGGATATATTATGTTTATGTACCAGCCAAAGGGGCTAAAGAGAGTTTTTAGATTCTTCAGTCGTGCCTCCCTGTCTGCCGATAGGCAGGCTTCTGAATGACAAAGTAATTTCCTTTTGTATAGAGGAGGTTCATTCAGAGCACAGCAGCGTGTTTATAAAAAATTCAGGTATAGCTAAATCAATAAAAAACCTCTGTTCTGTGAGAGAAAGAACAGAGGCCGAAAATAATCTAATAACCTTCATTACTAAATTACAAGCTAACTCAATTTTAAACTAGTTATATGGGGTTTTGTTCGATTAATGGGTTGGCATCAATTTCATCTTGTGGTATGGGCCATGTCCACCTATTGTCGTCAGCGGCAATTTGCATAACTCCGTTGGTATAAGTTGAACTTTGGTTTGAACCTGTTCTATCTAACGGAAGATTTAATCGTTTTAAATCGTACCATCTAAAACCTTCGCCCCATAATTCAATGCGGCGTTGCACTAAAATTTCATCTATTAAGGCTTGCCCTGTATTAGTAGATAACGTATAGTCTGGATCTCTTGTAATAACCATATCATACAATGTCTGGGCAGCTAATCCATCTTGACTATTTCTAGCTAATGCTTCAGCTTCAATTAAATACATTTCTGCAGCACGCATCATGGGGACGTCTAAACGGCTATCACCATTACTTACGGCAATGAATTTTTGACTAGTATATGGGTATTTATTGTGCGTAGACAATAAAGAAACACCGTCTGGTAAGTTTAAGTGCTCCCCAGTTGGATCCCATAATGTTTTACGTACATCGGTTGCAGAGATCATATCATACAATAAATTATTAATTGATCTGGGATTGCCACGAATCGCCGATGAACTAAAATTTCTTGAGATATATGCGCCGTAGTTCCCAAAAGAGTCTGTTTGGTCTTCAACGATATGACTTGCCCACATAAACTCACTATTAGTTTCAGAGAATATTTGAAACCCTTGTGCATAAGTAGCTGCGTCCATTAGGGTAAACCCTGCTCTTGCCTCAGATGCAAATTGTGCAGCTGTCGACCAATTACCTTGGGTTAAAGCAACTCTTGCTTTTAAACCTTTTGCAACATTGGCGTTAAAATGTGATTTATTGTTTCGTGAATACCCATCTAATAAACCAATGGCATCATCCAAATCTTCGTTAATTTGAGTATAAACCTCTTCAACTGTTGAGCGTGCAATAGGGTCTACAGAATTATCTAATTTAATAGGAACTCCTAATTGAGAATTTCCGCCCCCAGTTTCATATCTATTTCCCCATACACGTACTAAATGAAAGTGACAAAATGCTCTGTATACAAGTGCTTGTCCCTTTATGCCATCTTTGTCTGCTTGTTCTCCGGTAGCATTGTCAATACCATTAATTATAATATTGGCATTGGCTATCCACTGGTAGAACATAGCCCAGTTTGCAGTCGTGTAAGAGTTTGTTGGGCTTTCATTTGGTAACCACCGGTACGACTGTGTCCAATTCGATCTATTAAACACATGGTCTTCTCCTGCTTCATCAATATGTAGGTTAAAAGCACCTATGCCTACTCTTCCTTGGCTATCAGCGTATCGTTCATATAATGCTCTGTGTATCCCATTTAGAGCTGTTAAAGCATTGTCTGTAGTTAATACTGCTGCCGAAGATGATACGCGATCTGTAGGAGAGGTGTCTAGGTAATCTTTTTCACAAGCTGTAAAGCAAAACAAAACAGCTAAAATTCCGATAAAAGAAATTATTATTTTTTTCATTTTCAAATTTTTTAAAATTTAACATTTAATCCTAAAGAAACTATTCTTGAAGGCGTATAAACATTTGATGTTGTTCCACTAAAATTTTGTTGAATGTTCAATCCTTTTCTAGAATTAATAGAAAAGACATTTTCCGCGCTTAAATAAAGTTGAGCCGTATTTATGCCTACAGTATTTATAAAGTTTGATGGTAAGTTATATGAAAAATTGATACGTTTCATATTAAAGTAAGAGGCATCAACAAGCCACCTATCAGACGTAGCATCGAAATTGGTAGTTTGAGAAGCATCTAATCTTGGGACATTTGTGATATCTCCAGGTTGTTGCCAACGATTTAAAATATCAATACTTTTGGCCGTACCATAGCCTCCAGAACTCATAATATCTTGATAATTATAATCGATGCTTTCTCCCCCTATTTGGTAGGTGAACAAGAAACTTAAATTAAAGCTTTTATATCTTAATGAATTAGAGATAGCTCCCATTAAATCTGGAACAGCTGTGCCGGCATAATGAAATGCTGCATTGGCTTGATTTGTTGTTAGGGTATGTCCGTCAATGATTCTTATGTCCGAGCCATTGGCAGCAATAGCATCTTCATTTGCAGTATATAATGCAGCACCATCTGCTGGATCTACACCATACCAGTCTTTTAACCAATAATCGTAAATAGAATGACCTACCATTAATTTTTTAGAGCCATTTATAATTTCTTCTTGCGGTAATTTTGTAAACTCATTGTTAATAGTGGTAGCATTTATACCAAAGGTCCAATCAAAATGGTCATTTTTTATAACATCATAATTTAAACTCATTTCAAAACCTTTATTGAAGAGTGTCCCAACATTTTTTGGAATATCCTCACTTCCACTTGAAAGCGGTAATGGCACATCGAAAAGCAAATTAGCAGACTCACGATTATAATATTCAATAGTACCATTCAATCTATTCCATAGTCCAAATTCTAAAGCGATATCGTAGCTTTCGCTCGTTTCCCATTCTAATAAAGGAGCTTCAAGAGATGCTTGTAAAAATCCTGACTCAGATTGGTTATTAAAACCTAGGTCATATAAACCTTGATAGGCATACCAACCAATACCTGAATTATTACCTAATTCTCCGTAAGAACCACGTAGTTTTAATAAATTTATGGCATCAATATTGGCGATAAAAGGTTCTCTTTCTAATCGCCACGCACCTCCTAATGACCAAAATTCGCCCCAACGTACATCCTTTGCGAATTTTGAAGATCCATCCGTTCTATATGATGCGCTTAAAAAATACTTGCCATCATAATCATAATTTAAACGCCCAAAATAACTTTCGTCCCTTAATACATCTGTTAAAGACGACAAATTTGTTGTGGTCACAAAATTTATTAACTCGGTGTTGCCATCAGCAATTAATTGTGTTCTTGTTCCAGTAAAGTTATTTACTTTTATTTGAACAGATTCATGTGCTGCTAATAACTTGAAATTATGATTTCCAAATGATTTATTATATTTTAAAAGTTGATTAAAGCCTAATGTGGTTCTTCTATTGTATGTTCTGGAAGCTCTACCGTCTGGAGAACCATCTCCAACCAATTTGTTTTCAAAATCTGTGGTGTACCAATGACGCTGATCCCAGCTAGCATTAACGGTTAACATTAAATCTTTTGTAAAGTTGATATCAAAATAGGTTTTACCCCCTAAGGATGTTATTTCATCTACATCCATATTATAATCTATTTCCGCAAGAATATGTCTTCCACCACTAGCACCGCTAGGTCTGTTATCATCCAGCTCATAAAGACGGTTTCCATTATCATCTAAAATAAAATTACCAGCGGCATCGTGCCGATATATTGGATAAATTGGACCAATTCTCCTGGTAAAACGTGCGGGATTTACAAATGAAGCATTTTGTGTACTCGCTGTTTGTGCTTGATTACCTATAGAAGTAGTTGCAAATAAATTTAATCCTGTTTTAAGCCAATCATTTGCTTTATAATTTGCATTAATACGTCCAGAAAACCTTTCGAAATCCGACTTTATAATATAGCCTTCTTCATCTAAATAGCCAAGAGATACATAAAAATCGCTTTTATCTGTTCCGCCTTGGTAATTTATATCATAATTTTGGCGTACCCCTAATCTGGTAATAGCATCGGTCCAATCGGTATCATGATATAACAATTTGGCATTAGGGTTAATTTTACCATCGGTTCCAACGATTTGATCATCTGGAACATTATACGGGTTATTAAGTAATTCAGTAATAATATTATTAGAAGCAAATGTATTGGCAGTAGCAACATCGGTAGCAGAATCCACTCCTGGAATAGCTTGGCTATTACGCATAGACTCCCACATAATTTCGTAATAAGTATCAGAATCTAATCTATCATATTGTGGGATAGAACGGTTAACGATACTCGTAGAGGCATTTAAAGTAAACTCCCCTTTTCTATTCTTACCTTTTTTGGTGGTTATCATAATAACACCGTTAGCCGCTTTGTTTCCATAAAGTGCTGTAGATGAAGCATCCTTTAAAATGGTAAGGCTTTCAATATCTGAAGGGTTAATAGCGTTTACAGATGCGTAAAATGGAATACCATCAACGACATACAGTGGACCGCTATTTGCACTAAAAGAGCCAAAACCTCTTATACGTATATTTTGTCCCTGTCCTGGCTGTCCACCGGCAGCGGTTACAGTAACCCCAGGTGAAGAACCTTCAATAGCTGCCGATATATTGGCAACGGTTGCTTTTGAAAGTGTTTCGCTATTAAGTTGTGTGGCAGCTCCTGTAAAATCTGATTTTTTAGCGGTACCGTATGCAACAACTAGAACTTCATCAAGAGCGGTGTTAATAGCCATTTTCACATTAATTATATCTGAGGATCCAACTGTTATTTCCTGAGTTGTCATGCCTACGAAGCTAAATACAAGAATGTCTCCAGTATTGGCTTCAATAGTATAATTCCCGTCAAAATCTGTTTGCGTTCCCCTTTGGGTGCCTTTAATTATAATACTGGCACCAGGTAAAGGGAGTTCCTCGTCTGAAACATTACCTTTAATAACCCTTTGTAGCACTCCTGTACGAGCTGATGCTTCTTTGGTTTTTATGACTATGGTATTATTGCGAGCGATCGAAAAGATAAAATCACCTTTATGAAGGCTTTTTTCTAATAGTCGGTTTGCTTGAATCATTCCCTTTTTAATAAAAACCTTAGGGAATTCTTTAAACATATCCTCCTGATAAATAAATCTATAATCAGTTTGCTTTTTAATGATCTTAAAGACCTCGTCTACGGTTAATGAAATGTCATTTGCAATTTCAATTTTTGTGTTTTGTGAGAAAACATCAGCAGGAGAAAAACCAAATGACAATGAGCATAATAAGAATATGAAAGTTCTCATAATCATGGTTAAAATTCTTTTTCTAAATAAGAAAAAGAAAAGAGTTGGTTTAATTTTCATAAATTTACATGTTTTAATTAGTTAAATATTAATTATTACAGACTTAAAAGAGGGCGAAGTTGGATACCGCTAAATGTCTACCTCGCTCTCTCTTTTTATTTTAAAATTATTTTTTTGCCATCTATTTTGTATGCGTTTATAAAGCCTAGCTCTTTAATGGTTATTAATATATCTTCAATGTTTTGATTTTTACTGAGTATGCCTATAAATTTAATGTCCTCGATCTTTTTATCAACAAACACCACATCTGTATCGTACCATCTAGAGAGCACTTTCATGATCTCTTTTAGGGGTTTGCTTTCAAAACTAAAAATGCCATTTACCCAAGAGGTTGCATTATACACATCAATGTTTTTTACAATGATATCTTTGTTGGATAAGCTAATTTGAGACTGTTGGTTAGCCTTTAAATAAGCTTTTTCAGAACCATTGTCTACCGCTACTTTACCTTCAACCAAAGTAGTATAAACAATATTTTCATCTTGATATGATTTAATATTAAATTTAGTGCCCATCACCTCAACTTCCTGCATTCTGCTTTTTACTTTAAACAAAGCCCCATGGTGATTAGTACTTGGAGACACATCAAAATAGGCTTCCCCATAAATTAATTCGACCATTCTGGTTTTACCTTCAACAAAATTTACAGGATACTTGATCTTTGACTCCGAATTTAGCCATACTTGTGTCCCATCTGAAAGTTTTACGAAATATTGACCGCCCCTAGGAATGGTTAAATAGTTATACTTTGTTTCTCGAACCGTAGCTTTAGGGATGTTATAAATTAATTTTTCTCCGTTACTTATTATATTATCGGTAGTATAATTTTGACCCTTTTTCAAAGTAATATGGGTCCCATCTTCTAAGGTAAGAGTTGCTTTGTCTGTTCCGGTCTCTATATGGTTCTTTACAATGATAGGTTTATTCGGGTCTGTTTTATCATTATTTAACAAGACCGGTAGAGCAAACAATAATGCTATTACGGCAGCAATAGATAAGTACTTAATTAGATTTGTTCTTTTAGATTTATTAAGCGTCCTCAATCTGTTTTTGACAGATTTTTTTGCTTCTGATAGATCAAAGTTATCCTTACTATTTAAAGAAGTTGCTATGTAATCTGTTTTTACAAAACGATTAAAGATAGTAGCATTATCTTCATTGCTTAACCAAAGTTCTAAGGTTTTTAGCTCATCTTCGTTAATTTCCCTATTGAGGAATTTAACTATTATTATTTCAATTTCTGAATACTCCATTATCTATTATAACGGATAAATTTTTTATACCCCTCTATTTTTAAGAGAGAATTTGATATTTTTTTTTAGTTTTATAAATTATAATCAATCTAATTGGAAAGAAAAAGACTTTTAATAGCTCGTTTAAAATCCGGAGATTCCTTGGCCTATGAAGAGCTGATGGATTCTTTTTACCATAAGTTGTGCACATATGCCTTGACTTTGACTAATGATTATGCTAAATCTGAAGATATTGTTCAAAACGTATTTGTTAAAGTTTGGATTTTAAGAAAGAGTCTTAAGACAAATTTAAACTTGAAACCATATTTATATAGATCTGTATATAACGAATTTATTGATGAATTTAGAAAAAACAGCAAAGCTATTTATTTAGAAAAAAAGCATATTGAAGCTGTTGATTTGGTAGTTGAAAACGAAAAGCTGAATATTGATGAGATAATGAAAATTGTAGATAAAGAGATCGATAAACTGCCTCCTAAATGTAGAAAGATTTTTATATTAAATAAAAGGGAAGGGCTTTCTCATGATGAAATATCCGAGCACCTCAATATTTCAGTTAAGACCATAGAAGGGCATATGACCAGGGCATTTAAAATATTAAATAAAAAGATTAGCGGAAAGTTAAATAAAATACTATTCCTGCTGTTTGGTTTTAAGGGTAAGGCTATGAATCATTAGGTTGGCATAGCAGGGCAAAAGTATTTAAAGTTTACATGTATTTATGCGAAGAGTATTGTTTGTGAACCAGCATAAATAGATTAAATGGAATGTCTGTCGGAAGAATAGGGTTAGATAATTTCAGTGAAAAAACATGAAGATAATAACAGACAATATAAAAATACGACAGATCATGTTATTACTATCAAATTCTAGAGCGAATGAAAAATTAAGGATTGAATTAAGAACTGAAAACTACCATTTGGAAGTTTTAGATAAACTAATAGGGTTATAAAAACTAATGAATAAAATACCATTCTGAATATAACGGTATTTCAATTAAGCATTCAATTCCGATCATATTAATTTTTTACCGTAGTTTTGGTTCTTTATCTAGAAAACCCATAATGAACCTATTCGATATCCTATTCTATAATATCTTTTCGAAATACAAAACCAAGTACAAGCAAAAAGCAAATAACATAGCCGTTATATATGTGACGCTTTTACAGGTTACATTACTATTGCTTTTGGGCATTTTCTTTGCAGGTTTTTTTAAGCAAATGAACATGGTTACCATGTCGTCTACCAAAGCATGGACCTTATTTGCTTTAATGGCGGTGTTTCTTTATTTTAAGAACTGGATGCAGTACACAGGTAAAAAGCGGATGATGATTAATGCAAAAATGAATAAAAAGAAAACGCAGTATTATAGCATTTGGTTACTTTGGACTTTGCCCTTGGCTGTTTTAGGGCTGAGTTATGTGGTTTATCAGGCTGTTTAAAGCGTAGTGCCATTCAGGGCATTCCAACAGTTGTCGGAGTCGAAGAATCTCATGGTCATTAACAAACAAGCTTAGATTCTTCAGTCGTGCCTCCCTGTCTGCCAACAGCTACGGTGTACCCACAAATCATGATCTTCTGTCGCAGCCACAGATAAAAAGAACTCGCTCTATGTCCCTTGCTTTCTTGTATAGGTTTGCCGTGCCAGCCTCGCAGACCGTTTTTATAGAGAACTCAGGTCTCTCTGCTAGCTGTTGGAAAAATACCATAGAGCTGTCCCCGACCTTTCGGAAGGGGACCGAGCGTTTAAAAATAGTCCGGTGGACTATTTTAGCGTAGGAGCCAGGCTGCGCGAAGGACTAAAAAGCTTCGAGGAACAGGAGCATTGCCGTTGGCCATGGCGGTGGGGCGACGCGAAGTTTTGGGCCCGGTTCTTCTCTGGCGACAGCATGAGAAGAAATCCCTCACGAAAGGGCGTCTTTTCTTTTGTTACTTTTCTTTGGACGAGCAAAGAAATCGAAGATTCACGAACACCTATTTATCAAATAAGATCAGTGAGCAAAAAGTAAGTAAAAAGAGAAATAAGCTTTTGTTCTTTATATTGAAAAAAGATGTGGGTACACCGTAGCTGCCAACAGGTAGGCTTCTGAATGGTATATTCTTATTTTTTAAAAATAGCATATACAGGAAAGTGGTCACTATAACCACCTTTGTATTTTTTACCGACGTAGGTTCTATAAGGCGTGCCCTTATATTTTCCGTTAAAGAGTTTTAGGAAATCCTCATCAAAAATATTAGCAGTGCTAAACTCAAATGCGTTCGTGGTGCTTTTAAAAAAATTAGTTGAAAATAGGATTTGATCGAACAGGTTCCATTGTCTGTTATGGTTCGTCGTACCCCTATTATAAGACCGTAGGGTATCCATGGGGTTGTATAAATTAAAACGGTCCACAAGCTGTTTAATACTGTTACTGGAAGGGTCGTCATTAAAATCACCAACAACAACCATTTTTGCATCGGGATTGGCATTGCGCAACATCGAAATAATTTCCCCTACTTTATTAGACGATGCCATGCGCTTGTGTTCCGTTTCTTTTGTGCCTTCACGTCTGGACGACCAATGGTTTACAATAACGTGAATGGTTTCGCCGTCTAGTAGGCCAGATACCAATAAGATATCTCGCGTATAATCTGGCAAGCCATTATCGTTAAATAGTTGAACGGTAAAGGTCTCTGAAGCCACCACCTTAAAAGCATTCGTATCATATAATAAGGCGACATCAATGCCGCGCTCATCTAAAGAATCGTAGTGCACATAATCATAATGACAATCTTTTAAATGTTTAGACGCTATTAAATCTTCAATAACAGAAGCATTTTCAACTTCGGCCAATCCAACAAGTGCTGGATGTTTCCCGGTTTCCCGTCTTCCAATATTAGAGATCGCAAAGCCTAATTTCCTAAGTTTGTTGTCATAGCGTTTGGGCGTCCATTTTTTAACCGAAGTTGGTAGGAAATCGTTATCATGGGTGTACTTATCGTCATGAATATCGAATAGATTTTCAAGGTTGTAAAAGGCTATCGTTTGCATATCGTCACGAACGGGAATGTCTTTAAAAGAGTCAATCATTAATCAAAAATATAAAAATAATAATGACTGTAAATGTTTAACTTTGTAATATGATAGAAAAGAAAGATATCGCTTTAGAAAAAGCGGTTTTAATAGGCATTATTACTAAAGAGCAAGATGCCGTAAAATCTAAAGAATATTTAGATGAGCTGGAGTTTTTAACCTATACTGCAGGAGGCTATGCCGTAAAGCGTTTTACTCAAAAAATGGAGATGCCAAACCCTAAAACATTTATAGGGACGGGCAAGATGGAAGATGTACGTCAATTTATAGAAGAAAATGATGTTGGCACGGCTATCTTTGATGACGAATTGTCTGCGGCACAAGAACGAAATATTAGCAAAATACTTAATGTTAAGGTATTGGACAGAACCAATTTAATCCTCGATATTTTTGCCCAACGCGCACAAACAAGTTACGCCAGAACCCAGGTAGAATTGGCACAATGTGAATATTTACTGCCTCGATTAAGGGGTATGTGGACACACCTTGAACGCCAAAAAGGGGGGATAGGCATGCGTGGTCCCGGAGAAACCGAAATAGAAACAGATAGACGTATTGTACGTGATAAAATAGCCTTATTAAAAGCTCGTATAAAAACGATAGACAAACAAATGGGAGTACAACGTGGTAACCGAGGAAAAATGGTACGTGTGGCATTAGTTGGTTATACGAACGTTGGTAAATCTACGTTAATGAACGTAGTGAGTAAAAGCACCGTTTTTGCCGAAAACAAGTTATTTGCGACTTTAGATACCACGGTTAGAAAAGTAGTGATTCAAAACTTACCGTTCTTGTTAAGTGATACGGTTGGTTTTATAAGAAAGTTACCTACCCAATTAGTAGATAGTTTTAAAAGTACGTTGGATGAGGTAAGGGAAGCAGATTTACTACTGCATGTCGTTGATATTTCGCATCCTAATTTTGAGGAACATATTGAGTCTGTTAATAAGGTTTTAGGCGAAATAGAAAGTAGCGATAAACCTACTATTATGGTATTTAATAAAATAGATGCCTATGAAGCCGAACCTTTGGAAGAAGATGATCTGGAAACAGAACGTACAAAAAAACACTATTCCCTAGAAGAATGGAAAAGTACCTGGATGAGCAAAATGGGCAACAATGCTCTGTTTATTTCAGCAATAAATAAAAGTAATTTAGAAGATTTTAAAAAACGTGTTTATGATGAGGTTCGCGACATTCATGTAACGCGTTTTCCTTATAATCATTTCCTGTATCCAGATTACAATGATGAGGATATGGGAAATGGCATAGACTAGTATAACAGCACGTAAATAGAAAAGCATAGCCCAAAATGAATTGGATTTTATCATTATTGAAAAAGAAATGGGTGAAGTGGCCTATGTTGGTTTGCGCTGCCGTTATTGTTTTTTTTACCATTATTTATATAAGTATATTTTTAGGGCTTTTCGGGAAATTGCCCACCGAAGCCGATTTAAGTTCCATTAGGCAAGCTGAGGCCACCCAAGTCTTGGACAAAGACGGAAAATTAATAGGCAAGTACTATATTTATGATAGGCAGCCTTTAACTTTTAAAGATTTTCCAAAACACCTTATTGATGCTTTAATAGCGACGGAAGATGCCCGTTTTTATGGGCACGATGGTATTGATAATGTGAGTTTGCTCCGTGTGTTTTTTAAAAGTATTATTTTACGGGATAAATCGGCTGGAGGTGGCAGTACGATTACGCTTCAATTGGCTAAGAACTTATTTGGAAGAAAAGACTATGCTGTATTTAGCATGCTCATCAATAAAATTAAGGAGTCCATTATAGCAAAACGCATTGAAGCTATTTATTCTAAGGAAGAAATTCTAACGATGTACCTTAATACGGTTCCCTTCCCTGATAATACTTATGGTATTGAGAGTGCCTCGCGCAAATTCTTCGATAAACCAGCATCCGGATTAACGCATTCAGAAGCATCTACACTCGTTGGCGCTTTAAAAGCGACGAGCTATTATAACCCGAGACTTTATTTAGAGCGAAGCCAATCCAGAAGGAATGTGGTCTTTCAGCAAATGCTAAAGTATGGTTATATATCCCAAGATTCAGTTGATTTGCTTACAAAACAAAACATTGTTTTAAACTATAAATCTTTTAATCACGATGCGGGGTTGGCACCCTATTTTAGAGCAGAAGTAAAAAAAGAATTGGCAACGATATTAGATACGCTAAAAAAAGAAAATGGCGACCCTTACGATTTGTATAGAGATGGTTTGGTTGTTCACACAACTTTAGATTCGAGCATGCAGGCACTTGCCGAGACAGCTATGAAAGAACACCTTACAAGTTTGCAAAGCGTTCATGAAAAATCCTATGGGAAATCGGCACCATGGCTTACCAATAAAAGCATCTTTCAAGCTGCGTTAAGAAACCTTCCCGTTTACAAAACCTATAAAAAAGAAGGGTTAACAGAAGCACAAATAATAGATTCGTTATCTGTAAAACGACATACGGAGTTATTTACATGGAAAGATAATACCGTTCAAAACGTATCTACTATCGATAGTTTAAAGCATTATTTAAAGTTCTTGAATACGGGGATGTTATCTGTAGAACCCCAAACGGGTGCTATAAGAGCTTATTTGGGCGGGATCGATTTTCGCTTTTTTAAATACGATCATGTATCGCAAAGTGAACGTCAGGTAGGGTCGACATTCAAACCTTTTGTATATACCGCTGCTATTGAAAATGGTATGAAACCCTGTACTTATTTTTCATTATCTGAAGTGACCTATACAGATTTTGATAACTGGACGCCTACTAATTCTGGAAAGGATGAAGACACAGAGCATCTTAACTATAATTTAGAAATGGCATTAAGTCATTCGGTGAATACCATTGCGGTAAAGGTTTTAAATAAAGTTGGGATAGAAAATGTCGTAGAACAAGTAAAAAAAATGGGCATTTCTAAGCGGCTTCCTGAGGAACCGTCGTTGGCTTTAGGTGTTGCAGAGATTAATTTAAAAGAACTTACAGGCGCTTATGCGAGTTATGTGAACGATAGCAAAAATGTAAAACCCTATACGATTACCAAAATTGAGGACAAAGAGGGAAACCTAATAGCTTCATTTAAACCTGAAATTAGCAAGGAAAAGGCTTATAGCGATTATACCAGGCAGGTGCTATTGAAAATGATGCAGTCTACGGTCAATACAGGAACAGCTTCTAGATTGAGAACACTATATCAGCTTAAAAATGATATAGCTGGAAAAACCGGAACCACTCAAAATAATAAAGATGGTTGGTTTGTGGGTATTACGCCCAAACTTGTTACGGTAACATGGGTTGGCAATGATAATCATGGTTTAGGCTTTAAATCGACCGGAATAGGCCAAGGTGCTAATTCGGCATTACCGATTTTTGCAAAATTTTATCAAAAAATGAATGCAGATGCCCACTTTAATAGTATTACTAAGAGCCGATTTGAAACACTCCCTCAGGAAGTTCTGGACGATTTAGATTGCAGTCCAGAAAAGCGAGATGGATTTTTTAAAAGGATTTTTGGGAAAAAGAAGAAAAAGAAAGCATTTAAAAAACACTGAGCATATTCTTTTTGTACCTGGTATTAATAGCATCGTTCGAAAACCTCAAAAACTCGACACCCCTAAAGTCCCCCCAAGGGGACACCACAATCATGACATCTAATTATGAAACGTCCCAATCTAAAACAACATTTTTAACACAAACAAATAGCCCCTTGAGGAGATCATAGGGGTGGCAAATATCAATGAAACAGATTCTCAGGTCGCGTTCTGGGGCTCCTCAGAATAATCTGTAGGTCTTATTTTCTAACCTTTTTACAGTGGTAAATATATTCTGTTATAAAATTTTTGTTTGAAGTTATTTCACAGGCTTCGAATATTTGCTGAAATTTTTTGAAGTTAAATTTGGTGTATAAAACCTGACTATAATAAGCATTGTTTTCTAAAAGGTCGTAAGCATCTTGTATAATGGCCAAGCCTTTTTCTTTGCTAAAGAAAGAAAAGGGAATCGAAGAAATGACGCCATTTACATTTTCTTTTATATGTTTTTTTAAGTTTTGTGCGCCATCGTTGACAATAACCAATCTATCGTCTAAAATATTTTTTCTTACATGATCACAGAAACTTTCTTTTACTTCAAAAGCATATAGTTTAGATGTTGGCGATATGGTATTTAATATCTCTTGGGTGATATTACCATGCCC
Organism: Flavivirga sp. 57AJ16; assembly: GCF_028736925.1. GTDB lineage: Bacteria > Bacteroidota > Bacteroidia > Flavobacteriales > Flavobacteriaceae > Flavivirga. The sequence goes on along the minus strand of NZ_JAQZAT010000001.1, from coordinate 356,574 downwards.
CATCCCAAATTCTACAATAATTTTATGGTCTTCTTTTGAAATGTGTTTGCAAATGTCAATTTCAACTTGCCTACTGGTTTCGGATATAGCACCTGTAACTAGCAAATTTTTTGCAAATGCAATAGATGTTTTAAGTTTCTGGTTCATTTAATTCTTTGTCGGTTTTTGATTGAAATTTATTACTTAAATAATAAGTCCCAAGATAATGAAAATGAATAAATCCAAAAATAAGAACCTGGATTAAAGCTAATTTCTTGATGTGCAACGCCAGCTTGGGCCCCCCAAAGATTAGTATTATTTTTTGAAGAGAAATAATAACCTAAATTAAACTTTTGGGATTGAAGGTTTATAATGGCATCCTCGTTCCCTCCAAAATTAAACCTGTTTTCTTCAGGCGAAAAACCTGCTCCAACATCAACACTAAAATAGTTATTGGCATCTTTTGTATATTTTCTAAAACTAAGCGTTCCAGATTTACTTGCTTTAGGTTCTCCAGGGGTTACATAAGCTCTAAATGCCCAATAATTGTTTTTTTGATACCAGCCAATAGAACCTGTATATATAGTGGTGGTCGAACTAAATTTTAAGGCTCTGAAGCCTAACGAAGCTTCAAAACTCTTTGGTAACGATTTGTGTAATTCTGCACCATACCTTATATCTGGAAATAAAAACGAATTAGACATCCCAAAATTTAAATATGCATATAGGCCATTGGTTATTCTGGGATACATGTCAACTTCAAATTGCGCCCCATTGGATTGAAAGCGCCTATTTATATTCATTTTACCATGAATACTTCCATATTTGGTTGCTCTGGCATATTTTATTAAATAGTATTGCATAGGATCAAAGACCTGAGAATATAAATCAACAGAAGCTTTTAATCCAATAGTGTTCAAACTTAATTTAGTTCTTAAGCTGGTTTTGTAAGCTATTGCTTTTTCGTGTGTGGAATCATTTTTTAAAATGGTTTCTACAGTAACCAAAGCTTCTTCGGGATTGTTAGTAGCTTCTTCACCACTTGCTTTTAAGTATAGGATTTCTGAATTCCCAGGAAAATACTCCAAAGCTTTTTTTACCATTTCCAAAGCATTATATGGGGCACCACTCCATAGTTCATTTTTAATGGCAGCTTCCCAGGTATCTAATCTGTCCGGAGCTTTTTTTAATATATAAGCAAATTCCTTTTTGGCTTTTTTGTAATGGCCATCCCATGAATACGTAGTTGCTAAAAACGAACGAATATCATGATAATCGGGATACTTCGTTAAAATGAACAGCAAGGTGTCCTGTGCCTGTTTCCTTTGTTTGTTGAAGGCCATATCCCTAGCAACCTTAAAAGCTCTATCTGGGTCGCCCTTAAATGCTTTTTGCTGTGCAAAAGAGCAAAAATGTAAAGAAAATAATATTATAAAAATATATTTAATCATAATTTTAAACGGTCTTTATTTAAAACCTAAATCGATTGTTTCTGTTTATGTCCGGTCGAGCGCAGTCGAGACCTAATTTTAACATATACTGAAATTTAACAACCTCTTGACTGCGCTCAAAGGAGCGATATTTATAAATTCTTGACCTTCAAGCCCTTTTTAAATGTTAGGTAATCGGAATTATTGGGGTGAATTTTAATAATGCTGTCCATTAATTTAATGGCAAACGCTGTATGGTTTAATCGCTTATAGGCTTTAGCCATCTTAAATGGTATTTCTGGGTTTAAGACTTCATTGTTTATCGCCTGGTTGAATATTTCCACAGACTTATCGTCTTGTCCAGACCACCAATACATATCTAAAATTGCTAAATAAGCATCATCGTAATAAGGTGACCTTTTAATGGCATCCAATAATACCTCTTCAGATTTTTTGTAATTTCTTTCCCAGGCCAAGGATCTGCCTTTTAATATTCGGGCATCTGTATAATTGGGATATTCATTTAATATATAATCGCACAGTAAACGAGCTGTTTTATATTGCTTTTTGAATGATAGGTCCCTGGCGATAAACAAAATTTCATCATACGTTTTTCCTTTGGAATGGTCATTAATTGAGGCTAATTGCTCTGGGGAAAATGTTGTTTTTGGAGTGACATAAATATTTAGGGAATCTGGAAAAATTTTGTTCTGTTGCGTGACATAGGCGTTCATTTTTTTAAAGGCCAATAAAGAGTCTTTCATTGTTTTTTCCATGGTGTCATCATTTATTTTATAGGTGCCAAAGTCTTCGTTTATTTTAAATAATTCGCCATCAGAATATAGATAGTTTTTATATATATAATCATTAATACTTCCTTTATAGCGCATTAAAGGTATTTTATGAATATTTCTAAAATGTCTGGCGGTATCTAGTCCATTTCCCATCCAAGCGGTCTTGTCCAATGAGTTGAATTTAAAGTTTTTCATGAGGCTATTTAATAAACTGGGAGCCACATCCCAATGTGATGATACAGACTTGAATGTGTCTGCTTTTTTTAACATGGGACTGTATATTAAAAAGGGCACATGAAACCTGCAAAGTTTATCTTTTTGTATTATTGGAATGAGTCTGTGGTCTCCGGTAATTATAAAAATAGTATTTGAATAATCTGGTCGTTGCTCATAAGCCGACATGAACTCTTTTATAGCATTATCGGTATAAAGAAGGCATCCAAAAATAGCTTTGTGATCGTTTACCTGAGCTTCTATGGATTCGAATTTTCTTGAAGAAGCCAACAATTTATCGACCCGAACCATATATTCCTTTTTTTTAGGAAACTCAAAGGGCTCATGAGTGGAAAGTGTCATAACAATATCTAAACGGGGCTGTTTTTCTATTTCGAAGGAAAGCAATGCTTTTCTGAATATTTCGCCATCTGGATATCCCCAGGAAAAACCGCCATCGTTACCTTGGGTTTTTTCAAAGCCTGAACCATATTTGTTTTCATCAACGAGTGTTTCGATGCCATTATATTCTAAAAAATTAATTTTTCTATCAAAACTGGATGGCCCACCAGAGTAATAAGACGTTTTATAGCCATTAGCTTTTAGAATACTAATAAGTGAAATATGGGAAGGTGTTTGGGTTAAATCTAAAAAGCCTGTTTCACCATATGGTAAAGATCCAAATAAGGAAGGTAAGATTCCAAAAGACCTTCCTGTTGTGCTTACAAAATTTTCCCAGTATAGGGATTTTGATATAAGGGAATCAATGTACGGAGTAAAGCCGCTATATTGGTTTCCGTTTACAAACTCGCTTCCTAAACCTTCTACGACAACAAAAACAATATTCGGTTTTTCTTCATTGAACGTTAAGAATGGAGAGAGCACATCTTTAGAGTTGCTTGTTGGTTTTAGCAGCGGATAGTCGTTTCTGTTTACAAAACTAGCAATGTTTAACCTGTTTTTTTCGCGTTTAAATTTTATAATGTCGTTTGCTAAAAAAGAAATTTTATTTTGCTGAGGTTTATAAGATGCTTCTGGGATGATTAATTTTATAGACCCTAGTAATAAAATAGATAAAACTCCGAACCCTATGAGATTTCTTTCAGTTAGGAAATTGTTAATATATCTGTATAGTATTAAGAATAATATTGGGAATATTATAAACGGTAAAAAATAAGTGATGGAAATAGATTCGGATACCGAAACTGTATTAAAAGCATCATCAAATGAATATCCCAATACATCGACCCCTAAATTTAAACTGGTTGTTAAGCTATATTTTACAAGTGAGAACTGAATAATTACAAATAAGATGAACAGGATCTTTATTATGATTATGGCATACTTTTTACTAAGTACAGCCAACAGTAAAAAAAGAGGAAGCAATACTATGCTTATTATTAGGCCGCTCCAAAAGTCATTAACAAGTTTATACAGTGAAGCTAAAAAAACAGGAGTCTCCGATGCTTTTGAAGCAAACAGCTCATATAGACTAACAAGCCATAGTGTAGCTATAAGCGATACTGTTAAATACACATACTTACTTATAGTTTCTTTTTTGATGTTAAATTTCATGATACCAGTATTTTTTTTAAACTATGCGGACGTTAATCCTTTTCGTTGCATGACTCCCCACTTTTTTTTCTTATTAAAGTAATAATCGTAATTCCCTTTCATAGCTGCGTATAGAACAAATGGGTGTAAAACAAACGGTTCCAATGCTGTTAATAAAACGAGCTTATAACCTGTACCTTTCTTTTTGTATTGATGAAATGTCAGTTCTTCAGAATAGAGCGCTATTATTGAAAATAGTACAGAAAAGATATAGGCTAGAGCGAGAAACGATAGTGCGTATTCCCACCTTACTTCCCTTAGAATAACTAAAATGGCAAAATAAACAATGCCAACAGTTTCTATTATGGGTGCCAGGCGTTCAAATATTAACCAATAAGGATAACTTAGCATTCCGAAGGAACCATATTTTCTGTTAAATCCGATTTTACGGTGCTTTTTTAATGTTTCAATAGTACCGCGCGTCCATCTGTTACGTTGAGAAATAAATATTTTGTAGCTATCTGGTGCTTCGGTCCAACATAGAGGGTCAGGAATATAGGAGACTTTATATTTTTCGTTTTTTTCTTCCATATACCGTCGCATGCGTACAATAATTTCCATATCCTCACCTACGGTTTGGGTATCGTAACCTCCCACTGCAATGGCCGTTTCTTTATCAAAGATGCCAAAAGCCCCCGATATTACTAAGAGGCCATTTAATCGGCTCCATGCCATGCGGCCTAACAAAAAGGCTCTTAAATATTCTAATATTTGGGATTGAACCAAAAGGGCTCGGGGTAGATTGACATCTATTAATTTACCACCTCTAATAATACACGAGTTTGCTATACGAATCACACCTCCAGTTGCTATTACCTTAGTATTGGTTTCTTCCAAAAATGGCTTGATCATTTTTTGAAGTGCATCTTCCAATAGCAAACAATCTACATCAATACAGGCAACATATTTGCTTTTGCTAATGTTTAATCCCATGTTTAGGGCATCTGCTTTTCCACCGTTTTCTTTATCTACAACCATTAATTTTTCAAAGGCAGGGTTTTTGGATTTAAATACCCCGGCACGCAAAGGCTGTGTTTTAATTTTTTCGTTGATTATAAACTCAACTTTTTCCAGATCGTAGGCCTCGATAAGTTTTTCCAAGCTGTCATCTTTACTACCGTCATTAATAATGATAACATTATAGTTAACATAATGATTGGATAGTAGCGATCTTACATTTTCTACCACATTTAAACTCTCATTATAAGCAGGGGCTATTATGGTTATTGAAGGCGACATGGTTGATGACAGAATGTTTTTGTAGTTAACGAAGCTATTCTTTTTAAGGTACCCAATAGTTTCTTTACCAGATATTACTGATAAAATGATATAGGAGGTGATAGCGGCAAACGCATAAAAGAAAAACAAATAATGTAGTATTTGTAAAATTATTTTAACTGTACTTGTATCCATAATTATATATTATTTACAAATTTTAAAATCTTTTTATTCCCTTCATTTCTAGGAGTAAGCCCCATAAACTTATCTATGTTAATAGATTTTAATATTTTAAGTGCCAATAATTGTATTTCGAAGTTTTTATGGAAAAGATGTTTTTCAATAAATGGTTCATCAGAAGGGACTACCAGTTTTTCAAGCAATCCAAAGAAACTAATCTGCTCTTCTAGGCTCAGCTCATTAAAATTGGCTTTGAGCATTTCTTTTGCTTCGATACCGTATAGGTCTGTCAATACTTCAATCGCCCTAACCCTAACATTTTTAACGGGATGGGATAGTAACTCCATTAAAGTGTCTTTAACTTCAAATTGATTATAAATGTTGGCTAGTTTTATAGCGAATAAAACCACCGTTTCGTTTGTGGATTTTAACCAAGGCTTAATATCACAAATTTGTTGATCGTCAAACTTTTGAAGTGTTTCCAACAATTGTACTTGTGCCCATTCAGACAATGGTGCTTTCAGGTCGTTTAAAAATGAAAGACCATTAAATCTAAACATATTAACCAGATATAATTGGGTTTCTTTCCTTACTTCATGCCTTGGATGTTTAATAAATGGTTCAACAAGATGGTGCGCCTCTTCAATTTTAAAGCGGGTAAGTTCACCGATCCCTTTTGCTATAATGTACCAGTTTTTATTTTTCAGGCGTGCTAAAGCATAATTGTAAAGGCCTGTTTTAAAATAAAGTGTTTTGATTGAATCGGACATTTCGCCAGATACTTCATTCATTAAGTTGTATAAAATGGAAATTATTATTTTACGTTTCGATTTTATATGGACCGAAGCTTTTAGTTTCTCTATTATAGATAACTGTAACTCATTCATGTCTTCATTTTCAGAATCAGAATACAGATATTCAATTAATGTAGATTCGTAACTTTCTCTAAATTTGGTATTTTCTTTATCTCTTTTTCTAAAAGTTGCTCGTAATAGTTTTAAATATGAGACAAGAATAATGATGGCTACAACTAAAGTACAGCTGGTTACCCAAGCCAATTTTATTAGGAAAGGGGCTTCGCTGTAATAATCAATAAAGTACTGATATGCCGCCATATTTAGATGCTTTTTTTAGCTTAAAAGCCTTTTTACTCGAATGATTAATTCATTAGGACTAAATGGCTTGCCCATAAAATCGTTAGCTCCTAAATTAAATGCTTTAATAACCATTTCCTCTTGACCAGCTGAGGAGAAGACAATAATTGGCGCGTCTAAATCTAATTTCAACCTTACATGACTTATCACTTCCAATCCACTAACAAAAGGCATCATAATGTCTGTTAAAATTAAATCGGGAACCTCTTTTTCAATTAAGTCTACGGCCTCTCTACCGTCTTGTGCCATAAACAATTCGTACCCCTCTTTTTCTAATCTAAATTTCAATAACAATGACAGTGTTGAGTTGTCCTCTGCCAAAACAATTTTCTTTTTAGTCATTATTCATTGATTTAAGTTCGGTTAGCACCTCTCTTTTCACTTCTTTAAAAACAGCCAAGCAATCATTAACAAGCGCCTCAGAGGTATTTAAATTTTGTTCATTTTTAAAGTTAGACTCTAATTGAAGTATTGTAGATTCTAATTTTGAAATACCAAACATGCTTATGTTTGGTTTTATTTTGTGGGTAGCTTGATAAAGCACTTGCCATTTTTTGTTGGGAAACTGAAAATTTAGAACGCCTACGTACTCATCCATAAGTTCAAGAAATAATTCCATTATTTCTTTCATAATGGAAGTGTCGCCAAAAGTATTTTCTTTTAATATATTTAAATCAATATATTGATAACTTGATTTAACCATGATTTTTCGGACCTTAATTTTAGAATTTTCCTTCAAATATAAGCGCAATGTACAAATTGTATCGATAAAATGCAAAAAAACACGATAATATGTATTTTTGATGATAATTGAGCAGAGAGAAAATAAAGACCAACATGAAAATATTTAGAGGTCTTTCTTTTCAAAATCCCTTAAAATGAAAGGTTTTTATTATATAAAAACAAGAAAAATACACCTATTTTAAAATGGTAAATTCTCTCATTATAATTTAAAATAATTGGTATGAAAACAATAAATCTTAAGATAATTCTTGAAGCTAATAAATAGAAACCCCTAAAAATTGAGATATTAAACCTAGATTCTGGTGGATACTAAAAATATTGAAATAAGTTCAACACAGATAAGTTTAGCAGAGTAAACGGTACCGTTTTGAGTCTGTCTCTTATTGCGTGGCAGGAAACCTGTGGTATTCGCGTCCTTTTTAAAGATGTGTAGACACGGTAGTGTGCTGCCAATATCATTAAGTAAAAGAAATTAGCTCTTTTTTTGACATATGGAGCACTTCGGTTTTAGTGTCTCTTGAGTAATACCAAATGAATTTTAAAATGATTGGTAATAAATTTGAATTATATTTTCATTAGAAGAGATAAAAAACATAAGCATAGCCTAGTTAAGGATATGTTTTTTATTGAAATATAAAGGAAATAGAAATCGAAGATTCAAGAACACCAATTATAAAAATAAAAGATAGTGAACTAAACGGATTTAACCAGTTATTTTGAAGTTTATTTGGTATAAAGTTGAAAGGCCCTAGGATTTATCCCGAGATCGTTTATTTTATGTTATTCGGGCTTTTCGATTTTTCTGGTATCAAACTCCATTTTCTTGTTTATTTGCAAATTTAAGCTGGAAAAGGCCACCAAAAAGTCTTTAATGGTAGCAATATGCTCTTTTTTACTTGTGGTAGATAAGTTTAACAAACTTTCTAATTTATAAAGTTTGGTTTCTAAGGCTGTAATTCTAACCAAAATTGAAGGGGCATTTATTTCTTTAGGAATACTTGTTTTTAACTCTTTCAATAAGGTGTTGATAACTTCTTTATTATCATTAAAAAAACTTAAGTCGCCTTTTTTAATATTTGTGACGACCTCTTGTAGTTCATAATATTGTTGCCAATCTTTAATGGCATTTTCAGCTTTTAAGTCTAAAGCAAACTCGATATAATCAATTTTAGAAATGTCTTTGGCCGTTATTTCTTTGTTCTCCTCATTTCCGGTATTATCTCCTGTGTTGCTTCCTTGATCTTTTTTGCAAGAAAAAAATAGGACTAACAGACATAAAATAATTAAAGTTTTAATACGCATTGTGCTTTGTTTAAAAGTGCTTTACAAAGATATGGTAATAGTTTATTTTCTGTTTAATAATTAGAAATCAAATTGATAATATTTGGTTTTGAAACATGATATTATTAGTCCACACGTTATTACGTGGGGAAAGTTGCGAAGCAAAGCATTAAAAGCAGATAGTAGTACTGCGCCTAATACGAGTTCTGATTTAAAATGGCTCAAATAAGATATAGTCATTTTTTACAAAGGCGAAAGAGAAAACCTTTTGGGAGATTATCATTTGGGTTGCAAAGCATTTTTATAACGATGCTGATACCATGAGATAAAAATTATAATACATTTTAAAAGAATCTAATTAATTGTATATTTGAGCAATCCCCTAATCTTAAATTATTATGTTGGAAAATTTTTGGTTTAATGTAGAGTATGGTATCAACCATGTGTTGGATATTAATGCATATGATCATGTTTTGTTTCTTATTGTTTTAACAGTTCCCTATGTATTTAAAGATTGGAAACGTGTACTTTTGTTAGTTTCTATGTTTACTTTGGGGCATACGCTGTCACTCGTTTTGGCTGCGTATAGTGTGGTTAGCGTGAATGCGCAAATTGTAGAATTTTTAATCCCCATTACTATTTTAGTTGTAGCACTTTTTAATGTATTTACTTCGGGTAAAGGGGCACAAAAGGAAAAGGTTGGCGTGTTGTTTTTGTCAACCCTGTTTTTTGGTTTAATACATGGTTTAGGCTTCGCTCGTGAATTCCAAATGTTATTGGGGGATTCTGATAGTAAATTGGTTTTATTGTTGGAGTTTGCTTTGGGAATAGAACTTGCCCAAGTTATTATTGTATTCTTAGTATTGTTTTTAGGTTACATTGTACAGACTATTTTTAGATTTTCTAAACGAGATTGGATTATGGTGGTCTCTGCCATCGTTGTTGGCTTGGTTATTCCTATGATATTAAATAGCGATTTCTTGTCTTAATTGAAAAGTAGCTTCTAAATAAGTTCATTGAAGTGTCTGCCAAATGATGTTATTGCTATTGTAAATGCCATATAATTTGGTGGGCTCAATGTTTTTGTTTTTAAAATAGGCCTTTGTGAAGCCTTCGGTTTTATTTTTACCTTGAACTCATTTAAAGTTTTTCAATGAGCTAAAAAATCAAGCATAGCTATAGTCCTGGTTTATTTTTATAACAAAATATAGCACAAAAAGACGTGTTTTATTGGGTAAATTCAAGGTGTAATAATTGGTATAAATGGTATGATATAACTTTCGTAAAATTTTAACGAACTAGCGTTGTAATTAAAATACGAACCAAGTATCTTCGTTATATTATTTTGCGTGAAGGGAAGAGGGGGTATTTGTTTAAGCGGTCTCGATTATTATTGAAGGGCTGCTACCAAAAAACCAATCGCCTTTTAGCAGCACACCATCATTATAAATAAATTAATGCCAGAAAATAAACAACTCAAGTACGATAAGGCTTATTTAAGAATTGCAAAAGAATGGGGGAAATTGTCTTATTGTAAACGCAGACAAGTTGGCGCGATTATTGTAAAGGACAGAATGATCATCTCTGATGGTTACAATGGAACGCCATCCGGGTTTGAAAATTTTTGTGAAGACGATGAGGGTTACACAAAATGGTATGTATTGCATGCTGAAGCCAATGCTATTTTAAAAGTAGCTGCTTCCACCCAATCATGTAGGGGCGCTACCCTGTATATTACGATGTCGCCATGCAAGGAATGCAGTAAATTAATACATCAATCCGGGATTGTTAGAGTGGTATATCATGAAGCATATAAAGATGATTCTGGATTGAAATTCTTGAAAAAAGCTGGGATAGACCTTAAATTAATAGAAGATTTAAAAGCATAATGTCATTTCAAAAAAAATATTTACCATTGGTTCTGGGCGTTGCCATTGCTGCGGGCATTTTTATTGGGGGAAAACTGGATTTTAGAGACTCACCAGATAAATTATTTTCTACAAATAGTAAGAAGGATAAACTTAACAGGCTTATCGATTACATTGATTATGATTATGTTGATGACGTCAATACCGATAGTATTGTTGATGTAACGGTTAATGGCATTTTAGACAACCTGGATCCACATTCTGTATATATTCCCAAAGAAGCCATGGAACGGGTCGCCGAAGAGATGAAGGGTGATTTTGTGGGTATTGGCATTAGTTTTTATCCCTATAAAGATACGATAGCTGTTATTAGGGCTATTGAAGGTGGTCCCAGTGAAAAGGCAGGAATTAAAGGAGGCGATAGGATTATTATGGCAGATAATGATACCCTTTTTGGAGACAGATTGAATGATGGTGAAATGGTTAAAAAATTAAAAGGCCCTATTAATACCAAAGTCAGGTTAAAAATATATAGAAAAGGAGAACCAGAGCTTTTAAACTTTACAGTGAAGCGAGACAATATCCCTATAAAAAGTGTAGATGCTGCTTATATGCTCACCGAAAAATTAGGGTATATAAAGGTGAATCGCTTTGCAGAATCTACTTATAAAGAATTTAAAAAAGGTTTAGATAAACTTTTAAAATTAGGAGCTACCGAAATTGCACTGGATCTAAGAAACAACCCAGGCGGCATTTTAAGTATATCAGAGCAAATAGTAGATGAGTTCTTAGAAGACGATAAACTTATTTTGTTCACTAAAAATAAACGTGGAAATATTGAAAAGAGTTTTGCTACAAGTAAAGGTGATTTTGAAGATGGCCATGTGTATGTGCTTATAGATGAGAATTCGGCATCGGCAAGTGAGATTGTTGCAGGTGCATTGCAGGACAATGATAAAGGGACCATAGTGGGACGTCGTTCTTATGGTAAAGGGTTGGTGCAACGTGAAATGGACCTAGGTGATGGTAGTGCCGTTCGTTTAACCGTATCACGCTATTATACGCCAACAGGTCGTTCTATTCAGCGCTCATATAAAAATGGTAACAAGGATTATTATGATGAGTATTTTAACAGGTTGGAAAGTGGTGAACTTTTAGATCCCGAAAAGATTAAGGTAGCCGATTCATTAAAATTTACAACGCCAGGAGGCAAAATTGTATATGGTGGCGGTGGTATTATTCCTGATGTATTTGTGCCCATAGATAACAGTATGCAAAATGAAACACTTACCTTTATACAAAGACGTGGGTTTGTTGGCTATTTTGTATTCGAAGAACTAGAAAAGGACAGGCATCTTTATGATGGCATTTCGAGGCAGGATTTTATTGATTCGTTTAAAGTGAGTGATGACTTAGTACTTGCTTTTCAAGATTACATAAATGTACGCACTGGCTCTAAAATCACTTTTGTGGCGTATCATGAAGAAATAAAGCAATATATCAAAGCAACATTGGCGAGTCAACTTTATGGCGATGGTGCTTTCGAGGAGGTATTCAATCAAGATGATATTGTGATCGATGAGGTTATTCGGTTGAGTGAAGGGGCAGAGTAATCAGCCTCATCATCTCCTTCAATGGTTTTTTTATAAACATACCTATTTTACAGAATCTCAATAAACCATGTAAGGATAATAAGAGTGCCTACTTCACGAAAGTAAAGGTACACCTAATCGATTTTTTCGATTAAACGTCAATCTTATCATGCACCTTAGTATCTTTCCCGTCATTCCAAAGCGTTAAAATATCGGTAGCCACATGCGAACCACTACCAGAAGCTATGGCAAACTGACTACGCCATCCAGCTAGTGTGCCAGCAACATATAGATTTTCTTCAATTAAATGATCTGTGTTTTTTAACCAAATACGATTTTTTTCAATAGCACTTCTTGGGTGAGTGTCCACGTAATGCTCAAGTCCTTTAATTGTCATTAAGTTTGTATAACCAACAGCAATAACAACAATTTTTGCCGTATAAGTGTTTTTATTGGTTTCTATTTTAAAGAGGTCTTCAAGTTTTGATAGTTGTAAGACTTTTTCTTTTTCAATCTGATCAACATGCGGGTATAAGCTTGTTAATTGCTCTTTTCCATTTTTTAAAATAGAAGCTCCGGTAGTTTTGGGAGCCACTCCCAATACGTTATTAAACAAAGCGGTTTGAAGGTGTGATGTTTTTTGATGCGCAATGATGCCAATACGTTTATTCTTAGCAAAAGACTTGTTTTTAGCAGAGCCTAAAACCAAAGCGCAAGACAGACCCGCAGCACCTCCTCCAATAATTAAGGTATCGTACATTATACCAATTGAATTTTAAAATTATACATGTGTCTTTTTGAAGTTTAATTGGTATTAGTTGCGCTCTTTTATTTTTTGCTCAATACGTTTAGAGACCCTTAAAATAAGCATCATAAGGATAACGCACAGGGATGCTACAATCGTAATTAAAGCAATTAAGCTCTCATCTTTAAAAGGAGCGTTAAAGTCTACTTTTGTGAAGTTGAAAATCATGAGCCCTAAGGCAATAATGCTTATAATAATCGTTAAGTATTTCATTCTAAATAGTGTTTATGTAACTTCAAATAAGGCTTTAATATTATGGGCAAACAGCTTAACCGCAATGGCTAATAAAACCACCCCAAATACCTTACGTATTATATTTATGCCGTTTTGCCCAATAAGGCGTTCTATTCTGGCAGATGTTTTAAGCACTATAAAAATAATAATAACATTCATTATTACGGCAACAACAATATTTTCAGTTCTAAATTCGGCTCTCAACGATAGCAAGGTTGTTAAGCTCCCAGGCCCAGCAATTAACGGAAAAGCTAAAGGAAATACGGCTGTTGTCATAGCCGTGCTTTCTTCCTGTTTGTACAAGGTAATTCCTAGAATCATTTCCAAAGCAATGAAAAACAAAATAAAAGATCCAGCTACAGCAAATGAGTTTACATCAATACCAATGAGATTTAAAATACTTTTTCCTAAAAAGAGGAACAAAACAAGTATGATACCTGCTATTACAGAGGCTTTTTCGCTCTGTATATGTCCCGCTTTTTTTCGTAAATCTATTATTATCGGAATACTTCCAATAATATCTATAACGGCAAATAATACCATAAAAGCCGTAAAGATTTCTTTAAAGTTTAATTGCATTTTTTTTGGTTATTAAGTTTGCGGGCAAAGTTCGGTATTAAATATCAAATTATTGCATTAAATAATTCTTAAGATTGTCTATTTTTGCACGATGTTTCAATTAGGAAAAACTATAGTATCCGAAGATATTATCGAGAAGGATTTCATGTGTAACCTTTCGGCTTGTAAGGGAGCGTGTTGTATTGATGGAGATGCAGGGGCGCCCTTGGATGCAGACGAGGCTAAAATACTTGAAGGGATATACCCTAAAGTAAAACCCTTTTTGCGTAAAGAAGGTATAGATGCTATCGAATCTCAAGGTGTATACACAACTACTGAGGACGGTGAACTGGAAACCCCTTTAATTAATGGGGCGGATTGTGCTTATGTTATTTTTGACGAAAAAAAAGTAGCACTTTGTGGCATTGAAGAAGCCTATAACCAAGGTCAGATTTCTTGGAAAAAACCAGTGTCTTGCCATTTATACCCTATAAGAGTTCAGGATTATAGTGAATTTTCGGCGATCAATTACCACAAATGGCAAATTTGTGATGATGCCTGTGCGTTAGGAAAGGAATTGCAAATACCTATCTATAAATTTGTAAAAGAAGCCTTAATTAGAAAATTTGGAGAAGATTGGTATATGGCATTAGAAAAGGTGGCAAATTCCAGAAAAACAAACTAAAATTTATTTCGGTTTTTTAAAATATGACTTTCCTAATCTTAACATTTTTTGTAAACAAAGAACGCTTGTTCTATAGGGCTTAAGCCAATAGTTGTTTGTATAAATAATTGATAATCAACATTTTAATTATTTGTAGGATTATCTTTAAAAGAGGTGATTTGCTAACTTTTGTTAAAAACTTGTTGACAATGTTTATAACTATACCTTTCATTTTTAACTTCTATTTTCAATCTTTGTTACTCCCAAATCGAAAGAAATTTTCGTCCAATATTTTATAAAAATTTAAAGAAACAATGTCTCAGACTATAGAACCGATTCTACAAGAAAACAAAGATCGTTTTGTTATTTTTCCAATTCAACACCATGATATTTGGGAATGGTATAAAAAATCGGAAGCTAGTTTCTGGACTGCAGAAGAAATTGATTTACATCAAGATCTTACAGATTGGGCTACAAAGCTTAATGATGATGAGCGCTATTTTATAAAGCACATTTTGGCATTTTTTGCTGCAAGTGATGGTATTGTAAACGAAAATTTAGCTGAGAACTTTGTTAACGAAGTACAGTATAGTGAGGCGAAATTCTTTTACGGATTTCAAATCATGATGGAAAATATTCATAGTGAAACATATTCACTTTTAATAGATACGTATGTAAAAGACGAAAAAGAAAAGGACCTGTTATTTAATGCTATTGAAAACTTTCCTGCTATTAAAAAGAAAGCAGATTGGGCTTTAAAATGGATTGAATCTCCAAGTTTTGCAGAGCGTTTAATCGCATTTGCAGCAGTTGAAGGTATTTTCTTTTCTGGAGCATTTTGTTCTATCTTTTGGTTAAAAAAGAGAGGATTAATGCCCGGCTTAACATTTTCTAATGAGCTAATATCTCGAGATGAAGGTGTTCACTGCGATTTTGCGGTGCATTTACATAATGAACATTTAATAAATAAAGTGCCTAAATCTCGTATTAGAGAAATATTAGTGGATGCTTTAGATATTGAACGCGAATTTATAACAGAATCCTTACCGGCAAGTTTAATTGGTATGAATGCGGTTTTGATGGTACAATATTTAGAATTTGTAACAGATAGATTGTTAAGCGAATTAGGCTGCGAAAAAGAATACAATACAGCAAACCCATTTGATTTTATGGATATGATTTCTCTACAAGGAAAAACTAATTTCTTTGAGAAACGTGTATCCGAATATCAAAAAGCGGGTGTCCTTAATAAGGAAGAAGAAAAGGACAAATTCAGTTTTGACGCCGATTTTTAATTGAGCCCCTAGTTTTCAAAGAGCCCCGTTTTGAAAATTCGATTAAAATGACATTTCCATTATAAATGGAAAATTAATAGCCTTTTATTAAAGTAACCTAAACAACTGATTTTTGTCTAATTAATCATTAGAACTAAATTTTGGAATAATAATCTAACCAATTTTCTGAAGGTGTATCAGAAAACCTAAAAAGTGTAATAAATATGTATGTAATAAAAAGAGACGGCAGAAAAGAGCAGATCATGTTCGACAAAATCACGGCCAGAGTGAGAAAATTATGTTACGGTCTAAACGAATTAGTTGACCCATTAAAAGTAACAATGCGCGTTATTGAAGGGGTATACGATGGCGTTACCACGAGCGAACTTGATAATCTTGCGGCAGAGATTGCAGCAACTATGACTACGGCGCATCCAGACTATGCACGTTTAGCTGCACGTATTTCTGTTTCTAACTTACATAAAAACACCAAAAAGACATTTAGCGATGTTATGGAAGATTTACACAAATATGTAAATCCAAGAACGGGCAAATATGCGCCACTTTTAGCAGACGATGTGTATGAAGTGATTATGGCAAATAAAGAGCGTCTGGACTCTACCATTATTTATAATCGTGATTTTGGTTATGATTATTTTGGTTTTAAAACCTTAGAGCGTTCGTATCTTTTAAAATTGAATGGTGAAATAGCCGAGCGCCCTCAACATATGCTTATGCGTGTCTCCATAGGAATTCATTTAAATGATTTAGATGCGGCCATTGAAACCTATGAGTTAATGTCTAAAAAATATTTTACACACGCTACACCAACACTTTTTAATGCAGGTACACCAAAACCGCAAATGTCGTCTTGTTTTCTTTTAACAATGAAAGAAGACAGTATAGATGGTATTTATGACACTTTAAAACAAACAGCCAAGATTTCGCAATCTGCAGGAGGTATAGGTTTGGCTATGCACAATGTGCGTGCCACCGGTAGTTATATAGCAGGTACTAACGGTACGAGTAATGGTATTGTGCCTATGCTTCGTGTATTTAATGATACGGCGCGTTATGTAGACCAAGGAGGCGGAAAACGTAAAGGAAGTTTTGCTATTTATTTAGAAACTTGGCATGCAGATATTTTTGATTTCCTAGATTTAAAGAAAAACCATGGTAAAGAAGAAATGCGTGCTCGTGATTTGTTCTATGCCATGTGGATTTCAGATTTATTTATGAAACGTGTTGAAGAAAATGGCGATTGGACCTTAATGTGTCCTAACGAATGTCCTGGCCTGGATGAGAAACATAGTGAGGACTTTGAAGCCTTATATTTAAAGTATGAAGCAGAAGGCAAGGGCAGAAAGACAATAAAAGCGCGTGACCTTTGGGAAAAAATATTAGAATCTCAAATTGAAACAGGGACCCCTTATATGCTTTATAAAGATGCAGCAAATCGTAAATCCAATCAACAAAATTTAGGAACCATTCGTTCTTCAAATTTATGTACAGAGATTTTAGAATATACCTCTCCAGATGAGGTTGCAGTATGTAATTTGGCGTCTATTGCGTTACCAATGTTTGTTAAAAACGGAGAATTCGATCATAAAGAACTATTCCGCATAACTAAACGAGTTACTAAAAACTTAAATAGAGTCATCGATAGAAATTATTATCCAGTAAAAGAAGCCGAAAATTCTAACATGCGCCACAGACCAATTGGTTTAGGAGTTCAAGGATTGGCAGATACTTTTATACAATTGCGTATGCCTTTTACCAGTGCAGAAGCTAAAAAGTTAAATCAGGATATTTTCGAAACACTTTACTATGCAGCAGTCACTGCAAGTATGGAAGAAGCGAAAGTTGATGGGCCTTACCAAACCTACAAAGGCTCTCCAATAAGTAAAGGTATGTTTCAACATAACTTATGGAATTTAAAGGATGAAGAATTAAGTGGCAATTGGGACTGGGAGAAGCTACGTAAGCAAGTGCTTAAACATGGTGTGCGCAACTCGTTATTGGTTGCCCCTATGCCAACAGCATCAACGTCTCAAATTCTTGGAAACAATGAATGTTTTGAACCCTATACTTCTAATATTTATACACGTCGTGTATTATCTGGGGAGTTTATTGTGGTCAATAAACATTTATTGGAAGATTTAGTCGACCTTGGGCTTTGGAATGAAAATTTAAAGCAGGACATTATGAGGGCCAATGGTTCGGTACAAGGCATTGATATCATTCCTCAAGATATTAAAGATTTGTATAAAACGGTTTGGGAGTTAAGTATGAAAGATATTATAGATATGTCCCGTCAAAGAGGTTACTTTATAGATCAATCACAATCGCTTAACTTATTCTTAGAAGGCGCTACTATGGCTAAACTAACATCCATGCACTTTTATGCATGGAAAAGCGGTTTAAAAACAGGTATGTATTACTTGCGTACTAAAAGTGCTGTAGATGCTATTAAGTTTACCTTAAAAACGACTAAGAAAGAAGAACCAGTAGCCGAAGTTGTAGAGGTTAATGATGTTAATTTGCAACAAGAACAGGCAAAAAAGAAACAGGTAGCGGCTAAAAATGCAGAGAAATTTGCAAAACAGAATGTGCCAGAAGTTGAGCCCATGACTGCAGAGGAAATGAAAGCTCTCATTGCTCAGGCGAAAGCTGGAGAAGGCGATGATTGCTTGATGTGTGGATCTTAACTAATAAGTTCATTTGAAAAATAGATTTATCAGGCGCAGAGCACCCTTTTTAGGGTGCTTTTTGTTTTATATCTCATCTAAAGAAAATAGAAACGGATTTAACCAGTTATTTTGAAGTTTATTTGGTGTTAGGTTATATTTTGTATGATACCATTCAACTGAGGGAAACAAAAGAGGCTGTCTGAAAAGTAATATGTTTTGTCATTCAGAACGAAGTGAAGAATCTCACAGCGAAGAATCTCATCATGATAGGGTCGAATGAAAGCAAAAGATAATTATGTTTATGTACCAGCCAAAGAGACTAAAGAGAGTTTTTAGATTCTTCAGTCGTGCCTCCTTCTGAATGACATGGCGGCTTTGTTTTGTTTGGGGGCAATGTCATTCAGAGCATAGCGAAGAATCTTATTGTTTTGTAATTCTATATATTATGTTTTTAAGAGATTCTTCACAGCTTCGCTGCTCCTTCTTAACAAAATATATTTTGTTTCTCGGTAATATTCAGAATGACACTTTTCAGACAGCCTCTTTTCGCTTGAGATACTTTCTTTTTCTATTCTTCTTCTTCTAGACTTGCAAGAGTTGCAGGTGCTACAGAACTATCGTGAGCATTATGATATTCTTCTAAGAGATTCATAGTTGCCGTTAATAGATCTTTTGTTTCTAAAAGGAGACTGAAATATAAAGTGGTGTTTTTTGGACTGGATTCTTCAGTTCTAGTTCGCTCTACTTGTATTTGTATTTTTTCGGTAACTAGATTAAAAACTTCATTTTTGTTATCTAAAATAGCACCGATTTGCTCAAAAGATTGAGAGTCAAAAGCTTTTTTTGTATTGTTAAATAAAGACTCAAGATACTGATCGATTTGTTTAAGTTCTTTAATTTGGTTGAACTTTAATTTCTTGTGATTGTTATTTACGTGTTTATGACTTACTTTGGAAATGTATTCTAAAGATTGCGTCATGTCTTGTAAATAGCCCAATATGTTAATGTAGAAATTACTTGCACCAACACTGGATTCATCTAAATTTTTAATGAAATAGAAAATATTGTCGCGCAATTCATCAATTTCATTAGATAATTTTACGATGTTTTTTTTATTCTTCTTTAATAGAACTAAATCTTGTTTTGCTAAACCGTTAATGGCACTGGAATAAATTTTGTTACCACGTTTTACGACATTGGCTATATTATTTGCACTTTCATGAATAACACCTTGAATAGAACTACTTTCAGCATGTATAAGGCTATCTTCCTCAATAATCTTTTTTGAGCTATTTTTATGTGACAAGTAGTTTCTAACTAATAAAATAATAGTTAATAACAACAATATAGGTGTCATAACACTAGGATTCCATTTAATCAAGAATACAACGATTCCTGCGGCTACAAAAGCACCAATCGCAGTACCAAACCATCCACCTATAACGTTTAGGACACCAGCAACTCTATAAACCGCACTTTCTCTTCCCCAAGCACGATCTGCAAACGATGTCCCCATGGCTACCATAAATGTTACATAGGTTGTAGACAAAGGTAGTTTCATTGATGTTGCAATAGCAATAAGTACACCTGCAACCATTAAGTTTACAGAAGCCCTAATCATATCAAAAGCAGGAGCATCAACACTTTGGTCTTTTCTCAATGCAGCTGTATTTGGTTTTTCAAAACTCTTGCCTATTTTTTCTTGAGTAGATACAGGTACCATATTGCCAAACATATCAGAAAGCCAAGATGATGCTTTTACAACACTTCTTGATAACATATTTGGTTCGAATTTTTCATGTGTTTCTCCTTGGTTAGATAAGCTTATTTCAGTTTCTGCAACAGTCTTAGCTTTCTTGGAAAACCATAGCGTTAATACCATAATGCCACCAGATATGAATAGTAATAATGGCTCGGCAGGTACTTTTTTATCAAGGACTTCCATTGAAAACAAGGAAGCATCAACACCAGAAGCCACCCATGCTTCATAAGAATGATAGGCTGCCATAGGTACACCAATAAAGTTAACTAAATCATTTCCGGAGAAAGCCAGTGCTAGACCAAAAGTACCAACAGCAATGACAAAAAGTAAGATCGTTTTTTTGAATACCTTTTGGAATCCATAGGAAAACAAAGTCCAAAAAACTAAACTGCCACATATTATAAATAACTCATTGCCTTCAAGAAGCCCTTTAAGGTCTTTATAATATGGGGTTCCTTTTAATCCTTTTAAAAAGATAAAGTAGGTGATGGCAGCTAAAGAAATACCACCAAATATAGCACCGAAATTTTTTATTTTTTTCTCATAATGAAAGGTGAAAACTAAACGAGAGATCCATTGCACTAGAGCCCCAACGGTAAAAGCAATGAAAACAGACATTAAAATACCTCGAATAATTTCAAAAGCTTTCTTTGTATTTATATAATCTCCCAGGTCGGCAAAAGTTTGAGAATCTGAGGCAGTGACCTTTATTAATGACATGACCACAGCGGCACCTAATAAGTTAAAAACGATAGAAACTGTGGTAGATGTTGGTAATCCTATTGTATTAAAGAAATCTAACAGTAATATATCTGTAATCATTACTGCCATAAAAATATACATGATTTCTTCAAAGTTAAACATGGCCGGAACGAAGATCCCTTTACGAGCAACTTCCATCATGCCGCTTGAGAAAACAGCTCCAATAAATATACCTAAACTGGCAACTATCATAATAGTTCGCATAGAAATGGCCTTAGAGCCAATGGCTGAGTTTAGGAAATTTATAGCATCGTTACTTACACCAACAACAATATCAGCAACTGCTAAAACTGTAATGGCAATCAGCATTAGTAAATATATATTATGATCCATAATTTAATTTGAATGAGTTTGCAAATATCTTAAGTGTTTCCAAGTAATATGTTACGTAATTGTTATGTTTTAAAAATGAATATCGAACTGTAATCGATACATAAGTTCATTGTTTCCGTTTTCAACTTCTAAATGACTTATATCTGTTTGTACTTTTAATTTGTGACCTACAATATATTTTGAAACTCCCAAAGTATATTGGTTTTCTGGATTTTTACCGGTAATGGTTCTATCTAATTCTATATTTGTGTATCGACCAGAAATTTCCCAATTACTTTTTAATAAATAACCAGTTTGTAGGTTTAAACCTTTTCCAACTTGAACGGCATCACCGGTAAAAGTTCCATCGGAGTTTTTGGCTAATGGGTCATTGGCATCTCTATGGGCATATTCAGCCATTAAAGAAAACCCTTGATATTTAAACATAGCATCAATAAAAAGAGTGCTTATATTGGTTTCATAAAAACCAGTGTCCGTAACCATATAAGAACCTTGGTTACTTCTATTTTTAACGGCATTATTATTAAAATCGTAAGTAGCAGCAATGGCTAATCTAGGCGTTTTTTCACGTTTTAAATCACTTCCTTTGTAGTCGCCTTTACTAGAGAAATTCCCAAAAGGTAATAGTTCAATACGGCCTGTATATTGGTGACCACCTAAGTTTCCGGTAGTTATATTTCTTCCTTCTCCCTGGGATATTGATAAGGTTTCTTTAACAACAAAGGTGTCCGAAAGGTTAAAGTGATGTCTTAATTGGATCCCTAAATCACGGTCTATGTTAAATCTTCTGTTCAATAAAGAACGGTCTACTTGTTGAAGGTTTCCAGATGAAACAACACGTTCTCTATTGCCAGGTAATTTTGTTTGACCAAACCACAACTCGAAGTTTGGTGCAAAATGCCATTTCATGACCGCATCTAAAATATATCTAGGAGCATTACTGGTAAAAGGTGAAGCTCCAGAAATATCCCTGTTTGATAATCCGAGCTCTAATTTATATTTAAGTTTAGGTGTAAATGCATAACCATCAAATTTTAAACGTGCCCGTCTTACTAAGAAATTTGATTCGTTAGCTGCGTTGTCTTCCCAATTAGAAATTGCTAAAAACTGCATTCTAGCCCCAATTTTCATGGTCCAAGAACTGTCTTTGCCTACCAAATTAAATAACCCCTTCCCAAATTTTGGCGCGTTTGATTCTTGCGCATTTAAAGTAGTAATAGCAAGTAAAGATATTGCTACCAGGGTAGTTCTAAATTCCATTATTATCAGTATCAGTTTTTGTCGCTGCAAATAACCAACACTAATGTTAATTTAATGTTAACTAAAAATTAAATAAAAACCAATAAAAGACTGCCTTGGCCTAAGGCAGTCCTCATTAGAAATCATAATAATGTAGTCGACAAAAACTAATAGATTATAATGAAATACTAATTGTTTGTCTTAAGACAAGTGCAAATGTCTCGGTTTAAAGTAACTTGAATGTGATGTGAATATTAAGTAATTATTAAGATTGCAATGTTAAATTTTATTTGTTAAAATATTGTAAATCAAATATTTATAGACTTAATGTTAATTTAATGTTACGTAAATGTTGATTAAACGTTAACTTATTTGTATATTTGATATATAATGTTAAAACCCATAATTATGAAGAACTCAATGTTATTTTATTTTGCCTTTTTAATTACTGTGGTATCTTTTGCTCAGCAAAAGAGAGATTTAAAACTTAATAAAGACACGAACTTAATTGAAGTTGTTTATTATCATGACAATGGTGCTGTAAGTCAAACAGGAACTTACACAACAGATGGTAAACTACATGGTGAGTGGTTAAGTTTTAACACAGAAGGCAAAAAAGTAGTTTCTGCAAATTATGATAATGGTAAAAAAGTCGGCAAATGGTTTTATTGGAATGATAAAACTGTAAAAGAAGTAGATTATAGTGCTAATGTTATAGCCGGTTTAAAGGAATCTGAAATTAAGAAAAACAAAGATTTTTAAACTTTAAAAGCTAATACAAAAGAAAAGAGATCGTCTAAAAAGTAATTTTTAGACGATCTTTTTTGTTAACTTTTGTCTGTAGATGGGGGTGTCTAAAAAGTAAGTTCGATATTATATTGAAACACTCAATTTAGACACCTTTATGTTTTAGAACTTATAGTTTAATCCAAACATCCAATAGCTTTGTAAATCATTATCAACATCTTCAAAAGAAGTTGCTGTAGGAGGTGTTTGAGCCAAAGCATAATTAAGAGCTTCTTGTTTGTTGTTCCTTAATCCAAAATCAAAACCTACACCGATCATTTTCCATAAGGTATACCCAAAAGAGTTTGTCCATGTCCAGTTTGATAAATTCGAGCTTTCATAGCTTTGAAACATCGAAAGGTTCGTTTTAAAACTAATAGCATTAATCTGTCTGGTGTAGTCAATAAGGATTTTTGCTCCCAATGAAGATTCAAAAACAGTATCTTCTTTACTAAAAACAAAGTTATAGTTTCCAGGGTGCATTACCACAACCAAATCTTTTATTGGTGTCCAGGTAACACCAACGCCCAAATCTAAATATCCAGGATCATTAAAATTGTTTAATATAGTCGTTCTGTATTCAGCCAATCCAGAAATTGCGAATTTATCACTTAGTTTATGTCCGTATAGGGAAGTGATGTTAAAAACGTCTGTGGCTTCTCTAAACGAGTCACTATCTGTTGGGTCGTCTTTATCATCTAGCTTTACCCAAGATAAGTTTATATTAGCGCTATTTCTCCAAAAGAATGCTTCTTTATTTAAATTGGCAAAGGCGTTGACCGTAAAGCCAATATTTCCTGAATTGTTATTAGGAGTCCCTTGTGCATACCAGTTTTTAAAACTGGATATACTACCACCAATAGTACCGAAAGCACCTTTTTTCCATCCAGGTAGAGCATCAATTTTTGTTTGAATAGCTTTAACACGCTTTTGAATGGCTGCAATAGAATCTTTTTTAGAACCTTGAATGGCTTTTAATTCTTCTAAAGTTTCCTGTGCATGTACTGAAGTCATTCCAAGGAAAAAGGTAAATAGTAATAATAGTCTTTTCATGTTTAGTTTGTTAAAATTTGAATTAGTAATCAGGTCCATTTCGTAACTAGGTTTTAGGTCAGATTATTTGTTTTTGTAAAGAGGAACAGAAGAACAAGCCTCTCCATACATAATAGACTTTGCATGGGGCTTTAGTTTGTTGGCAAGCATAATATAGGCATTTTGAGGTACCGGTTTTTTAGAACATCCTTTTATAATGATCGGTTTGTCCTTAAATTCGGTAATATCCAGTTGATTTAAAATGTCTTGATAGATGGAAGCTTCCAGTGTTTCTAAATCGCCCACTATGATCTTTTTTGCAAAAGGTTCTAAGTGCATGCTAAGAAGCATATATGCCCATCCTGGAATAATGGCATCACTACTACATGTTAAAGCTACATAAAAACCTTGATATTGAGACCAATTAAAATCTGAAACTTGGCGTCTAAAATCTTTTTCACGTAACACGAAGCCTTCAAACAGCCAATCTTTAATATCGAAAAGCACGCGCGGTCCTTCAGGATAATAATCTTCAAGATCCACTGTTATTAGCTTACTATTCGCTACGCGATTTATAATTTCGTCTTTCATTAAGTTATTTGATGTTTATTAGCTATACTACACACTGTGACGGAACACTGAGACTGTATATCGGGCACTGAATACTGTCAACTAAATCAAAGCATCCCCAATTCCAGCTTGGCTTCTTCACTCATAAGTTCTTGTGTCCAAGGTGGGTCGAATGTAATTTCAACCTCGGCACTTTTTACCTCGTTTAAAGATTTTACTTTTTCTTCAACTTCTAGAGGTAATGTTTCTGCCACCGGACAATTGGGTGTCGTTAAGGTCATTAAGATTTTTACATCGTAATCTTCATTAACAAAGACATCATAAATCAATCCTAATTCGTAGATATCAACTGGGATTTCTGGATCGTAAATAGTTTTTAAAACATTTACTATTTTTTCGCCTAAGGCGTTTGTATCTATTGCTGTTTCGCTCATCTTAAAAAATGTTTATTCGTTTATTTGTTAATGCGTTTAGAATTCGTTGAAATTAACTAAGCTACAAGTAAATAAACTAGTTAAGTTGTGTTTGGTAAGCGATGGCGTACATCTTAAGTTGTTTTACCATACTTACTAAACCATTAGCTCTTGTAGGAGACAAATGTTCTTTTAAACCAATTTTATCTATAAAATCAGTGTTAGCGTCAATAATATCCTTTGGGTGCTGATCTGAAAAGGCTCGTATTAAAATAGCGATGATACCTTTAGTGATTATCGCATCACTATCTGCCGTAAAAGTTATTTTATCGCCTTTCATTTCGGCATGTACCCAAACTTTACTTTGGCAACCTTTAATAATGTTGCTTTCTGTTTTGTATTGGTCGTCGATTAACGGTAAATCCTTACCTAGGTCAATCATATATTGATAACGTTCTTCCCAATCATCAAACATGGAAAATTCGTCTATAATTTCGTTTTGTATATCTTCAATAGTCACAGTTACAATTTTATACAAAAATACAATAAGAAAACTTTCTATTCAATGTTTTCTGAAATAGATAGTATTTCTTTTACAAGTACTTCTATTTCTTTTGGTGGATTTCCATGGTCAAAGCTTTGAGACTCATAAGCGGTACCATCATAAATAATCTTGAGTTTTGCTATAGCGGCTCCATCAAAAAAACGGTTTTCTGATGGTGCTTTAAGATTAGACATGTTTTCGACATCGATAGGTTTTACTGCTTTTAGGAGTTTATTCCAATGTACTTCACTACATGTTTTAGTGTTAGGCAGGGCGTCTCTTTTGTTTACAACAGAAATATGTTTTTTACTGATTTTGATATTTTTATAGCTGCCTCTCGACTGTGTTGAATATTCAAAAGAAATGGTGGTTTGATTTATTTTGGACCCTGAACAGTGATTGTCTAGAAATACAAGGGAAAAGAATATGAAAAAGAATTTCATGTGTTTGCTTTATTGTTTTTAATGGTCGTACTTCGATTTGGTTTATGCTGGGCCTTTCGATTCCGTTTAAGACAAGCTAAAGTGCTGTAATACCTATATAATTATTGATTTTTATAAAACTATTACAAAAAAGAAGCCAAGATTACGATAGCATCATTTTTGCTTTTTTAACGCCTTCAACTAAAGCGTCAATCTCTTCTTTGGTATTGTAAAATGAAAACGAGGCTCGAACAGTTCCTGGGATACGGTAAAAATCCATGATCGGTTGCGCACAATGGTGCCCTGTACGAACAGCAATGCCTAATTTATCCAAAATAGTACCAATATCGTAAGGGTGTATGTTCTCTAAATTAAAAGAAATGACGGATGTTTTATTTTTGGAGGTTCCGTATATTTTTAAGCCTTCTATAGCAAGTAATTTTTCTGTAGCATAATCCAACAGGTCATTTTCGTAAGCTGCGATAGTATCGAACCCTATATTGTTTATATAATCAATAGCAGCTCCGAAAGCAACACCTCCGGCAATGTTTGGTGTACCGGCCTCGAATTTATGCGGTAAACCGGCATAGGTTGTTTTTTCAAATGTAACCTCGGCAATCATTTCGCCACCTCCCTGATAAGGCGGTAACTTATTAAGCCATGCTTCTTTTCCATAAAGCATACCAACGCCCGTTGGTCCACACATTTTATGGGCAGATGCTACATAGAAATCAACGTCCAAGGCCTGGACATCCGGTTTTATATGTGGACAAGCTTGTGCGCCGTCAATTAAAACAGCTGCACCAACTTGATGTGCTTTTTCTATAATGTATGCAATAGGGTTAATAGTTCCCAAAGCATTCGATATATGATTTACAAAAACTAGCTTTGTGTTTTTAGATAGTAAATTGTTAAAATCGTTCATCACCAATTCGCCATCTTCATTCATTGGAATGACTTTAAGAACAGCTCCGGTACGTTCGCAAAGCATTTGCCATGGCACTATATTGCTATGATGTTCTAAAGCCGAAACAATGATTTCATCGCCTTTTTTTAAAAGTGAAGAAAAGCCATTTGCTACCAAATTAATACTATGTGTTGTTCCCGATGTTAATATAATTTCATGCGAAAACTTAGCATTAAAGTGTGTTTGTACTTTTTGGCGTGCTTGTTCGTATAAATCGGTTGCTTCTTGACTTAAAGTATGTACACCGCGATGAATGTTGGCATTGTAGTTTGTATAATAATCCACAATAACATCAATAACTTGTTGCGGTGTTTGGGATGTGGCTGCATTATCAAAATACACCAGCGGTTTGCCGTTTACTTTACGTGAAAGAATGGGGAAATCTTTTCTTATATCTTGTACGTTAAACATGACTTCGAATAAATCTATAGATCAAACCCAATATTAACACCTAGCTTATTCGCAATAATCTTAGTAATGCGCTGTTTCATTTCGGGAATCTTAACCGAACTTAACACGTTATTACTAAAAGCATACATTAAAAGTGCTTTGGCCTCTTTTTCTGGAATACCTCGTGAACGCATATAAAACATAGCGCTTTCGTCTAATTGACCAATGGTACATCCATGTGAACACTTCACATCGTCTGCGAAAATTTCGAGTTGTGGTTTGGTGTTTATAGTGGCTTTATCACTTATTAAAATATTGTTGTTTGCTTGAAAGGCATTGGTTTTTTGAGCTTCTTTTTCAACAATAATTTTTCCATTGAAAACACCCGTAGAATTCTCTCCGAAAATGCCCTTGTAATCTTGATGACTTTCACAATTTGGTTCTATATGATGTACTAATGTATTGTGGTCTACATGTTGTTTTTCACCAATAATGGTCACTCCTTTTAAGATAGAATCAATACGCTCGCCCTCCTGAAAGAAGTTTAGGTTGTTGCGTATTAATTTGCCACCAAATGCAAAGGTGTGTACAGATGCGACACTTTCTCGCTTTTGTTTTATAAAGGTATTGTCTATTAACGATGCGTTTAAATTATCGTTCTGAATTTTATAATAATCTACAATGGCGCGTTTGTTTGCAAAAATTTCGGTCACACTATTGGTGAGTATAGCGTTGTTGTTTAAACTTTGATGACGTTCTATAATTTGCACATGTGAATTCTCATCAACCACAATTAAATTTCGTGGTTGTAACATGGTCGCAGATTCATTTCCTGTTGAAAAATGTAAGATTTGAATTGGTTTTTCTACCAATTTATTTTTAGGAATATGGATATAGGCACCCTCGCTTGAAAATGCTGTATTTAGTGACGATAGACTATCTTTTGTTGCTGCTTTATTGAAATAGTTTTCAATTAAAATACGATATTTAGGTTTTGAAAGTGCTGATGACATTAGGCAAACATCAATCCCATCGTGAGTCGTTTGCGATAAATGAGACGCATACTTACCATCGATAAATACAATTTTATAGGTGTCTATATCATGGATAAAATATTTTTTAATATCTCTATACTCTATGGTATTTTCCTGTTGAGGAAACATGCAATAATCCTCTTTTAATATTTTATTTAAAGAGGTGTATTTCCAGGCTTCTTCTTTTTTCGTTGGAAAGCCTTTTTCTTCAAATATTTTAATAGCATCGTTTCTTACATCGTGAACATAAGTGTCAATGTCTACGTGGTTTTCAAATACCAAAAAGGATGATAATAATTTTTCTTTTAAATCCATTGTTTCAGTCTTCAGTGTTCAGTCTTCAGTAAGCAGTCAAAGGATTACTAAACCTGTGTATTATTACTGTTTTATTTTAAATAGCATAGCATGGGTAATCAGGGTTTGAGTGAGCGACTGCCAACTGCACACTGAATACTGTTAACTGGCTAAGCGTTCACTTCTTCTTTAATCCAATCGTAACCTTTTTCTTCAAGCTCATGAGCCAATTCTTTTGTTCCGGACTTTACAATTTTCCCATTATACAATACATGAACAAAATCAGGAACGATATAGTCTAATAAACGCTGGTAATGTGTAATAACAATAACTGCATTGTCTTTGTTTTTAAGTTTGTTTACACCATTTGCTACAATACGCAGGGCATCAATATCAAGACCTGAATCGGTTTCGTCAAGGATGGCTAGTTTAGGTTCTAACATGGCCATTTGAAAAATTTCGTTACGCTTTTTCTCCCCTCCAGAAAACCCTTCGTTTAAAGAGCGCGATAAAAATTTTCTATCGATTTCCAAAAGCTCAGATTTTTCACGTATTAATTTAAGCATGTCTTTGGCAGGCATGTCTTCTAAACCTTTTGCTTTTCTGGTTTCATTAATGGCTGTTTTCATAAAGTTGGTAACAGAAACGCCAGGAATTTCAACGGGATATTGAAATGATAAAAATACGCCTTTATGCGCACGTTCTTCGGCAGCTAATTCATTAATATTCTCACCGTCAAATTCAATATGGCCCTCTGTAACTTCATACTCTTCTTTTCCAGCAATAACAGAAGCTAATGTGCTTTTTCCAGAGCCATTAGGTCCCATAATAGCATGCACTTCGCCAGCTTTTACTTCAAGATTTATACCTTGTAAAATATTTTTATCTTCGACACTAGCGTGTAAATTGTCAATTTTTAACATACTTTTTAATTCAAAGTTTTAAATTCAAGATCCAAAGTTTTGAGTTTGTTTTCTTGTATCTCGATTCTTTTTTCTATATCAATTAGTTTCCTAGTTTTATAACGTTGTTATTTCATATTCAGTCAAGAGTGAGCGAACTGCAAACTGCGACTGAATACTATTTTACCCAACACTTCCTTCTAAACTTATTTCTAATAATTTTTGAGCTTCTACTGCAAATTCCATAGGGAGTTTGTTTAAAACTTCTTTACTAAATCCGTTTACAATCAAAGCAATGGCTTTTTCTGTATCAATACCACGTTGGTTGCAATAGAATATTTGATCCTCTCCAATTTTACTGGTGGTTGCTTCGTGTTCTATTTTAGCCGATTTATTTTTTGCTTCTATATAAGGAAAGGTGTGCGCGCCACATTCGTTTCCCATTAGTAAACTATCACATTGCGAAAAGTTACGGGCATTTTCTGC
Source organism: Flavivirga sp. 57AJ16 (assembly GCF_028736925.1). Taxonomy (GTDB): domain Bacteria; phylum Bacteroidota; class Bacteroidia; order Flavobacteriales; family Flavobacteriaceae; genus Flavivirga. The sequence goes on along the minus strand of NZ_JAQZAT010000001.1, from coordinate 326,346 downwards.
TCTGGAATTTATTTGAACCAGACCACGATAACTGTTTTGTGATTTTCCTGCAGAAATTCCCTTTGAAATGATGGTCGATTTGGTATTTTTTCCCAAATGAATCATTTTGGTGCCTGTATCGGCTTGCTGATAGTTATTTGTTACTGCTATGGAGTAAAATTCACCAACAGAATGATCGCCTTTTAATACGCATGATGGGTATTTCCAAGTAACGGCAGAGCCTGTTTCAACTTGTGTCCAGGAGATTTTTGCATTTTTCTCGCATAACCCACGTTTGGTTACAAAGTTGTAAACACCGCCTATACCTTCTGCATTACCCGGATACCAGTTTTGTACTGTTGAATATTTAATCTCGGCATCGTCTAAGGCAATGAGTTCTACTACAGCTGCGTGTAATTGATTTTCGTCTCTACTCGGTGCGGTACAACCTTCAAGATAACTTACGTAACTGCCTTCGTCGGCAATCACCAATGTTCTTTCAAATTGCCCTGTACCTGCTTGATTAATTCTAAAATAAGTTGATAATTCCATGGGGCATTTTACCCCTTTTGGGATGTAGCAAAAAGAACCATCACTAAACACGGCGCTATTTAAAGCGGCATAAAAATTATCTTTTTGTGGTACGACGGTACCTAAATATTTTTTCACTAATTCGGGGTGCTCTTTTATGGCTTCAGAAATACTCATGAATATAATGCCTTTTTCACCTAAGGTTTTCTTAAATGTTGTTGCTACCGATACAGAATCTACAACAACATCCATAGCAACACCGGCAAGTTTCTTTTGCTCATCTAAAGAGATTCCCAGTTTTTTAAAAGTAGCCAATAACTCTGGGTCAACTTCATCTAAACTATCGTATTTAGGTTTGCTATTTGGTGCAGAATAATATGAAATACCTTGAAAGTTCGGTTTTTCATAACGCACATTTGCCCATTCTGGTTCGACCATTTCTTTCCAAACACGAAATGCTTCCAGTCTCCAATCGGTCATCCATTGTGGTTCTTCTTTCTTTTTGGAAATGGCCCGTACAATATCTTCATTTAAACCATTAGGAAAGGTGTCTGACTTTATATCAGTATAAAAACCGTATTCGTATTCCTTGGTTTTTAGTTCTTCCCTTAAATCGTCCTCTGTATATTTATTACTCATTGTTTTTTAGTTATATAAGTCTTCCCTTTGGGAAGATTTAGATGGGATTTTTTAAAGCGAAAATGATTCGCCACAACCACAGGTGCGATTTGCATTAGGATTATTAAATACGAAACCTGTTCCGTTTAATCCTCCGGAATATTCAAGTGTTGTCCCGATTAGATATAAAAAACTCTTTTTATCTACGATAATCTTTACATTATTATCTTCAAAGACCTTATCATCTTCTTTATTTTCTTTGTCAAATCTTAAATCGTAAGACAGCCCAGAACAACCACCACTTTTAACGCCTACCCGTACGTAGTCTGTTGAAGGATCGTAGCCATCATCAGTCATTAACTCAATAACTTTCTTTTTAGCTGTTTCAGAAACTTTTATCATATTGCTTTTTTATTAAATTTAGAAATGTATTTGTTAACAGTAATTTAATTAAGACAGTTTCTAAATAGAGTACAAATATACAATATAAGTCATGGATTACCATATAACCTAACATTATATTAATATATGGTTTTATAGGCTTTTGTTATGGGTTTTGAATATAAGGGAAATATTACATCTTTTTTAAATGGTATTATAAAACAAAATAGAGTTAAATCCTCTTGTAATGATAATTTTACTCACGAAAAAATATTTTACCTTAGAAATACTAAGGTGAAATATTAGTGTTTTTTTTATAAAACAAATATATTTATAGCAACTTTTTTTGAGTAACGTTAAGAAAGAAATTAATAAAATTCTTTCTGTTTTAAAATAATCTTTAATTATTTATCTAAATGAGTACACGTTTATTATCTCTATTCTTTTTCTTATTTTGTTTTAGTGCCCTTGTAGCACAAAATTTACCAAGTTATGCCCCAGTTTCTCCAAATGCGGCTAGTTTAGGGAAATTTGGATCGTTTCCAGTGAATACTAATTTGGGAACCACGAACATTTCTGTACCCTTATATACTATTAAGCAGGGCGATATAGAAATTCCTATTAGTTTGAGTTATAATGCAGCTTCGGGGATCAGGGTAAATGAAGAAGCATCATGGGTTGGTTTAGGTTGGACTCTTAATGCGGGAGGCGCGATTGTGAGAAGTGTAAAAGGACAACCTGGCACTAGCGATATTCCCGATCTTGGAAGTTTAGATTTCAATCAGGCTAACTACAATTATATGTATGATGTAGCACGTGGTTGGGCAGATACTGCTCAAGACGAATACTTGTTTAATTATTCCGGGGTTTCAGGCAAATTTTATTACGATCAAAATAAATCGGACTTTGTTTTTACTGATTATAAACCTATAAAAATTATAACAGGAACAAATGTTTATCAAGATGATACTCCAATCGGATTTGGCGGATATAGTTTTATAGCGATCTTAGAGAATGGTTTGCAACTTGATTTTGGAGCCCAGGAAACCATGGATAAATGGGCTAACACCCAATTACCAGTTCATTATCGAAAATACAAATCAACATCGTACTTAACAAAGGTTACCTCGGCTAATCAAACGGATCATGTGACTTTTGATTATGACAATTATTTATTAAATCTGGGTAAAGAAATCATGGCAGATGTTTCTACTGTTTCTACGGGGACACAGTCCTCTGTGCCATTGCCCACTCCAATAATAAGTGATGCTTATAAGTTAAATACCAAAATTCTTAAGCAAATTAATTTTAAAAATGGTTATGTGTTATTCGATTATAGTCTGGATAGAGTTGATAGCTATTCACCTAAGCTAAATCATATAAAAGTTTATTCCCTGATTAACGGAACGGCGAGTTTAATAAAACAAATAACATTTAATTATGGTTATTATAACAGATCAGGAGGTAAAACATACTCCGGTTATATTCCTTATGTAACCGACCACCATAATAAATCCTTAAAATTAAATTCAGTTGATATATTTTCAAATAATGTAGCACCTCAAACTTATACGTTCGATTATGACAACACGGCTTTACCTATAAAAAATTCATCAGGGCAGGATTTTTGGGGTTATGCAAATAATAACAATGGAAGTTACATTCACGAAAGAGAAGCATCATTTTACACAGCAACCCAAAACGGCACTTGGTCATGGGATATTTCTGTGGGGTCTTTTTCAGATACAGTAGGTACAGGTGACAGGGAAGCAAATGAGCAAAAATCCAAGGCTGGTATCTTAACAAAGATAACCTATCCAACAGGAGGCTATACCATGCTTGAATATGAGGCTAATAAATATGAAACAACTATTTCCGTACCAACTTATACAGGGCATTCCCGGAGTATTATTTCAGAAGGAACAGGAGGGTTTGGGACTTGCGATACGGGCTTGAAAACATTAACGTTTAGCCCTGCAACGAAACCTTATAATGAGAAATTAAAAATAACCTTTACAGATGCTTTAGGAGGTAATGGGAACCAGTCCTATGGTGAATTTGATGGACAGAAGTATTTTAGAGACCCTCCAACCACATTATATCCCTATACAACACACGATGTTGATTTGACACTACACCAGAACACTAATTACACCATTGAAGCTATGGAATATGGTGACGGTGCTCCAGGTGCATCTGGATGTCCTTTCGTTCAAGTGAGAGTCACTTGGGATGAATTAACGGGTACAACCAGTCAGATAGTTGAAGAACTAGTAGGCGGATTACGCATTAAATCAATTACAAATTATGATGGGGTTAATGCCAATTTTACTTCTAGAAAAGAATTTGAATATAGTACGCCGCAAGTGTTAATTCCAATTATTAATGGAGATTATCAAACATTGAAATCCAACGGCAATGGAGGCTATATAAATACGGTTTCTTCTTCTCCTGGGTATGCCCTTAATATTAACGGAGGGCCTTCAATAGAGTATTTGACAGTTGTTGAGTATGATATGGACCATAATAACAAAGACAGTGGTAAAACGGTTTATGAATATAAGTCGACCTATTCAGACCGCATTATAGGAGATGGCTCTCCAGGGACAGGGCCGTTATTTGACGTTTTTGTGCATCCAAGTTTTCACGGAGGAAGTTGTTTAGGACAAACCGTACCTGCTACAATTCCATATTTTGAAATGATAAGAATACATGGTTATGGTAACTTTAGTAACTATTATACAAAAAGCTGGACGAGCGGTAGTTTAAAAAAACAGGAGTTTTATAAAAGGAATTCTGATAATACATACACAAAACTAAGAAGTTTGGAAAACAACTACACTTTGGTTGATGAGGCAAGCTTACATATTAATTATGTGAATGACATTTTCCCTTGGACTAACCATCAGGTTTCCTCTAGTGATTTTAACAATGCCTGTAATTTTGCAAATTACACTTTTATGTATAATAAAGGGTTTTATTCCTTTGGGAAAAAACTCCTAAGTTCATCTATTGAAACGCAATATGATGAGAACGGCACAAACCCTATTGTCACAGAAAAAACATTTTCTTATAATAATCCATCCTATTTTTTAACAGAACAAACATTAAAGGATAGTAAAAATGATATCATAAGAACGGAGACCTTATATCCAGAAGATGTTGTAAGTCCTTCGGTTCCTATACAGAAACTCCTGGATCAGCATAGAATATCAGAACCTATCGAAGTAAAAATATTTAAGAAAACAGGGGTAAACCCGGAGCAACAACTATCAAGTCAAGTGACCCAATATAAAGAGTGGTATACAGATAAAGTATTCCCCGAGTTTATTAAAACCCTAAAAGGGGACTATCATGCGACAAACAATCCTTTGGTCAACAGGATCGAGTTTGTCAAATATGATGATTTGGGGCATGTTCTGGAGGTAAAAAAATCTGATGGCATGGCCATAGTCTACCTCTGGGGGTATGGTGAAGAGTACCCGGTTGCCAAAATAGAAAATGCGACCCATGCAGCTGTGACAGCAACTCTGACATCCGCGGAACTAGCAGGGGTCAAAGCTGGCACATACAACCAAAGCACCATGATAAGTACTTTAAATAAGATCAGGACCGGGCTCCCCAATGCCATGGTCACGACCTACACCTATGATCCTTTAATAGGCGTTACGAGTACTACCGACCCCAAAGGGTACACCGTGTTCTATGAATACGATGACTTTAACCGTTTGGAGTTCGTAAGGGATGCCGATGGCAACCTATTGAGCGAGAACAAGTACAACTACAAAAACTAAGCCCCATGAGACATTATATATACACCTTTCTGTTTTTATTGGTATCGCAGGCCGCCCTATCGCAAACACCAGCAACGATAGTCAAGGACGGCAGTTATACGGTAGATTCGAGTAGCGGGACCGTTACACTAACGGCCACCCAGAGCATTACCCTAAAACCAGATACATGGATCAAGAGCGGCAGTACCTTTTTGGCGCAGATCGTAGAGCCCACGACGGCGCTGGACGATTATACGCCCTTTTCCTTTAGTAACGAGAACTATGTGTTCACGCGGAGTTTTCAGGTGCCCATGGCCACTTTTAATGCGGTTACTGCCAAAGAGGGGGATGTTGTGGAAAGCATCACTTATTTTGACGGTCTGGGCAGGCCCATGCAGGGCATCGGGATAAAGGCTGCCCCCGACAAAAAGGATATCATAACGCACATCGATTATGACGCCTATGGCAGGCAGGACAAGGACTGGCTGCCCTATCATGAAACATCGGGCACATTGGGCACGTACCGGGGCGATAGGGCCACGGCCACCAAACAGTACTATATGGACAATTATGCCGATGACTTTACAGGGGTGACCCTGCCGGACATCAATGCCTATTCACAGAAGGGCTTTGAGGCCTCGCCTTTGAGCAGGACCTTACAACAGGGCGCTCCCGGTAAGGACTGGAGATTGGGTGGCAACAACGAAATCGAGTTTGTTTATGGGGCCAATGCTACTAATGAGGTACGTCTCTACCAGGTTACATTGACTCCCTTGGGCAGCAACGGACTTCTTGTCTATAAACCTACCTTAACTGGGGGGAGCACCTATTATGGCGAAGGAGAGCTGTACAAAACCATCACCAAAGATGAAAACCATGATGGGACAACATCAAAAAACCGTACTACTGAGGAATTTAAGGACAAACAGGGACGGGTTGTTCTTAAGCGTACCTATGCCGATATAGGTGGTGTATCAACAGCTCACGATACGTATTATGTCTATGATGATTACGGAAACCTTTCCTTTGTTATCCCTCCAAAGGTAGATACCTCTGATGGCGTGTCTCTTTTTGAGTTTTTAGAGCTGTGTTATCAATATAGGTATGATCATCGGAACAGACTGGTGGAAAAAAAAATTCCCGGTAAAGACATGGAGTATATTGTATACGATAATCTTGATAGGCCTGTTATGACCCAGGATGCTAATTTAAAAGCTCAAAACCAATGGTTGTTTACCAAGTATGATATCTTTGGCAGAGTTGTTTATACGGGTCTGCATACAAACACGGTGCAGACCACACGGGCGGACATGCAGACGCATTTTAATACTGTTAACAATTTAGATACTGAGCTGTACGAAAGCAAAGTAACATCTGGCACTGGCTATGACAATTCCTATTATACCAATGCTAACTTTCCCGATTCTAACATAGAGCTACATACCGTTAACTATTATGACGATTATAGCTTTGATAAGGATGGTTTGAGCTTACCTGACAATGCCGACGGCCAAACGGTCATCAATTACAATGATGCGAATAAGGTATTGACCAATGGTCTTGCTACTGGCTCCAAGGTAAGGGTGCTGACCACCAATGATTGGATTACGAGTCTTACGGGGTATGATGTCAAAGGGCGGCCTGTTTATGTAGCCAGTAAGAACAATTATCTATCGACCACGGATGTGGTCACCAGTAAACTCGACTTTGTCGGCAAGGTGGATAGGTCTACGGCGACCCATACCAAAACCGGCCAAAATGCCATTACGATCCAGGATGATTTTGTACATGATCATGAGGGCAGGCTGCTGAGACAAAAACAGGCCATTAACGACCTTGATCAGGAAACCATCGTGGACAACTCCTATGACGACCTTGGGCAATTGGAAGCCAAAGGGGTCGGTGGCAGGTCATCGAACGCGAACAGGCTGCAAGAAGTAAATTACACTTATAATGTTCGGGGGTGGTTAAGGGGCATTAATAATACTGGTGGTAGCAACACTGCCATTGCACTGGGCGCAAACGATCTGTTTGGCTTTCAAATAAATTACAATGCATCCGATACTGGTGGAACAGCATTGTTTAACGGAAACATTAGCCAGACCTTGTGGAAGTCCACCAGTGTCAATACTACTGGGAATCCTGTTGCCAATAAGTATTCCTATGGGTATGATGCCCTGAACAGGATTACGGCAGCTACTGGCAATACGAGCAACTATGACCTAAGTTCTATAGCCTACGATAAGAACGGTAACATTACCAATCTTGTTAGGCGCGGGCATACCAATAGTGGTGCGACGACCTTTGGGGTGATGGATGACCTGACCTACAGCTATAATGCGGGAAATAAGCTCATGAAAGTGACCGATGCCGCTCCCTTGGACCAGTTCGGGTTTAAGGACGATGCCGTAAACACGGCTACCGACAGTGTGGATGATTATACCTATAATGCCAATGGCAATATGCTGACCGATGCCAATAAGGGCATTTCGACGGATATTATATACAACCATTTAAATTTACCGACGCAGGTTGTGTTAGGGGGTGGAAATATTTCCTATATTTATGATGCATTAGGAATTAAACTTTCTAAAATTGTAAGTCAACAAACTAGTTCAACAAGTTCTAGCAAACAAACTTTTTATGCAGGTAGTTATGTTTATGAAATAACACAATCCTGTACTGGTTTAGATACAGATAATGTACAGTGTTATGTACCTTTAGGTGAGGGTTTAAAATTCATTAACCACCCTGAAGGCTATCTGGAACCAAAAAATCAGTTTGATTTATCACAAGGGTTTAATTATATTTACCAATATAAAGACCATTTGGGGAATGTAAGGCTTTCTTATAGTGATACGGACGGTAACGGACAGATCTCTGCCTCGACAGAGATATTGGAGGAAAACCACTACTACCCCTTTGGGCTTGAACATAAAGGATACAATGCAAACGTTGCAAGCACAAATCCAGCCCAGAAATACAAGTACAATGGCAAAGAGTTCCAAGATGAGCTAGGACTTAATATGTATGACTATGGAGCAAGGTTCTATGAGCCTGCAACAGGAAGATGGTTTACGCCCGATGCAATGGCTGAAAAGTATTATGACCAATCCATATATGTTTATACATTAAATAACCCTATCATCTTTGTTGACCCAGATGGGAATCAAGTGGCTATGTGTTGCGACGGGTTAGTTGATTTTGCAAAAGGTCTTGGCGATGTCGCTCTAGGCTTAGCATCAGCAAACCATATAAGCCAAGCTTATAGTCAGGTTAGAACTGGAATAGATATGTATAATAATCCAGATCAGGCAACTGAAATAGCACTTAATTCTACTGGTATTCCAGGAATGATTGAAACGGCTAAAGGTGCTGCTAGTGGAGATGCTAGATCATTAGGGCAAGTGACAGGGGTGGTTTTAACGGCTGTTCTTACTAAAAAATTAGGATCTAGATCTATTAAAACTAGTAGTTCATCATCACAAAAACTATATAGAGGAGTTAATAGTGAAAGTCCTGCTTATAATAATGCTACAAAAGGAACTGCTAAACCTAGAGGAGGTGATGCTACGGCAGCAGAACATAATGCGGGAAATACAAGTAGTAATTATACTTCATGGACAACAAATAAAGAAGTTGCTAAAAATTTTGCGTTAAGAAAGAATGGTAACGGTGTCGTTCTTGAAGCAAATGTTCCGAAAAGCTCAACAGTATCTAGTCCAAGTGTAAAAAGTGTCAATTTGAAACAATCTCCAGGTACTATTGTGAATGAAGCAGAGGTATTGGTAAAAGGCACAGTTAAAAAAGCGAAGACAACACATGTTAATCAATAATTATTAAAAAATGAAGTTTCCAGTTATAAATGAACAACAAGTAGCTCTATTAATTGCAGAAAAAGCTACGGGCGTTGTGCTAAATACAAATTTAGATACATATAGGGAAGATATAGACAATGGCCCTGTTTACAAAATTTTTGAAAATCTAACGAAAGCTCAGGGTTACATAAAAAACTTAAAATCAAATAATCCTGATATAGAGTTCGTTTTGTATGATAATGAGCAATCTGTTATTGAATATATATATGAAGATGAAAAGTAAGGTCTTCTGCCTCGTTGGGTTATAGTCTGCGCTAGTTCGAGTTTGCAACTCGGACTTCCATAGGTAAGAAAAAAGAGAGAAGCCACCTTTAACAAGGTGGTTTTTTATTTATAAAATAGATTGAATTTTACGTTTAGAGATAAAGGCCCCGCTCCCGCTAGTTTTAAAAACTAGTGGCGTACCGAGTAAGAAAAAAAACAAGCCACATTAGATAGTTGTAGTGTGGTTCTTGTTTATAGCCCTGCTAGTCCTCGTATGCGCTAGCGCTTCGTCTTTGACGAGTGCCGTGTCGAGTAGGCAATAAATAAAAATAAGAAGCCGCGCTTTAGCGATAAAGTGTGGTTTTAGTATACGTTCTTAAAAATAAAATTTTTGTAGCTGCTCTTTGGAGTAATAGGCTGTAAAAGGTGACCGTAGTTGAAAAAAGCGCATAGACTACTATCCCTTTGGATTGAAACATGAAACATCGCAGTTATAGTTATAATAACCAATCATCCTTATAAGTATATCTAGAAGGAACCTAATAAAGAACTTAGGTGTCATGTATGACCGACCTTTTAACATATTTTGGTATTAGTCAAAAGCAGAAAATCTGAATTATTATGCAGTTTTCAGGCTTATAAAGATTAATGGATTAAGCCATTCTTTTTGCTTTTTTGATAGAGAAAATGTTTGGTTTTTGTATGATCTTTATAATCTCTCCATTTTTGTCAAATTCAAAATAGTTCTTACAGCACTTGCAAATCAATTCGGGAGCGTTTGCATTTGTTTTATTTAGGCGAAAATAATTGTGTCCATAAGTAGCGCAAAATAAGGTTGAAGTTGCATTCGTTTTCATAAATCTGGTATTTACTTAGGATAAATTAAGTAAAATCTTACATATATAAAAGAAAAATGCTATTTATTTAACGGGTAATATGGTGTTTTATGTCTTTAAAATCATTTTTTAACGATAAAAGGATCGTTTGAAAGAATAATACCAATTATTATTTAAAATGAGCTATAAATAATTTGAATTATATTTTGATCAGATAAGATAGAAAATTCAATCATAGCCTTAGTTATGGTTTTATACCCAGTCAAGCTGAGCACATGTTTTATATTGAAATATGAGCAAAATAGAAACAAATTATATGGGTTGTTTTGAGTAATAATTGGTATAATACCATTTCTACCATAAAATACAACATATAATTCGTTTATTTTTCACTATTTCTACATTATAAAAATAAATCGTAGCTAAGGCTATGATAGATTTTCATGCTTTGAACTAGCAAAAACTAATTCAAATTATTTATATCGCATTTTATAGCAGAACAGGTATAAGTGAAAAGATTTTAAACTTTCTTTATTTTGATGTGAAAGTAGTTCATTCTATCTGCATCAGATTAAAGACATAAGACCGCTTCGCTTAGAATACGGCATGAAAGCTTTGTTTTAATTAACTAGGAAATAGAAATGAAACTATTGCTTTCCATAAATCGGAATCATTCAGACAGTCTTACTACCTTTAAAAGCAGGTATCTAATTCTAAAGTTTTTCTAATATAGCTATACCTGGACTTTAAACTAGGTTAGTTCATTTTAAACGAACAGCACTATTTCCAATTAAAATAGAATATAGAAGGGTTTATAATATGGGTTTTTTAAAATTCAGAGACTCTTCTCTTTTTAAGATAACTGTGGAAATCATCCATTTCTTTATACACAGATAGATTTATGATATGACCATTATTGGTTGAAATGAAGCGATTTTGACATGATTTACAGATTAATTCTGAAGTTTCATTATTTATTTTTGCAACGCGTAAATAGTTATGTCCAAATATGGAGCAAAATCTATTTATAGGTTTTTCATATGTCATGGTTGTAGGAAATTTGGGAATCCAAATATCGTAAAAAATCATACAAAATTGATTAAACGATTTTTTTTTCGATGAAATACATGGTGCCGTGGTACCTTAAAATGAAGATGATTTAATCTAATACCAATTATGAATTAAAATACGCAATTCAAACACATTCATTAATTCGTTTTATCACTTTACTCCTCATTTCCATAGCTTAGGCTATGCAAATAACACGTAGCAGGCCAAAACAAATAAGCAATGTCGTTTTCTGTAGCTCATTTTAATTCATAATTGGTATAAGGAATCGCTCGAGGCTTGTCTCGGGGATAGTCGGTTTCAAGAAATTTTTTATTAATTAGTTGATAACCAAAAACAGTACAGTTTGTATTTGAGTGGGATTGATGCCTTTACTGATTTGAAAAAGCAGGATTATTTATAAATTCATCATCAGAAAGAGCTAGTAAAAAAGCTTTCAAATCTGCTTTATCCTGAGCTGAAAGTTGTACGCCGCCTTGAGCTACTTTTTTCATTAAAGGATCAATAGTCGGGGAGTTTTGTAAACCTTCACTATAATGATCAATAACTTCATCAAGTGTAGTAAACCTGCCATCATGCATATAGGGTGCGGTGAATGCCAGGTTTCGTAAAGAAGGGGTTTTAAACTTTCCATTATCGGCGGGATCTCCGGTGACTTTGCCTAATCCTAAATCTGCAAAAGTAGCATCTAAACCATTGTTATGAAAAATGTTATCTGTCCATAATGGGTTTTTATCACTACCATGGCAATGAAAGCAATCCCCTTTTGTTTCATCCATAAAAACATTAAAGCCATTAAGCTCTTGAGGTGTTAATGTCGTTTCGTTTAAAAGATACTTGTCAAATTTTGAATTAGAAGAGATTAAAATGCGTTCAAATTGTGCAATGGCTTTGGTAATAAGAGTAGAATCTATGGTTGAAGCTCCAAATGCCTGTTCGAATAATTTAGGATATTCTGAGTGCTGTTGTAATTTTTGTTCTACTTGTTCCCAGGTATTATGCATTTCTAAAGGATCTGTTACGGGTTGAAAAGCTTGATGCTCTAAGCTGAACACGCGGCCATCCCAAAAGAATTTCTCGTCGTAATTCCAAGCCAAATTAAAGAGGGGCATGGTGTTACGCTTGCCAAAAAAACCATCGATCCCATCGCTAAATCGGTCTGTATCCGAAAACGCATTTCCTGGGGCATGACAGTCTGCACATGCCTGTGTATTATCTGCCGATAATATGGGGTCGAAGAATAATTTTTTACCTAAAGCAATACCTTCAACAGTTTGTGGATTATTTATGGGTACAACGGGATCAAGTATGTTGTCTTGAAAAAGTTGGGGAATTTGTAACGGACTTGATGTAGGGACATATGTATCTACACTTTCATTTGAACATGACACACAAATGAAAAAAAGCAGCATATAATATGACATCCATTTAAGCATTTTTATTGATTCACTGCATTTAAACTAAATACATTTTGTCCATTTTCAAACATCATGACCTGAGCATTAAAGTTTGGCATGAGCATATTGTTTAAAACATTTAAGTCCCATGTATTTGGATTTTTAAACCATTCGGCAATGTTCATGTTAATTTCAAAAGTGGCATTATTGGTGATCGTAACTTCACCCAAATCAACTTCAAAAAAAGTGTCTTCAAAACTCAGTGTTGCTCCAGTAGTGTCGACAGCTCTTATAGCATGGTAAGCGTAACCTGTTTCGGTAGTTGCATTATCAATAAACTTACCTTCTAACTGCATGAAGTGATAACCGCCTCCTAACATGGCTGGAACATTCCAGGAAGCTGCATTTAAATCAGGATAATTACCATTATAATTAGCATCATTATTAAAGCCAAAAGTAAAGAGCACTTTACTAAAAGTTCCTGTTGGAATGGTTGTAGTTGGCGTAAAGGACAGATTGGCATTGTTGGTAACATCAACTAAATTATAACCATCAAGGACAATTATTTCTCCATCTGATTTTTGAAAAGTGATACTTGAAATAAGGTATCTTAGTTTTGTAATACTTAATTCTTCACCGTTTGCATTTGTGTATTGAACAGTATTAAAATTTGCATTTGTAACTACAGACCCATCCCAATTATGGTTAAAATTAAATGTAACATTGGCTTGAGAAACATTATCATCATTATCCGAGCCGCAGGATAATAACGTAATAATACTAAAAACGAGTATAGGGAGTCTATTTCGCATCTTCTTATTTTATTTTAAAGATTAATAAATCTGTAAATCCTTTATTGCTTGGAATATCAATGTTTGCGCTATTAGATTCTCCGACTGCGATAACGCTTTTATCATCAAGTTCAACAGCATCATAAGCAAAATCGATATCGGAGCCACCAACGATTTTTTGCCATTCTAGATTTGCATGGTCATCAATTTTTATAATCCAAGCATCATTTTGTCCGTTATTATTTAAAATATCTCCGTCCGAACTTCTGGAACTTCCAGAAATAATGAATCCGTTATCTTGAGTTTTAGAGATAGAGCGACCAACATCAAAACTAGTGCCTCCAAACGTTTTTTCCCAGATTAAATTTCCTGTCGGTGTTATTTTAATTATCCATAAATCGGCAGCACCATTATTATACGAAACGTCTAAATCATGACTTCTAGTGTCTCCAACAATAACATAATTACCATCGGATGATTTTACAATGGCTCTAGCCTCATCAGTTTCAGAGCCACCAAACGATTTTTCCCAAACAAGATTGCCTATATCAGATATTTTAATAACCCAAAAATCGTAAGACCCTTTGTTGCCCTTTATATCCACATCATCACTATCTGAAGATCCTACAATGATATAACCATGATCTTCTGTTTGAATAACATCGTAAGGGGTATCTGTGAAAGTACCACCAAAAAATCTGCTCCATTGTTTTTCGCCAGAAGCATTTAGTTTAATGGCCCAATAATCGCCGCCAGCATGTCTTTTTGAAGCAAAAGATTTACTGTTTCCTTCGCCATTTGAGGCAGATACATCTAAAACACCAGTTAAAAGATAGCCATTATCGATGGTTTGAATCATTGAAATACCATGATCTGCTCCAGAAAAACCAAAAGATTTTTCCCAAGAAATAGTGCCAGAAGCATCTAGTTTAGAAACCCAAAAATCGTTAAATCCATTATTTTCAGTGACATCACCATCATTACTTTTGCTATAACCTAAGATAGCTAATCCACCATCTGATGTATGGATAATATCACTACCACGATCGTCATCACTACCTCCATACGTTTTCTGCCATTGCAATGTATTATTTTGATCATATTTTATTAACCAATAATCAAAAGATTCATTTTGTTTATTTTCAACATCACCGTCTATGCTTTGCACATGCCCTAAGATAACGTAACCGCCATCTGAAGTTTTAACAACAGATTGTGCACTTTCATTTTTGGTGCCTCCAATGGTTTTTACAAAATCTATTTCTTTTTTTATGTCATTGGGTGTTTCGTATGGTGAGTCATCGTTATTAGAACAACTACAAAAAAAGGCAATACCAAATGCTAAAAAAAATTTTGTTCTTGCGATTTGCATAGCGGTTTTTATTGATTTTTCATGGTTTAATACTCCAAGGTAGTTTATTAAGAACCGCTTTTTTTAATGACAAATAAACCTCTTTCAATATCGCTTACTATAATATTGCCACTTGGTAAGTATGGATAGACATTCCATGCACCATTAAAACCTGTATTGTCATTTTCTGGATGTGTATCAAAGAATCCTATTTCTGTCATAGTACTGCCTGCAATTTGCGAAATATCTATCATTCGCACGCCTGCCCTATAACTGGCTTGATAAAATATATCGCCTTTTACATAGCCGTTATGATCAATTGCTGTTGAGGCTCCAAAATAATCCATATGATAACTAGGCGTATCCAAATCGGAAAAGTCAAAAACAATGGTGCGTGTATTGGTGCCAATATCCCTTTCATCTAACTCGTCACCTAAGATAAAGTAATTAGAATCTTCTGTGAACCAACCTTGGTGGGTGTATCCAACATTGGAGTAGCTTATATCTGAAATCTTTATTGGATTGGATTTATCGGTGACATCAGCAATAACAACTTCATTTTCATTACTTCCAATTAATATTTCGCGGCCTGTATAATCTGTGTCTGGACCATTATAAGTTATAACTTGAGCATCGTGAGAATAACCTCCTGCTCCAAAACCACCTTCAGAAACGGGTGCTGTTGGGTTTTGAATATTTATAAATAATGGACCGCCAGCAAACGGTCCACTTCTGTTGGTACCCACAATGTAAGCGTACCCACTCATATTATTTATTACCACATTATGTGCACTTCCAAACCCAGTAAAATGGGCATCGGGAGTAAATGTTTCGGGTGGATTGGTAACGTTTCTTAAGCGTGTTAAATCAAATATTTGCATCCCGTGATTTCCAGCATTATCTGCCACAATAAAGGCATGGTCTTTATAAACTTTCACATCGCGCCATGGACTGCTCGTTGTTGCGGTTGGAACATTGCCTAAGTATATGGGGTTGTTTGTATTGGTGATATCAACAAAAGATACATTGGTATCTGTTGCCATTAATGCATATTCCTTATCAGTAGTTGGATCTACCCAGCCCCAAGAGTCATTTCCTTCGGCAGCTCCAAAAGTAGTCAACGGTATTTGCGCCATTAAATCATAATCATTACAAGGATAGATATCTGCGAAACCATTTTCACAAGGTGCTAATATATTGGTTCCAGAAGTGTC
Organism: Flavivirga sp. 57AJ16; assembly: GCF_028736925.1. Taxonomy (GTDB): domain Bacteria; phylum Bacteroidota; class Bacteroidia; order Flavobacteriales; family Flavobacteriaceae; genus Flavivirga. The sequence continues at coordinate 310,325 of NZ_JAQZAT010000001.1, read as the reverse complement.
TGTATCATCTCTAACAATGGGCTCATTATTATTTCTTTCACAAGATTGTGCAGATAAAAATAATAAGGAACCAAAAACAAATAGCTTAATAAAACGAATACTTTTTTTTAAGTAGTTCATGTTTACAATTTTTTTAATTAATCTTTATTGAATGATACCATTAGTAAGATTTGATATGTCTTTGATCGAAAAACGAATGTTATAATAAATATATTGTTATGCGTTACATAGTGTAAAGTAATAAAATTAGTTTAATAAATGGATCAAAAAGTGTTCCACCTTATTGGTTTTTTTGAAAGTTTATTCGTTTATCTATTCAAGCTTCTTATTTTTGCACTATGATAGAAGACAAAAATCAACAGAGAACCCAATTAAGTGATTTAGGGGAGTTTGGACTTATAGACCACTTGACCAAGAGTTTTAAAGCGAGCCATGCATCGACAGTAAAAAGTATTGGAGATGATGCTGCTGTTTTGGATTTTAAAAACAAAAAAATTGTTGTTACAACCGATTTGCTCGTTGAAGGTGTTCATTTCGATTTAAGTTATATGCCTCTAAAGCATTTGGGCTATAAGGCGGTTATTGTTAATTTATCTGATGTATACGCTATGAATGCTGAAGCTACACAAATCACGGTTTCTATAGCGGTGTCCAATAGGTTTCCGTTGGAAGCTCTTGAAGAATTATACGCAGGCATAGAAACAGCTGCAAAGATTTACAATATTGATGTTGTTGGTGGAGATACTACATCGTCAACAACAGGATTATTAATTTCTGTAACGGCTATTGGGGTCGTTGAAAGTAACGATGAGGTGTATAGAAATGGTGCAGAACCTACTGATTTATTAGTGGTTACTGGAGATTTGGGTGCTGCCTATATGGGGTTACAGGTCTTGGAACGCGAAAAGGAGGTGTACAAAGTAAATCCTAACAGCCAACCAGATTTAGAAGGCTATTCTTATATTATAGAGCGTCAATTAAAACCTGAAGCGCGAAAGGATATTATTAAATTATTGAAGGATTTGGAGGTAAGACCATCTTCGATGATTGATATAAGTGATGGGTTGTCTTCAGAAATTATGCATTTATGTAAACAGAGTAAAGTGGGGTGTGATTTATATGAAGAAAAAATTCCGTTAGACCCTCAAGTGATTTCTACATGTGAGGAGTTTAATATTGATAGTACTACAGTTGCTTTAAATGGAGGGGAAGATTACGAGCTATTATTTACAATTTCCCAAGATGATTATTCTAAAATTAAAGCGAATCCAAATTTTACCGTCATTGGTTATATGAAAGAAGAGCAAGCAGGAATACATTTAGTAACTAGAGCAGATACTAAAATACCTATTAAAGCACAGGGCTGGAAAAATTTTAATGCCTAAATACTAATAAATTGGCAGGGTTTATAGTTGAAGGTTGCTTATGGCTTGGTTTCACTTTATGCTTAATATGGATATACTCTAGTTCATTATCATTTGCATTAGAGTATTGCGCACCACTCGATTTCATCATATGTCGCTTGATATGAATACGCTCTAAAACATCATTTATTTCTTTAAATTTAGGCGTAAGATCAGTCAAGTAACCACTTCCGTTGGTAGTGAGTTCTTTTTTGCAGTTTCTACAAGTATACTCTTTTACGTGGTATGTAACATTTCTTGATACTCGGTAATCATGTCCGAATACCTTACAATGAATGTTTTTCATTAAGGTTATTAGATTAATTAGTTAGAGCTTATTAAAATATATAAAAACAATCAGATGTAATTAAAAAGATGTTAATAAATCGACGAAGCGAGCGTTTTCTTCTTTAAACGTTCTGTTCTAGAGGCATGTATCCGTTCTAAGATGTCGTTTATCTCTTTAAATTTGGGTGTAAGTTCAATTAATTGACCATTACTATTGGTTGTTAATTGCTTTTTACAGTGAGAGCATGTGTATTCCTTAACATGGTACGTGACTTTTTTGGTTACTAGATAATCATGGCCGAAAAGGGAACAATACATTTTAGGAATAAAAGTAGGTTTGTTAGAGTTTTTATTCATGGTTAAAAATTTATGTGCAATAAATCTAAAATAAAAATCTTAATAAAACGATAAAATGCTATATATTTTCGACGAAATGCATAATGATATGCAAAAATTCACTTTCATTTTCAATATGGCTCATATGTCCATCGGGAAATTCCACCACGTCTACAGTAGTGTTTTTTGTTTGGGAAATTAATGAATTATAGTCAAGTACGGGATCTTTTCTGCCAATAATCAACATTTTCTTAAAAGGTGTGAAATGGAGAAGGGCTTCTCTATCTTTTCTAATTTTCATACCTTCGAGAGATGCTACAATACCTTGTAATGGCATTTTTAAGGCTTCCTTTTTTAGCTGCTTTATTTTTTCTGAAAAAATAACTCTGTTTTTTGGCCTAAATAAATTAGAGATAGCCATTCTAATAAACATTTTATGGTTTTGCTTAACTGCTATGATGGCTCGATCTCTATTTTTTTTCTTTTCAATAGTATCAGCACTTGCTGTGGAATTCATGAGGCATAAGCCTTTTAGTTCATCAGGGTTTTTTTCAGCAAAAGCGAGTGCTACATAGCCTCCCATGGAGTGTCCAATAAAAGTAGAACGACGAATTCTTAAGTGCTTTAAGACCACTTGAACAGCGTCGGCCATAAGTTCCATAGAGTGTATATAACCTAGGCAATCGGTTTTTCCATGCCCCAACAAATCGATACAAATAACCCTGTTTTTTTTTGATAGTGTTGGAATAAAAGTATTCCACATGGAAGCGTTTTCTAAAAATCCGTGCAGTAGGACAATGGCATGACCTTTCCCTGTATCGGTATAGAAAACATTAATGTCTTTGTATAGTAAATTCATTTTTAAATTGAAAAGGATTCTCCGAGGCAAGCCTCAATGTCATTAAGTTAAGGTAATTTGTTCATTTTTTGTCACATTGAGCGCAGTCCTAAATACTAATAAAAACTAGAATTCCAATAGGTCTTCGACTTTAGCCTGTCTTGAGCGGAGCCGAAAGGCTCAGACTGACATTACGGTCTTAACTTAATGACATTGGGTAAGCCTCGGGTTTCCGTTTAACCTGCCTGCCAGCTCTTAGGTAGGATTGTCATTCCCGTGAAATCGCAAGATTCATGAATTCATTAATATAAAATAGAAAACAATGAATAAAGCGGGCATCTAAATAAAAGAATTTCCTGAAACGAGCTATCCTCGAGGCAAGCTGTAAAGGTATTTCGCTCGTTTCAAGAAATTCTTTATTAATCTTATGCAAAGGTAAAAATCATTCAAATAAGAAAGACTAGGATTTTACTTTTTTAATGGCAGTAAAGGCTTTGTCTACATATTGATCTTCTACTAAAATTGTAAATTCGTTTGTGGTTGAGATGACCTCGTAAAGAACAATACCTTCCCATGCTAAGCGTTTAAAAAAATGATAATATAAACCGGCAACTTTAGAGTTGTCTTGAGGCAAGTTTATGCTAATTGCAGACAATCCACCTTGTATTGCTAAAAAGGTTTCGTTTTTTAATCGATCAGTAATAAAATCCTTTAGGCTACTGGAAATTATAATGTTGCTCTCGTGGATACCCCTTGTAAATGTGTAGAATAATTTAGATTCTTGATTTATTCTATCTAGAATTTTAGAATGGTTATCGATAATAGTATCAGAATTTTTAACTGTAAAATCTGTTAAGTTAGAACGTACAGTGATGTCTCCTAAATTCTGAATAACCCGTTTCATTTTTATTGAATTGGTTAACGCTGTAGGTGGATTGTAACGTCTTAAGGCCATCATAATGGCACCAGGTTTAACATCCTTTTTTAGCATTTTGCTAATAGGTTCCGTTAATTCTATAGCTAAGGCGCTAAAGTTTATGATGTTTCTAGACAGTGCCTCTTCCAAATAAGGCTGCGTTATTAAAATGTCTTCAACACAGTTAGATACGGTTTTCATGTTAAATATTTAACAATATGTGCAAAAATAATCTTTTTTTTAAATAAATATAGGTATTGAATAAAGGAGTTTTAGTTTTACACTTAAATTTATGTAAATGAAAGTATTAAAGTTTGGTGGTACATCTGTAGGTTCTATAGAAAATATATGTAACGTTAAAGATATTATTAATGATGGAGATAGGAAGATAGTTGTGCTTTCGGCCATGTCTGGAACTACAAACCAGTTAGTTGCCATTGCAAATGATATTGCAAACAAAGTACCAAATGAGGCTGTTGATAAAATTAATAAGCTCCATGAAGCGTATGCTATTACCATAGATCAACTTTTAACTAACAAAGTGTTGAACAACGAGGTTAAGGATTATACTTCTGGTGTTTTTGACTTTTTAGTAGCATGCACTTATAAAGCCTTTTCTATTAGTTTAGAAAATAATATCGTTGCTCAAGGAGAATTGCTTTCTACATATATGCTTAACTGTTATTTGAAACAAGAAGGCATAAGTTCCACTTTATTGCCAGCTTTAAGTTTTATGCGTATAGATGCCGATAAAGAACCGAATATAAGTTATATAAAACAACACTTTGAAATTGCTTTAAATTCTGTAGAAAATTCAGAAATATATATCACTCAAGGGTTTATTTGTTTGGATGATAACGATGAGATTTCAAATTTACAGCGTGGTGGGAGTGATTATACGGCAACTTTAATCGGTGCTGCTATTAAAGCTGAGGAAGTGCAAATTTGGACAGATATTGACGGGATGCACAACAACGACCCTAGATATGTTGAAAATACGAAGCCCATTTCGAATTTGTCATTTGATGAAGCAGCAGAATTGGCTTATTTTGGGGCAAAGATATTGCATCCACAAACAGTGACACCAGTTAGGGCAGATAACATTCCGGTACGTTTAAAAAATACCATGAATCCTGATGCTCATGGAACATTGATTTCAAATATCACTTCAGAAAATGGTATTAAGGCCATAGCTGCCAAGGATCATATTATAGCCATAAAAATTAAATCTGCGAGAATGTTGCAGGCACATGGTTTCTTAAAAAAGGTATTTGAAATTTTCGAAATTTACAAAACCCCTATCGATATGATTACAACATCTGAGGTAGCTGTTTCTTTAACGATCGATGACGATAGAAACTTGGATAAGATCATTGAGGAATTAGAAAAAATAGCTGTCATAGAAGTTGATAAAAACCAAAGTATTATTTGTTTGGTAGGACATTCTGTGGTTAATCACCAAGACACATATAAGTTATTTCAAATATTACAGGATGTAAAAATTAGAATGATTTCTTATGGAGGAAGCAAAAATAATATTTCTCTATTGGTAGATACAAAAGACAAAATTAATTCGCTGCAAAAACTAAATGATTATTTATTTGAATTAGTCACTCTTTAAATTGCAAAATTTTAGTGTTGTTAGCAAAAAGGGTCGTTTTTAAACGACCCTTTCTTCTTTGTTTTATGAGTTCATAATGTCTTCTATCTCGTCTGTTTCAATAGGAATATGTCTCATTAAATTGAATGGCTCCCCCTTTTCCTGAATAACCACATCGTCTTCTAATCGTATGCCAAAGCCTTCATCTGGAATATAAATTCCGGGTTCTACCGTAAATACCATATTAGCTTGCATGGGCTCTGTTAATATACCATAATCATGTGTGTCCAGTCCCATATGATGGCTCGTGCCGTGCATAAAATATTTTTTGTACGCAGGCCATTCTGGATTTTCGTTTTGTACATCGTTTTTATCCAGCAGTCCTAAGCCAAGTAACTCACTGGTCATTATTTTACCGACTTCAATATGGTAGTCTTCCCAAATAGTTCCGGGAGTCAGCATTTTTGTAGCTTCTTTTTTTACTCTATTCACTGCGTTATAAACGTCTTTTTGTCTGGGCGTGAATTTTCCGGAAACAGGAACACTACGTGTCATATCACTAGAATAATTAGCATATTCTGCGCCTATATCCATTAATATTAAATCGCCGGCTTTACATTGTTGGTTGTTTTCTACATAATGCAATACATTAGCATTATTTCCAGAAGCTATAATGGGTGTATAAGCAAATTTTTTAGAGCGATTTCGTAAAAATTCATGCATAAATTCAGCTTCAATTTCATGCTCCCAAACACCGGGCTTTACAAAATTTAGGATGCGCCTAAATCCTTTCTCGGTAATATTGCAGGCTTGTTGAATTAAATCTATTTCAATGTTGTCTTTTATAGAGCGAAGCCTTTGTAATATGGGATTGCTTTTAGCAACAGCATGTGCAGGATATTTTTCTTTTAACCATTTTGTAAAACGATCTTCTCGAGTTTCTACCTCTACATTAGCCCTGTAGTGCTCATTAGTATTAATATAGACCGTATCGCACTGCGTCATAATCTCAAACATGATTTTCTCCATGTCCTGTAGCCAATAAACAGTTTTAATGCCGCTGGTCTCTAAAGCTTTTTCCTTGGTTAATTTTTCTCCTTCCCAAATAGCTATATGTTCATTCGTTTCCTTTAAAAATAAGATCTCACGATGCTTTTCTTTTGGGCAATCTGGAAATAATACAAGCATACTTTCTTCTTGATCTACACCACTTAGATAAAAGATGTCTCGATGCTGCTCAAAGGGCATGGTACTATCGGCACTTATGGGGTAGATATCGTTTGAATTAAAAACAGCCAAACTTTTAGGTGTCATTTGTGTAGTAAAGTTTTTGCGATTCTTTATAAAGAGCTTATTACTAATTGGGAGGTATTTCATGTTAATTATAAATTAAGTTTGCTAAATGTGACAAAGCTAAATAAATCATTTAGATTATAATTTGTTATATTTGATAGTTTCTGTTAAAGTTTTGTAGGATTAGGCTTGTCTTAGGGGACATAAGATTTAACGTCTAACACCTAATATTACGTATATATCAGTAAACAGTACTCTCGAATGTTTATCAAAAAAATATCAGATGAAAACTTACATACCCTCCCGTTTAATTGCTATTACACTAATTTGTCTTTTTAATTCGCCCGTTTTGTTTGCTCAACAGCTTATTAGAGAGATTTCATTACAACAACAAATCGAAAACTCAAGTTTGGTCGTTGAAGGCAAAGTGATTTCAAAAAAGCCCTTTAGAGGTTTAGATAATAATATTTACACTGTGAATACAGTTAAAGTATATAAGGTTTTTAAGGGAGAACCAATAAGCTATGTTGATGTTATAACAAAAGGAGGAACCATCGGATTAAATTGCCAAGTAGTAACACATAGTCTAAAATTAAACATTAGCGATTTAGGAATGTTTACCTTGTATGATAATAACATTTCTATTACAGAAAAACACAAACCCGCTAATAAATATTTTAGTGTATACAGTTCTTTACAAGGTTTTTATAAATATAACTTATATAATGATATTGCTTTAAATTTTTTCAGTAGTAAAAAAGGAATTGCAGACTCGTTTTATAAAGAAATTATCGGCTACACAAAGTCTGGTTATAAAGAGATCGCTCCTTTTAATGTTGAAGTTGCAAGTAAAAAATTAAACGAAAAGAAAAGCGTTTTAATACCAAGTGCCATATCTTTTTCTCCAACAAGTGTTTCTGCTGGAACAAAATCTACAATAACCATCACTGTTTCAAACGGAGCTTCTGGAGATTTTGGCAGTGCTCAAGGTAAGGTTAGTTTTAGAAATGCAGATTCTGGAGGAGTAGATATGGGATCTCCTGATTATATAGATGCTTTAGATACGCAAGTTTTAAATTGGACTTCTACATCTATCACGGTTGAAGTGCCTTCTGAGGCTGGAACTGGAAATATTAGGGTAACAGACGCGGCTTCAAACGTTGTAGATTCTTCTTCTGACTTAACGGTTACATATTCTGAACTTAATGCAGTTTTTGATTTAACCGTTTCCGGAGAAACAAAAAGCTATGCGTATCCAACCAGACATGTTGATAATGATGGAAGTGGAGGTTATGTTTGGCAAATGGAAACAAGCTTTAATGCTGATGTTGAAGAATCGGGAGCTAAAGCCGCCTTTTTATCTGCCTTAGAAACTTGGCGTTGTGAAACAGGTGTAAACTTTACTATAGGAGAGGTTACATCTATAGATGTAGCCGCTTTTGATGAGGTGAATGTTATTAGGTTTGACAATGGAGCTGAGTTGCCTGTTGGAACACTTGGACAAACTACATATTCTTTTTCAGGATGTGGAATCACTTTGGACGATTTTCAATCGTATCCAACAGAAATGGATATTGTATTTGATGATGGAGAAACTTGGTTTTATGGTGATGGTTTTCCTGGTGCTGCGTTTGACTTTGAGAGTGTCGCACTTCATGAATTAGGTCATGCGCATCAATTGGGCCATGTGATTGATACAAATAATGATGTTATGCATTTTAATATTGGCCCATCAGAACAATTAAGGGCTTTAAGTTCTAATAATATTATAGCAGGGAACAATGTGCAAAATAGAAGCGAATCTAGTGTTCCTTCGTGTTTTGCAGGAAAATCAAGTATGACTGCACACGCTTGTTCATTAAGCGTAGAAGAGGAAGAATTAAATAAAGCAATTACCTTATACCCTAATCCAGCAAAAGATCAATTTTTTATAGCTAATAATTCCTTTATTAATTTAGAGAAAGCCGTGATTTACGATTTAAGTGGAAGACTTATTAATGAATATGACATTTCTAATACCTCAAGAACTAAGGCTATTGATGTGGTAGGAGTCTCCAAAGGTATCTATTTTGTAAATATCCATTCAGAGGATGCTATGATTACTAGAAAGATGGTGCTGGATTAATTTAACAAAACTATAGCATATTAAAATAGTGTAAAGTTGGTCAGTTTTAATTATTTTCAAAAATTAAAATCGACCAGCATGAAATTTAAAATTCTTCTCTTACCTTTTGTCATTTCTTTTTTAAAAATAGCCGCGCAGCAACCGGCAACAGCTTCAAAAATAATAGAAGATGCACACATCAAAAAAGAGCAGCTTACCCAAACATCATTAGTAAAAAATGTTGCTTTTAAAAATATGGGGCCGACAGTTATGAGCGGTCGGGTTACGGATGTTGCTGTTAATCCAGACGATCCAACCGAATTTTATGTGGGGTATGCCTCAGGAGGTGTTTGGTATACTAATAATAATGGTACTTCTTTCAATCCGATATTGGACACATCGAATACCCAAAACGTAGGCGATATTGCTGTCGATTGGAAAAATAAAACGATTTGGGTAGGGACTGGAGAAAATAACGCGTCCCGATCTAGTTATGCAGGTATTGGCATTTTAAAATCCACAGATCATGGAAAGACCTGGCAAAATATGGGTCTTAAAGATTCGCACCATATAGGTCGAATTTTAATCAATCCAAATAATCCCGAAGAAGTGGTTGTTGGTGTTACTGGACACTTATATTCCCCAAACCAAGAACGTGGGATCTACAAAACGACGGATGGAGGAAAAACCTGGAAGCAAAACTTATTCGTAGATAATGTGAGTGGTATTATTGATGTGCAATGTAGTCCCGATAATTTTAACCTCATGTTTGCAACATCATGGACTAAAGATCGTAAAGCCTGGAATTTTGATGGCAGTGGGAATAATTCTGCTATCTATAAAAGCACAGATGCTGGAAATACATGGACCAAGGTTTCTACTGAAAAAAGTGGGTTTCCAACAGGTCAAGGCGTTGGTAGAATTGGGTTGGCTGTTTTTAATGATGATATTATTTATGCTTTACATGATAATCAATTTCGAAGAGCTCCTGAAGAAGAAAAAGAAAAACATGGACTCACAAAAGAGGATTTCAAGACCATGACCGTTGATACCTTTTTTGAACTTGATGACAAAAAACTCAACGGATTTTTAAAAACAAATGGATTTCAAGAAAAATACAGAGCTGAAAATGTAAAGCAAATGGTAAGAAGTGGTAATGTAAAACCAATCGATCTTGCAAAATATCTTGAAAATGCCAATGCTATGTTATTTGATACACCCGTTATTGGTGCCGAAGTTTACAAAAGTGAGGACGGTGGCGCAACTTGGAAAAAAACACATAACGGTTATATAGATGATTTATACTATAGCTATGGGTATTATTTTGGGGAAATAAGAGTAGATCCCCAAGATGAAAAAGGGATCTATGTTTTAGGAGTTCCTATTTTGAAATCTAAGGATGGCGGACAAACTTTTGCCTCTATAAGCAGGGAAAATGTTCATGCAGATCACCAAGCATTGTGGGTAAACCCTAAAAAACCAGGACATTTAATAAATGGTAATGACGGTGGATTAAACATGAGCTATGATGATGGAGGGACCTGGGAAAAGCTCAATGTTAATTCTGTTGGTCAGTTTTATGCTATAAACGTAGACAACGCTAAACCATACCATGTTTATGGTGGCTTACAAGATAATGGCGTTTGGGTTGGTGCAAATAATGCTCGAGAGGATAAAAGCTGGCATCAAAGTGGGCAATACCCTTGGAAAAGTATTATGGGCGGAGACGGGATGCAGGTTCAAATTGACAATAGAGATCATAATGTTGTATACACAGGTTATCAATTCGGAAATTACTATAGACTGCATCTAGGGACCAAAGCAGAGACTTATATACAGCCAAAACATGAATTGGGAGAGCAGCCGTACCGTTTTAATTGGCAAACCCCCATTTTATTATCACCTCATAATCAGGATATTTTGTATTTAGGAGGCAACAAGTTAATGCGCTCAATGAATCAGGGAACCGATTGGACGGCCATTAGTGATGATCTTACCAATGGAGGTAAAAAAGGAAACGTTGCCTACGGAACATTAACAACGATTAGTGAATCCCCTTTTCAATTCGGGTTGATCTATACCGGTAGTGACGACGGATTAATTCAAGTGACCAAAGATGCTGGTGGAAGCTGGGAGACTATTTCAAATACCTTACCAAAAGACCTCTGGGTAAGTCGGGTTGTGGCATCGCAGCATAAAAAAGAGCGTGTTTATGCAACCTTAAATGGCTATCGTTGGGACGATTTTACGGTATATGCCTATATGAGCAATGACTACGGTAAAACATGGCAGGCTATTGGTTCCAATATCCCCATGTCTCCGGTTAACGTCATTAAGGAAGACCCTACAAACGAGAATATTTTATATTTAGGAACAGACAACGGGGCTTATGTTTCGTTTAATCAAGGTCAAAGTTGGGAAGCATTTAGCAAAGGATTGCCAAATGTTGCTGTGCATGACTTGGTTGTGCAGCCCCATGCTAAACATTTATTGCTCGCAACACATGGAAGGAGTATTTACAGAACAGATATTGCGGTACTCCAACAGATGAATGCCAATATACAATTGAAAACAACAACGCTTTTTAAAGTTAAAGAGGTAAGATATTCGTCTCGTTGGGGAAATACTTCAAACCAATGGCGTGCAACCTTTGAACCTAAAGTTGATGTGGCGTTCTATTCAAATGCCTCTGAAGAAAAAACGATTAAAGTATTTTCTGAAAAGGGCGCTTTACTCAATCAATTTAAAGTAAATGCAGATAGAGGTTATAACTATACAAGTTATGATTTGACCCTAACCGAAAAAGGGAGGAAAGCACTCCTTAAAGAAAATACTGCTATGGGTATTAATAAGGCTAAGAATGATAAATATTATGTGCCAAAAGGAACGTACTACATTCAAATAGGCGAAGAGAAACAAACTTTAATAATAAAATAAACTATTTTTGTAACTTAAAATCATTATAAATAACAAAAACATGACAAATCTTAGTTGTCTAAAACGACAACCTCATGTACCTTTGTAAAAACACAAAATAACTTCAAAATAATGAGTGGATTTTTTAAATCTTCGATTGGAAGAAAGGTTGCTATGGCACTTTCTGCTTTCTTCCTCATGTTTTTTTTAATAATACATTTAGCAGTAAATATAACATCTTTATTCAGTGAAGATGTTTTTAATGAGCTGTCCCATTTTATGGGAACAAACCCTTTAGTCCAGTTTGCATTACAGCCCGTTTTAATATTTGGTGTTGTATTTCATTTTTTAATGGGCTTTGTATTAGAACTTAGAAACAAAAAAGCGAAAGGCGTTCCATACGTCAAAAACAATGGTGCCGCAAACTCTACCTGGATGAGTAGAAATATGATTTATAGTGGGCTTGTTATATTAGCTTTTCTTGTACTTCATTTTATCGATTTCTGGTTTCCAGAAATAAATACTAAATACATTCAGGGTGATATGACCGGAATGCATGATGGCGGTTTTAGGTATTTCCATGAATTACAGCACAAATTTTTAAGCCCGATTAGGGTAGGTGCCTATGTGGTTGCATTTATACTGTTGGCGTTACACTTGTTGCACGGATTCACATCGGCATTCCAGTCGGTAGGAATTACTGCAGGACGTAAAAAAGCATTGCAAACATTTGGAAAAATATATTCAATTGTTATTCCTCTTGGGTTTATAATAATTGCTCTTTTTCATCACTTTAACCATTAATCTTAAATAGTTAAGTATGGCTTTAGATTCAAAAGTACCAAAAGGTCCAATTAAAGATAAATGGACAGATTATAAAAATCATATAAATTTAGTAAACCCTGCTAATAAGCGTCATATAGATATTATTGTAGTAGGAACAGGTTTAGCAGGTGGATCAGCTGCTGCAACCTTAGCAGAGTTAGGATATAATGTAAAAGCATTTGCCTATCAAGATTCTCCAAGACGTGCGCATTCTATTGCTGCACAAGGAGGTATTAATGCCGCAAAAAACTATCAAGGAGATGGTGATTCAACATATAGATTATTTTACGATACCGTAAAAGGAGGTGATTATCGTTCTCGTGAAGCAAACGTGCATCGTTTGGCAGAAGTATCTGCCAATATTATTGATCAATGTGTCGCACAAGGCGTTCCTTTTGCGCGTGATTATGGGGGGTTATTAGATAACCGTTCGTTTGGTGGTGTTTTGGTTTCCAGAACATTCTACGCCAAAGGACAAACGGGGCAGCAATTGTTGTTAGGCGCTTATTCCGCAATGAATAGGCAAATTGCCCGTGGTAAAATTGAAATGTTTAACCGTCACGAAATGCTTGATGTTGTAAAAGTTGACGGAAAAGCAAGAGGAATTATCGCCCGTAATTTGATTACCGGTGACATAGAAAGACATTCGGCACACGCAGTAGTTATAGCTACGGGTGGTTACGGAAACGTATATTTCTTATCAACAAACGCGATGGGAAGTAATGCCACTGCCGCGTGGAAAATTCATAAGAAAGGCGCGTATTTCGCAAATCCCTGTTATACACAAATCCACCCAACATGTATTCCACGTTCAGGAGATTATCAGTCTAAATTAACATTGATGTCTGAATCTTTGCGTAATGATGGTCGTATTTGGGTGCCTAAGAAAATTGAAGATGCTCAGGCCATTCAGCAAGGTAAACTAAAACCAACAGATTTAGCTGAAGAAGATAGAGACTATTATTTAGAAAGGCGTTACCCGGCATTTGGAAACTTGGTACCTCGCGATGTAGCTTCAAGGGCTGCAAAAGAACGTTGTGATGCTGGTTTCGGAGTCAATGCAACAGGTGAGGCTGTTTATTTGGATTTTGCTTCTGCTATTGAGCGTTACGGAAAAGAACAAGCGAAGATTCACAATATAGAGCATCCTTCTAAAGAAAAAATATACCAACTAGGGCAGGGAATTGTTGAGGCGAAATATGGAAACCTGTTCCAAATGTATGAGAAAATCGTTGATGAGAACCCCTATGAAACCCCTATGATGATTTATCCAGCTACCCACTATACTATGGGAGGTGTTTGGGTTGATTATAATTTAATGACAACTGTTGAAGGGCTGTACTGTATTGGTGAAGCAAACTTCTCGGACCACGGTGCAAACAGACTTGGAGCTTCGGCATTAATGCAAGGTTTGGCCGATGGTTATTTTGTATTGCCTTATACCATTGGGGATTATTTATCGAACGATATTAGAACGGGGAAAATACCAACGGACACTAAGGAATTTGATGAAGCTGAAAAAGAAGTGAAAGATCGTATAGATTTCTTTATCAATAATAAAGGAACAAAATCTGTTGACTATTTCCATAAAAAACTAGGCAAAGTGATGTGGGATAAAGTAGGGATGGCACGTAATGAAAAAGGCTTAAAAGAGGCCATGGTTGAAATTAAGGCTATTCGTGAGGCGTTTTGGAAAGAAGTTAAAGTCCCCGGAAATGCAAATGAGATGAATCCCGAGCTTGAAAAAGCGGGCCGTGTTGCCGATTTCTTGGAGTTGGGTGAATTATTTGCTAAAGATGCTTTAGTAAGGGAAGAATCTTGTGGAGGCCACTTTAGGGAAGAGTCTGTTGAATTAGAAGGTGAGCAAAAAGGAGAAGCAAAACGTAATGATAAAGATTTTGCGTTTGTTTCTGCATGGGAATATAAAGGCGAACCTGCAGATGCGGTTTTACATAAAGAAGCATTAGAATTTAAAGATATTGAGTTGAAACAGAGATCTTATAAATAGTTATTAAATATTTAGTTATTTGGGGTGGGTAATTTTAAATCTTTTGAAGAGTTGGCTTGCTGGAAAGAAGCAAGAAATTTGAGATTGTTTGTAAAGACCCAGATAATTAATAAGATACCTGATTCTGAAAAATTTGCTCTTATTGATCAAATTAAACGTTCATCACGTTCTGTTGGAAATAATATTTCTGAAGGGGTATGGAAGGTTTCACTTTCAAGAGAACATTCAGTTTTGTAGAATAGCAAGGGGGGGGCTTTGTTTGAAACTCTTGATCATGGAATTATAGCTTTTGATGAAGGCTATATTTCAGAAGAAAATTTAAATGAATTAAGAATAATACATAATAAAACGCTTTTGATTTTAAACGGATATATTAAATATTTAAAAAGCCAAAAGAAAAAATAAAGTTATTAAGTTAATTAGAAATTGTACCGTAAAACCTATGGATCAATAACCAAATAACTCAATAACCAAATAACTTAAAGAATATGAATCTTACACTTAAAATTTGGAGACAAAAAGACTCAAATGCCAAGGGTCAAATGGTCGATTATAAAGTTACTGATATTTCAGAGCATATGTCTTTTTTAGAAATGATGGATGTTTTGAACGAGCAATTGATTAATACTGGCGAAGAGCCTGTAGCATTCGATCATGATTGTCGTGAAGGTATTTGTGGGATGTGTTCTATGTATATTAACGGAGAAGCCCATGGTCCAGACAGAGGGGTTACTACATGTCAATTACACATGCGTATGTTTAAAGATGGTGATACTATTACTATCGAGCCGTTCCGGGCAGCAGCATTTCCTGTAATAAAAGATTTAGTAGTCGATAGAATGGCTTTTGAGCGTATTCAACAAGCAGGAGGGTACATTTCTGTAAATACATCAGGAAATACCCAAGATGCCAACTCAATTCCTATTTCAAAACATGCTGCAGACGAAGCTATGGATGCAGCAACATGTATTGGTTGTGGCGCTTGCGTAGCTACTTGTAAAAATTCATCTGCGATGTTGTTTGTAGGGGCTAAAGTATCTCAATATGCATTATTACCACAGGGACAAGTAGAAGCGGCAGATCGTGTTAAAAATATGGTTGCTCAAATGGATCTAGAAGGTTTTGGTAACTGTACCAATACGGGAGCTTGCGAAATTGAGTGCCCTAAAGGCATTTCTTTAGATAATATTGCTCGAATGAATAGAGAGTTAATAAAAGCCGATATCTCGTAAATAATTTGGTAATTATATCTTAAAATTTTACAACCCAAGCTATTTGCTTGGGTTTTTTGTTTAGATTTAAGAAAATAAATCTTACAAATGAAAGTAAAGTTCGTCGCCCTATTTTCCTTTTTTTACCTTACATATATAAATGTTGATGCACAAACATATAAAAAAGAAGCTAGTTTGTTTTGTGAAACGACACTTTTAAGACATGTAAAATCATTATCATCAGATTTTTTTGAAGGTAGAAGAACGGGGACTAGAGGCGCTTTAAAAACTAAAAAATATATAATTAACCAGTTTTATTCGCTAAACGTTAAACCATTAAAAAAAAGCTACGAACAGCGTTTTTTGTTTGAAAAAAAAGGAAGGGAATATAAAGCGACCAATGTTTTAGGATTAATAAAAGGGACTAAAAATCCACGGAAGTATATAGTTATTAGTGCGCATTATGACCATGAAGGCATTAAAAATGGAGTTATTTACAATGGGGCCGATGATAATGCCTCTGGGTTAAGTGCATTATTTAGTTTTGCCGAATATTTTAACAATAACCCACCAAAACATTCCGTTATTTTAGCTGCATTCGATGGAGAAGAGCTGGAATTTCAAGGGTCTAAATACTTTATAAACAACCCGATCATTCCATTAAAAAATATAAAAGTGAATATTAATATGGATATGATTAGTAGGAGCGAAAAAAACGAATTATATATGGTTGGAACAGAACGTGACAGAAAATTGAAACATCTGGTAGGCTATAAACCCTCTAAAAAAGTCAAACTTATAGCGGGACACAATAGTTATGATGACCTAGAGGATTGGACCTATTCATCAGATCATGTAAACTTTTATAAGAAAGACATTCCGTTTTTATATTTTGGAGTAGAAGACCACGAAGATTATCATGAACCCACAGATGATTATGAAAACATTCACAAAGAATTTTATATAGAAGCCGTGAAGGTTATTATTTCGGTTTTTGAAAAAATAGATGATTTAAGATTCTAAAGATTGTTAGCTTGGATTTTGCTCCCTCTAACCAGTATAGTATAGGGTGTGGATTCTTGCCTATGTTTATATCAGTTCCATAAGCTGTTGGATTCGTGTAAATTTATGCAATTCGTGTCTTTTTTAGAATTCCTCCAAACAGTTAGAAATAAGCCTTTAATTGAATAGAACCTGTATGTATGGTTTTACTGGTTTCTGTTTTTCTTCCAAAATAACTCAGATTAAGATCAAGAAAAGTAGTTAGTTTTTTTTGAGCCAATAAGGTCCATGTAAAGTTTTTTCCAGGTTGTAAGCCTTCTAACATTTGATAAGCAACAGGGGTGTTTGGGTTACCATTAAAGATATTTGAGAAATAATTAAACTCCCCGTTTATAACATTTTTTTGACTGTTGGCTATAGTAAATGACATACCGTATTTTTGTTGCTTTAAAGACTCTAAGCCACCTATGGTATTGTCTTTGCCTGCATATTGATAAAATACATCAAAACTGGAATTGTCATTAAATAAGTACGATAGTTTTGGATTTAATCGAGCCTCCTCGAAATTGTAATTTTTACTTGCAAAGTTCTCACTAATGCTTTCATTGCTATTAAAAGAAGAAAGGATATTTATCAACCAGCTTTCGGCAAATTTATGGTTAAAATGAATCTGATGACTATTTAAACCGTTTTCAATAAACCCAATTGAAAGTATGTTTCGGGTTGTATTATTAAGATAGGTATATGAGGTTGTATAACGTTGCTTTCCCCTATTTAAAAACAATACATTTCTAAAATTTAATTGCAGGCCTAATTGATTGGCTTTGGTGCTTTTAAAAGGATTAAGGTCAAAGCTATTGCCTTCTCTTTTTATTTTTCTATCAATTAAATAACTGGTTTGATTATAAAAATGTGACCAGAATCTTTTCGATTTATGTTTGCTAACGGTCCATTGAGCAGGGTTAACCGTGAGCGTTTGACTCAATCTGTTTTGATGTGTTTTAATAAAAACCCGATTAGGTAAAAGAACTCTTATGTATTTCCCTTGGTCTTGAAATTGCGCAATTTCAAATTCTTCAAGTTCCTGTATGCCATTTTCATTATAATCGATCCAGGTATAAGTGCCCTGTCCTGCTTCAACTTCAACATAGGTGAAATCCTGTTGTGGCAGTGTGCCCGAATTGGTTTCAAAAATGGTATGCCATTGTACTATTTGTTTAAAAAGTTTTTGATTAAACTGAAGCCTGGAATTTATAGAACGCTCGTTTTCAGCATCATTACCTTCACTTTTTAAAGTTCTATAATTTGCATATAAAGATAGATTGGTATTTTTATTTTGAACCAGTCGCGAATCTAAATAGAAGGTGTTAGAAGTATTCACTTTTTGTAATTCGTTATTTCTTATACTGTCATTTACGCGGTTTTTATATCCTATTTCAGCGAAAACCTGAGTGCTGTCGCCTACGCCAACAAATAGTTCGTAGGATTTAAACTTTTGACTTAAAGGTGTTAATGTTTGCGTTGAAATATCCTTTTGTTCATTATCCTCGATAGCTAATTTAACACCTAACCAACTTTTTTTCATACCGTAGGTAATACGGTTATAAGACCTTAAAAAGGTTGAGGTATTTATGTTGGAATGGGCATTTAAGAAACTGGAATAAGACATCAAGTTGAATTTATTTAGAAGTAAACTAACATTCGTACTATGTCTATTACCGTTAAAATTTTCAGCGTAACCTAAATGTTCAAATTGATAGTCAATAGTTCCTTTTTTAGGATGGAAAATTCGAAAGCCTGAATTTAGCAAAATTTGATCTCCCAAGTTTGTTGCGGTTTGATTTCCTGAAGGGAGACCTAAATTCCAGTCGCGATTAAACTCGGCATTATATAAACGCTCAATAGTTTTAAAATTTTGTTGAATATAATCTGTATTGGCAAAAGCACTTAAATTCCAAAGACTATCATTTTTGATAAGTTTTTGCTCCATATTTAATTTTCCGGCAAAACCATCGTTATCATGATCGTTTAAATTAGAAAATAGGTTTAAATCATTTTTACTGCCAGAAGCTTCAAAACTAATACTCGTTTTTTCTGATGGTTTATAGCTTCCATTTATTACGGCTATTTGAAGTTTGGTAGGAGCTACCAATTGAACTATGGGCGCATAATTTCCCTGGGAAACACCTGCAAACTCATAAATATTATTAATAGCTGTTGTATTGGTTAAAACATAATCCCCCTGGTTGGCCCCCACCTGTGTAAAGGTAACACGGTATAATGTGTCGTCAGGGTTATTGGAAAACACAAAAGCCTCAACACCATCAATAAGTTCTTTTTTATATAAAATTCTATTCTCATTTAAGGCTTCTTGAATTTCAGAAGGTGCTACCATTAAACTTCTATCATCGCCAGCATTAGATAATATCTGGATCTGTTCTTCGGATAGGTTTTGCTGAAGAGGCTGATTTTTTGCATCATTTTCAGAATATACAGAAACGCCAATACTCAGTTTGTCACTTTCAAAGCGTCCCCCGCCATAAGCGACAAAACGCGAATAATTACGTTCGCTAAATTGATAATCGACAGTAATCCTCATTTCGGAAGTTATGGGGTATGTCGCATTAAATATAATTTCGCCCGCATTATAATCTATAATATAATCTTGATCTTCACCACGTTTTACGGCAACACCATTTACATAAACCGTTTCGCTGCCACTCACAACAAGTACAAATAATTCGCCATTTTGCCCTTGTAATTTATAAGGTCCCTGGTTTCCTTCCTGGGCAGTAAACTGACTTCTTGTAAACTGTCCGCGTACAATAGCACCAGAAGCAAATAGATTAGTTTGAGAAGCTTCATCCCCTAATTTGGTATTAACGGACAACCCTTGTACACGCTTGGAAAAGCTTGCGAAATAAGAATCGGTATTTTGTAAATCAATATCACCCGCCCTAATATTCCAACGATCACTGAACAACTCAATAAAAACCTGATCAAATTCATCCAAACGTTGCGAATAGCCACTTTCCTGCAATGGAATATTGGCATCCTGTATAGATGCTCTTAATGATACCTTATCATTAAGTTTTCCAGTTATCTGTAGGTCTAGTTCGCTATTTAAAACCGAATTTTGGTTGTTGCCAATGGTCACACCTCTTGAGATACTTCCCGAAGTTGTTAAGCCATCAAAAGGAACAAAATTTTTAGGATCGCTTGGTTGCGATAGTTTGTACAATTTTTCGAGATTATCATTATTCTCAACAATAATAGTTTCATCTAATTGCTTATAGGTTTTGGTTAAAAAATCGGGAAACCTTAAATAGTCAATAATAATGGAGTCTGTTTCAATAGGTTTTTTAAAAGTAAGGAAGGCTTTGGAAAAATCTACCGAATAGTAAGTAGAATCAATAACAGTATGGTCTTTTCTTTTAATTGAAAACGAACTGGGGTTTATACTAACACTATCAATACGAATAGTATTTTTTACAGCAACCCTTATAGTTTTATAGTTTGAAGCTGGCTCTTGGGTAAATCCACAAAAGCCAATTAAAAATATAAGAATTGATAAAATAAACCTCATGAGATAATTAAACTACAAATAGTTTAAAATATTTTGTTAGTATGATTTGCTAAATCTGCCGTAATAACGAATATAATACCTTTAAAGCAATTTAAAGGCGTCCCAATAAATTTGTCTTTCCCGAGATTTATGCTGAACTAGTTTCAGTAAATAAGAAATCTAGATAAAAATTTATTTTTATTTGATGGTATAAAAGTAGCGTATTATTTATTTTAGCTAGATGGAATGAACATATTTTAAGGATTTTGATACTTGGCAAGATCTTTGCTGTGCAAATGACACCTAACAATTAAAAACAATAACCATATTAGATGAAAATCATATCATATAATGTAAACGGTATTCGAGCGGCCATAAATAAAGGTTTTGTAGATTGGTTGAAAAGCGCAAGCCCCGATGTTATTTGTTTACAAGAAATAAAGGCATTAAAAGAACAGTTGGATTTAAATGTTTTTATCGAAGCGGGGTATAAGTATAACTACTGGTTTAGTGCCCAAAAAAAAGGCTATAGTGGGGTTGCTATTTTAAGTAAAATAAAACCCAACCATGTAGAATATGGTACAGGCATTGAGTCGATGGATTTTGAAGGGCGCAATATACGTGCCGATTTTGACGGTGTATCTGTTATGAGTCTGTACTTACCATCTGGAACCAATGATGCCCGTTTAGATCATAAGTTAGAGTATATGGATCTGTTTCAAGCTTATATAAACAATCTTAAAGAAGAAGTGCCAAATCTTGTTATTTGTGGCGATTATAATATCTGTCATGAAGAAATAGACATTCATAACCCTAAAATGAAAGGCGTGTCTGGGTTTTTACCAGTAGAACGCGAATGGGTAGGAGGTTTTATTAATAGTGGGTTTATAGACTCGTTTAGATATTTAAATACAGATGTTCAGCAATATAGCTGGTGGAGTTATCGTGCTAATGCCCGTGCGAATAATAAAGGTTGGCGATTGGATTACGCCATGGTCGCAGCACCATTACAAGAAAAAATAAAAAGAGCCGTTATACTCTCTGACGCTGTACATAGTGACCATTGCCCAATTTTATTGGAAATTGAAAATAAGTAAACAGTAAACAGTTTGCAGTCGCAGTAAGCAAAAAAAGTATAATTATAGAACTACTGAATACTGAGACTGGATACTCAAATAAATAAGATAATAAATCAAATTATGAAAAAAAACATTTTAATTTTAGTAGTTACTTCATTTTTTTTAATGAATTGTGTGTCACCAAAAATATATAAAGAATTAGAAGATAAATATAGTGCTTTAAAGGAGGAGAACCGAAAGCTTTCTAGCGAAAACGATGCGCTCTTAAGTGCTAAAAATGCCGCAGAAAATGAATTGAAACAAATTCAGAAAGCCTATGATGAAGCTATTCAGGAGCGCGATAAACTACAAGCAGATTATAATGCCACAAAATCCAATTACGATAATCTAAAAAACTCCTACGATGCTTTAGAAAAAAATAGTTCTAGTGCCATAGCAAGAAATTCTAAAAAGAACAGAGAGCTATTGGCACAATTAGAAGCAAAAAAACAAGCATTGGCTGCCGAAAATGCACGTTTAGAAAAACTTAAAAAAGAATTGGAAGACAGATCAAACCGGGTAGCAGAACTAGAGCGGGTTATAGCTTCAAAAGATGCAGCGATGACACATCTAAAAGAGGCTATTTCTAGGGCTTTAACAGATTTTGAAGGCAAAGGTTTAACCGTAGAACAACGCGACGGAAAAGTATATGTGTCCATGGAAAACAAGTTATTATTTAGTTCTGGTAGTTGGGCCGTTGGTAATGAAGGGCGAAGAGCCGTACAACAATTAGGAAATGTGCTTGGTGATAATCCAGATATAGCGGTCTTAATTGAAGGGCATACAGATAATGTACCCTATAAAGGGAACGGTCAATTAAGCGGTAACTGGGATTTATCGACCAAGCGTGCTACAGCTATTGTAAATATATTAAGAGAAAATACGGCCATAAATCCTGAAAATTTAACAGCAGCTGGGCGTGGTGAATTTGCTCCTATTGCTTCAAATGATACGGCAGTAGGCAAAGCAAAAAACAGACGTATTGAGGTGATTTTAACGCCAAAGTTAGATGAATTATCTAAACTGTTAAATGAGGATCAATAATATGACGTCATTTTGAAGAAGGGACGACTGTGACGATCTGTTCGATTGAAGTTAAGATTAATTTAAGAACAAAAGATTTTCACGCTTTTTTCGAAAGCTCAGGATGACGTTTTAGAAGAAGCCTTAACATTATTTTAAACCTTTCAGAATTATTTGATCCTGAAAGGTTTTTTATCTTTGTGCTTCGTCTAAAAAAAACCAAAGGATTTGTCATTCCTGCGAAAGCAGGAATCCACTAGAAAGTCAGAAGTTTCAATTAAAAAGATTCCTGCCTTCGCAGGAATGACAAAAAAAGCTTACTATGAAATACACAACACTACCAAATACCAATATAAAAGTTAGTGAACTTTGCCTAGGTTCCATGACATGGGGAAACCAAAATACAGAAGCCGAGGGGCATGCACAATTAGACTATGCTTTAGATCAAGGTATTAATTTTATAGATACGGCCGAGTTGTACCCAGTGCCAGCAACCGCAGAAACAAGTGGGCGTACTAGCAAAATTATTGGAACTTGGTTACGAAAAACTGGCAATAGGGATAAGGTTGTTTTAGCTTCTAAAATTGCAGGACCAGGAGATTATACAGCGCATATTCGTAAAACAGGATTCAGCCCCAATGCCATTAAAGAAGCTATAGATTTAGAGCTAAAAAGATTGCAAACAGATTATATAGATTTATATCAATTACATTGGCCAGAGCGAGATACAAATCGATTTGGTGTTAGAAATTATGAGCATGATAGTAATTGGAAAGACAATTTTAATGAAATCCTTCATAGTTTAGATAATGCCATAAAAGAAGGGAAAATAAGGAATATTGGTGTTTCTAATGAGAATTCATGGGGAACCATGCGTTATTTGGAAGAATCTAAAAAGCACGATTTACCCAAAGTGATAACTATTCAGAATGCTTACTCTATGTTGACCAGAACATTTGAGACGGATCTCGCAGAAGTAGCTTTGAGAGAAGGTGTAGGCTTGCTGGCATATTCACCCATGGCATTTGGAGTGCTTTCCGGGAAATACATTAAAGGTAAAGCGGCCGCTAATGCAAGACTCAAATTATTTCCAAGGTTTGCTAGATATAGTGGAAAACAGGCAGCAGATGCCACAAGGGCTTACTTGAAAATAGCTGAAGATCATGGTTTGTCATTGGCACAAATGTCGCTAGCATTTGTAACCCAACAGCCCTTTGTTACCAGCACTATAATTGGAGCCACCAATTTAGCGCAGCTCAAAGAAAATATAGGTAGTATTAACATAAAGCTGAGTGACGAGGTGTTGAATCAAATTAACGAACAGCATTCAATAATGCCTAACCCGGCACCATAATGAAATGTGTTTAACGAGAGTTCGATGTAAGCATAACATTATTGAACAGGCTATCAATAATTTAATCCAGGTTGTCTGGTTGAGTACTTCGGTAAACTCAGCACAGGCTCTGTCGAAACCTATTTAAATAGCAGGTTTTAATGGTCTTTCGACTTTTAATGAATACTTATCAATATCATGAACCTTTTTAATTCAAAATAAAAAAGCCTTACTAAATAAATAGTAAGGCTTTTAAATTATTTAATTTGATTACCATCTTTATCAAAAAAATGATATTCTAAATATGTGTAAGCATCTCTTGGTAAAACTTTGACCCATTTTTTGTGTTCAAAAAACCATTTTGAACGTATCGATGGAAAACCTTTTGTTAAAAAGGCTGCTATAAAAGGATGTGTGTTTAAAGTCAACTTTTTATAGTCTTTTTTTAATAGTTGTTCAAGATCGTGTGTTACTTTTTGCACCAATCCTATGGGTGCTTCAACCTCAGAACCATTTAAGCCGTTAGGGTTTTCCTCTCGGGTTTTAATGTTCATTTCTGGGCGAACACGTTGTCTTGTTATTTGTATCAATCCAAATTTACTAGGAGGCAATATTTTGTGTTTTGCTCTGTCATCTTTCATTTCATCACGAAGATGGTTAAATAATTTTTGCCTGTTTTCTGCATTTGTCATATCAATAAAATCTACTACTATAATGCCTCCCATATCACGTAAACGTAATTGACGGGCCATTTCGGTAGCAGCTATTAGATTAACTTCTAATGCTGTATCTTCTTGGTTATTGGCTTTATTGGATCTGTTTCCGCTGTTTACATCTATAACATGTAGAGCCTCGGTGTGTTCAATAACGAGATATGCCCCTTTTGCCATAGAAACGGTTTTGCCAAAGGAAGTTTTTATTTGTCTTTCAATTCCAAATTTTTCAAAAATTGGAACTTTAGACTGATACAATTTTACTATTGATTCTTTTTTTGGTGCAATTTCCTGCACATAATCTTTAATTTGAATGTAAAGCTCTTCATCATCAACATAAATACTTGTAAAGGTATCATTGAATATGTCTCGTAAAATAGACGAGGCCTTATTCATTTCTCCTAGTACTTTACTTGGATGATGTGCTTTGTGTAGCTTTTTACACATTGCCGTCCAACGACTAAGCAAATTTTGTAAATCTTTATCTAGTTCAGCTACTTTTCTGCCTTGTGCTACGGTGCGTACAATAATACCGAAACCTGGTGGAGTTATACTCTTTACCAATCGTTTTAATCGGTCTTTTTCTTCTTTGTCTTCTATTTTTTGAGAAATAGAAATACGGCTGGAAAAAGGAACTAAAACAATATATCTACCAGCAATAGAAAGCTCTGAGCTTATTCTAGGGCCTTTTGTAGATATGGGTTCTTTAACTATTTGTACCAATAGCGATTGATTAGATTTTAAGGCGTCGAC
The DNA here is from genome assembly GCF_028736925.1 of Flavivirga sp. 57AJ16. Classification (GTDB taxonomy): domain Bacteria; phylum Bacteroidota; class Bacteroidia; order Flavobacteriales; family Flavobacteriaceae; genus Flavivirga. Next base: position 285,080 of record NZ_JAQZAT010000001.1, on the reverse strand, counting down.
AATTTTGCCGTCTTTCTCAATATCTTTTTCAAATGGAAAGTCTTTTAAAGAAAAATCTTTTAATTTACCTGTGCTTACACGTTTTGTGAATTTTAAAAGGGAAGGTAGTTTTGGTCCTAAATCGTGATAATGCAAAAATGCATCCTTCTCGTAACCTACATTAACAAATGCAGCATTCAGGCCAGGAACGGCTTTTCTTATCTTGGCTATAAACACATCACCAACAGAAAAGTCATTACTATCTTCTTCCTTTTGTAATTCAATAAGTTTTCCATCTTTTAATAAGGCAAAATCAACATTGTCGGAACTAGATCGAATAATCAATTCTTTATCCATTTAGTTAATTTTTATCCATACTTTCTAGCTTTACAGTACTTGTTAGCAGTTCACAGTTTTAATACTATAAACTAAAAACCAATAACTAAAAACCAAGTTGTACAGATGGATTATACATTATTTTTTAACTGATAATAAAAATTGTTTCCTATTACCAGATAGAATGCCTTAATTAATGTTAGTTATTCAAGACTAACTTTAGCTAAGACATTTCACAGGATTTTTAAATCCGTGGAGTTCATAAAACGCTAAAAAAGTTTAATATTTTTAATGAACTCATTTCAAAGAACTTTGTTGTTTCTAAAACCAAAAGAAGTAGTTAATCTAACTACTTCTTTGATTTATTTTTTCTTTTTATGACGGTTAGCGCGTCTTCGTTTTTTACGCTTATGCGTTGCAACCTTATGTCTTTTACGTTTTTTACCACTTGGCATAAATACTGTCTTTAAATTAATAATTTATTTTAATGCTTTATTTAACGTCTACATTTGTTTTAACGCCTTCAACAAAAACTTTTGCTGGCTTAAATGCAGGAATATTATGAGCAGGTATTTTTATGGTTGTATTTTTAGAAATATTTCTACCAGTTTTTTCGGCTCTTGTTTTTATAATGAAGCTTCCAAAACCTCTTAAGTACACATTATCGCCACTTTCTAAAGAAGTTTTTACTTCTTCCATAAATGTTTCAACAGTTGCTTGAACATCTCCTTTTTCAATTCCTAATTTTTCAGAAATTTTTGCTACTAAATCAGCCTTCGTCATTTTAATTTTTTATTTTTTTAGGTTACTATCAATTTCGAGGGATGCAAATATAGGAATTTAATATTCAATATTTCAAACCTAATTCATTAAAATTTAAGATTATAAACGTTTATTTTTGTGTGCTATATATATTCAATAAATGATATTTTCAGAAATTTTAATTCGCTGGTATTCAAATAATAAGCGTGAGCTTCCTTGGAGACAAACAAAAAATCCTTACTGTATATGGTTATCGGAAATTATTTTGCAACAAACACAAGTTAATCAAGGGCTTCCATATTATATCTCATTTATTGAAAAGTTTCCTTCGGTTTTTGACCTTGCTAGGGCAGATGAAAGTGATGTACTTAAATTATGGCAGGGATTGGGATATTACTCACGAGCCAGGAATTTACATACCGCGGCTAAATATATTGTAAAAGAATTAAAAGGAGCGTTCCCTAATAATTATAAAGACTTGCTAAAGTTAAAAGGAGTAGGCGATTATACAGCAAGTGCCATAGCGTCTATCTGTTTTAACGAGGTTGCTGCAGTTGTTGATGGGAATGTTTATAGGGTATTGTCGAGGTATTTTGGAATTGACACACCTATAAATTCTTCAAAAGGAGCAAAAGAGTTTAAAGCACTGGCCCAAGAATTAATCGATAAAAAAAAACCAGCAGATTTTAACCAGGCTATTATGGAGTTTGGAGCCATGCAATGTAAGCCCCAAAATCCCGATTGCAATGTATGCCCTTTTAATAAAGGGTGCATGGCTTTCAATAAAAATATAATAAATGAATTACCAGTTAAGATTAAATCCGCAAAAGCGAAAAACAAGTATTTTAATTTTTTGGTATTTATTTCAGAAGATGGGAAGACTGTTTTAGAAAAAAGAAAGGGTAAGGGTATTTGGCAAAATCTATATCAATTCCCTTTAATTGAAACCAAAACGAACGTAGATATAAATACTTTGAAGCCTCTTATTAAGGAGCACAACTTAATAAAAGGGATGTCGTTTAAATTAGCCCTATATAATAAAGACGTTGTTGTACATAAATTGTCCCATCAGCATTTACACACCAAATTTTGGATTGTAAATGTAAATAGACTTTTGGATCAAGGTATTTCAACAAATGAAATACATCATTATGCAGTACCCATTCTAATAGGAAATTTTATTGAAGCTTTTAATTTTTAAAAATGATCTTCAAACACCTTGGTATTTAAGGGGTCTGCAAAAATTGTCTTGGGAAATCACAATATTGGTGAATTTTTTATTTTTGATTAGTTTGGATGGGACAGTCATATTTTTTTATTAATTTTAAAGAAATGAAATGCAATATTGTAATTTTGCGTTCAAAAGCAAATAATAATTATGTCTGGAACATTGAATAAAGTCATGCTGATTGGGCATTTAGGAGATGAAGTAAAAATGCATTACTTTGAAGGAGGCGGCTGTATTGGCCGGTTTCCTTTGGCCACAAATGAAACGTATACAAATAAACAAACCAACGAGCGTGTTACAAATACAGAATGGCACAACATTGTTGTTAGAAATAAAGGGGCTGAAATATGTGAAAAGTATTTAAGTAAAGGCGATAAGGTGTATGTTGAAGGTAGGTTAAAAACCAGAAAATGGCAAGACGATAGTGGCAATGAAAGATATTCTACAGAGGTACAGTGTCACGATTTTACATTTCTTTCAACCAAAAAGGAGAGTGAAAATAATGCAGTGGCTAATAAGCCCGCAACTCAAACCCCTGCTGCCAACCAGCCATCAAATAGTGAGCCTGTTGGAGAAGAAAACGATGATCTTCCATTTTAATTTAAGTTAAACCAAAAAGAGAATATTTGGATCCTGACCCCCCGAGTTTTAAGTCTTTATTAATTGCAATTGATTTTTCAGTTGTTATTGGTTTTGTCCTGTTGTTTTTGCTTTTAGTTTGTTCCGCTCTTATTTCAGGAGCAGAAGTGGCTTTATTTTCTCTTAATAGAAATGATATTGATGAACGTTTAGAGGCGAAATCTAAACGCATAGAAATTATATCAAAATTATTAGAACGTCCAAAAAAATTATTGGCTACTATATTAGTTGCAAATAATTTTATAAATATAGCCATTGTTATTTTGTTTGCCTTTTTAGGTGAGATTATTTTTGACAAGATAGATGTGGTTTTTGATCTGTATTTTTTCAAAATAAGTTTCAAATTCCTTTTGGAAGTTATACTTGTAACATTTCTAATTTTACTTTTTGGTGAAATCTTACCTAAAATTTATGCCAGTAGAAATAATGTGAAATTTGCTTCTTTTATGGCATATCCTCTTAAAGTTCTTGATTTGTTATTGTCTCCGGTAAGTTTGCCTATGCGGAGCGTCACACTAACGATTCATAATAAATTAGGAAAACAAAAATCTAATTTAAGTGTTGACCAGCTTTCTCAAGCTTTAGAGTTAACAAGTGAAGAAGATACCACCAAAGAAGAGCATAAAATATTACAGGGCATTGTGTCTTTTGGCAATACAGATACGAAACAGGTGATGCGCCCTCGAATAGATATCTTTGCGTTAAATATAGAGCAAAAGTATACAGAGATCATGCCCGAAATAATTTCTAATGGCTATTCCAGAATTCCTGTTTATAAGGATAATGTAGATACTATTAAAGGGATTCTTTATGTAAAGGATTTATTGCCCTATATAGATAGAAAACAGTTTGATTGGGCAAGCTTAATACGAGAGCCTTTCTTTGTACCTGAAAATAAGAAGTTAGATGATTTAATGGTTGAGTTTCAAGAAAAAAAAGTACATTTAGCTGTTGTGGTAGATGAATATGGCGGTACTTCCGGTTTGATTTCCTTGGAAGATATTATTGAAGAAATTGTGGGGGATATAAGCGATGAATTTGATGATGAGGACTTGATGTATTCCAAGCTAGATGATAATAATTTTGTTTTTGAAGGAAAGACGGCCTTAAAAGATTTTTATAAAGTTATTCGAGTTGAAGATGAGACTGTTTTTGAAGAGAATAAAGGAGAAGCGGAAACCATTGCAGGTTTTGTATTGGAAATATCTGGAAGTTTTCCGAAACTAAATAGTAAAATAAATTTTAAAAATTACGTTTTCACAATAGAAGCTTTGGACAAGAAGAGAATTAAACTTGTGAAATTTACAATAACCTAATCTTTTATAAAAGACGGAATATTGTCACTGCAAACTAAGCACTATATGATTTTAAAGCCAGCTTTCCATTTTTTATTAAAAATCTCCTTAATCATAGGGGGTTTGATGTTTGTGTCGTGTGGAGAAGATTATGTGCCAAAGCCAAAAGGGTATTTAAGATTAGATTACCCCAGAGCAAAATATATAGAAGCCAAGGTCGATGCCCCTTTTACTTTTGAAAGAAATATGTTGGCTAGCAAAATTAACTCAAAAAGTGTTGTTGCTACAACTAAAAGCTACGGTCTAAATTTAGAATATCCAACCATGAAGGGAACGATTTTTTTAACATACAAGGCTATTGAAAATGATAAAAAAAACTTAATGAGTTTTTTACGTGATGCCAGAAAATTTACAGAAAAACATATGGCAAAAGCAGATGAAATTCCTGAGTATCCATATGTTGATAAAGAAAAGAAGGTGTTTGGGAGTTTTGTTGAAGTTAAAGGAAATGTAGCATCACCCGCACAGTTTTATGTAACCGATAGTGTAAATCACTTTTTAACAGGTTCCTTATATTTTTATGCAAAGCCTAATTACGATTCGATTTTGCCTGCAGCCGATTATTTACAAAAAGACATCAAGCATATTATGGAAACCATTGAATGGAAATAAAAAACTTCCAGATTTATAAAACCTGGAAGCTTAACGGGACTGTTTTTATAAGGCATTTTTTTATAGTTAAAAACCCCCTTGTTTTTCTTTTCTTGGAATTTAGTGCCTCGTGACCTTACCTTGAGGTCATTTATTGTGCAGCATCTTTTTCTGAAAAGACATTAACAGTTTTCATGTTGCTAACTTTATAAATATCGGCGACTTTTGTAACAGTTTCTTCAAGAGAAGTAGGGGTTACTTTAACGTCGTTATATTCAACCATGGCAAGTTTTCTGTCAAAATCTACAGTAGCAGATTTCACACCTTCCATTTTTGCAATTTTTTTCTCTATGGTTTTTGCGCATCCAATAGCACATGTCATACCCTCAATAGTAAATTCAGCTTTAGCATAAGTGGCATTTGGATCCAGTTTTTTATAAGCCTCGTTAGCAATTTCTATAGTTTTTACTTCTGGCTTTGTTTCATTTTTGCAACTAATAGTCATGAATGCTATCATTGCTATGCCCATAATATTTTTTAATGTATTCATTATTTTGTAAGTATTAATTTATTTACAAAACTACTAAATAAAGCTGTTTATTGTATTAAAAAACAAAATTTTGTGATTACTAAAGTTGATTTGAAGGAATGGCATTAAGCCCAGATTAAGTATTAGAAAATCAAAAATAACAAAGTATATTAAATAATACGGAATTCAAAAAATGTTGTACCCATGTACAGAAACCTGTAAAAACAACAAATTCCCACCTAGTGAGGATTGAAGTGATCGCGACAGGATTCGAACCTGTGACCGTCTGCTTAGAAGAGAGAGTTCGTTTCAAAAAAATCTTTATTAAAACCCCATTGTTAGAATTAAGCCCTATTTATTGAGTACATTAATAGTGGCAAGATTTTTACTTTTTGAGAGGTATATTTATTGTACAAAAAACCACCAAATTGTAGTTAGTTATCTTCATAAACAATGGGTTAAATTGAAAAAACAGCTTCAAAATTATTTTAATACATAAATTTTTACGAAATTTAAGTACATATAAATTTGTAAAAAAGATGAAAAGAATACCGCACTCCATTCGATTTGGACTCCTTACAAGTTCTATGTTAATTGCTTATTTTTTAATTTTAGCAGCATTCCATAAGCATATTAATCCAGCTTTTAGTTTTTTTAATGCTGTTATTACTGCTTTCGGAATTTGTGAAGCTGTACGTTTGAAAAAAAATGAGAACCTGGAAACCTTTACTTATGGAGAAGGATTTAAAACGGGCGTTGTTACAGGCTTTATCGCTACATTGGTCTTCACTGTTTTTTTCTTGCTTTATGCTACAGAAATCCATCCTACTTTTTTATCGGAATTGCTCCAAACTATAAAAGGTGGTTTTAATATAGACATTGGTATGGTGACTTTTATAGTTGCCATTATGGGATTTGCAACAACAATAGTAGTTGTGCTTGCCGTTATGCAGTTTTTTAAAAAGACCAGTAATCTCAATCAAAACCACCTATAAGTGGTTTCCAGTTTAATGTCTTAAGACGTAAGAAGCTGCCGCAGGTAGCCCTTTAATAAATTCACTAATTGTTTTTGTTTTTACTTTGAGTTGTTCTTTTAAGTTTTTCATAACGAACTCATCTTGACTTTATGTGTTTTACCGAAATCGAAGATTCATGAACTCCGATTTATGATAATAAGAATTTAGTGAATTAAAATGAGATAAAATTTGTCCAGATGAGGCACTTTTAGAAAGGCATAGCATCGCTACGGATAATAAAAGTAACGAAATAAGGACAGATTTTAGCCATTCCTGCCTGCCGGCAGGTTTTAGGAAATAGTAAAAGTCAAGATGAGTTCAATAATAGCATTTTTATCTATGAAACGACTGATAATAAAAAATCCCTCTTCGTTATTAGGGGATTTTATTTTCTATGCTGGTAAATTATGAGTCCACGCTTATTGCGTGTCAGGAAAACTTGGTTTGGAAAAGTTGCAAAGCAAAGTATTCGAAACAGATCGTAGAGTTAACCCTGCTTCATGTGCTGGACTTGTTTCAGTATTCACGTAGGATCTCGGGTTTAGTACCTTATATTTGAGCCATTTTAAATTAGAATTGGGATCATACTTTTTATTTAGAAGTTTTTTTGGTAAAAAAACAAGCAGAAATAATCGTTCAAAATCAATAAAACGTTTGCAGTTTAATTAATTAGCAGTATATTTGCACTCATTTTTTGAACAAATTAATTAATAAAAACGTTACGCTATGTACGCAATTGTAGAGATAGCAGGGCATCAATTTAAAGTTGAAAAAGACCAAAAAGTTTTTGTTAACCGTTTACAAACAGAAGAAGGTAAGAAAGTTTCTTTCGATAATGTACTTCTAGTAGCAGATGGTGACAAAGTAACTGTAGGCGCCCCAGCTATAGACGGAGCTCAAGTAGGAGCAAAAGTCTTAAAACACCTTAAAGGTGATAAAGTTATAGTTTTTAAGAAGAAAAGACGTAAAGGATACCGTGTTAAAAATGGTCACCGTCAATCTTTAACAGAAATCGTAATAGAAAGCATTGCTGCTTCGGGAGCTAAGAAAGCTGCCAAAGCTGAAAGCGAGGGAGCTAAGAAAGCTGCCAAAGCTGAAAGCGAGGGAGCTAAGAAAGCTGCCAAAGCTGAAAGCGAGGGAGCTAAAAAAGCTGCTCCGGCAAAAGCAACTAAAAAAGCAGAAACTGCTGCACCTAAAGCAAAGCCTGCTGCTAAAAAGGCAGAAGCTACTCAAGATTTAAGTAAACTTACTGTTGCTGAATTAAAAGAGATGGCTAAAGCTAAAGGTGTTGAAGGAATTTCTTCTATGAAGAAAGCTGATTTAATTGCTGCTTTAAGTTAATTTTAAAAAACTAAAATCGAAATAAAATGGCACATAAAAAAGGAGTCGGAAGTTCGAAAAACGGTAGAGAATCAGAATCGAAACGCTTAGGTGTAAAGATATTTGGTGGTCAAGCTGCAATAGCTGGAAACATTATCGTTAGACAAAGAGGTAACACGCACCACCCTGGTGAGAATGTTTACTCTTCAAAAGATCATACATTACACGCTAGAGTTGATGGTGTTGTAAAGTTTACAAAGAAAAAAGACAATAAATCTTATGTTTCTATTGAGCCTTTTGAGGCTTAAGAAACCATTTTCTTTTTAAAGCATAAACCCTTTCTGGAAACAGGAAGGGTTTTTTTATTGGCCCACGTTTGTTGCACAGAAGGGACCATGCTCAAAAAGTTGTGTGCAGGTAAAAGTTTTGGTTTATCTAAAGAGAAAACCTGTCATTGACCTATTTTGGTTTGACCCTCCTAAATTTCGACAAGATCGAAATTATCCTCCCTTTTCAAAACTACCGAGAGTACACATCTATAAAAAAGACACGAATGGCACAAATTCACACGAATCCAATACATTATGGAATAGATTGGACATGGCATGAATAAGAATCCCTAGACTATATAGGCTTGAAACGGATCAAGACTAATTGTTGTGTTTATAAAAAAACAGATTTCTACGTCCTAAACGTCCTCGCGATGAAGACTCCAAGATCATCGTTAAGAACAGGCCATGAGGCAAGCCAGACCCTTCGTAAGAATAAAGCCCAAAACTTGGAAAACCAGGAGCACCGCCTAGGATGGAGCGATGGGGCGACGCCAAGTTTTGGGCTTGGTTCTTCTTGAGCGCTAGCAAAAGAAGAAATTCCTACGAAGGGGCGTCCTTTCTTTTGTTACTTTTCTTTGGACGAGCAAAGAAAAGTTAATCATTAAACAGCATGATTCATTTAGAGTATGACTTTTTAAATTAATTCGCACACACAACTTTTGTTCTTGATCCCTTGAAACCTGTCAATAGTCTGAATAATTTGTGAAAATTTGTGCCATTCGTGTCCAATCTTTTTTTGTGTACTCAGTAGCCTGAATTTATCTTGAAGTAACCTGTTAGAAATTTTTTATTGGCACATTTCTAAAAGTTAATTTTAATGTTAAGTAATAGTAAAACAAGATTTTTTTATATGTATCCATAACAATTATATAAAAAACACTTAAAATTCTTTGCTCATCATTTTTGTTATTTCGCCTAGTATTCAACTAACAAAAAATCATGAGAAAAAATTACGTATTATTATTTATTACATTATCGTTTGGCTTTCTTGGATTCACTCAAGGAGGGAATATTCAAGGGAAAATTATTGACGAAAATGGCTTATCAATTCCTTTTGGAAATGTATTGATCGAATCACTGAATAAAGGGACTACATCAGATTTTGATGGTAGCTTTTTGTTGGTTAATATTCCTTCCGGAACCCAAACAATAAAAATCACTTATTTAGGATATGCAGATACAGAAAAAGAAGTTCATGTTGAAGCAGGAACAACAGCAGAAGTTGTCATAGCCATATCTCCAGAAAACTTGGAGTTGGATGATGTTCTAATAACAGGGTATAATAGTGGCCAGGCAAAAGCACTTAATGCTCAAAAAAATAAACAGAATATTACAAATGTCGTTTCAACAGACCAGATAGGTAAGTTTCCCGATGCAAATATTGGAGATGCCATAAAGCGTATCCAAGGAATTACAATGCAAGTAGATCAGGGAGAAGCACGTAATATTATTGTTAGAGGTTTAGCGCCTCAATTAAATTCGGTGACGTTAAACGGGAGTAGAATTCCTTCTGCCGAAGGTGATAACAGAAATGTACAAATGGATTTAATTCCATCAGATATGATTCAGCTTATAGAAGTTAATAAAGCTGTGACACCAGATATGGATGCCGATGCGCTAGGGGGCTCTGTAAATTTGGTAACAAGAACATCTCCAAACGGATTTAGGGTAGCGGCAACTGTAGGCTCTGGAGTTAATTTTATTACAGACAAAAGAATTATAAACGGATCATTTTTAGTAGGAGATAGATCAAAAGATAATAAATTTGGATGGATGCTTTCTACATCTATCAATGATAGTGATTTTGGTTCGGACAACGTAGAAGCAGAATGGGTAAATGAAGTAGAAAGCCCAGTTTCTGGAGAAGATATCCAGGTAGATCCATTTGTAGAAGAATCGGATATTAGAACGTATTTGGTACAACGTATTAGAAGAAGTTTTTCTGCGAATTTAGATTATGCTTTCGATGTTAATAATACGATTCATCTAAAATCAATGTATAATTGGAGGGATGATAGGGAAAATCGTTTTGCACTTCAATATGGAAGTATTGAACCAATATTTGCTAGTGGTACAGAAACTATTACTGGTTACGAGGGAGAAATAAGTAGACAAACAAAAGGAGGCATCGATAATAACAGAAATAAAAATGCACGTCTTGAAGATCAGCGTATGCAAAATTATAGCTTGGGAGGGGAGCATTTATTTGGGGAAATAGAATTTGATTGGTTGGCATCTTACGCAAGTGCCTCAGAAGAGCGATTAAACGAGCGTTATGTTGAATATGAATTAGAGGAAACCAACGGAGGCGACCCTATTCCTTTTAATACAGATTTTGCCAATCAAAAATTCCCATTAATTACACCAGTAAATGCTAGTGATGTTGCATTAAGTAACTTTAGTCTAAAAGAAATTACAGAAGAAAATCAGTTCACGGAAGAAAAAGATTTTAACTTTTTTGCAAATTTTACACTTCAGGCCGATTTTTTTAATAAAGGAGACGGTTTCGTAAAATTTGGAGGGCGTTTAAAAATAAAGGATAAAGAAAGAACTAATAATTTTTTCGAATTCGAACCTACAAACGCTGCATTTGATGATTTAAGTGCTTTACCATTAACAGACCAAACAGATCCCGATTTTTTAGCAGGAAGTAAGTATGCGGCAGGCATGTTTGTAGATCCTGCATTTTTAGGGAAATTAGATTTAAACAATACATCGCTATTTGATATTTCAGATGTACCAAGCGAATATGTTAGAGCTAATTATGAAGTAAAAGAACATGTTTATGCTGGTTATATCATGACAAATCAAAAACTATCAGATAAATTGAATGTATTAGTTGGTGTGAGAGTAGAAAGTACCAAGACTGAAGCTACGGGAAACCAAATTGAAGATGAAGAAAATGTTTTAGGGCTTATAACTGCCAATAAGAATTATATAAATGTACTGCCTGGGGTTCATTTTAAATATCATGTAAATGATCATACGATTTTACGATTTGCATGGACTAACACATTAGCTAGACCAAATTATGTAGATGTTGTACCTAGTATAGATATTGTTGCAGATGATGAAGAAATATTCTTAGGAAACCCAGAGTTAAGTGCTACGACATCTATGAACTTTGATTTAATGATGGAGCACTATTTTAGTAGTGTTGGCATTATTTCTGGAGGTATATTTCAAAAAAGCATAAAAGATTTTATTTATACCTTTCAGTTTGAGGATGCAGGGACAGGATTTGATAGTTTCCAGCCACAAAATGGTGATAATGCTAATATATTTGGAGCAGAGGTTGGTTTTCAGCGTCAGTTGGATTTCTTGCCAGGGTTTGCTAAAAACTTTAGCTTGATGTTAAATTATACTTATTTAACATCAAGTGCAGATGGTATTAGGAATTCTGATGGAGAAGAAAGAACAGATTTGGATTTACCAGGTACAGCGCCTAATATGTTTAATGGATCTTTGGGTTATTCTGATAAAAAATTAAATCTACGTTTATCAGCTAACTATTCTGATGCTTATATAGATGAAATTGGAGGAAGTACTTTCGAAGATAGGTATTACGATGAACAATTCTTGTTGGATTTTAATGTTTCTTATGCATTTAACAAAGGACTTAGTATCTACTTCGATTTAAATAATATCACCGACCAGCCGTTACGTTATTTTCAGGGTGTTAAAAATAGAACCATGCAAGTAGAGTATTATGGAAGACGCATCACGTTTGGTATAAAATATGACTTATTTAATAAAAAACAATAATGGAAAAGCTTAGAGTGAACATTATTTTTGTTTGTTTTGTTATAGTAATGGCATGCGCTAAAAAATTACCTGAAATTATAGCCGATGTCATTACCGAAACAACATTGTATGATACAGACGATCCTGCTATATGGATTAATTCGAAAGATGCCTCCAAGAGTATTGTTTTTGGCACCGATAAAAATACAGAAGGTGCTATTTATGCCTTTGATTTAGATGGTAAAATTATTGAAGACAAAACAATAAGGAATTTAAAGCGACCAAATAATATTGATTTGGAATATGGTTTTCAATTGAATGACTCCACTAAAGTCGATGTTATTGCATTTACAGAAAGAGAACGTCAACAAATACGCTTGTTTTCTGTCCCAGATATGAAACCGTTGGATCATGGCGGTTTTCCTGTTTTTACAGATGCACAAGAACCTGAAACAAATTTACCAATGGGCATAGCACTTTACAAATCACCAGAAACCCAAAAATTGTATGCTATTGTGGGTAGAAAGACAGGTCCTAAAAAGGGGTATTTATATCAATATTATTTAACTTCAGATAGCTTAGGTGTGCACTCTAAACTCGTTAGAAAGTTTGGCGAATTTAGTGGTAAAAAAGAAATAGAAGCTATAGCTGTAGATAACGAGGCAGGCATTGTGTATTATTCCGATGAGATGCATTGTATTCGTAAATATCATGCAGAGCCCTCTAAAGGAGATGAGGAAATTTACTGTTTTGGAAGCGAGTACTTTAAAGAGGATATTGAAGGGATAGCTATTGCTAAATATCAGGATAAGGGATTTTTAATTGTGTCAAACCAGCAAGCACATACGTTTAATGTTTTCGATTTAGAGACGAATGCATTTATTAAGGAAATTAATTTAGGAACTATCGAGACTGATGGGTGCGATGTTACAACTACCGCATTAGGAAATAAGTTTCCTAATGGATTATTTGTTTCCATGAACGATGAAAAGAATTTCTTTTATCACGATTTAAAAAAACTTAAATTATTGGAATAGAATACCCAAGTTTGTTTTAAAGACCTGAAAAGGTATTATACAAATCTAAAGGAGCTTGTCGAAACCCGATATTGATGATCTAAAAAGATAAAATATTTCGACGCGCTCAATATGACATGTGTTTTACTTTTCAGGTCTCTTTCATCTATTCAAAATATCATAGACTATTTTTAAATGGTGTTTCGTATGCATTTCTAAAAAGCGAAGCGTTTTATTTTTTGATAGAACTCCAAATATAAAATGTTTAAAATGAGCGTTTTTGTCAAGAAAGGGTATGTTGTTTATATGTTTCTTTGCTTCATCGAGTTGTGTTTGCAAATCGCTTGTTGAAATTAAATTTGGAAGCTTCACAATTTTTGGGGCTTTAGCTCGGCCTCTTGGTATGTAACAGAAAGCAAATAATATACTTCTTATGGCATTATTTTTTTTGTAATACCTTAGGGTCAGATCGCTCTAAAGACTCGCAAACCCTATTTATTACTTTTAAAGAATGGTCTAATTGCCAACCTATAGCTAGGTCGATATAAAATGGCATAGAATATTTAGAAATAAAAAATTGAAGTTCAAGATAAAAAGCGTAGGCATAACTTAGTTACGGCGAGTATTTTTAACGAAGAAATTCGGTTTTTTACTCTGAAGGTTCATGTTATTTTATATGGATTTAGCTATATATTAGCTTTAGAAACTATTGAGTTGCTTTTATCCTTATAGGGAATATTTTGTCCTATTTGAGATAAAAGTATATTTAAAATAGCTGTTTTTTTATGGTGCATTGTTAAAAATAATTATAAAAAATAGGAATAAATTCTTAACTTGGGGGTATGTAGTCGCAATATGTAAATTGTCTTACTTAAAACTATATAGTATGCTACCTTTTAGATCTGAAATAAGAAACTCGCCGAGTCAGCAAACTATCAAAATTTTTTTAGCTGATGAATCTTTAGACAATGAAATTAAAGCTCATTTAGAGCATTTTGTTGAAATAGATTTTATAGAAATAAGGGAAAGTGTTGGTCAAAATCGAGCGGACGAAAACATTACTGTGTTTTTAAAAGATGATGTAGATATTAATAAAATGAAAACGTCTATTGAATCTAGTTTGTGGTGGTATTTTGAGAAGGATATCGTTGATGATTAACGAGTATTTTTATGACATAACAAGCTCTTAAATGCTTGCGATATTTTCTGGTTTTTCGTTAAAATAAAATGAAAAAAATCGTTTTTTTTTACATGGTTTAGTCTTGGCTCAGAATAAAACAATCCATGTTTATGAAGCCTTGTGCGATAATATAAACCAAGGGATAATTTGTCTTTCAGAGAAAAGCATCTTATGTTGCTGTAAAACAATATATTGAATTTTTAAGAGATTCTTCACGTCGTTCCGAAAGAAAAAAGGGCACTATGTATGATTACGGGCATTCAGTTTTTATTAATGTGATTTAAAAAGTTTATTTATAAGTAAAAGGGAATTTAATAAATTTTAAACTTTTCAATATCTAAATATACCATAACATCATTGATACAGGTTTTTAGATTGTCTTTTATTTCGTAAGCCCAAAATCGAAATACGGTATACCCCATATCTTTTAATTGTTGGTTGACTTCCCTGTCGCGTTGCATATTTCTTTCGATCTTAGGAATCCAAAAATCACGATTTGTTTTTAACTTGTCCTTACGCTCATGCCAATTATAACCGTGCCAGTATTCGCCATCGATAAAAATAGCAAGCTTATATTTTTTTATGCTTACATCTGGCCGTCCGGGAAGTTGTTTGTTATCCACTCTGTACCGAACGCCCTTTTTCCAAAGTGTTTTGCGAAAGAGCATTTCGGGCTTGGTGTTTTTACCACGGATCCTGCTCATTATTTTAGAGCGTTTCTTTGTGGTATAAAACCCAGATGCTTCATTGAATCTAGGGACTTTTATTTTCTTATCTTCATAGGACATAATTATTTCTAAAGTATAAATAACTATGAGTCAATCAAAAATAAACCAAAGCTAAGTTGTGACCAGTCCTAAAAAAAACGTTACAGTTTTTTTTAGGACTGGTCAATAATTTAAATTTATTCATGAGATTCCCACTTTCGTGGGAATAACAGATTAATATCTGTAATGCTCTGGCTTATAAGGGCCTTCAACAGTAACGCCAATATATTCAGCTTGTTCTTCACGAAGCTCGGTCAACTCAACGCCAATTTTGGCTAAGTGTAATTTAGCTACTTTTTCATCTAAAGCTTTTGGTAACATATATACTTTGTTTTCGTAAGCATCGGCATTGTTCCAAAGCTCTATCTGTGCTAAAGTTTGATTGGTAAATGAGTTGCTCATTACAAAACTTGGGTGACCAGTAGCACAACCTAGGTTTACTAAACGACCTTCGGCAAGAATGATAATGTCTTTTCCGTTTACCGTATATTTATCCACTTGAGGTTTGATGGTATTTTTAGTATGGCCATGATTTTTGTTTAACCAAGCCATATCTATTTCATTATCAAAATGCCCAATATTACAAACAATAGCTTTGTCTTTTAAAGCTTCAAAGTGACGTGCTTGAACAATGTCTTTATTTCCTGTCGTAGTAATCACAATATCAGTATTACCAATAACAGTTTCCAGTTTTTTAACTTCAAAACCATCCATAGCAGCTTGTAATGCACAAATAGGATCTATTTCTGTCACGGTAACAATACTTCCTGCGCCTTTAAAAGAAGCGGCAGTGCCCTTACCTACATCACCATAACCACAAACGGTTACTCGTTTTCCAGCAAGCATGATGTCTGTTGCACGACGAACAGCATCAACAGCACTTTCCTTACAACCGTATTTGTTGTCGAATTTCGATTTTGTAACCGAATCATTAACATTAATGGCAGGCATTGGTAATGTCCCTTTCTTTACACGTTCGTAAAGTCTGTGTACACCTGTTGTAGTCTCTTCAGATAAACCATTGATTCCAGAAGTTAATTCTGGATATTTATCTAAAACCATATTGGTTAGATCGCCACCATCGTCCAGTATCATATTGAGCGGTTTTCTGTCTTCACCAAAGAAAAGCGTTTGCTCTATACACCAGTTAAATTCTTCTTCTGTCATGTCTTTCCAAGCATAAACAGCCGTTCCAGCAGCAGCAATCGCAGCAGCAGCTTGATCTTGCGTAGAAAATATGTTACAAGAACTCCAAGTAACCTCTGCTCCCAAAGCCTGTAAAGTCTCAATTAAAACAGCCGTTTGAATGGTCATGTGTAAGCATCCAGCGATTCTGGCTCCTTTAAGAGGTTGCGAGTCTTTGTATTCTTCACGCAAACTCATAAGCCCAGGCATTTCTGCTTCGGCTAATTCTATTTCTTTTCGCCCCCATTCAGCAAGAGAAATATCTTTTACTTTGTTGGCTATATAAGGAATTGTTTTTGTACTCATATCAATATTTTCTTTTAGTTTTTAAACCCAAACAAGATTGTGATTAGCTCTTAAATAGTTAAATTCGCTTATCAAAAAACACAACCTTAATTATGAGGTGCAAAGATAACTAATAACTTTTACAAAAGTAAATGCCGCTATATAAAACCATAAGGCCAAATTCGCAAACAACTGTTAAAATCTGGAAGATTGATGAGTCTTATGATCATTTAATGCAATCCATACGATTAAAACCTAAAAGTTTAGAGCGTGTTTTAGGTATGAAAAGCGACATACATCGGCGCGGTTTTTTAAGCGTTCGCTGTTTATTAGCTGAATTTGGGTATGAAGATTCAGATTTGTTTTACGATGAAAATGGGAAGCCACATTTACAAGATGGCAAGCAAATTTCTATTACGCATTCTTTTCATTTTTCGGCAATTATTATTAGTGATTTAATTGTTGGAATAGATATTGAAAAACAACGGGATAAGATTACCATAATAGCTCATAAATTTATTGGTTATGAGCATGATTATTTAGTTAAGGACGATAAAAATTATATAGAGAAGTTGACCGCTATTTGGTGTGTAAAAGAATCACTTTATAAACTATTCGCAACCCCTGGGTTGAGTTTTCAAAAACACTGTTTGGTCATTCCGTTTTCTAATAATGATGATAAAACGATCGCTTGGGTTGATTATAAAGCAAAAAAGCATCGTTATAATATTCGATTTTTAGAGTTTGAAGGATTTACCTGTGCCTATGCCATTGCTTAAATGAAACATATTTATAACGACATATCGGCATTGGTTTCCAATGGAGAAAAGCAACTGGCTGTTTTAATAGATCCTGATAAAATAAAGCTTGATAAAGTATCAGGTATTATTAAAAAGGTGAATGTATCTATAGCGACTCATATTTTTGTGGGAGGTAGTACTGTTGATCGGTATGCCACTAGTGTTCTGGTCGAAGAAATAAAGAGACATACCCAACTCCCTGTTGTTTTATTTCCAGGAGATGTCACCCAAATTACGAGCAGAGCAGATGCTATTTTATTCCTTTCTTTGATTTCAGGAAGAAATGCGGAGTATCTAATAGGCAAACATATAAGGTCTATTTCGAAATTAGCAAAAACAAATCTTGAGGTCATTTCAACAGGTTATATTTTAATTGAAAGCGGAAAAGAAACGGCCGTTGAAAAAGTAACAGGAACAGAACCTCTATCAAGAACTAATGTTCAAAATATTGTTGATACGGCAAAAGCAGGCGAATTACTAGGAATGAAATTGATTTATCTTGAAGCAGGGAGTGGTGCAAAACTTGCGGTTTCAAAAGAAATTATATCATGTGTAAAGAAAGCAGTAAATATTCCGTTAATAGTTGGTGGTGGTATTAGAAGTAAAAAGCAGTTAGAAAATGCATATCATGCGGGGGCCGATTTAGTAGTCATTGGTACAGTTTTTGAAGAAGATGAGTCTTTTTTTGACAATTTATGAGAGTAAATTGTTATACTGAACTTGTTTCGGTATCTCATAAAAAGTAATAATTAGGATAAGTAAAAGATTTCCACTTTCGTGGAAATGAAAATAAAAATTTTAATGAAAATATCAGTAGAGTTAACTATAACCCCATTGCAGAACGATTTTGAGCCTGCCATTATTCATTTTATAAAAAAACTAAGAGCTTCAAACTTTAAGGTTTTAGAAAACCCTTTAAGTACACAAGTGTATGGTGATTATGATGAGGTGATGGAACTCCTTACCACAGAGATTAAAGAAGCTTTTGAACTTATGGAAAGAGGCTTGTTATATATGAAGATTGTAAAATCGGACAGACACGATTATGAACCCCATTTTTGATTTTTTTTTCGGACAATATTCTGATTATGAGACAATCGATATACTATTAGAAGTCATAGCGATTATTTTCGGGTTTCTTTCTGTTTGGTATTCAAAACAAAATAAGGTTTTGGTTTTTCCAACAGGTATGATCAGTACCATAATATTTGTGTATTTATTATTCAAATGGGAACTTTTGGGAGATATGATGATAAATGGGTATTATTTTATAATGAGCGTTTATGGTTGGTATATTTGGACAAGAAAAACAGATGACACACACGTAACACCAATTTCAACAACAACAGTCAAAGAAAAAAAGATTAGCGGGCTTATATTTTTAGCAACCTTATTATTTGTGTTTTTAGTTTACAAAACTTTTGATAAATGGACCAGTTGGGTGGCTTATGTAGATACACTTACAACAGCCATATTTTTTGTTGGCATGTGGTTAATGGCAAGAAGAAAATTAGAAAATTGGCTTTTTTGGATAGTGGGGGATATTATATCAGTACCACTATATTTTTATAAAGGGTTCACGTTTACCAGTCTCCAATATTTAATGTTTACATTTATAGCACTATTTGGTTATTTAGCATGGAAGAAAAATATAAACAAGAACCTGCAAACTGTATAAAAGTAGTTTTGTTCGGTCCAGAATCTACTGGTAAAACAACCTTGTCTAAACAGTTGGCTAGGCATTACAATTCTGTTTGGGTACCAGAATATGCACGGGAATATCTTCAAAACAAATGGAATAATGAGCGTAAAACTTGTGAGCCAGATGATTTGTTGCCCATTGCAGAAGGACAGATGAGATTAGAAAATGAGTTGGCAAAAAAAACCGATTCCATTTTAATCTGTGACACCGATTTGTTAGAAACCAAAGTGTATTCTGAAGCTTATTACTCAGGAAGTTGTGACCCAACACTTGAAAAATACGCAGTAGAGAATACTTACCATTTATATTTTTTGACTTATACCGATACGCCTTGGGAAGCTGATGATTTGCGAGATAAACCTGAGCATAGGGAAAAGATGTTTCAAGCGTTTCAAAATGAATTAATAGAAAACAACAAACCTTATGTGCTACTTAAAGGTGATAAAAAACAACGCTTGGAAACGGCCATTAAACATATTGATAAGCTATTAAAAAAATAATGCATGTTTACCGAAAAAGATCTTCAACAAATACAAAATAAAGGCATGACTTTAGAGCAAGTTAATGCACAGGTGTCCCGTATAAAAAATGGTATGTCCTATTCTAACTTAGCAGCCGCAGCGACTATAGGAAAAGGGATTGAGAGTTTTAGTGAGCACGAAAAGAAAGATTTTATAGGGCTGTACGAATCAAAGCGAAGTGCTTTATCCTCATTAAAGTTTGTGCCTGCATCTGGAGCGGCCACCAGAATGTTTAAGTTTTTATTTCAGTTTTTGAAAAACTTTGATCCTTCAAAAGAAAGTATTGAAGATTATGCCAAAAAACACCATGATATAGCTATTAAAACTTTTGTATCCAATTTAGAAAAGTTCCCTTTTTATAATCAGGTAGTATCGAAGGCCAAACAAGAAAAGTCAAATTTTGATAACTTGTCGCCAGATGAAAAATATTTGCAATTTGTAAAAACCATGTTGAATGAAAATAGCCTTAACTATGGTTTTTTACCTAAAGGATTACTTCCTTTTCATCAATATGAAGACAAGGCCATAACAGCTTTTCAAGAGCATTTATTTGAATCGACATTGTACGCATCATCAAACAATAAGGCAAACCTTCATTTTACGGTATCAGAAAAGCACCATGCGTATTTTATGGATGAGTTAAATCGTTTTAAGGAAGATTTGGAACAACAAACCAATACGACTTTTAATGTATCGTTTTCATATCAAAAAGAAGCGACAGAAACGGTTGCATTAACAGCTAAAGGGGCTATTTTTAGAAATGGGGATGACTCTGTTTTATTCAGACCAGCAGGACATGGCGCGTTATTGGAAAATTTAAACGATTTAAATAGCGACATTATTTTTATTAAAAATGTAGACAATATTGTGGTTTCTGATAAAAATATTGAGGTTTCAGAGTACAAAAAACTGCTTGCAGGCGTTCTAATAAAAGTTCAGGAACAGGTTTTTGCTTTTTTGCGCAAGCTTGATGCTCCTGTTGTTTTAGAAGAAGCACTTCTAGATATAGCATTATTTTTATCTAATAAGATGCATGTTACCATTAACGCAGACTTTGAAGATTTTACTTTGGAAGAGAAAAAAGTATATCTAAAAGAAAAACTAAATCGCCCCATTCGGGTATGTGGCATGGTTAAGAATGAAGGGGAGCCAGGAGGAGGGCCATTTTGGGTAAAAGACGAAAGTGGCGAAATATCATTACAAATAGTAGAGTTTGCCCAAATCAATATTCAAGATAAAGCACAGCAGGACATTGTGAAAAATGCCACTCATTTTAATCCAACAGATTTGGTCTGTGGTGTTAAAAACTATAAAGGAGAAAAGTTCAACCTTAAAGAGTTTGTAGACCCAGAGGCCGCTTTTATAACCCTAAAAACTCAAAATGGAATAGATATAAAAGCATTAGAACTTCCTGGATTATGGAATGGCAGTATGGCCTATTGGAACTCTATTTTTGTTGAGGTTCCTTTAAGTACTTTCAATCCTGTAAAAACAGTTAATGACTTACTTAAAGCTGCACACCAAGTATAAACCATGTTTAATGAAGAAGCCATACTGCAAGAATTGAGCTTTAAGGCCATTAGAAGTTCAGGAAGTGGTGGGCAGCATGTAAATAAAGTGTCTTCAAAAGTTGAGTTAACCTTTAATTTAACAGAATCACTCGCATTTAACGAAGCACAAAAAAAACGTCTTCAAAATAAGTTAAGGCAACGGTTAACTAAAGAAGGTGTTTTAATATTACAATGCGGTGAAAGCCGAAGCCAGCATAAAAATAAAGAACTTGTTATAAAACGCTTTTTAGAATTAATCCGCCTAGGGTTGGTTGTTCCAAAAAAGCGTATCCCTACTAAAGTTCCAAAAGCAGTTATTAGAAAACGATTAAAAAACAAACGTAATCTTTCCAATAAAAAAGCAAATAGAAAGAAACCAGATTTAGATTAAAAAATCTAAAATCGTAATTCGTAATTCTAAAATAGAACATATCTTTGCGGCGTTCTCAAAAAGGGGTGCTTTTCAAGTTAATAGCCATCAGTTTAAAACATATTGATTTTATACTTTTGGTTTTTAACTACGAAAGAGCTGAGATCATACCCAATGAACCTAGAACAGGTAATGCTGTTTAGGGATTTAAAAAATTAATTAATAACCATAAAGAATAATTACCTCTTTTTATTCGATTATAAGATATAATCGTAATGAAAAATTTATTTCTTTTTTTAACACTATTAGTGTTGTCAGTCAGCGCCAGTGCACAAGAAAATCAAAAACAACAAGATTCTACTAAAATAGAAAAACTGGACGAAGTGCTGCTTTCGGCGACCAGGGCTAAAGATAAAACGCCAGTCGCTTTTACTAACATTACAAACGAGAAATTAGAATCTATCAATTTAGGTCAGGACTTACCTATTTTGTTAGATCAATTACCATCGGTGGTTACTACAAGCGATGCAGGAGCAGGAGTAGGATATACAGGGATTCGTGTGCGTGGTAGTGATGCCACCCGAGTAAACGTAACTATTAATGGTATCCCCTATAATGATGCGGAAAGCCAGGGGACATTTTGGGTTAATATGCCGGATTTTGTATCCTCTGTAGAAGACATACAACTACAACGCGGTGTAGGCACATCAACAAATGGGTCGGGTGCTTTTGGAGCAAGCCTGAATTTAAAAACCTTAAACCCTTCCTCCCAAGGTTATGCTACAACGACGCATGCTGTTGGAAGTTTTGGAACCAGAAAACATAACATTAGCATGGGATCGGGGCTTAAAAATAATTTTTATGCAGAAGGAAGGTTGTCTAATATTCAAAGTGATGGTTATATAGATAGAGCAAGCGCAGATTTAAACTCCTATTATTTGGAAGCTGGTTTTTTAAATGAAAAAACGGCATTAAAAGCCCTTGTTTTTGGAGGAAAAGAAGTCACCTATCAGTCTTGGTATGGTACACCAGAAGCCGTTGTAAATAACGACAGAGATGGCATACAGGATTTTATTGATAGAAATTTCCCTTCTGATGAAGAAGCTCAGAATTTATTAAATTCCGGAAGAACATATAATTTTTACACTTACGACAATGAGGTAGATAATTATGAGCAAACACATTATCAGTTACATTTTTCCCAACGATTTAACGGTCATTTTTCTGCAAATATTTCGGGAAATTTTACTAGGGGGAAAGGCTATTTTGAGCAGTATAAAGAGGGCGAGACATTAGGCGATTACTTCCCTAATAATGCAAACGCATCCGATGAGGGCGATGTTGTTAGGAGACGTTGGTTAGATAACGATTTTTATGCACTGGTATATTCTTTTAACTATACAAAAGATAATCTAAACTTATATCTAGGGGGTGGTTATAATACGTATAAGGGCGATCATTTTGGTGAGGTTATTTGGGATTCATTTGCCGCTTCGATACCGATTAGAAGTAACTACTATTTTAGCTATGGGGATAAAACAGATTTTAATACCTATGCAAAAGCAGAATATAATATTGGAAACCATTTATTTGCGCTTTTAGATTTACAATATAGAAGCGTAAATTATGAATCTGTTGGAACCAGCTCAGACCTATTAAATATTAATGTAAAGGAATCGTATAATTTTTTCAATCCTAAAATAGGATTAACATATACCATAGATAATTATAATAGTATTTATGGTTCTTATGCTATTGCCAACAGAGAACCGAATAGAGATGATTTGACCAAAAACCCGGTACGTCCAAAATCAGAACAATTGCATGATCTTGAGTTTGGTTACAAACTAAAAAAGGCAAGCTTTTATGCCACTGCCAATCTGTATTATATGAATTATAACGATCAGCTGGTTTTAACAGGGGATTTAGACGATGTAGGAGATCCTATTAGACAAAATGTCTCAAAGAGTTATAGAGCAGGAATAGAATTACAAACGGGCTATAAAGTGTCCGATCAATTTAGGGTTGATGCGAATGCTACGCTCAGTCAAAATAAAATAAAAGCATTCGATTATGTTATTTATGATACGCAATATGATCCAAATACATTTGAAAGCGTTTCTTATGAGCCTGTAGTCACACCATTTGAAGATACCGATATTTCCTTTTCTCCAAGTGTTATTTTTGGAAGCACATTAACCTATGCCCCGGTTAAAAATGGAAGTATTGCATTATTGTCCAAATATGTTGGGAAGCAGTATTTAGATAATACATCCAGTGACGACAAAAGCATGGATGCCTATTTTGTGAATCATTTAAATGTATCTTATAAAATGAAACCAAAATGGATTAAAGAAATAGGGCTTAATTTGTTAGTGAACAACTTATTTAATTCAGAGTATGTTTCTAACGGTTATACCTACAGTTATTATTATAGACCTGTAGGATCCTCTGATGCACCAGTGACCGAGAATTTTTATTACCCACAGGCCACCACTAATTTCTTATTAGGTATGACACTAAAATTATAAAAAAATAAATCCTTCAATTCCCCTCCTTTGGAGGGGTTAGGGGAGGTGTTAATTAAATATTAAGAGGTTATTTCCGTTTTTTTCTACTCTATAGTTTTTTAAACCACATGGCAAGTCATCACTTCCTAGTGGTTGTCCGGTAACTAAACTATATTCATTTTTATCATCACAGCCACAAGTAGCATTTAGTCCAGAAGGGACAAGCGCTGAACAAGCACTGGGGGCATGATTTGGGTCACTGGCATCCCATGCAAAAAAATCATTACCCGTACTGGCAACGATAATTCCCGCATTTCCCACATTCTCTATATATACGGAGTTTCCTGCAAAGGGCAATTGACTATATTGTGGTAAGCTAAGATTGATATTAAGGTTGACCCCTAAGTCTAATAAAAATTTACAATTTTCATTATCAACAGAGTTTTTACTGCAAGATGATAAAATAATGAGGGCAATAAGGCAGAAAAAGGATTTCATAATAGTTCTAAAAATTAAGTATGCAATTTACAACAAAAAGCAAATTGAGTTAAATATTTTGTGTATTTCCTCAGGGTATATTTATTTTAATTCTAAAGTCTGAGGTAAAGTACTTTTAAAGCATTTATAAATATTTAACTAAAAATTTTGTACTTTTGTTATACAATCTCGTGTAAGCGGGATTTTTTTTATGCTGAACTCTTGCACCGAGCAATGTCGACGTGTGTTTTCAGCATCTTTTATAAAGTAAAACGATGAAGTCATGAGTAAAGTATCATACTATACACCAGAAGGGTTAAAAAAATTAAGAGAAGAGCTAAAACAGCTAAAAGATGTGGAGCGTGTAAAGGCTTCTAAAGCGATAGCTGAAGCTAGGGATAAAGGTGATTTAAGTGAAAATGCCGAATATGATGCGGCTAAAGAAGCGCAAGGAATGTTGGAAATGCGTATTTCTAAATTAGAAGATGCCTTGGCTGGAGCTCGTGTTATTGATGAATCTCAGTTGGATACCTCTAAGATATTAGTGTTATCTAAAGTCAAAATAAAAAACCAGACCAATGGCATGGAAATGAATTATACCTTGGTGGCCGATGGTGAAGCAGATCTGGCTTCGGGCAAAATTTCTGTAAATTCTCCCATTGGGAAAGGGTTACTTGGTAAATCTGTTGGAGATGTTGCTGAAATTCAAGTGCCAAATGGGGTTATGAAATTTGATATCATAGAAATTTCCAGATAATTGATATTCCTCACGTCATATTAGACTTGGTGAAGTGATGACGAGAAATGCTAACAAAAACACGCTCTAAGATATGGCTTCAATTTTCACAAAAATAGTTAACGGAGAAATCCCTTGTTATAAAGTTGCCGAAACAGACGACTTTTTAGCATTTTTAGATGTTAACCCAAATAGTAAAGGACATACCCTTTGTATTCCTAAACAAGAGGTTGATAAAATTTTTGATTTAGATGAAGCTACTTACAGTGGCTTAATGAGCTTTTCAAGACATGTTGCTCTATCTATAGAAAAGGCCATACCCTGTAAGCGAGTGGGGGTGTCTGTTATTGGTTTAGAGGTCCCACATGTACATGTACACTTAATTCCATTACATACTATGGAAGATGCGCGTTTTATTAAAAAGGTGAAACTTTCAACAGAAGAATTCCAAAACTTGGCAGAAGCTATCAAAGCGCAATTATAAATTAGGATACACGACTATCAGGATGACAGCAATAGCTATAATAATAGCTAAAATAATAGCAATCCATGATGTTTTCTTTAAATAGATTGATGACTTTTGGGGAACAAATGCTTTTTTCTGATATTCGAAAACACGTTCAATATCATCTGTCCATTTTACTGGATAAATAATGTTATGGCATGTTTTACAGGCAATTTCATGACTCATTTGGGAAGTCGTGGATCTATAAAGCTTAGTGTCAATTATTTTTTGTTTAAAAATTAAGCGCAAGCCTTCATTATTATAACATTCGGGGCAGTTATTTTTTAATACGACTTCTTTTATGGTAACTAGTTTTTCAGACATAATCATGGAGCACATTTTAAACTAATTTGTATAGTGGTTCCTTTTTCTTTTTGAGATTGTAGAATCTTTATTTTTCCATTATGAAAATCTTCTATAATGCGACGGGTAAGCGATAAACCTAATCCCCAGCCACGCTTTTTTGTAGTGTACCCAGGGGTAAAAATTTTATTAAAATCTTTTTTAGCGATCCCTTTTCCAGTATCAGTAATGCTAACTTTTATATTGTCTTCTAGTTGAGAAATTTCAATGATAATCTTCCCTCTGCCTTTCATAGCATCAATAGCATTTTTAACCAGATTTTCAATACACCAACTGTACAATTGTTTATTAAGATTTACGGGAATATCTCCCTCAGGGGTTATAATTTCAAAGTCTATAAGGTTTGAAGACCTAGCTTTTAAATAATCGTAAGAATCTATAGTTTCTTTAATAATATCGGTGACTTCTAAAGTAGGTAGGGAGCCAATTTTACTAAAGCGTTCGGTAATGGTTTGTAATCGGTCTACATCTTTTTCAATTTCAGCAATATAATCTGGATTAACATGTTCGCTTTTTAAAATTTCTGTCCAACCTATTAAAGACGATAAAGGGGTTCCTATCTGGTGGGCCGTCTCTTTGGCCATACCAGACCATAATTTGTTTTGGGTGGCATTCTTGTTACTGCTATAAAAAAAGAAAATAACAGCACCGAACAGAACGACAATAAGTAACAGTGCTAGTGGATAGTATTTTAATTTGTTCAGCAAGGGGGAATTTCCGTAGTAAATAGTACTAACAATACTGTTTCCTATTTTTATAGGAATAGGGCTGTTCTCTTTTTTAAATCTTAAAATCAGTTTTTTAACATATAAAGGATCAGCAATTTTGGTAGCATCTATATTATTATAAGTTCCTAAACTCCCATCTTCATTTATAAGGATCATTGGAGTTGTTTTGTTACTGCTTAAGACCTGTAATGTAAGTTCCCCCATGTTAGAATCAACATCAGAATTGATCACTTCATTTTGAGCCAAAGACCAATTTTCCATTTTGGTGCGCTCTTCCTCTTTAAAGTGTTGAAAAAACTCATAGGTTTTCCATAAAATAAGAGAAACAATAACGAAAGACGCTATTATAATAATCCAACGAAATGCGTTACCATGTTTTGTGAAAATCATTAATAATCAGATTGAACCTGTAATATAATGCAAATCTCTTAAAATTATTGTTCAAGATGTTAGTAAATTGGTTTTTAGTAGAACAAGGTATTTGTTTGCATTTTTTTTCAGATGGGATAAATTATTTATTTTTATAGTGGGTAAACTAATAATAACCACTAGATTAAGTTTTAACGATTTTTTTAATTAGTTTTGTTGAAACTAAAAAAAGTTAATGACATCGTTTGAGCCAAAAAGCTTATCTACCAGTAAACTACATGGTTATTTATTGAGTGCCGTTGCACCGAGACCAATTGCTTTTGCAAGTACAGTAGATATAAATGGAAGGCCAAATTTGTCACCATTTAGTTTTTTTAATGTGTTTAGCGCGAATCCGCCTATTATGATATTTTCGCCTGCGAGACGTGTTAGGGACAATACAACAAAGCATACATTGCAAAATGTTGAAGCGACAAAAGAAGTGGTTATTAATGTGGTGAATTACGATATGGTTCATCAAATGTCGTTAAGCAGTACGGAATACCCTGAAGGAGTTAATGAGTTTGACAAATCGGGATTAACTATGTTAAAATCAGATATTGTTAAACCATTTCGTGTTGCAGAAGCACCAATACAGTTTGAATGCAAGGTGAACGACATTGTTAAGTTAGGACAAGAAGGAGGTGCAGGAAATTTAATTATTTGTGAAGTTGTTAAATTTCATATAGATAACGATGTGCTTGATGAAAATGGTATTATAAATCAGCAAAAGCTAGATTTGGTCGCAAGGGCAGGTGGTAGTTATTATACGCGTGCTAAAAAAGGCTTTTTTGAGATACCAAAACCATTGTCAACATTAGGAATTGGTGTTGATAATTTTCCGGACCATGTTAAAAACAGTATGGTTTTAACCGGAAATGATTTAGGGATGCTGGCTAATATAGAAGCGTTGCCCACAGCTGAGAGCGTAAAGCTTTTTGTTGAAGATTTAGGGAAACGGTATTCGAATATTAAAACGGCTACTCATAGACAAAAACATAAGTTGGCACGTAATTACCTGAGTTTTGGTGACATTGAAAGTGCTTGGAAAATATTGCTAAGTTAAATTTAAATAGATATAAATAATAATTAATGGAAGTTCAAGGAAGAATAAAAATGATAGGAGAAACTCAAACTTTTGGGAGTAATGGGTTTAGAAAGAGAGAGATTGTAGTAACTACAGAAGAGCAGTACCCACAGCATATTATGGTGGAGTTCGTTCAGGACAAAACGGAATTGTTAAACAGTTATCAGGTAGGCCAACAAGTTAAGATTAGCATTAATCTAAGAGGTAGAGAGTGGGTGAACCCACAAGGAGAAACTAAATATTTTAACTCTATTCAAGGTTGGAGAATTGAAGCTTTGCAAGCTGAAGCTTCAGGTGAAAATTTACCGCCAGTGCCACCAGCAGATGCTTTTGAGCCTGCTGGAGATTTAAAAGAAGACGATCACGACGATCTCCCTTTTTAATTGTCATTCCCGCAAAGGCGGGAATCTTATGATACAAACCTCTTTGTTTATTGAAACTTGGAGGTTTTTATTTTTAAAATAAAACGATAATGCAATACCTAACACAAAATATCTGGTTTCCAGATATCAATGAAGCTACCGAAGATGGTTTATTAGCTATAGGAGGTGATTTATCTGTTGAGCGTCTAGTGTATGCCTATCAAAGAGGCATTTTTCCGTGGTTTGAAGGTGAAGCACCTATTTTGTGGTGGTCCCCAGACCCTCGCTTTGTACTATTTCCAGATAAATTAAGAATATCAAAAAGTATGAAACAGGTTTTGCGCAATAGGCATTATACTGTTACTGTTAATAAGGCTTTTAAAGAAGTGATCACGTTATGTGCCAAAATAAAGAGGGATGGCCAAGAAAGCACCTGGATTACAGAGCATATGAGGGATGCCTATATAAAGCTTTACGAACTAGGTTATGCAAAATCGATTGAGGTTTGGAAAGATGATGCTTTAGTTGGTGGACTTTATGGCGTCGATTTAGGTAATAATGTATTTAGTGGAGAAAGTATGTTTGCTAAAGAAAGTAATGCCAGTAAAGTGGGTTTTATCACGTTTATCCAAAATACGCATTATAAACTTATAGATTGTCAAATATACACGAATCATCTGGAAAGTTTGGGAGCTGAAGAGATTTCAAGAGCTGCTTTTTTAGGGTATTTATAAAAACTTTAAGCTAAATTCGTTTAACGTTGGATATAAAACGATCCCTCTCCTTTGGACTTGTTCCGTGTTTTTTATTATTACGATTGCTATATAAGTTTATTTTTTAAATAAAGTTTGGAAACAGCGTATTAAAAAAATTGAAGACCAGATCGATATATTAGGATAGTTATAAGAAACTAGATCTCATTGTATCTAAAACAATCCGTTACATGATCGTTTACCATGCCCGTAGCTTGCATATGGGCATAAACAACGGTGGTACCTACAAATTTAAAGCCCCGTTTTTTTAGATCTTTACTAATAGTATCACTTAAAGGCGTATTGGCAGGAACTTCTTTTAAGCTTTTAAAGCTATTTTTTATAGGTTTTCCGTTTACAAAACCCCAAATATATTTGCTAAAGCTGCCAAAGTCTTCTTGAACTTTCATAAAAGCTTGTGCATTGGTAACTGTGGCGTTTATTTTTAGTTTATTTCTAATAATGCCCGCGTCTTGCAGCAGTAAGTCAATCTTATCCTGTTTGTAACGGGCGATCTTTTTATAATCAAAAAGATCAAATGCTTTTCTAAAGTTTTCACGTTTTCGTAAAACAGTAATCCAGCTTAGGCCAGCTTGAAACGTTTCTAAAATTAAAAATTCAAAAAGGGTGTCATCATCATAAATAGGTTTGCCCCATTCTTCATCATGATACGCCTCGTATAGATCATCCCCAACACACCAATTGCATTTATGTTTTGTTTTCATGAAAATCTCGTAATGTTTCACGTAAAAGTATGACAAATATCATCTTAATTAAAAAATCAAGATGCTAATTTTGTGGTATTCATTAAAAGAAGATTATGGACATCATTATTAAAAATAGTTTAGATAAAAGTATTTCTTATCAAGCTTATAGGGCTTTGGTAAAGCAATTGGCCAAAGACAATTCGACTACTGGAAATGAAAAAACAGAAGCTTTAGCTAATTATACAAAGCTTAATGACCGACGTATGAACCGTTGGGATAAAACTATTAAAGTAACCGATGAAGCCTTAAATAAGATAGCAGCTTTTAAAGAACCAATTACCTGGTTGGTCATTACAGAAAGTTGGTGCGGTGATGCTGCGCATATTGTACCTGTTCTGAACAAAGTCTCTGAATTAAATGACAATATTGATTTTAGAGTGGTACTTCGTGACGAAAATCCTGAATTAATGGATGCCTTTTTAACTCATGGTAGCAAGGCCATTCCCAAATTGATCATGTTGGACAATAATACAGGGAAAGTTATTGGTACATACGGGCCAAGACCAAGTGAAGCGACTAATTATGTTAATAGATTCAAGGCAAAACATGGCCAGTTGACTCCTGAATTTAAAGAAGATCTACAACATTGGTATAATGCCAATAAGGGACAAAATATTATAGGCGATTTAATCGATATACTTTGCGAATTGCAGTCTAGTGTTTGCCTATAAAGTGAAAGGTGATAGTTCCTAATTGTTTTTTCTTTGTAGGGCTTTTGCTAAATTGAGAATCTTTGGCATACTCTAAGGCGTGCTCTATAAGACATTCGTTATTTGAAGTTGAAGAGGTGTTTATATACGCATCTATAACGTTTCCGTTTTCAT
Source organism: Flavivirga sp. 57AJ16 (assembly GCF_028736925.1). GTDB lineage: Bacteria > Bacteroidota > Bacteroidia > Flavobacteriales > Flavobacteriaceae > Flavivirga. The sequence goes on along the minus strand of NZ_JAQZAT010000001.1, from coordinate 254,354 downwards.
TAACTGTAACATTTACAACTATTTTACCATCGACCTCACATAAATAAACAGGAATAGGAATATATATTTTGTCTCTATCCACTAACGAAAAACTAATTGTACTTTTAGTGTTGGCCCCACTTTGTTGCTGTTTTTTCAATAAATCATTTACTTTACTAAATGATGATATTTCGTCTTGATTTACTTTAGAATCATTGGTGGCTTCATACTTTTTAGTATAAGACTCCGCGTCCTCTGAATCACTATGGGATTTTGGTACATAATCTTCGGGAGGGGCAATAGGTTTAAAAGCTTCAGCAAAATGTTTGTTTTTGCTTGTTTCGTTAAAAGCTTTATTTGTTTCTGCCTTACTTCCATTTAGTTTCTCTAAAGCTTCCAATACTTTGATTTCTTCTTCAGTTAGCTCTTTTTCGGGTTCTATTTCATAATAGCTTTCCGAAGCAAATTTGTCCTGCTTTTTAAGGCTTAGATTAAATACAGACATAATCACCGTTCCTGTAATAAAGAAAGTAATCAATAGGGCTTTATGTTGATTTGTTAAGTTCAAATCGTGTCTAATCCTTGAGAGTTATTCAATGTAATATACGGCAAAATACACTTTATATACGATAAAATGCAGTAAAAAGTTTAAAACAGCATAAATAAATAAGAAAAGTATTAATAATTTATTGTTTTTATAAGATTTTATGTCTAAACTATTTTCTTGCTAAGTAACTATCAATAATTATTCCGAATCAAGATTCTTGATGAAATTTTCAATAGTAACCGAATTATCAACATGGAAATCACCAATTTTAGTGCGTCTTAGCACAGATAAGTGTGCTCCAGAATTTAATGCTTTGCCAAAATCGTTTGCTAAAGAACGAATGTAAGTGCCTTTACTACAAACCACTCTAAAATCAATATTTATCGAGCCAGTACTGAGCGCGGCCGAAGTATCAATTTTTGTAATTTCGAATTCCGAAATATGCACGGTTCTTGGTTTTATTTCAACGGTTTCGCCAGCTCTGGCAAATTCGTATAATCGCTTCCCGTCTTTTTTTAATGCAGAAAAAACAGGTGGATATTGTTGAATATCCCCAATAAATTGTTTCGTTGTAGCAAGCACGGATGCTTCGGTAATATGACCAGTAGGGAATGTTTCGTTAATTTCAGTTTCTAAATCATAAGACGGTGTTGTACTGCCCAAAACAATAGTTCCTGTATATTCTTTAGCTTGTCCTTGAAAGGTATCGATCTGCTTGGTCATTTTACCCGTACAAATAACCAATAACCCTGTCGCTAGAGGGTCAAGAGTCCCAGCATGCCCTACTTTTATTTTTTTAATGTTGAAAGCTTGCCGGATTTCCCAACGCAATTTATTGACCACTTGAAAGGAAGTCCAGTTTAAAGGTTTGTCTATTAACAAGACCTGTCCAGAAAGATAGTCCTCTTTCGTAATCATCCTATTAATTTAATAATGAAAATGCAATGGCAATAATACCAACAATAATACAGTAAATGGCAAAGTAACTTAACTTGCTCTTTTTTACCAAAGAAATCATCCAAGTACAAGCGAATAACCCAGCAATAAAGGCAGCAATAAAGCCAATAGATAGTGAGGTAAAGTTTCCACTATTATAAGTTAAATCACCACTAAAAATATCTTTGGCAATTTTACCGAAAATTAGGGGTACGACCATTAAAAAGGAAAAGCGGGCCGCTTTTGTTTTATCGTTTCCTAATAGTACGGACGTTGAAATAGTGGCCCCAGAGCGTGAAATACCTGGCAGCATAGCGACAGCTTGAGAAACTCCAATAATAAAGGCGTTTTTAAAAGATACTTTTTTATTAGTGTCCTTGGCTTTGTCTGCTAAAAAAAGCAAAATAGCTGTTATGATCAGCATACAACCTACCAGTAAAATATTGTTTCCAAAAAGTTGTTCCAATTGTTCTTCAAAAAATAACCCTACAATAACGGCAGGTACCATAGATACTATAATTTTTGAAACGAATTGTAAATCTTCATTCCATTCAAATTTTAGGGTTCCTTTAATAAGATCCAAAATATCTTTTCTAAAAACAACCATAGTACTTAAAGCTGTGGCAAAGTGGAGTACTACTGTAAATAATAAACTTTCTTCGGGAATTGAGTTGTCTCCAAGAATGGCTTTTCCTAGCTCTAAATGACCGCTTGATGATACAGGTAAAAACTCGGTAAGCCCTTGAATAATACCTAAAATAATTGCATCGATTATATCCATGGGCGCAAAAATATTAAAATTGGAATAGCTAAACTTAGAAAGTTTTAAATTTTATTTATCAGGATTTAATAAAATAGCATAAATCTCAATACCAAATCCAATTAGAATAATGGCAGGAGCAAGTCTTATACGTCTCCAGTGAAAGATTTCAGGATTAAAAACATTGGGATCGTCGCTGCCACCGCCAGCCATTAAAATAAAGCCCAAAGCAAGACAAGCTAAACCAATAAACATAAATTTATAGTTTTTCTTTCCAAAAACAAATATACTTTTAGTCTCTTCTTTTCGTTTTTTTTCTCCCATAACTAATTAGATTCAGTTATAATATCCTTTTAAATGGTCTATTTGCGAAACATATCTGGAGGTTTGCACCTCCAAGGGTTTTAGCTAAGTGCAAAGTAACTGTTTTATTTAAAACTTTTATGTTAAGAGCATCTAAATTTAATCCATGTTATTGTTAATACAGTTCATCTGTTTTCAGGTTCAAGAAACGCTGTGTTGCAAAATGTGTACTTATCCATGTAATAATGATGCCTAAAGCAAAAACAAAAATAAATAACAGGGCCATTAAAATAGGGTTGCTTAATAACTCCAGTTCTAAAAATGTTCTATTAAGATAATATAAAACAATGGCCATGCCTATTAATGCCAGAACAGCTCCAATCATCCCCAAGCGAACACTTTTCCAAATAAAAGGAAGCCTAATAAACTGTTTTGTGGCACCGACCATTTGCATGGTTTTAATAGTAAAACGCTTAGAGTAAACAGATAACCTTATGGAACTATTAATAAGTAAAACAGCAATTAAGGTGAAAATAGCACTTATAATAAGCACCCAAAAACTAATCTTTTTTACATTATCGTTCATCAAATTAACCAAGTCATTATCGTAGTTTACCTCGTCAACAAAATTTTTGTTCAATGCTTCCGCGGAGATTTTCTCTAAATGCTCAGAAGTTACAAAATCAGCTTTCAAATGAACATCGATGGAATTTTGTAACGGGTTATAGCCAACAAAATCCATGAAATCCTCTCCGTTTTCAGCTTTCATAAATTCGGCAGCCTGATCTTTAGATACGTATTCGGTAGATTTTACATAATCTGCCATCGCTAAACTTTTTTCAAGTTGCTTCGTTTCAACTTCTTTGGCAGAATCTTTTAAATAAATGGTTACAACCACCTGTTCCTTAAAATGATCAGATACCTTTTTGGCATTTAGAATCAACATCCCCAATAAACCCAATAAAAACAGTACTAAAGCAATACTTAATACCACTGAGAAGTAAGATGAGATAAGTCTGCGTTTTTGATGTTTTTCAAATGATGAGCTCATAAAGTAACGGATTGATGACGTAAAAATAATAAAGTATAAGCAATCTCTATTTATATAAACAAAAACATATCAACTTTGTTGTCTACAATAAAAAGTTTAAACCAACTTTTTTGGCGTTTTACTAATTAAATACACACCAGATACCACCATTAAACAACTTAAAATTTTAATGATATTAATATCCTTATAATACTGGTCTTGCATTAAAATGTAAGCATACATACTTACCATAATAAAACTTATTGCCGGTTGTAAATAAATATAACTACTATTTACCGAAGGCGATACATAATTTAAAGCATAAATATTAAACAGGTATGCAAGAAAGGTAGTAAAAATAACCACAAAGGCAATCACTAAATAGGTGTTCAAATTAAAAGCGGTAAAGTCTGTAGTTATAAAATCACCTAACCCAAAAGGCAGCATAAAAATAAATCCATATAAAAACACCCAGCTTATTATGGTAATGGCATGATATTTTTTCATAAGTGGTTTTACAATGACTAAATAAAGACCATAAGAAGAGGCATTTAAAAAGATAAAAAGGTTACCAAGAAATGAGCTGGTTCCTCCTGCGTTATTTCCATACCAGATTAGGAATACAGCTCCAATACCAGCAATGGCAGAGCCTAATGCCTTATTGCGGGTAATTTTTTCTTTAAGAAATATAAAACTAAAAATTAAGACCAATACAGGTGTTGAGGTCATAATAATGGAGGCATCGATAGGAGATGTCAGGCTCAAGCCATTAAAAAATAAAAGTTGATTGGCTGCCGCACCTAATAAACCACAAGCAACTATTCGTAGCATGTCTTTAGATGCGACCTTCTCTTTAATAAAAGATTTTATAACCCAAAATAAAATGGTTCCAAAAAAAAGGCGAATAAAAACAAAAGCCGAAGCACCAATTTTGTCGGGCATGATCCCTTTTGCTACTATATAGTTTACACCATAAATTAAATTAGCTCCAAGTAGGGCCGCATGTGCTTTATAGATATTTTTAATGGGCAATTTTTAGCTGATTAAAACGATTAGGGATCAAAAGTAATTCTATTTATTCTACAAACACATATTGAACTCATTTAAACTTTTTGGATTGGCTAAAAAATTTAAATGAGTTCATTAGTAACAAAAGCAAATGTATTAATAGAAGTGGTCTGAACTTTTTTGATTGAAGCGAAAAATAGCTAATTTTTATTCATTTTGAAGCCTTTTTTGCGCTTCATAGCAGCGTTACGAAGTAATAAAAAGACGAAAAAAGGATGAAAAGGAGCGTTCCTGCCTGCCTGCCGGCAGGTTGCAGCCAATTGAAAAAAATTTAAACCACTTCATAAAGTAATCCCTTTACCGTTTTCTATTTAAAACGTAAATTTGCAGCCTTATAAAAGAGATGTAATGAAATACAATTTCAACGAGATTGAAGCCAAATGGCAAAAGTACTGGGCAGAGAACCAAACGTTTAAAGCTGTTAATAATAGCGAAAAACCAAAATATTATGTGTTAGATATGTTTCCTTACCCAAGTGGTGCTGGGTTGCATGTTGGACATCCACTAGGGTATATTGCTTCAGATATTTACGCACGCTATAAACGTCATAAAGGCTTCAATGTACTGCATCCACAAGGGTATGATAGTTTTGGTTTGCCAGCAGAACAATATGCCATTCAAACAGGACAGCATCCTGCTGTAACAACTGCTGAGAATATAAAAACATATCGTAGACAGTTAGACCAAATAGGTTTTTCGTTCGATTGGTCCCGAGAGGTTAGAACATCAGATCCGAGTTATTACAAATGGACACAATGGATTTTTATTCAATTGTTCGAATCCTGGTATAATAATGAGACTAACAAAGCTGAAGATATTTCAGGTTTAGTAAGCATTTTCGAAACAGAAGGAAATACAAAGGTGAATGCAGTTTGCGATGATGGTGTCGAACTGTTTTCTGCAGATGAATGGCAAGGGTTTTCACCTGAAAAACAACAAACAATATTATTACAATATAGATTAACATACCTAGCGGAAACAGAAGTAAACTGGTGTCCTGCATTAGGCACTGTTTTAGCAAACGACGAAATTGTAAATGGTGTGTCCGAACGTGGCGGGCATCCTGTAATTCGTAAAAAAATGACCCAATGGAGTATGCGTATTTCTGCCTATGCAGAACGCTTGCTTCAAGGATTGGATACTATTGATTGGACAGATTCTTTAAAAGAAAGCCAACGTAATTGGATTGGAAAGTCGGTTGGGGCCCAAGTAGAGTTCCCCATCCTACCCTTCTCCCAAGGGGAAGAGAAAGCTGGTACGCATACTCGTGCGGGGTATATGACAGGGGGAAATAATTCACACTTATTATTGGAACGAGCTAAAGAGATGCGTGCTAATCCAACTCAGGCGGAAGCAGTATTATGGGAGCAGCTTAGAAACAAAAATCTAGGAGCAAAATTTAGACAACAGCATTTAATAGGGGACTATATTGTTGACTTTGTATGTTTAAAAAAGCGATTAATTATTGAAGTTGATGGAAAAATCCATGAATCCCAAATAGAAGAAGATGCAAAACGCACAGAAATTCTTGAAAATGACTACTACAAAGTTATCCGTTTTACAAACGAAGAAGTTTTGGGAAATATTGAAAGTGTTTTAGAAAATATAAAAAAGGAATTAGCAGAAAGAGAATCAATTCAGAGTGATTTAGAGGCGAGCAAATTACAGCAGAGTGAGCAAGTTCCCCCTTCGGGGGTTAGGGGGATGCAAGTTCCCCTTTCGGGGGTTAGGGGGATCTCCGTTTTCACAACAAGACCCGATACCATTTTCGGGGTTTCGTTCATGACCCTGGCTCCAGAGCACGAACTGGTACCGCAGATAACAACCCCGGAACAAAGGGAAGCCGTTGATGCTTATATCCTAGCTACAGCAAAGCGTAGTGAACGTGATAGAATGGCAGATGTAAAAACCATTTCGGGCGTATTTACAGGTGCTTATGCTGAACATCCTTTTACAAAAGCCCCTATTCCTATTTGGATTGGCGATTATGTATTGGCTGGTTATGGTACGGGAGCGGTGATGTCGGTACCTTGTGGCGATCAACGTGATTATGATTTTGCAAAACATTTTAATATTCCGATTCCTAATATTTTTGAAGGTGTAGACATTTCTGAAGAAGCGTTTGCCGATAAAGAAAAAACCGTTATAGCCAATAGTGATTTCTTAAACGGCATGGACTATAAAAAAGCTACTAAGCGCGTTATTTATGAGTTGGAGCAATTAGGGCAAGGTGAAGGCAAAACCAATTACAGGTTGCGTGATGCCGTCTTTAGTAGACAGCGTTATTGGGGAGAACCATTCCCGGTTTACTATGATGATAATGGCATGCCACAAATGATTGATGAGAAGTTTTTGCCACTAGAGCTACCTGAAGTAGATAAATACTTGCCAACTGAAACAGGTGAGCCTCCTCTGGGAAATGCTAAAAAGTGGCATTGGTTACAGTATGGAGATAAAGCCGAAATAGTTTCTAAAGAGGAATTTGAGAATTCCTCCCCTTTGGGGAGGCTAGGAGGGGCTTTAGAGTTGAACACCATGCCAGGCTGGGCAGGAAGTTCGCAGTATTTTAATCGTTATATGGACCCACATAACGAAGATGCGATTTTCTCTAAAGATGCTATTGATTATTGGCAACAAGTAGATTTATATATAGGCGGAAGCGAGCATGCTACGGGGCATTTGTTATACGCACGTTTTTGGCAAAAGTTTATGTTCGATAAAGGGTTTGTACCTTATGATGAGTTTGCAAAAAAACTGATTAATCAAGGCATGATTTTGGGGACTAGTGCTATAGTATATCGTATTTCAGGAACTAATAAATATGTTTCTAAAGGATTAAAAGACAGTTATGATGTTGAAGAAATTCGAGTGGATGTTAATATGGTTAATGCCTCAGATGAAATTAATATTGAAGCCTTAAAAAAATGGCAACCGCAATTCAATGATGCTGAATTTATTTTGGAAGCAGGGCATTACATCGTTGGCAGAGAAGTAGAGAAAATGTCAAAACGTTGGTTTAATGTCGTTAATCCAGATAACATTTGCGAACAATACGGTGCAGACAGTCTTCGCCTATACGAAATGTTCTTAGGACCTTTAGAACAATACAAACCTTGGAATACTGCTGGGATTACAGGGGTACACAACTTCCTTAAAAAGCTTTGGAAACTATACCATCAGGGAGATAACGGAGCTTTTTACGTTACAAGTTCCCCTCCTTCGGAGGGGCTAGGGGAGGCTTCCAGGGAAGCTCTCAAAACCCTCCACAAAACAATTAAGAAAGTAGAAGAAGATATAGAGAACTTCTCGTTTAATACCTCGGTGTCTACTTTTATGATCGCCGTAAACGAGTTAACAGCACAAAAATGTATTTCAAAAGAAATACTAGAACCGTTGTTGATTTTAATATCACCTTACGCTCCACATATTGCTGAGGAGTTATGGAACAAGTTAGGGCATGAAACATCCATTTCAACGGCAGACTTTCCGAAATTTGACGCCAGTCATTTAGTAGAAAGCAGTAAAAATTATCCGATCTCATTTAATGGAAAAATGCGTTTTACACTCGAGTTGCCATTGGATATGAGTAAAGACGATATAGAAAAAACAGTTTTAGAAAACGAAAAAACAAAAGAACAATTACAGGGACGCGAACCTAAAAAAGTAATTGTCGTTCCAGGTAAAATTGTCAACATTGTAGGTTAAGGCCGGTTCAAGTGAAATTCCTGAAAAGAATTAAGTACTAAGAACATTCAATAAATTTTCTCGATACACCTTGAAATAAGTTCGGGACACTCGAAGATACAAATGGAATGTCATTGCGAGGAGGTACGACGTGGCAATCTATCAATTAATTAGATGCTTTTAATTAAAAAGATAATCATGTCTACCTTCTCATTATGACAGCTTTGTAGCAGAACGGGTATTATTTATAAAAAACACGAAATGAATTACACAGAAATAATAGGTTTTATAGCGGCAATTTTAACAACCGCAGCCTTTTTACCTCAAGTTTATAAAACTTGGAAAACCAAAGATGTTTCTAGTTTATCGTTCCCTATGCTACTTATCTTTTTTGTGGGTGTTTTAATGTGGTTAATTTATGGTTTTCTAAAAAATAGCACACCTATAATTTTTGCAAATACTATTACCATCGTATCTGTATTTCTATTGGTGTATTTTAAAGCTAGATACCATAAAAAATAAATCAACTTGATAATTTCGAAGCTAAATTTTGGTACTAGATTTCCTATTTAATAAAATAGCTTTTATAGTTTTATTAAATTCATAAAAATCATTCAATCTTCCTAGTCTAGTATCTTAATTTCTGTATTTCATTGTAATTTGTAGGAGTAAAATAACCTAAAAATTACAGTTATGAAAATTGGTATTCCTATTGAAATTAAAAACAATGAAAACAGAGTGGGTATGACACCTGCCGGTGTTTTTGAACTTACAAAAAATAGTCATACGGTTTATGTACAAGCTAATGCTGGTTTCGGAAGCGGCTTTTTCGATGAAGATTATCAAGAAGCTGGAGCTGTTATTTTGAATTCCATTGAGGAGGTATATGCATCTAGTGATATGATCGTGAAGGTAAAAGAACCGATAGAAGAAGAATACACGCTAATAAAACCAGATCAAGTCGTTTTTACTTATTTTCATTTTGCTTCAAGTGAAACACTAACAAGAGCTATGATAAAAAGTAATGCGATTTGTATTGCTTATGAAACGGTTGAGGATACTAACGGTGCTTTGCCGTTATTAATCCCTATGTCTGAAGTGGCGGGGAGAATGTCTATTCAACAAGGCGCTAAATATTTAGAGAAACCTATAAAAGGAAGAGGCGTATTGCTAGGTGGCGTGCCAGGGGTGCCACCAGGTAAAGTTTTAGTTTTAGGAGCTGGTGTTGTTGGTATTCAAGCAGCTAAAATGGCTGCTGGATTAGGAGCTCATGTTACTATTATGGATATTAATATGAAACAATTACGTTATGTAAATGATGTGATGCCAAATCATGTCGTTACAGAATTTTCGAGTGAGTATAATATTAGAAAACGCATTAAAGAATCTGATTTGATTGTGGGTGGCGTTTTAATAAAAGGAGCAAAAGCCCCAAAATTAATAACCAAAGACATGCTTAAAGATATGCGACCAGGAACAGTAATCGTAGATGTAGCAGTAGACCAAGGAGGGTGTTTTGAAACTACCAAAGCAACCACGCATGAAGACCCAACTTATGTTATTGATGATGTGGTTCATTATTGTGTTGCCAATATGCCTGGAGCAGTACCTTACACCTCAACGGTAGCATTAACCAATGTAACCTTACCATATGTTATTAAGCTGGCCAATCTGGGTTGGAAAAAAGCTTGTGATACGAATCCTTTATTAGCAAAAGGACTTAATATTGTAAAAGGAGAGATCGTTTATGGAGAAATAGCAGAAGCTTTTAACTGGAATACTAAAGTTTTACAAAACTGACATTATTTCAGAACTCAACATTGGCGTTATTTTTGCTATATTTATTTATAATTTAAAAAAAGAAAACAATGTTAGGATATTATATATTATTAGGGGCTATTGCTTTAGTAAGCTGGTTAGTGAGCAGTACTTTAAAAAGAAAGTTCGAAAAATACTCGAAAGTACAGTTACGTAATGGTATGAGTGGTGCCGAAATTGCAGAGAAAATGTTGGCGGACCATGGTATTACTGATGTTGAAGTTATTTCAACACCTGGGCGTCTAACCGATCATTATAATCCGAAAAATAAAACGGTTAATTTAAGTGAAGCGGTTTATAATCAACGTAATGCGGCTGCAGCAGCCGTGGCAGCACATGAATGTGGTCATGCTGTACAACATGCGCAGGCCTATAGTTGGTTACAAATGCGATCTACGTTGGTTCCAGTGGTAAGTGTCACATCAGGGATGTCCCAATGGGTCGTGATTGGGGGCTTAATGTTGGGGGCTGCGGCCGGTTTAGGATTTGGGTATTATGTAGCAGTTGCCGGTTTAGTAATGATGGGATTTGCGACCTTATTTAGTTTTATAACACTCCCTGTAGAATACGATGCTAGTAACCGTGCTTTGGCATGGCTAAAAAACAAAAATATGGTATCTCAGCAAGAATATGCTGGTTCGGAAGAAGCGCTCAAATGGGCAGCAAGAACCTATTTAGTTGCCGCTATTGGTGCTTTAGCATCTTTAGTATATTGGGGACTTCAGGTATTTGGAAGCCGAGACTAATAGTAAGATTATAAATAATTGGGAGGCTGTCTAAAAAGTACCATTCTGAATTCAATGATGAATCTCTTAAAAATATAAGATTCCTCGCTGTGCTCTGAATGACAAAACATATTACTTTTTAGAGAGTCTCTTTTGTTTTTTTGCAAAAAACATTTCTAAAAAATGTTTCGAGATTCCCCATGACATTGCATGCTCGCGAGCGCGGGAATCTAAATCAAAATTAAAAATGGATAGCCCAATATCATATTATAAACAACATTCGGAAAAATATAAATCTGAAGCTCAAAGATTATTCAAAAAAATGACAGCCTTAAGTATGTTAAGGTTGCTAGTGTTTTTTACAACAGGATTTGGTATCTATTTTGCGTTTGGGCATTGGCAGGTTGCTATCAGTATTGCTATGGTAGGGATTGCTGTATTTGTTTATTTGTTATCAAAATACACCGATATAAAATTACAAAGAAACTTCAATAAAGCTTTAGTTGAAATAAACAAAGAAGAAATTAAAATAGCTTCCGGCGATTTTCACGAACGGGATAAGGGTTTGCAGTTTCAAGACCCTAATCACTTTTACAGTTTGGATATTGATTTGTTTGGTCGTGGTTCTTTTTTCCAATTTATAAACAGAACAACCATTAAAGAAGGCGCTCAAGAACTGGCGGATACCTTAAAAGCAAACGACATTGATGCCGTTAAATTACGCCAAGAAGCTATAAAGGAACTAAGTTCTAAACCCAAATGGAGGCAATATTATTCGGCGACATCAAGCTTGGTAGAAGTTGAAACACCTGCAAAGAATATTATAAATTGGTTACAAAATTATGACTCTTTTTTACCAAAAATGATGCGATGGTTACCAATAACCTTTGTTATATTTTCAATGGTCATATTGGGATTCACGGTTTTAAATTTTATAAACCCGGAATTTATTGGGTACTGGCTGCTTTTAGGGCTCGGGGTTACTGGTATTTATGTTAAAAAAACGAATGTGCTGTCTTCAAATACAGATAGGGTTAAAGACACGTTTCGTCAATATGCGCTGTTATTGGATTTAATAGAGCATGAAACGTTTACTTCAGAATTATTGCAACAGAAACAACGACAAATTCAATTAGATACAGAAAAAGCTTCTCATAGTTTTAAAAAGCTTTCAAAATCTTTAGATGCCTTAGACAATAGAAATAATATTATAGGTGCCATTTTTGGCAATGGGCTGTTTTTAACAGATATAAAAAATAGTTATAAAATAGAGAAATGGGTGGAACAATATGCGAATAAGGTAGCCGATTGGTTTGAAGTTGTCTCGTTTTTTGATGCTTATAATTCATTAGGGAATTTTGCCTTTAATCACCCAGATTTTATATATCCGGAAATACAGGAAAAGGGGGCGGTTATTAATGCGAATCGTTTAGGACACCCTTTATTGGACAAGAACAAACGTGTAGATAGTGATTTAACGATAGAGCGTGAGCAGTTTTTTATTGTGACTGGGGCAAATATGGCAGGGAAAAGTACATTTTTACGTACAGTGTCTTTGCATATTGTCATGGCTAATGTCGGACTTCCTATCTGTGCTAAAGCAAGTGAATATTCACCAGTTAAATTAATTACCAGCATGCGAACAACAGATTCCTTAACAGATGATAGTTCGTATTTCTTTTCAGAATTAACACGTTTAAAATATATCGTGGATGCCATTGAAAGAGAACCTTATTTTATCGTTTTAGATGAAATTTTAAAAGGCACAAATAGTACCGATAAGGCTATAGGTTCCAGAAAATTTGTGGAAAAACTAGTCGCATCAAACGCTACAGGAATTATTGCTACGCACGATTTAAGCTTATGTGAAATTGAACAAGCATTGGAAGGTGTGAAAAATTATTATTTCGATGCCGAAATTATCAATGATGAGCTTCACTTTGATTATAAATTAAAAGTTGGAATTTGTCAAAATATGAATGCTTCCTTTCTTTTGAAGAAAATGAATATTGTTTAAACCAATTTAAGGAGGCTGTATAAAAAGCACTTAGGGGTTGGTTCGAGCGTTACTTTCACTACAAAAAATATTTTAATTAATGATGTAAACGATCATGGTCTGTTTACAAACTACGTTTTTGGCGTTTGTAACTACAAAACTGATTTTTGTACATATTTTTTGATAGTTATAGCTTTTCTGTTTACTTTCATTGGACTCATACCAATTTGAATATAAAATGTTGCATGTCGACTCGCTCTTTTTAAATTTAAAAGCCTTGTTCATAAATTCCGTAGCAACACTATGCAATCTAATCACAGCGTTTTTAAATTTAAAAATAACATCGGCTTTAATACGACATTTTATACTCAAATTGGTATCATTTAGTAAACAATGACTTTTGTAAAAAAACATAGCTCGCAAATTTTAGTTCATATCCTATTTTGGATGTTGTTTGTATTTGTATCCCTGTTTTTGTTTTCAGATTTTTATTGGAAGGAAAATCCCTTTCTTCAATATCTCACACTTTTAGTTATTATAGTTTACGGGAATCATTTTTTATTGCTTCCTTTTTTTGTTAAGAAAAAAATGTACTTGCTCTATACGCTTGTATTTGCCACAATTTCCTTTTTGGCAACGCAGTTATATTGCTATTCATTTGCTAAGTGCGGGTGTACTATTATTAAATGTTTAAGCGACTATTTATGGCAGTCACTGGTGCCTTTGATTTTTCTTTCTTTTATATGGATTCTATATCGCTTTATTGATAAAGAGGATGAGATTGAAGCTATTAAAAAAGAGCATGTCGAAATGGAATTGAAATTTTTAAAATCGCAGATAAATCCACATGTGTTGTTTAATAATCTGAATACTATTTATTCATATGCATTAGAAAACCCAAAGGAAGTTCCAGAGATGATTTTAATGTTATCCGATAATCTTAAGCATGTATTGTACGAAAGCAATTCTAAAACAATTTCTTTAGAAAAAGAGATTAGGTTTATAGATAATTATATGAAGTTCCAAATGCTAAGAACAGAAGGGACAAAGCAGGTCAGTTATAAAAAGAATATAGATTCTTATAGTCATCAAATAGCCCCATTGCTTTTAATTACCATTATAGAAAATGCTTTTAAGCACAGTGTACTGCATAGTGATGTTTCTATTTTTATTAAGGTTGAAAACGGTATTTTGGAATGTGTTTGTGAAAATGATTATGATAAAGAAAAAGTAAGTACAACCGATTTTAGAATTGGTTTACAAAACTTAGAAAAAAGGCTAGCGCTTATTTATAAGGATAGGCATATATTTAGAATCGATAAAGGCAAAAATTTTAAAGTGTATTTAAAGCTTAATTTATAATAAAAGGTTAGGACACGCATCATGACATTAAAATCTTAACTTAATCATATTGGTCGAGCGCAATCGAGACCTTTACAACAGTCAAATTATTAACGGCATTAAAACAGACATGATAAATTGTATTATTATAGAAGACGAAATTCCTGCTCAAAAAATCTTAAAGAATTTTATAGGTAAAATACCTAACCTTAGTTTAATTGAAACCTTTAAAGCAGCCATTGAAGCGAATTCGTTTTTAAATATAAGTAAGGTAGATATCATTTTTTTAGATATCAACCTACCGGACATGTCTGGGCTGGATTTTATAAAAACGGTTAAAAATCCACCAGCAATAATAATGACCACCGCATATCCGGAGTATGCGGTAAGCAGTTTTGAATTACCAACTATTGTTGATTATTTGGTAAAGCCTTTTTCTTTCGATCGCTTTTTAAAAGCTATCAATAAAGCAAAGAATAGAATAGAGGTGCCAAAAAATATATTGGAAGAAGATCTTGAGGAAACGATCTTTTTAAATGTTGATAAGACACTTCATAAACTTGTTTTGGGTTCTATAGTATACATTGAATCAGATAGAAATTATATCACGGTAGTAACAGAAACCCAAAAACTATCCTATATAGACTCGTTAAAAAACTGGACAGTAAAACTTCCCGAAACTCATTTTATTCAAGTCCATAAATCATACATTATAAACAGCAAGTTTGTAGATAAGCTTTCGGGTAACACCATTTTTGTAAAAGCCAATAAGATTCCTATTGGCAGAACTTATAAGCAAGCATTATTGAGCGCATTAGGGGTGTAAAGTTTAGATATATTCATTCAAAATCATCATGATACCAATTTGTAAGTTGTTATATTTACATTAGGTAACGATTAAAACCGAGTATATGAAATTTAGAAAGGCAACAAGGGAAGATGTCCTACCCATTATAGAGATGCTTGTTGATGATGAACTTGGAAAGCAAAGAGAATATTTTCAGGGGTCTTTAGCCCCCGAATACATAGAAGCATTTAATAAAATTAATTCAGATGAAAATCAGGAATTAATGGTCGTAGAAGATGTAAATTCCGAAATTGTTGGAACTTTACAGCTCACATTTATCCAGTACCTAACTTACCGAGGTAGCATTAGGGCTCAAATTGAAGCTGTTCGAATTAAAAAAGATAAAAGGGGATTGGGCATTGGAAAAGAAATGTTTGAATGGGCGATTAAAAGATCGAAAGAACGAAAAGCACATCTATTACAGTTAACTACTGATAAAAGAAGACCCAAGGCCATTAAATTTTATAACGATTTAGGATTTGTTCAATCTCATGAAGGCATGAAAATGCATTTAGATCACGATTCGTTGCATTCCTAAAAAATAAAGAGACGTTATGCGGCATGCATCTAAGCTTCCTAATATAGAAACCACTATTTTTTCAATCATGAGCAAGTTGTCCAATGAGCACCATGCCATTAACTTATCTCAAGGGTTTCCGGATTTTGATAGTGATCAAAAATTAACCGATTTAGTTTGTAAGGCGATGAATTCAGGGTACAACCATTATGCGCCCATGGCCGGAAATTTAGAACTAAGAGAAGCCATTGCTAAAAAAATAGGGTCATTATATCATACAAGTTATCATCCAGAGACCGAAGTAATGGTCACAGCTGGAGCAACTCAAGCTATTTTTACCATTATTACAGCATTTATAAACCCAGATGATGAGGTTATCATTTTTAGACCTGCTTACGATAGCTACGAACCCACCATAACACTTAATGGAGGTAAAACGATTTCGATCCAATTAGAAGCACCAAGCTTTAGTGTGGATTGGAATGCCGTAAAAGCCAAAGTAAATAGCCGAACAAAAATGATTGTTATCAATACACCACATAACCCTTCTGGTACGGTGTTCTCCAAAGAAGACATGCTGCAATTAGAAGAGATCACTAGAAATACGAACATTATTGTGTTGAGCGATGAGGTTTATGAGCATATGGTTTTTGATGCCAAAAAACATCAAAGTGCCTGTTTGTTTCCCGATTTAAAATCACGGAGTTTTGTGGTCGCTTCTTTTGGAAAAACGTTTCATAATACAGGGTGGCGAGTTGGTTATTGTTGTGCGCCAAAGGAACTCATGGAAGAATTTATGAAAGTGCATCAGTTTAATGTCTTTTGTGTGCACCACCCAACACAAAAAGGGATTGCAGATTATATGCAGGAGCCGTGTCATTATTTGGATTTGCCCGATTTTTATCAAGAGAAGAGAGATTTGTTCTTAAACCTTATTAAAGATTCCAGGTTTAAATTTACGCCATCAAAAGGCACCTATTTTCAAGTGTTGGATTATTCGGAAATCACCAAGGAATATGATGTGGATTTTGCAAAACGATTAACCATTGAATCTGGGATTGCTTCCATTCCATTATCGGTTTTTAATAGTCATCATTTAGATCATAAAGTCCTTCGATTTTGTTTTGCGAAGACCGATGACACCTTAAGAAAAGCAGCAGGGATATTAAACAATATTTAAACGTATGAAAGAGATTCTTAAAATAGCATTAATGCAATCTGATTTAGTTTGGGAAAACCCTAAGCAGAATCTTGAGAATTTTTCTAAAAAAATAAACGACATTTCAGAAGCAGTCGACTTAATTGTGCTTCCAGAAATGTTTACAACTGGTTTTACCATGAATGCAAAAGATGTCGCGGAGCCTATGGATGGAAAAACGGTTAAATGGATGCAATCTATGGCATCGAAATTAAAAACTGCCATTGTGGGGAGTATTGTGGTTGTAGAAGAAAACAACTATTATAACCGATTGCTTTTTGTAGAACCCTCTGGAGTTGTGCAGCATTACGATAAACGACATACCTTTACATTGGTTGGCGAGGATAAAATTTACACAGCAGGCGCTGAAAAGTTGATTATTGATTATAAAGGTTGGAAGATTTGCCCGTTAATCTGTTACGATTTAAGATTTCCCGTTTGGGCAAGAAATACACAGGATTATGATGTTTTATTATATGTTGCCAACTGGCCAAAACCCAGAGTGTCGGCCTGGGATGCCTTATTAAAAGCACGCGCCATTGAAAACATGAGTTACTGCCTTGGTGTAAATCGTGTTGGTATGGATGGTGTTAATAGCGAATATTCAGGACATTCGGCAGCATATGATGTACTGGGAAATATAATCACTTCCATAGAACCCGGTCAAGAGCAAACCCAACTAGTCATTTTAGAAAAAAGACATATTAAAGCTTATCGAAATAAACTTAAGTTTTTAGATGATAGAGATGCGTTTACTTTGAAATAAATTGAAGCGTTTCAGGGTTGCCCCAATCTGCTCTAATTTCCATTTCCTTGAAATGACTAACCCGTTCAGGCTGGATTTTTTTAAGGTAATTTCCCGGGTCATACTTTTTGTTGCCATTAGCATCATGTATCACACGAATGTAATAAGTGCCAGGATCTAAATTTAAAAAATCTACAGGATCAGGGTTTTCAACAAACTTTTCAAATTTCACATCACCATCTTTATTAGTTAGTTGTATAATAACTGGATATTTTACATTCACTAATGTAAAACGTGCATAACCAAAATCGGAAGCCTTTTTTGTTTTAATAAAATAATTTAAAGTATCGTTTTTGTTATCAAAAAAATCTACAAAAGCCTCAGGAAGTATTTGGATACTGTAGGCATTATCTAATTTTTTATCAAAATTAAAAGCATATGTGTTTGTAATAGTATCAAAGTCGGTCGTAAAAGCAATTTGAGTAGAATCCTTATCGATTAACGTAATTTTAGAAAGATCTATGCTGGTAAAAGGTGTGCTACCGGCAATTCTAAAAGGCTCATCAAAATGAATGGTGCCAGATGGCGATGCTTGAATTGTTAAAGAGTCTCTTTTTTGCTCGCTAATTCTAACAGTGTAGTCTTTTTCAAGTGTAGGATGCGCTACCTTAAAAAGTAGGGAGTCAACCTCAAGACGTGGTTTGTACCAATACAAAAGACTATCTGCCGTTGGGTCTTTTGTGATGCGGTATTCAAACTCAGGAGGCGTTTTAGACGTTATATTAATAGCCATATTCCAATAATCACCTTCATACCCAAAAGCGATTTTTTCACCAGATAATAATCGGGGTCTGGTGCTCCTAAAATCCAGATCCTCTGTAAATAATTTTAAAGTATAAGTCGAATCCGTAGGCACATCAATAAATTCCTTATAAAAGGCTATTTGATCTGTTTTTTGTTGAAACTTATTATCGCCATTGCCATCCTTTAAAGCGATAAGCATGTACTTTCCCTCTTTAAGGTTTTCAATAGAAAAGGTCGTAACGCTGTCTAATGTATTGGTAATATATTTAGGGGGTTTTTTATAAATAATGGAATCGTTAAAGGTCGAATCGACCTCATATAAAGCTACCGAAACAAAAGTTTCCGGTTGTTTTTTTAGAGCATCTACTATATTGCCGTTTACACTAAGGGAATCAATATAATCGCCCGTTGATAGTACATATCTATAATACGGATAGGGGTTTCCTTCATTGTTATCGGTAATACTGTTTCCAAAATTAAATGCGTACGTTGTATTGGGTTGCAGTGTGTCGTGGATTTTAATGGTAATATATTTGCTTGCACCACCCAAAGGCGTCACCTCAGGTTGTGTTTCCATAGGAGGTGAAATAATGAGCTGCTTTTGTAGGTCTTTTATTTTAACATATTCGTTAAAATAGATCTTTATTTCGTTACCGCTAAAATGGGTAGAATAATTCTCTGGAATAGATTTAATAATAACAGGAGGATCTTCATCTTTTGGGCCTCCTCCAGGAGTACCCCGGTTGGCACAGTTTATAAAAAACAAACTTAAAAAAACTATTAAAATAAAATTTGAAAGTGTTTTATTCATTACCCATTTTAAATTTTGCACAAACCTAAGCAATTTAACTCAAAATATGTACTAGTAAGCCGTTATGAAGGTGAAAACTACAATAAAATATGACTTTTTATAAGTTTTAGCATAACATCTTTATGGTTAAACTTTAAAAAGTAGTGAAACATTATATTTTGCAGTAGTTTTAAGATGTAATAGGTTTTCTAGTGCATACTTTGAGTTTATAGATATAACGACGAAACTCACTAAGCTATTGCCATAGTAGCGATACTTATTTTTATGTTTTTTGCCTGATTTAATACCGCTATACAAGCTTCTAAAGTGGCGCCAGTAGTAATAATGTCGTCTACTAACAAGATATGTTTGTTTTCAATGGATTCAGAATTGACAAGCGTAAATAATTCATCACTATTATGCCAGCGTGCCAATCGTTTTTTATTGACTTGCGATTTTGTAGCGGTTACTTTTAAAAGCACATCGGCTTTATAATCTGCTTTTATAGCCCCAGCAATTTGTTGTCCAAACGTTGCGACCTGGTTAAACCCTCTTTTTTTAAGCTTTTTTTTATGAAGCGGTACGGGAATCACTAGATCAATAGATTTATAGGGTTCTATATTTTTTAATTCGCCTCCCAGCCAATTCCCTAGAAAAAAACCAATGTTTTCGTAACCTTTGTATTTTAATCCATGAATGAGCTGTTGAACGATCCCTTTTTTTTCAAATCGAAAAAGAGCTGTCCCGCTTTCAATTTTAGCACGCCCATAAAGCACTTTTGCAACCGTATCATCATTGTTAAAATGGAAATTTGTAACAGGTAGATCATGTCTACAATCAACACAAACGATCTTTTCGTTATCGTTTAGTAAATGATGGCATGCATAGCATACTTTGGGGAAGAATAGGTTGATGATTGGTTTGAGCATTTATTTAAGAATATTACGTTTGTGAACTTGATTAAAAGTAACCAATAATCTGAGTTCGGCGTAAGTTTTTAGTAAAAAAGCGCTAATAGCGTTGTGTTATGGGTTTCAAATTTGATACAAGGCTTTTGTTCTAGAAAAGAATAAGCAATAAGACTGGCGACTAAATTTGTTATAAAATTAGCAAAGCTTCTGTGTCTAGAGTGTTCAGCCTGAGCTATATTTTTTAGTTGGTCATTTATGGTTTCAATTACAGAACGTTTTCTAAGCAAAATTTTATCCCTCATGGTCATCATTACATTTTTCATATTGTTTCTAATACCAGTAACTAAATGTATCCCCTGTTGGAATAATAGAGCCCCAAGTTCTTTAGAAACATAACCTTTGTCTGCATATAGCCTACCAAATATCCGTTTTAAAACATTATCATGTTTTAGAGGTGTTCTATCATCCACATTGGCTTGGGTAATTATAAAATCCAGAAGTTCACCTTTGTCATTAACAATAATGTGGAGTTTAAAACCGTAAAACCGCCCCATTGTAGATTTACCTGTTGTGGCAATACCATCAAAAACCTTATGCTGCTTTATCCGTTTATTTTTACAAGCACGTATGGGGGGAGAATCTATAAATGATATTCCTGTGCATCTTCCTAAACAACAGGTCTTTATATATAAGGCCAATGGCTAAATATTGTTCTGCATAAGTTCTACAAAACGATTATAAGATACTGTGTTTGGAAATACTTGTCTTAAATGCTTTTGAACATATAAAAGATAAAAGTGTTTAAATGTTCTAAAAGCCACTTAAATGAAATAAAACGGTTATGGTAACTATTTTACTTTTCGACATTAGTACTGATGTGTTAAAATTTAATCATCAAATAATTTTATTTGTTCATTGACATTTTGATTTGAAATTGTATTAGTAATCAATTCGTTTACTGGTGTTTTATCCATTGAGGATACGCCCAATATTTGTATTATTTTATAAATAGGAAGCTCACTATTTAAAGAATGATTTTATATGGGCTATTATTAGATATGTACAGATAGCTATCCAAACATGGATATTAATGGCATTTTTGAAATGTCCCCAAAGTTTTTTCATAGTCAAGTTTTACTTTATCCATTTGAATAATATTTCTATTTGTCACCGATTCCGGTAGAGTTTTGCTACTTCAAGTGCAGATACTTCCATATTGTTAGTCAAGAATAATAGAATAACATCTTTTTTCTTATCATAATACTCCACCAGCCTTGAGAGGTTCTGGATATAGTTTTTTAGACTTATAGCCATTAAGAACCACTATTTTGTCGCTTCGAAGAGACAATCTTTTTAAGATAGTTTTAATAAAATAGGGCTGCTTATAAGCAGCCCTTATCTTCTTTCTTTATTCAATATCGAGTGACAATTCAAATACTTAAAACAAAATTTAAAAGTATGGGTCTAAAATAATTCTATTTTACCTTAAAATACCTTATTCTTATGCTATGACGCAATAATGAATGTTGTCTACTATTAAATGTTTTATTAAAATTTTAAATAACCATTTCCTTTTTCAATCTAAAACTCATTTTCAATACATCATTTTTTAAAAAAATATTATTCTTTAAAAATCCCTTTTAATTTATCATTCAGCTCATCACCTCTCAAGTTTTTAGCTAATATTTTCCCTTGAGGGTCTATCAGAAAATTTTGTGGAATAGCTGAAATACCATACATTTTTGCTACAGCATTATCTTTTCCTTTTAAATCTGAAAGTTGTATCCATTCAAAATTATTAGACTTAATAGCATTTAGCCACAAGGATTCTTTGTCATCAATCGAAATACCAATAATTTCAAAATTCTTATTCTTATATTTTTTATAGGCACTTTTAAGGTACGGATACTCCATTCTACATGGTCCACACCAACTAGCCCAAAAATCAATCAGCACATATTTTCCTTTCATATCAGATAATGATACCATGTCTCCTTTATCATTAGATTGCGTAAAGTCTATAGCTTTTTGACCTATGGATAGGCGTTTAGTAAGCATTACCTTTTGTTCAATTTCTTTAAATCTATCAAATTTTCCAAATTCTGGTCTTAAAGTATTAAGAATGGATTCCACATATTCTACATCTTCAATAACCAATGTATTCGATTGTAAAATACTAAAAGACAGTTCTGATTTTGGGTGTGTATTTATAAAACTCTTTACGGTTTCTTTAATCAATTTTCCTCTAGCATAAATTAAGCGTTTAAAGGAAGCGATAGAGTCTTCTGGAAGTTCATCTTGTTGCTCTTTCCATATTTGGTAGACGGCATTACCTAAAGAATCTGTTTTCTTTCTATATGCAATAAATTCTTCTTGAGTTTTACCTCCATTAATTTGAGCTGTTCGTAAATATTCACCTTCAATGGAAATGTCGCCGTTGTCTAACATCAACTCAATGCCTTCATTGGCATTCTCAGGAGCTTTTGCTTTATTTGGATAAAGCCAATGGGCATATATTGAAGCTTGGGTAGCATGTTCTATTGTTCCTGTAAAAGTAAATGTATTGTTTTTGGCCATCGTGGAATCTGCAAATTTGCTATTGCCATCCCGGTAGTACAAAAACACTTTCAAAGGTACGTTGGCACCAGTGAGATGCCCCTTAATTGTAAATTCTTTTTTCTGTGCCATAGCAGTGCTAAAAAAGCATACCAGCCATAACAAACACATTTTTTCTTTCATAATATTTGTATTTATTATTTTAAAAATTATATGGAATACCTAATAAATTATACACTTATATAAAGCTTTATTTTATTAGGTATTCCATATTGTAATGTTCAAATTTTAATTATAACCAGGGTTTTGGGATAAGTTTGGATTATTTACAATACTGGTTTCTGGGATAGGAAACAGCAGATCTGTTGATTGCCAATTATCAACTTTTAACACAGATAACACTTCTTCCGCTCTAGTTTGAGATGGATTATTACGTGCAGACCATCTTTTTAAATCGAACCAACGATGTCCCCATTCACAAAATAACTCAACCCTTCTTTCCTGTTCTATGGCTACCATTAAGGCTTCCTTTGTATTTGGGATTGTTAGATCATCTAAATCTGCACGTTCTCTAATTTTATTAATATCTGCCCTTGCCTCATCAAATTTACCTTGTTGGGTTCTGGCTTCTGCGCGTATAAGATACTGTTCAGATATACGAAGCACTTGGTTATACTCAACTGCAGAAGGATTAGAGAAAGTTCTTTTATATTTTGCTGAATGTGGATAAATAACACCTTGAGAACTATAATTAATTGTCCATGAATCTCTGCGTTTATCCCCAGCTTCAAAGTCATTTGTAAGCTCTTCATTAAGCACAAAATTAGCTGAAAATGATGGGTAAAATGTGGAAGCCATCCAAATAGAAGAACTAAATGCCGGAGGAAACTGTAAGATTCCTTCTTGACTATTTGCTAAAAAAACCTTTTCTAAATCGGGTTCTAGATCAAATAATGCCGTTTTATTAATTACTTGAGTCGCTTCAATTTCTGCATTTTCCCAATCCGCATTATATAAATACACTCTTGCCAATAAGGCTTTTGCTGCCCAAGTAGTTGCTCTGGTTTTTTTACCTTCATAAGCTCCATAATTGTCTGGTAAAACTTCTATCGCATCTAATAAATCTGTTTTAATTTGCTCATAAATAAGATTTACGCTTTCACGTGGTTGTGTAGCAGTAACTGTAGGATCTGTTTGAAGCACTAAAGGCACAGGACCAAATTCATTGATTAAATAAAAATAGCATAGTGCCCGTATAAATTTAGCTTCTCCAAGAATAGGATCTACATAAGATTTAGATAAAGACGATTTATTCAATCCTTCAATAATAGCATTAGCAGTATATATATCTCTATATAAAAAACTCCAATAACCAGCTACATAAACAGAATTTGTTTCTATTGTATTAGTTACAAACTCGCCATATAAAAATGTATAAAAATGATGTATTTCATCTGCACTCATACCGTTAAACATAGCGGCTATTGTACCCAAGCCTCCTTGGGTTCCGTCGGGGTTAGCTACTTTGGCGTACATACCCAAAACTGCTGAATTAACAGTTGCAGTATCTTGAAATACGCTAGCGGTTACCAATTGGTTATTTGGTATATCAATTTCAATTAAATCTTCACAACTTATTAAAGAAAATCCAATAAACAATACTAGAATAACTGACTTTATATATTTATTTATTTTTTTCATTTCGTTTATTTTTAAATTGAACAATTTAAGCCTAAGGTTATCATTCTTAATGGGGGCAGAGCTAGAGCTCCAGTTTCTGGATCAAAACCATTATAGTTAGTAATTGTTAATAAATTCTGCCCTTTTAACGAAACACCAAATTTCTTAAAGGTTTTTGACTTTAAAAAAGAGGTTGGGAGCTGATAAGATAGCGAAACATTTTTCAGCCTAATAAAAGAAGCATCAGATAGGGTTGCATTTGATCTTAGGTAATAATTAGTATATGCTCCTACTGCAGCTCCACTAGTGTTTTGTGAATAATAAAAGCCGTCGTTTAAAATATTATCGGCATGGTTAGTTAATGTTCCTGGAGCTGTACTATTTTGACGTATTCCATATTTTTCTTGTTTTACAAACTGAAAAAACACATCTAAACTTAAGCCTTTATAAGTTACGGTATTATTAAGCCCACCGTAAAAATCTGGCGTACTTCTACCAAGTATTTTATAATCGCCGTTAAGAGTTTCTTTAAGGCCAGGAGTTATATTTCCGTCTTCATTCCAATCTTCTACGGTAGCAATACCATTAACCAAGCCTGTAAAGTTATAGCCTGTAAGATTTCTAATAGATTCCCCTTCTATAAAAACGCCTCTGTAAACCGTGTTTTCTAAACCTGGAAATGATACTAAACGATTTCTTGGGACGGTAAGGTTAAACGCCGTGTTCCATGAAAAGTTAGTGTTTTTAATATTTGTCGATGTTAGACTCACTTCTAGCCCATTACTTTCAACTAGAGCAGGTAGGTTTGCTTGATAAGATGTAAATCCGGTTTGAGACGGTAGAGGTGTGCTAATTAATTGATTATCGGTACGATTGCTAAACCATGTGGTTGTTAAAAATAATCGGTCATTTAAAAACCCGGTCTCTAATGACACTTCAAATTTACGAGTAGTTTCCCAACTATAATCTGGATTAGCTACTCTTTGAGGGACTAATACAGCACCATCATATAGATAAAACCAACTTCCATAAGAGTCTAGATAGCCATAATCAGGAATTTGATCATTTCCAACTGTACCGTAACTACTACGTAATTTTCCATAACTAAACCAAGGCAATGAATTCTTAAACCAATCTTCATTGCTAAAAATCCAACCAGCTGCTACAGATCCAAAATTTCCCCATCGCTTATTTTCACCAAAACGAGTGGATCCGTCTCGACGCGCTGTTAAAGTAAACAAGTAGCGATTTTTAATGGTGTAGTTTACACGTCCAAACATAGAGGCAAAGTTATATTCACGAAACCCATTATCATAGGATGTTATTTCTGAAGCAGCGCCTAAATTACCTAAAAGATTATCTACAGTATATCCAGTAGCTCTAACATTATATGGTTGCACATAATCGGATGCTTGAAAACTTCCTCCAAGTAGTACAGATAGTTCACTATTTTTAAAATTTTTCACATAATCCAATTGAGGTTCAATATTATATGTTTCTACATAATTTGAAGTAAACAAAGATGTTGAACTGTCTGCTGTTCCTGGTGCTACTGATGCTAATGGGATTTGGACATTACTGGTTTGGTTAATTTTATTGTACCCTATATTAGCGGTTGCAGTTAATCCTGGAGACAGTTTATAGCTTAACGTTGCATTTGCAAGTAAGTTATTTGACTTAAAAATGGACTTTTGCATTAAAAAAGATAATGGATTAGTTAGGTTTGAATTTGTGAGCCAGTATAATGACCCATCTTGATTATAAAGTGGGTAATTAGGAGGTAATGTAAAAACGCTACTTGTTAAATCTACAGGACTTTGATTGTTATCTTCTTTTGTATAAAATAGAGTTACTCCAATCTTAAACTTATCATCATCAGATGTATTTTCAAATCCTAAATGAGAAGAAAAACGCTTATATCCTAAGTCTCCAGGGAAAACAGTAGATTCGTTATGAAGGGTGTTTGAGAAAATATAATTAAACTTATCATTTCCTCCAGTGAAAGAGGCTGATACTTCAGTTTTTTTTGCTGTGTTTTCTAAAAACATCTTCTGAAAATCGGTTGATTTTGTTTGATCCCAACTTACTAAATCTGGTGCGTTGTTTTGATTGGGAATGAGACCATCATTTGCTATAGCTTCTTTTCTAATATCTAAGTAATCTGATAGTTTTAGTGTGGGTACCGTATTAGCGATTTTACCCAAACCTGTATAGGTATTAACACTTAAACGCGTACCTGTTCCTTTGGCTCTTTTTGTTTTAATAAGAATAACACCATTTGCTCCTCTCGATCCGTAAATTGCCGTAGCTCCTGCATCTTTCAAAACAGTAATACTCTCAATATCTGCTGGATTTATTGAATTTAAGGGATCTATCAAACCTGCTGCAGAACCATAACTATTATAACTGCCACTTAATGTGTTTATTGGTGTTGAATTAAAGGGAACGCCATCAATAACATAAAGAGGTTCTTGTCCACTTGCTATGGATACCTGCCCTCTTATGGAAACATTCGATTTGCTTCCTGTTAAACCATTACTTTGCGAAATAAATAAACCAGGAACTTTCCCCGCTAATGCTTCTAATACATTTGTTACTGGTTGTTTTTCAATTTCTTCTGAGGTTATAGTTGAAAAATTACTAGTAGCCAATCGCTTTGAAGTTTTTCCATAGGCAATCAATAAAAGCTCGTCCAATTTATTAAATTCTTCTTTCAAAGTAATGTCAATAACAGTTTTGTTATCTACTAGTACTTCCTTAGTTTTAAATCCTAAAAAGCTAAACACTAAACTGTTTTTGGATGAAGGCACGAGAATTGTGTATTTTCCATCAAAATTCGTATAAGTTCCCTTATAAGTTCCCTTTATTATAATGGATACTCCTGCCATAGGAACACCTGATGGATCTAAAATTTTTCCAGTGACCTCTATTTGTTGTTGAGTAGCTGTTTCCTTTTTCTTAATAACAATTGTATTATTCTCGGTAACAATAATATTTAAATCTTTGTAAGCTAAACTTCTTTCTAGCAATTTATTAGTACTAATCACTCCTTTTTTCACTTTAACCAAAGGGAAATCCTTAAATAAATCCAGTTCGTAAATAAAATTATATTCAGTTTGATCCATGATAAGGTCAAAAACCTCATCTACCGTTAACACTTTATCTACTTCTACTTTTATTTTAGAGTTTTGAGATATCGCGGTATTTGGTGAAAAGCTGAACATAGAAATGCAGCATAAAAAAATGAGTGTTCTCATAAAAATCTTCAATAGTCTCCTTTTAAAAAGAAACATTGCTTTGCTTAATTTAATTTCCATAAATTTGTTTGTTGTTAGTTTGTTAATCAATTAATTAATGACATCTAAAAAGGGACTTTGTTATTTAACTTTTGCGGGTTTTAACAAGTTCCTTTTGCTTTTTTAAATTATTTAATCTTCATATTTTAGATATTTTAAGTGGTTATTTATTAGCTCTTTTAAGTAAAAACTTAAAGGTTTAAAAACTATTTTAATATTAAAGTTTTATCTTTTATCTCATAATTATCAATTGAACTAGACATTATTACGTTTAAAATTTCTTCAATACTTTGGTGTTTTCTTAAAGCACCTTTAAACTTAACAGCTCCTAATGATTTATTTTCAAAAATCACATCCATATCATACCATCTAGATAATACTTTCATTATTTCTCCTAATGTTTTTTCTTTAAAACTGAAAACACCATCTTTCCAAGAAATTTCACTTTTAACATCTACCTCTTTTACTGAGAAAAAATTATTTAAAATATTTATCTCAAATTGCTGATTAGGGTATAGATTTTGTTTAATCTTACTGTATTCAATAGCAACTTTCCCCTCAACTAACGTTGTGCTAATAGTATTTTCGTCGTTATACGCTTTTATATTAAATTCTGTGCCTAAAACCCTAACCTCTTGTCTATTATGAATTACTTTAAAATTATCTCCTTGGTGCTGAGTGCTTGGAGATACATCAAAATAAGCTTCACCATAAACCAATTCAACGGTTCTAGCTTCACCCTCGTTAAAGTTTACGGGATATTTAAGTTTGGATTCTGAATTTAACCAAACTTGAGTGCCATCAGATAATTTTACATGATATTGCCCTCCTCTTGGAATGGTTAAATAGTTATAGCTAATTTCAGAGTTTTTAGTTGTTGAAGATTTATATATTAAATCACCTCCAGTACTTTCTAAATTATCTTTTATAAATGTTTCTCCTTTTCCCAAAACTATTTCGGAACCATCTTCTAGGGTCAATGTAGCTTTGTCTGTTCCTACTTTAATATTGTTGTTTACGACTATTGGTTCTACAATTTCTGTATTATCCCTATTAAAAATAAAGGTTAAAGAAATTAGAAGTACAATGGATGCTGCTACTGCATATTTCCAAAAACTAAGTTTTCTTTCTGGGTTTTTAAAACTAGATTCAATATGCTTCCATAAAATGGAATCATCTTGATTTTCATTTTTAAGCTCTTCAATAGTGAAGTTTAGGGAGATATAATCATTAAAAATCTTCTTGTTTTTCCCCACCTCAATCCAACCGATGAGATTCTTCATTTCATCATCTGTTAACTTATCTGAGCAATATTTTGCAATTAATATTTCAATACCTTCAGTCATAATTATCTGCTTATTAATAATTAAACGATAGTGTTTTAAAAAACCCTTATTCTTTCTATGGATTTTTTTTAATTTTTTTATGTTAGTTTTACCAAATCATTATCATTTAACAATGAAACATAATAAGCAGCATACCTCTCTTTTAATAACTGCCTTAAAAAAAGGGGATGAGCGTGCTTTTAAAACTATTTATGAAAGTAACAAAAAACCATTAAGTGCTTTTATTAATAGCTATACAAAAAATCAAGCTCAAACAGATGATATTGTTCAAGACACTTTTATTAAATTGTGGAATGCGAAAGAAGGTATAGATGAAAATATTTCTTTAGGAGGTTTTTTATGCAAGATAGCTTATTACACATTTATTGATACCTTTAGAAAAAAAAAAAGAGAACAATCTATGCTTGATGTCTGGCAGTATAAAAAACTAATGTTATTGGTAAAAGAAGAAAGTGATATAAAAAAAGAAAAAATACATCTTATAGAAAAAGCTATAGAAAAGCTCCCTCCCAAATGCAAAGAAATATTTGTGATGAGTAAGTTTGAGCAGCTAAAATATGCAGAAATTGCAGAACAACTTGGGCTTTCTATCAAGACAGTCGAAGTTCAAATGGGGAAAGCTTTTTCTATTATTAGGAAAGAAGTTAATAAAAGTGGGCTTTTTAATTTGTTTTTGCATTTTTCTGGGTTATTCTTTTTAAAAAAGAAAGGTTTAGGCCATCCAAGCTAAGGTCAACTTAAAATAATTTAAGGGCTTCACTAGACCACAATCTCAGTTCCTAAACCTTAGAAATCGCTTATTTTAAATAAATACGATCACTAATAGCTAAAAAAAACACTTCCTCATCTTTATTTTTTAAGAAAGAATCCCCTTTGTTTCAAGCGGTTTTTTATTTTTGCAGCATGGCAAATCAAGACGATCAATTTAAGAAGGTTATATCGCATGCGAAAGAGTATGGTTACGTGTTTCAAAGTAGCGAAATATACGATGGATTAAGTGCAGTTTACGACTATGCGCAGAATGGTGCAGAGCTAAAGAAAAACATACGCGATTACTGGTGGAAAGCGATGGTGCAGATGCATGAAAATATAGTGGGCATAGATGCCGCTATTTTTATGCATCCAACCACATGGAAAGCTTCTGGGCACGTAGACGCCTTTAATGATCCATTAATTGACAACAAAGATTCTAAAAAACGCTATCGGGCCGATGTTTTAATTGAAGACTATTGTGCTAAAATTGAAACTAAAATTGAGAAAGAGGTTGCTAAAGCGGCTAAGCGTTTTGGAGACGCTTTTAACAAAGAAGAATTTGTCTCTACAAACGGACGTGTTTTAGGCTATCAGGAAAAAATAAATACCACCCTTTCCCGAATGGCAAAATCTCTTGAAAATGAAGATTTAGCCGATGTTAAGGCACTCATTGAGGAACTGGAAATAGCCGACCCGTTAACTGGAAGTAAAAACTGGACAGATGTGAAGCAGTTTAACCTTATGTTTGGGACTAAACTTGGTGCTTCTGCAGAGTCGGCGATGGATTTGTATTTACGCCCAGAAACGGCACAAGGTATTTTTGTGAATTTTTTGAACGTTCAGAAAACAGGACGTATGAAAATTCCATTTGGCATTGCACAAACAGGAAAAGCTTTTAGAAATGAAATTGTAGCCAGGCAGTTTATTTTTAGAATGCGTGAGTTTGAACAAATGGAAATGCAGTTTTTTATAAAACCCGGCACTCAAAAAGAATGGTACGAACATTGGAAAGAAACCAGGTTAAAGTGGCATTTGTCTTTGGGTATGGGAGCAGATAAATACCGTTTCCACGATCATGAAAAATTAGCACATTATGCAGATGCTGCTGCCGATATTGAGTTTAAATTCCCATTCGGATTTAAAGAACTGGAAGGGATTCATTCCCGTACGGATTTCGACCTGAAAGCCCACGAAGCATACTCAGGAAAGAAATTACAGTATTTTGACCATGAAGATAACGAGAGCTATACGCCTTATGTTTTAGAGACCTCTATTGGTTTAGACCGCATGTTTTTAGCCGTATTTTCCAATTCGTTAGAAGAAGAAGCCCTAGAAAATGGCACGACACGTACTGTTTTAAAATTACCAAGTGTTTTGGCACCGGTAAAAGCAGCTATCTTGCCCTTGGTTAAAAAGGATGGGTTACCAGAAGTTGCCCGTAAAATTGTGGACGAATTAAAATGGGATTTTAATGTGATTTATGATGAAAAAGATGCTGTTGGAAGACGTTACAGAAGACAAGATGCAAACGGAACACCATTTTGTATCACCATAGATCATGATACTTTAGAGAATAATACCGTGACCATTCGCCATAGAGATACCATGGAACAACAACGCGTTAAAATAGAAGATTTAAGGGGGATCATTAAACAAGAAGTCGATGTACGCTCTTGGTTAATGAAAATGTGATACACAAATTCCTTTGAAAAAAAGGAATCTCAAATTCCAAATCCCAAGCACTTTTGTTTGGGATTTTTTTTAATTCATTCAGAAGCCTGCCTGTCGGCAGCTACGGTGTACCCACAAATCATGATCCTCTGTCACAGCCACAGATAAAATGAACTCGCTCTATGTCCCTTGCTTTCTTGTATAGGTTTGCCGTACCAGCCTCGCAGACCGCTTTTTATAGAGCGCTCAGGTCTCTCTGCTAGCTGTTGGAAAAACACCATAGAGCTGTCCCCGACCTTTCGGAAGGATAGGGCACAAAAGCTTCGAGGAACAGGAGCATTGGTGTTGGACATGGCGGTGGGGCGACGCGAAGTTTTGGGCCCGGTTCTTCTCTGGCGACAGCATGAGAAGAAATCCCTCACGAAAGGGCGTCTTTTCTTTTGTTACTTTTCTTTGGACGAGCAAAGAAATCGAAGATTCACGAACACCTATTTATCAAATAAGATCAGTGAGCAAAAAGTAAGTAAAAAGGGAAATAAGCTTTTGTTCTTTATATTGAAAAAAGATGTGGGTACACCGTAGCTGTCGGCAGACAGGGAGGGACGACTGAAGAATCTATACTTATTTATTCAAAAAATAAAGGAGGAAGGCTTAAACGTAGCTAGGCTCAATGTCATTAAGTTAAGGAAATTTGTTCTTTATTTGTCACATTGAGCGCAGTCGAAATGCTAATAAAAGCTAGAACTCCAATAGGTCTTCGACTGCGCTCAGACTGACATTACGGCCTTAACTTAATGACATTGAGCTAGGCTATGCTTGCTACCCAGTCAAGCTGAGCACTTGCTTTTCCTTTTTGCCTTAACAAAAAATAACTGTATTTTTTTGAGTAAATTTAAGTTAGAAATGGTATTATATACGTATTTGCCTATTAATTTGCTGGTCTAAGGAAATGATGGATTCTGTTCTTAAAACCCCTGTTATAGTTTGAATTTTGCTATTTAACAATAGCATTAAATGATTATTGTTATAAGCCAGCATTTTAATAAAAATATTCCAGTTGCCAGTAGTGTAATGGCACTCTAGAACTTCAGGAATTTTCTTTAAAGCTCTAATAACATCTTCGGTATTTGTAGCTTTTTCAAGATAAATACCAACAAAAGTCATGGTAGAATAACCTAAAATTTTGGGGTCGATAATAAACTGTGAACCAGAAATAAGTTTAGATTTCTCTAATTTTCGTAGGCGTTGATGAATAGCGGCACCAGAAATACCAACATGACGGGCGATTTCTAAAATAGGTGTTCTGGCATCCTCGGTTAATGCACGCAGTATTTTTTTATCGATACCATCTATTGTTATAGACTCCTTTTTGGACTTCATTAATTGAATTTTAAAACATAAAAATAGTTATTTGGTTTCAAATTGAAACTGTTTTGCGCTAAAGATTATTCCAAAATAAGTTCTGAAAGGATTCCTATTATGAGTGTTCAAAATATAAAGCAAAATATGGAAATTACACTAAAAATAGCGCTTTCTTCCAATTTTAAATTTAAGAGTAGAACCATACCAAATAAATATTACCATATGCAATGAACAATAAAAGTTGACACGGATGCCACAAATTCTTACAGATCAACCTGTAAAATATTGGTTCATGCCCATGTTCAACCCAATACTATATAAACATAGGGTAATGAATTCGTGCAAATCCGTGTAATTAGTGTCTCTTTAATGATGTGTACGTACGGTCGTTTTAATAAACCAAATCATGGGTTTGACTTTCAAGTGAGGACAATGACCTATCCTATCTTTACCTTAGTTGTTCAAAGGATTATAACCCAAATAAGGCACTTCCTTTTCATAAAAAGTTACGCCAAAAGCTTCCAGCTCTTTTAAAATAGGTTCGTAAACTTCTTTAGTAATAGGGATTTGAACACCTGGTGTTGTAATTTTTTTGTTGAGAATGGCAAGCGTGGCCATAGCAACAGGTAAGCCTACCGTTTTTGCCATAGCGGTATACGTTTGATCGTCTCCTAAAACAACCATATTGGCATCTATTTGATGCTTTTTACCCTCTTTTTCGTAACCGAATTTATGATACATAACAATCATGTCTTTATCATCGGCATCAAGAGTCCAGCTATCCATAAGTATTTTTTGAAGTATTTGCGCCGGAGTTGCTTTTTTTAGACCTACCTTTTTTTCAGCATTAAAAATATCAAGTTCTATGAGCTTATCCCAAACAATATCGTCTTGATCAATTTTAAGCGCATGCCTTAATTTTAATTCTACAGAATCACTAGGACTATAAGTTAAAAAAGCATTTATAAAATCACGATAGCTCATATTTTCGCTATCATCTATAGTATAACTGTCATCGGTCATTCCCAGGGTAACAAAAATGTTCCATGCACGACTAAAGCCAACACGTCTCATGGTTCCTCTATACAACGTCTTTACATGATCGAGTCCGTAAACACTCCGATATTTTAGGGAATCTCGATTCGCATAAGCTTCGAAACGTCCAAAGCCATCAACATCTAAAAATTCAGTACGTCTAAACAAACGGTGATAGGGGATGTATTTGTAGGTGCCTTCCTGTAAAAACTTTGCAGCGCCACCTTGCCCTGCTGTTACTACATTTCTAGGGTTCCAGGTGAATTTATAGTTCCACAAGTTATTATCACTTTCGGGAGCGACCAACCCCCCTGTAAATGATTCAAACAAGATTATTTTCCCACCGTTGTTGCGAATACGATCAATAACGTGCATGGCACTCATGTGGTCTATACCTGGGTCGACACCAATTTCATTCATTAGTATAAGCCCTTTGGCTTTTGCGTCTTCATCTAAGGCTTGCATTTCCGGGCTTACGTAAGATGCCGTAACCATATGTTTTCCTAATAAGACACAATCTTTAGCGGCCTCTATATGAAAGCGGGCAGGTAGCATAGATACTACAATATCTGCATTTTTTATAGCGTTGGTACGAGATGTTTTATCGAAAATATCCAATACCATGGCTTTAGCATTTTGATGGTTGCCAATTAATTTTTTAGCTGCTTCAAGGTTTAAATCACCAACAGTGATAAAAAGATTTTCTGAAACCGATTTATCCAATAAATATTTTAGAAGACTAGAAGCCGATTTTCCTGAACCAATGACCAAAATTTTTCGCATAATGAAGAATAGTTAAATTAGTTTTGTAAAAACGAATTTAATAAATACATTAGGTTTAAATAGTTATCATGAAACATATATTATGAACAAAAAAATATTAATTACGGCATCAATTTTTGGATTATTGGCTGTTATTTTTGGAGCATTTGGAGCACATACGTTAAAAGAATTAATTACGGTCGAAGCACAACAAACCTTTGAAACGGGTGTGAGATACCAGATGTATCACGCTATTTTACTGTTGTTTATAGGGTGTACAACATATATTCAACAAAAAACCAAGAAAACCTTATATTATTTAATTGTATCGGGAATCATTTTGTTTTCAGGATCTATTTATGGACTAGCAACAGATTTGTTAACAACTTTTAATTTTAAAACCATTGGTTTTATAACCCCAATAGGTGGTCTGCTTCTAATTTTAGCATGGGGGCTTCTATTTGTGAATTTCTTAAAAATGGAGTCTAAAAACGATGCTTAATAATAAATAGTTTAAAATAATTGTTTTAGTTTTGCACAATAAATAATTTTATAACAAATTATGGTAAACTATAATCAAGTTACGAAAACGATTTCGTTGGAGGCATACGGAATAAAAAATGCTAAAATAAAGTATCAACTTTCGCCAGAAGAACTTCATGATATTACTGTTGAAAAGGGATTGGGATTAGAAGCCTCGTCTGGAGCTTTGGCCGTTAATACGGGCGAATTTACTGGGCGCTCTCCAAAAGATCGATTTATTGTTAAAGATGCTATAACACAAGACCGCGTTTGGTGGGGAAATATCAATATTCCATTTGATACAGACAAATTTGATGCCCTATATAATAAGGTTGTTGATTATTTATCTAATAAAGAAGTTTTTGTAAGAGATAGCTATGCCTGTGCCGATGAAGATTATAGATTGAATATTCGTGTTATTAATGAATATCCATGGAGTAATCAATTTGCATATAATATGTTTTTAAGACCAACGGAAGACGAGCTAAAAGATTTTGCCCCAGACTGGACAGTGGTTAATGCACCAGGTTTTAAGGCGAATCCTGAAGTAGATGGTACGCGTCAACATAATTTTGCCATTTTAAACTTTTCTAAAAAAATAGCATTAATTGGAGGTACAGGGTATACAGGTGAAATTAAAAAAGGTATTTTTTCCGCTCTTAATTTTATTCTTCCGGTATTTAAAAATACATTGCCAATGCATTGCAGTGCTAATGTAGGCAAAGAAGGAGATACAGCTATTTTCTTTGGATTATCAGGTACAGGAAAAACAACCTTGTCGACAGATCCAAATAGGAGTTTAATTGGAGATGATGAACATGGTTGGACCGCAGAAGATTCTGTGTTTAATTTTGAAGGCGGCTGTTATGCGAAGGTCATTAACCTATCGAGAGATAATGAACCGGAAATATATGATGCTATTAAAAAGGGCGCGATTCTGGAAAATGTTATTTTAGATGAAGCTGGACACGTAAATTTTGAAGATACTTCAATTACCCAAAATACAAGGGTTAGTTACCCTATTGAGCATATTGAAAATATTCGAATGCCTTCAATTGGTAAAAACCCAAAAAATATTTTTTTCCTAACAGCCGATGCTTTTGGTGTATTGCCCCCAATATCTAAGTTAACACCTAGTCAGGCGGCCTATCATTTTATTTCAGGATATACGGCGAAAGTAGCAGGAACCGAAGCTGGGGTTGTAGAACCACAACCGTCTTTTTCTGCATGCTTTGGTGCTCCTTTTATGCCATTGCATCCAGCTAAATATGCCGAAATGTTAAGTAAAAAAATGAAAGACTCCGGGGTTAACGTATGGCTGGTAAATACAGGTTGGACCGGTGGCCCTTACGGTGTTGGTACGAGAATGAAATTAAAATACACACGAGCAATGATTAATGCTGTGTTAAATGGTGATCTAGGTTTATACAACTATGACGATTATCATATACATTCTGTTTTTGGTGTGGCACAACCTAGAGAATGTCCAGGTGTGCCAACGAGTGTTTTAAGCCCTAGAGCGACTTGGAACGACGATGAAAAATATTACAAAACAGCTTTTAAGCTGAGCAATGCGTTTCGTGAGAATTTCAAAAAATTCGAAGCACATTGTAACGAGGAAATCAGACGTGGCGGTCCGCAGCGTTATGCATTTTAATATAAAAGAATTATCCGAGGCTTGCCTTGGGCCTGCCGGCAGGCAGCTACGGTGTACCCACAAATCATGATCTTTTGTCACAGCCGCAGATAAAAAGAACTCGCCCTATACCCCTTGCTCCCTAGATAGGCAGCTATGCCAACCTCCGAGGTCGCTTTTTATAGAACGGTCGAGTCTCTCTGCTAGTTGTTGAGAAAAGGCCATAGGGCTGTCCCCGACCTTTCGGAAGGATAGGGTACAAAAGCTTCGAGGAACAGGAGCATTGGCGTTGGCCATGGAGGTGGGGCGACGCGAAGTTTTGGACTCGGTTCTTCTCAAGCGAGAGCGTGAGAAGAAATCCCTCTCGAAAGGGCGTCTTTTCTTTTGTTACTTTTCTTTGGACGAGCAAAGAAAAGTAAGTAAAAAAACTTTTAGCTTGTATACCGAAAAAGATGTAGGTACACCGTAGCTGCAGTCAGGCAGGATTGTTATTCCCATAAAATCGGGAATCAAAATAAAAAAGGGATGATTTAAAAAAAACCATCCCTTTTTTATTTATGAACTCATAAACTTTAAATGAGTTTATAAATAAAAGACTTTTTATAATAATATAAGCTTATTTTCCTTTATTAACTTTATCAATATATTTCTGTAAAGCCATGGTCATTGAAGGCGTTTCGGGAGTAGGAGCAGCAATATCTACTCGCAATCCTTTTTCCTCTACAGCTTTTATTGTTGTATTTCCAAAAACAGCAATTCGCGTATTGTTTTGTTTGAAATCTGGAAAATTTTGAAATAAAGATTCTATCCCAGAAGGGCTAAAGAATACTAAAACATCGTAATACACATTGGCTAAATCCGATAAGTCGCTAACCACTGTTTTATAAAATGTAGCCTGTTTCCAATTTACGCCTAAAGCATCTAGCGTTTCCGGTACTTCTGGTTTTACTTTATCTGTATTAGGTAATAAGAATTTTTCTTCTTTATACTTTTTAATTAATGGGGATAATTCTGAAAACGTACGTTTACCAACATAAATCTTACGTTTTCTATACACCACATATTTTTGAAGATAGAAGGCTACAGCTTCAGACTGACAGAAGTATTTCATAGAGTCTGGAACTTTAAATCGCATTTCTTCAGCAACTCTAAAAAAGTGATCTACAGCGTTTCTACTTGTTAAAATAATGGCTGTGTAATTGTTTAAATCTACCTTTTGCTGTCTTATATCTTTTGCAGATACACCTTCAACATGAATAAAGGGTCTGAAATCTATTTTTACCTTTTGTTTTTCTTGTAAATCAAAGTAGGGTGAGTTCTCTATTTTAGGTTCAGGTTGAGATACTAGAATTGTTTTTACTTTCATATTGGTAAGTAGTTTGTGCTCTATTTATTGTTTGGCAATAAACACCTTATATAAAATGATGTAAGGTGAGATTTCGAGAGTGCAAAGATATAAAATAAAATAAAAATAATTGCGTTTTATTAAACTTTGATGTGTTTTAAAAGAAGTAATAAGGCCAATAATATAAACAATTAACAATAAAATAACAATTATGTATATAATAGGTAAAGAAGGTTTAAAACTAAATAATAGTAAGGCATTTATAGGGAGCAATAAAATACCCAAGTAATTCTTATAGCTAATTTTCTGAAAAAGGTATTGATCTATGAGTGTATCAATTTCGAAAATGCTTCCAATAAGCCGTTCAACAAGAACCTTTATCAAAATAAAAACGCCAATGCTAAAAGTTAGTTTAAATATCGTATCTATTGAAAGTAGTTGATTATGGGTTATGTGTTGGTAAGCAATAAAGCTAAAAACAGATAAAGAAAGAATTAAATTGCCAAATAATAAGGCATCGAATTTGTCTAAGAACTTTTGCTCTCTGGAATAAATTTTAAGATATTTAGAATTCCCCAAAACATATATAAAATCACTGAAACGCTTAGGTGCGTTCAATTTTGCAATAGCTACAATAAGCAGCCCTGCAATTAACAAAATGGTATATAAGTCATTTGATACAATATCCCGAAGCATGCCATAAAATTATTATAATTATTAACACTATACTTATAATTATTAAATAAAGTTTAAACCACTTCAAAAAAATAAACGCTTATTAATGTACATTTGCTAAAAACTTAACAAAGCTAATGAATGAAAGATACGGTTGTTATCATTCCAACATATAATGAGATAGAAAATATAGAAGCTATTGTAAAGGCTGTGTTTTCTCAATCGGATACTGTTCATATTCTTATTGTTGATGATAATTCACCAGATTTAACAGCTTTAAGGGTAAAAGAGCTACAGGCCGATTTCCCTGGCAGATTATTTTTAGAAATACGAAAAGAAAAATCGGGGCTAGGTACGGCTTATATTTATGGTTTTAAATGGTGTTTGAACAAGACCTATAAGTATATTTTTGAAATGGATGCAGATTTCTCGCATGATCCAAAGGATTTAATAAAACTATATAATGCCTGTCACAAAGATGGAGCAGATCTATCTATAGGTTCCAGATATGTAACGGGTGTAAATGTTGTTAACTGGCCAATGAATCGCGTTCTTATGTCCTATTGTGCATCAAGGTATGTGCGTATCATTACCGGGATGAGAATTCATGATACTACGGCAGGTTATGTGTGTTATAAGCGACATGTGCTAGAAACAATAAATTTAGACGCTATAGAATTTATTGGTTATGCGTTTCAAATTGAAATGAAATTTAAGGCCTATTTAAAGAAGTTTAAGATTACTGAAGTACCGGTTATTTTTACAGATAGGACAAAAGGCGAATCAAAGCTCAGCTCAGGCATCATTTCTGAAGCTATTTTTGGGGTTATTTCAATGAAGTTAAAAAGTTTTTTTAAAAAATAAAAACGTACATGAAATCGAAATCAATACTTATTAAGAATGCAAATATTGTAAATGAAGGTGTTATTTTTAACGGCGATATCCTAATAGAAGGGGAATATATCAAAGAGATAAATAAATCAATAAGTGTTAAGTCTTCCGATGTGCTTGTTGTCGATGCAGAAGGGAAGTATTTACTGCCAGGAGCTATTGACGATCAAGTTCATTTCAGGGAACCGGGGTTAACCCATAAAGGCAACATAGAAACAGAATCTAAAGCAGCTATTGCTGGTGGTATTACCTCTTTTATTGAGATGCCAAATACGAACCCACAAACGACGACTATTGAAAAATTAGAAGAGAAATTTGACATAGCTTCAAGAACGTCTTCTGCGAACTACTCGTTTATGTTTGGAGGAACCAACGATAATTTAGATGAAATTTTAAAATTAGATATAAATCAGGCTGCCGGCCTAAAATTGTTTTTAGGTTCTTCAACAGGTAATATGCTGGTTGACGACCTAGACGTATTGGAGAAAATTTTTAAAAGCACCAAGATGCTTATTTCTGTTCATTGTGAAGATGAAGCGACTATAAAAAAGAACCTTCAAGAGCATATCGAAACGTATGGAGATGATATACCTGTTAAATATCACCCCATTATTAGAAGTGAAGAGGCTTGCTATTTGTCATCATCAAGGGCTATTGAGCTAGCGAAAAAAACAGGAGCAAGGCTCCACGTGTTTCATCTTTCAACAGGAAAAGAAACCCATTTGTTTAGCAACAAAATACCTTTAAAAGAAAAAAGAATTACCTCAGAGGTTTGTATACACCATTTATGGTTTAGTGATGAAGATTATGATAAAAAAGGTACTTTTATAAAGTGGAATCCAGCGGTAAAAACTAAAGAAGATAGCGCACAATTATGGGAAGCTTTACTGGACGGTAGAATAGATGTTATAGCTACCGATCATGCCCCGCATACTTTTGAGGAAAAGAAAAACGCTTATACTAAAGCACCATCTGGTGGGCCCTTGGTACAACATGCGTTACCTGCCATGTTGGAAATGTATCATAAGGGTAAGATTTCTTTGGAAAAGACGGTTGAAAAAATGTGCCATAATCCGGCAATTTTATTTCAAATTGCGAGAAGAGGCTTCATTAAGGTAGGCTATTTTGCAGATTTGGTGTTAGTAGATTTAAATAATCCATGGACTGTGAACAAAGATAATATCTTATATAAATGCAAGTGGTCTCCTTTTGAAGGAACAACTTTTAAATCTAGAGTTACACATACATTTTTAAACGGGACTTTAGTATATGAAAATTCTAAATTCAATAATGTGAAAGCTGCTAAACGATTAACTTTTAATAGATGATTTTAAAACGATTCACCATATATTTAAGTGTTATTTTACTCGCTTCGGCCTGTTATAATATGGATAAGCCAAAGAAACCGGATAATTTAATATCCAAGGAGAAAATGGTAGATATTTTAATTGACGCTAAAATAATAACATCAGCAAATTCTGTGAACAGAAAAATAATGGAAGATCATGGTGTTAAATTAAATACATATGTTTACACAAAGCATGATATAGATAGCTTGCAATTTGCTTTGAGTAACGAATATTATGCATTTCATGGAAAGGATTACGAAGCTATTTATACAAAGGTTAACGATAGTTTGGAATTACTAAAGGTTAAGTTTAAAGAAGAGGAGGAAAAAGAAAGAATAGCACAGGAAAAAAGAAAAACGGATTCGCTTAAATTACTATTTGCGGAAAAGGACTCTCTGGGTCTATTAAAAATTAAAGATTCATTAAAGGTATTGAAAGTAAAAGATTCACTAACAGATACGTTAATAGAAAAAAGACTTGAAGAAATAAGAGGTTTGATAGAGCCTATTTCAGATAAAGACCACCAATAGTAGCAATCGTTTCATCTATAGGTTTAAACTTGTAATTTAAAGCTGTTTTAACTTTATGACTACTGTATTTGGTTTCTGTTGATAGGGATATGGCAATATGCTTGGTTAATTGTCTTCGTTTACCTGTTAATTTGGTTTTTAACCAATCTAATTTCCAAGCCCATTTTAATAACCAACGACTAGCCATTTTTTCTGGGGGCTTTACATGAACCGACTTAGATAAAGTCTGCAAAAACCGTTTATAAGGCCAATGCTCTGCAACTAACACAAAGCGCTCATTTATAATGTCGCTTTTTGTAAGCGTTATCATGATCGATACCACATCCTCAACAGCTATAAGAGCAATGGAGCCAGACGTGTAATATTTAAGGCCCTTATGTGCTTTTTTAAATAAACTCCCCGTTCCATAACGCCAAATGCCGGCACCTAAAATAACACCAGGATTAACAATAACTACATGAAGGCCTTCTTGGGTCGCACGCCAAACTTCCATTTCTGCACCATATTTTGTAATGGCATAAACACTATGATCATCTTCGGGATTCCAAACAGTGTCTTCTGTAACTTCTCCATTATTAATAGTGCTTCCTAAAGTAGCAACAGAACTTACATAACAAAGTTTACTAATCGTATTTGATAAGCAGAGATTTACAATATTTGCAGTGCCTTCAATATTTGTTTTACGTAATGTTTGATATTTATCTGGATCAAAAGATACGAAAGCGGCACAATGATAAACATAAGTAACATGTCTAAATGCCTCAGATAATGCAGGAATATCCAAAAGGTCTGCTTTCACCCATTCCACCGCTTTAAAAAGAGACTCGTAGTTAGAAGTATAGGTGGCAAAAACAGATTTTACATTCGCAAGTTTGCGTTCTGTTCTATAGATAGCCCTCACTTTCTCGTTATTGCTAACAAGTTTATAAAGTAAATGAGAGCCAACCAGACCTGTACTTCCTGTTACTAAAATCATGCAGCGAAAGTAATAAATATTTAAGAGTACTTAGATCCAAAATGTTATCTATGTGGAAATTTACCACTTGGATCTTCATTTTTATGGAAATAAATGAGGTAGCAAGTTGGCAAATGGCCCTTGCAATTAAAATCGAGCACATGAAACACTTTTTAGATCCCCTTATGTTTTAGGATAAAGAATTATTCATAATACTAAAGTAATTATGCATTGATTTTTATCTTTGCATAGTTTTGTAAAAATTGAAAAGAATGATAAAGAATTTTGTTGAAGAATTAACTTGGAGAGGCATGATACATACCGTAATGCCTGGAGCTGAAGCCCATTTAATGGAAAGCATGCGGAGTGCTTATGTAGGTTTTGATCCTACAGCGGATTCTTTACATATTGGAAACCTGGTGCCTATCATGCTTTTGGCACATTACCAACGTTGCGGGCATAGGCCTTTAGCTTTGGTGGGAGGCGCCACGGGAATGATTGGAGATCCATCGGGGAAATCAAACGAACGTAATTTGTTAGATGAAAAAACATTACGTCATAATCAAGACGCTATTAAAAAACAATTGTCACATTTTTTGGATTTTGAAAGTGATGCCGAAAATGCTGCGGTTTTAGTAAATAATTATGATTGGATGAAGGATTTTTCATTTCTTGAATTTATCCGCGATGTTGGGAAGCATATTACTGTAAACTATATGATGGCAAAAGATTCTGTGAAAAACAGAATTTCATCCGAGTCGTCTGAAGGCATGAGTTTTACAGAGTTTACATATCAATTAGTTCAAGGGTACGATTTTCTTCATTTATACAAGGAAAATAACTGTTCCATACAAATGGGAGGCAGTGACCAGTGGGGTAACATTACAACAGGAACCGAGTTGATTAGAAGGATTGGCAACGGAAAAGGGTTTGCTATAACCTGTCCATTAATTACAAAATCTGATGGTTCTAAATTTGGGAAATCTGAAGGTGGAAACGTTTGGTTGGATGCTAATAGAACCTCTCCATATAAATTTTATCAATATTGGTTAAACTCCAGTGATGAAGATGCTGAAAAATATATAAAGATATTTACTTTTTTAACCGAGGAAGAAATCAATACTTTAGTTGAAACACATAAAGAAGCTCCTCATTTACGTGTGTTACAAAAGCGTTTGGCAGAAGAAATAACCATGTTGGTGCATTCTAAAGACGATTTGGAAAATGCTATAAAAGCCAGCGACATCCTTTTTGGTAAATCCACTAGTGATGATTTAAAAGGATTGAATGAGCAAACATTTTTAGATGTATTTGATGGCGTACCGCAGACAGAAATATCCCAGTCTGATATTGCTGATGGTTTAGATATTATAGCGGCCTTAGCAGAAAAGGGCGGGTTTTTAAAATCCAACGGAGAAGCAAGAAGGGCTCTTAAAGAGAACTCTATTTCTGTAAATAAAGAAAAAGTAAAGGACGACTATAGCATTACCATAAAGGACTTAATTAATAATAAGTTTGTGCTATTGCAACGCGGTAAGAAAAACTATTTTGTATTACGAATGATATAAAGAAGTGGTTTAAACCGCTTCAAAAATAACAAAGCCTGATTTTTTA
The DNA here is from genome assembly GCF_028736925.1 of Flavivirga sp. 57AJ16. Classification (GTDB taxonomy): domain Bacteria; phylum Bacteroidota; class Bacteroidia; order Flavobacteriales; family Flavobacteriaceae; genus Flavivirga. The sequence continues at coordinate 210,377 of NZ_JAQZAT010000001.1, read as the reverse complement.
AAATCAGGCTTTGCTTTAACCAACCAACTAAAAAATAAATTTTTCTTTTTCTTAGCAATAGTTTTGTCGTAGTTATTTTAAATAACTTACATGAGATCAATTATTTTACTGAATGTCCGTAATCATGCATAATGATATTTTTGTCATTCAGAACGAAGTGAACCTGCCTGCCGGCAGGCAGGGAATCTGTTGATAATCAATGGAGATCCCTCGTTGCCTCGGGATGACAAAAACAATATATTTTTAGGTTTATGACAAATTATGGACATTCAGTATTATTTTTTAAATTTTATACGGCTCCAATTTTTATCAGCTTTTTCTAATAATTCTTTTTCGTTTTCTTTTTGCCATAAGTCTAAGGTGTTTGTGCCCCAGGCATTGTAGAACAAGTAAAGCCTCTCGTTAATAATTTTAAAAGCTTTTGGGTTTATAGGTACTTTGCTTGCCTTTAAAGAATAGCGTAGGCGCAATATCCACCATATTGAGGGAGGTACTTTTCAGGGCTGTTCTTAAATATATTAAGGTTCTCATTTGAAGAGAATTTATACTTAGCCCCATTATATTCCGTAATAATTTTTTTGCTTCCTTCTAAAGGCGTGTTCTTAAAATAAGCAACAACATCATAACCATTAACAGCAAAGCCTCTTTTAAGATTATGATCGATAGGTTGAGAAAAGGATAACGAGGTACAAAGCGTTAACAAAAAGATAATAGCTCTCATAAAAAGTGTTTTTTAATATGTCGAAAATGAATGGGAACTTACAGATTAAAGTACCATAAGATTGCACCCACGAATGTCTGAATTATCAAAACGTCCAATAATTTCAAAGGTCCCATTGTTATTAACACGACCTAAATCTTGAGTGGCAATAAAGGAACAGGAATTTATATTAGCTAGATCAATAACGTTTACCCCTCCTGTTTTACCGGGCGCAAGTATAGAGAGCGGATCTTCTATGTCGCGTGTTAAAATACGCATCCAATTAGGCGCATTAAAAACACCGTGTCCTTTAGAATAGCTCTGGCTTAAAAGTTCGGTCATACCATATTCACTATGTATGGCATCCACGCCAAAGCCTGCTTTTAATCTTGAATGTAGAGCTTCTCTAATAAGTTCTTTTCTTCTGCCTTTCATACCACCGGTCTCCATTATAATAGTATGACTTAAGTTAAATTGATGCCTTTCAACGAGGTCTAATAGGGCAAAAGACACACCAATTAACAAGATCTTTTTTCCAGGGGAGTCCAATGCCGCTAAAGTGTCTTTCAGTTCAGAATAATTATTTAAATAAAACCCGCTTTCAGTATATTTTGATTGTTTAATCATGGCATCTACCATATATATTAACGAAGCCCCTTCGCGCTCTAGATAAGAAGGTAATAAAGCTAGAATGACATAATCTTCAATAGGCCCGTAGAATTGCTGAAATCCCTTAGTAAAACTTTGGGTATAAATGTCTAAATCTGTTACATGATGCTTACTGGTAATACTTCCAGTAGTACCAGAACTCAAAAAAGTAGTTTTAATGGGATTTTTAGAACTCAGTACATTATGGGATTTAAAGAATTGAATGGGTAAAAACGGAATATCATTAATGGTTTTTACATCGCAGGGATGTTTATATAGTAAATCGCAAAAAGAACGATAAACAGGATTGTTTTCAAATTGAAATTTAAAAATTTGTAGTGCCAGATCTTCAAACTCAGTTTGGTTGGTAATGTTGAAAATAGAATTGGTGTCAATCATAATTTTTTAGTAATACCAAATAAATTATTAGGGTTATTTTAAAATCTATTTGGTATAAGACAAAAATATATAAAATAAAAAAGCGTTACCATTGGTAACGCTTTTAAAATTTATAAATTGAGATATTATTTAATCACTAGTTTTCTTGTTTCACTAATGCCATTTTCAGTAATCTTTAAAATATAGACCCCTTTGCTTAAATTTGAAATGTTTAATTCTTTACCTGTTAAAATAGTAGCATATACCTGTTTGCCCAAAACATTAAAGAACTCAATTTTTTTGGTTAAATTACGTTTTGATGTTAGGTATATAAATGTTTTTCCACTATTAACAGGATTTGGGTAAATAGATAAACCTTCTATATTTTGTTTAATAGGATCCCTGTTAGCATTGCTTTGAGTAAACCCTTGTTGGGTTACGGCGAATGCTAAAGTTAAAAATAAAATGAATAGGTAGTTTTTTTTCATATGTTCCTTTCAACATTATAAAGGTACTAAATTACAACAAAAGTGATGCCAAAAAAGTGTTAAAGATTTAGTTATTTTGTCGAAATATTAATTTACCGTAAATTGTCGGTTACGTTAATGTTATTAATTTTGTAAGATCGATCAAAACGGTATTATAAGTTTTATCTTTACTTTAAGAAATAAATATAATTTATTATTTAAGTATGAAAAAGAATGATATAAAGATATTATTAGTTGATGATGAGCCGGATATTTTGGAGATTATAGGATATAATCTGTCAAACGAAGGGTATCAGGTTATTACTGCAGAGAATGGTTATGAAGGGGTTAAAAAAGCAAAAAAAGAACTCCCGCAATTAATTATTTTAGATGTCATGATGCCTGAAATGGATGGCATTGAAGCTTGTGAATTAATTAGAAAGACCCCGGATTTAAAGAATAGTATCATTACTTTTTTAACAGCAAGAGGAGAAGATTATTCTCAGGTTGCAGGTTTTGATGCTGGTGCAGACGATTATATTACCAAACCCATAAAGCCCAAGGTTTTAGTTAGTAAAGTAAAAGCACTTTTAAGGCGTTTTAAAGAGGAAAATGTTACCGATACTGTTAAAATAGGGAGTTTGGTAATTAATAGAGATGAGTATAAGATTATTTCTAAAGGAGAAGAGATTATTTTGCCAAGAAAAGAATTTGAATTGCTATCTTTATTGGCCTCAAAGCCAGGGAAAGTTTTTAAAAGAGATGAGATTCTTGATGCTGTTTGGGGTAATGAGGTCGTAGTTGGGGGCAGAACCATAGATGTACACATTCGTAAATTGAGAGAAAAACTGGGCGATACTAGTTTTAAAACCATAAAAGGGGTAGGCTACAAGTTTGTAGAATAATGCAGGCAAAATTTAAAAGATCATATAGGTTTTCCTTAAAAACGTCATTATATATAACCTTATATACAACGCTCTTAATGAGTGTTTTTTTATATTATTTATATGAGTTTAACTGGCTGCATATATTTGCCTTGTTGGTTAGTGTTTATGCCTTTTCCTTTTTAGTGATTCAATTTAGTGTAGAACGATTTATATATAAACGGGTTAAAAAAATATACGATGATTTAACACTTTTAGAATCTGCTAACCTAAATAAGGGGCCTATTACGACAGATATGCGAACCCTAACCCAAGAGATCGATAAGTTTGCCCGCGATAAAAAGCTTGAAATAGAGACTTTAAAAGTTCGTGAAAAGTATCGGAAAGAGTTTTTAGGAAATGTATCACATGAATTAAAAACACCTTTATTTACAGTACAAGGGTACATTCTTACACTATTAGATGGTGCCATGAACGACAAAAAAGTACGAGAAAAGTACTTAGAAAGAGCCAGTAAGGGTATTGAGAGATTAGGCTATATTATTAAGGACTTAGATATGATAACCAAATTAGAAGTTGGTGATTTAAGTTTAAATATAGAAACATTTGATATTGTCGAGCTGGTTGAGAATGTATTTGAAATGCTGGAGATGAAAGCCAGCAAAAAAAGAATTACACTTACTTTTGATACAGAGTATAATAAATTGGTATTGGTCAAAGCCGATAAGGAACGTATACAGCAAGTATTGGCAAACTTAATTGTAAACTCCTTAAAATACGGAAGAGAAAAAGGAACGACAGAAGTTAGTATTGAAAACTTAATAAAAAACAAAGTTATTGTTCGTGTGACAGATAACGGTGAAGGTATTGAAAAAAAGCACCTGCCTCGTTTATTTGAACGTTTTTATAGAGTTGATAAAAGTGGTTCCCGTAAAGAAGGAGGTTCTGGGTTAGGGCTTTCTATAGTGAAACATATTATTGAAGCTCATGACGAAAAAATATATGTAGAGAGTGAGTTTGGCGTAGGTAGTGAGTTCTCATTCACACTCGAAAAGGTGGAATAGTTTTTTAAAATTCACATTATAATCAAAGGATTTTAAACCTTTAAAGGAGGTGGCGCTTTTTAATCTATCCAATGTAAAATCCTCTTGATTACAACTTGGGACTAATTCTAGATCTGTTAATCTTTTTGCTAAATATTCTTGTTCAAATTGCCCGGGCGTAGGTATAAAAAAAGCTTTTTTATTAAGTTTTGCTAAATCCATAATAGTAGTATAACCAGACCTGGATAAAATTAATCCACTTTGGTTAATGGTTTTCTCTAGTAAATTTGAGGTCATGAAATTGTATATCGTCATATTTCCTTTCATCTGGATAGTTTGTTCCTTTTCCATAATACCTTTAACAAAAACGACTTTTCCAGTATAATTTTTTAGCTTTAAAAAAAGGGAGTCTTCAAGTAATGTACGCTGTGGTTCGGGACCAGAAAGCAGCACCATTAAATCGTTTTCAACTTTTAGGCGTTTATTCTCAAACCTACTTAAAGGACCAATATATTCTATAGGTATTTCAAAATTATCAACATGTCCAAGCTTACCACTTAAATTAATTTTCCCTTTAGTATCGGGCACCCAACACACATCAAATTTTTTTATGATCTTTTGGTGCATTTTTGTGCTTAACCATGTGGTACTTCCCGTTAAAACATTTAATTGATGGGTTATAAAGACCGATGGGACTTTTTTACTGTAAACCCCTAGTCGGTTATCTGAAATGATACCCTGAATATTATGGGTTTCTATGATAAGCTTTGTTTCTTTTTTTTCAGCTTTAATGGCTTTTATGAGTTTTGGAGAATCCTTAATGAGTTTTAGTTTAAAATGCTTTCCTTTTTTAGCATAAGTTACATTGTAAGATGGTAATTCTATGGACGAAAGCGAAGGAAATTCTTTTTGTAAAAGCGTTAATGCAGCACCATCACTAGCAATAACAGGTTCAAAACCATGCTTTATTAACTCATAAATAATAGGGATGCTTCTTGTAGCATGCCCCAAACCCCAGTTTAAGGGCGCAACTAAAATTCTTTTTTTCATAAATAATTTAAGGCGTGTTTTTGTTTTTGAAAAACCAGGTTTTTCGCTATACCTTTCATCTAATTTGTATATAAACGAAATTAAAAAGGGTGTTCCCGCAACCTCCCACGCAAGTTTTCGGTAAAATCAAAGATAAGCATATAAACACTCTCGTATATTTCCTTAATTTTACCAAAATTTTAAATAATAGTGGGAAGTAAAAATAAACTCAGAAGATTTAAAGAGAATGAAACCTTTTCAAATGTATTTCAACCAACTAGGGATGAATTGGTTAATGGGGAATATGGGTTAAAAGGAAACTGGGGAGCATCTGTATTTAAAAATGAAAACCCATTAGTGTTGGAGTTAGGTTGTGGAAAAGGCGAATATTCTGTAGCATTGGCAAAAAAGTATCCAAACAAAAATTTTATAGGAATAGATATTAAAGGGGCACGCTTTTGGAGAGGCGCTAAAACAGCTATAGAAGAAGGTATTCCAAATGTTGCTTTTTTAAGAACGCAAATCGAATTAATAGATCATGCTTTTGCAGAGAATGAAGTAGACGAAATTTGGATAACCTTTCCGGATCCACAAATAAAATATAAACGCACTAAGCATAGAATGACCAATGAGACGTTTTTAAAACGCTATAAAAAAATATTAAAAAAGGAAGGCGTTGTTAACCTAAAAACCGATAGTGAGTTTATGCATGGGTACACACTTGGATTGTTGCACGGTGCAGGGCACGAGGTGCTTTATGCCAATCATAATGTATATAAACAGGAAGGTAGCCCAGAAGAAGTTACAAGCATTCAAACCTTCTACGAATCACAATATTTAGAACAAAACAAACCAATTACGTATATTCGGTTTAAAATTAAGTATTAGTGAACATAACTTTTATCTTCATTTTAGGATTATTTATAGCTTTAATAGGGGTTATCCCCCCAGGGTTGTTAAATATGACAGCTGCTAAAATAAGTTTAAAAGAAGGGCATGCAAGAGGCATTATGTTTTCTATCGGTGTTTGTGTTGTTGTTTTACTTCAAACTTATGCTGCCGCTGTTTTTGCAAGATATTTAAGTAGGCATTTAGAGGTCGTAGACATTCTACAGCGAGTAGCGTTCGTTATTTTTGTATTAGTAACGATCTATTTTCTGCTTATAGCGAAAACAAACCCCCAACAACAAATAAAACCACAAATGCGCAGTAAGCATAGTCGGTTTTTTCAAGGGATGCTTCTTTCGGCAATCAATGTGTTTCCTATTCCTTATCAAGCCTACATGACCATCACATTGGCGTCTTTTGGATGGATGTCTTTTGAGCAAACAAGGATCATATCTTATGTGGCTGGGGCAGCTATGGGAACTTTTGTGATGTTATATATGTATATTTTCTTTTTCGATAAAATAAAAGGAAAATCGTTTACATCCCAAAAGAACATGAATTATGTTATTGGTGGTATTACAGGTGTCATTTCAATTATTACACTAATCAATATAATTAAGGAATTGTAGGCTATGAAACCAGAAACCCTGAATTTTTTTGATAAAGTTTACGAGGTTGCCAAACAGATCCCTTATGGCAGGGTTACAAGTTATGGGGCCATTGCAAACTATTTAGGAGCAGCAAGGAGCGCACGCATGGTAGGTTATGCCATGAATGGCTCTGGAGGAAAAGATGTTCCGGCACATCGCGTTGTAAATAGAAAAGGCCTATTAACGGGCAAACACCATTTTGATGGAACGAACCTGATGCAACAACTATTGGAAAGTGAAGGTATTAAAGTAATAGATAATCAAATACAGGATTTTGATAAGGTTTTTTGGGATCCTAACGAAATTCTATAAACAAACGTTTATGTTTTTAACTAGTTTTAAAGTTGGGTTTAATAATATAAGGGTTGCTCTTTTTTGTTGATAGATTTACAATTTTTGAAAGCAGATCTGTTTCGTTTTTAAAAAGAGATTCCTTTAAAAGCTGCATTTCTTGTTCTATGGCTTTTCTTATTTGTTTTTTGAGCCTATCAGTAAGTGATAGGTTAAACAGTTTCTTATATAGAAAGGTATGATTAGATAGTGTTACTTCTCCATCACTTATACAAATAGATATTTTGTTTTTATCATCTATCAAAAAATATTCATCAGAAATAGGAGAGATCAATTTTTTTATAGACTCATTATTGGAGTAATTGGATACTATATCAATAATAAATTTAGCATCTTCTTTTATTGTCTTTTTCTTAAATGTAAACATCTTTTTTGTTTAAACTTGATTCATGTAGATCAAGAAGATTATACTCTTATAGAAACAATAGTGATGCCAAAGTTTGTTAAATAGCTTGTTTACAGTAGCTTGTCGTTTATAAGTGTATTTCAACCTTATAATTATTAAATTATTAGTTGAACGACTTAATTTGTAGGATAATACGTTTAAATAATAAATTGTTCAAGAGTTATATAAAGTGAGTTCGATTTAAAACCTGTCTGCAGACAGGCAGGCAAGGGAGTTTTTAACAATAAATTCACTAATAAAGCGATTTGTCGCCTTGAGTACTTCGGCTATAGTTTATCTTGAGCGAAGTCGAAAGGCTCAGCATAAACTAAAGTCGAAAGGTCATTAAAACTAGCTATTTAAATGGGTTTCGACAGAGCCTGTGCTGAGTTTACCGAAGTACTCAACCTGACAACCAAGACTAAATTATTGATAGTCAGATCAATAATATTATGCTTACATCGAACTCACGTTATATAGTAAATAAGTAGGGATTTCTTCGATTATTTTGTCTTGGTCTACACTTATTGCGGAGGAAAAGTAGCGAACAAAGCATTCAAAACAGACCGTAGAACCACGCCTAAGTCGTGGCAGACCCATTCTGTTTTTAGCGGGATCCCAGGTTTAATACCACGACACTAAGGTCTATTTTTAAGGGACATGGCTTGCTCTGGGGTTTAATACCTTTTATTTTTTACTAATTTATACAGAATTTACAAATAATAACATAAATTATTCCCTATAAACAAACCAAATCCTCATATAAATCATTTCAATAAAATGGCTTTAAATTTTAAACAATTCACTGTATCTTTGTGTCTTAGAATAAATCTAAATAAGGAATGAAGCTTAATAAACAAGATATATTAAAAGCATTAGAATCTATAACGGTACCCGGAGAAGGACAAAACATGGTTGAAAGCGGTGCGGTGACGAATGTCATTACTTTTGGAGACGAAGTTATTGTAGATATGATTATTAAAAATCCTAGTTTACAAGCAAAAAAACGTACCGAAGTAGATATTTTAAAAACGATTCACGAGCAAGTTTACGAAAAAGCTAAAATTAAAGTGAATATAAAAGTAGAGGCTCCCGAAAAACCAAAAGTAAATGTTATTAAAGGTCATCCGATACCCGGAATTAAAAATATAATAGCCGTAGCATCGGGTAAAGGAGGGGTAGGTAAATCTACAATAACAGCAAATTTAGCAGTGACCTTGGCTAAAATGGGCTTTAAGGTAGGTATTTTAGATGCCGACATTTATGGGCCATCTATTCCTATTATGTTCGATGTAGAGGCAGAAAGACCCTTAGCAGTAAACATTAATGGAAAGTCTAAAATGAAACCTGTAGAGAATTACGGGGTAAAAGTATTATCTATTGGTTTTTTTACGCAGCCCAATCAAGCGGTAGTTTGGAGAGGGCCTATGGCTGCAAAAGCATTAAATCAAATGATTTTTGATGCACATTGGGGAACCTTGGATTTTTTGCTTTTGGATTTACCTCCAGGAACTGGCGATATTCATTTAAGTATCATGCAATCCCTTCCAATTACTGGAGCAGTAGTGGTAAGTACACCCCAAAATGTAGCCTTGGCAGATGCTAAAAAAGGGGTTGCCATGTTTCAACAAGAAAGTATTAATGTGCCAGTATTAGGAATTTTAGAAAATATGGCATACTTTACACCTGAAGAACTGCCAGATAATAAATATTATATTTTCGGAAAAGAAGGTGCTAAAAATTTGGCAGAGGACTTAAAAGTGCGTTTTTTAGGAGAGCTGCCCTTAGTACAAAGTATAAGGGAAGCAGGGGATGTTGGTCGCCCAGCGGCTTTACAAACCGCTACACCCTTAGAAAAAGCGTTTGAAAAGTTAACACAGAATATTGTTGAAGAAGTAGTAAAGCGAAATAGTGATTTACCTCCTACAGAAGCAATAAAAATAACAACAATGGCTGGGTGTTCAGCAGTAAAAAAATAAAAGCTCCTTATTTCTTCTCCTTTGGAGAGGGCTGGGGAGAGGAAAAAATAACAGATGACTTCAGAAGAACTTAAAGTAAATGTTGAGAAAGCCTTAGAGGAGATCCGTCCGTTTTTACAAAGCGATGGCGGTGATATTTCTCTACTCTCCATAGAAAACGATAACTTGGTTAAAGTTCAATTAAAGGGAGCGTGTGTAGGCTGTAGTGTTAATCAAATGACACTAAAATCTGGTGTAGAAATGACCATAAAAAAGTATGCGCCACAAATAGAGCAGGTTATAAATATTGAATAAATTAAAAACTATAGATTTTAGTAGTTTTTATTCTGCATACAACCAAGTTTCTTTTATCAAGTAAAACCTCTTTAGGTTTAATACCAATTTGAGTATAAAATGTCGTATTAAAGCCGAAGTTATTTTTAAATGTAAAAACGCTGTGATTAGATTGCATAGTGTTGCTACGGAATTTATGAACTAGGCTTTTAAATTTAAAAAAGCCTGTACTCAACTTGATTGGGTAAACGAGTCGACATGCGACATTTTATATTCTAATTGGTATAACATGGTCTTCATCAGGCACGCCCTAAGGTTCCTCATGGAATCCTTTGCATTCTCTCACTTTTCTAGGTACAATATAATAAACTCATCAGATATGGGATCGCTCACTTTACAGCATCAGCATCTTCTCCGTTAACAAGCGTGACGTTACCGTTTAAAGCAGTCTCTTCTAAATAGGCTCATTCTTGGTCAGGCTCAGAAATCGTACTATTTAGATACTCCGCAATACAAGCATCGCAATTAATACATTCGTCTGTTATAATAATAGCCATAATTAGAACATTTAATAAAATAAATATTTGTAAATTTAGATTAGATTTCTGGTTTTAAGGCTAATAAAGCCATGTTGAATACCACAAAGTGAAATTATATTTGGTAACTATCTAAAGATATACTTTTACCTAAAGACAAAATTTTTAGCTTAAATTTTGATAATCATTAATGTCATATGGCTACAATACAATCACATAAACAGCATGAAATTCTTGAAGCTGTAATTATTAGGTTTGTAGGAGATTCTGGAGACGGCATGCAATTAACTGGCACGCAGTTTTCCGATACTTCAGCCATGTTTGGTAATGACATAGCTACGTTTCCCAATTATCCGGCAGAAATAAGAGCACCTCAAGGCAGTTTGTATGGGGTCTCGGGTTTTCAAGTACATATTGGAAGTGTTCAGATTAGTACGCCCGGTGATGAGGTGGATTTATTGGTGGCGATGAACCCTGCTGGCTTAAAAACAAACTTGCATGCTGTAAAACCCGGTCATACCATTATTGTAGATACAGATGCGTTTACAAAAAAGAATTTAGAAAAAGCACAATATGACTCTAATCCTTTAGAAGATAATAGCCTTGAAAATTATCGGGTTATTGAGGTGGCCATGACATCATTAACTAAAGAGACGTTAAAAGGTGTTGAAGGCTTGGACAATAAAAGTATTACCAGAAGTAAAAATATGTTTGCTTTAGGCATGGTTTATTGGATGTATAATCGCTCTCCCGATCATACCATAGGTTTTTTTAATAAAAAGTTTAAATCCAGGCCTGAAATTATTGAAGCGAATACCAAGGTTTTGAATGCGGGTTTATATTTTGCCGAAACTTTAGAGCTCATACCCAATGCATATACCATAGCACCTGCAAAGATGTCTGCTGGGACTTATAGAATTATTATGGGGAATACGGCAACTGCCTGGGGCTTTTTAGCTGCTTCAGAGAAAACGGGTTTAGAGCTGTTCCTGGGGTCGTATCCTATTACACCAGCCTCTGATATTCTTCATGAGCTTGTTAAGCATAAACACTTTGGAGTAAAAGCACTACAGGCCGAAGATGAGATTGCAGGTATTACAGCTGCCATAGGCGCTTCTTTTGCTGGAGGTTTAGCAATCACGACCACATCGGGCCCAGGTCTGGCTTTAAAAGGAGAAGCCCTGGGCTTAGCCATGATAGTAGAGCTGCCTTTGGTGGTTGTTAATGTACAACGAGGAGGCCCATCTACGGGCCTGCCTACAAAAACAGAACAATCGGACTTATTACAGTCTATGTATGGAAGAAATGGAGAAAGCCCGGTTATTGTTATTGCAGCAAGTACCCCTGCTAACTGTTTTGATTTTGCATATCAGGCAGCAAAAATGACCTTAGAACATATGACGCCTGTAATTTTATTATCAGATGGTTACATAGCCAATGGTTCGGCACCATGGAAAATACGATCTGTTAAGGACATGCCGGAAATAAAGAATAATATAGTTTCTAAATATCATGAAAACTGGCATCCTTATGATAGGAATAAGGAAACACTTGCTCGGAATTGGGCCATCCCGGGAACCCCTCAATTTGAACATAGAATAGGCGGGTTGGAAAAAGATAAGATTACAGGTAATGTGTCTTATATTCCCGAAAACCATGAGTATATGACCAAAATTAGAGCTGAAAAAATTAAACGTGTGCAAAATTACATCCCGGATTTATCTACCGAGTTTACCGAAGAAGGGGATTTGTTGGTTGTTGGTTGGGGAGGCACCTACGGGTCGTTGTATACTGCCGTAAAAAGATTGAACGAAGAAGGTCTTAACGGTATAGGTTTAGCACATTTTAATTATATTAATCCATTGCCAAAAAATACAGAAACCGTTTTTAGTAAATTTAAAAAGATTATTGTTTGCGAATTAAATAGTGGGCAGTTTGCTAAAATTTTGAAGATCAATTTTAATAATTTAGATTTATTACAGTATAATAAGGTGCAAGGACTCCCTTTTGGAAATGGTGAGTTGGCAGAAAAATTTAAGCAATTAGTAAAATAGGTAAGTTATGGAAGCCACTGTAAAAAAATACACTTTTAAGGATTTTGCTAGCGATCAAGAAGTAAGGTGGTGTCCAGGTTGTGATGACTATGTTATTTTACGTGCCATGCAAAAAGCACTTCCAGAAATGGGCATTAAAAAAGAAAATGTCGTTTTTATTTCTGGTATTGGATGTTCGTCGCGATTCCCTTATTATATGAATACTTATGGCATGCACAGCATACATGGAAGAGCTCCGGCCATTGCAACGGGTGTTAAAATGGCAAACCCGGACTTGAGCGTATGGGTAATTACTGGTGATGGGGACTCTATGGCAATTGGTGGCAACCACTTTATTCATGTATTGCGTAGAAATGTAAATTTGAATATTATATTGTTCAATAATGAAATTTATGGCTTGACCAAAGGTCAATTCTCACCAACATCTTTGATAGGACAAAAAACAAAATCATCGCCTTATGGTAATACGCAACCACCGTTTTCTCCTGGTGAATTAGCGATAGGTGCACAAGCACGATTCTTTGCTAGAATAGGAGGAAATACCCCCAAAGAATTGACCCAAATTTTTATTGAATGCGAAAAATTTAAAGGGACGTCTTTAATAGAAGTATTACAAAACTGTCCAATTTTTAATGATGGTTGTTTCGATAAATTTACAGACAAGAAAGTAAGGGAAGATAAGCAGCTATATGTTAAACATGGCGAGCCGATGATTTTTGGTAAAGAAAAAGACAAAGGGTTGGTGTTAAACGGTTTAAAACTGGAAGTCGTTACTGTAGGTGAAAATGGAATAACAGAAAAGGATATATTAATTCATAATGCCAAAGAACAAGATCCCACATTGCATCAAATGCTGGTTAGATTAAGATACCCGTTGGTTACTGGTATTATTAGGAGCTTTGAAGATGTCACCTTTGAAGAAAGAAAGAATGCCTTAACTGCCGAAGTAAAGAGTAAATCTAAGTTTAGTAAAACAGACGATCTGTTTTTCTCGGGAGATATTTACCAGGTGTTTTAATTAAAAACATACATAAACCTATTTCATGCCTTGCTTTTTAATTGCTTTTAAGAAAGAGGTTAGTTCATCTCCCGTCTTGATCTTTACGCACTTGATGAAGATACTTACCTATTAGGGATTATACCCTAAAAACAGGTTTATTTTTAAATAAATGCCCTTAATTAATAGAGCAAAAATAATTTATTTTCTTAAATTCCTACCATTTTAGTAGGAATTAATTTTTTTATTCTAAATTAAGTATTATTTTTGGTGAAATTTTTGCACTAAAATGATGGTTGATATCAATATAAAAATAACAGATAGAGAAGGTAAATTGCATGAGGTTGTCGCACCAACAGATATGGCAATGAACCTTATGGAAGTTGTAAGGTCTTATGAACTGGCTCCCGAAGGCACTATTGGTGTCTGTGGGGGGATGGCTATGTGTGCATCATGCCAATGCTATGTGGTAAGCGAAACAGAATTGCCAGAAATGAGCGACGATGAAGAGGCGATGCTCGCTGAAGCTTTTGATGTAAAAGATAATAGTCGTCTGGGATGCCAGATACAAATAACTCCAGAGATGCAGGGTCTAGAGGTTGAGTTAGCACCAGAGAGTTAAAATAGAAAACTCAAGGAATGACTTAAAAAAAGAGGCAGTCTGAAAAGTAATAAAATTTGTCATTCAGAGTACTTCGACTACGCTCAGTACAGGCTATAGTGAAGAATCTTATAGTTTTTTAAATCTATATATTATGTTTTTAAGAGATTCATAACAGCTTCTCAGCTACCTTCAAAACAAAATATATTTTGTTTCTCGGTAATATTCAGAATGACACTTTTCAGACAGCCTTTTTTTTAATTTATTAAAATTGCCAACCTATTTTAGGACGACTCAGTCCAAATCTAATTGTTTAAAATAGCAATTCCTTTTTGTAATCGCTTTTTAAATAGAAATACAGCCAATAAGCCAATAAGGACACAAAGTATAAGCTCTATGACTATATGCTTACCAATACCATTTAACTTTAAAGGTTTATAGGTGAATTTTGGTAAGGTACGATAGTCTTTTGTTGTAAAAGGCTGCTTATTATATAGCATAAAGATTAAATGGTTTCTCCAATGTTTAGAAAATGCCAAAGCTTGATTTTTAAAATTTTGATAATCAGCAGTAGAATTCCCAGAAATACGATTCATTTCTTTATTAATGACTAAAGAAGGTGATAGCCATGTCCATTTTTTAACCCAAGATTGTTGCGCTTCAAGTTGTTCGTCATATAAAGAGAATAAGGGGTTTATTTCTTGAGCAACTAAATCTAAGCTTGCCATATATTTATGCCAGAAAGTATAGTTCCCTTTGTCTTCTTCTTTTGACGCTAATTCGGGATGATCTCTTAAATAATGATCTAACACCTTATCTTGTTTTTTAGAAACATCCACTTTTAATGTTCGCATAGTATTTACCATTTTGTTCCTGGAAGGTATGGGGTAAATGCTATGCGCTATTTGGTTTATGGAAGAGGGGATTAATAATACAAAAAACACCCATAAGCCAATTAAAAACACCGCATTTTTAGCAGAAGAACTACCCAGCAGATTAATTAAAAACGATAGGGAAAACCAAAACAGTATATACACCAATATAAGTCCTAGTAACCAGATAAATTGAATTTGGGCAAGGTCAATGTTATTAATTAAAAATGAGATCACCAATGCAACAATCACAATTTGGCTTAGCCAAAAAAAGCGGAGTAGCATTTTTTGAAATATCCATTTATAAATAGAAACAGGTTGTGATGCTAATAGGCGAAGCGCTCCACGCTCTTTTTCAGCCGATAGAATATTGTATGAAAAAGCAATAATGAGCAAAGGCAACAAATAAATAATTACAAATGTAAGATCAAAACTTCCAAATAATAACTGTATAGAACTTGTCATTTCAGTAAAATCAATACCAAAATCGTCGTCAACCGTTATAGGCATAATAACATCGGTAAAAATATCACTTTGACCAATGGCGATAGCGCTCATACCGTTTGGTGTCATGGTTACTGCTCTGGGATGTTGATAGCCTATGGCCATAGGTGTATTGGGAATATTTCTAAAACTGGTTTTAACTTCCAGCCCCTTTTCCACAGAATCTAAAAGTTTGAGCATATTAGCATCACTCAGCTCTGTTTTTGTTTCAATATTTGTTATTTCCTTTATGCGCTTTTGTGTTCTGGAATTTCCGTTAAATGCTGCAAAGGCAAACGTTATAACAAGTAATAAGCCAAGAATTGGCAGCCACTTGTTACGGATAAGTAATTTAAGCTCGTATGTAAAATTATAAGAAAGCATATTATATTTTTTTAGTTGAAGTAAATAACAATATCGCAGATAAAATCACCCAAAAAATCAAAAGAAACATATTCGTTTTTTGATGATTTATAACAGTACTTAATCCTACTGGTGTATAAGTGAAATTGGGAAGTGTTTTCCAAAAATCGGCATCAGCTCTATATCCCCGTTCACCATATTTGGAATTATTCATGTTATTGTCATTTAAAAACTTTTGTGTTTTTATTCTATAAGCTTCGGCTGCTTCGGCAAAAGCCATATGGCTTTCATAATCTGTACCTGCAATTCCCATAGACAAAAATCTTGCAGGTAGAAAAGGAGAGATAAAAGCTAAGGCCTTATAGGTATTTGCCTGATTAGAGAATTGCTGTTTCAGCTTACTATATTCTTTAAAATAGACTTCGGCTTCATGCTCTTCTCCTTTTTGCATAATGTAACCACTAAAATTAAAAGGAAGTTCAGATACATGACTTACATTGTGTTCTTTTAGTAGTTTAGCTTCTAGGGCTTTAGATTCTTTGCTCCAAGGGTTATGCCCATTTAAACCACCTTTTTTAGCTTGATTTAATTGACTCAAAAATGTCTGTTTTGTTGGGTAAGGATAATTTAATTCGGCAATATTTGAAGCTGTTTTTGGTGCTATAAAGCAGCTTATAATCCAAAATGATAAAGCACTTACTAAGGATATACCAGAACGTTTTGTTATGGCAGAAATCAACAAAACTATTTGGGTAAAAACCAGATAGTAAAGTAAATAAACTACGTAAAGAGAAAATAATCTTGCCCAGTTAAAAGCACCATAATCTTTTAAGAAAGATAAAATAATACCAGCGACAAGGAATAGTATGCCACAAATGATAAATACAGGAATGTAAACTGCGATTAATTTCGCTATGGTAAGTTTTAGGTTAGAAATACCTTGACTTTTTAGCAAAACATCTGTCCCTCCTTCTTTTTCTTTAGTGAAGCTATTATAGCCAATAATGATAATAAGTAAAGGCATCACAAATAATAAAATAAACTCTGGGGTCAATTCACCAAATCTTGATAGTCCGGTTTGGTCTCCCGCGGCAGAATATTGTGCTTCATTTCTTGAGTGTGCTTCTAAAAAAATAGAGACACCTTCATATTTATCAACGCCTTGGTCTAATAAAGCCAAGGCATTTTTAGGTTTAAATACATAGTTCCCAAAGTGTGCGGCAGAGTGCGGGTTTTTCTCCCCTTGGTTGTCCCATATATTGCGCTCTGTACTTTGAGAGGCTTTGTATTGTTCGTTTGTGTTTTTATATTGGTTAATTCCTATAGCCACAGCTACCGTAATTAAAAGAAGTACAAGTAGTGCCGAAAACTGAAACCTCCCATCTCTAAAGATCTCTTTTAATTCTTTTATAATCGTTTTGCGTATCATAAAACAAGTTTAATAGTTCATAGTTTCCAGATAGTGTTTTTCCAGTTCAGAGAGCGATAATTGATCTGCTACAAATTGATGTTGTATCACTCCATGCCTCATAATACCAATATGAGTAGCGATTTCTTTAGCTCTGAATATGTCGTGTGTAGCCATTAAAATAGCTACGCCCTTTTGTTTTAATTTTTTTAAAAGCATTCCAAATTCGTTACTCGCTTTTGGGTCTAATCCCGAAGTAGGCTCGTCTAGCAATAATAATTTTGCGTCTTTAGCCAACGCAATAGCTATGCCCACTTTTTGGCGCATCCCTTTAGAAAATGCTTTTATTTTTTTGTTGAAGGCGTCTTGTTGGAGTCCAGCTTCTTGTAGAAAGACTTCCATCTCGCTTTTGGTTAATACCTTGCCTGCTATTCCTGAAAAATAATCAAGATTTTCCAATGCCGATAATGTGGGATATAGCATGAGGTTTTCCGGTATGTATGCCAGGTATTTTTTGGTTTCCAAAGGTTGCTTGGTAACATCAATATTATTGATTAAAGCAGTTCCTGAAGAAGGCTGAATGAAGTTGAGTAGCAAATTTATAGTCGTGCTTTTACCAGCACCATTAGCGCCTAATAAGCAGTATATTTCTCCTTGTTTTATATTTAAGTTTAAATTGTTCAAGGCGGTGAAATCACCATATTTTTTTGTAAGATCTGTGGTTACAATCATAGTTAATAAATTAAG
Organism: Flavivirga sp. 57AJ16; assembly: GCF_028736925.1. Classification (GTDB taxonomy): domain Bacteria; phylum Bacteroidota; class Bacteroidia; order Flavobacteriales; family Flavobacteriaceae; genus Flavivirga. The sequence continues at coordinate 192,641 of NZ_JAQZAT010000001.1, read as the reverse complement.
TGTATCTTAATAAAAGCCTTATAGGTAGTATAAAGCCATGCCCTATAAGGGAAGTGTATATAAAGTGTTTTTTTAAGTGTTCCTAAGAACTAATATCATTTACACCTTGGATTTACACAATAAAATGCACCTTTTTGCACTACATTTCGTTGTAAAAATAAAACAGAGCGAAGGCTATGCTTAATTTTATGCCTCATCTATCACAAAAAATATCATTTTCTTTTTGTGTAAATTCAAAGTATACCTGGTATAAAAGGAACAGGAGGGGGTTTGTTAAAAAAATAATCGGTTATAATTGTTTTTTTAACAACTCTGGGAATGTCGATATTAATTTTCCCCTTATGGTCGGGAGTGTTATACACTATTACAGGTGAAGAGGGGTGGGCAAGATAAAAAGGTTCCTCTTGCTGGGCAACAAGAATACAATATTCACATTCAATAGGATCACTTTCGTCACTATCAAAAAAGTGAGTGAAAACGTGAAAATTAACAGTGTTTACTAGGAGTATAGCTCCTAATAAACAGCTAATTAAAATATTTTTAGGCTGGTACTTCACAATGCTAAAATATTGTTTTTTTCTAAGTGCTCTAAGATTGATTTGCCTAAATATTTGTTAATAATTTTTTATTCGAAAAAATGATCTTTAAAAACATATTTACCACCAGACCAAGAATACTTTTTTTAATGTGCCGTTTTTAAATTTCACCCAGCATAATGGAGAAAATTGCCGTTCAAAATAATCTTTAGCGATGGCTTCAAACTCGTTAAAGTTCACCCATTTAACGTTTGCGTGAGGCATTATTAGCCAATCTTTCTTTTTTGGTATATAAAACTTGCAATCATTAAAGAGGTCTAGCTGATTTTTGTTGATATAGAAACCAGCAATACAATCTGTATTTAGTGTTTTAAGTGGCATGTCCTGATTTGAAAAAGGAACAAATAATTGTGCTTTAAAATAGACTTGTTGCGAAATGGCTTCCGATTTTAAATGGAGAGTTTCCAGATAGGTTTTACATGTTTCGGAATATAAAAGAGGTAGTTGTTTATCTTTTAGTTTGGTGAGCTTTTCGTTTAAGGAATCCTTTCTGTTAGGGCCAATAAAATGGTCAATTTCAGTGGTTCCCATTGAGATGTCGTACAGGTAGAACTTATAAATAATTTCTAAATGAATGGGTTTATTGTTTTTAAGCAGTAAACAATCTAATTCACCTAAGGTTGTTTTATTATGTTGAATTTGTATGTTTTCGGCTATAATGGACATATTCTCATGCTGCTCTAATTCAAAGGAAACAAACCGTTCAATGTATTTCCCTAAACGTAATTTTTCATCAATAGCAATATCAATTTTATGAGGTTTAGAAATGATCTTGAATTGATTTAAATTCGAAATAATATCACTTTCCCATAAAAAAGGAGTATTTAAAAAGCCTATATATCTTTTTTGGAGCATGAGCCTGGTAAGCGATAGAATTAATTATTCGGTTTTATAGTCGATCAACTTTCTGGGACCTTCGAGTAACACCCGTACAATTTGTAGCGTGCCATCATCCTTAGTGGCAATTTGCCACTTAATTAACGAGATTTCACCGTTTTCAATTTCAATGCCGGTAATACTTCGAGGGTGTACACAGCTACCATCATTAAAAAAAGCAATATCCCCAGGCTCGGGAAAGCGGGGCCTATGCGTATGACCCACAATGGTTAATAAATTATGGTTCTCGATAATCCATCTTTTAGTTCTGCGTTCTACTTTTATAAGTTCTTTGTAGTTCTTAGCAGGGCTTGTTGGATCTGCGATCCCCATAACATTTAAGGGTTTCCAGAGAACACGTACCATAAATCGGCTCCATTTCCAAAACAAAAAATTCCACCAATCTGCCTGATGGCCATGAGTTAAAAATAATTCTTGTGCAGTTGTACGGTGTTTTAAAACAATGCCTTCGTGATACTTAATATTTTTAAAAAGCTCAACATCTTCTCCGGTTTTAGGATCAAAATAAGTGGACAAATGTTCTTTAACATAATCTGGATCTCTGTATACCATATCGTGATTTCCCCAAATCATATGCAGTCTATTTGCTTTGTGAAACAATTTCATAAGCATATACACATTTTTATGTGCGTTTAAAATAGCGCTAAAAGAAATGTTTTCCCAGAGCTCATCACCATCACCAATTTCGCAATATTGAAAACCTTCTGCGTAATAGTGCTTTAGGGCATGAAAATAAATATTTCTGTTGTTGGCAAAATCGTCTGCAAAACTATTATCCCCTCTATGGCAATCACTAAAAAGTATAAACTTGCTGTCATCATCAAAGTCGATGATCTTAGCAGTTGCATAAGCCTTATCTAATCTGGTTCTTGAAGACATAGGGTAAATGTAAATAAATTTCAATAAAAAATGCTTCCCAATTTGAGAAGCATTTTATGAATTTTATTTTCACAATGATTTACCGGCCTGTTAGCCAACCGAGTGAAATAATTAAATAAGCTTTAGGCTTTATTTAAAAGCATTTAAACCAGTAATATCCATACCTGTAATAAGCAAATGTATATCGTGTGTCCCTTCATAAGTAATCACGCTCTCTAAATTCATGGAGTGGCGCATAATGCTGTATTCTCCTGTAATGCCCATACCACCAAGCATTTGCCTGGCTTCTCGAGCAATGTTTATGGCCATATCCACATTATTGCGCTTTGCCATGGATATTTGTGCCGAAGTCGCTTTACCATCATTGCGTAAAACACCAAGTCTCCAAGTTAATAGCTGTGCCTTGGTAATCTCTGTAATCATTTCTGCCAATTTTTTTTGTTGTAATTGAAACTGGCCAATAGGCTTTCCAAATTGAATACGCTCTTTGCTATATCGAAGTGCGGTGTCATAACAATCCATTGCAGCGCCAATAGCCCCCCAAGCAATCCCATAACGCGCCGAGTCTAAACATCCAAGTGGCGCTCCTAAACCAGATTTATTAGGCAACAAATTCTCTTTTGGTACTTTAACATTATCGAAAATAAGTTCACCAGTTGCCGAAGCGCGCAGCGACCATTTATTATGGGTTTCTGGCGTTGTAAAACCTTCCATGCCGCGCTCAATAATTAAACCATGTATGCGTCCCGTGTCGTCTTTTGCCCAAACAACCGCTATTTGAGCAAATGGCGCATTGCTAATCCACATTTTGGCACCATTTAAAAGATAATGGTCGCCCATATCCTTAAAATTTGTAACCATACCCCCTGGGTTACTTCCATGGTCAGGTTCTGTTAAACCAAAACAGCCAACCCATTCGCCACTAGCCAATTTTGGTAAATATTTTTGACGTTGCTCTTCGTTACCATATTTCCAAATAGGATACATAACCAATGAAGACTGTACTGAAGCCGTACTTCTTATCCCAGAATCTCCACGTTCTATTTCCTGCATGATTAAACCATAAGAAATTTGATCTAATCCAGCACCACCATATTCCATAGGTATGTATGGTCCAAAAGCACCTATTTCTGCTAATCCATTAATGATTTGTGTTGGAAATTCTGCTTTTTGCGCATAGTCTTCAATAATTGGAGAGACTTCACGTTTTACCCATTCACGAGCAGCATCACGTATTAATTTATGTTCATCTGTAAGTAACTCATCAAGATTATAATAATCGGGAGCTTCGAATAGGTCTGGTCGCATAAAAACTAAATTTAAGTATGTTTTAAAATCAAATTATTAATAAAAGCACGCTCTTTTTATTAATTCAATATCTAAGGACTCAAATTTAATTAATTCATATCGATTCGATTACATTTTCAAATAAAAATCTTTAGTAAGATTTATATAGTCTTTGGTGTATAGGTGTCTTGATGTTTCAATGATTAAGCAATTAACTTTTAGATCGCTTTCCTGTGTGTTTGAAGGTACAGCGCAGAAGGAAAATTCAATTAAACTTCTCTTAATTTTTGAGGAAGGCGTTCCTTTTATATGTAGTATTCTTTTTGGAGTAAGTTTGAAATTTGAAGCTAAATCAATTAGTGTCTTTTCCTCTTTAAATGGGATGATTACTGAAAATATACCATTTTCTGACAATAATTTTGACACGCTTTCAATTAAATGCCCAAAGGGCATGGCATCGTAAAATCGTGCCGTTTTTCGTGCGTTAGACATTAACGTATCTTCTTCAGAAGAAGCTGGTGAAGCCAGAGAGGGAGAAAAAAAAGGCGGATTACAAATGATGAGGTCGTAGGTGTCGTCTATCTCATCGACAAATTCTTCAAGTGCAGCATGGTAGCAGAATAATCGATCTCCCCACGGGGATCGTTCAAAATTATCAACGCATTGTTCATAAGCACGATCATCAATTTCAATGGCATCAATAATTTCTGCATGGCTTCGTTGTGCTAACATAAGCGATAAAATACCTGTGCCAGCTCCAATATCCAATATTGAAAACGGTTGCTCTTTAATAGATGTCCAAGCACCAAGTAAAACACCATCAGTGCCAATTTTCATAGCACATTGTTCCTGATTTACAGAAAATTGTTTAAAAATAAAGGGATTTTTAGACATGAAATGGTGTTTGAAATTTTGAGTAATAGTATAAAAATGATAACTTGAAGCAAAATTATAAAAGTATATAAAATTAATACTAAATATATCCGTTTAGTTTATAGCTAACGTATATAAAAATATTAGCTTATTTTAACAGAATGAAAAGAGAAAATAAAATTATAGTGAAGTTGAACGACGTCATTTTAATGAATGAGGTCATTGAAAAAATCTACACAAAAGCATACGAAAAAAATTCCAACATAAAAATAAAAGCTCTTTTAAAGGAAAAAAGTATAGAACGATGCAACTTTGGTAAAATGTTGCAAAAGGAAATTAAAAAGCTTGATGCTTCTGTTGAAGATTCAATAATGTCAAAAAGACGCTATCATCTTTATATGAAAAGTTTTAACAATTTATTACAGTGGGAGAATAATAGGGAATTATTAAATGGCATTTATAAAATTGAGCTGTTATGTATAGAAAAATATAATGAATTACTTAAGCAAATGAATCTGTCTTTATCACTTTGTAGATTATTGATAAAACAACAGGATCATGTTCAATATGGGTTACGGTTAATAAAAGAAGAATTGACCCAGGTTGCTTAGTTTGTTTAGGTAAAATTTTACAGATACAAGTCTATTAATCCTTCTGTGGTCTCCACAATAATAGTTTTATTTTCTCTATCCACCTTTACTATAAATTCATCATTCATAGGAATTAAAATTTCGATACCATTTCTGTCTATTTCAAAAAGCGATTGTGCAGTCGAATCGTTTATAGCTTTTATGGTGCCTACTTTTCCGTAATTGACGTCTTCAACAGTAAAACCAATCACCTCATGGAAATAGAATTTATTACCTTCAAGTTTGGGAAGTAAGTCGAGGGGTAAATATAAATCGCTTTTCATTATAGCATCTGCATCTGCTTCTTCATCAACATCTTCAAATTTAATACGTAATAATTCTGATTTATGAAGCTGTGAGCGCTCAATAAAAAATGGGACGAGATTATTTCTTAAGTTTAAAAAAATGGCATCTAAATTCTCATAAAGTTCAGGTTGATCTGTATCAAGTTTAGCTAAAACTTCACCTTTAAAACTATATTTTTTTACAATTTTACCTAAGTAAAAACAATCTTCTTTTCGCATGACGAATGATTTTGTCATTCCCACGAACCTGCCTGTCGGCAGACAGGGGTGGGAATCTTTTTAAAATTTATCTCTAAGCCTCATGAGATTCCCACGAAGGTGGGAATTATTTAGTCAAACTTGTAAAAGTTTGACTAAATAAAAAACTCCGATAAAAATATCGGAGTTTAAAAGTATAAAAAAATCTTTTTTATTCTTCTTCTTTTGCTGTTGGAGTTTCTTCAGCTACAGCTTCAGTTGTTTCTTCAACAACCTCTTCTGCAGTTTCAGTAGTTGCTTCAGCTTCCGCTTCTTCAGCAACTTCCTCTTCAACAACAGGAGCAGCTGCAGCAATACGAGCTTCATTAGCAGCTTTCTCTGCTTCAAAAGCTTTTGCTTTAGCGTCTGCTTCTGCTTTAGCTAAATCATCAGTTTTAGCATTAACTTTGCTTTCTTTTTCTTCTACCCAAGCAGTAAATTTAGCTTCTGCTTGCTCTTCGGTCAAAGCACCTTTTCTAACACCACCTGCTAGGTGATTTTTTAGTAAAGCCCCTTTGTAAGATAAAATAGCTTTGGCTGTATCAGTTGGTTGTGCACCATTCTGTAACCATTGTACCGCACCATCAATATTTAAATCTATGGTTGCTGGGTTTGTGTTTGGATCGTAAGCACCTAATTTTTCTAGGTATTTACCATCTCTTTTTGAACGTGCATCTGCTGCTACGATCCAGTAGTAAGGCTTTCCTTTTTTACCGTGTCTTTGTAATCTAATCTTTACTGGCATAATAATTAATTATTTGAGGTTCTCGACCTCGGTTATTAATGAGGGCGCAAAGATACTATATTTTTTTAATTATCAGTCATTTGTTTAGAATAATAAACATACGGGAGACGGTATCTCAACTGAATGTAAAAAGTTGAGTTTTCCTGTAGCCCCATCAATCTTAAAAACGGAAATATTGTGGCTTTTTTGATTGGCAACTAATAAAAATCGCCCTGTAGGGTCCAGGGTAAAGTTTCTAGGCCAATCACCATGAACACGAATGTTTTGAATTTTGTTAAGCTTTCCAGAAGTTATATCTCTTTTAAAAACAACAATGGAGTTTTCGCCACGGTTTGAGCCATATAAAAACTGCTCGTCTTTAGATAGATGAATATCGGCGCAGTAGCTTTTTTCTTTAAAAGCATCGGCTAATGTAGAAACAGTTTCAATAAACTCAAATCCGTTTTTTGTTTTTTTAGCCGAAGTAATCGTGCTTGAAAGTTCGTTTATAATGTAAATGAACTTACCGTCTTTTGTTAAGGAAAAATGCCTAGGACCAGCATTATTTTCCATTTTCACAATGGAAGGTGAAACTAATTTATAGTTATTGTTAGATAATTGGTAGTTAAAAACGGCATTAAGACCTAAATCTGCTACATATAAGTCCTCATTGAAAAACTGAGCAGAATGCACATGCGAAATAAGACTATCGGTTTTATGGTTTATTACCTGAAACGCCTCGTTTAAAATACCATTATTTTCAACAGTATGTAAAGAAAAATTTCCACCAGTATAATTTGAAACTACTGCTTTATCACCTTGTTTATTAATGGTAACATGACAGGGGTGTGCCCCTTGAGTACTAACTTTGTTTATTAATGTTAGGGTTTTGTCGTCCTCAACTTTAAAAGCAGATATCGTTCCATTTTCATTTTCATTAACGGCATAAATATGGTTTTTATCGGGCGAATAGCTTATAAATGATGGGTTTTCAGAAGTTGTGGCTAATTGTTTTTTATTTAATTCACCTGTTTCAGAATTAAATTCAAATTGATAGATGCCTTCACTGTCTTCGTCTGTATAGGTTCCTACATATAAAGATGTACTTGGGTTTGTACAATTCAATAAACATATAGTAAGGCATAGCAAGGGTAATTTAAAAGTCATTATAAAATGTTTTTAGCCTCTAAAGTAGAATAATTTTATAGAACAGTAAAAAAGTAAGTTTTGTTTAAAACTGTTTATAGCTTTCTTTGTCTGGACGGATCGTGTTTTTTGAAAAAAACAAGTGTTTTGCCCAAATAATTAGGCTACGATTGATTTAATTTTAAAGTCAATTTAGGATCCATAACAAAATATTTACGTACAGATATATACGTATTAGATTAATGTTTAGGTATTTAGATTCCCGTTTTCACGGGAATGACAAGCTCAACGGAAACCCTGCCTTTGCTGGCAGGCCCGAGGCAGAGCCTCGAGGAATTCTTTTCGATTAAAAAAAATTAATTTGAATTTGTTAATGTCTCTTAAATTCATCATAAACCATGTTAAATTGCTTGACAAAAGCGCTTTTTTTATGTATGTTATAGTATAATGATGTGAAACAATACGCATCTTTAAAGAATTTATTGAAATTTAAAAATGAAAATGATATTATGAATTACAGTGAAGAAATTTCAAACAAGTTAAACGAATTATTGGTTAAAAATTATGATGCCGAAAAAGGGTATTTAAATGCTGCTGAAAATGTAGATAGTCCGACATTAAAAATTTTTTTTAAACGAAGAGCTTCAGAACGAAGCGAGTTTGCCAAAGATTTAAGAACCGAAATTTTGCGTTATGGTGAAGTTCCGGAAGATTCTGGAAGTTTTAAAGGTATAGTACACAGAAATTGGATGCGTTTAAAGTCGCTTTTTACATCGAATGATGATGAAACTATTTTAGAAGAAGCCATTAGGGGTGAACAAGCCAGTCTTGAAGAATACGATGGGATTTTAAAAGATAGAACTTTGCCGCCAAGTATTGATACGATGTTGTTTAATCAACGAAATGCTATTCAAGCAGCAATAAACACAGAAAAAGTACATGAAGAGCTAGTTTCATAAAAGTTGACTGGTTTTGGTTAAGAGAAGCGCAACCCATCCGATAGCTATCGGATGGGTTGTATTTTTTGTTTACAACTCTTCAAAACTTCACTTTAAAAAAGTATAAATTCTATGTACTTTTATACACTTCGTTTTTACTTAAAACGAATACACTTTTTTATTAATTGACTAAAAAATCCCTTCCTTTGGGGAGGTTAGGCGGGGCTTATGTACTTAATTTTCGATACAGAAACTACTGGATTACCAAAACGCTGGGATGCACCCATTACGGATACCGATAATTGGCCCAGATGTATACAAATCGCATGGCAACTACACGATGCCATGGGGAATTGTATCGACCATCAAGATTATTTGGTGAAACCTGAAGGTTTTAATATTCCTTATGATGCCGAGAAAATTCATGGTATTTCTACCGAATTAGCTCAAGAACAAGGGGTGCCGTTAGCCGAGGTTTTAGAAAAATTTAATGACGCTTTAAGTAAAACCAAATTTGTTGTTGGTCAAAATGTAAAGTTCGACCTAAACATCATGGGTGCCGAATTTGTTCGTGGCGATGTTTCTAATCCGTTACAGGAACTACCTGTTTTAGATACCTGTACAGAACATACGGCAAGCCTATGCCAGATACCAGGAGGACGTTATGGTAAATTTAAATTGCCAACGTTAACCGAGTTGCACGAGTTTTTATTTAAAACCCCTTTTGCTGAAGCCCATAATGCCACAGCCGATGTGGAGGCAACCACACGTTGCTTTTTCGAGCTGGTTCGTTTGGGAGAGTATACTAAAGAGCAGCTTGATGTAGAACCTGATTATTTTCAGAATTTTAACGAAGCCAATCCAAAGGAAATTGAGCTTATTAACTTAAAGCACGTTAACCTTAAACAGGAAAGTGCTAAAATTCGAAAACGCCTTCAAAGTCTTAAACAAAAAACGATTTCTACTGAGGATATTAAGCAAAATATATCCGATATGGCAGATGCTGGTTTTGTTCATCTCCACAATCATTCACAGTTTTCTGTATTACAGTCCACCATGAGCGTTGGTGACATAGTGGATGCTGCTGCCTCTCATAATATGTCTGCTGTAGCGCTTACCGATCATGCGAATATGATGGGAGCATTCCACTTTATTAATGCCGTAAACAGAAAAAATAGCAGCATAAAGGCAAACATCGCTGAAGCTGAGGAAAAAGGAGCGGTTTCAGAAGAGCAACTTATAAAACCAATTGTAGGGTGTGAGTTTTTTGTGTGTGAAAACCATCAGGATAAATCAAGAAAAGATAATGGGTACCAGGTGGTATTGATAGCAAAAAACAAAAATGGCTATCATAATCTTGCAAAACTATCGTCGCATGCTTTCGTTAATGGGTTTTACTATGTTCCTAGAATAGATAAAAAACTAATACAGGAATATAAGGAAGATATTATAGTGCTAACGGGGAGTCTATATGGAGAAATCCCAAGTAAAGTGCTCAATATTGGTGAAAAACAAGCCGAAGAAGCATTGCTATGGTGGAAAAATGAATTTGGAGGCGACTTGTATGTAGAGCTGATGCGCCATAATCAGGAAGATGAAAATCGCGTCAATCCAACGTTGATAGCCTTGGCTAAAAAACATGACGTAAAATTAGTTGCAACCAATAATACTTACTACCAGAAACAAGAAGATGCCAATGCGCATGATATTTTATTATGTGTAAAGGATGGCGAAAAACAAGCCACTCCTATTGGTAGAGGCAGGGGCTACCGTTATGGGCTTCCCAATCAGGAATACTATTTTAAGTCTTCTGAAGAAATGAAACAATTGTTTCATGATCAACCAGATGCCATTTTAAACATTAAGGAGCTTGTAGATAAAATTGAAGGGTTTCAGCTTGCAAGAGATGTTCTTTTGCCGGCTTTCGACATCCCCGATAAATTTAAACATGAAGAAGATCTGGTAGATGGTGGAAAACGTGGTGAGAATGCCTATTTAAGACATTTAACGTTTGAAGGTGCCAAAAAACGTTATGGGGAACCGCTTAGTGAAGAAGTGGTCGAACGATTAGATTTCGAATTAAGCGTTATAGAAAATACAGGATATCCAGGGTATTTCTTAATTGTAGAGGATTTTATTCGAGAAGCCCGGAAGATGGATGTATCTGTAGGTCCAGGGCGTGGTTCGGCTGCCGGATCGGTGGCAGCCTATTGTTTGTGGATTACGAACATAGATCCCATGAAGTATGATTTACTTTTTGAGCGTTTCTTGAATCCGGACCGTATTAGTATGCCAGATATTGATATTGATTTTGATGATGAAGGTAGAAGCCGTGTTATGGACTATGTAATTAATAAGTACGGTGCCAATCAGGTAGCGCAAATCATTACTTATGGTACCATGGCTGCTAAGTCGTCCATTAGAGATACAGCTCGTGTATTGGATTTGCCTTTGTTTGATGCTGATAGAATCGCAAAATTAATTCCCAATATGTCTAAACTCAGTAAAATTTTTGGTTTAGACGAAAAGGGACTAGCAAGTAAGTTTAGGGCAGAAGAATTAGAAAAAGTCAATGAACTTTTAAATATTTCTGAGGGTTCTGGTTTAGAGGCAGAGACGGTCAATACAGCGAGAGCTTTAGAAGGTTCTGTAAGGAATACAGGAATTCACGCATGTGGGGTTATAATAACGCCTGACGATATTACAAAGTTTGTCCCTGTATCGGTAGCTAAAGATTCCGACTTATACGTTACACAGTTTGATAACTCGGTTGTAGAGGATGCGGGTTTGTTAAAAATGGATTTCTTAGGGTTAAAAACGCTGACCCTAATTAAAGATACCGTTAAAATTGTAAAAGCAAAACATAATATTTTGCTGGATCCTGAGACTTTTCCTTTAGATGATGAAAAAACATATGCTTTATTTCAACGTGGAGAAACTGTTGGGGTATTCCAATATGAATCTCCTGGTATGCAAAAACACCTCAGGGATTTAAAACCTACGGTGTTTGAAGATTTAATTGCCATGAATGCTTTATACCGCCCAGGGCCTATGGAATATATTCCGAGCTTTGTTAGAAGAAAACATGGTGATGAAGATATTGAGTACGACTTACCAGCGATGGAGGAGTACTTAAAAGAAACATACGGTATTACAGTATACCAGGAGCAGGTCATGCTGCTTTCCCAAAAACTGGCTGGGTTTACAAAAGGTGAAGCCGACGTATTGCGTAAGGCGATGGGGAAAAAACAAATTGCGGTACTGGATAAAATGAAACCAAAGTTTGTAGAACAGGCGAGTGCAAACGGGCATGATGCTAAAGTATTAGAAAAAGTTTGGAAAGATTGGGAAGCTTTTGCAAGTTACGCCTTTAACAAATCCCACTCTACATGTTATGCGTGGATAGCTTACCAAACAGCCTATTTGAAGGCACATTATCCTGCAGAATATATGGCAGCGGTATTATCTAACAATATGAACGATATAAAACAGGTTACTTTCTTTATGGAAGAATGTAAACGGATGAAATTGGATGTATTGGGGCCAGATGTTAACGAATCGTATTATAAATTTTCTGTAAATCAGGATAATGCCGTACGTTTTGGTATGGGAGCTATTAAAGGGGTTGGCCATGGTGCGGTAAAGACTATAGTTGATAAAAGAAAAGATGATGGGCCCTATAAATCCATATTCGATTTAGCGAAACGAATCGATTTAAGGGCAGCCAATAAAAAAGCTTTTGAAAACTTAGCTTTAGCCGGCGGGTTTGATTGTTTTGAAAATACACATCGCGCACAGTATTTTCATAAAGAAGGAGATGGTATTACCTTTTTAGAAAAGGCTGTTAAATATGGAAACAAGCACCAAGAAAATGAGAACTCATCACAGGTGAGTTTATTTGGAGCAACGAGCGATGTGCAAATAGCAGAACCAGAAGTGCCACCATGTGAAGAGTGGGGGACTATGGAGAAACTGGCTCAAGAACGTGAAGTTGTTGGTGTTTATATTTCTGGACATCCTTTAGATGATTTTAAAACTGAAATGAAAACGTTTTGCAATGGCACTATAGCCATGTTTAACAACTTAGAACCTTATGTAAACAGGGAAATTGTTTTTGGAGGTGTGGTGACCGATGTACAACATCGTGTTAGTAAACAAGGAAAAGGATGGGGGCTTTTTACTGTAGAAGATTATACAGATAGTTTTGAATTTAGGATTTTTGGTGAAGAATATTTAAAGTTCCGGCACTTTTTAATGAAGAATAATTTTGTATTTGTAAAAACGTTTGTTCGTGAAGGTTGGGTTAATAAAGATACAGGTAAAAAGAGCGATCCAAGATTGCAGTTTAATAGTTTTCAATTACTGCAGGATGTTATGGAAAATTATGCTAAGAAATTATCCATTCAGCTTAATATTAAAGATTTGCACGAAGAAAGTATTTTGTGTTTAAAAGAATTGTTGCAAATGCACCCTGGAAATCAGGCATTAAATTTCATAGTTTACGATATTAAGGAAAAACTAAAACTACATATGCCCAGTAGAAGGCAAAAGGTTAAGGTGTCCCAGGAATTACTTAGTGAATTAGAGAGTCGGGATGTGATGTTTAAGCTAAACTAAATCCCTGCGACCTGTGCTGAACTTGTTTCAGTAAAGCAGGGATCTCATGACTATGAAAAAAATAATATGCTATCATGTGATAGTATTTTTGATTTTAGAAACCATATTCTTTTTCTCTTCAGGGACCTTATTAAATCAATAGCTCCCGAAATTAAAAACGTCATATTATGGATTTATTTAAATCTATTTGGAATTACTTTTCTTTTTGTTAATGGATCATGCTTAAAAGCTGTGTTTAGGCAAAAGTTTTAGTCGATCTGAAAAGAAGACCTGCGATTGACCTATCCTGGTTTAACCCTCCTAAATTTCGACTTTGTCGAAATTATCCTCCTTTTCAAAACTACTGTGTGTACACAAATAATGCACAAAAAAAAGATTAGACACGAATGGCACAAATTTTCACTAATTATTCTGTCTATTGACAGATTTCAAGCCTATATAGTCTAGGGATTCATATTCATGCCGTGTCCAATCTATTCCATAATGTATTGGATTTGTGTGAATTTGTGCCATTCGTGTCTTTTTTATAGATGTGTACTCTCGGTAGTTTTCAAAAGGGAGGAACAAGTCCGATTTGTTTTTTCGGGTATTGTTTTTAATTTTGCCCCACATGTTGATTCTTAAATTTAAGAGGAGATGAATTTCAATTTTAAGCTTAAAATTGGAAGAAAGAGGTGTTTTACTTTTATGGTGCGCTCTCGGTATACTTGGACTATCTGGATTTACCTTGAAGTGGTTATTATGAACTTGGTCATGGCTCGTTATAAATGATTTCATACCGCATATCGCACACAACTTTTGTTCTGTGATCCCAAAAAAATATTTGTTTAGAGCTAGCACTAACTTCTAATTGATTTTTGTAGTGCTTATCTCCATCCTGAAATGCTATTAATCTAGCACCAGCACCCCTATCCATTTTTTGGTGTGTTTAAATAATTCTCCAGATCTTGTAATGAGTGATCCCAAAATTGTGAGTAAAATTGAACCCAATTGCTTACCTCTTTTAAAGGTTTTGCATTGGCATAACAAAAACGTTCTCTTCCAATGGCGTTTATATTTACCAAACCAGCTTCTTCGAGTGTCTTAATATGTTTGGTGACACCTTGCCTACTAATATCAAATTGACTGGATATTTGTGTAATGGATAGCGCAGAGGTAGCAATAACCAAGGCGTGAAAAATATCACGCCTCGTTGGATCTGCAATGGCTTTAAAAAGTTTGGTTATTTTATCCTGCATTGACTAATTGTTTTAAGTAATCCGTTAGTCCGCTTATACAGCCATCCCAACCACCGTTAAAGCTTTCAAACATTTTTACAGCGGTCTCACCTTCGTAATTGGAAATGCCCGAGTGTTCCAGATATAATTTAGTGCCATCTTCCGTAGATTCTAGTTCCCAAGTTACTGTAGTTTCTACTTTCGTATCGGCAACTATCCAAGTATAAACTAATTTATAAGGATCAGATTCTTTAACTTCTCCACTAATGGTTGTGCAACCTTTTTCATTAGGTTCTGAAGTAAAGGTATATTGATACCCTTTTTCAGCTTTAAAATCAGCTTGAATAAACCATGCAGATATTTCTTCGGCTTTTGAAATGGCATTCCATACTTTGTCTATGGGTTGCTTGAATACTTTTTCTTTTTTAATAACATCATTCATAATAAGTTCGATTTTTAATTGATATGCAACTTTATGGTTGCTAAACTAAGCTAAATATTTTTAATACGCAACTTTTTGGTTGCCTAATAAGGATCCGAGATCGAGTGGTTTTGGTGTAATGATTTGAAAATGATTGACTTGATATGTTTTTGAGAGGGTTGTTTTTTAGGAAGTTAATAGGTGTACTCGACTATAATAGTGCTAAATAATACTGGTATAGATAAAACAAATTGTTACATTGTAAGCTTTAGGAAATATTTTGACTAATTTTGTGTCATTAAAAATAAGATTAAGAATTAAAATATAAATATTATGGCATTAGAAATAACAGATGCAACGTTTGAAGAAACGGTATTAAAAAGTGACAAACCCGTATTGGTTGATTTTTGGGCTGCTTGGTGTGGACCTTGTAGAATGGTTGGACCAATTATTGAGGAAATTAGTGGAGAATATGAAGGTAAAGCTGTTGTTGGTAAAGTAGATGTAGATGCAAACCAAGAATTTGCTGCAAAATATGGTGTACGTAATATTCCTACTGTTTTGGTTTTTAAAGATGGGGAAGTTGTTGGAAGACAAGTAGGCGTAGCTCCAAAAAATACATATACTGAAGCGATAGACTCGCATTTATAATTGATATTTTAAAAGAAAATTGAAAAGGTTTGTCATTATGGCAAACCTTTTTTTATTTTAGATGCAAATAAAAAAACAAATATGAGTGAACAAATAAAAGTACAAAATGCTATTGATAGCAAATTATTAGAAGAACGTAAAGTGTTTTTGTGGGGACAAGTTGATGATGATTCTGCTAAGCACGTTATAGAACGCTTATTGTATTTAGATGCGTTAGAAACAAAGGATATTCATTTATATATTAACAGCCCTGGAGGTTATGTGACTTCTGGTTTTGCTGTTTACGATTGTATGAAATCCTTAAAAAGTAATGTATCAACGATTTGTACAGGGTTTGCAGCATCTATGGGTTCTATAATATTGTCTGCCGGAGAAAAAGGAAAACGTTTTATACAACCACATGCGCGGGTTATGATCCACCAACCAAGTGGGGGTGCCCGTGGGCAAGCGAGCGATATAGAGATTACTGCAAAGGAAATTATAATTACCAAAGAATTAAGTGCGCAAATATTAGCGGATAATTGCGGGCAAACCTTTGATAAAATAATGAAGGACTTTAATCGTGACCATTGGATGGGAGCCGAAGAATCTGTCGCTTATGGTATTGTTGATGAAATAGCCTCCTAATCCCCGAAGGGGAAACTCTTAGGTATGTATTTAAGAGTGGGCTGTGGAAATTAATTATTAATTTTTTAAAATGTAGAGTTGCCAAGTAGATTATTTTTCTTTTGGGAGAAGTTAGGCGAGGCAATTCTTCCCTTTAGGGTGAGGCTAGGTAGGGCTTATTATGAATTTACAACACGAACTTAATAAAGCTGATGGTTTTAAAAACCTCGAACTACTTGCAAAACAAGTCGTAGAAGGTTTTATTGCGGGCATGCATAAAAGTCCATTTCATGGTTTTTCTGCCGAATTTGCCGAACATAAAATTTATAATCAAGGGGAGAGCACTCGTCATATAGATTGGAAACTATTTGCTAAAACGGATAAGCTTTATACCAAGCGCTATGATGACGAAACTAATTTACGTTGTCATATCATTATAGATAACAGTAGTTCTATGCACTATCCAAAAATGGACGCGTTCTCTATTAATAGTTTAAATAAAATAGGGTTTTCGGTTTTGGCTTCAGCGTCTTTAATGCATATTTTAAAAAAGCAACGGGATGCTGTTGGTTTAAGTATTTATAGTGATGATTACGATTACTATGCGCCAGAAAAAGGCAGTGAGCGCCACCATCAAATGCTGTTAAACCATTTGAGCGATGCCGTGGTTTCTAAACCCTTAAATAAAGAAACAGAAACCTATAAATACCTACATGAAATAGCGGAAAAGATTCATAGGCGTTCTATGATCTTTTTGTTTACCGATATGTTTCAAACCTCTAAAGATGCCGTGAAACTATTTGAAGCATTACGTCATTTAAAATATAACAAGCACGAAGTGATTTTGTTTCATGTATTTGATAAAGAAAAAGAATTAACTTTTAATTTTGATAACAAGCCCAAGCGTTTTATTGATGTAGAAACAGGTGAGCATATTAATTTATATGCAGATACTATAAAAGACAGTTATAAAAATGCCGTGGGTGATTATTTTGAGGCTTTACGTTTAAAGTGCGCGCAATACAAGATTAAATATGTTGAGGCCGACATTAATAAAGATTTTAATAACATTCTTACAACATACATGATAGAACGTCAAAAATTTGTATAGATTCTACAGCAGTTTATTAGTTCTCGTCTATTGTGTGGGAAAGATTTCGAAGCAAGGCATTCAAAATAGATCGTAGAACGACGCCTTTGTCGTGGCAGGCTAATCCCGCTTTTTTAGCGTAATGCCGTGATCTTTGGGGATTTTAGAGTCCAGACCTGCCTTGGGATTTAATCCCTTGTTATCTTGAGAAAAGCCCCGAAGCATTCTTTTTTAAAAGAATATATAAAAAAATCAAAAAAACGTTTGACATATAAAAAAAGGCGTGTATATTTGCAACCGCAATAAAGCAACGGTCTGGTAGTTCAGTTGGTTAGAATGTCGCCCTGTCACGGCGAAGGTCGCGGGTTCGAGTCCCGTCCAGACCGCGAAATTGCTAAAAAGCCCTAAGAAATTAGGGCTTTTTTGGCAATAAATACGACGTTGTGTTGTTCCCGAATTTTTCTGGATTTAAAATGCTATTATTTTATAGCAAGAAATATTATTTATTAAATATTTTAATACTTAAATGCATTTTTCATTAATTCCATTTCATTTCTTGGAATACCTAAATCCGTCGCTAGTTGTTGCCACCGACCTACATTCTGTTCAATTGTACTGATAATAGCATTGGCTTCTTTTTCTTTTAACCGAAAATAAGGAGCGACTTCCCGTACTAGGTCTATGTCCAAAGCATTGTTGTTTTCTGAAATATTAAGTTTTAGCCCCGTACCGTTAGGGGTTGGGTTGATATCATAAGCCGGTGAAAGTATCCAACCAGAATCCGTTAACAGAAATCCGTGATTGCGAAGGTGGTCATCCGTATTGGAAACACAAACATTGAACGCAATACGTCTCCATAATTTCTTGAGATCATTATCAACATCAGCCCCATTCCGCATTAAAAATTCCAGGAGTTCTAAATAACTGACCCCGTCTTGATAGTCCGTTCCGTCTGTATATCCCAATAGGGTCATTGCAGAGGCAAAATGGATACGGGTACCATCGATCTTCCTATCAAAGCGTTGTGTTAAAAAGGTATGTTGGTGATGCGAAAATTTTTGTATTCTTGATGGTGCCATATCAATTCCGGATTGAATGGCAAGCCGATACGCTAGCATTTCCCACGCGCCCATATCCTGCCCATCATTTTGGCTTGGAAATTTAGCAATCCACAAACTACCATCAGTGTCCTGTATATTTGCCTTAGGTCTTGCGCCTCCTAATGAGGATCCAGGTGCCATTAGCATATTGAGCCATTTTAGGTATTCCGGATTATCAGGGGCATCTTCTTTCTCTAGCTGTAAGCTGGCAAATTCAAGATCTCTAAGAGCAGCGAAAGGCGGTGCTGCCATAGCTTCATTGTCATCTAAAAAAGCACCGTTCTGTACTGTTTTAAAACGAAGTCCTCCCATTCGGTTATGGTCGTAAACCCCTAGTAGATAATCCAACTCCATTAAGGTTTTGGGGCGTCGATCTTCTTTTCTGGCTTTGGCAGCCTCTTTGCGCATCATTAGCACCCGTCCCCATCGATCAGGTGAGGAATCCAGGAAAATACCGAAATTAGATTTCTCATCATTGAGGTACTGGGGGCCTTCGAATAATTGTAGATCTGGATCTATGATCTGGGCATAATCCGATTGTAACCATCCTTTATCATACTCAAAGGAAAATATTTCTTTCCCTCTAGATAGCGTGGCATATAAACTCCCCATTAACAATGGAGCTTCAATGCCATCCCAATGCGCATATACAAATATTTCTTTTCGTTCCAGTACCATTATTTCTTGGTATTTTTTGGGCCGCGTTCCTTTATGATTAGAGCGGCATCCTGTATTTTTCTGCCCAATACATCATCGTCGGCCAAAAGCAATACATCCTTCTCCAGCCCTAATACTAATAAAACTTGGAGAATAATACCTAAAGAAATGGAAGGACTTCCTTTTTCCAGGGAAGAAAGTGTGGGACGGGAAATCCCTGCTCGTTCTGAAACCTGATCCATCGTTAGTTTCCTGCGTAAGCGTGCTAACTTAATATTTTCTCCCACTGCTTGTAAAAGCTTCTTATTTTTAGGCAGTAATATAATACTGTTTCTAGACATAACGTTAAATATATTTTACAAATATAACTAAAAAAGTAAATAGTATTTTACGTTATTACAATAAATAATATAGTGAACTTGATTTTTGTCCCAAAAAAACACTTTTTTTGGGACAATTGAATTTGTTGCAAAATTTTTCCATTATGGGCATATTATAGAAGTGATTGCAATATGGATTTTTTCTTATCAATTTTATTTGATTCTTGTATGTTTTCTTTATGTAAACTTTGTTGAAATTCTAATAATTGCTTTTGATTAAGTGTTTTAAGAGATTCTAATTCCTTATTGAATTCTTCTTGTTTAAGAAACATTTCATTGGTTTTTTTTGCTTATGAAAGCTGAAAATAATATTAAATATTCCTATAATTAAGAAAGTGGATGCAGCTATTATTGCAGCTACTATTTTAGAATCATCCATTGCAATCAAAAAATAATTTAGCAAATAAAATATTACAATGATAAAAATTTAAAATATTAATAATCATGAAATTAAACATACTATTTCTATTATTTAACTAGTATTAAAAGCAAGGCGTCTAATCAGTAATGCTTTTACAAATACTATTATAGATGGACTTCAAATAAAAGTCAATAGTTTTAATCAGACAACAATAAAAAAATGATAATAATTTCACATAAATCATAAAATTTATTAAAGAGTATTTTGATTTCACCTAATATAAATATATATTTGGACTTTGTACCTACATATAAACAAAGTAAAAAGTAGTAAATTTGGAATTAAAAGTAGACCATAGTAACCCTATACCTTTACATATCCAAGTGGAACAATTATTAAGAAACTTAATAATGTTGCCCGAGTATGAAAATGGTGCATTTCTACCAAAAGAAATAGAATTGTCCAAAAAACTGGGGGTTTCAAGAAATACTGTAAGACAAGCAACAAATAAACTTCAATTAGAAGGATTGATCGTTAGAAAAAAAGGAGTTGGAACAAAAGTTTCTAAAAATGAAATAACCACCAATCTTAGCGAATGGCATAGTTTTACTCAAGAAATGAATCTAAAGGGGGTACCTTCTTTAAACTTAAGTATAAAAGTTGAGTGGGTTTTTGTAAATGATCGAATTGCAAATTTTTTAAATGTAGATAAAAAAACCAAAATCTTGAAATTGACAAGAGTAAAAGGTAGAAAGTCTCCTTTAGTTTATTTTGAAAGTTATTTTCAACCTAGAATAGGCTTAAATGGAGAAGAGGATTTTAATAGGCCTCTCTATGATATTTTAGAACAAGATTACAATTCAATTCCCTCTATTTCCAAAGAAAACATAAAAGTGGGCTTTGCAGGTGATTATAGTCAATTTTTAGAAATTCAAGATAATGATCCCATTTTAATTAGAGAAAGATTTGTTTCTGACCCTGGAGATCGCCCCCTTGAATATAATATAGGGTACTACAGAGGTGATAGATTTACGTATTCAATAGAAATAAGAAGATAATGTATAGTATAGGGATTGACATTGGCGGAAGCCATATAACTTGTTGTATGTACGGACATACCAACAAACAAATTATTGAAGAATCATTAGTTAATCGTAAAGTAAATACTTTTGGTTCAAAAGATGAAATAATTGATGGATGGGTTTCTGCAATAAGCGAGACCATATCAAAAACTAAAGTCTCTTACCAAGGTATTGGTTTTGCCATGCCAGGGCCTTTTGATTATTATAACGGAATAAGTTTAATAAAAGGAGTGGATAAGTTAGAGTCGCTTTATGGGCTAAACCTTAGAAAAGAGATAGCAGATAGGTTTAATCTAGAACCTCAACAAGTTAGGTTTATAAATGATGCGACTGCATTTTCTGTGGCAGAAGCATCCATAGGAAAAGCATCCAAATACAAAAGAGTAGTGGCCATTACTTTAGGTACTGGTTTTGGTTCTTCTTTTTTAAATGAAACGCAACCGATTGTTGAGGGAAACATGGTTCCAGAGGGCGGGGTCTTATATAATAAATTTTATAATGGAAAATTAGCTGATGAGATTTTTTCTACGAGAGGACTTGTTGGATCGTACAAAGATGTATCTGGAAATGTTGTTAAAAATGTTCGTGAATTATGTGATTTAATAAATACCAACAAAAAAGCTGCCGAAGTTTTTGAGTTATTTGGTTCTAAGTTAGGGTGTTATATAAAGCCATATTTGGAAAAATTTGGAGCTGAAGTTTTAGTTATTGGAGGAAACATATCAAAAGCTTATCCATATTTTTCCAAACACCTTCAAGAGATTATTCCCGATATTGAAATTTATGTATCTAATTTAGGTGAAAAAGCGGCTATTATTGGTGGTGCATTGCTTTTAGATGATGCGTACTACTTACAGTTAGAAGACACTTTAAAAAAAATGTAATTAAAACTAAATAGGCATGAATGTTAAAAATTTAAATAAAGTGATGCCTGTTCTATTGTGTTATATAGTAATGGGTTTTGTTGATATTGTGGGAGTTTCTACTGGTTATGCAAAAAGAGATTTTAACTTATCTCCTGAGCTTGCACAATTAATTCCATCAATGGTATTTGTTTGGTTTTTTATTTTGTCTATTCCTGTTGGAATTTTGCAACACAAGTTTGGAAAGAAAAAAATACTTTCAATAGGAATTTTTGTTACGGCTATAGGTATGTTTATTCCTTTTACTGTTTACTCGTATCCAACTTTTTTATTTTCATTTATTCTTTTAGGTGTTGGAAACACCATAATACAAGTATCATCTAATCCACTTTTAAAGGATACCGTGCATAAGGACAAATTTTCTAGTTATATGAGTTTTTCTCAGTTTATAAAAGCAATAAGCTCTTTAATAGGGCCCATACTAGTAACGTTTATGGTGTCTCAATATAATGATTGGAAGCAAGTGTTTTTGGTTTATGGAATCGTTTCGATTGTTTCAGGAATTTGGTTGGTGTTTACAAAAATTACAGAATCGGAATCCTTAATAAATGTAACTTTTAGTTCAACCATAGGTCTTTTGAAAAATTCATTAGTACTTGCTATGGTACTTGGTATATTTTTAATAGTAGGAATTGATGTAGGAATGAATACAAATATTCAAAATTTGTTAGTTGGGAAATTCAATATGGATTTAGAAGATGCTTCATTAGGTATAAGTTTGTATTTCTTTGCCTTAATGATCAGTCGTTTTTTCGGAGCTATATTATTACTTAAAATTAATAATCAAAAATTTCTTTTTTGGTCGGCTCTTTTAACCGTGATTTTTATTGGTTTAATTGTGATTGCTCCAAATGTTTTTTATGCTTTGGTATTAATCGCTTTAATAGGCTTGGTTTCCGGTAACTTATTCCCTTTAGTATTCTCTTTAACTATAGATAAAATACCAGAGCGTGCTAATGAAATTTCGGCGCTTATGATTATGGCTGTTATTGGAGGCGCTGTAATTCCACCAATCATGGGAGTTGTAAACAGTGTCGCTGGAATCTCCGCAAGTTTTTTAGTGCTTTTTGTATGCGCTATTTACATATTTTTATCAAATTATAAACTTAAAAATAATTGACTATGCTAAAAAAAATCATTTTATTAATAACTGCATCAACAATGTTGGTCTCTTGCAGAACATCAAACGAACAAACAAATAAAGAAGAAGCATTAAAAGAAGTTAGTCATTATGTGAATCCTAATATAGGTACAGCACATAGTAGGTGGTTTTTTTATACGCCAGCAGCGCTTCCTTTTGGTATGGCAAAGTTAGGACCTTCTACTAATGGTAGTTATGGTAATAGAGAAGGTTGGGAAGCAGTTGGCTATGACAGTAGACATAAAAGTATAGAGGGTTTTGCAAATCTTCATGAATTTCAAGTTGGAGGGTTTTTATTTACGGCTATGACAGGCGATTTAAAAACAACACCCGGAAAACTAGAAAATCCAGACGAAGGCTACAGGTCTAGGTTTGATAAAAAAGAGGAACAGGCTTCACCAGGTTACTATAAAGTTTTATTGAAGGATTATAATATTAAAGCAGAATTAACCGCAACAAAGCGGGTTGGGTTCCAAAGGTATACCTTCCCTAAATCTGATGAATCTTACGTTATATTAGATATTGGAAATCAATTAGGTGAAAGTGGAAAGGTTAAAGATGCCTATGTGGCTTTTAAAGGACAAAATGAAATTGAAGGTTGGGTCATTACATATCCCGAATATGTGAAAAAATATCAATCAGACGGGGAGGTAAGAATGTATTTTTCAGGAGTGATAAGTAAGGCGCCATTAGAGGTGGGAACATTTAAAGGGGATACAATTAATAAAGAACAAACAAGTATCTCTGGTATTGGTTCAGGATTATATCTTAAATTTAAAACTGATGAAAAAGAATCAATCACCTTAAAAGCAGCATTTTCATACACATCAATTGAAAATGCAAAACAAAACTTTATAGAAGAAGCGTCAGCGCTGGATTTTGATGAGGCTAAGGAAAAAGCAGAAACAATATGGTCAGAAGAATTAAATAAAATACAAGTTTCTGGATCTACTGAGGCGAATAGAATAAAATTTTATACTGGGTTATATCATGCGCTTTTAGGAAGAGGTGTTGCAAATGATGTCAATGGGCAATTTCCAGAAAATGATGGCTCCATTGGACAAATACCATTAGATTCAGAGGGCAAGCCTACATGGTCTTTTTATAATACGGATTCAGTTTGGGGCGCTTTTTGGAACTTAACCCAACTATGGTCGTTAGTATGGCCGGATTACTATAATGATTTTGTACAGAGCCATTTAGCAGTTTATAAAAACTCTGGATGGACAGCTGATGGTTTGGCAAATTCAAGATATGTTTCTGGTGTTGGTACAAATTTCGTTGGTTTGGTTATTGCATCTGCATATCAAGCTGGTATAAAGGATTTCGATGTTGAATTAGCATATAAAGCAGCTTTAGAAAATGAGGTTTCTTATTTAAATAGAAAAGAAGGCGCTGGAAAGTTGGATTTAGGACAGTTTGTCAATAACGGTTATATAGATTATGTCCCAGGATGGGAAACAACATCAAAAGGTTCTGGTTTTTCAGTATCTCATACCTTAGAATACAGTTTTAGTAGCTATGCAGTGGCTCAATTTGCGAAGGCTTTAGGAAAAATGGATGATTATGAGAAATTAATGAAGCTTTCTGAAAATTGGAAAAACCTTTATGATGATAGTATTGGTTTTGTTAGACCAAAACTACCTTCAGGAGAATTTATTCAGGATTTTGATGCCTTTGCACCTTGGATCGGTTTTCAAGAAGGCAATGCTTGGCAATATACATTTTATGTACCTCATAAACCAAAGGATTTAATTGAAAAACTAGGTGAAGAAAATTTTGTAAAACGTCTAGATTCTATATTTACAGTATCTGAAAAAACAAAATTTGGGGGAGAAGAAATTGATGCTTTTGCTGGTGTAAGGTATTTATATAACCATGGCAACCAACCCAATTTGCATATTCCATGGCTTTTCAATTATACAGACCATCCTTGGCTTACTCAAAAATGGATAAGAAGAATTTGTGATGAATTTTATGGGACAGAAGATATTCATGGTTATGGATATGGACAAGATGAAGATCAAGGGCAATTAGGTAGTTGGTATGTAATGGCTTCAATGGGGTTATTTGATGTAAAAGGATTAATTGAAACAAATCCTACATTTCAATTTGGTAGTCCAATTTTTGATTCTATTAAAATTAAGACTCGAAACGATAATGAAATTATTATCAATACAAAAAATAATAGTAAAGAAAATATATATATACAATCTATAGATGTTAATGGAAAATCATATAGGGAAAAAGAAATTCCTTTGAATAAGCTCACAAGCGGAGCTGTAATTGATATTAACCTAGGAGCTGAACCAAATAAATCGGCATTTAAAAATTAAAAAATGTTAAAATTTTATTAAATATAAAATATTTTTATATATTTGAATATGTTCAAACATATGGACATTAAATTATTGAAATTAAAACTAAACTAAAACTGAAACTAAAACTAATTAAACTATGATTAAGCTAAAATTAATTATACTATTCTTGCTCTTAGGGTTTTCTTTAAACTCATTTTCTCAAGACCGAGTGATAACGGGAACGGTTATGAGCAATAATCAACCCTTACCTGGAGCATCCATTTTAGAGAGTGATACATCTAATGGAACAGTGACCGATTTTGATGGGAAATTTCAATTAAGACTTGTAAGTTCATCTTCAAAAAGCATTATAGCATCCTATTTGGGATATATTCAAAAAGAAGTCAGTCTTTTAGGAAATGTCGATGCATTTGAAATTGTATTGGAAGAAGACTTAAGCAAATTGGATGAGGTTATTGTTGTGGGGTATGGAACCAAGAAAAAAGTAAACCTTATTGGGGCGGTTAGTGTTATAAATGAGAAAAGTGTTAAAGGCAAACCAGTAACAAATGCTTATCAAGCATTACAGGGAGAGTCTCCAGGGTTGCAAATTCAACAGGGCACATCTGAACCGGGAACGCTTCCACAAATCAATATTAGAGGTATTAGTACCATTAATGGAAACACGCCACTTATTGTTGTAGATGGCATTGTTAGTTCGCTCAATAATGTAAACCCTAATAACATTAAAAGTATTAGTGTTTTAAAAGATGCGGCTTCAGCATCCATTTATGGTTCTAGAGCGGCAAACGGTGTTGTATTAGTAACAACTAAAAATGGTGTAGAGGGAAAACCTAAATTTGTATATAATGGATCTTTTGGTATACAAGAACCGACCAACTTTCCAAAGTTTGTAGAGCCATGGGTCTATGCTACTTTAAGAAATGAAGCTTTGGTTAATTCTGGTCTTGCGCCTGCTTTCTCTCCAGAAGATATATTGGCATATAAAGAGCAAGGATATCATGGGAATTTCTATGAAGGCCTTTTTAAGGATTATGGAAAACAAAGCAGTCATAATCTTTCTATGAGTGGAGCTGATAATGGGTTAAACTATTTTTTGTCATTAGGATATTTAAATCAGGAAAGTTTGTTTAAAGGGCCAGATTATGGCTATAAGCGTTACAACATGCGCATCAATTTAGACAAAAAAATCAATGATAAGTTAAAAGCTGGAGGACGTATGTCTTTTGTTAGGAATGATATAAAGAATCATGCTTGGTTTACAGAATGGTTAATTGAGCCAACTATGAGAATACCAACCATTTATGATGATGTGGATGAAAACGGGGACTATACGTTGGTAAGTGGTAGTAATGGTAATAGTTTGGCCAGATTAGAAAAAGGAGGTGAACGGAATAGCCAAAATGATGAATTTTTATGGAATGTTAGTCTAGAGTATGAACCTTTAAATAATTTATTTATTAAGGGTGTGTTTGGAGGTAATATTGTTAGCAATAAAACTCATGAATTTAGAAAAGCCATAGAGTATGCATATCCAGGTGGAGGAGATAATCAGAATCAGGTAGCAGATCAGTATGGAAGGTCATTATATTTAAATCCATACTTAACAGCTAATTATAACATAGAGCCTTTGGAAAATCACAATTTAAGTTTCATGATTGGTGGTTCATCTGAAAGTTTCAGAACTGATTTTTTTGGTGTAACAGGACTAGATGTAGCTGGTAATGATTTTGGCGTTATAGACAATACTTCAGAAATTTTACAGAGTGGTACTTATGGCTCTGGCAATGAATGGGCAATTAAATCTGTGTTTTATAGAATAGGTTATACATATGCAGATAAATATTTGCTTGAAGGGAATGTAAGATATGATGGTTCATCTCGTTTTGGTTCGGATTATAGATGGGGAACTTTCCCCTCCATTTCACTAGGTTGGGTTTTAAGTAAGGAAAAATTCTTTGAAACTATAAGTGAAGTTGTGTCATTTGCTAAGATAAGAGCCTCATGGGGTCAACTTGGTAATCAAGATATTAATGATTTATATGGATATCAGAGTTTGGTGAATACAAGTAGTAGTGTTTATAGTTTTGGGGGAGTAGGCGTGTCTGGAGCCTATTATTCTGTTTCTAATCAATCAAGAACATGGGAAACTTCCACGATGAAAAACCTTGGCATTGACCTAGCGTTTTTTAAAAATAAATTAAATATAACAGCGGAGGTATTTGATAATCTTACAGAAGACATACTACTACAGCTTCCGGTACCTGCTACTTACGGTTTAGGGCAACCCTTTCAAAATGCGGGATCAGTAAGAAATAGAGGATGGGAATTAAGCGTGGATTATAAAATGTCAACTGGTAAAGTAAATCATTCGTTTAGCCTAAATGCTTCAGATAATGTTAATGAAATAGTTGATTTAAAAGACAAAGAATTTATAAACGGAGGCGATGTTCAAACCATACTTAGAGAGGGCTTCCCTATTAATTCTTATTATGCACTGCGTTCTGATGGTTTTTTTCAATCGGAAGAAGAAATAGCAAACAGTGCAACGCCCATTTTTGCAACAAGTGTTAAGCCAGGTGATATAAAATATGTAGATAAAAATGGGGATGGTGACATCGATTATGAAGGTGACAGGTTTATTGTTGGTAATCCTTTTCCAAGATACACGTTTGGTTTTACCTATAGATTAGATTGGAAAGGTTTTGATTTTTCAATGCTTATTCAAGGCGTTGGTAAAAGATCTCAATGGGTTAGAGGAGAAATAACAGAGGCATTTCATAACAGTAATGAAGGCCCAGTGTTTCCCCGACATATAGATCGTTGGACACCAGTTAATACAGATGCTACCTATCCAAGGTTAACCGTAGGGGCCGAATCGGTTAATAATGCAGCAAGGTCAGATTTTTATATACAAGATGCTAAATATGTTAGACTTAAAAATATACAAGTAGGATACACGTTTCCAACTTCTATAGCTTCTAAAGTAGGTTTTGATAATGCAAGAATTTATTTGTCAGGTCTCAATTTAATTACATTAAGCCCAATGAATAACGGACTAGACCCTGAAGTTTTTGGAGGTGGTGCAGCAGCGAGTGGACGTGTTTACCCAGTTTCTAAGGTTTTATCAGTAGGCTTAGACATTAACTTATAAAAATTTAAACGATGAAAAAAATAATAATAGCAATATTGCTTATAACAACAGGTTTTGGATGTTCTAATTTGGATCTTGCGCCATTGGATGCTAGGAGTGAATTAACATTTTGGAAAACAGATGAAGACGCGAATATATTTCTTAATTCAATGTATGCAGATATATGGAATGCGGATGCCTATTTGTATTTTAATGCTTTATCTGATGATGCTTATACAAGAAGAGAAGATTATAGAAATATTGGAAATGGGAACTATGATGCCTCTAATGGAGTAGTAACAGGTGCTTGGTCCAGCAGATACGAAGGTATACGACGTGCTAATATCTTTATGAACAATATTGATAATGTTGAAGATATTTCTGAATCAAACAGAGAATCATATAAGGCGCAAGCCAGATTTATAAGAGCGTTACATTATTTCTATTTAGTTGAATTATATGGTGATGTACCGCTTGTTATAGATGAGATAAGTATAGATGAATCCTTGCAGTTAGTTAGGACAGATAAAAGTATTGTCACTGACTTTATTTATACTGAATTGGCTACGGCAATAAACAACTTACCTGAGACTGATGAACCTGGCAGAATAACCAAGGATGCTGGAATAGCATTTAAATCTAAAGTGCATTTATATAATGAAGATTATCAATCGACAGTAAATTTGGCTGGTGAATTAATTGGTGAGTACAGTCTGTTTCCTGATTATGAAGGACTTTTTCAACCACAAAATGAAAATAATGATGAGATCATTCTTAGTCTACAATATATTCCGATAGATAGGGAGCATAACAATCAATACTCACTAATACCACCAAGCCAAAGTGGTTATGCTAATTTTTCTCCACTTCAAGAGTTGGTAGATAGTTATTTAACAATAGACGGCAAAGAAATTACGGATGCATCATCAGGTTATGACGAGAACAATCCTTACGTAAACAGAGACCCAAGACTAGAAGCGACCATACTTTATAATGGTCATTCTTGGACAGATTTTGATGGTAGTCAGATAACCATTGATACGTCCCCTGGAGCCGAACCAAATGGGTATAATTATTCTTCAAATACTACGCAAACAGGATACTATGTTGCTAAATATTTTGATATAAATGCTAGAAATCAAACAAATTCTGGACTGGACCTCATTTTAATTCGCTATGCTGAAGTATTGTTGAATTATGCTGAAGCAAAAAATGAGCTGGGTTCCTTTACTGAACAAGATTGGGATATGACTATCAAACTAATACGGGAAAGGGCAGGTCTAATTGGTTCAGCTCTTGATTTTCCTGGAGGCGGACAAGCAAGCTTGCGCACAATTATAAGAAATGAAAGAAGGGTTGAATTGGCTTTTGAAGCTGGTCATCGTTTCTTTGATATTAGAAGATGGAGACTATCTGAAACAGTAAATAGTGGCTGGCTACATGGTTTTAAAACCGATGAATCCCTAGAAGATGATGGCTATATAAGAGTTGACTTTAGAACTTTCGATCCAGCTAAAGATTATTTGTGGCCAATACCACAAAGTGAAAGAGACTTAAATAAAAATTTAACACAAAATCCAAATTGGTAATGAAAAAGATATTAAAATCCGCAATTATTTTTGTTCTTAGTCTTTTTACATTCGTGTCATGTAATGAAGATAATTACAAATTAGAAACTGAGTTCTCTCAATTAGGAGAGCTTTTATCTCCAAGTTCTGGAGAACAATTGGTTCTAGATATTGAAAACGGTTCAAATGTAGAATTTACATGGTCTCAATCAACTTCTGTAGATGGAGGTCTGGTGATTTATGAAGTTTTATTTGATGAAGAGGGCGGGGACTTCTCAGAGCCTATAAGTTCCTTTTTGTCAAAGGGTAATGGTGGTGGAACTAATTTAGATCTGCAACAAGTTTATTTGAATATTGCAGCCTCCAAAGGAGGTATTCAACAACTAGAATCCGGCAATATTATTTGGACTGTTAGAGCTACAAGTTCTTTCAATCAGACATTATACGACGATGTAGGTACCATAAATATTACAAGGCCTGAGGGATTAGCTGTATTCCCAGACTATATGTACATCTATGGTTCTGCTACCGAAGGTGCCGATACAGCCAATGGGGTCGCATTTAAACAAATATCAAGTAGGCTTCCTTATGATAACATCGAGCCTGGTGTGTTTGAATCTATCACGAAATTAAAAACAGGTGAATTCTTTATCGTAAATACAAACGATCCTAATGCTCCCGATCTAACTACTTTTTATGTAAACAGTGAAGGTAAAATTAGGCAAAGTGACACGCCTACCTCTATTTCAATTGAGGAGGGGGTTTATAGAATTCGAATGAATCTTGCCAAGTCAACAATATCTTACGAATTAATGGAAGATCTAGAGCTATATATTCTTGCCAATCAAATCACTAAGGCAAATTTTCAATATATAGGAAACCACACTTTTGAAGCTACTGATGGATATTTTGACTTTTTAACCCCAGGGGCTCCCGAAGCTCCATCCTGGTTGGGTTGGGAAGAAGAAAGATATAAGTTTAAATATTTATTGGATGGTACGGTTTCATATATAGGAAGTTATCACAATGATGCTTTAAATGCCTCTTTAGTACCTGGATTTGATGGATATGGTGGTAGACCGAATGGAGGTGAACCAGAAGGTTATTTTAGTGTGTTTTTCTTGGGCCCTGATGCAGGATATTGGCAAGGTGCATATAAATTTTCTGACGCTTACAATGGTAAGGCATTTACATGTAGAATGATTTTCGATCCAAAAGCAGATGAATATTATCACGAATTTTCTCTTAATTAATTAAAGTAAATATGAAAAAAATGATTGCTAAATGTATGTTGATCTTTTTTTGCTCTACTCTTTTGAAGTGTAGTGAAGCAAAAGATAATGAAATAATATTACCTACAGACGATGGCGTTGTTGTACCAGATGATCCAAATAATTTAAGTTACAAGGAAAAAGCTAAGGCTGTCTATGACTTAATTCAACAACAATATAAAGCAGGTGATTTATATAGAGAAAACTCACCGAGTGGTGCAGGAGATAATAAGTATTGTTATTTATGGCCTTACGTGGGAATGCTGACAGCAGCGAATGTACTTTACGATTTAGGATACGACAAAAGTATTCTAACTAAAGAGTTTGGAGGTGTTGAGGCTTTTTACGATAATAGGCCTGTATTGCCATCTTATCAGGCGTATCCAATTGCCGAAACGGCATCAGACCATTATTATGATGATGCCGCAATAGTTGCCATGGAGTTCATTGATGCCTATCGATTAACAAATGAACAAGCTTACTTAGACAGAGCAATTAAATTGGTGGATTTTATAATGTCTGGTGAAGATAACCGCCTTGGTGGTGGATTATATTGGTTAGAAGCTGTTTCAAAAGATTGTACAAACGAAGCCAATTGCATTAAGGCTGCTAATACAACCGCATATGCTTCTTTTGTAGCATCCGAACTGTATAAGGAGACTAATATGATTGGTTACCTTGATTTTGCAAAGCGTACTTATCAATGGAATTATAATAATCTTCGTGATACCGATAATCTATACTGGAATGACAAGAGCATTGCAACTGGCCAGGTAAATCCCGTAAAATGGACTTATAATGCGGCAATGATGATAATGTCTGGAGTCAACTTATATGAAATCACAAATGACTCTTCTTACCTAGATCAGGCTATAGCAACCGCACGTTCTGCCTATTCTAAATTTACTAGGGTCGTTAATGACAAAATATTTTACCCGGCTAATGACTCATGGTTTAATGTTGAATTAATGACCTCATTTATCGAACTCTCCGAGCATGACCAAAAATCAAAAGATTATGTAGAAACATTTATTGATAACATTGATTATGCATGGGAAAATGCTCGAACTTCAGATGGCCGCTTCTATGAAGATTGGTCTGGGCAAAATGAAGGACGCTCCAAATGGTTATTACAGCAAGCAGCTTTGATTGAAGCTTATGGAAGAGCTGCAAAATTTAAAGAATGAAAACAAAAAATAAACCACAAATAAGTATAATAACCTACTTAAGTTATAAATATTATTAACTATTTAAATTAAAGGTATTATGAAAAAAATTACTAACCTATATTTGTGTATCCTATTAAGTGTTGGATTCACAACTATAGAAGCACAAACAAGAAATACACTTGAATTTGATGCAACTGATGCTGCCAGCCTTGTAGATTGTGGTACTTCAGCAAGTTATTCACCTGCAGTTTTTACCGCAGAAGCCTGGGTAAATATTTACGCTGGTGGTGGGGGTACTATCATGTCTAATGTGCAATATATTGATGGAGGCGACGGCTCCAGAGGCTTTACAATTCGATTAAATGGCCAAAAGGCAGAATTTAATATGGGCGTAGGTGTAGCTAACGGAAATTGGTTTACAACCACTGCCAACAACGATTTGCCTCTAAACACATGGACCCATGTGGCCGTAGTGTATGATGGTAGCAAGGCAGAGGTGTTTTATAATGGCGTATCAGAAGGTTCTCAAATGGGAAATAATCCTATATTGGTCTCCCAACTGAATTTTTATTTAGGAGAACACCCTACTTGGTCAGATAGACGCTTATCAGGACAGTTAAGTGATGTGCGTATTTGGAATGTGGCCCGTACTGCAGGAGAAATTCAAGCCTCAATGGCTTCTTTTTTAACTGGATCAGAAACAGGTTTGGTAGCAAATTGGAAACTAGACGAAGGATCGGGGACTACCGCCGAGGAACAAGTAAACCTTACCAGTGCCACATTAGGGGCCGGTACAACTTGGCAGTTAAATACAAGTTTAAGCATCCATGATGAATTACTTCAAAAGTCATTCAGTATCTATCCAAATCCATCAAACGGTGTGTTTAAAGTAGAATCATCCATAAATGAAATGGTTTCATATGATATATATACCATTACAGGACAATTGGTTAAAACAGGTTCATTATCTAAAATCGTTGATTCAATTGATTTGTCTGATAAATCTAATGGTTTATATATATTAAAAGGAACTTTAGAAGGAAAGCATTTTGTTAAAAAGATGATAGTAAATTAAAAAAAGTATAAAATAACATAACAAAAAAGTTAGTTAATAGTTAGTCGTTAGAAGCTTTTAAGTTCATAGGTTAATTAAATGATGTACTTATGAACTTAAGCTTTTTTTATTAAAAAAATAAAAAAGTTAAAAAGTATGATTGAGGTTGGTAATGTTAATATAAGAGAAACTACGCAGTATGAGCTGCCCTTATTAAAATCGAATTTAGACGTTGGATATGATATATATCCTACACATAAAATTTCGGATAATCTAATTAACATAGGATATGATTCATTAGCCAAAGAATTGGCCACATTTAAGCAGATTAAAATAGATGGTTATGTGGGTATCAATTTTGAAGAAGTAAAAGGGAAACTGTCAGAATCTTTCAAAAAAATTAATATTGAACCTCAATGGATAAACGTTGAAAAAACATATAAGGACGAGGAGACCATAGATGATTTGGTTTCTCCTTTTTTAGGAGGAGACGACCCTGTTTTTGGAAAAGTTACAAGTTTAAATTTAATTGATTTTTTTGATGAAAAACAACTAGATGGTTTAGTAGAGCAGGCATGCGATTCATTAATAATTTATTATGGTAAAGGAGCTTCACTAGTTCCGGTAGAATCTTCGAAATTGGTTTATTTTGAAATTAGCAAGAATGAAATTCAATTTAGATCTAGGGCCGGTAGTATTAATAACCTAGGAGCAACACATGCAGACAATCCAGGAATGATGTACAAACGCTTCTACTTCGTTGATTGGATTGTTCTTAATAGGCATAAAAATGAAATTAAAGATAATATTGACTACTTCATTGACGGACAAAGAACCGAAAATATCTCATGGATTGAAGGAAGCCATTGGCGTTCAAGCATTAAGAGCTTATTAAAGTCTCCAATACGGGTAAGACCATGGTTTGAACCTGGTGTTTGGGGAGGTCAATGGATAAAGGATAAAATAAAAGGCTTACAAGAAGATGTCGTAAATTATGCCTGGTCTTTCGAATTGATACTACCAGAAAATGGTGTTATTATTGAAAGCTCTAAGGTTATGCTAGAATTTTCATTCGACTTTTTAATGTTTTTTTCTGGAGAAAGTGTTTTAGGGAAGGATTATGATATTTACGGTTACGAATTCCCTATACGGTTTGATTTTTTAGATACTTACAAAGGTGGTAATCTTTCTGTTCAATGTCATCCACAGTTGTCATACATTAAAGAACATTTCGGTGAAAATATTACACAAGAAGAAACTTATTATATTTTGGATTGTTCTGATGATGCCCATGTGTATCTTGGTTTTCAAGATGGTATAGACCCTAAAAAATTTGAGACTGAATTAAGTAACAGTATTAAAGAAGAGAAGGAAGTTGAAATAACCGATTTTGTTCAGCGTTTTAAATCAATTAAGCACGAATTATATCTTATTCCTCCAGGTACAATCCATAGTGCGGGTGAAGGTAACCTTGTATTGGAAATAAGCTCAACACCATATATTTTTACCTTTAAAATGTATGATTGGTTACGTCCAGGTTTAGATGGAAAGCCAAGGCCCTTAAATTTGAAACGAGGGTTGGATAATGTTGTTTTTGAATATTCAGGACAACGCGTTAATGATGAGTTGATTTCTAAACCTAGATTAAAAGAAAGGAGTTCTGATTTTGATTTATACCACTTGCCAACTCACAAAAAACACCTTTATGATGTTCATAGATATATTTTGAAAAATTCAACAAATATTGAAATGCACGGTAAAGCACATGTTTTAAGTTTGGTTCAAGGAGATAAAATTGAAATTATAGCTAATGGAAAATCGACTCTATATAATTATGCCGAATCGATATTAATTCCCGCCTCAGTTCAAGAATATACCGTTAAAAATTTAAGCCAAAAGCCCATAATGTTTGTGAAAGCCTTTATAAAATAGAATTATACCAATTATGAAGTAAAATGAGCCTTAAATAATTTGAATTATAGTGCACTTAGATGAAATAGAAAATTAAAGCATAGCCTTAGTTTATGGTTTTATTTTATCTTGAAATATAAGTGTAATAGAAGCGAATTATTAGGTTTATTTTACTTCATAATTGGTATTATATGAGATAAAATTTAACATCGCTTTTATTTATATGTAAACCAGCTAATTAAACTTTAAATTATGAAACTACTTAAATCTGTATTATGCTTATTTGTTGTTGTTTTAACAAATTCTTGTGAACAGGAGGAATTCATCAATAATCTTGAAACTAAAAGTAATTTAGAGTTTAACAAAAAAAAATCTGGTAAACTTAACCAAGCATTATCAACAAGTGTTTATTGGGATAAAGCTCAGCAAACACATGATTTTATTTTTGGTAATACCTTAACAAGTTACAACAGCTATCGTGCCAATTTAACGACAAACGTTAATAATGCATGGGAGTGGTACAATATGAGCCATATATATGCTGATGCTGAAATGGTAAGACAAGGAGATAATAGGTATGAGAGCTATATGAATAATACTTATAATTGGATGGCTAATATGTGGGATTATTCACCAAGCTATATAGGAGGGTATTTTTCGGCTGCTAATTTGGATGGTTCCAATGCTGGGGGTGATAAATATGTAGATGATAACTCTATATCTGGTGTAACCTATTTGGATTGTTATAATACAACAACAGGGACTCAACAACAACAGTATTTAAATTCGGCTACTGCAATAGCTAATTTTCTTATGACTTCTGGAATTTGGGACTATACATTTAATGGCGGTTTTTGGTGGAATGATGGAGCAAAAAATGTAGCACCTAATGTTAAGCCAACTCAAACAAACGCATTAGCAATGCAATTATTTATAAGACTTTACGGAATAACAGGTCAGCCATATTATCTTTCATGGGCAGATTCAATTAAAAATTGGTTGGAAACAGAAATGTTTGATACAAGTGATGGACTTTTTATTTGGCAAATTGAACCAAATGGAGTAAAAAGATACGAAAAGTTTACTTATGACAACGCTATAATGATTGAAGCTTATTTAAATTATTACCAAGTTACTGGTGATAACAGTTATTTAAATAAAGCTCAAAATCTTGGAATAAGCCTTAATACTTTATTATGGGATCAAACGGCGGGTGTGTATAAATTCAATACTACCGATCCACGTGTTAATCCTGCTTGGTGTGGTTGGGGGTCTCAGGCCATGATTAAATTACATGAAGGTGATGGTAACCCAGCTTGGTTGGATTACGCACAGGATAACATTGATTTTATGAATAATTTTAATCGTAATACTATAAATAATGGCTATTATCATTTTACAAATTTGGACGGCTCTTTAAGTGATGGTAGGTATGAATCGGTAGATCAAGCTTGGATGCAACGAATACAGGCTATGCTAAGTCAATATAGATAAGATAACTGCCAATATTATATAAATAATTTTTAACATTTTTATTTTCAAAAATGGTTGATGGAAAATCTGCTATCTGCTATTTTAATTTTATTGGAAACTCTAAGTAAACAATCATATAAAAAACGAGCTAAAAAATTTTAACTATAGATAAAATGGTTAAAATTGATATTTAGTAAGCTTAATTAAAAAAAGAGTCATGGAATTAGCTCCCTTTAAAATTTGATCCAGTATATTTTGTTTAATGTCCTTAGAAAACATCAAATGTTAACACTTAGAAAGAAATACAGTGCCAGAACCCACTAATTCATTGCATAGGCTCAAGTACAAAAACATCATTAAAAATGTAGAAGCCACAAGACCAAACCAAGTTTGGGTTAGCGACATCACTTACATCAGAGGCATAAAAGGGTTTTGCTATCTGGCTAATCACGGATATGCACTCTCAAAAATATGACCTTAGTGATAGCCTAGAGCTTAGAGGTTGTGCCAGAGCTTTGAAAAAGGCCATCTATCGAACTAAAGACATTAAGAAACTTATCCATCATTCAGACAGAGGCATACAATATTGTAGCAATGCGTACGCGCAAACCTAAAAGATGAGTTCTATCTTGACCAGACCTTTACAGACTTGGCTTACGTTAAAAGAACAACAAAAAATGCCATTAAATTATATAACGAAGCAGGATTACACATATCTTTAGACTTTAAAACACCTAATATGGTATATTTAAAAATAGCGTAAAAATCAATTTTAACCTATAGCCATATTTCAGGACAAGACATCTCTTAATAGAAAAACTAAAATAAATGAAGTATTTAATTTCATCATTCTTGTTTTTAATGGTTTGTGGCTTATCAGCTCAAACCAAAACAACATACACCTATTCCATAAAGGGAGAGGACACTTTAAAATTAGACGTTTATTCACCAAAAAGAATAAAGAAATCAAAAAAGCTTCCTGTTTTACTCTGGATGCATGGTGGTGGTTTTTCCGGTGGCTCGAGAGACTATAAAGATGATGCCGAGTTGTGCCAGTATGCCGCTAAAAATGGGTATATCGGCATTTCGATTTCATACAGGCTATTAAGAAAGGGTACCAAAAGTGGATTTGGATGCGATTGCGCAAAAGAAGATAAACAGGAAACCTTTAAACAAGCAACAATCGATTATTTGGATGCTGCGGCATTTGTAGTTGAAAATGCCGAAGCGTTACAAATAGATACCAATTATATTATTGCAGGAGGAAGTAGTGCTGGTGCAGAGGGTACTTTAAATGCTGTTTATATGCGCGAACATTTTGCTGATGGTCTGGAGAAATATAGCGATGTTAAGTTTGCGGGCGTCTTTTCTGCTGCTGGTGCGGTTGTAAGTGCCGATTACATTACAGAAGCGAATGCCGTGCCTAGTGTACTGTATCATGGAACCAAAGACCAGTTAGTTCCTTTTGGGACGGCACCACATCATTATTGCGATCCTGAAAGACCAGGATATTTAATGTTAGATGGGTCTGAGGTCATTGCTGAAAAGCTAGAAGCCTTTGAAGTGCCCTATTATTTCTGTATTGTAAAAGAAGGCAGACATGAAGTTTCTGCCATACCATTTGATGACTTGGATAAAGTGTTCAATTTTTTTGAGCGCACTATTTTAAATGATGAAGTGATTCAAACCAAAATTATAAAAACTAAAAAGATATAAGATCTTTAACTTATTTAGTTTGCATTGCTCTTTTATTACAATCGTGTAAACAAAAAGAGGCACTTGTATAAAATATTGGCAATTACGAAATTTCGATAAGATTTTCTTGGGACATTTTTGGTGAAATGCCAATGTAGCGTTTAAAGGTTTTGGAAAAATTATAACTGCAACCCTAAAATGCCTGTACAGGCATTTTAGGGTTAACAAAATTAGATGTAAAGTAAAAAATTAGGTGTATAATTATATTAGGATTAAATATTAACATGTATAGTTATTTTAGGACGGGGCAGTTCAAGGCAAAAAGCGTAGGCATAGCCTAGTTACGGCAAGTATTTATAACGAAGAAAATCGGTTTTTTACTCTGAAGGATCATGTTATTTTATATTGATTTAGCTATAAGAACCATATTTCTTTGCTATTTTGGATGTTTCTTTTATTGGTTGAATAACTCCTGTTTCATTATTGACTAACATTACGCTTACCATTAAGGTTTGTTCATCAATAAGTTCTTTAAGTCTATCAAGAATTGAATGCGCCTATTATTAATTCATTAAGGTACTTTACGCCTATTTATATTTTTTTGCGCTTATAAATTAATTATATTGCGCTTATATTTTACTCAGTATGTCTTATAGCGCTCATTTTTCATTTGTCGCACCTGTTTTTAATGGTGTTTCTCTTCCAGATGAAGGAATTATTTCAGGTTATGCAGCCATTATTCATGGTTTAAAGTTGCCAATTCCTTTGCCGATTCCTTTTACAGCGGTAAGTTTAAAAACAGTACGTGTCCAAAATAATAATTGCACTTGCTTGCCAAAAAGTTATGAAGTGTATGATTCACTTGAACATACAGAAATACAAGCTCTATATAAACATTTGGTGTTTGCTTTAAAATATGAAGGGGTGAATCTTTTAGTATTTAGTGCTTTGATAAAACATTATAGTGAAGATGAGTTAATTCAATTGGTCAGTATCGAGCCTACAGGTCAATATTCAAGAAGAATTTGGTTTTTAATAGAATGGTTGCTCGGATCGGAACTTACAGGTGTTTCCAGCCTTAGTAAAAAAAGCTATGTTGACGTAATTGACACCCAATTACAATATGGTGTAAAAGGAATACGGTCACCCCGTCAGATGATCAATAACAATTTACCCGGAACCGTTGACTTCTGCCCACTGGTACGTAAAACAACTATATTGGAGCATCATATTCAGGAAAATTTATCAGCTAGAAACAGAATCTATCTAAAAGGTATACGGAAAGGTATTTTACAAAGAGCTGCTTCCTTTTTATTATTGAAAGATTCCAAGGCTTCATTTACCATCGAAGGGGAAAGTCCCAAAAGTAAACGTACTGCACGTTGGGGACAAGCCATAGGACAAGCAGACATGAAAGACTTGAGCCATGAGGAATTTGAACGTCTACAGCAACTTGTTATAGAAAACTCCCGTTTTATTAATATGGGCTACCGTAAAAAGGGAGGTTTTATAGGGGAACGGGATAAGGATACTTTTTCTCCCATTCCAGACCACATTTCCGCAAAACATGAAGATATTCCGATACTGATGACGGGATTGTTGGAAACCAATAGTAAACTATTGAACGATGAGATAGATGCTGTACTTGCCGCAACCATTATTGCATTTGGGTTTGTAAACATTCACCCTTTTGTAGATGGAAATGGACGTATTCATCGCTATTTGGTTCATCATATATTAGCTAAAAAAAAATTTTCGGAGCAAGGAATTATTTTTCCTGTTTCTGCCTCTATCCTTAACCATATCGGAGATTATCAAAAAGTACTGGAGAGTTATTCCATCCCTTTATTGGATTTTATTGAATGGAAGGAGACAGCCGATCACAATCTTGAAGTCATCAATGAAACTATAGATTATTATCGTTATTTTGATGTAACTGCACATGCGGAATTTTTATATGGTTGTGTCAAGGATACCATTGAAAATATCATTCCTCAAGAAGTTGATTATTTGACCAAATACGAAGAGTTCAAATATTATATCGATAACACATACGAAATGCCTGATGATATGGTGTCATTATTAGTACGCTTTTTGGAGCAAAACAATGGCAAGTTTTCCAAACGGGCAAAAGGGAAAGAATTTTCAATGCTTACTGAAAGAGAAATTGAAGATATTCAATCCCAATATAATTTGATTTTCACTCCTGAAAAAGAATAAAAAAAACTAAAAATCAACAACTTTATCCAGAGCTGCATCAGCTTCTTTTTTCATAAAGTTTGCTTAGTAATACTTTAGCTGCTGTTTCTGCCATTTCACTGCGCAAAGTAAAGGTTATTAAATCTTGTCACAATTTTAAAAGCACTTAGCTAAAAGTCCTAGGGGAGTTGAAGGCTTGGGGCTTTTTACTTCTCTCTTAACTTACCTTTTATGATTTAATTCTGTGTAAAGGTGGTGTATTCTGATTTGTAAATGAAACACAAACCCTATTATAAAGGAATAAACAAATAAATCCAAAAACTTCAAAATAATTCATATTTGTATTATTTGCAGCTCGAAGTTATTTTGACATAAATTAAATGATATATAAGTTCACAAATTGTCAACATAAGATATGTGAACTATGGTGAGGGACCAATTTTATAAGGCTTAAGCGTATAAGGTTCGAGTCCCCGTCCAGACTGCAAAAATTGCAAAAAAGAAAGCTCTGGGAAATGAGAGAACTGAAAAAGTCCTTTAAAAAAAAGGAATCAAAAGAAGTAAAAACAGTAGAGTTTTTACTCCTTTTTTCGTGCTTTAAAGTTGTTTAACAATAGCCTAAACCATGTTATTACAGCAACAAAAGATTCAATTAAGTGCGTATTCGGATTTGTATGATTTAATCGTACCCCAGGATAACCTTCTAAGAAAAATCAATGAATTGATTGATTTTTCCTTTATCTATGAGGAACAGGTAGATAAGTATTGTTCAACTAACGGGCGAAAAGCAGAAAGTCCCATCCGCATGTTTAAATACCTGATGCAGAAAACGATCTATTGCATTTCGGACGTTGATGTAGTTGAACGCTCCCGATTTGACATGTCCTTCAAGTATTTCCTTGAAATGGTGCCTGAAGAAGCTGTTATCAATTTCAGTTCCTTGACCAAGTTCCGCAAACTGCGACTCAAAGATACCGATCTATTGAACCTGTTGATAAACAAGACAGTCTCCATCCCCATTGAAAAAGGAATTTATAATAAATTCATTCACTATAGATTATGTACATACAGTTTTAACATTTAAAAAATCATAAACGCTTTTGCTCATCTGTTTTACTACTTTTCTCTTTTACAAGATTACCTCCTAAATGGTAAAGTAATGTGAGTCCAAACCTTCTTGAATCAGGTTTGTCGTTGTAGCGATAGTCGATAATCTCACTTAGTGAATGTGCTTGATAACGGTTGGTGTTGAAGATATCGCTTATGGTGAACTGGGCGACGAAATTCTTGTTTAAAAATGAT
The DNA here is from genome assembly GCF_028736925.1 of Flavivirga sp. 57AJ16. Taxonomy (GTDB): domain Bacteria; phylum Bacteroidota; class Bacteroidia; order Flavobacteriales; family Flavobacteriaceae; genus Flavivirga. The sequence continues at coordinate 150,788 of NZ_JAQZAT010000001.1, read as the reverse complement.
TTTTTAATACCGAAATCTACATAGCCTGTAGGTTGTGAACTATAGATGCCAAGTAGTTCGGAGGAAAACCAATGGGCGGAAAGATTAATCTTATAGTCATTAGGCAAGGAAATATCCTGCTGTAACATTAGTGTTGTCGCCCATTTCGAAAGCTGTTTTTCACCTGAAAGTTCTGATATGGGATACGTGGTATAGCTGATGTCTGAAAAGAAAAGTATATTCCAAAACGGATATAGCTTAAAAGGTGTTGATATTGTAAAATCAAAACGATGGCGGTTGCCAAAATTATCGCTTTGGCTTTTAATGGATGTGCCATTATCATCTATTGAAAGCCTTCGGTTTATGAAATTGAGGCTTTGATTGTAAATGGCAGAAAAAATGTATTTGTTTTTTAGACTATAGGTAAGTGAATATATCCAAGCTAATTCAGGAATCAGATCAGGGTTTCCAGAATAATAGAAATATTGGTCACTGTACCACCGAACAGGATTTAAATCGCTATAGGACGGGCGGTTTATACGTCTGCTGATCGAAAAATCGATTTTATTGTCTTCATTGATGATTTGCCCTACAGAAAGAGATGGGAATAGCTTAGTATATTCCCATTCGTTAGCAAGATCCTCTTTTACGGTGTAACCTTCAGCACGTGTATATTCCAAACGTAAGCCAGCATCAATGGTGGTTTTGTTGATTTTTTTTGAACCCGACAAATATGCTGCGGCAATACGTTCTTTATATTTAAAATGGTTGCTTAAATCTTCAATTTCAACATAATTCCCTAACTGTAATGAATCAAAACGATATTGATTATCATTTTCTACTTCGGCATATTTAATACCTGTTGTAATGGTGTACTTTTTAAAAGGCAAATCGGCATCGGTTTGTGCAGAAAAAATTTTCACGGAGCCAGGTTGGTGTGACTTAAGTACCTGAGTATTTTGTTTGTTTTGGTTAGCATCATAACTGTCGGTTGTCAGTAGCCCATCCGAATAATTCCGATAGGATGTATAATTGGCATCGGCAGTTATTTTTTTGCCCAGTGAATCTATATCAAATGTATAACGCATGCTTATTGCATCGTAGTGATAAGGCTCGATAATATTATTTTCTGAAAGGATATACGACTGCAACTCTCCCGAATTATCAATTTTGTTTACTTTGGAATAATTGAAGCTTTTAAAGTTATCAAGATAGCCATGATAGCTTATTCCAATATTGTGTTTGGGCAAAAATTGCCAATCGGTTCCAAGCCGCCAAGTATAATATTTAATTTTATAAGTTTTTTCATTTTCACGGTTGAGACGAAAAGTATTTCCTTCTTCATTTATGGTATTTTCACTGTTATTTTGAGTAAATCTGTGCGGTGTATTGTAATCAAAAGAACCATATAGGTTTATTTTTTTGGTACGAAGGCTTGCCGATATATTTTCATTGGTCATCCAATATTTCCCTTTTGAAACAGCGCTACGTAAATCTACGGCATAGCCTTTTTTTAGATTTTTTATAGGTATAATATTGATAATTCCCGAATTACCAGCTGCATCAAATTCAGCCGTAGGTGAGGTAATCAACTCTATCTTGTTGATATCCTCAGCACTCATTCCTTTCAACAAGTTGGATAATTGACTTCCGGATAGATAGGTCATTTTCCCGTCGATCATTACATTGATGCCAGACGCTCCTCTAAATAAGATATTATCGTTTTGACCTACGCTTACACCAGGCAATTTTTTAAGCATATCGAGTGCTGTCTGTCCTGTTGTTAACACTGAATTTTTAAGATTAAAGGTTAGTTTTCCTTTATCGATCTCGACAAGGGCTTCTTTAAAGGTAACGACTACTTCATCCAATGATTGGGGGTCTTCCTTTAATGTTATATTTAAATTTGCTTGGTCTTTTACTTCTTTTTCTTCAGTTGTCATCCCCATATAGGAAAATACCAAGACATTTCCTGTAAAGGTTTTTATAGAATATCTACCGTCCAAATTGGTAAGCGTTCCTTGATTAGTTCCTTTTATAGAAATAGTTACTCCAGGTAAAGCTTGATTTTCGATATTGGTAACCACTCCTTGGATTTCAAATTCCTGTGAAAAAATAAAACAAGGAAAAAATCCTAAAAAGTACAATAAAGTTGTTTTGATATAAGATGCCATAAATTTTCTTCTGTTCATTTTGAGTTTTTTAATTAATAAGTTGTCCTTTGCATTCTGTTAGGATGTAATTAAAATGTTCTACATCATCGGCATTTAGCTTCAATGTTCCTGTAATAGCTACTATAGCATCGGTTTTAAAGGTTTGCTTGGAGGTAAATTGGAGTTCTATAGCTGTTTCAGGACCACCCACACCACAGAAAAAGCAGGAAGACATAGGTCCTTTGGATAAGATGTATAATTCACCTTTTGGGTCTATATTTAAAAAATACCCGGTAACGGTTATTTGTTTTCCTTCTAAAGCCTGTACGGAGGGCAAAAATTTTGGATATAAAAAAGACTCTCCATATGCCGGAAAAAATTTCTCAGAGAATTTTACCTGAGCCAGATCTTCCCAAGTTACCTTCTGTTGACTAAAGCATACAGAGCAGGATAGAAGTAAAAGGATAATTAGGATTTTATTTTTCATGGCTCAAAATAGTTGATATGTTCATTTTTATAATAGGATAGATGGCTAATGATATTGATGTCAATATCATTATAAGAACCAAAGCTCCTATTTGCAAGAATTCTGTAAATGGCAATTCATGAAGCATGTTTTGTTTATATTCGGTTTCTACTATTTTAAACATAAAGTACAGTCCCATTTTAGATAGTAAAATCCCCAATAAAAATGCCAGTAACCCAATTATGCATCCTTCATAACCGACCATGCGTATCAATTGGAAATTGCTAGCTCCGTAGGTGCGTAAAAGAGCCAAATCAAAAGCATGTTCTTTTACCATTTTATAAAGGCTTATAAAAATGGTCATACAAGAAATAACAAGTATCATATAGGCAATCCATGAAATTGTTTTCACACCAACACCCGTATATTTATACAATCTGTCCAATTCATATTTTGGTAATGCTGCTTGCATGTTGGTTTGTTTATTGATTCTTCTAGGAAGTGCTAAAAGGGCAGAAGGATTTCTAAAAGAAATTAATAATGACGTTATTTCATTTCCTTCATATACATCTTCAGGATGCCCGATATGACTTTCTTTATGTTCATGCCCAGGGCCATGTTCATCTTCATGCTCATGTTCGTCTTCGGTATGATGAACGTCCCATATACTTTCTAGGTTTGTAATGATGAGACGGTCAATTACTTTTTGGGTAGGCTTATATATACCAACAACTTTAAGGCTTTCGGAATGCTTCTCAATATCATTATCTACCAACCCATGGGAACTTAAAAAGGTATCCCCAATTTTAAGTTGCAGTTTTTCGGCAACTGTATGGCCAAGTATGACTTCCATGGATTTTTTTATGGCCTGTCCTTTTTCCAATGCTGCATGGTAAAAATTTGCAAATTCATTGGTCGTTCCTACAATCCTATAGCCTTTGTAATTATCGCCATAGGAGATAGGCACCGCACTTTTAATCATAGGATTTTTGCTTACCTTTTTTGCGTCTTCATATGGAATATTCCCTGTTGGGTTGTCCATATGCAGTACGGATGCCAAAACCAACTGCAATGGGCTTCCTTTAGCACCAATAACCAAATCAATATCCCCTAAGTTATTTTCCATTTGATATTTAAAGGACGTCTCCAATTGTTGGATTCCTAAAAGAAGTGCAATACTTAAAGCCAAACTGAAGACACTTAAAAAAGTATAGAATGGTTTTGACCTGAGGTTTTGTATGCTAATTTTCCAAATAGTCATAATGTAATGGCTTTTGAAAATAATGGTTTAATCCTATGGTCATGCGTAATAACAATGAGATTGGCATGGGTTCGTTTAGCCTGATTGATAAGTAAATCCATAACCATTTTACAATTTTCATCATCTAAACTTGAGGTAGGTTCATCTGCCAAAATAACCTGAGGATTATGTATGACCGATAAAGCAAAGCCCAAACGCTGTAATTGCCCTTCACTAAGTTCGTTTACTTTGCTCTTTTTAAAGTCGCTCAGATCTAATTGTTCTAATAAATCATCAATCGAGGGTTTGCTAATGGATTTTCTGCCAAAAAAAAGACGTGCCTGTAAATTGTCAAAAACGTTCAACGATCTAATTGCGTGATTTTTTTGAAATACCATCCCAATATTTTGCCCTCTAAATGTATCCAAGTGCGAATGGGATAGCCTGTTGATAGGTGCTCCATTGATTATTATCGTTCCGCTAACAGGTTTTAGCAGGCCAGCTAAAAGATGTAAAAGTGTTGTTTTTCCGATGCCCGATTTTCCTAGAATGAGCAAATTTTCCTGGTTCTTTAAGGAGATGTTAGGAAAGCGGAAAGTATATTCCTTTTTTTTATAATGAAATGTGAGGTTATCTGTTTGTACCATCTTAAATGTTGTAAAATTTCATGTTTTATTTCTCTATTGGCCATTGATCTTCTTGAGGGAACAATTGACTTTTCCATAGCTGTGCTTCGTTGTCGGTAAGCAAGCAATCATTCAATTGGTCTGTGACTTTTTCTTTTTCCAAATATTGTCCAATGAAGACCAGTTCTATTTTACGGTCTCCGTATATAGCATCCCATCCCGATTCAATGTGATCTTTATTTTCATTGAAAGCAGCATAGTTAATTCGCTCGCCAAAAGGCATGGAAGCCCACCAAACCCCTGCATTATCTGCTTTAAATGAACCTCCTGCGGTACTCCATACCAACGCTTGGCTAGATCTGGATGCCAGCCAAAACAAACCTTTGCTTCTAATAATATTTTGTGGAAAACCTGTATCTAGGTACTTTAAAAAGCGATCGGGATGGAAAGGTTTTTTACTCCTAAAAACCAAGGAACTTATCCCATATTCTTCGGTTTCTGGAACGTGTTCGTTCTCCAATTCTTTTATCCAGCCAGCGGAAGCCTCGGCTGTTTCGTAATTGAACAAGCTTGTATTGATGACACTTTTTAATTCAACCTTTGATTCGTTGGCAAGAATGATACGAGCTTCTGGATTTAGTTTTTGAATGATAGCTTGAAGCTCTTCACGCTGCTCTTTGGTAACTAAATCAATTTTGTTAATGATGATAACATTGGCAAATTCAATTTGATCGGTCAGTAAATTAACAATGGTTCTATTATCACCTTCCATGTCTGTGAGTGATCTTGTTGTAAGATAATCGGGACTGGAAAAATCTTTTAGGAAATTATAGGCATCCACTACCGTTACCATAGTGTCTATATAACTAAAACGACTTAAGTCTATGTGCCCATCTTCACTTTCAAAGGTAAAGGTCTGGGCAACAGGAATGGGCTCGCTTATCCCCGTACTTTCTATTAATAAGTAATCGAACTTGTTTTGGGTAGCTAGTTTTTCCACTTCTACCATAAGGTCTTCTCGAAGAGTACAGCAAATACAGCCATTGGACATTTCAACTAATTTCTCTTCGGTTCTAGAAAGTGTATTTTCATTTTCAATGAATTGGGCATCGATATTTACTTCGCTCATGTCATTGACTATTACGGCTACCTTTAAGCCTTCTTTGTTATGTAGTATATGGTTTAGTAACGTGGTTTTTCCAGCACCTAAAAAGCCACTTAATACAGTTACTGGCAGTTTTTTCATGTATTTGGTTTTTATATTATGTAGCAAACATGATGTTTGCGGCTTTGTATTGACAATATGAATTTTAAATAACAAGCAACAAGTAAAGAGTTGGAAGACCTTTTAAAGTACAAAAGACCATCCAGGATTATTTCTATAATAGGCCATGAAAGCGGCTCTGTTTTAGAAAATTTAAAATAATAACTGAATCCCATGTTCATGATATGTAGTACAATCATGAACATATAAGTTATTAAAACCTGATATTATATAAACTGCATTTATCATCCTTAATGGAGCATATTGCCCTCTTAAAGACTAGCAGAAAATATAAATAAGAAGTATAATTTTTCTTTACTTATTGAAATTAAAACTTATAGTAAAGAAGGAGGTGGGCGAGAAAAAAGTTGACCAGAAACAAGGTCGCTTAAAGCAATAAAGTTGTAGTTTTTGATACGCTCTCTACGAACAGTAAATTCAGGATTTTCAATTGCGAAATCCTGTAAATCAGGAGCAAGTGTGGGTGTTAAGTTATGCGTAATGGCATAGTCACAAACAGTACAATGTAATGCATGATCGGTATCATCTGTATGTGATAATACATGAAGCCCTGCCATTTTCATTGAAAGGAAAAGAACAAGGAACAGATAAGTAATGCTATTTTTTAACCCACCATTTTTCACTAACACAAACTTACTAAAATAAACCAAAAATTATGTTAATATAATCTGAATAAAAAGGATTAATATTTGCATTTAGGGCGTTGAAGACTTGTAGAGGCAAAGCAGAAATAATTGAGTGAAAGCGAATATGGTAAAGTGTCAAAAATAAATTATTCAAAAAATAACATGCTATAGAACAGTTCATATATTACTTTAAAAAGGATGACTTCATTATCTTTGTTTCTTATTATAGAAGAATTGCAAGATGTGGAAAGCACATTATGATAAAATAAATAAAGAAAAACATCCTCCTGCAAATACATTGAGCCAAACTCTAAACATCATATCTAATAAGGGTAGTTCAAAGGAGTTTAAGGCTATTGATTTGGGATGTGGTAATGGTGTAGATACTTTTGCATTGTTAGAGAAGGGATTTGATGTATTGGCGATCGACAAGGATCCTAACTCTTTTCAACATCTACAAAAGGGGATAAGTTCTAACCTCCCAGAACGATTAAATTTTCAAAATTCATCTTTTGAAAGTTTGGGAGAACTTCCTTCGGCCGATTTGGTAAATGCTTCTTTTTCCTTACCCTTTTGCCATCCACATCAATTTGAAAGACTTTGGTTAAATATCATCAGTTGTATCAATTCCGAAGGTTTTTTTTGTGGGCACTTTTTTGGACCAAAAGATTCATGGAGTTCTAATAGCGATATGACCTTTCATAATCTGGAAGCCGTAAAAAAGTTATTTGAAGGGTTCGAGTTATTATATTTCGAGGAAACTTCGAAAAATGGCAAGACTCTTTCCGGAAAAGAAAAGTTTTGGCACGTTTTTCATGTTGTTGCAAAAAAATATCATTCTACAAAATAACAAGAATAAATTACTGTATCTAAAGCCCTGCTCTTAATGCGATTCGTTGAAGTATTTTTCTGGATATAATCCATAGAACCAACGCATAAAGTACATTCTCTAGGGCAAGGCCATAGTATATACCTTCAATACCGAAATATTTGGTCAGAAGTAATATAATAGGTACAAATAGGAATAGTTGACGCCCAACAGGTAACATAGTAGCCAATTTAGCTTCTCCAATTGATTGAAATAGAATGATGCTACTGGAAGATATTGGAATAACCAATAAGATTCCCATTATCATTCGTACATTGAAAATTTCAGCTTCGTTAAGTTCTTTATTTGGCAACATAATATTGATGATGGTTTCTGGAAAAAGCAGTATGGGAATTATCATTGCCGTACCAAGCACCATTCCTGCTAATCTATAGATAGATACACCTTTTAAACATCTATGCGGTTTATTAGCACCATAATTGATTCCAATAACTGGTTGCATGGATTGGTAAAGCCCCAAAAGAGGAATTGCCAAAAAGGTGAACAATCTAAAAGCAGCATTGAAAAAAGCTATGGATTCAAGAGTACCATATAAAACTACTAATCTGAACAGTAGAAATTGCCTGAACAAATTGGACAATTGCATTGAAAAAGCCGAAAACCCAATGCTTAAGACATTTTTAAGGATTTTATATTCCAACTTTATTCGGAAACGACCCGTGTGAAATGTTGCTTTCCCTCTTATAAAATATAAGGCTGTCAATAAACTGTAAATGAACATAGCTGTGATACTACTCCATGCAGCACCTGCAACGCCCATATTAAAAATGCCAATGAATATAGGTGTTAGTAAAAGATTTAGAACTACGGAAACCAATGTAAAACGCATAGCCTGTCCTATTTTACCTTCAGCTCGTATTAAACCATTAGCCGATAATCCATAAATACTAAATAATGCACCCAATATATATATCTGATAATATTCTAAAGCGTAGGTGAATAATTTTCCTGAAATTCCCAAAACAGAAACTATTTCTTTTGAAAAAATGATTCCTGGGATGGTCACAATAACTGCTCCGATAAGAGACAAGGCCATCATGTTTGGGATGATTTTTCTTTGAATTCCCATCTGATTTGCACCTATGGCTCTACTAAGGACAGATGCGGAACCTGCTGCTACAAAAACGGTAACACTGGTGACAACCAACATTAAAGGGAACAGCATGGATATACCCGTAAAGGCTTCTGTTCCTATAAAATAACTTGTGTAGAATATATCAACGAGTCCATTGATGGATATCACCATCATTCCCAAAATGCTGGGTACAGAAAGCTTCAATAGAAGTTTCCAAAGATTGTCATTGATGAAGTCTGGCTTTTTTTTCAAATTTTCTTCTGTTTAAAATTATATAATTGATTAAAAAAGAAGTGATTACAAAACTTATAAACAGATGTAACCACTTCGTTTTACTCACTATATATTATTTTTTTTTGTGTTCGTGAACCTTTCGGTTTCGCAAAAACTTATTTTAATCATATCGGTATGGTATGTTTAAAAAAGTTTATGCTCATTTCGTACTGTAATTTTATAGAAATGCTCTTATGTGTCTAATTTTTAATATCATTTCAGAAAGTCGTTTTATTGAAAAGTATCCATGATAAGCCAAAAAGCAAAAATGTGGCGACCATAATTTCTATGAAGCCATTTCTAATTTTTTGGTTTCTATCTTGGCTGTCAATTTTTAAATTGAATTTGGGAAGGGTTTCGTAGTCCTTACTTGTTATTTCTTTGTTCAAAAACAGTTTATCAAAATAAAAACTTGTAATATCCTTGTGAAAGCTCTCAATGGATTGATAAAAGGATTGAAAAATTTCAGAATCTGTTTCTACAATTTCATTAAGAATTCCTTGCGTGTTTACTGCTGGGTTTGCCCATCGAAATGCAGAAATCCTCTTTTGTCTTAATCTAATTTGGTCAAAGTAGTCCGACACTTCTTTTCTATGATGGTTATCATTAAGCGCCGTAAAAGCGGCATAGGCTTTTGCCATAATATTTATCTCGATCAGTGAATCCGCTCCCTTTAAGTCGTTCCGATTCTGTAGATATTCAAAGATTACAGCTTTAGACTCGTTCACGTCATCTTCATTTTCCAAGCCTTTTCTTCTAGTGATTTCGGCAAGGGATGTATTATCGATTGAATATACAAGGTTTGCATACACGTTCAATATGGCCGGGAGAACAATTAAAAAAAGAAGCCATAAGCTAGCGGCACTAATTGCGGTTAAAGAAGAGTTTTTTTTAAGACTGATCAACAAGAACATCAAAGCAAACCAAAAACTGAGATAGCATAAAATGGCAGAGATCCATAAGAAAATGGACAAAACATCCAACTCACTTGAAACCAAAAAGCCAATTGATGACAAAAGAATTCCTAACCCGACAATCAAAACATAATAAAAGGCCATTCTAATCAAGAGTATTTTTCTTAGTCCTATGGTTTGCAACCTTAGTAAGGGCAGCATGCCATTTTCCTTTTCTTCTGCATATAATCCGTAGGTGAAAGCTATTATCAGCAATGGAAATAAATAAATAAGTACAAAGGATAGATCAAAATTTCCTGCATATAGCTTCAATGGGTTGGCCAACTCAATTTGAAATAATTGGTAATATAGGCTCATTCCTGTCAATTTGTAATAGTAAGGCTCTATATCCCTTTGTCCTAAAGACATGTGAGCTAAACTATGAGGGTTTAAGATGGCATGGTAGCCATGTCGATACCAGGCATAAGCGGGCTTTGAAGCTATATCGAATAGCTGTTTTTCCTTGACCGATGTATGGTCTCTGTAAAAACTCTTTTTATAGTGTTCAAACTCCTCCTTTTCTATTTGTTCGACATTCTTGATTGTTTTTTGCTGTTCCGTTATTTTGGAATGGCCATAATAGATGGCATACATGCCCAATAAAAAAACAGTGGACAACATGATTATTTGAAAGGTATTTCTAATAATGGAAATACCTTCGCGTTGCCATAATAATAAAATCAACTTCATATAAACTTATTTTTGGAGGAAGAAGGAATGAGGATGAACATTATCAAAACCCAAAGGGACAATGAAGCAAGTTCCATCCCATAGTATTTGAAAATCATGGTCACCTTAGGTGTTAGATACTTGAAATCTGATATGGTTTCCCATAAGTTCCTTCCTGCTTTGTATTCATAGAACTCCCCATATCGTGAGTTCTTGGCCATATCATTGTTCATAGAACGTATGAGATGACGGCGATAGTTGTTGGTCTTTTCTTGAAAATCGTTAAAACTATACCAATCAGTTGCAGCAAATGCCATTGAAAGGTTTCTTACAGCTATATAAGGCGCAACAAAACCCATTAAGCTTCCCGCTCTATTTTGGAGTTCGAATTTTTTGTAAAGGGCTGCATCGTGGAAATCATACACTTTATTGGTATATTCTTCCCCTTCTTGCATCTGTATCCCTTCAAAGTTCAAAGGCAATTGGTTAAGAGAATCAACGCCATACTGTTGTAAATAATCTTCTTTTAGTCTTGCCATTCTTTTTTCTTTGGTCTCATTAGGGTTCATGCCATTTGCAATATCATTTTGGATAGCTTCTTTATATATTTTCATGGATGGCAGTGGGTATAAGGTTTCGCCAAGATTGGCAGAAGTCTTTGGTATAATGATTCCTGTTACTATCCAGAATATCAATAAGGTCAAAAGAGCGTTTCTTGCACTTGAAGACTTAAGGGAAATCCAAACTGAAAAATTCGTAAAAGCCCATAAATATCCAATGTAAACAAGAAAGAGCAGTAAGACTCGAACTCCCATATCTGTTATCACAGAACTGGTGTTTTCAATGGTTCCCACTATATATAAACCTGTAAAGAACGGGACCATTATGGTAAAAACAATTATGGAATAGGCCAAGACCTTGCCCAAATAAATAGACCGTATTGAAACTCCTTGACTGACCAATAATTTAAGGGTTCCCGTTTCCTTTTCCTTGGTAAAGGTTTGAAAAGTGATGAATATGATGAGTAAGGGCAATAATAATTGAAGTACCAATGCCGCACTTAATTCTCCGAAACGAATCATATTGCCATATCCTTGTGCAGGCCTGAACATAAATTCATGTGGATAGTGTGCCTCTAAGTAAACAGAAGTTCCTGTATAGGTATCCAATCCAAAATCAAAAAGACTAAGAAGTGTCTTTGGTTTGAAAACATAAGTACCATAATGTGCTGCAATATGAGGATGTTTATCCCCTTGATCCAACCATTCGGCCCTTCTTTCCTTTTGAGCCGTTTCCACCATGATTTTTTGCTGTTTGTAAGCAATATGCCCAGCATAGAGTGCAAATCCTAGGAGAACCATAATGATGGTAAATAAAATTTTTAAGGAGTTTTGTCTTGCCAGACCTTTAAGTTCCTTTCCTGAAATTAAAAAGACTTGACGTTTCATCTATTTAAATTTATTGTTTTAGTCGGTCAGACATGCCTGCCGGCAGGTGTAATTATTCACATCTTTAATAATTGATTTTTAAAGGTGTTCATGAATCTGCGATTTCGCCATTGAACATTTCGATGGGTATCAAGAATCGTTATGGCTCATTTCATACTATGTGTGCATATGTCTTAAATATTTTTGTTCCAAATCATGAAAAGAAACTTGACTTGATTCCATCTTATCGACCAAGATACCTTCTTTCATAATCCCTATGTGGGTTCCTGTATCCTTGGCTCTGAAAAGGTCATGGGTAGCCATTAAAGTGGCTACTTTTTGTTCTTTCATTTCGAGTAAAAGTTCAGAAAATTCATTGCTGGCCTTAGGGTCTAACCCGGATGTAGGCTCATCTAAAAGCAATATTTTAGCACCCTTGGCCCTTGCCAAGGCAATACCTACTTTTTGTCGCATTCCTTTAGAATAACTACTTACCCTTTTTAGGACAAAATCCTTTTGCAAGCCCGATTGTATCAATAAGGTTTCCAATTCTTCCTTATCTTGATTACCCCCTTGAAGACCACAAAAAAATCGCAGGTTTTCAAGCCCGGTCATGTTTTGATACAATTGTAAATTCTCAGGAATGTAAGAGAGCCATTGCTTTGTTTTTTGAGAATTCTTCTCTACATCCAAACCATTGATGAAAGCTTTTCCAGAAGAGGGCTCGATAAAGTTCAAAAACAAGTTGATAGTTGTTGATTTTCCAGCCCCGTTTGCTCCGAGCAGGCAAAAAATATCGCCTGCTCGGATGCTTAGGTTCAGGCTGTCTAGTGCAGTAAAATCACCGTACTTTTTTGTGAGGTCTTTAGCTTCTAGCATGTTTGTTAGGGGTTATTGGTTCTGATTCAAATCTTCCAATCCAGTTATATACCCTCCCGTAGAAGTAAACAATTTACTGGACGTGTTAGAGGCGGTATCAAAACTGAATACGGCATTTTCATCATTGGTAGCGGTTGTAAACAGTAGTTTCTGATCTGTATTAGGAATAATTATCATTCTACGGGATCCATAGGTTGTGGGAAGACCAGGCACCGCTCCCAAACTTGATTTATTTTCGATATCAATCTCAAAATATTTGAATTGCGGTTGCCCAGTAGCATATTCATAAAAGTCGGAAGCATCCTCAACTCTTGCTGTAAAGGCACGACCATTTGGCATTTGATAGATGCCATAGCATACATTTCCTGTTGCATCTTGCATATCCATAAAATAATCGGGATCAAAAGAGGTCTGTCCATTAGGTATTTTCAATAAACCACTGGGACTGCTACCACCGTCCAAGGTAGTCCCCAAGCCCTGCACATAAATATCGTTATTAGAGGCTTTGACCATTCCCGCATTTGCAGCCTGACCACCGAATACCATCCCCGTTCTATGATCGGCGATTACCTTTTCTACAGCTCGATTATTTAAATCGATGACCGCAACATAGGCAGAATCGTTTACCGGAACGAAATTGTTCTCATAGTGTACGCCCATGAACAGTTTATTGTCACGTTCCATCATATCCAGATAATAGGTACGGGTGGTTTCGGGAAATCTACTTGTAATAGGTGTTAACGAAACTTCATCAGTAATACGCATGGTAGTTGGGTTAAAAATGATGAGTTTAGAAATACCGCCAGCAACAGAACCGTAGGCTACAGTTTCACTTTCAAAATAAATGGTGGAAAAGGTATTCGCTCCAGGTACTACAATCCGTTCTTCCTCAACAGTATCACCATCATCGTTGAACGAATATTTTACAAGAGTAGCGGGTGCACCAAAAGGCGAAGCATACAATGCCCCATTGTACGAGACCGTACTTGCACTTCCAGTCAATTCCAATGCTTTGTCGTTTCCTATGGTTGAAAAATCCAAGTCCGTTACACCTTGAATGTACGAAGTCTGGTTAGGCCATGCACCGCTTACAGTAGTAAGACCAAAATTTATTGTCACTGGATCGGTACCGTTGCCTGGATTGGGATTATCATCATCACTGCACCCCATGGTGGTCAAGATTAAAAAGGTATAAAAAGATAGTGCAGTGATTTTTTTTAAAGATTGTTTTTTCATTTTTTTTTTTAGTGTATTTGATGTTAATATTTAATTAATTAAAGTTCTAATGGTTATGTAAAAAGCCCGTCCAGGGCGCTGTACGCTAAAGTTGTCGAATACTTTTTCGTTAAGCATATTTGTAACCTCTGTGGTAATTGCCCATCGATTTTTGGGATGTGAAAAAGTAGCTCCCACATTTTGAATAAATTGGGATGGGACTGTGTTCTTGAAATCCTTGTTCCCATCTACCGCCCAAAAGAGATAAAATTCATTGACGTAATTTGCAGACCACCAAGCCGAAACGCTATTTTTTGTATTTAGGAATTTGCCTTTATGATAGCGTATTTCTCCGTTCCCAAAAAAATAAGGGATATTGGGTAGTCTTGCGTTGAAGTAACGATCATCCACAGCTCCCGTAATGTTTTTGGGTGAACGGTTTCTTAAATCTTGATAGGTAGCATTTGCCTTTATATCCAGAAAATTAAATGGGCGATAGCGTACTTCCATATCTGCACCGAGCGTACGTGATTTTAATAGATTTTGGTATTGCGCATAAAACTGGGAGGTTCGCAACCAGATAACATTATCTGTATCACGGTAAAAAAGATTGGTATCCCAATTAAATTTTTGTGTATTCAGTTGAAATCCTAAATTGAAATTGTGACTTTGTTCCGGTTCCAAAAATGGATTGGGTCTTACTAATGTAAAATTCCCAAAAAGTTCGATTTCATCAGGAAGTCTAGTTGCATATTCATAGGAAGATTTTAATAGAAAAGATTTTGTAATACGATAACGTAGCAACTGGAGAAAGCCAAAATTGGATGCTTCTTGTTGGTTGGGTACGAATTCAAGATTTTGTATGGCGTATCCATCGGCATTCAACCAAAAATGCTTGACGGCCGTATAGCTCGTTAAATCCTGTGAAAAATTATGTTCATAGGAAAGACCTGAAGCATTCTTAAAAAGTTGGGTTGGATTGGCGAAAAAATCCTCTCCGTAAAATTCGGCCGCAACAGGATCTTCACCTATCCTTCTAAACCACGCGGTAAAAAGATTTAAGGTGAATTTTCCTTTCTCCCAGGGATGGTAGTTAAGGTTAACTCGATTCAAGATATTTTGAGAAGTGAGCTCTAAAAGATTGCGCGAGGTGGAAATCTCTCCACCATCGGTTCGTCTGTCATATATCTTACCGTCCCAAGTGTAGGCATTTAGCGTGGTATCGATAAAATGGCCTCGGGTACGGTTGTAGGCACTGTACCATTTTATATCTGTTTTCTTTAGAATCTTCTTTTTTTCATATTCTAAAGAAGCACCTAGAGTTGACTCGTCATAGGTTACTTGCCCATAGGGCTGGGCCATAATGGCATTGTGCTGAACATCATCTTTGAGTCCTGAATAACGTGCACTAAAAACCAAACGATCAGCATAATTTTTGTCATAAACCCCTGTATAAAGATTAACAAGGTAGTTAGAGAATTTATCATGAAAGCGCTTGACAGTTGCTGGAATTGGATTTCCGAATGCATCGGGGATTTCAATAGCTACCTTATAATTGTTGTCGGAATGGTTAAAAAATGAATGTACCCCGAACATCCAGTGAGTGTTAGGGTTTACCAATTGTGTGTTTAGATTCACTTTATGGCTATTGAATGATCCCCCGGAATAGGAAACATCTAAGTAGTCTGAATAGGATTTTCGGGTTATGATATTTATACCTCCCCCAAGGGCATCTGCACCTAAATCAACCGGTACAACGCCTTTGTAGACCTCGATTTGCTCTATTAGGTTTGCTGGTAATACGTTTAATCCTAGTCCTGAACCAAAATAAGAGAGAGGAATCCCATCCAAAAAAAAAGGAATAGATTTTCCGGTCATTCCATTTACATAAATTTCGGCATTACTGCCAAAACCACCCGTTTGGCGAACATTTACCCCGGGAATTTGTTTCACGATATCGCTGGTATTTGTATTTCTATCACGGAAGTTCTCCGTTTGCAATACCGATACATTGGCTGTACTTTCTCTTAGCCGTTGGGTTTTCGATTTTCCCACGAGCGTTACTTCGTCAAGTTGGCTCTGTTGGGGTTTCAAACTTATATCTATTTGAACCTTGGGTTTTTGCGTTGTAATATCAGCAGTGTAATAAACCGTTTCGAAGCCTATATAAGAAACCTCTAGGTTATATTTTCCATCGGAAAGTTTATCGAAACCGAAAGAACCTTTTTCATCTGTAATGGTTCGTTTATTTAGTTCAATTATTTGAATATGTGCGCCAAATAAAGGTGCTTCTTGATCGTCTGTGACTATGCCTAACACTTCTCCATTTTGGGAATAAAGAAAGCAACTTGCAAATAAGCTTAAAAAGAATGCATATGTGATTTTTACAGAGCTTCTGATAATTAGCACCTTAATGGAGTATCCATGCGTTATTTGGTATTGTTTTTTAGTCATTTTAGATTAGTTTGTTTTATGAGTCCCTGTTCCTCCATTTCCTGTAATACATCCTTTTCTTTTTCGGATAGGCTGTTTTTATTGAGCAATCCATCTGCTTTATCCCATAAGTTTTTGGCTTCGGGGGAAAGCCAATAGGCTCCATCACTATCTTTTTCCATAAGGCAGTTCAATCCATTTTTTTTACTGATGGATAGTATTTCGTGATTTTTTATTAGATAAATGGGTAACTCTTCTGTCAAAGCCACTATTTCCCGTTCTTCATTATAGAGTAAAAAGACCTTTTCTTCAGAAATTGAAATAGGCTTAGTATCATTTGGATTCATTTCAAAAGCCTCCATTTTGGTTTCCATATGCCCATTGACGTCAATGGAACATCTGACTATTTTTACTGGAGTCGGTTCTTCGGAGTGGTTACAGACTACAGCGGTTCTTTCATTTCCTTTGCCTATTACATTGGCAAGCGAAATTTTTTCTACCCAAAAATGATCATCAAGACGGGTCTTGGAATACTTTACACTTCCATTATTATGAACCTCTGAGATAAGGGAGTATTTACCCAATGGTGCATCATGGGGGATATTATATGTGAAATAATAATGACGACCAGCCTGAATATTGGTTAATATTTCAACGAGTTTTTCTCGTTTACAAGACCCTTCCAGATAATTCGCCAGTACCAACAGAGGGATGTTTTTATTCAAATATTTTAGTTTTTGAGGTGGTTCTTCCTTACTTTCTTTTTGGTCTGGAAAAGCGATAACATAATCTTCAAAGAGCATAGTAATATTGCCTTTGGGGTCTTTTACTCCGATTTTTACCAATGGGCACAAGTGGGCACCATTTAAATGTGATGTGTTGAAATTCCAGTGTATCGTAACTGTTTTGCCTGGGATGGTTCTTTTTGGGAAAATGCTCATTCTTATTTTCTCAATTTTTTAATATTTTCTTTACTATATTTTTCTGGATATATTTTGAACCATTTTTCAACCGTTTCCGCTCCGAAATAATCGTAAGTAGTGGACAAGAGAAATTCCAGTTTTTTGAGATACTTTTCTTTCGCCTTACCGGGATTGATTCTCATATCCTTTTTTCTTTGGATTTTTTCCGCTTTTGTAGCAGGAAGGTGATGGAAGTAGGGCGTATTAAAATATTCCATGCTGAATTTTTGGTAGAGGGGAGTAAACAAAATGAGGTTGTGCCACATCTCGTCTACGATTAATAGGTCATCTGGAATAAAAATTCCCGGAATTTGACTTATATATAAGAACTTCAGAGTTTCCAAAAGGATATCTCGGGCTTCGGTTTCTGAAACATTATACATATCCATAAACCGTGATATCACATTCTCATCTGTGAAGGATAAGAGTTTGTTCAATTGATCTTCAGTAATTTGGTTCATATTCTGGTGGTTTTTACTTTTTTGCATTACGTTTTAAATAGCGGTAGGATTAATTCCTACCGCTATAATTCTGAAACTATAAGGTGCTAGTGCAGTGTCCGCAATTGCTACAATGCGTGCTTCCGCTAGGTTGCTTTGCCTTATTAGCTAGAATTTCTGAAATCATGGATTCCTTAGTTTTCATAACTATCGTATTTAAAAGTTATACCTACTCTATTTACAAGGTTTTCGGTTTCCCCTTTCGTTGCAACATTTTTAAGTTTGTAAAACATTTATATTAGGCATACATGCCTATATAGATATCATCTAAAATTTTCAAATAAACATTTAGTCAATCGAAAAAATATAAACGAGCTCCATAGGAATTCTTTGAATGTACATGATTTGATTATTATCCTAAATTTGCGTATATCGTAGTAAGAGCAAATTAGATAATCAAAACAAAATTGAAGTATGGGAAGAGTTTGAAATTCACATCCTCTTTCTCTTGATTTATAGAGTAAAGACGGAGTTGCGAATCTCTCATTTACGCAATATATGTCTATTTAGAGTCAATACTCTAAATGAGACTTGTTGAGTTCGGAAACTCTTTAATAAGACTTAAAATGTAAATGAAACTCTTATAATATAAAAGGAGGGGGACGGGAAAAGAGCTGATCTGTAGCAATAGTGCTTGAGATAATAAGATTGTAGTTTCTAGTTACCTCTCTCTGAACAATAGGTTCAGTGTTTTCAATTGTGAAATCCTGTGAGTCAGGTGTAAGTGCCGGAGTTAAGTTATTTGTAATGGCATGGTCACAAATAGTACAATGGACTGCGTGGTCTTTATCATTTGTATGGGACAACGCATGAAGTCCTGCCATTTTCATTGAAATGAAAAGGACAAGAAGTAGATAAGTGATACTATTTTTTAGACGACCATTTTTCATCAAATACAAACTTACTAAAATAATCCAAATGTTATGTTAATATAATCTAAATAAAAGTTAATGATTATGATTGCCTCTAGCTCGTACTAATTTCCAGTTTAAATAATGGGCCAGAGCCACTATAAAAGCACCTATAACTGTATTAATGATTTCCCATAATTCGGTTAAGTTCAGTCTGCCCAATGCAATAAATGCAAATCCCAATGCGGCATATAGTAAAGGTTTTGTTTGGTGGTGTACTTTTTTGTAACTCGGTAAAAGGGATGTGAGAATAAAGACAATACCAAAACTTATAAATGTCCATTCTATATACGGGTTCTCCAAAAAATGTAAACTGCTCAAGGAGGAAAATGAAAGCACTACGGGTATGGCAGCACAATGTACGGCGCAAATTAGTGAGCTTGAGAAAGCAATGAGGTCAATGGTATTGTTTTTAATTTTCATCTTATTAATAACTTAGTTTGTTTTTTTACATTTTATCAAATAAAATGGTTGATTTTCGTTGATTTCAATGATCTCAAAAAGGCCAGCTTCTCCAAACTCATCTTGTACTGAAGTCTTGTCATAATAGAATAATTTGGCTCCCTTATGAAACTCATAGCGGTCTGTACCAATATGTTTTCCTTTTCCGAAATTTGGTGCGTCTTTTGTTATAGTCGTAAAAATCATATACCCGTCTTCTGTTAGTTGGTCATAGCAGTCCAGGATTAGTTTTTTCCTTTCGTTTTTATCCAATAAGTGAATTAATGCATGGCAATAAATACCTTCGTATTTTTTGGAATCAAAAGGCATATCGGTCACGGAACCATGGTATATAGTCATATTAGTTCCATAATGCTTTTTTGCCAATTCAATAGCAGTTCTGGATATTTCTATACCTGTCACTTCAAAACCATTGTCCTTAAATAGTTGTGCATTTCGTCCATAGCCAAAGCCCGGGATAAGTATATTTTTTATTTTATTTTGAATAAAAAAATCTTTTGCCAATAAAGCAGATTTGGCAGGTTTTAAGCCCCACATTTCCTGTTTTTCCTTAAAGTTCGACTCCCAAAATTCTGTCATATCACTTTCTGTTTCCTGCATAGTTTATCTTCTAGAATATCACATTCAAAGCCTAGTGTATTAACAGCCGATATAAAATTGTCTATCTCAATAATATCTCCTTTAACCCTAAGTATACTATGATCACAAGGATAATTGATGACTTTATGTTCTATGTCAAAACTAATTTTTAATCCTGAAAAGTTATTCTCAAGAGTAGCTATGATTTCAACTGCTTGATTTTTATCGGGGATATTTGTCGTGAAAACTTCAACCATAATTAATCTTACTTAAAATTGTTCGCTGGATAATTCTTTGTTGACCATAGCACCTGCGATATTTCCGGTTGCTACCGCATATGCTACCGAACGCATAGGGCTGGAATTATCTCCACAAGCGAAAACACCATCAACAGTGGTTTGCTGAAAAAAATCTACTTTGATATGGCCTTGCTCGGTCAATTCACATTCTAGGTCAAATGGGATTGAGGTATGTTGTTCAAATGGAATTGCTGCATAGGCTGCAAGGAAATTTTCTTTACTACCATCTTTGAAAACTATTTTTTCGATATATCCATTGTGATGTTCTAATTCCAATATCTCCTTTTCGATGGCTTCTATATTATGCGCTTTGAGTTTTTTAATTTGCGATTCCTCAAAATCCATGCTACCATTGGTCAAAATCGTCAAATCCTCGGTAAGGTTATTGATTAAAGGAGCCATATGAAAAGCTCTTTCGCCATTGGCAATAAGGGCTGTTTTTACAGCTTTGTGTTCATAACCGTGACAATAGGGGCAGTGTATCACAGATATTCCCCAACACTCTGAAAATCCTTTGATGTTTGGCATTTTGTCCTGCACCCCTGTGGCAAGAATTATTTTTTTAGCTGTAAATACCTTTTTGTTTTCTGTTTTAATTTCAAAACCTAAAGGTGTCTTTCGCCCATTTATGGCAAGGTCATTTAAAAAAGAAACGGTGTTGTATTGCTCAACCTGCTGTTTGGCTATGGTGGAAATTTCTTTTGGTGTTTTGCCATCTTGCGTCAGGAAGTTATGCGAATGTGGTGTTTGGATGTTACAGGGTTTTCCACTATCGATTATTAGTACATTTCGCAAAGAGCGACCTAAAGCCATAGCAGCGGAAAGTCCCGCATAACTCCCGCCAATAATGATGACTTCAAAATTTTTATTTTTTTCCATAACGTTAAATTTTGTAAAACCGATTAATGAGTTTGGTAAAGTGGTGGACAGAACAGCAAGACTTCCTTGCTTGATTACTTCTCTTCTAGTCATTAAAATTATTTTAAATGCAAAAATGTCGCATTAGTATGTTTCGCAAATATATTATTTTTTTATATTATTGCAATACTATCGCAGTAATTTATTGCAAATAAATCGCATTAAGGAATGAAAAGGAGAAATACGCCCACAAAAGAAGCTGTTTTAGCTGTTTTAGAAAATACGGGTAAAGCAATGAGCCAAGATTCAATTGAGCAGAAAATAGGCATTGATATCAACAGAGCGACTATCTATCGTGTTTTAAATCGCTTTTGCGATGATGGGGTTTTACATAAGGTTGTTGCTGAAGATGGTAAACAGTATTTTGCCTTGTGTATAAAATGTGATGAAAATAAAAAACCAATGCACCATTTCCATTTTAGGTGTACTAAATGTGAAACGATAGAATGCCTACCAATTGAAGTTAATTTTTCGCTTTCAGATAAATACTTGGTTGAAAATGTAAATTGTGTTCTTACAGGTGTCTGTAAGGACTGTATTTAAAGTCTTAGCTCACATTTAATTCTGTGTAAAGGTGGTTTGTTCTGATTTGTAAATGAAACATACACCCTGTTATAAAGGAATAAACAAATAAATCCAAAAACTTCAAAATAATTCATATTTGTATTTGTTTAGAAGGTCGCAAGTCATATATTTGCAGTTCGAAGTTATTTTGACATAAATTAAATGATATATAAGTTCACAAATTGTCAACATAAGATATGTGAACTATGGTGAGGGGCCAATTTTATAAGACTTAAGCGTATAAGGTTCGAGTCCCGTCCAAACCGCAAGAATTGCAAAAAAGAAAGCTCTGAGGAATTAGGGCTTTTTTTGGCAATTAAAAGAAGTTGTGTTGTTCCCGAATTAACTTCGGGATGTAGTTTACCAAAGTAAAATTTGGTATTCCAATGAGAAGCTTTCCTTTTTTCTGTGAAGAAGATTGGGATGCTTTTTTGTTTTAGAGAGGTTTTAATTTCCCATTTTGAATTAAAAAAAGGATCAGTCCCACAACTTTTGGGATTGATTCATTATTGCCATTAACAATGACTACCACTTTTGATTATTTTTGTAGCGTCTCTACTTGCTATAACTGGTATGGGATGTTTTTATAGGCAAAAGAAAAAATAAAACACCAACCTCATTTTTTAATTTTAATGAAGAAAAAGAATATTGAGACTATTTTGTCCCACGATGGAAAAAAAGCACATAGTAAAGGTGCCGTTGTTCCGCCCATATATCAAAATTCCTTATTTACTATGGAAAGTTGGGACGATGCAGATAAAACGTTTGATGATCGAATAAACAATCATATTTACACCAGGGGCAATAATCCATCGGTAAGAATTGTAGAAGAAAAGTTAGCCCAGATTTCGGGCGCAGAATCTGCTAAATTGTTTGCTTCGGGTATGGCAGCTATAAGCGCTTCAATATTGTCCTGCATAGAAAAGGGCAGCCATATTATAACAATAAAAAATATATACGGACCAGCTAACAATTTGTTACAAAACTATTTTAAACCTAAGTTTGATATTGATGTAACCTATATTTCTGGAACAGATATCAATGAATTTAAAGAGGCAATCCAGCCTAACACATCCTTAATATATTTAGAGAGTCCATCATCAGTTATTTTTAGTCTCCAAGATATTGAAGCGGTGGTTCATATAGCCAAACCAAAGGGTATTAAAACGGTTATAGACAATACTTGGTCCTCTCCCCTTTTTCAAAAACCATTAGAAATGGGTGTCGATTTAGAGATCCATTCTTGCACCAAGTACATTGGCGGACATAGTGATGTGGTTGCAGGCGTGGTTATGGGCTCTAAGGTAGATATTGACAGCTTATTTACTAAAGAGTTTGAATTATTTGGTGCAAAAATGGCACCGTTTGAAGCGTGGTTATTACTTCGAAGCTTAAGAACCTTGAAAATTAGAATGGATCAGCACCAAAAAAGCGCTTTAAAGGTAGCGCAGTTTCTTGAAAACCATCCTAAAATAGACAAGATTAATTACCCGGCATTAAAGAGTTTTCCACAATATGAATTGGGAAAAAAACAAATGACCGGTTATGGAGGCTTAATGAGTTTTCGCTTAAAAACAGATGATTTGGATAAGGTAAAAGCCTTTTTTAACGGATTATCTTTATTTCAAATTGGAGTAAGTTGGGGCGGACATGAAAGTTTAATTTATGCTCCTGCCATTAGTTATTTAAAGGAATTAACACCAGAACAGTTTAAAGGCATGGGAATAAGTTTGGGCGATATGCGAATTTCAATTGGGCTGGAAAATGTGGACGATTTAATTGAAGACCTAGATCAAAATCTTAGTCTAATATAACTTGACGTATATTTATTTTGTGTTTCACCTATAGCTAAGTCGATAAAAAATGGCATAGAATATTTAGAAATAAAAAATAGAAGTTCAAGGCAAAAAGCGTAGGCATAGCCTAGTTACGGCGAGTATTTATAATGAAGAAATTCGGTTTTTTACTCTGAAGATTCATGTTATTTTATATTGATTTAGCTATAATTCCACTTCACGAGATGAACTTGCTTATGCTGGACTTGTTTTAATATCTAGTGGAATTCCTGAATTAATATCTTTGATTACAAACGTATTATGGATTTGTATGAATTTATTTGTTAAATTTGAATGACAGAAATAATAATGAATTTATAGAGACTGTTCTATAAACCCAGGTTATTTTAATTTAATAAATCCAGTTATGAAAAATAGTGTACTACTTATAATTATTTTAGTCTCGACTTTTTCTTATACTCAAAGCGATAAGGGAAGCACAAAATTTGTCTATAATGAAAAGGGCCTAGTGCCTAGGCATTTTACCGTGGATGTAAAAGGCATGGATAGAAAAGAGCTGCTCTCAAAAGCAGAAGACTGGTTTCATGAAAAATATAAAGACCCAGATCTCACCCATGATAAAACCAATAAAATTATAAAGGGTAGTGATGCTTATGAAGAAGATGATTATGAAGAAGAGGAAACAGATGAAAGCGGAAAAGCAAAGAAAAGCGAAAAAATTCGTTTTCATGGTTTTACAGATAATGCCATTTGTTTTGGCAAAGGGGCCGATTACAGTTGCGAAGGACTGACATATATTATAGAGTTAAGGCTTAGAGATGGTGATTATAGGTTGAAACCCGTGAAATTGACTTATAAAACAGCTTCAGATAAAAAACAAAAAACAATAAGTTTAAATACACATGAGTTCTATTCCAAAGACGGAAAAATAAAGGAAGGCTATGAAAAGGTTTCATCACAAATAGAGACATTTCTTAACAGTTTAAACAAAAGTCTTTTAAACTATTTGATAGATAAAGAGCAGGAAGACGAGTGGTAGTTTGTAGGTGATCTGTTTAGAGGGCCAATAAACAGAAAAGCCTTTATTTTTTGGATAATACCTAACTTAGCAATCTAAAAAAATATAGTATCTTTCTGCACAAAATCAATTATTAGCCCATTCCATGAAGAGATTCATTGTACTATTGCTTCTTTTAGTTCAATATCATAGTTATTCACAAGATACCTTTTTAGTTGAAAAACCCCCAGTTTTTTCAAATTGTGACGATATCGCCATTGATTCTTTGCAAAACTGCTTTGATAGAAATGTGTTCGAGCATATTTATAAAAACTTCAAAGTGCCTCAAAAAGTATCCGACGAGACATATAAAGGAGAAGTGGTTGTTCTTTTTGAAGTAGATACCGTTGGACAATTTAGGGTTATTTATATCGATGCCATTTATAAAGAACTAAAGGAAGAGACCAAACGTGTATTTTCAATGTTGCCAAAGATAAAGCCAGCAACTTATAATAGTAGAAAAACGTACAAACAATATGCGTTGCCCATAAAAATTCCATTGGTCGATCAAGCTGTAAAAATGCAGGATTTAGCAACAAAGAATAAAATATCTAAACTAGAACAGCAATCTAAAGCAGAGTTTGACAAAGTTAACGCCAATTTAAAGGCTTTTGAAAATAAAGCCTATAACAGTCAATTGAACATTCCATTTACACATAGTGATTATTCAAGGTTTGATCGCCAGATGAATCTTGTTGGAACCAATAGTCATACAGCTTCAAAGCCATTTATGTATGATGAGGTTTCTAAATATTACGATTTTAAGGCCGAAAAAGAAAAACTAAAAAAGGAAGCAGATACATGGGCGGGCAAAAAACTGTGGAATGAGCATTTAGTACAATTGCAAGGGAAGGATTATTGGTTTACAGTAGATCCCATATTCGATTTGCAAGTAGGTAAAGATACCGATGCTGATTTTAGCTCAACATACAATAATACAAGAGGTATTCTAGTTCAAGGAGGTTTAGGGGGAAAGTTTAATTTCTATACTTCAGTATTTGAAAGCCAAGGCAGATTTGCCCAATATGTAAATCAATATGCAGAAAGCTTAAAGGCTTTTGGTCCCGACCCTGCAATTATTCCTGGTCGAGGTATTGCAAAGCGGTTTAAAACAGATTCTTACGATTACCCTGTTGCAGAAGCTTACTTGTCCTATTCGCCAGCTAAGTTTATAAATGTTCAATTTGGACATGGTAAAAATTTTATAGGCGATGGGTATCGGTCATTATTGCTTAGTGATGTAACAAGTCCACACCCCTTTTTAAAGTTAAATACTAAGTTTTGGAAAATAAAATATACCAATACATGGATGTGGTTAAAAGATGTAAGACCAGAGGTTGTAGCCGATAAGGCCTTTTTAACCAAGTACATTGCAAACCATTATTTAAGTTGGAATGTGTCCAAACGATTAAATATTGGGTTATTCGAATCGGTGCTTTGGACCAACTCTAACGACCGGGGTTTTGATATTAATTATCTAAATCCCATTATATTCTTTAGAGCTATTGAGTTTGAGACAGGACAAGGCGCAGGAAATGCACTTCTTGGGGCATCGGCCAAATATAAATGGAACGATCATGTCAATGTATATGGTCAATTTATTTTAGATGAATTTTCTCTTAGTGATGTTAAAGGCGGTGAAAAAAGTTGGAAAAATAAGTTTGGCTATCAATTGGGGCTTAAGTATTTTAATGCTTTTAAAGTGGACAATTTGTTGTTGCAATTTGAATATAACAGCGTAAGGCCTTATACCTATTCGCATAATACCATTGTATTAAACTATGCGCATAATAACCAACCGATGGCGCATCTATGGGGTGCGAATTTTAGTGAAGCCATATTGATTGGACGTTATCGTTATAAACGCTGGTTTGTAGATGCAAAACTTATTTATGGTGTGCGTGGGCTGGATTTTAATGACGGCACAGATAATTTTAGTTATGGAGGTGATGTTTATAGAGATTATAATGACAGACCTTTTGATACGAATGTTAAAGTAGGACAAGGTATAAAAACCAAAACTTTTAACGGTAATTTACAAGCAGGTTATCTTATTAACCCAGCATCTAACCTAAAGGTGTTTACAGATATTAGTTTTAGAAATTTTAATCCAGAAGCAGAAACGACAGCGACCTTTAAAAACAATACCGTCTGGTTTAATTTTGGAATTAGAACCGATTTGTTTAATTGGTATTTTGATTTTTAGTGAAACACTATTTTAAAAAGTTGTTTACAACGCATTTAAAATAGTTAGTTGAACTAGAGGGTGTCTAAAAAGTAAGTTCGATGTCATATTGAGCTTGTCGAAATATTTTTAACTTACTGATAATCAATATCGGTTTCGACAGGCTCAACCTGACAAATCAAATTATAAAGACTTTTTAGACACCCTCCTCATGAATTTAAGTTTCTTAACAAAGTAAAGAAAGAACCTTTCGATGTGGCTACCTTGTGCGTAGTCGAAGTGCGGTCATGTGTTCGATAATAATTACCACGTCCTTATCGCCCTTGAAATCATGTGTACAAGACATTTAAAAAGATTTAGAATCTGATTTTCGGGTAACGGCCAGTTAAGATTATCTCCCCTTCAAGCTCCTGTAAAAAGTACGTCTTATTTTTTCGCTATTAATAAAGCCATTACCATAACCTAAAGCATCATATGCCGTTGTTATGGAACTGTTCGATGCTACTTCGTCTTCGGTTTTATTACTAGCGATCTCCTTTAAAATATTGGCTTTTATGGTTTCAAGCATCTTTAAAAACGTTTTATATTCGGTTTTGGTAGATAAATGACCATGCCCAGGGATGATTTTGGTGTCTTCATCAATAAGCATTAAGCCTGCTTTTACAGCATTGATATAACCGTTAACACTGCCGCCGGAGTTTAAATCTATATAAGGGTAGCGCCCATTAAAGTAGGTGTCGCCAGTATGTAAAACATTGCTTTTGGTAAAATATAACATAGCATCACCATCGGTGTGCGCATTTTCAATATGAAAAGCAACTACTTGTTCACCATTCATCTGCACATGTAATTTGTCATTAAATGTAATAACAGGTAAGGCCTCTTTGGGGTTTTTGGCTTTAAGTCGTTTTCTAACATTATCGTGTGCCATAATGGTGGCACCTAGTTTCCCGAAATTTTCATTACCGCCAGTATGGTCACCGTGGTGGTGGGTATTCATGACAATTTTAATAGGCTCATCACTTAACTTTTTTATAGCTTCCAAAATTTTGGGCGTTAAAGGTGCAAATTGATCGTCTATTATAAAAACACCATCTTCGCCAGCAGATACACCAATATTCCCACCGCTACCAATGAGCATATAAACATGATCGGTAAGTTTAACAGTTTCAATAGTGACCTGATCAAAATTACGTTGCGCATAGCTTGAAAAACTAATTAAAAATACGATTGTCGATAGTTTTATTAGTTGCATAAAATTGAATTTAAAATGTGGATAGTTTTATAAAGGTATTAAAAATACACTTACCATTGCTCGAAATGCTTTTATAGAGTATATTTGCACTCGCAATTAAAAACCATAGAGCAAATAAAACCATTGAGTCATTCAAAATCTTCATTAGCAACACCTTCTGTTATTTCAGACTTTAAAGAAATCACTAAAATGCGATTGGCATTAAGCGTGGTCTTTTCATCATTGGCAGGTTATTTATTAGGTGTTGATGTTGTTGACTTTAAAACACTTACTTTATTAGCTTTTGGCGGTTATTTTATGGTGGGCGCATCGAATGCTTTCAATCAAATTATCGAAAAGGATTTAGATGCTTTAATGGCCCGTACTAAGGGCAGGCCCATTCCAGCAGGACGCATGTCCGTAACTACCGCATTTATCATCGCATCTGTTTTTACTTTATTAGGAGTCATTATTTTATATACCATCAATAAGCAAACAGCTATGTTTGGCGCTATTTCAATATTTCTATATACCTGTGTGTACACCCCTTTAAAAACGAAAACACCTTTGGCCGTTTTTGTAGGAGCGATCCCCGGAGCGATTCCATTTATGTTAGGGTGGGTAGCAGCTACCGATGATTTTGGTATAGAGCCAGGCACCTTATTCGCTTTGCAATTTTTTTGGCAATTTCCTCATTTTTGGGCGATAGGTTGGTTTTTGTTTGACGATTATAAAAAAGGCGGATTCTTTATGTTGCCTACAGGGAAACAAGATAAAGGAACAGCAGTACAAACAATCATGTATACTATTTGGACCTTACTAGTGTCCATTATACCCGTATTTGGGTTTACAGGAAAATTACAATTATCAATTGTTGCCGCCATATTTGTTTTTATTTTAGGATTAGGCATGTTATACTATGCGATTCGATTATTTAAAGAAATGACCGAGAAAGCTGCAAAACAACTTATGCTGGCCAGTGTTTCCTATATAACACTTGTGCAAATAGTGTATGTCATAGATAAATTTATAAGATAGCGATGGATTTAACTCAGGGAACAGAAGAAGAGAAAAATAATAGAGCAAAAAAAATGATGCTTTGGTTTGGTATCATTTCGCTAATTATGTCCTTTATGGGGTGGACGAGCGCTTTTATTGTAAGTAGCTCCAGACCAGA
The DNA here is from genome assembly GCF_028736925.1 of Flavivirga sp. 57AJ16. Lineage (GTDB taxonomy): Bacteria > Bacteroidota > Bacteroidia > Flavobacteriales > Flavobacteriaceae > Flavivirga. Next base: position 121,956 of record NZ_JAQZAT010000001.1, on the reverse strand, counting down.
TTGGTTAAAGGACTTTGAACTGCCCAATGCTTTTTTAATAAGCACTGTAGTCATAATTATAAGTAGCTTATCTTTCATTTTGGCTAAAAAAGCTTTAAAAGGGGGAAATAGAAGGGCAACGACACTTTGGTTGGTGGTGACATTTATTTTGGGTATTATTTTTATTATCAACCAATTTTTAGGCTTTCAACAAATTATAGATTTAGGTTATAATTTTACGGGACCAACCAGTAATGTAACCATGTCCTATATTTATTTAATAGCGATTGTGCATATTTTGCACGTCGTTGTTGGATTATTTTGTTTGTTGGTAGTAATTTATAATCATTTTAAACAAAAGTACGATACAACAAAAATACTTGGGTTGGAACTTGCAGCGACCTTTTGGCATTTTATAGATATACTATGGGTTTATCTTTTTTTCTTTTTATATTTCATTCGATGATTTTTATTGATTTCTAACGCTCTCATGTAACATCCAAAGTGGCTTTTTTTTGAAGTATGTATAATTTAGTGTTGGATGTTTTATTAGATGAATAAATTGACTATTTTTGTGCAACTTTTAAAAAACAACCATTAAATATGAGTACTACAGTTGTAAATACTGGAACAGAAGGTAAGACTTGGGGGGGAGGAAATAGGCCTCTAAATGCAAGTTATGGAAAAATGATGATGTGGTTTTTCATCGTTTCGGATGCTTTAACTTTCTCTGGGTTTTTAGCAGCCTACGGATTTTCAAGATTTAAATTTATTGATTCATGGCCAATAGCCGACGAAGTGTTTACGCACTTTCCTTTTTTACACGGTGTAAATGCACCCATGTACTACGTGGCTTTTATGACATTTGTACTTATTATGTCGTCTGTAACCATGGTATTAGCGGTAGATGCTGGCCACCATTTAAATAAAGCTAAGGTGACCCTTTATATGTTTTTAACCATTATTGGTGGTTTAATATTCGTTGGCTCTCAAGCTTGGGAATGGGGTACATTTATTAAAGGTGATTATGGTGCGGTACAAACAAAGGGAGGTAATATTTTACAGTTTGTAGATACCGAAGGGCATCGTGTAGCACTAAGGGACTTTGTTGTAGTTGATGCACATGCAGAAAGAACACAACACGAACGTAAAGAGGGTTTATGGTTTGTTTCAGAAGGGACATTACCAACGTATACAGTTGAAGAAGTATTGCATGGTTTAGAAACCCACGATAATATTTTGGTTAGAACACAGATCATTGATGAAGCTGGTGAAAAAACGGTTTTATCTAGAGCTGAATCATTAAAACAAATAAAAGAATACGGAAAAGTTGTTGTAGAAGGTGCTAATTTACATGTAAATGAGTATGGATCTCCACTATTTGCGGATTTCTTCTTCTTTATAACTGGTTTTCACGGTTTCCACGTATTCTCTGGAGTTATTATAAACATCATTATTTTCTTTAATGTGATTTTAGGAACTTACGAGCGACGTCAAAATTATGAAATGGTCGAAAAAGTGGGGTTATACTGGCACTTTGTAGATTTGGTTTGGGTATTTGTATTTACATTCTTCTACCTGGTTTAATTGAAAAAAACTCCGCATAAGCTTAGCCGTTGCGGTAACTTATAAAAAAGATATTTTAAAATGGCACACGAACATAAATTAGCAATATTTAGAGGTTTAGTTAAGTTTAAATCGAATACCCAAAAAATTTGGGGCGTTTTAATTTTCTTAACTTTTGTAACAGCAATCGAGGTTATATTGGGTATTTTAAAACCAGAATCCTTAATGGGACAGGTATTAGGAATGAAAGCCCTTAACTGGATCTTCATTATTTTAACCATTGTAAAAGCATATTATATAACCTGGGATTTTATGCACATGCGTGACGAATTAAAATCTTTAAGACGTATGGTCGTTTGGACAGCTATATTCTTAATTCTATATTTAATATTTATTTTATTACAAGAAGGCGGTTATGTGTTCAATGTCTATAAAGAAGGATTTATAAAAAGAGATTTTTAACTAAATTTGTTTTGAGCCTGTACCGGGCACAGACGAAGTGTTAAAATAGAGATATAAAGACGGTTTTTAAACCGTCTTTTTTTATTTTTGCAGACATATTTTATAATACCATTTCTCATTTTCTTTTATAGTAATTTCAAACGAGAAATGATATAAATACTGTTATTTGATGGATTACAAAAAAGTAAGTCGGTATGTGGTTTTAGGAATTTTGTTTTTTCTTCCTGTAACATTTTTGTTGTTCTTATACCCAGCAACCCATAATTATACACCACTGGATATTGTTAACGGATCGGTTTTGGATTTACAACCATTCACTTCAGATTCAAAAGAACAAGTCCTTTTAAAAGATCATATTACAGTATTGGGTTTTTTTGGACAAAATCCTTTAGACAAAACAATAACGGCATCCAATTTAAAAGAATTGGTCTATGATAAGTTTAAAGGGTTTAAGCGCTTTCAGATAGTTATAGTGATGCCTAAGGGCACAGAAGATACTGTTGAAAAACTTAAAGCAGAGATTAACTCGTATGAAGATTTGAGATTTTGGCATTTTGTTTATGGAGAACCCGATAACATTAAAAAAACATTTTTCACGTTAAAAAGTCAAACGAATCTTTCTGAAAACTTAGGTACAGATCATGTGTTTATTATTGATAAGGATTTAAACCAACGCGGGCGACTTGATGATAGAACAGATCATGAACTTGAGAAAAATAAACCTGTTTATGATTTGGAATCTTACAACTGTATTGAAGTGGCAGAAATAAAAAATAAAATGAGTGAAGATATGCGCATTTTGTTTACGGAATATAGACAAAAAAGAAAAGGGGAGTTTAACTCAGATACAAGAAGAGCAAGTGATTTAAAAGAAACGAACCCAAAAGGGTAAATAATTGTCAGGTTAAGCGCAGTCGAAACCTACCTAATAAAATTTGGATTAATAATATTGAGATTCCGGCTATAGTTTATTTAAAGCTTTATTGAAATATAAAATGCTTTATATTCGAAGATGTCTCTAATAAAGCTAAACGAAAGGCAGGAACTATAAAACAAAAAAATGAGCAAAAACACAAATTATTCATATATAGGCATTGCATTTGTTATTTTGGTTTTCGGTATTCTTTTTATACCAAAAATTATAGACAGGATTTCTAATAAAGATATTATTAGACACGAAAGTAGAAGCGATTTTGCAGACGATAAGAAATCAACTACGTCAGACTTAGCCTTTATTGAAATAAACGGCGAGCCTAAAAAGGTACCCGCTTTTTCCTTTACAGACCAACAGGGAAAAACAATAACTAATAAAGATTATGAAGGCAAAGTTTATGTTGTAGAATTCTTTTTTACAACATGCCCAACTATTTGCCCAAGAATGAACGAAAACCTGATTCAAATTCAGAATACCTTTAAAGATTTTAATGATTTTGGAGTGGCGTCATTCACCATAAACCCAGATTATGATACCCCGGAAATTCTTAAAGCCTATGCAGATAAATATGGGGTAACCAACCCTAATTGGCATTTAATGACTGGCGATAAAGAGACGATTTACAAACTATCAAACGAAGGGTTCAATTTGTATTCTGCCGAAGAAGCAGATGCAGCAGGTGGTTTTGAACATTCAGGTAACTTTGCTTTAATTGATAAAAACGGATACCTCCGATCCAGAAAAGACGATTTTGGCAATCCAATTATTTATTACAGAGGGATTGTTTCAGAAGCTGAGCAAGTTGATGATGAAGGTGTAAAAGAAGAAATCAGTATATTAAAAGAAGACATTAAAAAGTTGCTCAATGAGTAATTGGTGTCATTCAGAGCACGGAGTCGAAGAATATAAATAAAGAATAATTTATGATTGAAAATAAAAATATTATAGACGAAAAAAAATACAATAAATTAATAATCGTATTATCAGTATTAATACCTGTCGTCGTAGCTATTTTATTTGGAGTAAAGATCCCAAATGTTGAACCATTAACGTTTCTCCCGCCTATTTATGCATCGATAAACGGTGTGACAGCATTGGTTTTATTATTGGCGGTGTTTCAAATTAAAAAGGGAAATAGGGCAGCGCATGAAAAATTAATGAAGTTGGCCATTGTGCTTTCTGTGTCATTCTTAGTGATGTATGTAGCCTACCATATGACGAGCGATTCAACTAAGTTTGGCGGCGAAGGCCCCATTAAATATATCTATTATTTTATATTGCTAACACATATATTATTGTCAATCATCGTGATTCCGTTTGTATTGATTACCTATGTTAGAGCTATCACGAACAATATAGAAAAACATAAAAAAATAGCAAGAATAACATTTCCGTTGTGGTTGTATGTAGCGGTTACGGGTGTGATTGTATATATCATGATTTCACCGTATTATTAATGAAACCCTACTTTAAGAAGCAGACACTGCGCACTTAAAGTAGCTGGTTGAATTAATCCCGCTGTAGGGCGGGATCTGTAAATAAAAGAAATAACCCTACTTTAAGAAGCAGGCACTGCGCACTTAAAGTAGCTGGTTGAATTAATCCCGCTGTAGGGCGGGATCTGTAAATAAAAGAAATAACCCTACTTTAAGAAGCAGACACTGCGCACTTAAAGTAGCTGGTTGAATTAATCCCGCTGTAGGGCGGGATCTGTAAATAAAAGAAATAACCCTACTTTAAGAAGCAGGCACTGCGCACTTAAAGTAGCTGGTTGAATTAATCCCGCTTTTCATGCTGAACTTGCTTCAGTATCTAGCGGGGTCTGTAAAACTTTAACGCTTAGCGACACATGTGCTGAACGAAGTCGAAGTAAGTCTAATAACTCTGTAAAATGAAAAATAAAATCCTCTTTTTTCTCTTTTCTTTTCTCTTTTTTCTAGAAACAAACGCCCAATGCGCTATGTGTCGTGCTGTTTTAGAAAGTGAAGAAGGACAAACAGCAGCAGAAGGCATTAATGATGGTATTGTGTATTTAATGGCTATTCCGTACATTCTTGTTGGGGGGATTGCCTACTTTATTTATAATAAATACAATACGTTAAAAAAGTAATAAAAATTTTTAGGAACAATTTTTGTAACATTTCTTTGTGTTAATAGTCTTATTGTAAAGCTTAAAGGCTCCCAACTCTAACAGTTAAGAAATGTTAAAAATAAATCAGCTCCATAAATCCTATCCCATAGGTGATTCCAGTTTACATGTTTTAAAAGGTATAGACCTTAAAGTTGAAGAAGGCGAAATGGTAGCCATTATGGGGTCTTCGGGCTCAGGTAAATCTACGTTACTCAATATTATTGGTATGTTGGATGAAGCAGATTCCGGAGATTATATATTAGACGGACTGCCCATAAAAAACCTTACCGAAAAGAAAGCGGCCATTTATAGAAACAAGTTTTTAGGGTTTATTTTTCAGTCTTTTAACCTTATCAATTATAAGAATGCTTTGGAGAATGTAGCATTGCCTTTATACTATCAGGGGATGAAACGTAAAGAACGTCAGGAAAAAGCATTGTTTCATTTAGGGAAAGTTGGGTTGGCAGATTGGGCAGATCATTTACCTAAGGAACTTTCTGGAGGGCAGAACCAGCGTGTTGCCATAGCCAGAGCCTTAGCTGCAAACCCTAAACTGTTACTGGCAGATGAACCAACAGGGGCATTAGATACGACAACCTCTTATGAGATTATGGCGTTTATTCAGCAATTAAACGACGAAGGTAAAACCATTTTAATGGTAACCCATGAGGAAGACATTGCTAATATGTGCAAGCGTATTGTTCGTTTGCGTGATGGTGTTATTATGGAAGATAAAAAAGTGGAACAGGTAAGAGCAGAACAATATGTTTGATATAGACCTTTGGCGGGAAATATTTCAAAGTATAAATAAAAATAGGACCCGAAGTTTGTTGTCTGGTTTTACGGTAGCTTTTGCGATATTATTATTCACGATCCTTTTTGGTATTGCCAATGGCTTACAAAATACATTTGCCGAGGCCTTTGTAGATGATGCTACAAATTCAATTTTTATAAATTCGGGAAAGACAACACAAGCCCATAAAGGGCTGCAATCCGGTAGATGGATTAGGTTTAAAAATGAAGATTTTGATTATATAAAGGAGGAGTTTGGTAATAAAGTAGAGTTCATTACCGCACGTCTTTATAGAAATGCACAGGCATCGTTTAGGAACGAACAAGGTAACTACAATTTAAGAGCCGTTCATCCGGACCATCAGTTTTTAGAAAAAACAATAATAAAAGAAGGTCGGTACATTAACCAAAATGACATACAAAATAGAACCAAAGTGGTTGTTATAGGTAGGTTGGTAGATGAGGATCTGTTTGTAAAAACAACCGCCTTGGGTAAATATATAAACCTTAGTGGTATTCAATATAAAGTTGTTGGTGTTTTTACGGATGATGGTGGCGATAATGAAGAACGTTTAATTTATATGCCAATTTCTACAGCACAGCATATTTATGGAAATAATGATTATATAGATCAAATAAATTTAACCTATAACCCAGAAATGAATTATGATGAAGCATTATCTTTTGGTCATCTAATTACTAAAAAAATGAAGGAGCGTTTTTCTGTGGCCAGAGACGATCAACGAGCTATAAGGGTTCGTAATATGGCCGAGGGAACAAAAGCTGTTGGGCAAATGACTTTTGGGCTAAGCGTTATTATTTTGGTTATTGGTTTCGGAACACTTATGGCCGGAATAGTTGGGGTTAGTAATATTATGATTTTTATTGTAAAAGAGCGTACCAAAGAAATAGGGATTCGTAAAGCACTGGGAGCGTCTCCCAGATCGATTGTGTCCATAATTTTAATCGAATCTATCTTAATCACAGCTATTGCAGGATATGTTGGGCTGTTACTGGGAGTAGGGGTGTTGGAGTTGGTTGGACCTGATCTAAAAGCATATTTTATAAAAGACCCGGGCGTGAGTAATAGCTTGGTAATCGGTGCCACAGTCACACTTATACTTGCAGGAGCCATTGCTGGATATTTACCAGCAAAAAAAGCATCAAAAATAAAACCTATTGTAGCATTAAGAAACGATTAATATGTTTAAGTTTTTATTCGATAGAGATACCTGGCAAGAAGTTTATGATAGCTTTAGTAAAAATAAACTAAGGTCTATTCTAACGATGGTTGGTGTTTGGTGGGGCATTTTATTATTAATAGGATTATTAGGATCGGCTAGAGGATTAGAAAACTCATTTAATCGCTTATTTGGTGATTTTGCGACCAATAGTGTTTTTGTTTGGGGGGAAAGTACAAGTAAGCCATTTAAAGGATTTCAAGAAGGCAGGCAGGTGAGACTGTCATTAGCAGATGCAAAAAAAATAGAAAAAAACGTTGAAGGGATAGAGTTTGTTGTTCCACGAAGTCAAAATCAAGCCACAGTTGTTAGAGATTTTCTTTCGGGGAGTTTCCAAATGGCAGGTGATTACCCTTTGTTGGATCAAGTGCAAAAGAAAAAGCTAATTCATGGAAGATTTATTAATCAAAATGATATTGATTTTAATAAAAAAGTAACACTATTATCAGAAGAAACCTACAAGCAATTATTTAAAAAAGATGAAAATGCTATTGGGGAATACGTGCAAATTAATGGTATGAGCTTTAAAGTTATTGGCATATTTAAAAATGGCGATGTAAATATGGGGCCACCAACAGATATGCATATCCCATTTACGACATTTCAACAAATATATAATAGAGGCGATGAGATAGGTTGGATGATGATAACAGGAAAACCAGAATACGATATTAAACAAATTGAGGCCGACGCTAAATTATTGCTTAAGAATTTGAATAAAATTCATCCAAAAGATAATCGTGCTTTAGGTAGTTTTAATTTAGGGAAAGAGTTTTCTAAAGTAACGGGATTTTTAGTAGGCATGCAATTTTTAACTTGGTTTGTTGGTATTGCGACCTTAATAGCAGGTGTATTTGCTATAGGTAATATTTTGCTTATTACCGTAAAGGAACGAACCAAAGAAATTGGTGTACGCCGTGCTTTAGGAGCGACCCCCTTTGAAATTAAAAGGCAAATAGTTGTTGAAGCTGTTTTCTTAACATTAGTTGCCGGGGTATTTGGGATCATAACAGGTGGATGGATTTTAATAGGTCTGGATGCTGCTTTTGGTCAAGGGGATGAAGCAGCCATAGTCAACGCGTCCGTATCTATAGCCGTTGTATTTGTAGCATTGGTCATATTAGTGATATTAGGAACTTTAATAGGATTAATTCCGGCATTTAAAGCCACAAGTATAAAACCAATAGAAGCATTAAGAGAAGAATAAACAATCGAAAAACAATGAATAAAACAGTAAAAATTATTTTAATAATAGTAGCCATCATACTATTAGTATGGGTATTAAAATACTTTAAAGATGCAAACTCAAAGGATGTTGTAGATTATAAAGTAGAAACGCCTTTTTATACTTCCATAAATACAAAAGCGGTAGCAACGGGTAAACTAAATCCTGAAGAAGAAATTGAGTTAAAACCACAAATTTCTGGAATAGTAGATAAAATCCTTGTTGAAGAAGGAGACCTTGTTAAAAAAGGAGACTTAATTGCTAAGATTAGAGTGGTACCTAACGAGCAAAGTTTAGTAAGTGCAAAAAGCAGAATAGCAACGGCAAGATTATCTTTTGATAATGCCAAAGTGCTATATGATAGAAATAAGACCTTATTTGATAAAGGTGTTATTTCTATTCAGGATTTTGAGAACAGTGAGTTGTCATACAATCAGGCGAAAGAATCATTGGCGCAAGCGCAAAACGATTACCAAATTATTAAGAAGGGATCTATTTCTGGAGGTAATTCGGCAAATACCAATATTATAGCCCAAATAGCAGGAACTATTTTGGAAATTCCTGTTCGGGAAGGCGATCAAGTCATACAGAGTAATAATTTTAATGATGGAACAACGATTGCAACGATTGCGGATATGAGCCTTATGATTTTTGAAGGCAAAGTGGATGAAGCAGAAGTTGGGAAATTGGAAGAAGGTAAAGAAATAAAAGTGATACTAGGCGCTATTAATGATAAGGAGTTCCCGGCCAGGTTAACTTTTGTAGCTCCAAAAGGCATAGAAGAAAATGGCGCGGTTCAATTTACGATCAAAGCAAATGTTACGATAGATTCAACTACAAACGTAAGAGCTGGTTATAGTGCCAATGCAGAAATAGATATTGAAAGCAAGGATAGTGTTTTAGCTATTAGAGAAGCATTGCTTCAATATAACAGAATTACAGAAAAGCCTTTTGTCGAAATATTGAATGGAGATAATAAATTTAAAAAAGAAGATGTTAAACTAGGACTCTCCGATGGGATTAATGTTGAGATTACAGAAGGCGTAAAAGAAGATGACCAAATTAAAGTGTGGAATAAAGCATCAAAAGATAATGAAGATGAAGATAATGATTAATTTGAAAGCGTATATAAAACATGGTTTAATGGTATGTGCCCTATTTTTTGCAATGTCATCTCTTGCACAAGACAAGAAATGGACACTTCAAGAATGTGTTAACTATGCCTTGGAGCATAATATTACGGTAAAACAATCAGAAAACGCGTTATTAATTAATGAACAGGATATTATTGCTGCTAAAGGTAATTTTTTACCATCTGTAAGTGCCAGTGCATCACAAGGGTTAAGTCTAGGTACAAGTTTGGTCGCTCAAGGAATTTTTGCAAATAGAACAAGCCATTCTACAAGTTTGGGGCTAAGTGTGTCCCAAAGTGTTTTCAATGGTTTTAGAAATATTAATACCTATAAACAATCACAATTAAATTTAGAGGTTAATCAATTGGAACTTGCGCGTATTAAAGATGATATTTCTTTAAACGTAGTGAATGCTTATTTAAATGTTTTATTTAACAAAGAGAATTTAGAGACCGCGCAAGCACAAAATGATTTTTCTGAAAAACAATTACAACAAGTTAAGGATTTAGTGGATGCCGGGGTGCAGCCTAGGGTTAATATATTTGATGCCGAAGCTACTTTAAGCAGAGATTCACAGCAAGTAACCATAGCCGAAAACAATTTTAATTTGGCATTACTTTCATTATCACAGTTATTACAGGTTCCTTTTAATGGATTTAATGTTCAAATTATAGATGTTGACACACCATCGGAAGCGATGTTATATAATAATGTCACGCCTATTTTAAACTATGCTTTAGAAAATAGAAATGAAATTAAAATAGCTAAAAAGAACATTGAAAATGCTCAAGTAAGTACAGAGATTTCTAAAAGTGGCTACCTCCCAAATGTATCGTTTAGCTATGGTTTGGGCACCAATGCTTTTTACTCTAATTTAATAGATAATGAGCAGGCCTTTTTAGAACAACTAAATGATAATAAGGGCCATAGTTTTAACCTAAGTATTGGAATTCCTATTTTTTCCAGATTTCAGAATAAAACGGCAGTAGCTAAATCGAAAATTAGAGAAGCCAATAGCAAGCTTAGTTTAGACCAAGCCAAGTTAGATTTAGAATCTAATATACAAAGAGCTTATACAGATGCACAGGCTGCATTAAAAGCCTATATAGCTGCAAAAAGATCTTTAGAGTCACAAGAATTGGCCTTTGAGAACTCTAAAGAACGCTATGATATTGGAAGTATGACCTCTTTCGATTTAGAGCAAGCCCGGGTACAATTAATTAATTCTCAATCATCTTTAATAAATGCGAAGTATGATTTTGTTTTTAAGACAAAAGTTTTAGACTTTTACATGGGAAAATCTTTAACTAATTGAAGTGGTTTAAACCACTTCATTAATTGAAAAATAGTTGAGGTCTAAAAAGATTGATTTTTCTGTCATTCTGAGGAGCACGCAAGTGCGACGTGAGAATCTGTTTATGCTTTATTGTAATTAAGTTTTAGGCTTATAAGTAAACAGATTGCCACAGTCGTTCCTCCCTGTCTGCCAACAGGCAGGCTTCGCAATGACATCCAAGTGAATTTTTTAGAAAGCCCAAGTATTTTTCAATCTAAAAAACAAAATGAGTATATATATTCTAAATATAGAAACAGCAACAACAAACTGCTCGGTATCACTTTCAAAAGATGGAGTAACAGTCGTTTTAAAAGAAGATTACGATAAAAACTATTCGCACGCCGAAAGACTTCATATTTATATTGATGCCGTTTTAAAGGAGGCTAAAATAACATCAGAGGTTATAGATGCGATAGCAGTAAGTAAAGGCCCGGGATCTTACACGGGTTTGCGAATTGGAGTTTCGGCGGCTAAAGGGCTTTGTTTTGCATTAGACAAGCCTTTGATCTCTGTGTTTACCTTAGAAGCTTTGGCGCATCAAGTTACTTGTAATAATGGGGTTATTGTTTCTATGTTAGACGCCAGAAGAATGGAAGTGTATGCTGCAGTTTTTGATGCCGATTATAACCAAATAAGAAGTACCGAAGCACAAATTTTGGATGAAAACGCTTTTAAGGATTATTTAGAAGCGGGAACCGTTTACTTTATTGGAAATGGTGTTGAAAAAGCAAAAACATTAATCGAGCACCCCAATGCTGTTTTTGTAGATGATAAATTACCTTCGGCAAATGAAATGGGCCATTTGGCCTATAATAAATATAAAATAAGCGACCTAGAAGATGTCGCTTATTTTGAACCTTATTATTTAAAGGATTTTGTGGCTTTAAAGCCTAAACCAAAAACGATTTAAGCATTTTTCTTAATTTCAACCTGATGTGGATAAGGAATTTCTATACCAGCAGCATCAAGCGCTTCTTTGACCTGTTCTGTAACATCAAAATAAACGTCCCAATAATGTTCGGTTTTGCACCAGGGCCTTACAGCAAAATTTATTGAGCTATCGGCTAATTCAATCACAGTTACAGTTGGCATTGGATCTTTTAATATTTTTGAATGGGCATTTAGAACTTCCATGAGAACATTTTTAGTTTTTTTAATATCAGAATCGTAACCAACACCAAAAATTAAATCGACACGTCTAGTCCCCTCGGTTGTGTAATTTACAATGTTTCCATTGGATAAAGAACCGTTAGGAATGATAATTTCTTTATTAGATAAACCAGTTAACTTAGTTGTAAAAATCTCAATTTCCTTAACGGTACCCAATGCTCCTTGGGCTTCAATTAAATCACCAATTTTAAAAGGCTTGAAAATCATGATCAATACCCCACCGGCAAAATTCCCTAAAGAGCCTTGCAGAGCTAAGCCAATGGCTAAACCAGCTGCAGCAATAATGGCAGCGAACGAGGTGGTTTCCACGCCTACCGTACCAAGTACTACAATAATTAAAATGATTTTTAAGACCCATCCTAATAGGTTTAATAAAAACTTTTGAAGGCTTTCATCATAACTTTGTTTTGACATGACTTTTTTAGTGCCTTTTAAAAGTTTTTTGATGACCCATGAGCCAACGATCCATATAATAATGGCACCTAAAATATTAAGGCCATAGTGCAAAGCTAAATCAAGCCATTTTTCTACATCAATGTTTTCTAAATTCATAATTTTTAAAAAGTTAATCGTTATTATAAAATTAAAACTATAAAATCCTTATATATTCCCTTATTGGAAAAACAAGCTTATTAAGGCAAGTAGTGCTGGGGTAGTTTGAATATAAAATAGTTTTATTTTCTTTGTAGAGTAAGACCCATAGATTCCTGCAATAGTCACACAAATAAGAAAAAAAATGGCAAGTGCTGTATCTTTTTCTATGATCGAAAAAATGAGCCCTGCTGCCAAAAAACCGTTATACAATCCTTGATTTGCAGCCAGTACCCTGGTTTCTTCGGCAAATGCCTTAGATTTTAACCCGAAGGTCTTTATGCCTTTTGGTCTGGTCCATAAAAACATTTCCAAAACAAGAAAATAGACATGCTCAAAAGCTACTATGGCGATTAATAAGATCGTTAAAAAAGTCATTCTTTTAATAGTGTTATGGCTTTATCGACTTCAGATACGGGCAGTTTACAAGCTTTGTTTACACAAACATAAATAAGGGTGTTGTCTGGGGTGTATCTATTTTCCAATAAAGGTAAATTATTATTATTATTAGATGTACTTCCTGCAATAATTTTATTGGGAATGTACGTTTTGTTTAACTCGGCAATTTTATTTTTTGCATCTTTTCCAACAACGGCAACTTCATAATAGGGATTCGTATAGTTTAGCATTAGGTCAAACCAGTTTGAATAGCCCGAGGGGTATTCCTGCATTTCCGGTTTTACATTATTTAACATGCTTATAGCGGTTTTACCATAGTGTGTATTGTCAAAATAATGAGATAGTTTAAAGAGGTTCTTTGCCATAATGGAATTACTTGCAGGAATCACATTATCCCTATATTCAATGCTTTTTGAGACTAAGGAGTCGTCTTCATCAGATGTGAAATAAAACATTTTACTTCCCTCATCAAAAAAATGATCAAAAGTATAATTGGTTAAATCCCTGGCAGTAGTGAGCCATGTTTCGTTTAATGTATTTTCATAAAGCGCTAAAAAAGCATCTATGGTCGTAGCATAATCTTCTAAATAGCCATTAATATTACTTTTTCCGTTTTTGTAATTGTGATCTAAACCGCCATCTTCCCGCAATTGATTGTTAATTATAAAATGGGCATTTTTTTCGGCGGAAGCTAAATAAGAGGCATTTCCAAAAACACGATAGGCATCAATATAGCCCTTGAGCATCAAAGCATTCCAAGAGGTGAGTGTTTTATCATCTAAACGTGGTTTTGAACGTTTATCACGAATAGCTGTTAAAGTTTCTTTCCAATGTTTTTTCTTTTCAGCTAAAAGATCTTTGGTCAAATCGTGTTTTTTGATGATTTTCTCATCATCATCCTTTCTAATTAAAACATAATTACCATGTTCCCAAAGACCATAATTATTAACGTTATAATAATCAGAAAATAATTCATAATCATCTTTTAGAACCGTCTTTAAGCTATCCTTTTGCCACACGTAAAAGGCGCCTTCTTCCAGGTCACCTTCTGGGGTATTGCTGTCGGCATCCAATGACGAATAAAAAGCCCCATTTTCGGTGGTCATTTCTCGCTTTATATATTCTAAAGTCTCTGTAACAATATCTTTATACAGTTCGTTTTTGGTAATGAGATAAGCATCAGAGTACAGACTTACCAATTGTCCGTTATCGTAAAGCATTTTTTCAAAATGGGGGACATGCCATTTAGCATCTACCGAGTACCTTGAAAAGCCACCGCCAATTTGATCAAAAACACCGCCGTAGGCCATTTTTTTGAGCGTTAAATTAACATAGTCCTGTAGTTTTTTATCATTTGTTTGATAGGCATGCCTTAATAAAAAATGATAGTTATTGGGCATCATGAATTTAGGAGCGCTATTCATACCGCCTTGAGTATGGTCAAACTGCACAGACCATGTTTTAATAGCATTATTTATGTAATCACTCTCAAAAACAGGTTCGTCCGTGTTTAAGGTTACAATATCTAAAGTCTTTAGTCCTTGCTCTAATTTATCGGCATATTCATAAAGCTTTCCTGGTTTCTCAACATATAATTTCGAAATTTGTTCTAAGGCACTTACCCATTGTTCTTTAGGAACATAGGTGTCTCCCCAAATAGGCCTTCCATCTGGTAATGCAATAGCATTTAAAGGCCAACCGCCTCTTCCCGTCATAAGTTGAACAGCATTCATATATACCAGATCGACATCGGGGCGTTCTTCCCTGTCTACTTTTACGTTAATAAAGTTTTTGTTCATTACTTGGGCGACCAAACTATCTTCAAAGCTTTCATGCTCCATAACATGGCACCAATGGCAAGCAGCATAGCCTACACTAATTAATAACAATTTGTTTTCAGTTTTGGCCCTCGCCAGCGTATTTTCATTCCAAGCCTTCCAGTTTACCGGGTTGTGGGCATGTTGTAATAGGTACGGACTTGTTTCATGTATGAGGTCGTTGGTATATGTATGTTCCATAGATTTTGAGTTCTCACCTTTGCAACTTACTATTAGAGGAATCAATAAGAATAGTTGTAAATGCTTCATTTATCAAAGTTAGCGAAATTTAGGCATAAAAAGCGGGTAGCTAAAAAGTGTCATCCAATGCTTTAAAAAATGGATGTGGGCTTAAATTACTTCAGATTTATAGTTGAATCAAGATAAAATGACATAAATTTTAGACCTGACAGGTTTTAAAACCTGTCAGGTCTGCTTAACTTTAATACCCAAAGTTTGTCTCGTTTTTTTTTGAAATATAATGTTTTTGCACTTTTAGAAGCCTTTTTACAGCTTCTCTTGGCAGAAGTTATCCATTTATGGCTTCTACCATTTCGACCTTGCCCGGAAGCATTTCTTTTAACATATTTTCTATACCACTTTTTAAAGTATAAGTAGATGATGGACATCCACTACATGCGCCTTGTAACATCACGCTTACGTTCTTGGTATTTTCATCGTAAGATATGAATTGAATATTGCCACCATCACTGGCTACAGCTGGTTTTACATACTCCTCAAGGATATTTATTATTTCTTTAGATATGTCATCTAATGTTTCGAAATGATCATCAAGTTGTGCGGTCGATTTTTTTAAGGTTTGAGCGGCATTAGGCAATACAACTTCTTTGCCATCTTCAATATAGTTTTTTATAAACTCACGGATTTGTATGGTAATATCTTGCCATTCAGCCATCTCATATTTAGTAATGGATACATAGTTTTCATCCATAAAGACACTTTTTACGAAAGGAAAATGAAATAACTCTGTTGCCAATGGCGATGGTTTAGCTTCGTCAATAGACGTGAATTCAAAAAGGGTTGTTACTATTTTTTTGTTAGTAACAAACTTCATGGCTGCTGGATTTGGTGTACTTTCGGCATAGACCGTTACAGGCACCTTTTTTGTAACAGCTGAATCTTCAATAACTATACCGCCATCATTTAAATAAGCTTCTATTTGTTCGGCAACTTCATCTTGAACATCGTTCCATTCAACGATATCATAACGCTCTACAGCAACGAAATTCCCAGAAATATAAACCTTTTTTACAAATGGTAAATAAAACAATTGTTGCGCTAAAGGAGATGGCTTTGCTTCATCTATATTATTAAATTCAAAGCTCTGGTGCTTTGTTATAAATTGATTTAATTCAAATTTAATGATGGCATTATTGGACGTTTCTTGCACGGAAACCTTGAAAGTGTTCATTTTAGCTAATTTTTTACAAAAATACTAAAAGAAAACGTAGTTATCTATATATTTGATTGTGTGATTTATAGTTTAAGACAAAAGGTGAAGTTTTAGCTTTATCTTTTTTTATCTTTAAATTTTTAAAGGCCAATACGCTAATATTTAACCAAACCTACTTGGAATAAACTTATGAGATTGAAAAATATTTTAATGGTAACCATAGGGGTATTGATTACTCATATTTCAACTTCTCAGGAAGGTTTGCCAATATATACCGATTACCTTACAGATAATTATTATTTAATTCATCCGTCTATGGCAGGCGTCGCTAATTGTGCCAAGGTTAGATTAACTGCAAGACAACAATGGTTTGGACAGGATGATGCCCCAAAACTTTTAACATTAAGTCTAAATGGCAGAATAGGTGATTCGCAGTCTGCCGTAGGAGGTATATTGTATACAGATAAGAATGGCTATCATTCACAAACGGGCGCCTATGTGACGTATGCACACCATTTAATGTTTTCCAGAAGTGAGCTTGATTTAAACATGTTGTCCTTTGGCTTAAGTGCTGGAATTATTCAATATAAATTAGATGAAACGACTTTTTTATTTGATGGTCCAGACCCTATAATTGATGGCATTGTACAGAGTGAAGGGAACTTTAATATGGATTTTGGATTTTCTTATCATTATCTGGATTTTTATGCACATGGTACAGTGAAGAACCTATTGAAAAATGCTGGTGTTAATAATGATATTGAGATAACCAGTAATTTAAGGCGTTATTTACTTTCTGCGGGGTATGTTTATAATAAATATGGCAGTACATGGAGTTTCGAACCTTCACTAATGTTTCAGCACAAAGACGGTACAAAAGAGTCTTCGATCGATATTAATGCGAAAGCCTACAAGGAAATGGATTTTGGTACAATCTGGGGGGGACTATCGTACAGAACAAGTTTGGATGGTGCTGAATTCTTAACAAGTTCCAATGCCGTTAGTAGCCAAAAATTACAGCAATTCACACCCATTTTAGGCGTTAATTATAACCAGTTTATGTTTGCATATACCTATACGTATCAAACAAACTCGGTGGTATTTACCAATGGTGGTTTTCATCAGTTTACACTAGGATATAACTTTAATTGTAAAAGGAAGCGCTTCGAGTGTAAATGTCCTGCGGTTAATTAATAAAAAAGGACGTAGTTCGAAAAATCTAATTTTTTGCCTGTTCGAGCGCAGTCGAAACCTACTAATATAATGAGGTGTTTTTAGTTCTCGACTGCGCTTGGACGGACAGTTTAACAGTTTCTTTTATTTCCAACTATATTTTTTCCTTTTTGCTTGCTCTTTTATGGCTTTGGTCATGGCATTTTCCAACCCATTATCGGTGTCCTTTTTTTGTTTTGCAATGTAAGATTTACGTTTCGCATTAAGCTCCTGGATCTTTTTTTGGATAGCGTCTCGTTCTTTGCTTTTTTCTGCAACATAGGTTTTAATTTCGGCTTTAGTTTTTCCTTTTAGTTCTTCAGGCAAAGCATCGTCTTTAATATTTTCGATAGCAACTTCTTCGCCTTCAACGGCATCGACTAAATCCCATGTTTTGTTTTTATATAAATGAGAACTTTTACTAACCGTTCTGCTTACTGCATTGGCTTTACTATAATTTCCTGCATTGGAATCTTGTTCCATCTGAAGGGCTTTTTTTTGTCTTCCTATTTGCCCATAAGCCACATAGGTTTTGTTTAGTTGCTGATTTAAAATTAAAATGGTATCATCGTAAGGTGATGCAATATGTACTGTTGTTTTATTTTGATTGATAGCTATATAATCGCCATTGGTCAATTGGGCACCATCCTTCCAGAAAGTAGAAATTCCCTGGTTGTAATCACCACAAAAGATCGTATTTATGGTAATATCTTTTTCCTTTGCGTTTGTTGATGCGTCTTTATAATTTGTTTTTCCTTGATTGAAAGGTTCATTGCCAGCAATGAAAATAAGTTTTAAGTCGTCTGGGTTCTTGCCCCAGTTTAATTGATTTAATGACGTTTGAATAACCTGCCCACAATATTCCTCACCACCATTGGTAGTTAGAGAGAATAGCTCTTTAGAGATATCATCCAAATCATCGCTAAAGGGCAGTACTTGCCTAATATAACCTTCGTTCCCGTTTAATCTGTCATTTCCATATTCGTATAAGGCAATTTGTAAATTGGGTTTGTTAGTGCCGCATTTAGCATAAGATAACTCGTTTACAATGTCCCAAAGTTGTGCTTTAGCTTGGTCTATAAGCCCGTCCATACTATTACTGGTGTCTAATAAAAGAGCAACTTTAATATATTGTTTATTGGGAACAGGTTGTGTTTTTTCTGTTGAAGTATATCCTTGGTCCTGTTTTTTATTGTTCGCATGACAAACAATAAAAGCCATGAATGCCATAGAGAATAAGAATGTTTTAAAGTGTGTTTTCATGATATTTACATTTTTTAATTTAAGATGAATTTTGCTAATATAGTTTCAGAAACCCTGATCGTTTTAAGGTTTAGGGCTTGAATTTTTTCTTGTTTTAGCCTTCTGGTATAACCAGTACCTACAACTCCATTTACCGAGTTAAGGACATTGCTGTAATTACTATGTATCGTATTTTGTATTTCTTTAATAAATAAAGCTTTTCCTAATGCCTGACTCATTGCAGAAGCATAATCGTTGGCTTTTTCTTTGGCGGCTTTTAATGCTTTTAACTTTGTCTCCCTTCTTATTTTTTCAATATCTGTATGACTTGTTTTTACAATCGAGATATTCGAAATATCTATTCTATCTAAAGCTTGATATACTTTTCCGAGTGTTTTACCATCATTAATAATCAACTCATAGCGTTTTGTCTTAGTGACCTGGTCATCTGCTAAAAACTTTCTTTTGTAGTAGCCATTAAAGTCAAGAATTGAAAAGTTTTTCCCCAAATCAATGGACAGTGATCTTAAAGTTGAAATCATTTGATTTTCTTGCTCTTCAATGCTTATTTTGCCTTTTTTATCATTTTCATTAAGTGCGATATTGAGATAAATCTCATTGGGAATAATTTCGGTTTCAATGTGTCCGGTAACCTCGATATATGGTTGATCGATAAAATTCTTTTCGCCATTTTGAGCAAAAGCGATCGTAGAAAAAGAGATAATAAAAAAGAGACTTTTTGTGATTTTCATGCGATTATTGTTTTTTTAATAACACTGTAAATCTATGATCAACTTATTTCTTAAAAAAAGCAGAATGAGTGAAGCCTGGGTTTGATTGAGTAAAGTGTCCTTTTAAATGTGTAACGATGTCTATTTTGTGTTGAAAAAATGCAGATTTGTAAAATCCTCATTTTATTATACCAACGAAAGTGCGTAAGTTTATCTATTATTAGAATAGCGTATGCGAGTCCTTGTTAAATACATATGGTTTTTATGCATGATACTTAGCACAACATATATGTTTGCTCAAGTAAATAATGAGTCTATTAATCAAGAGCCTAGATTTAGCATAAGGGGGTCTGTGATAGAAAGTGATACGCGCAACCCTATTTCAAATGTGAATATTGAAGTTAATGGAGGCGCTTATACGACCACCAATTATGCAGGTGATTTTAGAATTGAAGTCAAAAAAGGAGATGAACTTATTATAAGGCATAAAGATTTTGAAACCGTATATTATACGATTCTTAGTAACGAACGTATTACGGTTGAGGTAGAGCCTAATAAAAAAGAAATTGAGTATAAACAGAAAAAGTTTTCGAGATCAAACCCCAATCAATTTAAATCGTTAATAGATTCTGCAGAAACGCATTTAAAAAAAGATGCGAAGCGCAGCATTCAATTTATTGAATTGGCTCTTGCCAGAAGTCATTCTGTAAAAGAAAATGCCGAAGCATATGAGGTCTTAGGGGATATTTATATGTTCTGGAAACAATATGATTTAGCAGTCTCTAATTATAGGGTGAGTGATCAAAACATGAAAACCAATGTGGTTAAATTAAAACTTGCTACGGCTTACAAACAAAATAATAACTACCAGGAAAGTATAGCAACATATAAAGAAATTAATAAAAGGACCTTATCTAACTGGCAATTGGTTCAACTACATGAGGGTATTGGAGATGTCTATCTTTTAACCCAAAATTACCAACTTTCAATCGACAATTACCAAAAAGGCCTGGTCGTTGCCCAAAAGCATTTAATAACGCCTAAAATAACAGATTTAAATTCAAAAATAGCACAAGCTTATAACGCAAAAGGGGAGGCCCAAAAAGCAGAAGGTTATTTTAACAAGTCTATGAAGCTCGCAAGTACCCAAAATAAAAAGCGAGCTATTGAAGAAAAAATTAAGGTGGCAGATTTTCAAAGTGACCATAGTAATTATTCAAGTGAAATAGCATTAAGAAAACAGGCCTTAGAAGATATAAACGATTTTGAGAACGATTCTGTTTTAGATAACGAAAGTGCCTTAACATCCCAAAAACAAAACTATAAAATTGGTAATGCGTTTGCCCTTCAAAAAGACTATCAAAATGCCATCCCTTATCTGGAAAAGAGTATTGCAGAGGCAGATAGTAAGGAGGATCTTACTGTACAAAAAGATGCTACCAGAAGATTATCTGAAATTTATAGAGATGCAGGGCAATTTGATAAGGCACTCATTGCCTATCAAAGTTATGTTGATTTGGTGGATAAGCTCTACTCTAAAAAAGAACAGGAAATATCTCAGGCAGCAAGGTTTAGTAAAGATATTGTCAATAAACAAAATAGAATCTTGAGCCTGGAAAGTGATAGGGCTTTAACAGAGAGCCAATTTCAATTGACTACAGAAGAGGCCAAACGCCAAAAATTAATAATTTATTCCCTTATAGGCGGGGTTTTGTTGTTATTGGTTACGGCACTCTTAATGTTTAAATATATTAAGCAACAACGATTGGCAAATAATCTGCTGGCACTAAAAAGTTTACGCAGTCAAATGAATCCACATTTTATATTCAATGCGTTAAATTCTGTAAATAGTTTTATAGCTTCAAACGACGAGCGTACGGCCAATAAATATCTTACCGATTTTTCATTGCTAATGCGTGCTGTTTTAGAGAATAGTGAAGAAGATTTTATTCCTCTTGAAAAAGAAATTGAATTATTGGAATTATATACCAAATTAGAGCATTTTAGATTTCAGGATAAGTTTGATTATCATATCAATATTGATGAAAATATCAATGTTCAGGATTTTGTAATACCACCAATGCTATTACAGCCATATATCGAAAATGCTGTGTGGCATGGGTTACGTTATAAAAAATCAAAAGGACATTTAGAAATTGGGATTACCCAAACGGAATCTGATGAAATAAAAATCACCATTACAGATGATGGTATTGGACGACAAAAATCGAAGGCCTTAAAAACGAAGCATCAACAAAAGCAAAAATCGAAAGGTATGGGTAATATTAAAAAGCGTGTCTCTATTTTAAATGAGATGTACAAGGATAGAGTAGATGTATTTGTCGATGATTTTAAGGAGGAGGAAGATACAGGTACAAGAGTCGTGGTAACGCTTAAAAAGGATTGACGATTGATGATTGATGATTGATGATTGATGATTGATGATTGATGATTGATGATTGATGATTGATGATTGATGATTGATGATTGATGATTGATGATTGACGATTGATGATTGATGATTGACGATTGATGATTGATGATTGATGATTGATGATTGACGATTGATGATTGATGATTGATGATTGATGATTGACGATTGATGATTGATGATTGATGATTGATGATTGACGATTGATGATTGATGATTGACGATTGATGATTGATGATTGATGATTGACGATTAACGATTGTAGATTTTTGATTTATGAATTTGAATAAATAAAAACAAAGAGATCATTTATAGATGTTCTGTCATGCTAATATTGGCCTGCCCTGAGTTTATCGAAGGGTCGAAGTATCTGTTAATAAAGATTAAAGCACGAAGACCGAATGAAGTACGAAGCATGAAGCGCGAAGACCGAAGTATGAATTACGGAGGATGGGTTTCGAAGGGTTGACTTCGAGCTTCCAACTTCATGCTTCCAACAATAAAATATTATGAAACTAAATTCTATTATAGTCGAAGACGAAGAAACAAGCAGGGAGATTTTAAAGAATTATCTCAAAAAGTATTGTCCTAATGTGTTAGTTTTGGGAGAAGCTGCTAATGTAGAAGAAGCTTTGGTGCTTATTCGTAATAACGATCTGGATTTAGTGTTTCTGGACGTTGAAATGCCTTACGGTAATGCATTCGATCTGTTAGATCGGGTAGGTGACATTAATTTCGAAACCGTTTTTGTAACAGCCTATAATCATTATGCTATCGATGCTTTGAATGCACATGCCTCATATTATCTCATGAAACCTATTTCTATAGATGCCCTTATAAAAGCAGTCGATTATGTCACTGAAATAAAAACAAAGGAGGATGCCCTTCAAGACCAGATACTCATTCCAAAAACAAATGGAGTGGATGGCAAAATAACCATTCCGCAGTTGGATGGTTTTGAGGTTATAAATATGTCCGATATTTTATATTGCAAAGCAGATGATAATTACACCGAGATCTATCTCAATACGAATAAAAAAAAGTTAGTAAGTAAAACACTCAAGTATTTTGAAGATACTTTAAACAATGCTAGTTTTGTACGCGTACACAAATCGTATTTGGTCAATGTAAATGAAGTTGTAAAATATGTAAAAGGAAAGGGAGGAAGCGTGGTGTTAAGCAATGGAAAGGAAGTAATGGTGTCGGCCTCAAAAAAATCGGATTTATTGTCTTATTTTAAGTAAAATTCCCGCGAAAGCGGGAATCTCATAAAAGAAAACGATAATATTCCCGCGCCGGCCTGCCGGATGGGCAGGAAAGCGGGAATCTCATGAGAGGAACCAAAAAGATTTCCGCCTTCGCGGAAATGAAAAAACAAATATATCTATGCCAGTCATATTACCAGTAAAAGGAAAGTCCCCGCAAATACCAGATGATTGTTTCGTAGCCGAAAATGCAACTATTGTAGGGGATGTCACTATGGGGAGTCAATGCAGTATTTGGTTTAGTGCCGTGGTTAGAGGCGATGTTAATTATATTAAAATGGGCAATAAAGTAAATGTGCAAGACGGCGTTGTTATACATGGTACTTATAAAACGGCGCCAACCAATATAGGCAACAACGTATCTATTGGCCATAATGCTCTGGTACATGGGTGTACCATTCAAGATGATGTTTTGGTGGGTATGGGGAGTATTATTATGGACGGTTGTGTGATAGAAAGCAACAGTATTATTGCAGCAGGAGCTGTAGTGACCCAAAATACCCGTGTAGAGGCCGGTAGTATTTATGCTGGTGTTCCTGCGAAAAAAGTAAAGGATATTAGTGAAGCCCTTATTTCTGGTGAAATTAATAGAATTGCCAATAACTACATTAAATATTCAAGCTGGTTTAAAGAGTAGTTACCATTCCTGCGAAGGCAGAAATCTAAACGAATCATTTAAGAGATCCCTGCCTTCGCAGGAATAGGGTGGTCAATTGAGTTAAAAGTTCAAATACTCAACAACAAACTCAGAATCTAAAAGAGATTGCATGATGCTTGGATTTCCATTCGTATAAAAACAGTTTTTACTAGGCCTAGCTTTTGTATTTAATAAATTATTTTTTATCAGGATCGCTTTTGTTTGTCTAGCAACGGCCTCACCAGAATCTATGATTTTAACATGGCTAGGGAGTAGTTCAGTCAATAGGGATATTAAATAAGGGTAGTGTGTACAGCCTAAAACTAAATAATCTATGTGGGCATCAATCATTGGTTTTAGATAAATTTCTAAAAGCCCCTTCATTTCGTCAGATTGTAATTTGCCATTTTCTATAAGTTCTACGATACCTTCGCCAACTTGTTCAATAACATTTATATTATTGGCAAACATGCCAGATGTTTTAGAAAATAGGGCGCTACTTAAAGTGCCTTTTGTTGCCAAAATACCAATAGCGTTACTTTTGGTCTGCAATGCTGCTGGTTTTATGGCAGGTTCAATACCAATAAATGGCAGTTTATAAGTATTTCGAAGATAGTCTATCGCATTTGTAGTTGCTGTATTGCAAGCGACCACAATAAGTTTACAGCCTTTATTTATTAAGTGCTCCGTATTTTTAATACTTAAATTAATAATGGCTTCCTTTTCCTTTTGCCCATAGGGAGCGTTAAAGCTATCGGCTAGATATATGGTGTCCTCATAAGGTAAAAGGGTATGGATGGCCTTCCATATAGAGGTGCCACCAACACCAGAATCGAAAATGCCAATAGGTTGTATGCTCATAGAATTATATAATTCGCATAAAAATAAATAATTCAATTGGAATAACTTATTAGTCCTTTCTTTTTAGTAGAATTAATTCACCCGATACTTTCTAGTAGCATTTTCACTTTAAAGTGAAAATGATATCACGAAAATTTGGCTAATAAAAAAGCTGCCTTGAAAAAGGCAGCTTTAAGTAAATTTTATAGTGGGTTTTATATCCCCAATTCTTTTTTAACATCGTCTAAAATATCTTTCCCATCAGCAACGATTAACGTCGTTCTTTCTAAAACATACTCATATCCCAGAGCTTTAGAAACTTTGTTTATTGCTGCAAATGCTTTTTCCTGAATAGGTTTAAATAATTCAGCTTCTTTTTTTGCTAGATCTTGTCGGGCATCTGCTTGGAATTGCTGAATACGTTGTTGTTTTTCTTGAAGCTCGGCATATCTCTTTTGGTTCTCTTCATCTGTCTTTGTACTGGCCTCAGCATCAAATTGCTTTACTGTATTTTGGTACTCTGTAGCCATGGCTTGCATATCGGTTTGATATGTTTTTCCTAAAGTTTCAAGCTCGGCTTGGGCTGTTTTAGCTTCGGGCATTGCTGATATTAATTCTTGAGTATTTATATGTGCAACTTTGCTTTGGGCTTGTGTAAAGCTTATAGTTCCAATGCATAATGCAGTTGCTAATAAAAGAGTTTTAAATTGTTTCATTTGTAATAGTATTAATTAATGTGTTATAAATTGTTTTTTGTTTAAATGCTATCTTTTGTTTTTTTACGATCTTCTAAAATTTGTTTCTTTTTTTCCTCTAAGGCCTTTTTTCTATCGGCTCTTTCTTTTAATTTTTTTTGTCTATTCTCTTCAACCAGTTGCGCTTTGGTTTTTGTTTCTTCCTCTACTGTTTTAGTATCAGGTTTTGAAGCTTCGCTTTCTTGGTCATCATCTGTTTTTGTTTTATTATTTCTGGCATCCAGCTTTGCTTGTTTTGCTTTTTCCCGCTCTTCTAATATTTTTTGACGTCTTGCTTCTGCTTCTTTTTTCTTAGCTTCACGAGCAGCTAAAATTTCTTGTCTCCTTTTTTCGATAGCGCTTTCTCGTTCTGCTTTTTTATCGTCTAATGCTTTTTGGCGTTCTTCTAATTCGTAATTAATTTCCGGAACTAATTCCTCTTCTTTGGCAGCTTTGCGTTCTGCTTTAGATTGTGCTTGCTTGCGTTTTGAGGACCTTGTTATACTTCTTAGTATTTGGTCACTTAAATCGAATCGCTTTGCTGAGAACAACATAACAGCATCGGACGATTTATCAAAAATAAAATCATATTTTCTGCCTGCAGCCATATCTTGAACTGCTGCAAAAATTTGATCTTGAATGGGCTGCATCAATTGTTTTTTTTGAATAAACAAATCGCCATTTGGCCCAAAACGTTTTTGCTGATAATCAAGAATTTCTTTTTCTTCAAAAGCGATATCCTCTTCCCTTTCATCAATAAGCTCTTTTGTTAAAAGTGCTTTTTCGTTGCTTAGATCTTTTCGTTTTTGTTCAATACTTCCCAGTTTAGCACTAATTTCATTTTTCCATTTATCTGCTTTTTGATTTAATTGAGCAGTAGCCTCTTGGTATTCCGGAACATTCTCTAAAATATATTCAGTATCTATATAAGCAATCCTTACACCTCGTTGTGCGTGCATAGATAAGCTTATCATAAAAACTAATGTCAGTAAAAAAAGAACTTTATTTTTCATCTGTAATATATTTTAATTTATTGACTTATAAATTCTAAAACGACAAATGAGTTTTTTGTTTCTGCCTTTTTCGAACCGTATTTTCAAAATTAACGAATTTTAATCTTAAAAATTTTAATTCTCATGCAAAACATTATAATAGTGTTATTAGAAAATATCGTGCCAAAATAAATTTCATGCTAAAACTGCTGTCCAATAATAAAGTGAGTTTCCCATCCATGTTTCACTGTCTCTCCAGGTAAAGCATCAAACCCATGACCAAAATCTATTCCTAATAATCCAAATGCTGGCATAAAAATACGGATACCTAAGCCCGCAGACCGATTAATATTAAATGGATTGTAATCCCTAAAACTATTATAAGATGCGCCCCCTTCTAAAAAACCTAAAGCATAAATTTTTGCAGAAGCTTTTAATGTTATAGGGTAGCGAAGCTCTAAAGAAAATTTATTATAGATGGTCCCACCATCTTGGTCTGATAATGATTGATTTGGGTAGCCACGCAATTGGATAGATTCTCTGCCGTCCAAACTATAGTTTCCTAATCCATCACCACCAACAAAGAAACGTTCAAAAGGAATAACGCCCCTAGCATTATTGTAAGCTCCTAAAAGACCAAATTCGACGCTTGGTTTTAAAACTAAGTCTTTTACGATTTGAGTATACCAATCACCTTTAAAGCTTACTTTGTAAAACTCCAACCACTTGTAACGTTCTTGGTCTATTTCTGCAATTCTTGTTTGAGCATTTTCTCTTTCTGCAGTGCTGTTATTAATGTCGTCCCTTTTAGAAAGGTTAGCGTCCCGCTCATCTTTAAGCGCTTCATAATCTACGCCATTGAATAAGGAGTAAGGAATCGATAATTTAGCGGTTATACCAAAATTTGATCCTGCTGTTGGATAAATAGGGTCTACACTCGTATTATTTCTACTTAGACCAATTGTATATGATAAATTGTTTGAGTAACCATCACCAAAAGTAAATAAGCCTGTATTGTAATTGTTCAAATCATAACGTTGGTAACTAATGGCTTGCGATAAGGTGAAAAAATCATCTGGAACAGTTAAGCGTTTGGCTAAACCAAATGTAATTCCAGTGATGTTAAAACTTCTGCTTTTATCTGCGTTTCTCGTTTGTGGATTATACAAAAACTGCTTAGTATGTGATAGTGATGATGAAAACTGAACAGGTCTTTTTCCACCTAACCACGGCTCAGAAAATGAGAAACTATAGGTTTGATAAAAACGACTTGCTTGTAAACGTAAAGCTAGTTTTTGCCCATCGCCCATTGGTATTGGTTTATAAGCATCTTTTTTAAAGATATCTTTTATTGAAAAGTTATTAAAAGATAATCCAAGTGTGCCTATAAAGCCACCTCCTCCATAACCACCTTGTAATTCAATTTGACTAGAGCCTGTTTCTTTAACAGAATATTCCATGTCTATGGTACCCTCGTTAGGGTTTGGATTATTAAAGTTTGGTGAGATTTCTTGAGCATCGAAAAAACCTAATTGACCTAATTCCCTAACGGTACGTACTACATTGGCTTTTCTATATAATTGGCCAGGACGCGTTCTAATTTCACGATAAATAACATGGTCGTTTGTTTTGTCGTTTCCTACAACTGTGACACTATTGAAATAAGCCGGCTTTCCTTCAATAATCCTTATTTCCATATCAATAACATTATTATCGGCACTCACCTCAACAGGGTTTATGGTAGAAAACAAATACCCATGGTTTTGGTACTCATTCGTGATATCGAAAGCATCAGGTTTAGAATTGTCCGCAATGCGTTCTTGTAGTAGTACGCCATTATATGTGTCTCCTTTTTTAATGCGAAGTATTCTGGATAAATATTCGTTACTATAAACAGTATTACCAATAAAGGTAATATCCCCAAAAGTGTATAACTCCCCTTCATTTATATCTATTTGGAGAGATATGGTTTTGTCATCATTAATTATCAAACTATCAGATAAGATTCGAGCATCTCTATAGCCATTTTCTTTATACTTTTCTATGACACTCGATAAATCTGCCTGATAAGCAGAATCGATGAATTTAGAACGTTTAAAGATTCTTAAACGATTTATTTTTTTAGTGCTTTTCATACTTTTTCTAAGCTTTTTATCACTTAAAACAGTATTGCCATTAAAAACAATGTCTTTAATTTTAACTTTTTCGCCTTTATCAATGTTAAGTACCATATTAACGCGTGCCGTTTGAATAGAGTCTTTTACATCTACGGTATTGATATATACCTTGGAGTTTAAATAACCTTCTTTTTTATATTTGTTAGTCAAAAAGTTTTTAGTAGTAGTTATAAGGTTTTCAGTTACTTTGGTGCCTTTTTTTAATTTGTTTTCTTCAATTATTTTTTCCTTTTTAGACTTTTTTACACCGTTTATTTTTAACTCGTTAAGTTGTGGTAAATCGGATAGTCTTATTTCTAAAAAAGCAGTGTCCTTTTCTATTTTAGTAACATAAACTTCAATGTCACTAAATAGCTTTGAGTTCCAAAGTTTTTTAATAGCTGTACTAATATCTTCACCGGGAATGGTTATTTCCTTTCCTTTTCTTAAGCCAGAATAAGTGACTATTGTTTGTTCGCTAAATGAGCTGTTTCCAGAAACAGTAATATCTCCTAAAGTATACTTTTTACCATTTTGATAATGTAATTCCTGTCCTTGAATATTAAAGCTGCTTACAAAAAGTAATAGTACTATGAAGTGCTTTGTATGTGCTGCTAAAAATGAAGTATTAGCTAAGTTGTTCACTTGTTTTCCCAAATCGTCGTTCTCTTTTTTGATATTCAATAATAGCTTCATACAAATGCTGTTTTGTAAAATCTGGCCACAATACATTTGTAAAATATAACTCTGCATATGCTATTTGCCAAAGCAAAAAATTGCTTATACGCTGCTCCCCACTTGTTCTAATTAGTAAATCCACATCTGGCAAATTATGCGTGTAAAGATGCTCATTTATAATCGATTCATCAATTTTTTCGGGCGAAATTATATTATTTTTAACTTTAATACTAATTTCTTTAACAGTGTTTTGTATTTCTTCTCTAGAACCATAGCTTAGAGCAAGGGTTAAAGTCATTCTTTTATTGTCCTTTGTATGGTCAATAACATCGTGAAGCTCCTTGTAAACTTTTTTAGGAAGTGTATTCAAATTCCCTATGGCCATAAGCCTTATATCATTGTCTTGAAGCGTTTTTATTTCTTTTTTTAAAGAGGACACTAAAAGCTTCATGAGGGTTTGTACTTCTAATTTTGGTCGGTTCCAATTTTCGGTAGAAAAAGCGTAAAGAGTCAAGTTTTCAATGCCAAGTTCTGCACAGGCCTCAACAGTTCTCCTCACAGATTTTGTGCCATTTTCATGACCGAAAGCACGCATCATACCTTGTTGTTTTGCCCAACGTCCGTTGCCGTCCATTATAATGGCAATGTGCTTTGGTAGTCTTTTGGTTTCTATACTTTCTTTTAAATTCATTTTAATTGCCTGGGCAGTAACAGGGGTTTTCTCCAAATGTATATGTTAAGGTTATCCCCGAAAACATATACCAGTCGTTATTATTTATATTCCCGAATCTATGTTGTTGGTTAGATTGATTATTTGGAAGACTTCCGTCAAGTGCATCAGAAAATGTATAGCGGGCACCAACTTCTATACCTAGAATAATATGGTCCATAAAAGAAGCTTTAAAGCCTAGTGCCATAGGAATACCATATGCCCAACTTGAGGTATTTTCGGGAGTTTGTACACCATTTAAAAAATAATGATCGTCATGTTTAGCTGCACTTATGCCTGTATATAGGTAGGGTGTAGCTACTTTTTGTCCAGAATGTAAATCGAAATCTAGAAACGTAAATTCTATTCCCAATGAAATTTCCATAATGTTACTTGAAAAATCATAATCTCTTTGAATACGCCTTGGGTCGTCAGATTTTGAGTCCATAGCTTTTAGTTCACTAAAAATGACAGATGCTCTATAAGAATGCCTCTTACTTCTATTCCATTTATAAATGCCCCCAATGGCTAATTGATTTGGTGAAATATAGTCGGTAGCACCTACATCTCCAATAAAATTACTTCCTCCTGCAAAAATACCTATTTCGTTAATTTGAGAGAAACTAAAATGAATGCTTAAAATACTTAATATTAATACGGTTAAATGCCTCATAAATATTCAAAAGTTTGCAAATATAATAAATAAGATTAGCTCAATACCAATTAAACTATAAAACACTACATATAATTCGTTTCTTTTTGCCTATATCACTTCAAAAAATATAAATAATCAATACAAAACTTATATTATATTCATTAACTAAGCAAAAAATAAATTGAGCTAAATTGTATTAGTGTAAAACAGTATTTCTTATGAATTATTGTCTAACCCGCTTATGCATTGGAGATCCCCTGCCTACTGGATGGCTCGACCCTCGATCTTTTAGGTGCTGCAAAAACTGGCACTGCGCTACGTTTTTTAATTTCCCGATTTCTCGGGAACAGGCCACGCCGTGCTATACTAATACCAATTAAGAATTAAAATACGCAATTCAAACACATTCATTAATTCGTTTTATCACTTTACTCCTCATTTCCATAGCTTAGGCTATGCAAATAACACGCAGCTGGCTAAAACAAATAAGCAATGTCGTTTTCAGTAGCTCATTTTAATTCATAATTGGTATAAATACCAAATAAACTTCAAAATAACGGGTTAAATCCGTTTAGCTCACTATCTTTATTTTTATAAAAGGAGTTCAAGAATCTTCGATTACCATTAAATTTCAATAAAAAACATAACCATAATTAGGCTATGCATATGTTTTTTATCACATCTAAAGAAAATATAAATCAAATTTATTACCAGTCATTTTAAAATTCATTTGGTATAAAATTAAGAAGCCCCTGTTTTTATTGGATCCGGAAGCTTCATAACACAAAGTGTCAATGCATAGGCAAGTTTAATTGCGCTTATCTTCCCCCCAAAGAAGTTTTTTTCTGAGCGTATCTAAAAAGCTTTCATCTAAAAGGTCGATCATTTTAATTTTAAAGTCTGCTTTTTTGATTTTGATGATGGTACCATTATCTAATGTTGCGATTCTAGAGTCTAAAGAGACCAAATGGTTTTCTTCCCGTCCATCAACCTTTAGTTGTATTTCTGTTGAATCGGGAATTATTAGCGGGCGGGCACTTAAATTATGAGGTGCTATAGGTGTTATAACAAAACTATTGGTACCAGGTGTAATTACAGGGCCGCCACAACTTAATGAGTAGCCCGTTGAGCCAGTCGGTGTAGAAATTATTAAGCCATCACTCCAATAAGAGGTAAGATATTCACCATCTAAATGCGTTTCAACAGTAATCATGGAAGTGGTGTTTTTTCTACTTACAGCTATTTCGTTTAGGGCAAAGTTAAGTGCTGTTATATGTTCGTTTTCCGGAACGGTTTCTATTGAAAGCAAACTGCGTTCCGATATTTTATAATGTCCGTCAATAATGTTCTGTATAGCATGCTCAATAGCGTCTACTTGTATAGTTGCCAAAAAACCTAAACGGCCCGTATTGATGCCTATTATAGGGATGTCAATATCTTTTACAAAAGTAATAGCTCTTAAAATAGTGCCATCACCTCCAACACTAACAAGGAAATCAAAGGTTTTGTCTAATGTGTCGAATGTCTTAAATGAAGCAAAGTCTTTTATATTAGGGGATTCATTAAGTATAATGTTAAAAAACTCTGTTTCAATATAAGCGTCAATATCTTTTTTTAATAAATAATTAAACAGCCTTTCTACAGAAGTAGTTGTGGTTTTATTGTAGAATCGTCCAAAAATAGCAACTTTCATGTATTAGTTTTTATCGTTTTTGTTGGTCGCACGTAACCTGTAACCATTTTATTTATGAAATGATCATAGGGAAAGTTCATTCTTTACATGTTCAAGTATTTATTCAAATAATCCGATCGGTCTTTAAGACTCTCAATATAGCTGTCCTCTTCATGACCTGATACAATATTATAGCTATATCTACGAAAAGTTTGAATGATTTCATTAAGCCCAGTGCTACCTATTTTAATGGTGACCTGCACAACGTCATTTTTTATTTTTGAAACAAAAGCGCCTAAAAGTTTACCGTTGTTGGATTCTACTATCTGGCTTATCTCACTAAATGAGTAATCGTTAATTCCTTTTTCGACAACTAAAACACCTCCAGCTTCAAAAAAGAATGGCGATTCATTAAAAAGGCTAATAATATCATTAAGTTCATAATAACCTAAATAATTGTTGTTTTTATCTAAAACAGGCATGATATTAGTCGAATTTTGAGCAAAAGCTTCCAACACATCTAACCAAAGCGTACTATCTTTTACGAAAAAATCCTCGATGGAATAAAGATAGTCACTGATAAGTTTATCGCTTTCAAAGCAATGCGCATCCGTTTCGAAAAAAGAGCCTAAAAAAATGCCATTCTCATCTTTTATAGGAATGTGAGAATAGGTTGATTGATTGAATAGCAATTGTAATTCCTTTATTTTACTAGTGCTACTTAATGGTTTTACGTCATTTATAAGGTATTCTGAAAGTTTCATTGTTCAGCTTTATGAGTATGCAAATTAATTAAAAAAATAGTATATAAGCCTGTTCTACTTTGTATTTTTGCAGATCACATTTAAACTTTCTGCTCTAAAGCGAAAATTAGAGGTTCAATCAGAAAATTTAAATGATTTCTATTTTTAAAATTCATACATGACAAAATTAAGTGTAAATATTAATAAGATTGCTACTTTAAGGAATTCCAGAGGTGGTGATGTGCCAAATGTGGTTCAGTTTGCCAAAGATGTGCAACGTTTTGGTGCCGAAGGCGTCACGATACATCCTAGGCCGGATGAACGCCATATACGTTATCAAGATGCACGCGATTTAAAAACAGAAGTTTATACAGAGTATAATATTGAAGGGAATCCAGTAGATTCTTTTGTGGAACTAGTCTTAAATGTAAAACCAACCCAGGTGACATTGGTGCCGGATGCTGTCGATGCTATTACCAGTAATGCCGGTTGGGATACTATTAAGCATAAAGATTTTTTAGTGGATGTCATTAAAGAGTTTCGGCAAAACGGGATAAGAACTTCTATTTTTGTAGACCCTGTTCTAGAACAGATTGAAGGCGCTAAAGCTACGGGAACAGATAGAATTGAATTATATACAGAAGCTTTTGCGCATCAATACAGTTTAGGGAATGAAGATGCTATAAAACCTTATGTAAATAGTGCCGTGTTGGCAAATAGTTTAGATTTGGGCGTGAATGCGGGACACGATTTGTCGTTAGATAATATTGAATTTTTTAACAAAAATATTCCTGATTTATTAGAAGTTTCCATAGGACATGCTTTAATAGCTGAAAGCTTGTATTTGGGGGTCGAGAATGTGATTCAAATGTATTTACACAAATTGAAGTCCCAATCTTAATCTTTCCCAAAGGGAAAGAAACTCTGCCGAAAACATGACGGAATCAAGCAGATAGATTTGAAAAAAAGATTAAAAAAAGTGAATAATTACGTAATAGTTTCCCTCCTTTGGAGGGATTAAGGGAGGATTATGGTATTACATTCAAATATAACAGGGGAAGGTCGGCCATTCGTAATTCTTCATGGCTTTTTAGGAATGAGCGATAACTGGAAAACACTTGGGCGTCAATTTAGCGAGCATCATTTTCAGGTTCATTTGGTAGACCAGCGTAATCATGGGCGTAGCTTTTGGGATGACCATTTTAATTACGAAGTGCTTGCAGAAGACCTAAAACACTATTGCGATACTCATAATCTTAATAATATTATATTATTGGGACATTCAATGGGAGGCAAAACGGCCATGTTATTTGCAACGCAATATCCAGAAATAGTTTCGAAATTAATTGTTGCAGATATTTCTCCACGCTTTTATCCCATTCACCATGATGCCATTTTGGAAGGTTTAAGTGCGTTGGATTTTGATGTGATTAAGAGCAGGGGGGATGCAGATGATTTATTAAGTAATTATGTGTCAGATTTTGGAACCCGTCAATTTTTATTAAAAAACCTATACTGGATTGAAAAAGGCACATTAGCGCTACGTATAAATTTAGAAGTTTTAAAAGAAGAAGTAGGAGAGGTAGGAGAAGCCTTGCCAAGTTATGCTAAGTTTGAGAAGGACACCTTGTTTTTACGTGGAGATAGATCGGAATATATAGGCCCAGAGGATGAAAGCGTGATTTCTAATCATTTTACCAAAGTTGAAATTACTACTATTTCCAATTCGGGACACTGGTTGCATGCCGAAAACCCAAAAGACTTTTTTGAGGCTGTTATGCAGTTCGTGGTATAATTTTATGTATATTTAAATGATGTATAATAAAAAACCAACGACTATATGAAACATTTATTATGCACATAATGTCTAATAGGTAAGACCCATTTAATATAAGCAAATGAATCTCATAATCAAACTCTTATTAAACGCCGTAGCTGTATTTGTAATAGCATATTTTTTAAAAGGGGTGCATGTAGATGGCTACGTAACAGCTCTTATTGTAGCTATTGTGCTATCGGTATTGAATCTGCTTGTGAAACCTATTTTAGTTATTTTAACGCTGCCAATAACCATAATTACCTTAGGCTTGTTTCTATTGATAATTAATGCTTTGATTATTTTATTGGCCGATAATTTAATTGATGGTTTTTCGGTAAGTAGTATTTGGATAGCGGTGTTGTTTAGCATACTGCTTTCTTTTTTGCAATCGATACTTCATTCACTTTTAAAAGACGATAAAAAATAGCTTTGAATCAAGCGGTTAAAAACTTTGTTGGGATGTAAAAATATTATATTTTTGCATCCCAATTTTGGTTACATAAATTTTAGTTTTCTAAAAGAAAGCTTTATTGTTAAATGCCTGATACAAGGCTTTATATAATTTGAAATGAATATTACAAGAGAAAACGTTGATGCATTAAATGCTGTTGTAAAAGTAGATATCGCTAAAGAAGACTATAGTGATAAAGTTGAAAAAATCTTAGTTGACTATCGTAAAACAGCGAATATCCCTGGTTTTAGAAAAGGGCATGTGCCAATGGGAATGGTTAAAAAACAATACGGAAAGGCTGTTTTGGTAGATGAGGTCAATAAGTTGTTACAAGAGGCTTTAAACAAGTACCTTACAGAAGAAAAGCTGGATGTATTGGGACAACCTTTACCAAAACAGCAAGATGGCATTAATTGGGATGCTGATGAATTTTCTTTTGAATTCGAATTAGGCCTAGCACCAGAATTTGAAGTAAACTTAAAAGGTAAAAAAGCGATTACGCAATATAATATTATTGCTGACGATAAAATGATCGATGAGCAGGTTGAGCGTATTCAGAAACAATATGGGAAGTTAGTGCCTCAAGATGTTGTTGTAAAAGACAGCGAAATTACCGGTGTTTATAAAAATGAGGAAAAAGAAATTGATAATACAGTCACTTTAACTTTAGATAAATTTAAAGGAAAAGCTACCGAGAAACAATTTATAGGGGCCAAAGTTGGTGACGTTATTACTTTAAAAACCAAAGGACTTTATGATGATGAGCACGAATTAATGCATGCTTTAAAATTGGATCATGATGAAGTACATGGTTTGGATATTGAAGTAAACTTTACGATTACAGAGATTAATGAACGTGAGTTGGCAGATTTAGACCAAGAGCTGTTCGATAAGCTTTTTGGAAAAGATACGGTCACTACAGTTACAGAATTAAGAGCCAAGATAAAAGAAGATGCCGAAAAGCAATTTGTGCAACAAGCAGACCAGAAGCTTTTAAATGATGTGACAGAGTATTTAATTGAAAGCACTAAGTTTGATTTGCCTGCCGAATTTTTAACAAAATGGATGCAAACTGCTGGCGAAAAGGAAATGGATGAGGTGCAGGCAAGAGAAGAGTACGAAAAATCGGAAAAAAGTTTACGCTATCAATTAATTGAAGGGAAACTAATAACCGATAATAATGTTCAAGTAACCATGGATGATATTAAAAATCATGCTAGGGAAATGATTAAAGGGCAAATGGCTCAATTTGGCCAAATGAATCCTTCTGATAAAGAATTAGACGACATTGCTGCACGCGTATTGTCAAACCAAGATGAAGCACGCAGAATTTCAGAGCAATTAATTAGCCAAAAATTATTAGCAGTTTACAAAGAAAAAGCAAATATCAAGGTTAAAGAATTAAGCTATGAAAAGTTTGTAAAAGAAGTTTATGGTGATAAATAAGTAAAGAATAATTCCTTATATTTAAGCGCTTAAATCTACGGGTTTAAGCGTTTTTTATTCAAAAATAAAGAATTTTTAAAATAGGTTTTTTGCCATTTATATGTTAATCAGGCAATTATCGAATTAAATATTAAAAAGACTATGGATTACGCAAAGGAATTTGAAAAATTCGCGATAAAAGATCAAGGTATTAACAGCACATATTACAATAAAATTATAAGTAGTATGTATCCAACTAGCTTAACACCAAACATTATTGAAGAACGTCAAATGAACATCGCTATTTTTGATGTATTTTCTCGTTTAATGATGGATCGTATTATTTTTATGGGAACAGCTATTAACGATCAGGTCGCTAATATTATACAGGCACAATTGTTGTTTTTAGAAAGTGTTGACGCTTCAAAAGATATTCAGATTTATATTAATTCTCCAGGAGGGAGTGTTTATGCCGGATTGGGGATTTATGATACGATGCAGTTTATAAAACCAGACGTAGCAACTATTTGTACTGGAATGGCAGCCTCTATGGGAGCTGTTTTGCTATGTGCTGGAGAGAAAGGAAAGCGTAGTGGCTTAACGCACTCAAGGGTTATGATACATCAGCCATTAGGGGGAGCACAAGGGCAGGCGAGTGATATTGAAATTACAGCTAGGGAAATCCTGATCTTAAAAGAAGAACTTTATAAAATTATTAGTAAGCATTCGGGACAAGATTACGACAAAGTCTATGAGGACAGTGATCGAGATTATTGGATGAAAGCAGATAAAGCTAAGGAATACGGTATGATTGATGAGATTTTATCGCGTAATTAAGTAAAAAAATCGTAATTTAGTTTATTGTTATTGAGGGATCTGTAGCAATTTACACCCAGAAAATAGATATAGATTAATGGCAAAAGAAGAATTAGAATGTTCGTTTTGTGGTAGAAAGAAACCCGAAACTAATTTATTAATAGCAGGTTTAGATGCTCATATATGCGATAGATGTATAGAGCAGGCACATGGTATTGTAATCGAAGAATCTAAACAAAGTGACAGTAGTGACTTATCTGCGGAGTTAAAACTTCGTAAGCCACAGCAAATTAAAGCATTTCTTGATGAATATATTATTGGTCAGAATATGACTAAAAAAATAATGTCTGTGGCCGTTTATAATCATTATAAGCGTTTATTACAGCCTCTTTCTAAAGATGATATAGATATTCAAAAAAGTAATATCATTATGGTAGGGCAAACAGGTACAGGAAAGACTTTAATGGCAAAAACGATTGCTAGAATGTTAAATGTACCATTGGCCATAGTTGATGCTACTGTTTTAACCGAAGCAGGTTATGTTGGAGAAGATGTGGAAAGTATTTTAACACGTTTATTGCAAGCGGCAGATTATAATTTAGAAAAAGCAGAAAAAGGGATTGTTTTTATTGATGAGATCGATAAAATTGCCCGTAAAAGTGATAATCCATCTATTACTCGTGATGTTTCTGGAGAAGGGGTACAACAGGCGCTATTAAAGCTTTTAGAAGGCACTGTTGTTAATGTACCGCCTAAAGGAGGACGTAAACATCCAGACCAAAAATTCATCGAAGTTAACACAGAAAATATTTTGTTTATAGCAGGAGGGGCCTTTGATGGGATTGATCGTATTATCTCGAAACGTTTAAATATGCAGGCAGTAGGTTACAGCGCTTCAATGTCTGATGATGTTGTAGATCAAGATCACCTGCTCCAATACATTATTCCGAAAGATTTAAAAGACTTCGGATTAATTCCTGAAATTATAGGTCGTTTACCAGTGCTTACCTATATGGATCCTTTAGATGCAGATACTTTAAGAGCGATTTTAACCGAGCCTAAAAATGCCATCATCAAACAATACAAGAAGTTGTTTGAAATGGATGATATTGATTTTACTATAACAGATGGCGCTTTAAACTTTATTGTAAACAAAGCGATTGAGTATAAATTAGGAGCCAGAGGGTTGCGTTCGCTTTGCGAAGAAATATTAACAGATGCTATGTTCGAGTTGCCTAGTAGTAATGAGAAGAAGTTAAATGTAACTAAAGTGTACGCCGAGGATAAATTAACGAAAACAACTTTAAAGAAACTAAAAGCAGTTTCATAAAAATTAAATTGTCTAGTATAAAAAAACCACGCTATTTAGCGTGGTTTTTTATTTTATGGATGTTAATTAATAAAAGACATTATGGACGAATTTTTCACAGTGTTTTTAAAAACTTCATTAAAAGTATGCTTAATTGAATGGTACACAAAACTTTTTTTTGGCTTTTAGATGATTAGACGAAATACTCGTTTAAAAACTGTTGCTGTTGTATTTAATCGGAATTAAAGGCGTGTTCAGAAAACGTCGTTATACCAATTGTTAATTGATTTAGCTATGTTATTCTAAAATAACAAATTCTACGCGCCTATTTGTTTGTAAATTTTCTTTGGTACAATCATTTTTACAATCAATTTTTGGTTTAGTCTCACCGTAGCCTTTAGATTGTAATCTGTTTTTGTTAATACCATTATCTGTTAAATACGTTACAGCCGATGCAGCACGTTTCTTGGACAAGTTTAAATTATATGAATCTCTACCCTTGTTATCGGTATGGGCATTAATAACTAATTTTATTTCAGGATGCGCTTTTAATACTTTAACAACTTTGTTTAAAGAAATAAAAGACGCTTCTTTGACGCTCCATTTATTAAAATCGAAATAAATGTTTTCTAAAACAATTCTTAACTCATCTTCAACTTTCGTAATTACAGGTTCGGTAGTCAGTAATTCTAAATCTTTGGTATAAGCTGTATTATAACTTCTCGTAGTTATAAAATTAAAATCACCATCTTTAAATCCGTCCTTTTGTGTTACAATACTGTACGATTCAAAAGGTATAACATCAAACTTATAGGTAGCATTCGCTTTGGTTAATTGCCTGGAAATTTCATGACCTTCATCGTCTTTTAGAATGACTAAGGTGTTAGGGAGTTTTATTTTAGTTTCTAAATCCAATACTTTACCTTTAATGGTTTGAATAATCTCATCATTAGTTGCCGTATAAATATCGAAACCACCTTTCCCACTTGGTCTGTTTGAAGATACATATCCTTTGTTTTTTGCCGCTAAGAAATAAGCAATTTCATCATATGGGGTATTAATGGTACTTCCCATATTTCTTGGCGTTCTGTAGCCGCTGCTTAAAATTTTACTTATAAAAAGATCAAAGCCTCCCATATTATCATGGCCTTTAGACGAGAAATATAAATATTTAGAATCCATAGAAAGAGACGGATATTTTTCGTCTAAAAGAGTGTTAATAGTGCTTCCTAAATTTTCTGGGGTACTTAAAGTCCCATCTGTATTTATATTTGAAACATAGATGTCGTAACCCCCAATAGATTCTGGCATATTCGATGAAAAATATAGCTTATCGCCTTTAGGGCTCATAAAAGGATTTTCTATTGAAACGTTCTTTCTATTAATATTTAATAGTTGTTCATTGATCCAATTACCATGCGAGCCTTCTTCTAAAACAGCTTTATACAATTTATACTCCATGGAGTTTTCTTTACTACTTCTGGTGTAATATACCGTTTTTTGATCTGGGGTGAATGTTAATTGGTCTTCGCTATCTCTGGTATTAAGTATTCTAGAAAATAATAATGGTAAGCTTAGCGAACCATTTTTACGAATGTCCAAGCAAAATAAATCTTTATACGCCTCATTGGTGTTAGGGTCTATTTTTGCTAAACCACCAAGTTTTTTCGAGGAAACCATAATAAGTTTATTTCTAAAAAAACCCGAACCTATTTCGGAATATTTAGTATTAACACCAGCATCTAAAAGTTCAAAATCGAATCCATTCGCATCAATGGCTTTTGATGTAGGCAAATTGTCCAATGAAAAATTATTTGATGTTATTAAATTTGAAGTTCCTTGGCTAATGGCCATATTGGAAATAAGGAAAATAAAAAGGCATAACTTAGCTTTCATCTTTTAGAGGGGTTTGAGAGGTTAGGATTAATTAGGAACCAAATGTAACCCATAACCCAAGTTTTGAGAGAATTTCTTGGATCAATCGTCATTTAATTCGTTAATTCTAAATAATTCCCCGAAGGCTCTGCCTCGGGCCTGTCTGCCGACTAGGTAGGGATAGTCTGTTTCAAGAATTTTTTTATTTAATGATTTCGCAGGATATTTTGATAGGAGATTATAGACAGGTTTAATAATTTAAACGGAGCAGGTCGTCCATATAATCACGTGTATTAGAAAGCCTGGGTACTTTATGCTGTCCGCCCAATTTGTTATTTTGTTTTAGCCAATCATAGAACAAATGCTCTCTGGCGATATTAATTTTAGGCTTATTAAGTGTTATGTTATTGTAGCGTTTGGCTTCGTAGTCGGAGTTTAAGGCTTTTAAAGCATTATCAAATAACTCATTAAAATAATGGAGGTTTTTTGGTGGTGTTTTAAATTCAATAAGCCATTCATGAGCTCCTTTTTCTTTGCCTTCCATAAATATTGGAGCTGCTGTAAAATCTACAATTTCGGATTTAGTACGTTTGCATACTTTTTTTAAAGCGTTTTCGGCATTTTCAATAATGAGTTCTTCACCAAAAACATTAATATGATGCTTGGTTCTGCCAGATACTTTTATTCTGTAAGGGCTTAATGATGTAAACCTAATGGTATCACCAATTTTATAACGCCATAATCCGGCATTTGTCGTAATAATTACAGCGTAATTTTGATTTAGCTTGACCTCGCTTAAGGGCATGGCCTTTTCTTCATTAGTCGCATAAATATTCATAGGAATAAACTCATAGAAAATCCCATAATCAAGCATCAATAATAATTCATCAGAGTCGTTTTGATCTTGAATGGCAAAAAAACCTTCCGAAGCATTATAGATCTCATAATACTTAAAATCGTTTTTTAGAAGAATTTTTTTGTATTGATCTTTGTATGGAGTAAAGCTAACCCCTCCATGAAAATAGACTTCTAAATTAGGCCATATGTCATGAATGTTTTGTTTTCCAGTTGTATCTAAAACATTATTAAGTAGCACGAGCATCCATGAGGGGACACCGGCAAGACTCGTTACATTTTCATTTATAGTCTCATCTACAATAGCTTGCATTTTGTGTTCCCAATCGCTCATGAGTGATACTCTGTTGCTCGGTGTGCTACTAAATTCTGCCCAAAAAGGCATATTATCAATTAGGATGGCTGATAAGTCGCCAAATACCGTACCGTTTTCTTTGTACAACTCTTTACTTCCACCCAAGCGTAAGCTCTTTCCTGTAAACAATTGAGAATCTTCATTGTTATTAAGATACATACATAATAGATCTTTGCTAGCAGCATAATGACAATCTTCAAGCGATTCTGTACTTACTGGAATAAATTTGCTTTTAGCTCTGGTCGTGCCACTAGACTTTGCAAACCATTTTATAGGGCCGGGCCAAAAAATATTGGTTTCCCCTTTTCGGGAACGCTCAATAACGTCCTGCCAACCTTCGTAATTTTTAATGGGAACACGTTCTGAAAATGTTCTGTAGTTCTTAATGGAAGCAAAGTCATACTCTTTGCCGATTTCAGTGTCTTTAGCAATGTCTATAAGGTTTAATAGTAACTCATTTTGTACTTCGTTAGGATATTTTAAAAATAATTCTATTTGATGGAATCGCTTTTTAAGGAACCAAGAAGCAATGGAATTTACTATCGGTATTGGCATATTTATTTTATCTTTAAGATTTTAAAAATAAGACTTTTTTTTATGACTTACCAAGGTGTTTTAACAAAAATGGAAACAGAGTTTGCCAGCCCTATTCAATATTATTTGGTGTTTGAAAACGATTTTTTGAACATGAATCAATTGTTGAATAAAAGTGTAACGCTTCAATTTGTTAAATATCAATGTTTAAACTGCGGATTAAATAAACCTATTTACAGGCAGGGGTTTGATAAACAGTGCTTTTTTGAAGTGCCACAAGCAGCCGATTGGATTATGCGCCCTGAGCTAAGCACAGCGCATTTAGGCAAGGAAGACCGAGATTTGGAATTTGAAAAACGGGCTCAATTGCAGCCACATATTGTATATTTAGCTAACTCTAGTAATGTAAAAGTGGGGGTTACAAGAAAAAATCAAGTCCCAACACGTTGGATAGATCAAGGGGCTCATGAAGCGATTGAAATTGTTGAAGTTCCTAACCGTTATTTAGCGGGCATTACAGAAGTCGCTTTAAAAGAGCATGTAGCAGATAAAACGAATTGGCGAAAAATGCTTAAAAATGATATTGAAGATGAAGACTTAGTAGCGTGGCGAGAGCGCTTAAAACAGTATATTCCTAATGAGGTTAAAGACTATTTTATTGAAACCAATACAGAGACTAATTTAGAATTTCCAGTATATAAATATCCTAAAAAACCCAAAAGTTTAAATATAGTTAAAGAACAACAGTACTCAGGTAAATTAGTTGGAGTAAAAGGACAGTACCTCATTTTTGAAGACGAAACGGTGTTTAATATTCGTGCTAATGAAGGGTTGGTTGTTAGTATTGCTATTAATTATTAAGATTATGTTTTGGTACCTCTTTGCCAGTAGATATTTTGCAAACTTAATTTTCCCGAACTGCTAACTGAAAATAAATTTTAATTTCATCATTTACGGAAATTAGTCCAAAAAACTTTTTTGGAGCTTCTAAATTATAATCGGTTAAGCTAACAACTAAGTCTCCAGTTATGAGCATGCCATTATTTTTTTTAATTTTTACAGGAATTTTATGATTTTTTGTAGTTCCCGCAATTTCTATATCTATAGAAGCACGAACATCCAATTCGTTGTCAAAATGAGTAATTTCATTTAATAGTAGCGAAATATGTGGGTACTTATTTGATTTTAATATTTTTTGAAAATCGTTATTTATAGCTTTTCCTCCACAATCAAAACTATCGTTATCCAAAATTAAAGCTGTTTCATCAAATATTATTTTATTACCTTCAACATGGTAAATAACTTGGATAGGGTTTTTGAATTTATTAATATTAAATTCACAGGTAAAAATATTAACATTAGTTGTACCTCTTACTAATAATGAACTTTCTGAGGATATAATAACCGATGTGCTTTTTAAAGTAGCATCTCCATTTGTAAATGCCAACACCATAAAAACAGAAATAAGAAATAGAGTTCTTTTCATTACTTTTAAGTTTAGTTAAAAGTTGTATGTTTCTTTTAAGTAAAAAAGAAACAAATCTCTAACTATATGCTAAGATAAAATTTTCTAAATCATTTCACATTTTACATAGAGATTTGCTTCTAATTTTAATTAATCACTTAGAAACTAATTGCAGCTTCTAATGTAAGACCATTAAATTTACCATCTTCTAGAAGATTTCCTGCAGGATAATCTTTATATTTTTGGCTTACATATTCAGCTTTCATTAAGATATTTTTTGTCATAAACCAACCGGCTCCTAATTGAAATCTATCAATATTTATATCATCACCACTTGCCAATTCAGCACTTACGGTATTATATCGAGCGCCCAAGTAGAAATTTTCTGTGTTACCAAATCTATATATAACCTCACCTGCATACTGCGTAGCCTTTCTTCTGTCACTTTCAGCTAAGGCTCTTCCAGAGGTTAGCTCTACAGTTCCGAAAAGTTCTAAACCATCATATTTTAAGAAAGGATTAATCATAATCGCAGTAATTTTGTTTTTGAAATCTGGGTCAAATCGTCCTGATCTAAAATTATCGCTAGTAGCAGTTTCATCTTGCAAAATATCATAATATCTAGAACCAGATCTATCTGCTGTATATAAATAAACGCTTTGAGCATATCCTGTATTATATAAAGACCCTGTTAATCTGAACCTAAAATCATCGGTAATCTGTTTATCATAACCAAGTTTTGCTAAGAAAGCGGCACCTCCAGTTGTACCATTAGAATCCTTAACGTTTTGATTTAATTTACCATTAGAGAATCCTACCATTCCT
Source organism: Flavivirga sp. 57AJ16 (assembly GCF_028736925.1). Taxonomy (GTDB): domain Bacteria; phylum Bacteroidota; class Bacteroidia; order Flavobacteriales; family Flavobacteriaceae; genus Flavivirga. Next base: position 77,340 of record NZ_JAQZAT010000001.1, on the reverse strand, counting down.
AAAAATCCGCTATCACATTGGTAGAATAATTCAGCTCCAACCTCAGTTGTAAATGAATCCATAATTAAGTTTCCTACAAACGGATTGAAAATTGTTTGAGCATTATCACTTCTTCTAAAATGGGCATCACCATAGTTGTTTTCCATATGGCCAATTTTAATGGTAGCATATTTCATGAAGTCCTCTAAAAATCCTTCACTAATAAAGTCTAATTTATCTATTTGAAAATATCCACCTTTCACATAAGTTTCATGGTGATGTCTAGAAGATAAGTAAGTTCTTAAATGCATTCTAATACCATCATAAAGTGCCACATCTAAATCTAAATTGGCAGTCGCTAAGTTAAAGTTGCTTCCTATTTCTTTTATAGGAGTAGCTCCAGAGTTTTCGTTATCTAAAGCTTGAAATTGAAGCGTTGAAGCTCCACCTACTCTTACTTTTACGCCATTAAAAGTTGATACTGAATCTTTTTGTGATTCGAAAACACCAGTTCCGTCTTGATCTTGCGGTCTAAAATTATCTAAGTTTCTGTTTTGACTATGAATACTGAACCCTGCGAGTAATAGTCCTAATATTATTGATTTTTGTAAGATTGATTTCATGATTTTTTAGTTTTAAATATTAAGTTATTTGAATATGGTTGAAAATTTAATTGTTATATCGTTACCAGTAGTTATGGTACCAAATAAGGCTTTTGGAGGCTCTATATTGAAATCGGTCATTTTAATATTTTTTTCTCCCGACAATGTAATTTTTCCTTCTATAATTTCAATGTGGAATTCTATAGGAATTAGTTTTTTAACATTCGTGATCGTTAGATTTCCAATAGATTTTAATAAAAACTTACCTGCCCCCTTTTTTACAATGTCCTTGACTTCTTCGAGCTGAAATGTGATTGTTTTATAGTCGCTTGTATTTAAAGCTTTAAAAGTGTTTTTATCCATTGAACGTTTTCCACTTTTAAGACTTTCTGCATTAACTGTGAAATCGCATTTATCCACCTCTCCAGCTTCAAGGTTTTTAAAAAGAATCTTCCCGCTCATATTTTCGGCTATAATATGCCAATCATGCAAACTGGAAGTCCCAAAAACCGTTAATGAAGATTCCTTATTATTAAGGTTGAATTGTTGTGCTTGAAATACATTTGGCATTAGGAGAAATAATACAATAAAGCCAAAAAAGTTTAAATTATTTTTTATTTTAATAGTTAACATAGTGTATAGAGATTATTATTAATATTGTGCAAGTTATACTGAAAAATTCTATTGAAATATGATTTTAGTCATGTAAAAAAAAGTCTACACTAAAAATCTTTAGAGTAAGTTCAGAAGCTCCTAAGAGAAGGGTTTCGAGAGTTTTGCTAATATGCTAATTAATAAATGTACTAATACCAATTAAAAAATAAAATAACAGAAATAAATGAATTCTGATTTTATCATTTTAAAATTGATTGACCGTAATATGCCATAGACCTAAAAATATATTGATTTTGTTATCCCGAGGCAACGAGGGATCTCGAGGAATCTCATTGATTATCAATAGATTCCCTGTCTGCCGACAGCTACGGTGCACCCACAAATCATGATCTTCTGTCGCAGCCACAGATAAAAAGAACTCGCCCTATGTCCCTTGCTTTCTGTATAGGTTTGCCTACCAGCCTCGCAGACCGCTTTTTATAGAGAACTCAGGTCTCTCTGCTAGCAGTTGGAAAAATACCATAGAGCTGTCCCCGACCTTTCGGAAGGGGACCGAGCGTTTAAAAATAGTCCAGTGGACTATTTTAGCGTAGGAACCAGACTGCGCGAAGGACTAAAAAGCTTCGAGGAACAAGAGCATTGGCGTTGGCCATGGCGGTGGGGCGACGCGAAGTTTTGGGCCCAGTTCTTCTCTGGCGGCAGCATGAGAAGAAATCCCTCTCGAAAGGGCGTCTTTTCTTTTGTTACTTTTCTTTGGACGAGCAAAGAAATCGAAGATTCACGAACACCTATTTATCAAATAAGATCAGTGAGCAAAATCGAAGATTCACGAACTCCGATTTATCAAATTAGATCAGTGAGCTAAAAGTAAGTAAAAAAGGAAATAAGCTTTTGTTCTTTATATTGAAAAAAGATGTGGGTACACCGTAGCTGCTGGCAGGCAGGTTCACTTCGTTCAGAATGACAAAAATATCATTATGTATGATTACGGATATTCAAATTGGTATTAGTCTAGACCAATAAAAATAGTATCTTGAAATTTTAAAATAAAAAAAGCTGCATTTATCTTTTGTGATAAATGCAGCTTTTTTACTAATTAGTATATTTTATACTAAATATCTTCTTGGTCTCTTAAGTTTTGAATATATGCGGCTTTTTGAACTTCACGACGTCTCTTAACAGATGGTTTGGTGAAAAATTGACCATCTCTCAAATTCTGCATAACTTTAATGTTCCTGTGTTTTCTTTTGTAGCGTTTTAAAGCTCTCTCAATGTTTTCACCATCTTTAATAATAATTTTTAACATATATAGTTTTTAAATTCGTTCGCTTTAGGATTATCCTAAATACACTATTTCTTAAGCATCACTTGACTTCTTTTTTGGCAAATTTATAGAATTAGTGAATGGCTTGCTAACAATAATAACTTTTTTAAATTGGTATCCTAATAAAAAAGGTTTTTTTTGATAAAATAAGGTGGAAAATTGTTTTATTTAATAGTGTCGGTCTTTTTCTTCTTACCACCCAATAAGCCACCAAGCACATTTTTTACAGCATCTTTAGTCGTCGTTGTTTTAGTAGAATCCGTCTGCTGATTTTTATTGGTGCCAACAATATCACCTAAAACATCTTTAACCGATTTTTTTTGTTCTTTTTTTATAGAATCGGTTTTGGTTTTATTACCCCCAATAACACCACTAATTAAGTCTTTTACTTTGCCTTTACCTTGATTGAGCAATTTTTGTTTTTCAATTTCGATAAGCTGTTTCGTTAGGTCTTTAACACCACTTGTTAAATCTGTTTTTACAGATGGTAGGGTATAAGAGCCACCAATATTTGCAGTAATAGGGATGCTTATCTTTTTTGTTTCTTCATCATTAATTCTGCCAATTAATTGATTGACATCGCTTCCTAAATACTTAGCTGGGACATTAAAAACGGCACTGTAATCCAGGTTTTTATCAAAACTGTGGGAACCGGATATATCAATAGTAATATCTTCGTATTTTAATTGAAACGGTTTTACACTCACTTTTCCGTTAGCAAATTCTAATTTTGTTTTAAGATCTTTCAGGTTTAATTTATCGAAATTTATAAAACTTAAAGAGCTTTCTAATGTATTTAATAAATCGCCTTTGTTTGAGTCAATTTTTGTATTTATTAACTCGGCAAGGGCATTTCCGGAAATACTATTTAGTTTAGGAGAGAATTCGTTATCCAAATCGCCCGCTAAACTTATATTGGTATTTAGTTTCCCCTGTATTAGCTTTGCAATAGGAGCTAAGTTTCTTAACAGTTCTAAATTTTTAAAGGATTGGGCAATATCAAAGCTATCTACACCTAAATTTAAATTAAAAGTTGGTGTGTCCCCTTTTGTAGAAACATCACCAGAGACAGCTAAAATACCATCAAATAAATGAGAGGTCAAATCTTTAAGTGTGGCTTGTTGGTCTTTAATTATAAGCGTGCCTTTTACATCTTTTAAATTTAAATCATCGTAAAGTACCGTTTTAGCATTGGCATTCACGGTACAATCTAAAAATTTAGGAATTTTCAATGATTCAGTATCTTGAGTGATATCGCTATCGACTGTTGCGTTATCTTCTTCAGACATAAAATCGCTTACTTTAAAAAAAGTGGAATTTACATCAAAATAACCTTGAAGTGTGTTATCGCTTAATAAAAAACCTAGTAAATTTTTAATGGTTCCTGTAGCATTTAAATCACTACTGCCTGTTCTGGCCTTAAAACTGTTGAGTGATACAGTGCCAGGGTTAAAAGTCATATTTGTTTCAGAAATGTGAATAGGATCAACAATATCATCCGAAGAGAATACAAAATCAGTAATGCTTACAGAGCCATTGTTCTTTATGCGCTCATAAGCATTTGTTTCAATGGCCTTCATATCGAAAACAGTATTTAAGGTGCCTGTTAGAGTGCCTTTTAAAGTGTTTTCTAATTCAATAGGATATACCTTGGTAATGTTTTCTAAATTTAAAATACCATCAATATGGGCGTTTACCAACATGTTTTTCGTCATGTTTTTTAAAGAGGCAGATGATCTAAAAATATCACTATCAATTCTAAAATCAAGTGTTTTTATATCAATATACGTGTCATCTACATTTCCAGTAGTGTTTTTTATAATCGTATTTATAGTAATGTTTTCGACACGTTTTGGCAAATCGGGGTATTTAAAAGAAGCATCGTTTGATGTTATGCTAATATCTAAGTTAGGAATGGTTTTTTCTGAGCTTATACCCTTAATAATGCCTTTAACTTCAAAATCGCCAGTAGTTTCAACTCCCTCAATGTTTTTTGAATATGTTTCAGGTATTAATGCTAGGAAATTCTTAAAAGACGTTTCCGGATTTTTAAAAGTAATGTCGATCTCTTGACTGTCTTCTAATAGCTGTACATAACCATGAAACTCTAGTGGCAACTTATTTACATAACCTTTATTTTCTTTAAAAGTATATTTACTATTAACCAGATCTAATCCTATTATGGCATCCAGTTTAATAGGGTTGTTGCTCAAATAGGCACTACTATCTATTGTAAAACTAATATTAGCTTCGGTTTTCGTATCCAGTTCAGAAGTTTCGGCAGAAAAGATGCCCTTGCCTTCATGATTAAGTTCCGATATGTAAATGGTGGTTTTGGAGGCATCATCTATATATGCTAAAGCACTATTGTTGATACTGTAATTTTCAATATCAAAAGAAAAACTACTGGTTTCCGTTTCCGTTGAAACAGGCTCTTTGTCTTTTTTGGCGATATCGAAATTGGTGTTACCAAACTTATCTGTTTTAAGGGTCAATAAGGTTTCATCTATAGTAATAGAATTTACAACAATAGGATCTTCGCCCGTTGTTTTAAATAATTCTTTAATCGACATGGTAAGCGCAATGTTCTTAGAGGTTGCTAATGTTTCACCTTTAAAAGGTTCGAAATTGGTTATAACCAAGTCGCTTACAGAGACATGGGCTTGAGGGAAGCTTTTTATAAAACTTAAACTTACATCACTAAATTCTACTTGAGCATTCAGGTTTTCATTAATAAGTTGCTTGACCATATCTTTAATTTGTCCTTTAAAAGCAAAAGGGATGGCTATTAAAAGAACTAGTATGATAAGCAAAGTAATGCCTAATATTTTTAAAGCTTTTTTCATTTTGTAGGTTTTGTTTTGTTTCTAATTGTTAATTAAAATAGGTATAAAGGGTCGTTATATTATGATATAAAACAGTGCTCTGAATATACGTAAAAATGACGTTAAAAAGATGATAGCCTTTTTTGTTCAATGTTGGTTTTTCGTTGGAACCATAAAATATGGTTAAAACCAATGTCTTTTTTAAATACAATTCCATAAGCCTTTTTTATAGGATGCAAATTGGTAAATAGGTTGCGTAATTATGTATAAAAAAACACATTATTATCATAGTTTATATTTTAACCGTTATTTTAAATGAGAAATATAAATGGAAAAGGGTGATTCCTGCCTGCCGACGAGGCAGGTTTTAACCCATTGAAAAACTTTAAATGAGTTCTTGGTTCACTTTTATAAAATCTTAGAGCAAATCAATTTCTTCGTTTACTTTTAGGTTAAAACGTTTTCTGAACAAATATACGCCCAAATATAAAAATGGCGTATCACAAACAGCAACAAAAACTTTAAATAAAAAACCGCTAATTAACAAACCTTTAAAATTTGACCAATCAATAATGCCGAATGCGCATAATAAAGTTACAATTGTAAACGTGTCAACAAATTGTGAGAACCATGTAGAAAAGTTATTCCGTAGCCAAAGGTGCTTTCCTTTAGTGAGCCGTTTCCAAAAATGATAAATCTGAATATCTACAAACTGGGCAAATAAATAGGTAAGCATACTGGCAAACACAGCAATCATAGAATTACCAAAGACCGTTTTAAACATATCGTCTTTAACATAAGACCAGGAAGTTGCTGGGACGCGGTCTGCAACCAGGATTATTAAAAGTGAAAAAAGCGAAGCGAAAATACCAGTGACGACCACATCGTTGGCTCGCTTTTTACCATAAATTTCACTAATTAAATCGGTAATTAAAAAAGTAATGGGGTAGGGTAATATCCCAACAGAGATCTCAAAAAGCTTGCTTCCAAAAATTTCAACATTAAATGGGTACCAATAAAAAAACTTCTGAAAAATGAGATTGGATACCACTAACGATGTTATAAATAAAGCCCCAAGAAGTATATAAATACGCTGGGCGGCAAGTTTGTCTTTTAATATCATCTAAATAATTGTGAATAAATACGTCTTGTAAATATAAACGAATAAAAATTGTTTTAGTTATTTTGCCAATACTTATGATAAAACCACAAACCTTTTATATCGCTTTAGGAAGTAATAAGGGAGATAAATTTAAAAACCTCCAAGATGCTGTCGATTTAATACATGCTAAGGCTGGTAATATAAGACAGATTTCTAAAGTATATAAATCGCCTGCCTTTGGATTTGAAAGCGATGATTTTTTTAATACTTGTTTGGTTTTGGAAAGTTGTTTGGAATCTCAAAAATTACTGGATGTTTTATTGAATATCGAAACAGATTTAGGACGTGTTAGAAGATCAAAAGATTACGAAGCCCGTGTTATAGATTTGGATATTGTTTTTGTTGAAGAAGCTGTTATTGAGACTAAAACCCTTAGAATACCGCATCCGGAAATGGAAAAACGCAAGTTTGTACTACTACCGCTTAACGATATCGCGCCTAAAGTTAAGCATCCCAAACTCCATAAAGAGGTGTCGGTCTTGTTAGCGGAATGTGAAGACGAAAGTGTTTTGGAACCCGTTAATATTTGGCTTAAAAACCCAAGGAAGGCTTTTGATTTTTCAAAGTATAACTACATGGCGGTTGAAGGCAATATAGGTGCAGGAAAAACCAGTTTAGCAAACAAGATAGCACAAGACTACAATGCGAAACTTATTTTAGAAAGGTTTGCAGATAATCCCTTTTTACCTAAATTTTACGAGGATGCTGCTCGCTATGCCTTTCCTCTAGAAATGTCCTTTTTAGCGGAGCGCTACCAACAAATATCGGACGATTTATCACAACTAGATCTGTTTAAAGATTTTATTGTGAGCGATTACGATGTGTTTAAGTCTCTTATTTTTTCGAAAATCACCTTGCATGAAGATGAGTTTAAGCTGTACAGAAAGTTGTTTTATTTAATGTATAAGGAGATTGCAAAACCCGATTTGTATGTCTATTTATATCAAAATACCGAGCGATTGCTAGAGAATATAAAAAAAAGAGGTCGTGATTACGAACAGGATATTGAAAAAGACTACTTAGAAAAAATCAATGCGGGGTATTTAGGGTTCTTAAAATCACAATCCGATTTTAATGTGAAAATTATTGACATTTCTGAAAAAGATTTTATCGAAAACCGAGCAGATTATTTATGGCTCTTGGGGGAGATTTGTGGGGAGTAACTTTAGAATGACGCTTATCGTTCTGCCTTAACCGTGTTTTATTACCGTTTGGTTTTTGTTGTATTTAGTTGTATTCCTTGTTTATATACTCTAATAGCGCGTTCCCTTGCTATTTTATGATCAACCATGGGTGTGGGGTAGCTCATCGTATCTAATTCAGGAACCCACCTCTTTACATAAGTTAGGTCACGGTCAAATCTTTTAATCTGTTCTGTAGGGTTAAATACTCTAAAATAGGGTGCTGCATCACATCCAGTTCCAGCGGCCCATTGCCAATTTCCGTTGTTTGATGCTAATTCATAATCCAATAACTTTTTAGCAAAATAAGCTTCTCCCCACTTCCAATCTATTAGTAAATGTTTACACAAAAAACCTGCTGTTACCATTCTTACTCTATTGTGCATATAACCAGTGGTATTTAACTCCCTCATACCTGCATCGACCATGGGATATCCAGTTTTCCCATTTTTCCATTTTTCGAAGTCATCTTCATTATTCCGCCATTCAATATGGTCATATTTGCGTTTGAAATTGGAGTGCACCACCTCTGGGAAATGATATAGAATTTGCATAAAAAACTCACGCCAAATGATTTCATTTAAGAACGATTGATTTAGCAATCCTTTTCGTGCAACCTTTCTTATGCTAATTGTTCCGAAACGGAGATGTGGAGAAAGGTGGCTTGTTTTATCAATGGCAGGTATGTTTCTAACCGCTTCATATTCTTTCAGATAATCAAAGGTATAATCGACCACTTTAATTTTCGATTTGGTAAATCCGATTTCCGATAAAGCGGGGAATGAAAAGGCTCTTTTTAGATAGTTACCATTGATTTCAGATTCGAAATGTTGAATATCTGTGTTATTGAATTTTTTAAGCCATTTGTTCTTGTAGGGCGTGTATATGGTATATGGAGTCTGGTCGGCCTTAAGTATGTCGCCTTTTGCAAATATGACCTGGTCTTTGAATGTGTGGAAGTTAACGCCAGATGCTGTTAAAATGTCTTCAATCTTTCTGTCCCGTTTTTTTGCATAAGGTTCATAGTCCTCATTATAATAAACATCTTGAACATCAAATTTTTTAAGAATGTCTTTCCAGATGTCTTCTGGCTTCCCCTTTTTGCAATAAAGGCTGCTTGAATGATTTTTGAGTATCTTATTCAAGAACGATAGACGCTCATAGATAAATAAAACACGAGGATCATTTGTTTCCAGTTCATCTAAAATGTTTATGTCAAAGATAAAAATAGGGAGAATTGGATAGGCTCCAGTGAGCGCCTTAAATAAGCCATGATTATCTTCAATTCTCAAATCTCTTTTGAACCAGAAGATCGAAACTTTTGATTTTTCCATTACATACAATGCTAAGACATAGAAGTAATTTAAACGAACTATATCGGTGACTACTAAAATAAATTGAGTGCCAGTGAACGAAGTTAGAGTTTTATGGGTTTAGAATCAAGCTCAATTATAACTAAATCACTATGCATTGGAAATAACATAGGTTTAATCTCGAATGAAGTTTGATTGTGAGAATGAACATTGGCTAGAAGTCAGAAGACGGAAGAAAAACACGCCCTTTTTTGAAAACAACTTCGTGCTTCAAAATTCCAGTTAAAAAAATAAAGTTTATACAAACTAAAGTAACAGCAATAAATTGTAGTGTTTTAACCTTTAAAAAATTATCCACAAAAATTTGTTCTTTTCCGTTTATGCTTCAAAATAAAACTTAAATGTAGCTATGCTTGCTACCCCAGTCCCTGCCTCGCCGGCAGGCAGGAAGCTGAGCACTTGCTTTTCTTTTTTGCCTAAACAAAAAATAACTGTGTTTTTTGAGTAACTCTCAAGTAAAAATGGTATAACTTGATAATAAAAAGTCACAAAATGAAACCTGTTTTGTATTTATGCAAAGGCTATTGATCATTTACATACCTAATAAAGGGAGATGTTTTACTTTATGATAGGTCAATGCAGCAGCAATACAGTTTTTTAAGGCTTCTTTAGGAAGTGCTTCATTTATTTGAAAAATAATCGCTCTTTTTCCTTCAAAATCAAGGGTGTTTTTATAAACTGTTCTAAATGTAGATACCAATCTGCTGGTACATTGAAAATACATCGCATATTGATTTGGGCTTTTAGATTTCCAATCTATTCTAATAGTGCTGCCTTTTTTGGTTAGATAACTAGGTTCTCCCCATTTTAATGTTTCTTCCAGGCCAGTTATGCCTTCTGTTTCACCAGCGGTTTCTATAATCAATTCCCGAAGATCTGTCATTTTCTTTCTTACCGAATCAGGGTAATTTTTGAAAACCGATTTAACTTTAGGGTCTGTCTTTACTTCTGTTTTTTTCACACGTTTAAATTTTAGTAATTATTTGATAATAAATTAATTATAAAATTGAGAACGTGTGCAACCGCTACGCTCTCACATTAAAACCTGCCTGCAGGCAGGAATTTTAAACATTCCCTTTTGTGAAAAAATGCTTAAAATTTATTAATGTTCGTTTCATTCGTTTAATTTTGCTCCGAAGCATATCCTTGCCAAAGGCCTTTTAAAACATCTTATATAAGGTCGTAACTATACGCCCTTTATTGTTTTCCAGAATATGTTCCCCCAAGTTTTTTTCTTCTTTAATTTTTAAATGAAAAGGAGCTTCCAATATATTAACGCCACTGTTTTGTTTTAGTCTAATGCCTTGCCCGGAAATAAGGTCTTTGTTAGGAACAAAGTTACCCAATGGCACATGCTCGGTTAAAATGAGATATTTATAAGCAGCTATTTTTTTTATTACTTTTTGTATTTCTGCATTAGACAAATGCTGTAGCACTTGTCGTAATATAGCACAATCTCCAGAAGGAAGCTCATCTGCTGTAAGATCCAAAGAACAAAATTCTAAATGATCTTCTCTATATAAGTTTTTATTTCTTTCAATAAGTTTTTCAACAATATCAACAGCAATATATTTTCGGGCATATTTAGTTAAGTGTTTTCCAATATTAAAATCTCCGCAGCCTAAATCGCAAACGACCAAAGATTTATTGTGGGCATTTAAAAATGCTATGATCGCTTCTAAATAAGGTGTTATAATTTTTGAATCGTGCGAACCTGCCCCAGAATAAAAATCGAATGCCTTGCCTCCCCATAGTTTCATCTCATAAATCTGTGTCATCACATCTTTAGTGGGCCAAGGTATTTTGTTTTTTTTCGCCATATATTATGAGGTTTTTCGATCACAGCATTAAATATTTCCTAACTCCTAACTCCTAACTCCCAACTTCGAAAACACATCCCAAACCACAACGCCGCAACTTACCGAAATATTTAACGAATGCTTGGTGCCAAATTGAGGTATTTCGATCACCATATCGCTAGCGCTCACCACATCTTGAGCGACTCCTTTTACTTCGTTCCCAAAAACCAGGGCGTAAGTTGTGTTGGCCTCAGGTTTAAAATCATTCAACATGGTAGCATGTTCTGCTTGTTCGATAGCACATACTTTTACGTTTTCGGCTTGTAACGTTTCAACTAATTGTATCGTATTTTCAACATACTCCCAGTCTACCGTATCGGTGCTTCCTAACGCTGTTTTATGAATATCTTTATGAGGAGGTTTCGCTGTGATGCCGCAGAGATAAATTTTTTTAATTAAAAAAGCATCACTCGTTCTAAATACAGAACCTATATTATTAAGGCTTCTAATGTTATCTAAAACAATAATGATTGGTGTTTTTTTTACCGATTTAAAAGCATCGACACTCAATCGGTCTAATTCGCTATTTTTTAGTTTACGCATCAAAATTTTTATTTTCCATTCCCACGAAGGTGGGAATCTCATTGTTTTATATCATTGCTAGAACGTAGGGTGTGGCAATCTTTTTAATAAATGCTTCGGCTTCGATCAACATGACAAAAGTAATATTGTTGAAATCTCGTTCTAATTGTAAATAACTTCTAAAAGATCAACTTCAAAAAACATGAAATTAATGGTACATTGCATGCTACAATTTTTACAAAAGTAATATTTAAAAACAAAATTCCGTTGGCAAAAAAAACAAAAAAAGAGACCCCTTTAATGAAACAGTACAATGCTATTAAGGCGAAATACCCAGATGCCTTATTGCTGTTTCGTGTTGGCGATTTTTATGAAACATTTGGAGAAGATGCGGTTAAAACGGCAGGTATTTTAGGTATTATATTAACCAAACGCGGAGCAGGCAGTGAAAGTGAAACCGAATTGGCCGGTTTCCCTCACCATTCATTAAACACCTATTTACCTAAACTGGTCAAGGCGGGTGAGCGTGTTGCTATTTGCGATCAGTTGGAAGACCCTAAACAAACGAAAACGATTGTTAAGCGTGGTGTAACAGAGCTAGTAACACCAGGGGTGGCACTAAACGATGAGGTTTTAGTATCAAAATCCAATAACTTTGTGTGTTCGGTTTATTTTGATACTTCGACAAGCTCAGTAACCAAACAAAGAATAGGGATTTCGTTTTTGGATATCTCCACAGGTGAGTTTTTGACCTCACAGGGCCCTGCCGAGTATATTGATAAGTTATTACAGAATTTCAGACCTAGCGAGGTATTGGTTTCCAAACAAAAACGTACCATGTTCAACGAAACGTTTGGGAACGATTTCCATACGTTTTATATGGAAGATTGGATCTACCAAACCGATTATGCCTATGAGACGTTGATAAAACATTTCGACACTAAAACACTAAAAGGTTTTGGTATTGAGGATTTGTATGAAGGCATTATTGCATCTGGATCCATACTTCATTATTTATCAGAAACGCAACATAACAAACTACAGCACATTACATCCATTTCCAGGATCGCTGAAGATGAATATGTATGGATGGATAAGTTTACGATTAGGAATTTAGAACTTTATAATTCTACTAATAATAATGCCGTTACACTTTTAAATGTTATTGATAAAACCATTTCGCCTATGGGCGGGAGGTTATTGAAGCGCTGGTTGGCATTGCCTTTAAAAAACGTTGATAAGATCAAGCAACGCCATGAAGTGGTCAGTTTTTTAACTCAGGAACATACCGTACTTCAAAAAGTTCAGACCCATATTAAGCATATTGGTGACTTAGAGCGACTCATTTCTAAAACAGCAACAGGTAAGGTCAATCCACGAGAAGTGGTTCAGCTTAAAAATTCCCTAGAGGCTATTGTGCCCATAAAATCGTTAGCATCAAACTGTGATAACGAATCGCTTAAAATAATTGGAGACTCCCTTCAGGGTTGTGAGGCCCTTCGTGAAAAAATTAAGGAAACGCTCAATGAAGAGGCACCTGTAAATGTGCTAAAAGGCAATAGTATTGCTTCTGGTTTTTCTTCAGAATTGGATGAGTTAAGGGATTTGTCAAAATCGGGAAAAGATTATTTGGACAATATGCTGCAGCGTGAAAGTGAACGCACAGGCATTACGTCTCTAAAAATAGCCTCAAACAATGTTTTTGGGTATTATATTGAGGTGCGTAATACCCATAAAGACAAGGTGCCCGAAGCATGGATAAGAAAGCAAACTTTGGTAAGTGCCGAAAGATATATTACGGAAGAGCTTAAAGAATATGAGGCTAAAATTTTAGGTGCCGAAGATAGAATTCAAGCTATTGAACAGCAGTTGTTTGCAGAGCTGGTTGCATGGATGAACCAATATATAAAAGCAGTACAGCAAAATGCCTATTTAGTTGGACAATTAGATTGTTTATGTGGGTTTGCCCAACTGGCAATAGACCATAAATATGTCTATCCTTTTATTGATGACTCTTTTGATTTAGATATAAAAGATGGTCGACACCCCGTTATAGAAAAGCAATTACCCATTGGTGAGGCGTATATTGCAAACGATGTATTTTTGGATAGGACTGCGCAACAGATCATTATGATTACGGGACCTAATATGTCTGGTAAATCGGCTATTTTACGTCAAACGGCGTTAATCGTATTACTGGCTCAAATAGGAAGTTTTGTACCGGCAAAAGAAGCGCGTATTGGTCTGGTGGATAAGATTTTTACAAGGGTAGGCGCTAGCGATAATATCTCAATGGGAGAATCGACCTTTATGGTAGAAATGAATGAAACGGCTTCTATTCTAAATAATATTTCGGATAGGAGTTTGGTACTGCTCGACGAAATAGGTCGAGGTACAAGTACTTACGATGGTATTTCAATAGCTTGGGCGATTAGCGAGTATTTACATGAGCATCCTGCAAAACCTAAAACGCTGTTTGCAACGCATTATCATGAGTTAAATGAAATGACCGAAACATTCGATCGGATTAAAAACTTTAATGTATCGGTGAAAGAATTAAAGGACCATGTCCTTTTTTTAAGAAAGCTGGTTGAAGGAGGTAGTGAACATAGTTTTGGTATTCATGTTGCTAAAATGGCAGGCATGCCGCAACAAGTATTGCACCGAGCTAACAAGATTTTAAAGAAATTGGAGAAGTCCCATTCAAGTGAAGAGTTAACAGATCAGGTAAAATCCATAGAAGATGAGATGCAGCTAAGTTTTTTTAATTTAGATGATCCGTTATTGGAAAATATCAAAGATGAAATATTACATATTGAAATCGATACGCTTACGCCTGTTGAAGCGCTCATGAAACTTAATGAAATTAAGCGGATGTTGGTCAAGAAAAAAAGAGCGTGAAATAAATAAAATTTATTTTCCTAAAAAGCTTTGCTTTTAGTAGAAATATTTTAAATTTGCATCCGCAATAGCGATATTGTATGTTCATAATAAAGACTGCGAAAGTAGCTCAGGGGTAGAGCATCACCTTGCCAAGGTGGGGGTCGCGGGTTCAAATCCCGTCTTTCGCTCCAGGAAGAGATGTTCTTAGAAATAAGAAATATTTTGAATTGAAAACGTGAGAGCGACCGTCGCGCCTGCCTGTCGGCAGACAGGGGTTCAAATCCCGTCTTTCGCTCTGATACTTTCTTAAAATATACCAACGATGTGCGGAGCACAATCGACACATGCTGAAGTGGTGGAATTGGTAGACACGTTGGACTTAAAATCCAATGGACATTAGTCCGTGCGGGTTCAAGTCCCGCCTTCAGTACTAAGCCTTTACAGGATTTCTTGTAAAGGCTTTTTTTATCGAGGTACAACATTTTGTTATTTTAGACTTACAAAAACAATTTAGTATCAATTGACATCATATAAGATTTAATAATATTTTTTTTACGCGACTCTCATGGCATTCCACTACTCTTCTATCGCCGTTTCGTAAAAAGAGTGTTCCATTAACATCGTTGAGGAAAATTATAGAAGAAAAAAATAAAGAAAATGATGTATAAACCTTTCGCTTTTACCAAAGCTCAGTTTACATAACGCGGTACATTATAGTACAAAACCTTTTTTACTCGTGGAGTATTAAATTATCGTTGAATGGTAAAAAAACAGGATTAAATGCGTGATTTCATTTAAAATGATTTATATTCGTACAATATATCTAATATAATAAATCTAACATTAATTAACCAAAGTATATTAATTATGAAGAAAATTACTTTTCTATCCACTTTATTTTTATATGTCTTATTTTTTAACAATTCTTTTTCTCAAAATAACAATGGGGCTATAGATGCCGCTGGAGATATAGCAATAATAGCTTATGACGATGCCGATGATGACGGTCTTGCATTTGTGTTATTAGATGATGCTCCTAATGGTACTAATATCCGGTTTACCGATGAAGAATGGACAGGAAGTGCTTTTGATAGTACCACTAACGAAGGTGATTTGTTATGGTCTAATAATACTGGAAGTACTATTAATGCAGGTAAAGTAGTAATTATTGATAATGCAGATGGAGATGGAATAACAACTAATTTAGGAACTATTATAGAAAGCGATACCGGTTTTACAATGACTAGTGGGGATCAAATAATTGCTTTTACAGGAACGAGAACTGCTCCTGGTACTTTTTTAGCGTTCTATGGTGATGAAAATTCTGTAAATAGTGATGAAACAGCAACGTTAAGTGGAACGGGATTAACAGCAGGAGTTAATGCGCTACTAATTGCTAATGCTGTTGGTTACTACAGTAAAATTACCGTATTTAATGGATCTATTACTGATGTCTCTGCTGCATTGAACAATAGCTCCAATTGGACGTTGGGTTCTTTTATTCCTGTCTTTCCTGTAGACATTCCTACAGAATTTACAGGAACAGCTTTTGGCCCCTTGCCTTCCGATACAACTCCGCCAACTTTTCAAAATAGTTCACCAAGTTCATCAAGTATTCTCCAAACAAGTTTTACTTTAGAAACAGACATAGATGAAGTAGGAACGATTTATTATGTAGTTGTGCCAGATGGGGCTACAGCTCCAACAGCTACCGAAGTAAAAGCAGGAACAGGAAGTGGAGGCGCAAGTGCGGTAACTAGCGGAAATACAACTGTAAATTCTGGAGGGTTTATCAATAATTTTAGTGTAACAGGTTTAACAGCAGGAACAGTTTACAATGTCTATGTAGTAGCTCAAGATGATGAAGGAACTCCTAATTTACAAACGAGTGCTACCCAAATAGATGTAACTACTCTTCCTCCTGCAATTACTGCAACAGTAACAACATTGGTTGATGAAAATGATGCTGGAGCTACAATTGCCTCTCCTGGTGGTAATGGACTATCCTTAAGAGAAGCCATCAGTCTTACAAGTTCTGGAGATACCATAGAGTTTTCAAATAGTTTAGCAGGTGGCACGCTTACACTTACAGTTCCCGCAGGACGTGACTTAGATATTACAGGGAAAACCCTTATAATTGATGGAGATACTAACGGAGATGGTGCTCCTGATATTACAATTACTGGAGGTACAGTAGATAGAGTTTTTGATATTTTCGGAGGTAGTGCTACTAATGTTACTTTGAACTCACTAAATATTATTAATTCAACAGGGATTACCAATAATAATTCAGCAAGTGATGTGATACCTACACCTTTTAGTGGTCAAAATTCTGGAGGAGGTATTTCCATATCTGGTATATCAATTTTTGATAGACCCACAGTTACAGTTAATAAATGTCGTATAACAGGTAATATATCTCAAGAAGATGGAGGCGGAATTGACGCGCAAAATGCCATTATAGAAATTAAAAATAGTTTAATCAGTGAGAATGCTCTTTCGGGGGATACTAATGCTGATGACGGTGCGGGATTAAAAATAAATTCGTCAATTGCGACAATAACCAATACTACAGTGGGGTTTAATACAGCGAAAAACCCTACTGGAACTGGTGATGGTGACGCAGATGATATTGCAGGAAGAGGAGGTTTTGATATTGTTAGTGGTTCTACCGTTACAATTATAAATTCTACAATTGCTGGTAATATTGGTCGTGATGACACTTTGTCCGAGGGAGATGAAATTACAATTACTGGGGGGTCTTCACCTTCTACTGTAACAATAACAAATAGTATTGTAGGAGGAGAAGCCGTGCGAAATGCTACGAATAATGATATAACAAATGATGGTACTTTAACGATCGACTCAAATACCTTGATTACACAGGGAATTGTCAATAATGGAACTCTAAATGGAACCGCTACTCAGAGTACACTGGTAGATATATTTGACTCATCTGTTACATCTAACTTTATAGCATCAAACGCGTTACAGCTTAATGAAGGCGTAGTTGAAACAATTAAAACAAAGCTAGGTGTAACCGCTGGAGCTGTACCTGTAGCTTTAACTGTAGTTGGAGACACAACTCCACCCGTATTTGAAAACAGTACACCTTCATCTTCTTCTGTAGCACAAACAGGATTTACTTTAGGAACAGATATAGATGAAACAGGAACGATTTATTATGTAGTAGTAGCCGATGGCGCAACTGCACCAACCGCAGCAAACGTAAAAGCAGGAACAGGAAATGGAGGGTCTGGTGAAATAACTAGTGGAAATGCTGCTGTAAGCACAGGTGGTTTTACCAATGATTTTAGTGTGACAGGATTAACAGCAAGTACCTCCTATGATGTATATGTTGTTGCTCAAGATGATGAGGGAACACCAAATTTACAGGCAAGTCCTACCAAAATAGATGTGACAACGGCAGCACCAATTGCTTTAACCATTACGGGTCTTACAGGAAGTGACAAAGAATACGATGACACGACCGCTGGTTCAGCTTCAGGAACGGCAAGTTTATCTGGGATTTTAGGAGGGGATACAGTTACCTTAAGTGGCTCACCAGTTTTTACCTTTGCATCTGCGAATGTAGGAACAGGAATTACAATCACCACCGCAGGGTATACATTAAGTGGGGCTGATGCTGGGAAATATACGCTTACTCAACCGATATTATCTGCCGATATTACAGCCAAAGCGTTAACGGTTACAGGATTAACAGGAAGCGACAAAGTATACGATGATACTACTACAGCTTCAGCCTCAGGAGCGGCAAGTTTATCAGGCGTAGAAATTGGTGATGATGTTAGCCTTGGAGGTACTGCAGTGTACACATTTACCAGTGCGAATGTGGGAACAGGAATTACAATGAACTCATCTGGATTTACAATTAGTGGAACAGATTCAGGAAACTATAGCTTAACTCAACCGATATTATCTGCCGATATTACAGCCAAAGCGTTAACGGTTACAGGATTAACAGGAAGCGACAAAGTATACGATGATACTACTACAGCTTCAGCCTCCGGAACGGCAAGTTTATCAGGCGTAGAAATTGGTGATGATGTTAGCCTTGGAGGTACGGCAGTGTACACATTTACTAGTGCGAATGTGGGAATAGGAATTACAATGAATTCATCTGGATTTACGATTAGTGGAACAGATTCAGGAAACTATAGCTTAACTCAACCGATATTATCTGCCGATATTACAGCCAAAGCGTTAACGGTTACAGGATTAACAGGAAGCGACAAAGTATACGATGATACTACTATAGCTTCAGCCTCAGGAACGGCAAGTTTATCAGGCGTAGAAATTGGTGATGATGTTAGCCTTGGAGGTACTGCAGTGTACACATTTACCAGTGCGAATGTGGGAACAGGAATTACAATGAACTCATCTGGATTTACAATTAGTGGAACAGATTCAGGAAACTATAGCTTAACTCAACCGATATTATCTGCCGATATTACAGCAAAACAGTTAACTATTACAGGTTTAACGGGCAATGACAAAATATATGACGGAACAACGGCTGCTACCGCTAGTGGAACAGCAATTTTATCAGGAATTATAGGAACCGATAATGTTGCTTTAGGAGGTAGCCCAGTTTTTACTTTTGCAAGTGAAAATATAGGCACAGGGATTGCTATAACCACTTCAGGGTATATTATTTCTGGAACCGATGCAGGAAACTATAGTTTAACCCAACCGACCTTATTGGCAGATATTACAACTTCTTTAGGTTTAGAAGATATGTCATTAATTGAATCCGTAAACTTATACCCTAATCCAGTTATTAATGTGCTTCATATAAAGGCTAATAATATTAAAATTGAAGAAGTAACATTATATGGTATTTTAGGAAAACCAATAACAAATGTTAAACTACAAGATGATACAGTTGATTTTTCAGGAGTTAACACAGGAATCTATCTTTTAAAAATAAAAACAGAGAATGGTTTATTAGTAAAAAAGATTTTTAAAAGATAAAATAATAGTATTTTATAAGATTGGAATCTTAATATAAACAAAAAAAGGCTGTCTAAAAAGCATTTAACCTAAGCTATAAAAGGAATTGTAATAATTAGTACTATGCTCACTTTAATCTGGAATAGGTGGTTTGCTTTTATCGGATTATCCAATAATGCTTTACTATTTAAATTAATAGAAAAATGAAGAACAAGTTAGCGTTAGATCAGTATTAGGCGTTCTATTTTTGTATAGCTAAGTCGATATAAAAAGGCATAGAATATTTAGAAATAAAAAATTGAAGTTCAAGGCAAAAGCGTAGGCATATCCTAGTTACGGCGAGTATTAATAACGAAGAAAATCGGTTTTTTACACTGAAGGTTCATGTTATTTTATATTGAATTAGCTATAGTAACAGCGGACTATTGTGGCTACCTATCTAACCGCTATTGAATTTATGACTCATTTTCGCCATAGTTAATAAACTTTAAATAGTTTATTTGGTTGTCCGTAATTTGTCATACACCTAAAAATATATTGAATTTGTCATCCCGAGGCAACGAGGGATCTCGAGGGATTACAAAATCAATATATTCTTCACTTCGTTCAGATTTCTAAAATTTATATGTAATAGAGCCCTTAATAAAAAAAGGTGTCCCCGGTGTAAAATGAATCTCCTCAACAGGTTGCATTTCATTTTGTAACCTAGATTCTGTTGCAAACTGTGTTTCATTCCATTGGGTATCAAACAGGTTTTCAATAACCACTCCCAAGGTAATATTGCTAAAACTATAATTAGCATTTAGGTCGGTTACCAAATACCCATCTGCTATTATACTATTGTCTTCATTAGCCGGTCTATCATCAATATATCGGTATTTAATGCTTCCAGAAAACCCTTTGTTATCTTTAATCGATAAACCACCTGCCATGGTAAAATCTGGTGCTAATGGAATATGATTTTGCCCTTTCGGATCGTCTTTGCTTCTCGCCTTTGTTAAGGTAGCATCGGTATCAAAAAACAACCAATCATTAAACTGATAACGGACTCCAAAATCTAAGCCCAAGCGTTCTGTTTTTCCACTGGGTTCTACTATACCTGCATCGCCCACATAAACAAATTCCTGTTCTAAAAACAAATACCATGCAGCTGTGCTTATCATTAATTTAGGGGAAGGTTTCCAGATATTTCCTAGATCCACACCATAAGCACGTGGCAAAATATTTTCCTCTTTATTTGTAACTACGACCCTGGTGTCGTTAGAGTGGAACCCAATACCGGATTTTAAAAACCATTGTAGATTATTGTTGGCATTATAAAAGAAATTAAGCTTAGGACTTACTATAAATTTGGTTTTAAATAATGTTTTTCCGTCGTTTTGCAACTTATCGTTATATAAAAACTTAAAATAATCGAAACGTAAAGCTGGAGATACGGTAAATGCTCCAAACTCAAGCTTTGCATTAATAAAAGCATCTATATTGGTTTGATTTATATCCCCTAATTGAACACGCTCTTTTATTATGGTTTTGTTTATGGTTTTAGACAGCTCATTGTCATTAGAAATATCATGTCTTAAACCCAAGCCATAGTTTATATTTAATGGTGTTTTTCCTAAAAAGGTTTCTGTTGAAAAGGCTGTGTTAACCCCAAATACGTCCCTGTTTTCTTTTTGCTTTATTTGATCGCCATTTGTAATATCTTCCAAAAAGAAAGTAAAGTTGGAGTATAGCTCAAAATTATAATTTGAATAGAACGCATTGGTTTTAAATGTGGTATAATCCGATACTTGTTTCGTGAATTCCAAGTTAAAATTGGTTCGGGAAGTTGTACCTCCCTCTGTATCGTCAATAGATCCAAAACGAGAAATACTGCCAGCATTAACTGCTCGTTGTGGTATTTGCCCGGAAGCATCCCAACGACTGGTAAAATGAGAAGTTGTAAGCGATAATTTATCATTGTTTTGGGTAAACATAACATATTTACCAAACAAATTAAGCCTATTAAAGTTTTGTGGCGAATCAAAAGGCCCATCTCCCGTTAAATACTCTAAAGCTATGTATGCGTTTTGGGCTTTAATATTTTCCAACAAATTAAACATTCCTAAGGTGCGTAAAGTATTAAACTGTCCTGCACTAAATGAAATGGAGCTTTCTTTTATATAGTCTTTTGTAGAAAAATCAACATAGCCTGCCGTATTAAAATCACCTTCTTTGGGGTAATAGGGCCCTTTCCCAAAGCCTATTTTACCTATGGTTTCTGGGATTATAAAATGTAGATCACTATAGCCTTGCCCATGGGCGTGAGATACCATATTTACAGGGATACCGTCTACAGATAGGGATATATCTGTACCATGATCTACATCAAAACCCCTAAGAAATAGTTGTTCTGCTTTTCCGCCTCCAGCATGTTGACCTATTATTAATCCAGGTACTTTTCTTAATACTTCTTGAGAAGAGTTTACAGGGGTTATTTTCAAGTCTAGCTTTGTAACGGTATTTAAGGCGTTTAACTGTTCTGAAATGACCAGTTCATCCAATTGAAAGGATTTTTCTGCTAGCACAATTTTTATGGTTTCATTTAAATTGCCAGCAGTTAAAATTTTAGTATTATACCCTAATAAACCAAATTTTATAGAATCGCCCGCTTTTGTTTCATTCAAAATGAATAGGCCATTATCTAAAACATGGGTATGGCTTTTTGAATTTAAATTATATACATAGGTTCCCTCTAAGGGCTGGTTGTGCTCGTTTATGACCAGGCCTTTTAGCTGTTGAGCATAATTAAGATTGAATAAGAAGAACGCTGCTAGAAAGGTTTGAGTTTTTAAAAATTTCATTATGATTTACTTTTTAAAATATTATATATTATTGGTTTTATGATTTGGTGTGTTTTTGGTTTATAAGCAGGTTAAAATATCAGAGCGTATTCAATAAAAACACGCTCTGATGAAGTTAGCCCATTACCATGGCGAGGCTAAATAAGGAAAAGAGGTAAAAAAAGACTTGTCGTTTGCATCTACATTATCGTTTGATAGTCCGGGGTTTTCAGAAAAATCTTCTCCACCAAAAATTAATAATAATTCTACGGTTATAACATCATCGGCCAATGCACGACCTGTTAAAACATGGGTTCCATCGTAAAAAGTTGTTGTTCCATCTAGCGATACATTTAATACGTCGGTAGCTAAAAGTCCAGTAAACGCTGCCGAGGTTTGCCCAAGCGCATTAGTATCTCCTGGATTGGCAAACGCAGGGCTTAAAGCTTCTAAATTGGTTTGAAACATACTTTGAAAAGCTGCTTGTTGCGCTGATGGTATGGTAACATTAAAATTATCTTTTGAGGCAGCAGACACAAAAACGGTATTTACTGCTGGTCTACCCATTTGGTCTTCTTGTGCATAAGTTCCAGAAAAATCCGGTGTTTTAATTTCCATGACAGCGTCATCATTATTTGAACAATTAAATGTCATTAATGACATTCCTAGTGCGAAGCTAAATATTTTTATAGTTTTCATGATTGTTTTCTTAAACAGTTATTTTTATTTTCTTTTAGATTCTACCCATGTGTTAATAGTTCCAGATTCTCCGATCATTGATTTAGGCACTTCAACTACAATAGACATCACGTTAGTGCCAGCAAATGTATCGGCTCCTGGGCTATTAAAACTTGTGGACGTACCACCAATAATAGCTGAGTATTGGGCGAAATCCATAAAGAAAGGATCGTCGCGAGGACCGGCAAAAAAGCTCATGCCGTTTTTTGTAGCAACGATAGCATTAGAACCTGTTGTAATGTCTACAACACCACCAACTGTTGACGAGATTTCTACAGTACTATTAATTCCAGTTTGTGAGGGCACAATAGGTCCAAAAAAATACATTTTACCATCTCTTGGAATAGCTTGAATAACTAAATCCTCAACATGATCACCAGTATTATCAATGTTAAACTCCACTAAGACATTTTCATCGAACGTAGCCGATGAGGTTGCACTGGGGCTTAACAGGCCTTGAAGATTAGCGACAAAAACCAGGTTGTCCGTGTTTTTGCCCTGAAAGGCATAAAAATCGGTAATATCACTATTACCACCTTGTACAGCAGGGGCATCTATATGATCTGCCGCAATAATGAAGGTACATGCTATCGCAATAACTCCAATTTTTGAGATTCTCTTTAAATTTTTCATGATTTTTGAGGTTGTTTGTTAATGGATTTTAAATGACTTGAATATTAATTTTGACTTTCAGGCATACTTACGAAAAAAATAAAAAGGCGGTTTTGTTAAATCTTGTTAATAGTAATGATTAGTGATACTTTTGTCATTCATAACGAAGTGAACCTGCCTGCTGGCAGCTACAGTGTACCCACAAATCATGATCATCTGTCGCAGCCACAGATAAAAGAACTTGCTCTATGTCCCTTGCTTTCTGTATAGGTTTGCCGTACCAGCCTCGCAGACCGCTTTTTATAGAGCGCTCAGGTCTCTCTGCTAGCTGTTGGAAAAATACCATAAGGCTGTCCCCGACCTTTCGGAAGGGGACCGAGCGTTTAAAAATAGTCCGGTGGACTATTTTAGCGTAGGTGCCAGACTGCGCGAAGGACTAAAAAGCTTCGAGGAACAGGAGCATTGGCGTTGGCCATGGCGGTGGGGCGACGCGAAGTTTTGGGCCCGGTTCTTCTCTGGCGACAGCATGAGAAGAAATCCCTCACGAAAGGGCGTCTTTTCTTTTGTTACTTTTCTTTGGACGAGCAAAGAAATCGAAGATTCACGAACACCTATTTATCAAATAAGATCAGTGAGCTAAAAGTAAGTAAAAAGGGAAATAAACTTTGTTCTTTATATTGAAAAAAGATGTGGGTACACCGTAGCTGCTGGCAGGCAGGGAATCTGTTGATAATCAATGAGATCCCTCGTTGCCTCGGGATGACAAAAACAATATATTTTTAGGTTTATGACAAATTACGGACAATCAATTAAAAATTTAAACGCTTTTAGGTTTTTATCTAAGCCTTCACTTTTAGCGATGGAAATTTGCTCAGGTATACTATGGGTACAACCTATTAATGCATTGAGGAGATACACCAAATAAATACCAAATAAAAACCTATAAAAAGAAAACCCCTGAACAAACCATGGTTTGTTCAGGGGTTTAGTAATTTTAATCCTAGTAAAAACCGTAATGGTTATTTAGGACTAGTCAAGATAAGCTTTTTGTTGGCAAGAATTTCCTTTAATTTATAATCTTGGAAAATTCTTTTCAATTAAAACCTAGAGTTTCCAACCATCTCTATAGGTTCTCTTTACAAACTGGTTAGCTTCATCAAAATTTGTGATCTTCATGTTATGACCGTCCCATAATAATTTTTTACGGCCAGGGTATTCAAACCCATTCCCTTTAGGCTTTCTTAAATTGTAACTTCTAATAGCAAGGTTCCCCATTAAAACACTTTCGGTTAAAGGACCTGCAAAATCGAATGAAGACGTTAATGCTTTGTGTTTCGCTTTACCAAAGCCTTCTTTACATGCTTCAACCCAAGAGGCTTGATGTCCATTGTCCGGTAACTTATTTTCTTCTGTATCGTTAAAAGTTAAGAGGTCACCATTATTTAAATAAACTTTAGGTGTTTTTCCGTAGGTACCGCAAGTCATGATGCCTTTTTCTCCAATCATTATAACACCATTCGCACTGTCATCATCTCCAATGGGATGATCTGCGGGAATCAAGTCAGGATGAAATGGCCTTAGGCCACCATCAGACCATGTTAAAGTAATTTCTGATGGGTTTTTAGAAGTAGCAGGGAATTTTAGCTGGGTCCTTGAGGAAGGAGGGCAGGATTCAGGTAAATACTCAGGGGTCCAATCTTTTTTAAAGACAGCTCCTACACTGCTTTCAACTTCGGTAGGGTAGCCCAGTCCCAATACTCTAAAGGGAGGGTCTATTAAGTGGCATCCCATATCTCCCAAAGCTCCTGTACCAAAATTCCACCAGCCACGCCACTTAAATGGGTGGTATAATGGGTGGTAATCGACCATTTTAGCAGGTCCTATCCAAGTATCCCAGTCTAAACCGTCCAACAATGCTGGTTTATCTGTAGGCGTTTCAATACCTTGGGGCCAAACAGGTCTGTTGGTCCAAACATGCACTTTTGTTACCGCACCAATTTTACCTTCATCAAACCATTTAATCATTTGTTTAACACCATTTCCAGAAGCACCTTGATTGCCCATTTGTGTTACCACTTGATGTTTTCTAGCTGCTTCAGTAAGCATTCTGGCCTCGTGTATACTATGCGTTAAAGGTTTTTGTACATATACATGTTTCCCCATTTTTATGGCAGCCATGGCTATAACAGCATGTGTGTGGTCTGGTGTTGACACCGTAATAGCATCAAGATCTTTTATATCGTCTAATACCTTTCTGTAGTCTTTATATTTTTTTGCCTTTGGAAATTTCTTAAAAGCTCTAGAGGCTGAGTTCCAATCTACATCGCAAATAGCAGCTATGTTTGATGTGCCGTTATTCCATGCGTTAACCGCATCAGAGTAGCCTTTACCGCCACCACCTATAACAGCGATATTTAATTTATCGCTTGGAGGAATAAACCCTTGACCTAAAACATGTCTGGGTATAATACTAATTCCAGTAGCTGCAACTACTGTTTTTTTTACAAATGATCGTCTACTGTTTTTCATGTGATATTGTGTTTTTATATTTAAAATTTAGAGCTTTCTATGTATGCGTTTATAACGTTTTTTTCGCCTTCCTTTCCGCTTACGGAATTTCCGTGTTCCATTCCTAAAATGCCCTTAAACCCTTTTGAATGAATATGCTTAAATACATTTTTGTAATTTATTTCTCCTGTGGTAGGCTCATTACGTCCTGGGTTGTCACCAATTTGGAAATAGGCAATTTCGTCCCAGCATAGGTCTATATTGGGTATTAGATTTCCTTCTTGTATTTGTTGATGATAAATATCGAATAATATTTTACACGAAGGCGAATTTACCGCTTTACAAATTTGAAATGCCTGAGGTGATTCTGTTAAGAATAAGCCAGGGTGATCTCGAAAATTTAAGGGCTCCAATACCATGGTTATTCCATGCGGTTCTAAAATAGCCGATGCTTGCTTTAGTGATTCAATAACATGCTCGGTCTGGTAATCCATATGTTGGCTTGAATCTACATGGCCAGGAACAACCGTTATCCATTTGGCATGCACCCGTTTTGCCACTTCAACGGATTCTTTAATGTCATTTAAGAACTCATGCCGTTTATCAATGTTGCCACTTGCCAAATTAGCTTCTTTCCAATAAATTTTGTGGGCAACAAATACCCCCATGGTCATGTTTCTATCAACCATGGTTTTTGCCATACTTTTTTGGACTTCGATAGGACGGGTTTTCATGCCATTATCCTCGAAAGCGGTAAAACCCTGATCTGCCA
Organism: Flavivirga sp. 57AJ16; assembly: GCF_028736925.1. Classification (GTDB taxonomy): domain Bacteria; phylum Bacteroidota; class Bacteroidia; order Flavobacteriales; family Flavobacteriaceae; genus Flavivirga. The sequence goes on along the minus strand of NZ_JAQZAT010000001.1, from coordinate 50,589 downwards.
TAAAGTTTAATTGATCAATAGGGTTGTTGCCTGCATGATGCTTAAACATGCCTATATGTGGTGCAAAATTTAATTTAAAAGTATTGGTATTTGTAGTAGATCCTAATGTGTTTATGGCATGCGCGCCCGTAAGGCTCATGCATAATAAGGAAGTGGCAGAGGTGCTTTTTTTAATAAATGACCTTCTTTTCATAATGATATTGTTTTTTACACATTCAATTTTTTTTCATGGCATAATGAATACCACCTAGGATATGTTTTAAAAATGTTTTATCTGCATAACTTTCTTTAGTATGCCCTAATCCGGTGTAAAAAATACGACCGCCTTCATACTCATGAAACCATGAAATGGGATGGTTTTCTCCATTTTCACCTCCCGAATAAGATGTTTCATCTAAAGTCATTAAAACATTAATGTTTGGGCTTATTTGTTTGTAGTTGTACCATTCATCAAATTTCTGCCATTCATTACTCAGAAAAGAAGTTGCTTTATGATCGTGGTTCATAACATGAATCACTGCGTTTTGTTGTTTAGGGTGGCTTAGAAAATAAGCTCCAATTAATTTTCCGTACCAAGCCCAATCATATTCGGTATCTGCTGCTGCATGAATACCTACAAATCCACCACCATTTTTAATATATTTTTTAAAAGCTTTTTGTTGATTTTTATTAAAAATAGTTCCTGTTGTTGATAAAAATATAACCACTTTATATTTTTCTAAATTTTTGGTAAGCTCATTAGCATCTTCAGTAGCATCTACTAAAAAGTTATTATCTATTCCTAATTTCTTTAATGCTTCAACCCCAGTTTCAATACTTTGATGACGGTATCCTGCTGTTTTAGAAAAAACAATGACATTTGATTCTTCTTGAGCATAACCAGTACTGCATAAAATAAGTAGTGCTAATAAAAATACTTTATTAAGGTGAATAGCTTTTTTCACGGTTTATAAAAATTTAGTTTTTCCTGGTACTGGAATGGGATAGTTTCCATGCTCATCACGTATAGCGGGAGGTAAGGAATCGAAGGACAAGGTGTTTTCGTCAGGCACTATTTTGTAATCTGTCCCCATAGCTTCATCCCATGTTATTTCTTGGCCGGAATAGGTTGCCATTCTTCCTAAAATAGCCGACATAGTACTTTTAGCTCCGTTCTCTGCATCATTAATAACATGTCCTTTTCGAATTGCCGAAAAGAGACGGTCGTGTTCAACTTGATAAGGGTTTTTGTCGTTTGAACCATCATGTGAATAAATAGTACCTTGGGTATAAGAGTTTAAAGTGGCTGTATTTCCACCATCTGTATATGAGGTTCCTGCTGTACCTTGAAACGATTCTGAGACTCTAGATAAACACCCTTTTTGATGTCTACATTGACTTGAAATAATAGCACCACTTGGGTATACAAATTCCACAAAATGGTGGTCAAATATTTGTCCATGATCTTTTCCTTTTCGAACTTCTCTACCACCCATGCCTTGTGCTTTAATAGGGTATTCCCCAATAAACCAGTTTGCGACATCAATATTATGGATATGTTGCTCTAAAATATGATCTCCGCAAAGCCAATTGAAATAATACCAATTTCGCATTTGATATTCCATTTCGGTCCATTCCTCTTTTCTAGGTTTCACCCAAACGCCACCACCATTCCAATAAACCTGACCTGATACAATTTGACCAATGTCTCCTTTTTGAATATGATGATATGCTTTTAAATAACTGGCTTGATAATGTCTTTGGAGACCAACAACTACATTTAACTTTTTGGCCATGGCGACTTTGGCGGATTCTAATACTTTTTTGATTCCAGCGACATCAGTAGCGACAGGTTTTTCCATGAATACGTGCTTACCTTGAGAAATGGCATATTCAAAATGCTGAGGTCTAAACCCTGGAGGTGTTGTTAAAATAACCACATCGGCTGCATCTATGGCTTTTTTGTAAGATCCAAATCCAATAAATTTATGGGATGGCTTTACATTTATTTTACCGGTCGGGAACATTTTTGATAGGTTCGAAAAAGAATCCTCCAGACGATCTTTAAAAGCATCGGCCATGGCTACTAATTCTACATTTTCATCTGCTCTCAATGCTTGACTTACAGCACCAGTACCTCTTCCTCCGCATCCAACAACAGCTATTTTTAACTTTTTAACTTTGTTAAATATAGGTGTGGCGGTGAGTAGGGAAGGTGTAAGTAAAATGCCTCCAGCTGCTAAAGACGAGCCTTTTACAAAATCACGTCTTGTTAAGTTGTTCTTTTTTTTGTCCATGAGTTTAAATCCTTTTTAATTTAATCCATAATCTTCAATGGCATCAAGCCAATAGGTTTTTATTTCTTCCTTTGAGGGCTGAATTTTGGGGCGTACTACACGAAATCCAACAAACGGTGCATTGGTATGCCACCAATCACTTTTTGGGATTTGAGGGTCTCTACGTTTCCATTTTTGTTTAGATGGCTCTCTTGAAGTACAGCATAATTTGTCTTTGGTGTCTTTCCATGATCCGCCTCTCACAACTCTAGGGTATAATTCTGTTGGTCGATTCCAAGGGTTTTTAGTTGGTGAAGTTTTATAGTAATTTGGGTTGTATTGATCCATGACCCATTCTGAAACGTTTCCTAATAAATCATGAATGCCTAAACTATTAGCTTTTTTCAATCCTGTTTTTTCATATTTTTGAGAGGTGTTTTCAGTATACCAACCAATATCATTAAGGTTTGGGGCTTGCTCTGTTTTTCCTTTTTTACAAACGTATTCCCATTCGGCTTCAGTGGGCAATCTGTAGAAATTACCTGTTTTTAAAGTTAACCATTTACAATACATAATAGCTGCATATTGGGTCATGTTTACAGCTGGATTGCTCTCTTTTCCCATATTAAAACTCATATCAACATAAGGTGCAGTTGCTCCAGAAATGGCATCTATTCCCAAGTTATTTGAATTTTTGATGTTTTTAAATTGCTCTGTGTCAAATTCACCATAAACAAAGGCATCATATTGCTCCCAGGTAATTTCGTATTTACCCATCCAAAAATCATCAACAATCACTTCATGCTGTGGTTTTTCATCATCATTTCTAGAGGCATCATTTTTAGAAGCTCCCATTATAAAAGGGCCTCCATTTACTGGTACCATTTCGATAGAAAAACTTTCACCTTTTATAGTTTGTGTATAGCTATCAAAGTTTTGAGCAGTAGCCATTTCTATTTGAAAGAGAGTACAAATGGCCAAGCTAAAGTTTAGATAATTTTTTGGTTTCATTAATTTACAATTCTAATAGTTCTATATTCTTAAATTCTATGGGATGGCTTTCGCTTTGCAAAGAAATATATCCCTTTTTTAAAGGCATGCCTTCTTTGTTTTTCCAATAATCTTTATTGTAATCTACCGAACCGCCAATCTGAGGTTTGGTGTAAACGAGTACAGTTTCATCATTAATTAAATGCTTAATAATAGAATCGTTTCTTACTTCAATTTCAAGTTTAACCCATTGATCGCCATGGTATGTTTTTGAGGATGATTCAAAACAATGGTCAGTGGCCATTTTATTATCTAAAACCACATGGGTTCCAGGTGTACATAAATTACCAGTAGGCCTTTCGCCAACGCCTAGCCCTCCTAAAAGCTGCACTTCAATTGATACAGGAAAATCTTGGTCTAATCCAATTTTTTTAGGGTCTTCGCAATGTATCATCACGCCGCTATTTGCAGTTGCCCATGAAGGCCCGTCACTTAACTGTTTTCCTGTAAAACGATATTGTAGGCGCAGTTTGTAATTAGAAAATACTTTGTTATAATAAATATGACCAAAGGTGGAATTAAATGTGTCGTTATATGCATCGTAATTAACTTTTAGGCAGCCATTCTCCACTACAAAAGTGTTTTTGTAATTGTCTCCTACCGGACGCCCTTTTATTTTAACCGTCCAATCACTTAAATCCTTACCATTAAATAGAGAAACCCATTTTTCAGTGACCTCTATGGTTTTGGTCTTTTCTGTGTTCGACTTTTCTTTGCAACTCATTACAAGTAAAACAAATAAAACATAAACTAAGCGTGAACAATTCTTCATGTTTTTATAATTTTTATAAGGACCATGCTTTGCCATTGGTTAATTCTTCAAGAGGAGCACAGCCTATTTGTGCCCCTGGAATGGGGTCGTATGCCAAGACGGTCTCTCCAATCTGTTCGCTAGTTTTATAAGCCCAAACAGCAGTGTTTCTTAGTTCTAAAAGGGCATTAAAAACAATGGTGTCTTCATCATCTTTATCACTTCCATTTTGATAAGCAAGCCTTTGTTTTTTTGAGGCTTTTAAATATTTAGCTAATAAGATGTCGTAATCTTTATATTCTAATGCAGAAACCCCCTCTGCGGGAGTATTTAGTGCTTTTATAATAGCGTTAAGGCCTTTTTTAAATTTAAGTTGTTGTTGTTCATTATAAACTTTATAAGTATATAAATCGATAAATTCAGGAACATTCACATCTAGGGCTCCTGGAGTCGCTTCCGTTTTTGGAAGCATAATATCCACAAGGTTTTTTACAACAGTGCCTTCATCTACAGATAGAAATTTAGGCGTCCACAATTTGACTTCTGTTTTGCAACTTTGAAGCAAGCTCATAATACTAGGAGTAGCAATAGTATAACCTAGTGTAAGCCCTAATCCTTTTAATACATCTCTTCTATTCATTTTACAAACTTTTAAATTGTTTTGCTGCATGATTGGCTGCTCTAGCTGTTAGAGCCATATAGGTAAGTGATGGATTTTGGCATCCAGAAGAGGTCATGCAAGCGCCATCGGTTACATATACATTAGGAACTGTGTGTATTTGGTTATGTTTATTTAATATAGAAGTTTTTGGATCCCTGCCCATTCGAGCTGTTCCCATTTCATGAATCCCAATACCAGGGGCCGCTAGATTGTTGAATGTTTGGATGTCTTTAAAACCAGCTTTTTCTAACATATCTGCCGCTTGCTGAATCATGTCTTCCCGCATTTTAAGCTCATTTTCTTTCCATTCAGCATCAAAAGTAATAGTAGGTAAGCCCCATTCGTCTAGTTTTTCGTAATTAAGGGTCATTTTGTTATCATGATGAGGTAAACATTCTCCAAAACCACCTAATCCCATACTCCATTCGCCCGGTTCTAATATTTTTTCTTTAAATTCTGGACCATATGCTAACTCTGCAACATGCTCGGAAATGTCACCTCTCCCTGCGCCACCTTGATAGCCATAACCTCTTAAGAAATCTTTTTTATGGGTTTTATGATCGCCTAAATTTCTAAACCTTGGAATGTAAATGCCGTTTGGACGCCTTCCTTTATAATATTTATCATGAAATCCATCAAATGTTCCTGAAGCGCCTGCGCCTAAATGATGATCCATAATATTATGTCCCAATTCTCCCGAATCATTACCTAATCCATTTGGGAATCTATCGGATTTGGATTGTAACAATATAGATGTCGATGCCATGGACGATGCACAGCAAAAAATGATACTTGCGTTAAAAACAAGTGTTTCTTTAGTTTCGGCATCAATAACTTTTACGCCCGTGGCTTTTTTTAATGAATCGTCATATATAATTTCATGAACAATAGAGTTGGGTCTAAGCGTCATATTGCCGGTAAGTTCTGCTGCTGGTAATGTAGAGGAATTACTGCTAAAATAGGCGCCAAAAGGACAGCCTCGCATGCACCTGTTTCTAAATTGACATTTGCTTCTGCCATCATGATTTTTGGTTCCAGTTATATGTGCAACTCTTCCAATGGTAAGTAACCTGTCATCAAAATTTTCTGAAAGACTACTTTTAAAGTAGTCTTCTACACAATTAAGTTCCATGGGAGGACTAAAAATACCATCTGGTAATTGTGAAAGTCCTAATTTTTCGCCACTAACACCAATGTACGATTCTACATAATCGTACCAAGGTGAAATATCTTTATAGCGAATAGGCCAATCCACACCATGTCCATCATTTTTATTGGCTTCAAAATCTAAATCACTTAATCGATAACTCTGCCTGCCCCATGTAATAGAGCGGCCTCCTACATGGTAGCCACGCATCCAATCGAAACGCTTTGTTTCGTTATAAGGATGCTTTAAGTCATTAACAAACCAGTGTTTGCTTTCGGGATTGGTTGTATAACCAGTTCTGCTTTGTTTTAATTGTTTCGCTTTATCTTTTACCGAAGCTTGCCCTCTTAATTCAAAATCCCATGGATCCATATGCATGGTAGGATAGTCTTTAATGTGTTTTACCATGGGGCCTCGTTCCAAAACCAGTGTTTTTAATCCATTTTCGCAAAGTTCTTTGGCTGCCCAGCCTCCGCTAATTCCTGTACCTATAATGATAGCGTCATAAGCTACAGGGTTTTCTTTGATGTCATTGGTCATTATAGTGCTTAGTGTAATTGAGTATGAATGCCTTTTTCTAAATAATTATTCAAACTTATAATTTGATAATATTCATTGTTAAAAACTGAGAAAATAATATTTTAACTTCGTAATTAAAGTGAAATTAATTAATTTGCGTGATATCGATGTTCAAATTATTTCAATGAAAGCAAACATACAAAAAATAGAGCCTTACGAAGCAGACGGTGTTGTTTATCACGCAGACACTTGTTTGCCGTTAATTGATGCCTATATGCGTAATAAATTAAAATTTAAAGCGCTTGCGCGACATACCTACCCAGGGGATAGATTAGATGAAAATACACTTGGTCTTAATAGTATAGGGTATTGGGATGCTAACGAACCACAGGACTGGGGTTTGGATTGGCATCGAAATGAAGGGATAGAGTTTCATTTTTTAGAATCGGGATCGATGCCTTATGCCCAGGAAAACAAAGAAGTTTTATTGACTCCAAATCATTTAACTATTACGCGTCCATGGGAAGCTCATAAGGTAGGAAATCCACATATTGGTATGGGGAAATTTTATTGGGTGATTATAGATTTAGGTGTTCGTAGGCCGCATCAGGAATGGGTATGGCCGGACTGGATTACTTTAACGCCTTCAGATTTAACAAGGCTTACCACGATTTTAAGGCAAAATGAAAAATCCATTTGGAAAACAGATCAACGTGTTCGGGATTGTTTTATGCGGATAAATAAAGCGGTGAATACAGATGTGAATGGCAATAGTGCTTCTAGAATAAGGCTGCTTGTAAATTACTTATTGATCTTATTGCTTGATTTGTTGAATACAGATGATATTGTTTTAAACGAATCGCTTACAGATAGTTCCAGAAGTGTGAAATTCTTTTTGAAAGAGCTTGAAAAAAGCCTTTCGGAGAATTGGACCATTGAGTTAATGGCGCAATCTGCAGGCGTAGGTTTAACACGGTTTACGCACCATTGTAAGCGGTTAACGAATTTAACTCCGATGCGCTATTTAACTATGAAGCGTTTGGAGATGTCTAAAGAAATACTTCAAAAGGACCAAGATTTAACAGTGGCCGAAGTAGCTTATATGTGTGGGTTTGCTTCGAGTCAATATTTCGCTACAGTGTTTAAGAAACATGAAAAATGTACGCCTAATGAATACCGGTTAAAATGGGCGGGCAGTAATCTTCAATTAGTCTGAATTCAAGATAGGTATTCGCGGGCTAATCCTGTTTTTATGTGCTGCCTTGTTTTTATTGGTGTGATCGAATGGCAGGGATGGCAGGAATCATTCTAAATTTGTGTAAGACGGCATGGGGTTTGTGTTTCTGTTGGTCAGGTGGTTTTGAGCCTTTGGTGAGTCGGAATTAAGTCAAAAAAAGTATTTATAAATGTTTAAATTCTTTCACTGAATAAAAATATACATTATTTTAAATTCAAATTCATAGTTTCACATGGTCATCTTATACCTTAGTTTTTGTTTAAGATAATTGTGATAAATGCCCCTTTTATTTTACAGCAATTCCAAACAAGAAAGGTGTTAATGGTTAGGATGTTTCACTTAAAAATGTTTTTATGAAACGAAGAGATTTTGTTACAAAAACGGCTTATGCAACTGCTGCACTGTCATTATTGGGTTCGTACGGATGTAAAAAATCCGGAAAAAAAGAAGCGCTATCTAATCAAATTGTTAAAGAGGAAGCTTTGTTTTTTAAAATATCCTTAGCGCAGTGGTCATTGCATCGCACCTTATTTGCAAATAAAATGGATACTTTAGACTTTGCTGCAAAATCCAGAAGCTTTGGTTTAGAAGGACTGGAATATGTAAATGCTTTTTTTAAAGATAAAGCTAAAGACATGTCTTATTTAAAAGAGATGAACTTACGTGCTGACTCAGAAGGCCAGCAAAATGTTTTAATCATGATTGATGGTGAAGGGGAGCTTGCCAATACAAATAATAAAGAAAGAATTAAGGCTATTGAAAATCATTATAAATGGGTTGAGGCCGCTCATTTTCTAGGCTGTCATGCTATTCGGGTTAATTTAGCAGGAGGGATAGATAAAAATGAAGCCGTTAAAGCAAGTATCAATTCTTTAAATATACTTTCTGAGTTTGCAAAAGGATCTGGAATCAATATTTTAGTCGAGAATCATGGTGGGTTTTCTTCAGATGGAAAGTGGATGACAAATGTGTTTTCACAGGTAAAAAATAAAAACTGTGGTACCTTGCCAGATTTTGGGAACTTCTGTATAGAGAGAAATAATGAAGGCGTTTGTGTAGAGGCATACGATAAATATTTGGGAACGAAAGAACTGCTGCCTTATGCTAAAGCGGTGAGTGCAAAATCCTATGATTTTAATGAAAAGGGGGAAGATACTAATATAGATTATCTTAGAATGATGAAAATGGTTAAGGCATCAGGTTATACCGGGTTTGTTGGTATTGAATATGAGGGAAATACATTCGCCGAAGATGAAGGTATTGAATTGACTAGGGATTTGTTGATTCGTGTTGGAAAACAACTTGCTTAAAAAAAAACTAAGTAAACTAATAATAATATGGAACAGATTAATAAAAACAGGTTGTTTTTAGCAAGTTGTCTTGCTTTAATTACTACAGCTATGACCTTTGCTATTCGTGCGAAACTGGAAACTGTTTTCGGACCCGAAGGCGTAGGTTTAACTTTGGAGCAATTAGGTTATGCATTTGCGCCTGCTTTTTTCGGTTTTACAATAGCAATGATTATAGGGGGTCCTTTGGTGGATTTACTTGGGATAAGAAAAATTGTATGGATCGCTTTTATAACACATGCGATAGGTATTGTCTTAACACTTATGGCAGATTCTATGATGTCTTTATTTATAGCGACCTTATTCGTTGGAATTGGTAACGGTATGGTTGAGGCCGCATTAAACCCTTTGGTTGCTTCTATGTACCCCGATAGTAAAACCAAAATGCTCAATAGGTTTCATGTGTGGTTTCCGGGAGGTATTGTAATCGGGGCACTTTTAGGGTGGTTGATTATGGATGTTCTTGAATTATCTTGGTATTATATGGTAGGAACTTTGTTTGTACCGTTAATTGTTTATGGAGCCTTGTTTATAGGCCAAAAGATTCCTGTGACAGAACGAGTTCAATTAGGCGTTAGTAATAAAAAAATGTTTAGTAGTATTTTAAACCCTTTATTTCTTTTTATGGTTGCCTGCATGTTTCTTACTGCAGCTTCAGAGTTGGGAACTACCCAACGTATAGAATCACTATTAAAAGAATCTGTAGCAAAACCACTACTGGTATTAGCTTTTATAAATGGCATCATGGCTTTAGGTAGATTATTTGCTGGCCAGGTTGTCCATAAATTAAAGCCTTCAGGAATGTTATTGTACTCTGCTATATTCACATTTATTGGATTGTGGATGTTGACAGTAACAAGTGGGGGGATGATTTTTGTTGCAGCTGCTATTTTTGCGATGGGGGTTACTTTTTTCTGGCCTACTATGCTGGGTTTTGTGGCAGAGTATTTGCCTCAAACAGGAGCTTTAGGACTTTCAATTATGGGAGGAGCAGGTATGTTTTCTGTTTCGATAGTGTTACCGATTATGGGAAGGCTTATGGACGGGGAAGGCGGTATTTCTGAAGCTTTAAGAACCATGTCTATTCTGCCTGCCATTTTAATTGTCGCATTTTTAGGGTTAAGTATTTATATGAAAAAAAGAAATCAAACAGCAGAAGCGTAATTAGAATATGGTTAGAAAATTAAGAATGGGAATGATCGGTGGGGGAGCAGGATCGTTTATTGGAGATGTGCATAGAAAAGCGGCATCCATTGACGGAATGATAGATTTGGTATGTGGTGCTTTTAGCAGTAATGCGGAAAAATCAATAACATCAGGAAAAGCCTTGTACCTTCCCGAAGATAGATGCTACGGGAGTTATGAAGAAATGATTTTAAAAGAAAAAGCGCTTCCCGAAAATGAGCGTATGGATTTTGTGGTTATTGTAACCCCAAATCACATGCATTTTCCGCCAGCAAAACTAGCTTTAGAGCATGGGTTTCATGTGGTTTGCGATAAGCCAATGACTTTAACGTTAGAAGAAGCAATTGCCTTGGAAAAAATAGTGAGTAAAAGCGGAAAATTATTTGCCCTTACACATAATTATACAGGACACCCATTGGTAAAGCAAGCCAAGGCGATGGTTGCTAATGGCGACTTGGGAACTATTAGAAAAGTTCAAGTGCAGTATTTGCAAGGTTGGATGTCTACAGCAGTGGAGTCTACAGATAATAAGCAAGCCTCCTGGAGGGTAGATCCAAAACGTTCTGGAATTGGTGGTGCGTTAGGTGATATTGGAACCCATGCTGAAAATCTGGTAGAATATATTACAGGCTTAAAAATTGATGAATTGGCTGCCGATTTAGGGAAGTTTGGAGAAGGAAGAATTTTAGACGATGATGGTAATTTGTTACTTCGTATGGAAAATGGCGCAAAAGGCACGATGTCTATTTCTCAAATAGCCTTAGGCGAAGAAAATAACTTGGCCATTAAAGTTTATGGTGATAAAGGAAGTTTAGAATGGCACCAGGAAAATCCAAATCAATTAATAACACGTTGGCTTGGAGCCCCTGTTAAGGTTTTTACATCAAATGGAAACAATTTATACCCTGAAGCATTGCATGTATCTAGAATTCCGGCGGGGCATCCAGAAGGTTACTTGGAAGCTTTTGCTACCATTTATAAAAATTTCGCAACCCATTTAATGGCTGTCTTAAATGGAGCAACCATTGAGAAGCCAGATTATCCAACAGTAAAAGATGGTGTCCGGGGCATGAGGTTTATATATGCAGCAGTAGAAAGCGATGCTAACAATGCGGCATGGACAAAGTTTGAAAAATAATGCGCCTATTTTTTTGTCGAAGTTTTCGATTGAATACTTCGTGGGTCTGCCTTGCCCCGAGGATTTTTATTTTGAAGCATAGGCGAAAAAGGGCAAATGTTATACCAAATGAATTTTAAAATGATAGGAAATAAATTTGAATTATATTTTCATTAGAAGAGATAAAAAACATAAGCATAGCCTAGTTAAGGATATGTTTTTTATTGAAATATAAAGGAAATAGAAATCGAAGATTCAAGAACACCAATTATAAAAATAAAAGATAGTGAGCTAAACGGATTTAACCAGTTATTTTGAAGTTTATTTGGTATTAGTAAGTAATTTTAAGTTAGAAATGGTATTAGGCACTGGGAATCTTAAAAAACAATAATAAAAGATACATGAAAACAATAAAAGGACCTGCTGTTTTTTTAGCACAATTTGCAGGGGATAATAAGCCATTTAATAGTTTGGATGGGATGTGTGAGTGGGCTTTAGGTCTAGGGTATAAAGGCATACAAATTCCCACTTGGGAATCTCGTTTAATAGATCTGGATAGAGCGGCGTCAAGCAAAACCTATTGCGATGAGTTAAAAGGGAAAGTACAGTCTTATGGCCTGGAAATAACTGAACTGACAACCCATTTACAAGGGCAGCTCGTTGCGGTACATCCAGCATACGATTTAATGTTTGACAATTTTGCGCCAGATCATTGTAAAAACAATCCTAAAAAGAGGACGGATTGGGCAGTACAGCAAGTTAAAAACGCTGCAATTGCCAGTAAGCATTTAGGTATTAAAGTACATGCCACATTTTCTGGATCGTTACTTTGGCATACCATGTATCCATGGCCCCAAGCACCAAAAGGATTGGTAGAAATGGGTTTTGAAGAATTAGCTAAACGGTGGCTTCCTATTTTAGATGTTTTTGAGGATAATGGGGTAGACCTTTGTTATGAAATACACCCTGGAGAGGATTTACATGATGGTGTAACATTTGAACGTTTCTTAAAAGCCACGGGAAATCATAAACGTGTTAATATATTGTACGACCCAAGCCATTTTGTATTACAACAATTAGACTATTTAAAATACATTGATTATTACCACGAGTTTATTAAAATGTTTCATGTAAAAGATGCAGAATTTAATCCGTCGGGAAAAAGTGGTGTGTACGGTGGTTTTCAAAGTTGGAAAGATAGAGCAGGGAGATTTAGGTCTTTAGGCGATGGACAAGTGGATTTTAAGAGTATTTTTTCTAAATTAACAAAGTACGAATGCGATGTTTGGGCGGTTATGGAATGGGAATGCTGTATAAAATCTTCTGCTCAAGGCGCTAAAGAAGGGGCGCCTTTTATTCAAGAGCATATTATTGAAGCTACAGAAAAAGGGTTTGACGATTTTGCCGGTGGCAAAACAGATAAAGAACAATTAAAGAAAATACTTGGATTATAACAATCTTTATAAATAAATTAACATTATGCAAATTAAAGAATCTCCGGAAACTTTCGATGTTATTATTGTTGGTTCTGGCGCAGGTGGAGGTATGGCTACTAAAATACTTTCTGAAGCAGGTTTAAACATAGCAGTAATAGAAGCTGGACCATTTTATGATCCTGCAGACCCCGTGTCACGAACACAACTAAAATGGTCTTATGAATCGCCAAGAAGAGGTGCTTCAACAACAAGGCCTTTTGGCGATTTTGATGCTGCTTATGGAGGATGGGATATAGAAGGTGAGCCATATACAAAAAAAAACGGAACAGAATTTGATTGGTTTAGGTCCAGAATGTTAGGAGGAAGAACCAATCACTGGGGAAGAATTTCCTTAAGGTTTGGCCCATTGGATTTTAAAAGAAAAAGTATAGATGGCTTAGGTGATAACTGGCCTATTTCTTATGATGATGTTAAGCCTTATTATGACAAGGTGGATAAGCTTATTGGTGTTTTTGGAAGTAAGGAAAATTTACCCAATGACCCTGATGGCTTCTTTTTGCCAGCACCAAAGCCAAGACTACATGAAATGTATTATATTAAAGGGGCAAGAAAGGCTAATATACCTGTATACCCTTCACGTTTATCAATTTTAACAAAACCCATTAATGATAGTAGAGGGGTTTGTTTTTATTGTGGGCAATGTAGTAGATCATGTAGTGTCTATGCCGATTTTTCGTCAGGATCTTGCTTGATATTTCCAGCACAAAAATCTGGAGGGCAGATTAAACTCTATACAGATTCTATGGTAAGAGAGGTTGTTACAGACGATTCCGGTAAAGCAACTGGTGTTATTTTTATTAATAAGCTAGATAGAAAAGAATACAAATTAAATGCCAAAGTAATTGTCTTGGCAGCCTCGGCATGTAGTACCGCAAGGATTTTGTTAAATTCTAAAAGTAAGGTTCATAAAGATGGACTGGGAAACAGTAGCGGATTGGTTGGTAAATACCTACACGATTCTACAGGTACTAATCGGATGGCATTTGTTCCCGAATTAATGAATAGAGAGACTTATAACGAAGACGGTGTAGGAGGGATGCATGTATATACACCCTGGTGGGGCAACGATAAGAAACTAAATTTCCCCAGAGGCTATCATATTGAATCTTGGGGCGGACTAGGGATGCCCTCTTATGGATTTGGATTTGATGCCAATGCTTTAAATAAATTTGTTGGAGGTCAAGTTGGAGGCTATGGAAATGCTTTAAGAAATGATGTTAAGAAATTTTATGGATCAGTTATAGGGCTTGCCGGCAGAGGTGAAAGTATTCCGGTGGAAAGTAATTATTGTGAGATAGATCCCGATGTTGTCGATGAATGGGGGATTCCTGTATTGAGGTTTCATTACAAATGGAGTGAATATGAAAAACTGCAGGCAAATCATATGCACGAAACATTTGAAGAAATTTTTGATGGTATGGGTGCAGAAGCATTAGGAGATAGACCAAGTAAAGAAGATGATTATGGGTTGTTAGCTCCAGGAAGGATTATACATGAAGTTGGAACAACAAGGATGGGAGACGATCCTAAAAAGTCGGTTACCAATAAGTATCAACAATTACATGATGTTGATAATGTTTTTATTGTGGACGCTGGCCCTTTTGTATCACAAGCAGACAAAAATCCAACATGGACCATATTGGCTTTGTCATGGAGAACCTGTGATTATATTGTAAGTGAACTGAAAAAACAAAATATTTAATATATTGTACATATGAATAGACGCGATAGCATTAAATCAATATTATTAGGTTCTGTAGCCACAGGGCTGGTAATAAATGGATGTACGACAAAAACATCATCTGTGGATGGGTTACCTGAGGTTAAAGAAACGCCCCTCTATGGTCGAACTGAAAAGGAAATCTTAAGAGATCAGGAATTGTTTGAATCCGATTTTTTTAATGAGCACGAGCTCGCCACAATAGCCGTTTTGTGTGATATTATACTTCCCAAGAGCGATCCATATGTTTCCGCTACAGAAGCAGGTGTAAAGGAGTTTATAGATTTTATTGTTAGAGATATGGAAGACCAACAAATACCTTTAAGAGGCGGTATTATGTGGCTGGATAGTTTTAGCAACAAGTTGTATAACAAAGAATTTATAGCATGTACGAACGAGGAACAATATGATATTTGTGATCGAATAGCCTATCCAGAAAAAACAAAGCCAGAGCTTATACAAGGAGAAGTATTTTTTACAAGAATACGTAATTTAACGCTCACAGGATTTTACACGTCAAAAGAAGGTATCAAAGAGTTAGGATATAAAGGGAATACGCCAAATATTTGGGATGGCGTCCCCGAAGAGGTTCTTAAAAAACATGGATTTGAATACGAGGAGGCCTGGTTGGCTAAATGTGTAGATCAATCCAATAGAGGCGATATTGCAAAATGGGATGATGAAGGGAATTTGATTAGTTAAGTATGAACATATATAATGCGAAATTATGATTTTAAAACGCTTAAAGTTAATGCCTGCGAAATCATTAACCTATCTACTAATTACATTGCTTATTACGGTTTCCTGTAAACTACAAAAAGAGACCGCTCAAGTTGTTGAAAAAAAAATGACTGAAGAATGGATCCCCCTTTTTGATGGAACATCTCTCGATCATTGGCGTGGCTATTTATCAGATAGTATGCCTTCAGAATGGTCAATTAAAGATAACGTTATGGTCTTTACGCCAGGAGGACATGGTGGAAAAGATATCATTACAAAAGAAAAATATACCAATTTTGTTTTATCGCTAGAATGGAAGATTTCTGAAAGGGGTAATGGTGGTGTTTTTTGGGGTGTTTTTGAAGATAAAACCTTTTCAAAACCCTATCACACAGGACCGGAAATTCAAATAATAGACAACGAAAAACATCCTGATGCCAAAGCAAATCCTAATTATCATCAAGCAGGTGCATTATATGACATGGTGCAACCCACTAGCGATGTCTGTAAGCCAGCAGGAACATGGAATGCCTGTTTAATTAAGGTGGATCATAAATTAAATTTCGGAAGTGTCACATTAAACGGAACAGTGATCGCCGAATTTGCAGTTCATGGCGAAGCTTGGGACGCTATGGTTGCAAGGTCAAAGTTTAAAAACTGGAAAGGTTTTGGAAAATACCGAACAGGACATATAGGCCTTCAAGATCATGGCGATAAAGTTTGGTACAGAAATATTAAAATTAAGGAACTTTAAATACAGTGAGTCATATGAAGTATATTCTAGTAATTTTAGGAGTTTGTTTATCATTTTCTGCATATGCACAAAAGCAGGGCGGAGATGCAGCATCGGCTATAGAGCCTACAAAGCCAGAGGATACAGAGGTTTATGAGCCTAAGCCAAAAACCGTAATTCCAGGGCATCATGACGCAGCCCCTTCTGATGCGATTGTCCTTTTTGATGGTTCAAACTTAGATGAATGGGTGGGGGACAACGGTTCTAGCAGCGCTGAGTGGTTGTTAAATGGTGACGGCAGCATGACTGTTAAGGATAGGTCAGGTAGCATACAAACTAAACGTAGTTTTGGAAGTGTACAGTTACACATAGAATGGCGATCACCTAAAGATGTAAGGGGCACTGGTCAAAGCAGAGCCAATAGCGGTGTGTTTTTGCAAAAACGTTATGAGATTCAGGTGCTTGATAACAATAATAACGATACTTATGTAAATGGCCAAGTGGGAGCCATCTATAAACAGCATGTGCCATTGGCTAACGCTTCTGTGCCATCGGGCGAATGGAATACCTACGACATTATTTATCATGCTCCCGAATTTGATGCTAACGGTATTAAAACAAAATCGGCTACCGTCACAATACTTCATAACAATGTATTAATTCAGGATCATGTAGAGATTAAAGGGACTACAGAATACATTGGTTGGCCTAAAAACAAACCACATGGTAAAGCCCCGTTAATGCTTCAGGACCATGGTGACAATAGTGGGGTAAGCTATCGTAATATTTGGGTAAGGGAGCTCGAATAACAAACAAACCTATTGGTTTTAAGCATGTTTATTCGTAGGTCATAAAAAAAAATACAGATTACTCTATCCTTTCAAGTGATATTTGCAATGCCATACCATTTCTAATGAGACATGGTTGGCATTGCCATTTAAAAATAAGAACACTTTTTTGTTGGGTAATACCATTTTAAAAAACCATAAAAAAGCATAATAATTTTATAAATTCTTACAGAAAAGTTCTTATTGTCTTAGGAATTCATAATATTTGTTAAAAATTAGGTAATTCATTTTTGTCATAAAAAATAAAATAATACTTTTACCTTTCTAAAAATAAGGATGTTTACAGATATATTAAACATATCATTATATTTCACTTCAACTGCAATAATTTCTTGTGGTGAGCTTCGCTTTTTTCCCCGTCGCCCATAAGGGTGCGCTTCTTATTTGGAACACAGGTGAGTCCGGTTCTTTTTTCAACAGAAAATATTTTATAATAGTTAATTCAAAATCAAGACAATGAGAGTTGTTATTGCCGATAAATCACATTCTAAATACGCAGAAATTATTTGCGAAACAATAGCAGAATCTGCTGCAGTAAGGGGCACTGGTATTGCCAGACGTACCCCGGAATACATTACAAAAAAGTTAGAGAACGGTAATGCGGTTATAGCTTTAGATGGTGATAAATTTGCTGGATTTTGCTACATTGAGCTTTGGGGACATGGTAAATATGTGGCCAATTCAGGATTGATAGTGCATCCGGACTACAGAGGTGTAGGCTTAGCCAAAAAAATTAAGCACAAGGTGTTTCAGCACTCCAGAACCAAATTTCCAGATGCCAAAGTGTTTAGTATAACCACAGGAGTTGCTGTGATGAAACTAAATAGCGATTTGGGCTATAAACCAGTACCTTTTTCAGAATTAACAGACGATCAGTCCTTTTGGGATGGCTGTCAGACCTGTCAAAATTACGATGTATTAACACGAACTAATCGAAAGATGTGTTTATGTACAGGGATGTTGTACGATCCCAAGGTAGCAGGTAAGAAGAAACACAAAATAATAAAAGAAAAGGTTTTTAATAGGCTAAAGCATATTAAGGAAACCATGTTTTTAAAAAAAGATAATAAATCAGACAGATGAAACATTTATCATCATATTAATTTTTAAAAATTAATATGATGATATGGATGTTACAAGTCACTTAAAAAATTAAATATAAACACATGAAAAAATTAGTCATCGCTTATAGTGGAGGTTTAGATACTTCATATTGCGCAGTGAGTTTGTCAAAAGAGTACGATGTACACGCGGTAAGTGTTAATACAGGCGGGTTTACAAAAACAGAAATTGAGCACATAGAGTCGAATGCTTATAAAATGGGGGTTACAACCTATAAAAATATAGATGCTGTGGCTACCTTTTATCAAAAAGTGGTAAAGTACTTGATCTTTGGAAATGTATTAAAAAATAACACGTACCCCCTTTCGGTAAGTGCAGAGCGCATTATTCAAGCTATCGAAATTATTGAATATGCTAAAAGTATAGGCGCAGCATATATTGCCCACGGTAGTACAGGAGCAGGAAATGACCAGGTTCGGTTTGATATGATTTTTCAAACGCTGGCACCAGAAATACAAATTATCACACCAATTAGAGATGAAAAATTAACCAGACAAGAAGAAATTGACTATTTAAAAGCCAATAATATTGATATGTCGTGGGAAAAAGCACAATATTCAATCAATAAAGGACTTTGGGGAACCAGTGTTGGTGGATCTGAAACCTTGACTTCAGAGAAGCCCCTGCCAAGTGAGGCATATCCTTCGCAATTAAAGCATACCGAAGAAGAAAAAGTAAAGCTAACATTTAAAAAGGGAGAGCTAGTAGCGGTAAACGGCATTGAAAACGATCCAGAAATAAATATAGAAACCTTAAACAATTTAGCTTCTGCTTATGCTATAGGTAGAGACATTCATGTGGGAGATACCATTGTAGGGATAAAAGGGCGTGTAGGTTTTGAAGCTGCTGCAGCTATAATTACTATAAAAGCACACCATTTGTTAGAAAAGCATACACTTACTAAATGGCAGTTACAACATAAAGAGTACATGGCAAGTTTTTATGGCATGCACTTGCACGAAGGGCAGTATTTAGATCCTGTAATGCGTGATATGGAAGCCTTTTTACAAAGCAGTCAGGACAAAGTGAGTGGAGACGTAACGGTGAGTTTAAAACCATACCACTTTACTTTAGATGGTATTTCTTCTAATCATGATTTGATGAGTGCTAAATTTGGAAGCTATGGTGAGGAAAACAAAGGTTGGACCGCAGATGAAGCCAAAGGATTCATTAAAATCTTTGGAAACCAAAATAAGATATATCAACAAGTAAACTCGTAAATGATAAGCAGGTTGAAATCGTTTTGTCATTCTGCACTTGAGGTGGAATCCACAATCCAAGAATAAAAAACCTAGCAGATCTAGAATAGGAAATAAAACTAAAAATGGAAAATATAAAAGTAGGAATTATAGGTGGCGCAGGTTATACGGCAGGGGAACTAATGAGACTGTTAATTAATCATCCAAAAACGACTATTGATTTTGTTTTCAGTACATCCAATGCCGGTAATAAAATTAGTCATATCCATCAAGATTTGATCGGTTCTTTAGATTTAAAATTTACTGATACTATCAATCCAGATGTCGATGTGCTGTTTTTATGCTTAGGTCATGGTAACTCAGTCAAGTTTTTAGAAAACAATACGTTTTCAGGGACTACAAAGATTATTGATTTGGGAAATGATTTTAGGTTGGAAAAAGATAAGGTTTTTAATGGTAAAAGCTTTGTGTATGGCTTGCCGGAATTAGAAAAAGAAGCTATTAAGTCTGCTAATTATATTGCAAATCCAGGCTGTTTTGCAACAGCTATTCAATTGGGGTTATTGCCATTGGCCGAAAAGAATTTATTAAATAATGATGTGCATATCAATGCGGTGACTGGCGCTACAGGGGCTGGAACTTCACTATCGGCAACAACGCATTATACATGGCGAGATAATAACTTTTCGTATTATAAACCATTTACCCACCAGCATTTGGGAGAAATTAATCAATCGGTAAAACAGTTACAAAGTAACTTTTCCTCAGAGATTTTGTTTATGCCAAATAGAGGGAATTTTTCAAGAGGGATTTTTGCGACCCTTTATACGGATTTTGAAGGGACTGTTGAGCAAGCCATCTCGATTTATAAAGACTTTTATAAAGATGCCAAGTTCACTTTTGTCTCAGATGCAGCCATCCATTTAAAACAAGTGGTTAATACAAATAAATGTATTGTACATTTACATAAGCATCATAATAAATTGTTGGTTACAAGTATCATTGATAACTTGTTAAAAGGGGCTTCGGGCCAAGCCATTCAAAACATGAATTTAATGTTTGGATTAGAAGAAACCGAAGGGCTAAAATTAAAAGCGACGTATTTTTAATCCCTACCTTAACCTCCCCAAAGTGGAGGAACAAGAAAAAGAGTTTGAGTAAGCGTTCCCCTCCTTAGGAGGGGCTAGGGGAGGATTAAAGATAACAGTGGAGCGTTAGCGATTGCAGCGGCATCCTTTTTTGAGTAACGAGAAAAAGATATAGCGAAAAGCGCGATCCTTAGGGTAACGCCAAAGAGAATAACGAAAAAAAGTATATTTTATGAAAGTAGCAATAATAGGAGCGGGTAGCTTGGGGCAAGCTATAGCAAAAGGCTTGATAAAGACAAAAGCGACATCATCATTGTACCTAACAAAGCGAAGTGTTTTTACACTTCAAGAGTTTAAAGGTATAGAAGGGATTACGTTAACATCAGATAATGTCTTAGCTGTAAAAAATTCAGAAATTATAATTTTTGCAGTTCAACCGCGCCATTTTGAAGCTATTTTAAAAGATGTGGCCCCACTATTAAAAGAAAATCATGTCTTGATTTCCGTAATTACAGGGTTTTCTATTTCTAAAATGGAAGCGATTGTTGGAACCGATAAGTATATTATTCGATCCATGCCAAATACGGCGATTTCTGTTGGGCAATCCATGACCTGTATTTCTACCAACGAAAAAGGAAAATCTAAAGTGGAATTAGCGAAGTCTATTTTTAATAGCCTTGGTCGCTCTATGGAAATTCCAGAAGAACAATTACAAGCAGCAACGGTTATTTGTGCCAGCGGTATTGCCTTTTGGATGCGTTTAATCCGAGCGACAACCCAAGGGGCTATCCAATTGGGGTTTGAAGCACATGAAGCACATGAACTAGCGATGCAAACTTGTTTTGGAGCAGCTAGTTTGCTTATAGAATCTGGTAAGCATCCAGAAGAAGAAATAGATCGAGTTACTACGCCAAGAGGATGTACCATTGAAGGGTTAAATGAAATGGAACATCAAGGGTTAAGTTCATCGCTTATTAAAGGGATCAATGCATCGTTCGAAAAAATTAATCAAATTAAAAAGAATTAAAATGCCATTATTTGACGTTTACCCATTATATGATGTCACCCCAGTTTCAGGGAAGGACATGTTTGTTTACGATAACGAAGGAATCGAATATTTAGACCTTTATGGAGGCCATGCCGTCATTTCTATTGGGCATGCGCATCCAAATTATGTGAAGGCCATTACCCATCAAGTCACCACTTTGGGATTCTATTCCAATGCCATTCAAAATCCATTACAAAAACAACTGGCGGATAAACTTGAAGTACTGTCTGGGTGTAAAGATTATGAATTGTTTTTATGCAATTCGGGAGCAGAAGCCAACGAAAATGCTTTAAAATTAGCTTCTTTTAAAACAGGTAAGAAGCGCATTGTGGCTTTTAGTAATGGGTTTCATGGACGTACATCTGCGGCTGTAGCGGCAACCGATAACCAGAAGATTATTGCGCCGATAAATGCACAACAAGCGGTCACAATTTTGCCTTTAAATGATATTGAAGGTGTTAAAATAGAATTGGAAAAAGGAGATGTTTGTGCCGTTATAGTGGAGTTTATTCAGGGAGTTGGAGGTTTAGATCAGGGAACTGCAGATTTTTTCGAACAAGTAGATGTCCTCTGTAAAACCAATAATACGATGTTTATAGCAGATGAAATTCAATGTGGTTATGGGCGTTCAGGGAAATTCTTTGCGTTTCAGTATTATAATGTCACACCAGATATTGTTTCCATGGCGAAAGGCATGGGGAATGGTTTTCCAATAGGCGGCATTTTAATTCACCCAGATATTGAAGCCCAATATGGGATGTTAGGTACAACCTTTGGAGGTAATCATTTAGCATGCGCAGCAGGGTTGGCAGTTTTAAATACGATGGAAACAGAAAATCTTATCGAAAACACGAATAATATTTCCGAGTATTTTATTGAAAAAGCGAAAGCAATTCCACAAATAAAGAATATAAAAGGAAGAGGTTTGATGATTGGTTTGGAATTCGATTTTGAAGTTGGAGACCTAAGAAAGAAACTTATTTATGATGAACATATTTTTACTGGTGGAGCCTCCAATAAAAAGTTGTTAAGGATTTTACCACCGTTAACCATTAAAAAAGAACACGTAGATCAATTTTTTAAAGCTTTAATCAAGACGGTAGTAGAAATTGAAGCATCGGTATAAAATAAGGATCAAGTTAATGTGTCATTTCGACGAAAGAAGAAATCTCACAAGCGGCTAAAAGACCAACTACTAACCGTCACTGAACACTGAATACTGAACACTGAATACGAAATAAGATGAACACCCTATTATCCATAGAAAAAAGAAACGCCGTACTGCTTAAAATGGCGATGCTTTTAGAGCAAGAAAGAAACGTCATTATTGCTATCAATAAAACTGATTTAGAAGCTTATAGTGGAGATGATATTTCGATGTACGATAGATTAAAAGTGGATGATGCCAAGGTAGATGAAATGATTGCCTCGGTCGTGCATTTAGCATCTCAAGACGATCCTGTTGGTGTAGAACGTTTTAGTTTTAAACATGATAACGGGATGCAGGTCTATAATAAAACAGCATCCTTTGGAACGGTGATGATCATTTACGAATCCAGACCCGATGTGACGGTTGAAGCCGCAGGTATTGCTTTTAAATCGGGTAATAAAATATTATTAAAAGGCGGTAAGGAGTCGTTAAGGTCAAACTTAAAAATTGTAGAACTGTGGCATCAAGCTTTAAAGGATAATGATGCATCAACAGATTGGGTGGAATATTTACAGTTCAACAGAACAGAAACACAAGCTTTTTTAGAGAAACCAACACAGAAAGTTGATTTAATAGTACCTCGTGGCGGTGAAAGATTAATTGCCTTTGTAAAGCAGCATGCAACCTGTCCCGTCATCATTAGTGGGCGCGGGAATAACTTTGTATATGTACATCCAGAAGCAAATCAACAAATAGCATTAGATCTTATTGTGAATGGAAAAACGGCTAAAATATCGGCGTGTAATGCCATTGATAAAGTTATCATAGATAAAAACCTGCCTAATAAAAAAGATTTTATAGAAAGTCTTATTTCCAGACTAAAAGCATTTAATGTTGAAATTTTAGGAGACGAAAATATCTGTGCATTTGATGAGGTGACTGCCATACCATCCAATGAGACTTGGTTTGAGGAGTTTTTGGATTATAAGATCGCTATTGGAGAGGTCGCTACAAATAAAGAAGCTATTGCCATGATAAATAAATACTCTGGCGGACATTCATCGGTTATTGTAACCACCAACAAAACGGAAGCGAAATTATTTATGGAGAATGTCGATACCGCTGCCGTTTATCATAATGTATCCTCACGCTTTACCGATGGTGGACAATTGGGCTTGGGAGGCGAGTTGGCGATTAGTACAGATAAATTACACCAAAGAGGGCCTATAGGCTTACAGCATTTGGTCACCAATAAATGGTACGTTCATGGAAATGGACAAACAAGATAACCATGAAGAAGCAAAGAATATTACTCAAAGTCGGCTCCAATACGCTTACCAAAGAAACAAATAACATTTCAAGGGGTAAGATTGAAGATATTGCAAATCAAATAGCGCAATTAAAGGATACCTGCGAATTTGTTATAGTGAGTTCTGGAGCTATTGCAGTGGCAAAACAGTTTGTGAAATTAGAAAGTAAGCAAAAAGACGTTTTTGTAAAACAAGCCTTAGCGTCTATTGGCCAGCCACACCTTATAAGAATTTATCAGGAGATTTTTAGGGAATACGGATTGCTAACATCGCAATGTTTATTGTCCTATTCCGACTTTAAAAAGCAAGAGAGTAAAACCAATATTGTAAATACCATTAATGTACTCGTTAACAATAATTATATCCCTATAATTAATGAAAACGATACGGTAGCCACCGACGAAATTAAATTTGGGGATAACGATAAATTAGGTGCTTTGACCGCTTCACTTTTAAAAGCCGATCTATTTATAATAGCCACCAATACAAATGGTATTTATACTAAAGAGTCCTTTGAGAATGGTACTCCAAAGACTATTGAATTAGTTACCGATTTTAACGAGTTAAAAAACCAAGTAGTAAATTCTAAATCAACTCATGGAACTGGAGGGATGCAATCTAAAATAGATGCCATTACAGTAGCAAAACAATCAAATGTAGAAACATGGATTGTAAATGGGCTGGAAGATAATTTCATCTTAAACGCCATGCATAATAAAGTATCGTTTACTAAAATAAAATAAAAAGAAGAAACCAGGCAACAGGTCTATAAAAAATAACAATCAAACAATGAAAAACTACACCTCCATACACGATATAGATAACTTGCAATCATGGATCGAGGAAGCTAAATCCCTAAAACAAGATCCTTTAAAACATATAACACTGGGAAAAAATAAAACCATCGGGTTATTATTTTTTAACTCTAGTTTGCGTACCCGACTAAGTACGCAAAAAGCGGCATTGAATTTAGGAATGAATCCTATCGTTATGAATGTGTCCGGTGATGCATGGGGTATTGAATTTGAAGATGGTACTATTATGGATGGTCGTACTGCAGAACACATAAAAGAAGCTGCGGCAGTAGTGTCACAATACTGTGATATTATTGCAGTGAGAGCATTTCCAACATTAACGGATCGGGCAAAGGATGAAAGCGAGCAGGTTTTAAGATCGTTTGTTGAACATGCATCCGTTCCCATTGTGAATATGGAGAGTGCCACAGGACACCCCTTACAAGGGTTGACCGATGCGCTAACAATTTCAGAACATGCTAAAAAATCGCGACCCAAAGTAGTTTTGAGTTGGGCACCTCATATTAAAGCCTTACCACATGCTGTGGCCAATAGCTTTGCTCAGGCGATGCAAAAAATGGATGTTGATTTTGTAATCGCTAATCCGGAAGGCTATGATTTAAGTTCTAATATAGTAGGTAGCACTCCTATAATCCATAATCAGGAAGCCGCTTTTAAAGATGCCGATTTTGTATATGTGAAAAATTGGAGTAGCTACGAAGACTATGGAAAGATTATAAATACAGACCCTAGCTGGATGATTACCAAAGAAAAATTGGGTACTGCTAAATTTATGCACTGTTTGCCCGTACGGCGAAATGTTATTGTTGAAGATGCGGTTTTAGATAGCGATAGTTCTTTGGTGATTCAGCAAGCAAACAACAGAACCTATGCCGCGCAATTAGTGCTAAAAAAAATACTGAAAGATTTAAAATAATTTAAAAAGTTCCCGCTCCTTTGGAGAGGGCAGAGGGAGAGGCATGGAAAAACTATCGATCGTAAAAATAGGAGGAAACATTATAGAGGATGCTTCAGCATTACAGGCGTTTTTAAAACTGTTTTCAAACTTGGAAGGAAAGAAAATCTTGGTACATGGTGGAGGCAAACGTGCCACATTAATCGCATCAAAATTAGGAATTGAGTCTAAAATGATAAACGGCAGACGTATTACCGATGCCGAAACTTTGGAAGTGATCACTATGGTTTATGGCGGTCTGGTCAATAAGAATATTGTAGCCAAATTACAAGCCTTAAACACCAATGCCATAGGTTTAACTGGTGCCGATATAAATAGTATCGTATCAGATAAAAGACCCGTAAAAGAGGTTGATTTTGGTTTTGTTGGCGATGTTAAACATGTGGCTCACGAATCTATTGACAAATTAATGCAAGCCGATTTTACACCTGTTTTTTGTGCCATCACGCACGACGGTAACGGACAATTATTAAATACCAATGCAGATACCATTACATCACAAGTAGCAGTAGGCATGAGTCATTTATACGAAACATCCATTTATTACTGTTTTGAATTAAATGGTGTTTTAGAAGATATAAACGATAAAAAATCGGTCATTAAGCATATCGACACAAAATTGTATGCAGAGTTGTTAGAGCAAGGCACTATTGCCGATGGGATGTTACCAAAGCTAGAAAATTGCTTCGATGCCTTAAATAATGGCGTTAGCACAATTAATATGGGAAATACATCCATGTTAACCCAAGAAAATGATAATTTTACAACCATAACTTTATAACATGACGCCACAGAAATTAACAAACGATGCCATATCACTTTTAAAAAGGCTGATAGAAACACAGTCGTTTTCTTCAGAAGAAGATCAAACAGCGTTGCATATAGAAGATTGGTTTAAACGTTATGGGATTGATTATAAAAGAACAGAAAATAATGTTTGGGCAATTAATAAATACTTTGATGAGGGTAAGCCAACATTATTGTTAAACTCGCATCATGATACTGTAAAGCCCAACAGTGGCTATACCAAGGACCCATTCAAAGCTATTGTAGAAGATGGCAAATTATATGGCTTGGGAAGTAATGATGCAGGAGGATGTTTGGTATCGTTAATTGCTACATTTACTCATTTCTATAATCAAAAAGACTTAAAATACAACCTCGTTATTGTCGCTTCCGCAGAAGAAGAAAGCAGTGGTCCAAATGGATTAAATAGTATGTTATCTGTGATTCCAAAAGTAGATGTGGCCATTGTAGGGGAACCAACACTTATGAATTTAGCAGTTGCCGAAAAGGGTTTGGTCGTTTTTGATGCCGTCGTTTCTGGAACACCAAGCCATGCAGCACATCCTAATGACGATAATGTGCTTTACAATGCCATTGAGGTATTGCAATGGTTCAAGGATTTTAAATTTGAAAAAGGATCAGAAGCACTAGGAGATGTAAAATTAACGGTCACACAAATTAATGCAGGAAAGCAGCATAATGCTATACCGGCACATTTAGATTTAGTCATAGATGTTCGCGTAAATGATGCCTATAGCAATGCAGAAATTGCAGAAATATTACAAGAACAGTCACCATGTAAGAGCATTACACCTCGTAGTTTACGTTTAAATTCGTCAAGTATTCCTGTAGATCATGATTTGGTTAAAGCTGGTATCGCCATTGGCAGAACAACATATGGATCACCAACACTATCCGATCAAGCAGTGTTATCTTGTCCATCGTTAAAATTAGGGCCAGGAGATAGCACACGTTCACATTCGGCAGATGAATTTATTTATGTGGATGAGATTAAAGAGGGTATTAAAATTTATGTTGAATTGTTAGAAAGAGTATTATAAAAAAGAATTAAGAAAATAGAACCAAGAATATAGACTGGATTATAGTCCAAGTTCAAATTTTAGTTCTAGAAGTGAAGCAGTCTTAAATATTGGTTTTAAGTTTGTTGAACTATATTTCGATTAAACAAATAGAAACGTGTTGTCACCCTGAGCGCAGTCGAAGGGTCTCAAGCACCATAGAAATATTAAGATATAAAAGATTCCCGTCTTCACGGGAATGACAAAAAAGTATAGAAAATGAAACTCTGGGACAAAGGCATATCAATTGATAAAAAAATAGAACAGTTCACTGTTGGAAATGATAGGGAAATAGATATTCATATTGCGAAATATGATGTGATAGCATCCAAGGCACACGCTAAAATGCTCCAAAAAATTGGTATCATTACCGTCGAAGAATTAGTTGAATTGTTAGGTGGGTTAAAGGTTTTGAAAACCCAAATAGAAAACGGCACGTTTGTTATTGAGCCTCAGTTTGAAGATGTACATTCCAAAATAGAATTCGAACTCACAAAATCTTTAGGGGACGTTGGTAAAAAGATACATACGGCACGTTCCAGAAACGATCAGGTTTTAGTGGCTTTACAGTTGTACTACAAAGAAAATCTAGGTATAGTAAAAGAAAAAACAAAAACGTTCTTTGCAACACTTCTTGAATTGGCCGAAACTTATAAAGATAAAGTATTACCAGGTTACACACATTTACAAGTAGCCATGCCATCATCGTTCGGGTTATGGTTTTCTGCCTATGCCGAGCTCATGATAGACGATGTCTATTTATTAAATGCAGCCATTCAAACGGTCGACCAGAATCCGTTGGGATCTGCGGCAGGTTATGGAAGCTCATTCCCTATCGATAGAGCGTTAACCACAAAAGAAATGGACTTTGCTACTCTAAAATATAACGTGGTAGCTGCACAAATGAGCCGTGGGAAAAGTGAGCGTACGATAGCTTCCAGTTTAGGGAGTCTATGTAATACCATGTCTCGTTTTGCCATGGACATCTGTTTATATATGAGTCAGAATTTTGGATTTATTTCCTTTCCAGATGAATTAACAACTGGTAGTAGTATTATGCCCCACAAAAAGAACCCGGATGTGTTTGAATTGATTCGAGGGAAATGTAATAAAATACAAGCTTTACAGAGTGAGATGATTTTAATAACCAATAACTTGCCAAGTGGCTATCACAGGGATTTTCAGTTATTAAAAGAAAATATCATTGCAGCTTTTGAAGAAGTAAAAGATATCTTGGATATTTTTAATTATTCCATTCAACAGGTTATTGTAAAGGATGTTGATATA
Source organism: Flavivirga sp. 57AJ16 (assembly GCF_028736925.1). GTDB lineage: Bacteria > Bacteroidota > Bacteroidia > Flavobacteriales > Flavobacteriaceae > Flavivirga. The sequence goes on along the minus strand of NZ_JAQZAT010000001.1, from coordinate 21,962 downwards.
AATGATGATAAATATAAATATCTATTTACCGTTGATAATATCAATACCTTGGTTGTTGAAGGACAAAGCTTTAGAGAAGCATATCAAAAAATTGGAGGCCAAGTACAGGATGGGACTTATGTGCCGGATACCTCTAAACATCATACACATGTTGGGAGTATTCATAATTTGAGTTTGGATAAAATACGTGATAAATTTCCAGGTTAGAATTTATTTAATTTTATAAGAACATACACATGTCTAGGAGTCGATAAAAGTCAATTGAAATTTTTACCAGTTTGATTATCGAATCTATGATTTGATGTGTCGAAAACAAGAAGATTTCTAGTTTCTGGACACTAAATTTCTATGAAATTTAACTCGAAGTTGTCCCCGAGTTAGTATAACCCCTTACAGAAGTGACATTTTTAACTCTTATACCAGTTATACTTTGAATTTATCAAAAAATAAAATGATGATTTTTTGTGATAGATGGGCGTAAAAATCAAGCATAGCTATAGTTCTGGTTTATTTTTATAACGAAATAAAGCACAAAAAGATGTGTTTTATTGGGTGAATTCAAGGTGTAAATGGTATTAAACGAGATTCACATTAGTTAAGAGCATTAAAAAAGCACATCGGTTAGATGTGCTTTTCGTAAATCCCAACAATTTTAATTTGGTGACTAACTCAAATAATCAAATAATTGTGGACTGTCCTAAATGTATGTTTGTAAAATTTAAATTAGTTTCTTCAGGGTTATTTATAAAATCTTCTATAAAATCACCAACTTTAGTGGTGGTTATATGACTATATTTTGTGTTTAGGTCTGGGGTTGTAATATGAAGTTTTAACGATTTATCCACACCTTCCCTAATGAGGTCGGCTTCTTCATGCAGTTCAAAATGATCCAATAACATAGCTGCCGATAAAATGGATGCAATGGGGTTTGCAATGCCTTTGTTGGCTGCCTTTGTATAAGCACCATGTATGGGTTCGAACATGGCATATTTGTCACCAATCGATGCCGAAGCTAATAAACCTATAGAACCTACAATAACACTGGCTTCTTCAGATAGGATATCTCCAAACATGTTTTCGGTTAGAATAACATCAAATTGTCTTGGGTTAATAATGAGTTCTACCGCGGCGTTATCTACATATAGATAATCCAATTTTACATCGGGATACTGCGGTGCTAACTCTTGAACTACTTTACGCCATAGACGGGAACTTACCAAAACATTGGCTTTATCTACCAATGTTAGTTTGTTTTTTCTAGATTGAGCAGCTTTAAATGCTAAATGAGCAATCCGTTCTATTTCAAAACGTGTATATTCACAACTATCGGATGCTGTATTACCATCTTCACTTAGTTTTTTCTCACCAAAATAAATACCACTGGTGAGTTCACGATAAATAAGAATATCGGTGTCCTTAATTTGTTTTTTCTTTAATGAGGATTTGTTCAGTAAATCTTCATAAGCTATAACAGGTCTTATATTAGTATATAAATCCAGTACTTTACGAAGTCCCAAGAGACCTTGTTCTGGTCGTATTTTAGCATTAGGGTCTATATCGTATTTTGCATCGCCGATGGCTCCAAACAAAACAGCATCTGCGTTTTCGCAAATGCTTATAGTTTCTTCTGGCAAAGGATCTCCTGTTTTGTCTATCGCAGAAGCACCTACTAACCCGGTTTCGAAAGTAAATATATGGTCAAACTCCATAGCAATAGCTTTCAAGACTTTGACGGCTTGAGCTGTAACTTCAGGACCTATACCATCGCCTGGTAAAACGGCAATATTTAGTTTCATTTCATTTATTCATTTTTGTCATTCCCACGACATGTACTGAACTTGTTTCAGTAACGTGGGAATCTCTATTTTTAAGCAGAAGTAATTTCCCTATATACTTTGCTGTTTTCTATAATTTGATGGATATCATTATCATTAACTTCTTTCTTTTTGTCGGCAAAATTTAAGAAATTCATATATATATCATCCAACTGAAGTTTGGTTAATTCGTACCCAATATTTTTTGCTCTATATGCTAAAGCAGCCCTTCCGCTTCTCGCTGTTAATACAATAGCAGATTCTGTGACCCCAACATCTTTAGGGTCTATAATTTCGTAAGTTTCACGATTTTTAATAACACCATCTTGATGAATTCCAGAACTGTGCGCAAATGCATTTGCACCTACAATGGCTTTGTTAGGTTGTGTGTAAATACCCATATTATCTGAAACCAATTGACTAATACCGTAAAGCATTTCGGTTTGTATTCTAGTATCCAGATTTAAATAGGGGTGTTGTTTTAAGATCATGACCACTTCTTCTAAAGCAGTATTTCCAGCACGTTCTCCAATACCATTAATGGTACATTCAATTTGCCTTGCGCCATTAATAACACCTTCAATAGAATTGGCAGTTGCTAAACCTAGGTCGTTATGGCAATGACAGGATAAAATGGCTTTGTCAATACCTTTTACGTTCTCTTTTAAGTATTTAATTTTAGCGCCATACTCATGTGGTAAACAGTAGCCGGTCGTATCTGGAATGTTTAAAACAGTTGCCCCCGCTTTAATAACAGCTTCGCACACACGTGCTAAATATTCGTTATCGGTTCTACCAGCATCTTCGGCATAAAATTCTACATCTTCAACAAAAGATTTAGCATAACTAACCGCTTTTACAGCACGTTCTATGATAGCTTCCTGTGTAGACTTAAATTTGAATTTTATATGGGAATCAGAGGTTCCAATACCTGTGTGAATCCTTGGTGTTTTAGCATATTTTAATGCCTCGGCAGCTACCTTTATATCATTTTCAACAGACCGTGTTAAGCCACAAACAGTCGCATGTTTTACTATTTTAGAAATAGCCTCAACCGATTTAAAATCGCCAGGGCTCGATACTGGAAAACCTGCTTCAATAATATCAACCCCTAAATTATCCAACTGTTCTGCAATGATTAATTTTTGCTCAGTGTTTAATTTACAACCAGGGACTTGTTCGCCATCTCGAAGCGTAGTATCAAAAATTTGGACGTTATTATTAGACATTTATTTAAAATATATTTTCTTATTGTACTACGAATTTATACTTTGGTTTCCTAAAAGCAGAATTAAAGCTTTTATTTCTACGATGTTTAACTCATGGATGTCCTATTTAATAAATTGGTAATCAATATATTAATGTTGTTTTTGTAACTATGACAAGAGAGCAAAAAGATAATTTGTTTGTGTTGATAAAGTCGCTGTCTAAATCAGAAAAGAGGCAGTTTAAGCTTTATGTTGGTCGTTTAGGTGTCAATGAAGATTCAAAATTCTTGACACTTTTTAATATTCTTGATAAACTTTCCGTCTACGACGAATCTGTTATTCTTAAAAAAGGGATTGTTAAAAAACAACAGCTTTCCAATTTAAAGGCACATCTATATAAACAAATTTTAATTAGTTTAAGATTAAACCCTTCCCATCAAAATGTAAGGATTCAAATTCGTGAACAATTAGATTTTGCCACTATTTTATATCATAAAGGACTCTATAAGCAAAGTTTGAAAATATTGGATAAAGCCAAAAGCTTGGCTATTGCCAATGAAGAAAAGAACATTGCTTATGAAATTGTAGAGCTAGAAAAAATAATTGAATCCCAATATATTACCAGAAGCCTAAATAATAGGGCAGACGAGTTATCTGTACAGGCAAAAGAACTAAGCCAGCAAAATGTCATAGCTAGTAAATTGTCTAATTTGTCGCTTCAGTTATACGGTTTATTTCTAAAGACGGGCTATATAAAAAACGATAAAGAAAATAAAAGAGTCACTAATTATTTTAATAACAGATTACCAAAATACGATATAAATAAATTAGGGTTTAGAGAGAAACTTTGGTTGTATAAAGCCTATTTGTGGTATAGTTTTTTAACCTCAGACTTTTTAGCGAGCTATAAATATGCTTCTAAATGGGTGGATTTATTTTATAGAAATAAGGATATGATTATTTTAAATCCTGTCTTTTTTTTAAAGGGAAACCACTATTTACTTGAAGCTTTATTTTATTTAAGGCAGTATGAAAAATTTAAGGAAACCCTTTTTAATTTAGAAGCGGTTACAAAAGAAAAATGGTTTCCTGTAGATGACAATGTAGATGGGTTAGCTTTTTTGTACATCTATAATAATAAGTTTAATCTCCATTTTTTTGATGGAAGTTTTAAAAAAGGTTTGCCTTTAATAGACGAGCTATTAGAACGTCTAAGAGATTATAAAGACCGCATTGATGAACACCACATTATGGTATTCTATTATAAAATAGCGAGTATGTATTTTGGTGCAGGAGAGAATAAAAAGTGTATTTACTTTTTAGAAAAAATAATAAGTAATAAATCTTTACAAATGCGCGAGGATTTATTGTGTTTTTCAAGAATTTTAAATCTTGTGGCTCATTACGAAGCAGGTCTAGACTATAATCTGGATGTTTTAATAAGAAGCACTTATAAGTTTTTAATTAAAATGGAAGACCTATATGAAGTGCAAAAAGAATTTATTAAATTTTTAAGAGGTTTAGGGGATATTTATCCAAATGAAGTGAAAAGGGAGTTTGTCAAACTTCATGAAAAATTAAAACAATATGAAGATGACCCTTACCAAAGTCGTGCCTTCTTGTATTTAGATATTATTTCATGGTTAGAATCTAAAATCGAAAATAAACCAATAGACTTGGTTATTAGGGATAAGTTTCTTGAGAATCAGCGATGAACCTAAATTGTAAAAAGACATAAAACCAATCTCACCTTTTTCGGCGAGATCTTAGGTTTAATGCTTTGAAGTCTGCTTCGGGAATTTAAAGGTTCTTTTCCATTGAATACCTCGTGGGTTTGCCCTGAGAATATTTATTAGAACAATATATTTGTCTACCGAAATAAAGTTTTTATAAAATTTTTCGAAAAAAATTAGGATATTAAATTTTTCTGAACGAATATTTGCATATACAAAGTTCAATCACTTATTGAAATGTTATCAAGAAAGGCGGAGGGATTAGACCCTATGAAACCTTAGCAACCCTTTATACGTAAAGAAGGTGCTAAATTCTACCCCGTTCTGGATTATGTACTGAATTTATTTCAGTATTATTTCAGGATTACACGGATAGATAACCAAACGAAATTACTTTCAGTAATTTTAAATTTTCTTTTTAACATTTTTCTATATAAGTACGCTATGCATAGCATATTTGACTTTTGGTTTTATCATAAAGAATTTCTAAATGTTTTTATTTAGATAACTTTTAAAAATGTTATTCTCGTATAGACGAAAATTAATTAATTAAGGAATTAGAAAAATGAGTACACAAAAATTAGCAACAAACGCATTACATGCAGGTCACGATTTTACAGCAAACGGAGGTACAAGAGCCGTGCCTATTTATCAAACAACATCGTATGTTTTTAAAGATTCAGATCATGTAGCAAACCTATTTTCATTAAAAGAACTAGGGTTTATATATACCAGACTTAATAACCCGACAAATCAAATATTGCAAGAGCGTTTAGCTGCTGTAGAAGGAGGTATTGGAGCTGTTGTATTTGCTTCGGGAACAGCTGCTATTTCAACAGGGTTATTAACCCTTTTAAAAGCAGGGGACCATATTGTGGCATCTAGTAGTTTATACGGGGGCACATATAATCTATTAAATGTCACGTTGCCTAGATTAGGGATTACTACAACCTTTGTAGACGCTTCTAATCCAGATAACTTCAGGGAAGCTGTACAAGATAATACAAAAGCATTTTTTGTGGAATCTTTGGGAAACCCGAAATTAGATGTTTTGGATCTGGAAGCTATTGCCGTACATTCTAAAGCAGCAGGTGTCCCTTTTATTGTTGATAATACCGTAGCAACACCAGCATTATTGAATCCATTAAAACATGGTGCAAATATTGTCATTCATTCCCTTACTAAATATATTGGAGGTCAAGGAACTTCTTTAGGAGGTGCTATTATTGATGGCGGGACTTTTGATTGGACAAATGGGAAATTCCCTGAATTTACAGAGCCTTCAGCTGGATATCATGGTTTAGTTTACAGTGAAGCTTTAGGAGCAGCTGCTTATACTTTTAAATTAATTTTAGAAGGGTTGAGAGATTTTGGAGGTGCTTTGAGTCCGACAAATGCCTTCAATATTATTCAAGGATTGGAAACACTACCAGTAAGAATTAAGCAACATTGTGAAAATGCTTTGGCCCTTGCAAAATGGTTAGAAAAACAAGACGAAGTTGCTTGGGTAAATTATCCAGGTTTAGAAAGTAGCAAGTACAAAGCATTAGCAGATAAATACTTGCCCAAAGGACAAAGTGGTATTGTTACTTTTGGTGCTAAAGGCGGGTACGATGCCGCTAAAACGATAGCAGATAAGACAAAAATATTCTCGTTATTAGCGAATATTGGAGATACAAAATCATTGATTATACACCCCGCAAGCACCACACACCAACAGCTAAGTGATGACCAACAAATAGCGGCCGGTGCGACCAAAGATTTAATCAGGTTATCGGTTGGTATAGAAGACATAGAAGATTTAAAAGCCGATCTAAAAGCAGCTTTTAGCGAAATTGAAGTCCTAAATAATTATTAATGAAAGACGTATTGTCAGATATCATAATTCCAAGCTATACTACAGAAAGTGGTGCTTTAGTCTCAGAAATTAAATTGAGCTATCAACTTTTTGGTAAAACGTTGGGTACTGCCCCGGTCGTTTTGGTAAATCATGCTTTGACAGGTAATAGTCATGTTGCTGGAGATGGTGGTTGGTGGAAAGATTTGATCGGTAAAGATAAAGTCATAGACACTAATTTATATACTGTTTTGGCTTTTAATATTCCTGGGAACGGTTTTGATGGTTTTGTTATTGATAACTATAAGGATTTTGTTGCCAGGGATGTCGCAAAATGGTTTTTAACAGGGCTTGAAAAATTAAAGATCGATAGGCTTTTCGCTATTATAGGAGGATCTTTAGGAGGCGGTATTGCTTGGGAAATGGCTGCTATAAAGCCAGATGTTACAGAGCATTTAATACCTGTAGCTACAGATTGGAAATCGACCGATTGGTTAATTGCCAATTGTCAAATACAAGAGCAGTTTCTATTAAACTCAAGAAATCCGGTACATGATGCCAGAATGCATGCTATGCTGTGTTATCGTACCCCAGAATCATTTAAAGAACGTTTTCAACGTTCCAAAAACGAGGATTTAGAGATTTTTAATGTAGAAAGTTGGTTACTGCATCATGGTAAAAAATTACAGGAACGTTTTCAGTTGTCAGCTTATAAGCTGATGAATCAATTATTAAAAACGATTGATGTTACTAAAAATAGGGCTAACGATTTTAATGCAGAATTAAGTCCAGCACAGGTTATTTTAGAGCGTATCGATGCTAATATCCATATTGTAGGTGTGGATTCTGATTTGTTTTTTACAGCAGAGGAAAATAGACAAACCCATAAACAATTGGCGTTAACGCATCCAAATGTAACTTATAGCGAGATACATTCCGTTCATGGACATGATGCCTTTTTAATGGAATACGAACAATTAGAAAAAATTATAGAAGGCATTTTTGTGCCGGATTCTAAAAAGAGAAAAATGAAAGTACTAAAATTTGGAGGGAGATCTTTAGCAAACGGGGAAGGTTTGGATAAAGTTATTTCCATTATTGAAAATAAGGTTAATAATGGTGAGCGGATTTCTGCTGTAGTATCTGCTAGAGGAAATGCTACGGATGCATTAGAGGGAATTTTGGATAAAGCTTTAAAAGGGGAGCCTTTTCAAGACGAATTAGAAGCTTTTAAAGTGTACCAAAAAGCCCCTTTAAAAACAATAGATTTTTCTGAACAGTTTTCAATTCTTGATAAACTTTTTGAAGGCGTTAGCTTATTACGCGATTGCAGTCAAAAAACAAAAGATGAAATTTTGGCCCAAGGTGAATTGTTATCTGTTAAATTGCTAGAAGAATTACTTGTTCAACGCGGTATTAAAGCAAAAGCTACAGATGCACGACAATTAATTAAAACAGATGATGCCTTTGGTAATGCACAGCCTATTTCGCAATTAACTAAAGATAATGTTAGAAATTATTTTAAGCAAAATAACGGAGATACCGTTAATATTGTCACAGGATTTATAGCGTCTAATTCGAAAAATGAAACGACTACTTTAGGTAGAAATGGAAGTAACTATACAGCCGCTTTATTAGCTAATTATTTGGATGCCGATGAGCTACAAAATTATACACATGTAAACGGTATTTATACGGCAAATCCAGATTTGGTTGCCGATGCGCAAAAAATTAGGGAATTGTCATTTAGTGAAGCGAATGAGTTGGCTAATTTCGGAACAAATGTTTTACATGCCAAAACCATTATTCCCTTAGTAGAAAAGAATATAAACCTTCGTATTTTAAATACTTTTAATTCAGATGATGAAGGGACTTTAATTACGGCAAAACCAAGCTCTAAGGAGGTAACATCCTTATCGGTTTTAGATAATGTAGCGTTATTAAATTTTGAAGGGCGTGGTTTGTTAGGAAAGATCGGGGTAGACGCTAGAATTTTTAAAGCCTTAAGTATTCATGATATTAGTGTGAGTATTATTTCCCAAGGGTCTTCAGAAAGAGGTATTGGATTAGTTATAAAAGCAGAATCAGCGACTCAGGCAGTTATTGCACTGGAGCGTGAATTTGAAAACGATTTTTACTCACAAGACGTTAATAGGATTGAAATAGTAGATGATGTTTCTGTGATCTCAATTATAGGGATCGAATTAAGCTCATTCCATAAACCATTTAATGCCTTGATTAAAAACCACATTACACCGTTGTTATTTAATAATACGGTGACGGGTAGAAATGTAAGCTTAGTGGTAAAAAAGAACCAATTGCATAAAGCCATGAATGTTATTCATGGTGAGGTTTTCGGAATTTCAAAAAAAATAAACATTGCCATTTTTGGACATGGAGGTGTAGGTGGGGCCTTAATCAATCAGATATTGAAATCTAAAGATGATATTGAAAATCGTAAAGGCATTAACTTAAATGTTTTTGCCATTGCTAATTCCAGAAAACTCCTTTTAGACAAAAATGGTGTGAATTCAAGTTGGAAAAGCGATATAGAATCTGCATCGAAAGAAAGTTCTATTCAAGATATTATTGCTTTTGCACAGACCCATCATTTGGAGAATTTAATTGCAGTAGATAATACATCAAGTTCAGACTTCCACACGAATTACGTGCCGTTGGTTGAAGCTGGTTTCGATTTGGTATCATCAAATAAAATTGCCAATACCATTTCACATGAGTTTTATACAACATTGCGTTCGCAATTACATGAGCATAATAAGCAGTATTTATATGAAACTACGGTTGGTGCAGGTTTACCATTAATTGATACGATTAAGTTATTGCATGAATCGGGAGAAAACATTACCAGAATACGCGGTGTGTTTTCTGGAACATTAAGTTATTTATTTAATAATTTTTCGGTTCAGGATAAACCGTTTAGTGCTATTGTTCAAGAAACCATCGATAAAGGCTTTACAGAACCAGATCCAAGAGAAGATTTTTCTGGAAATGATGTTGCCAGAAAACTATTGATTTTAGCAAGGGAATTAGATCTGCAAAATGAATTTGAAGATGTGGCCGTTCAGAATTTAATTCCAGAAGCCTACCAAAACATTTCGGTTCAGGAGTTTTTAAAACAGTTGGATGTTTTAGATGAAGCATTCCAAAAAATAAAAGAGAAACAGGAAGCAGGTCATGTATTAAGATATGTAGGTGATCTATTTGGGGATTTATCTCAAGACAAAGGGAATTTAGAAGTAAAATTAGTATCTGTCCCAGAAGACAGTACATTAGGTCATGTAAAGGGATCTGATGCTATTTTTGAGATTTTTACAGAGTCTTATGGAGAACAGCCCATTGTTATTCAAGGAGCCGGAGCTGGAGCAGAAGTAACAGCAAGAGGTGTTTTTGGAGATATTCTAAGACTATCTAAACATATTAATTGAAAATAAGAACAGACCTGACAGGTCTAAGAAAAATAAAGATGAGCAAAAAACAGTTTGAAACAGAAGCCATTCGTACGCAATTAGAACGTACCGAATTTTTAGAACATACAAGTCCGTTATATCTAACATCCAGTTTTGTTTTTGAAGATGCAGAGGATATGCGAGCATCTTTCACCGAAGAAAAGGAGCGTAATATATACAGTCGCTTTACAAACCCTAACACCACAGAGTTTGTTGAGAAAGTATGCCGCATGGAAGGTGCCGAAGGCGGCTATGCGTTTGCAACAGGAATGGCTGCGATATTTTCGACCTTTGCTGCATTGTTAGATAGTGGCGACCATATTGTGTCTGCGCGTTCTGTGTTTGGCTCTACACATACCTTGTTTACAAAATATCTGCCCAAGTGGCATATTCAAACAACGTATTTCGATATCAATAAACCAGAGACTATTGAAAGCTGTATCACGCCAAAAACAAAAATCCTATATGCAGAATCACCAACAAATCCTGCGATTGATATTATAGATTTAGAGCTGTTGGGAGCTATTGCTAAAAAGCATCACCTGATTTTAATTATTGATAACTGTTTTGCAACACCTTATATCCAACAGCCCATAAAATATGGCGCCCATTTGGTAGTACATTCAGCAACAAAGTTAATGGACGGCCAGGGACGTGTTTTAGGAGGCGTTACGGTAGGTAATGCCGATTTAATCCGTGAGATTTATTTGTTCGCAAGAAATACAGGGCCAGCATTGTCACCATTTAATGCCTGGACGCTATCAAAAAGTTTGGAAACACTTGCTGTAAGAGTGGATAAGCATTGTGAAAATGCCTTGAAAGTAGCTGAGTTTTTAGAGAATCACCCAAAAGTGAATTGGGTGAAATACCCATTTTTGAAATCACATCCGCAATATGAAGTGGCTAAAAAACAAATGAAACTAGGTGGTAATATTGTAGCTTTTGAAGTTAAAGGCGGCATTGGAGCAGGACGTAGCTTTTTAAATGCTATTAAACTATGTTCATTGTCCGCTAATTTAGGAGACACAAGAACCATCGTGACACATCCAGCTTCAACAACGCACAGTAAACTATCTGAAGCCGATAGACAGGAAGTAAACATTACTGATGGTTTGGTAAGAGTATCGGTTGGCCTAGAGCATATAGACGATATTATTGGAGATCTGGAGCAGGCTTTAGGTTAATCGTTTTTTGTTTTAGAAATCATAAACAGAATATTTGGGTCTATATTTTTTGAAGTACATACATTCAGAATAATTACAAAAAGAGGTTTAAAAAGTGTCATTCAGAAGGTAGGAACGACTGAAGAATCTCTTTAAATTCTAATCTTTAGATTTAATTTTTAATAAGATTCTTCGACTCCGACAACTGTCGGAATGCTCTGAACGACACTTTTTAGACCTCTTAATAATTATAATGAGAGCCTATTATTGTTTGATAAATCTTTTGGTAATAGCCAGCCTTTTAGAAACAAACCTTACAAAATACATACCTGTCATAAAATGGGACACATCAACAGTATGGGTACCTTTACTCGGATTTACCTTTTTAATAATTGCTCCCGTGGATGCAAATATGGTGACTTTATCAAAATCACTCTCAAAAATATCAATAGTTAAGCTTGAATTTGCCGGGTTGGGATGTATGGTAATATTTTTGTTTGCCGTTTCAGTGAACGATCTCAATGCTTTTACGTTAGCATTCACCGAGCTTCCAGTTCCAAGGTTAATAGTATAGTCTTCCACTTCGCCCCAAGTGAAAGTTTCACAAGAGGTTGGAATGTTATTATATTTCATTGAAACCCTCATTCTAACCGAAGTTTGGGAAGTGCCATTAGGAACTGTAAAAGAGCCACTATTAGAAGCATCTGTTGAAGGGGCTTTAGACCAAACCAATTCACCTGCATCATTAAAACTTCCATTGTTATTGTAGTCGATCCAAACGGCATATGCTTCAGGGTATATGGTTCCTGTCCAGGTCGGGACAACTGTGACCGTATATGTTTCACCTTCGTTTAAATCTGTTGAGATTGAAGTGAAATCTGAATAAAATTGTGCATTAGAACTATTGTTGATAGTACTTAACTGAACATTGCTAATAAATTCGTCATCTACATTTGTACTCGCAGAGTCACAATAATTAATATCGTTAGCATTGGTAGTAAACGAAACAGTTTCATTTCCTGAAACATTCCCCGCAGCATCTTGAGCGGTTACAGAAGCAACGTATGTGGTTAAAGGAGAAAGCCCAGTAACATTAAAAGTAGTCGTTGTAGACGTACCAGCAGCATTACCATCTATAGAGATATTGTAGAGAGCTACACCTACGTTATCGGTGGATGCGGTCCAACTAAGTGTCGATCCGCTGGATGTTATGTTGCTAGCAACCAAATTAGTTGGGCTTGTTGGTGCTTCAGTATCAGGAGTACTGGCTTCAATTTGAAATTTTCCAACAACACCTTTTCTACTACCGTTGATATACTCGGTAATAAACCAAAACGAAGCATCATCCGATGGATCTACATCAATCTTGCTATAATCCCCATATCGAATCCCGCTAAAATTTCCATTTCCATTTGCAATAAGCTGTTCTACACTTGTCATGGTACCTAATGGGTCAGTACTCAATCTGCCTGTAAAATAAGAGCTGACCCTAACTGTTGTTGAAGTTGTAGGCCCCGACATAGATGTATATCCCATGCCTATATTGCCCTGCCCATCCATTGCAAGACTCGCGTTCCAGGCATGTCTTCCATTTGGTGCGGTATACGTGCCTTCTTGATGTAAAGACCAGGGTTGATTATCCCCACTTTGTCGAAACTCGTACCAGCGTACTCCTGCCAATTCACCCGAACCAGCATCGGTATCAACTACAAAATTAAATAGTGCCGAATTATGAGTTGCAAATTTTCTAAATTGAGCTTGATTCATAATAGTTGCTTGCAATGCATCAATAGAAGTACCTCCTCCTGGTTGGCTTAAATTGGAAAAGCTGCCGCCGTCAAAAACACTAATAAAAGGTGCTGTATTAATTTGCTGAGGGTTTGAAACTGTCGAACTTCCTGGGTTATTCCAATCTAGATTAGCAGTCCAAACTTTAATATGATCCTGAGAGACCCCGCTCCAAGCATCGTCCTGTAAATAGACTATAGTTGCACCTCCAGGAGCAGGTAAATTACCATTGGTAACATTTAATACTTGCGGACTAAAAAAGCCGCTGGTTATAATTCCAGGAAGGTTAAATCCAATAATTTGAGCTCCAGAACCTCCTGTCAGCATAACATCTCTTTCTAATACCCAAAGTTTATTGGAGCTTCCAGTATTATCGGTAATATAATAGCCGTCACTCCAAATAGATAATTTTTGATAATCGTTTATGGCTGAGATATTGTATATATACCATCCTGCCGTTAATGGGTTAGGACCATCTGAAACTGCTACTTGAGCTCCAGACCCCAAAAATGAAAGGACCCATCTGTCTGCTGCATTATCATAAGAGGCTGTAAGGTCACAACATCCACCCGAAGGGAAAATAGCTGGATTAGGAGACGTCTCACCTAACAATTGATTCCCGGATTTATCATAAATCATAAACCCTGTATTATAAACCACCATGATGTGATTGGGACCTACGGCCATGGACGGATCTGTAGGTTGGGAATTTGATGAGTAGGTGTCAAAAACTAGGCTAGCAGGAGCTCTTTGTACACTTTGCTCCTTTTTATGCTTATTTCTTACATAATAATCATTTGTTGTTTGAGGATCTTTGCCCGATACAATCTGATTTCCTAATGATCTTTTATCTTTTGCCTCCCTAACTGAATTATCGGGGGAGATAAGATCATTGGGTCTTGATGCTATAGAAGAAATATACTCTACAGAAGATATCTTTCCATGATAAAAAGCTTTGTTTTGATCTTCTTGTGCGTGTGTCATAAAAGAAATGACGAACAATAACGGTAATAATAGGTGTTTGTGTTTCATTTGGTTTGTTTTAAGGTTTATAATGGTTTTAAAGTCTAATGAGTTACATGAGTCACTCCAATTTCAATACATTTTTTTGATTAAATGGTAAGCCCATATTTATAATATGTACTAACCTTTCTTTACCTATTTCTTTTAAGAAATGGCATTCAGTTCTCCACAATAGTATATGTGTTTTTGCATAATCAATCTTTTTGGGATCATCTCTCTTCGATGATCATGATTGATTAGCATCCTTAAAAATTAAACCAATTTCATTTTTGTCTTTGTAACCAGTAGAACGGCTATAACATTTTGTTATAAGCCTGGTTAACCTAAGTCTTATTGGTGGTTTAGGTATAATTTAGCGGTAAAAAAGATAGATTTTTAGTAAATTAAAAAACTTTATTCTAATGATCTATCTGTAATAATCTACTTTAAAGTTACGTAAATATTTTATATTATCTATTTTTTTATGTAAAAAAATGTATACAAAAAGAGTTTTCAAAAATAGTGCTTACGATCGATTTGTAGCACTCATGCAGGAGAAAGGACTTGCTTTGTCGCCATTTGCATAGATAAAAACAAATGGAACTAGGAGGTAATATTGTAGCTTTTAAAGTGGAAATGGTATTAAAGGGGGCATTGAAGTGGGACGTACTTTTTTATATGCTATTAGTTATGTTTATTGCCACTATAATTTGGAAGATACTAGAACGACAGTGGCCATCCAGTTAGTAAACTATTTGAAATGTATAGCTAAGTCGCTATAAAATGGCATAGAATATTTAGATATAAAAAATTGAAGTTCAAGATAAAAAGCGCAGTCATAGCTTAGTTACGGCGAGTATTTTTAACGAAGAAATTCGGTTTTTTACTCTGAAGGTTCATGTTATTTTATATTGATTTAGCTATATAGCTCGGGAATGGCTGTGACTGATGGATTAGTAAGGGCGCTGGTCGATTTAGAGTATGTTGAAGATAATTAATTAAACCCTAGAGCAAACGTTACTAGGATAAAATATTTTGATATTTCAATCATAGAGTATGCTGAAATATCAAAATATTAAAAATGTATTTTTCTTGGTATAAAAGAACCTTTCAAAATACATGTATTTTACATCAATTAGAAACTTCCTTGTTGTAAGTGATTTTGGTTTTGCTATTGATGCGATTGCCATTTACATCGGTAAAGGTAAAAGTGTCTTCAATAAAGAACGAAGTAGTATCTGTATTAATTTCAATATCAATTATTTGCGTATTACAGAAACTTACTATGGTTAAAGCATTTTCTGTTAACTTCCAGGTTCCGCTCGATGATTGTTTATTGCTGCAATTTGATGTGTTCTGCCCTTGCTTATATTGGAAGGACCTATCATCTTTAAAATCATAGAAAGCATCTTGGTTGCAGTCTGAGTATTGATCGAAAATATTAGTGCTGGGATTATTTTCGTTGTCATCGGTTAAATCTATTTCTTCCTCTGAAACGATATCCGACAACACCCACTTATGGGCGAATGAGGTTTCTTTATCACTTAGTGCTCCTGTTAGATCTTCTGGACAATTTGGACCATCATCATTGTTACAGCTAATAGTTAATAGGGCAACTGCCAAGAAACTACTTAGCAATAGATTTGATTTTTTCATTTTAAATTTATTTTAATATTAGGTTTAGTAAGTAGATGCCCAAATCTTAAAATAGTTGCGTGGAGATTGAGATCATTTTAAAAAAACTCAATTTTAGAAGTGTTATCCTTTTGGTTTACATGCAGTTTGTTTTCTCTGTGCTCAATAGTCATTATTATAGCTAACTAATAAAATAGCAATAAATAAAAGTTGTGATATCCGTTTCAACATAATTTATGTAAAAATCAAATTTATAATAAAAAAAGGGAGAGCATTAGTAGCTCTCCCTTTTAAAAATTCTATGAATAATGGGATTGATTAGTAATCTTAATTTTGTTGGGCCCACCATAATGGTGTATGAACGTCATTAGGGCCTCCTAATAAATCTACAGCTTGTGTGAAACCAGCTGGTACATTGTTTTCAAAAGAAGAAGGATAATTTAAACGTTGACCAAAAAATCCTACTTGATTTGTCATTACATTTCCAGGGTTTAAAGCTGGAAGGTCCGGTAATGGGTTTTCTACAGCAGGGTTTTCAAAGAATGGTAAGCCTAAACGTCTGTGATCACTCCATGCTTCTAAAGGTAACCATGGTGTTTGCGCCAAGTACTTTTGTGTAATAATTTTATTTAAATGATCATTCTTAACAGTCCCTCCTTCGTAAATGGTGTTTTCAGGGTATGTATAATTAACGGTTCCTGCTGCACCTGTATAACCATCGATATAATCCATTGTTACACTAGCAGGTGGCTCTACAGTATGTCCCCAGCTAACAGAAGTACCATTGTTGTTATAATCTTGAGAGGTTAAATATGCTGCAAGATGGTCTGAAACTCCAAAGAAGGCAAAGCTTTCTCCAATACCTGCTTCATAAGCAGCTTGGCCATCCATGGGTGTATTCCAACCTCTTACCGCTGCTTCTGCAATTAAGAAAAATGATTCCCAAGAAGCAAAAAATATCCGGCGATCTGCATTATCTGTACCATCTCTAAAATGATGAGCTAAACGAGGGATCGTCCCATTGAAACTAAGCTGGTTTAAAGATCCTGGTACTCCTAAATTTCCAACAGGTAAAGCATTATATGTGAAAGCAGCCTCTATAGTAATATCATCAGTTTCACCATTATCGGCATCATCTACCTCACCAATTATTAAATCTCTTTCAGTAATTGTATGATCATTAGCCCAAGTAGGATAATAATTCATGTCTGGGTTATCAAGATCACCTGGAATTACAAATGTTTTATAGGCTCTTGGGTCGATCGTATTTGGCAAACCATCTAACCAAAATCCAGCCGTTGGATCGTTTGTAAGAGATGTAAAGTGGTTATCAAATTTTAAACCCATATAGTTTACGGGTTTAATAGTAGCATGTTGATCAGCCGGTAATTGTGCAGCAGAAGTGATACCTCCTAAACCTTGTACCAAATTTTTGTAAGTTGGAGAGATTTGGTGGCTATTCCATTGTCTTGACATCACATTTGAATAGTCGTCCCAATCTCCTTTTTCTTGCACAGAAAAATAATCAGCTGAAGAATCTATATATAAACCGGTATTAGCAGCAGCTTCAAATTCTTGTTGTGCTTTAGCCGGATCAACTTCAGATAAACGCATGGCTAAACGCATTCTTAAAGAATTACCGTATTTTTTCCATTTTGTATAATCAAATCCATAAGCTGGATCAAGGCCTTCTCTTACTGGCTTGGCATCGTTATTCTCATCTAGTTCGCTAACAGCGTCACTTAATTCGGCTAACATGTAATAGTATACATCTTTAACACTATTATACTCAGGGTTTACTGCTTGAAATCCATTTACAGGAATCGGACCAAAATTATCGGCCATTTCGCTCATAATATAGGCTCTCCAAATTCTTGCAATCTGTAGTAAGTTGTGAGTGTATTCTTTTACATTGCCTGTAGCAATTCTTTCTTCAGCAACAGAAACTCCCGAATTGATATCTTTTAGCCATTTGGAAACATAACTTTGAAAATAGTCATTTGTCCATGAATCGCTATGAGAACCTTCGGTTAACACACCTATTCTTTCCATTTTTGATGCATCTAACCAGTACAGATAAAATACACGTTCTGCAATGTGCGGATTCATTTGTGCACCACCAATGGAAGCATTAATAAAAAACTCTACTTCAACTTGCTCTGAAGTAACAGCCAAGGGGTCTTTGTTGATTTCTTCAAAATCACTGCAAGAAAAAATCAGCAACATTGTACTTAACAATGCAAAGGGTTTAAATATTTTTTTCATAATTCAATTTTTTTATTTTTAAAATTTAGCAGCTACATTAAAGAATACAGTACGTGTAGTAGGCGAAGAAAGATATTCAAAACCAGTAGCATTTGAACCTGTAGCAAAAACAGATTCTGGGTCAACACCATTTAAGTGACTTGTAATCATCCATACATTATTAGCAGAAACACCAATTTTTAAACCTTCAAAAGGCGTTCTATCTAAAAATTTAGACGTAAAGTCATAACTTAAACTTACATTTCTTAACCTTACGTTTGTGGCATCGTAAATGTTAGCTTCTGTGATACCTAAATTACCAGAACGAGCAGTGATGGCTGTCCAATAATCTTGAGGGCTTGCTCCAGTAGTATTTTCAACAAAATTGCCAGGCGTATCTTCAAAAACACCGTCGAAAACAATATCAGCTCTTTCTCCATTTACTACTGTTGCAGCAGCTAAACCAGATGCTTGTAATGCTTGGTTCGTTCCAGAGAAAACTTCTCCACCAATGCTAGCGCTAATTAAAAGGCCTAATGAGAAATTCTTATATTTAAATGAATTGGTTAACCCTAATAAGGCGTCAGGTTGTTGAGAACCTAATATAAATTTATCTTCGGTCGCTAATGGTAAACCATCACCATCAACTAATATTCTTCCAAAATTAGGATCTGTTTCATCCTCAACTCTTCTAAATTTAGTTCCCCATATTACACCATAATCTTCTCCTGTTGCTGCCAACACCGCTAAATTATCAAAACCACCTAAACCAAATTGAGTAACGCCATCGGTTAATTCATTAACGGTATTTTCATTTCTAGAATAGTTTATATCCATATCCCAGGTTAAGCCATTATCATTATCCAATATTCTTGATTTTAAAGTTAATTCAAAACCTTTATTTTCTATATCACCGGCATTAATGATTTTTTGATTGAAACCGCTTAAAGGATCTAGTGGAATAGGAATTAATTGATTGGTGGCGTTAGATTTATAATAGGTAAAATCTACACCAATTCTGTTGTTTAAGAAACGAGCTTCAAAACCAAATTCTGTCGATTTTATTAATTCGTTTACAACATTAGGATCAAACAATGTATTTCCTGTTGTGGCAGTCGTATTGTCGAAAGGATCTTTTCCTACAGAAAACACATTTATTAATTGAAAAGGATCTAGATCATTACCTACTTCTGCATACGAAGCTCTAATTTTGGCAAAAGTTAACCAACTAGGTAATTCCCCGCCTTCTTTTGTAATCATATCTGAAATGACAAAAGAAGTACTTATAGATGGATAGAAAAATGACCTGTTCTGTTTACTTAAAGATGATGTCCAGTCATTACGTCCTGTTAGATCAAGAAATAAATAACCATCATAGTTCAATTGGAACAAACCATACAGTGAGTTTATTTTTTTATTGCTAAATGATTGCTCTACAGTCGCACGATCTATACCGTTATTCAGGCTAAATACGTTTGGAACTTCTAGTTGACCAGAGTTACTACTGATGCCGCTACTCTCGGTAGACATTAAATTTCCTCCAAGGGTAAAAGCACCACCAAATTTTCCAAAAACATTATCTTTAGCAGCCACAATTAAAGCACTATAGTTTTGCTCTGTAAAGGTGCTCTTTCCTAAGGTATATCGTCCTGTAGCCGAGTCTGGGCTTCCTGAAAAAAGCTTTGTTTCTGTATTTGTTGTATATAAATCTGCTCCACCTTTAATTTCTGCACTTAACCAATCATTAAACTCATGTTTTAAAGATCCAGAAAAAATAAAACGATCTCTTGAGTCTTCCTTTAAATTGTTATGAACTAACCAATATGGGTTTATCTGATTTGTATTTGTATCATACCATAATTGATTACCAAACTCATCTGATCCTGCAGAAAACTGTCTAATATCCAATGATCTTGGAAAGTTAACTATAGTACGATAAGAGTTAAATGCGTTTAAACCATTACGAGGTCTATTATTAGCTGTCGTTTTATTGTATTGTACTTTAGTATCTAGCGTCCAATTTTTAGTTTCTCCAAACTTAGAAACACCTCTGGTTATTAAATTTATTCGCTCTAAAGTGGCTCCAGGGATATTACTGTCGTCTTTTAAATAATTTGCCGACGAGTATAATGAAGTCGCTTCACTTACTTGATCTTGAAAAGAAAGACTGTGGTTTTGGCTAAACCCATTCTTGTAAAAATTATTGATATTATCAAAGGCATTGAAGACTACAGATCCATTAACAGGTCCAGTTTCTGTTTGTCCTTCAATTTTTGGCCCCCAGCTATTACCGCTTAGCTCATCATAGGTACCAAGAGATCCTTGACCAAAACTACTTTGTAAATCAGGAGTCATAAAGATACTTTGAAATCCAGTTGTAACAGAATATGCTATGCCTAGTCCTTTTTGAGCTTTTCCAGTTTTAGTGGTAATCAAAATAACGCCATTACCTGCACGCGAACCATATAAGGCTGCAGCCGAAGCACCTTTTAATACCGATAAACTTTCAATATCATCTGGATTTATGTCTCCTAATCCGTTTCCAAAATCTTCTCCTGTATTAAAAAACTCGTTATTTGACGAACCTGTAAAATTGTCTAAAGGTACACCATCAACCACAATTAATGGTTGGTTATCTCCTACTAAGGAACTAAATCCCCTTAATATAATTTTAGAAGACCCAGCTGGACCTCCACTTCCTTTAACAACTTGTAGACCCGTAATTTTACCCGATAGCGCATTTACCATATTAGGTTCTCTGGCTTGAGCGACCGAGGAGCCTTCTATTTCCTGGACCGAATACCCTAAAGATTTTCTTTCTCTCTTTATTCCTAAGGCTGTAACAACAATCTCATCCAGAGCTTCTGTAGATTCTTGCATAGTTACATTAATAGTGGTCTGTCCTGCTGTTGATACTTTCTGCTCTTTAAAACCAAGCATTGAATACACTAAAATACCATCATTGGGTATCTCTATATAGTATTTCCCATCAAAATCGGAAGAAACACCAGTATTAGTTCCTTCTAAAATCACATTAGCTCCCGGTAATGCCAAACCATCCTGATCTGAAATGGTACCTGAAACCGTTTTACTTTGTGCTATTATTGTGCTACTTGACAATAAAAACACAAAGACTAAAAAATTAAGTAATCTTTTACACATACGTTTTAATTTAAAGTTTTGATTATTAGATTAATTGATTTTTGAGTTAAAAATCGTAATTATTAAAGATAGTGCTTTCAATAGATCGTTGAAAAATTTTCGACCAATAACGGCTCCTAATAGCTGAAAGAAAGAAGGGGGAAGGAGTATTTTGCTACTGCCAAAATAAATAATCTTATTTAACGTAAATCTAGGATAGGAAAATTTATGTTAGTTTGAGTGATTCTTTATTTCCTAAAATTATATTGAATGAAATCACATTTGTAATACCAGTTCAGTTCTGATTTAAATTTACTCAAAAGAAAAGTAGAAGATTTTTAAGATAAAAAGAAAATACAAGCATAGCAAGGCTCAATGTCATTAAGTTAAGGTAATCTGTTCATTTTTTGTCACATTGAGCGCAGAAATGCTAATAAAAACTAGAATTCCAATAGGTCTTCGACTTTAGCCTGTCTTGAGCGGAGCCGAAAGGCTCAGGCTGACATTACGGACTTAGCTTAATGACATTGAGCAAGGCTACGGTTCTGTTTTATTTTGAAATATTAGGCAAAAAAATGCCGTTTTAATGAGTAAATTTAAATTAGAAACGGTATGAATATTTTTTTATTACTTAACGCCAGTTCGATGTAAGTTTTATTGAAAATAATTAAATTAATCGAGTGAAAAACAGTTGTTTGTCATGTCAACACCTGCCTGCCGGCAGCTACGGTGTACCCACAAATCATGATCTTTTGTCACAGCCGCAAATAAAAAGAACTCGCCCTATACCCTTGCTCCCTAGATAGGCTGCTATGCCAACCTCCGAGGTCGCTTTTTATAGAACGGTCAAGTCTCTCTGCTAGTTGTTGGGAAAAGGCCATAGGGCTGTCCCCGACTTTTCGGAAGGATAGGGTACAAAAGCTTCGAGGT